>CAVYQO010000017.1:0-118245 GCA_963770655.1 uncultured Chloroflexia bacterium | reverse complement strand
GGTGGAAGTTTGGGAGCTGGTGCCGGGGGACCTGGTGGTGCTCAACGCCGGGGAAAAAGCTCCCGGCGATGGGGATGCTGATCGAAGCCACCCGCCTGGCGCTCGATGAAGCCATCCTGACGGGCGAGTGCGAACCGGTGAACAAGCAGGCAAACGGCTGGAGTGGGGGATCCCTGCTCGAGAATGGCTCCAATTCACATACGCAGGTGTTCATGGGCACCACGGTGGTCACCGGACGGGGGATTTTGCGCGTTACCAAGACCGGGACAAGCACCGAATTGGGACAGATCGCCGCCAGCCTGAGCGAGCATGTCGAGGAAGACACCCCTCTGCAGGTGCGGCTGGAAGCGTTCAGCAAGGTTTTGACTTATATTGTCGCAGCGGCTACGCTGGTGATCCTGATCGTGGGATTATTGATGGGGCGCGGATTCTTCGACATGCTGCGCACTGCGATCATCCTGGCGATCGCGGCGGTGCCCGAGGGGCTGCTGATCGCGGTGACGGTGACCCTGGTGCTGGGGATGCGCAAGATTCTCAAGCGCAACGGGCTGGTGAAGGTGCTGCTGGCGGTGGAGACGCTCGGCTCAGTGACAGTGATCTGCACCGATAAAACAGGGACGCTCACCGAGGGACGCATGCGGGTGAACCGGGCTGACCTGCTCGACGAGGAGCGCGCCTGGCAAACCATGGTGCTGTGCAACAACATGGAAGGCCCGGTGGATATCGCCCTGTGGGAGTATGCTGAGAAGCAGATGCCCGGCGATCCCCAGGATCTGTTTAACAGCTCGCAGCGCCTGGCGGAGGAGCTGTTCACCAGCGAAACGAAATATATGATCACGGCGGTGACCAGCAATATCTTTCACGGGGAGCATACCTTCTTCTTGAAAGGAGCTCCAGAAATTGTGCTGGGGATGTGCGCTATTTCCGCGGCTGAGGGCGAGCGCCTGCTGGCGCAGGTGGATGAATGGGCCGGGGAAGGGCTGCGGCTTTTGGGCCTGGCCTGGCGCTCGGGTGGAATCCTGGAAGATTACAGCGGCTACACCTGGATTGGACTGCTCGGGATGGAAGATCCGGTGCGCCAGGGGGTTGAGGAAGCCATCCAGGTGGCGCAGCATGCCGGTGTCCAGGTCAAGATGATCACCGGCGACTACCGGCGGACGGCGGAGCGCATTGCCAGCAACATCGGCCTGACGCAGGCGGGGGATCTGACCCTGGAA
Organism: uncultured Chloroflexia bacterium; assembly: GCA_963770655.1. Lineage (GTDB taxonomy): Bacteria > Chloroflexota > Anaerolineae > Anaerolineales > UBA4823 > CAZAGA01. The sequence continues at coordinate 117,028 of CAVYQO010000017.1, read as the reverse complement.
GGCGGCCAGACCGCCGGGTTGAGCGATGCGCAGCTCGAGCAGCAGGTGAAGAAAACGGCGGTATTTGCCCGCATCCACCCACAGGATAAATTCCGCATCATCCGGGCGCTCCAGGCGGACGGCGAGGTCACTGCCATGATTGGAGACGGGGTAAACGATGCCCCGGCATTGAAGTGCGCCAACATCGGTGTGGTGGTGGGGAGCTCCACTGACGTGGCCAAGGAAACCGCCGATTTGATCTTGCTGGACAATAATTTCCGCACCATCGTGGCGGCCATCGAAGAAGGGCGGGTGATCTTTGCCAACATCCGCAAAGTGGTCGCTTATGTGCTCTCCAATTCGTTTGCCGAGGTGCTGACAATCTTCATCGCCATGCTGTTGGGTTGGCCGGCGCCTCTGGCGGTGGCCCAGATCTTATGGATCCACCTGATCTGCGACGGCCCGCTGGATATCGTGCTGAGTTTCGAGCCCAAAGAAGCAGGCATCATGGACGAAAAGCCGCGCTCTTTGAAATCGCCGATATTGACACGCCTGGGAGGTTCGCTGATTGCAGTGATCAGCATCACCAGCTCGATCTTTGCGCTGGCTTTGTTTGGGCATTATTTTCAGATTCACAACAACCCTATGGAAGGCCAGAGCATCGTATTTGCCAGCTTTGCGATCAACTCGATCGTCTATATCTTCGCCTACCGCAGCATGCGCCTGCCGATCTTCCGCATGAACAAACTGACAGCCAATAAGCCGCTGATCTGGGCGGTCCTGGCGGGCTTTGTGACGATTGGGATTGCCTTTTGGATCCCTGGGCTACGCGAGCTGTTGGGGATCGTACCCTTAACTTTGGAAGAGTGGTCGTGGGTTATCGGAATTTCCATTATCCTGTTAATTATTGTGGAGATTGCCAAGGCAGTCAGCAAGCGACTGCATACCAATGATTGAGCTATAGGCTGGGGAAAAGAGGGTCCCATGGAAAGAGCTGTGTTTCGCGACCAGGTGGTGATTGTCACGGGGGCATCGGCCGGGATCGGCAGAGAGCTGGCGCTGGAGCTTGCCCGCCAGGGGGCGAAAGTGGTTATTGCGGCAGCGGCGCGCCGAGCGGCTGGAGCAAGCAGCGGTGGAGTGCCGGGAATTGGGAGGCGAGGCGCTGGTCGTACCAACCGATGTTTCTGATGAAGCCCAATGCAAGGCGCTGGTGGAGAAAACCTTGGCGGCATTCGGCAGGCTGGATATGCTGATTAACAACGCCGGGCTGGCCGCATCGGCGCTGTTCGATGAATTTCCCGACTTAAATTTATTTCGCCACACGATGGCAGTCAACTTCTATGGAGCGGTGTACTGCACCTACTACGCCCTGCCGTACCTGAAACAGACCAGGGGGCGGATTGTGATGGTCTCCAGCCTGGGCGGCAAAACGGCGCTCCCCTACAATACGCCATACTGCGCCAGCAAATATGGCCTGCACGGGTTTGCCGATGCGCTGCGGATGGAGCTTTCGCAGAGCGGGGTCAGCGTCACCGTGATCTGCCCGTGGTGGGTGAGGAGCGAGTTCCACGCCGTGCAGATGAACAAGGACGGCGCGCGCGCGGGGGGTGAGCCGCGGCCAGGATTACTACACCAGCAAAACGATGAGCGCCGAACGCTGCGCTGAGATCACCCTGCGAGCGGCCTATACACGTAAGCGCGAGACGCTGATGGGCCCGGGGAGATTAGCGGTGTGGCTCAAAACGCTGTCACCAGGCTTTTTAGACTGGCTGACAATCAAAGTGTTTCTGGAACCTGCTGCCCGGCGCGCCAGGGCGGCCCAGGCGAGGGAGCATGACTCTTGAGCTGGCTGAGCGCCTCGTGCGGATTGCGGGCGGGCTGCTGGCATTTGTGACGCTGGGGGTGCTTTTCTACGGGATCTGGCGCGGCATTCAACGCCGGCCGGGCCGCAGCAGCGGGCAGACCGGGGCCTGGCTGCGCTCGCCGTGGTTTTACCTGCTCACTTCAGCGCTCTTCTTCGGGTCCTGCTGGCTAGGCTGGAAACCCCTGCCGCTAAATGTCTCGCAATCCACCCGGATCTGGTCCCTGGTATCCGGCACGCTGCTGTATTTCCCAGGGATGGCGCTGGTGCTGTGGGCTCGCCTGGCGTTGGGTGAGAATTATTTCCCTTCTACCGCGCTAGGCGTGCAGCTATTTTCAGGTCACCGGTTGGTGACCAGCGGACCTTTTGCCATCCTGCGCCATCCGCTGTACGCCGGGATCATCCTGGCTGCATTCGGCAGCCTGCTGATCTACAGCACCTGGACAACCTTGTTCCTGGCCATTTTTGCCCCACTGATTAGCCTGCGCGCCAGGCGCGAGGAGGCTGCCCTGGCGCTGGAATTCGGCGTGGAGTGGCAGGAATACTGCCAACGCGTCCCGCCGTTCCTGCCGCGTTGGCGGAGGAAAGGGTAGAAGGGCGACCCGCTGCATTATGTTTGAGGGATAGTAGAATATATGCCTGGGTTAGAAGGTTGAAAGTTGGAAAGTTAAAGGTTAAAAATCCAATCAAAGGAGCAAAAAATGCTGAAGATCGAGGATCTCCACACGGTGCTGGTGATCGGGGCGGGGACGCTCGGGGGGCAGATCGCGCTGCAGTGTGCGCTGCACGGTTTTGACGTCAACCTGTACGATATTTCGGAGGAGGCGCTGGCGAAAGGCACGGCGCTGATCCGAGGGTACACAGATAGCTTTCTGGCAGGCGGCATGCTCAGCGAGGAACAGATCGCGGCGGCGTCGGCACGCATCCACCCGACGACGGATGAACAGGCAGCAGCGGCGCAGGCCGATCTGGTGAGCGAATCGGTACCAGAAGACCCGCAGCTAAAAAGCCAGGTGTTTCCGCGGTTCAACCGCCTGTGCCCGGAACATACCGTGTTTACCACGAACACATCGTCCCTGGTGCCTTCGATGTTTGCAGAGGCCAGCGGACGCCCGGATCGTTTTGCGGCGCTGCATTTCCACGGCTATGTATGGACCTCGAATGTGGTCGACATTATGCCGCACCCAGGCACCGCACCGGAGACCGTGGATCTATTGGAGGCTTTTGCCCGACGGATCGGGCAAATTCCGATCCGGCTCGAAAAAGAGAACTACGGCTACGTGTTCAACACGATGCTCAACGCCCTCTTGCGCAGCGCCATGTCCCTGGCAGCCAGGCAGGTGACGTCTTTTCAAAATGTCGATCGCGCCTGGATGGGGGTGATGAAGATGCCCGTGGGGCCGTTTGGGATCATCGACACGATCGGTTTGGAGACGGTGTGGGATATCACTCAGTATTGGGCAGGGGTGCTGAACGACCCCGAGCTGCAGCAAAACGCCGATTTTATCAAAGCCTACGTCGACCAGGGCAGGCTGGGGGTTAAGACCGGGCATGGTTTCTACAGCTATCCAGATCCGGAATTTGAGATGGAGGGGTTTGTGGGGGGAATGGGGATTCGTAATTTGTGAACCGTCTCAAATCGAATAAAAATTGAAAATTCCAATGAGTAGATGCAACAAATTACTCCTTAGTGTATGATCCTATTTTATGCTACAATTGCTATGATAACAGACCAGTCAGACCAGTCAGTTGCGGAGGTGCTGCATGAATAATATCTGGCAATTGCAGGAAGCGAAGAGCAAATTCAGCGAGGTGGTAGATCGCGCTTTGGCGCAAGGCGTCCAAATCATCACCCGGCGGGGACGCAAGGCGGTGGTGGTGCTGCCTTTTGCTGAGTATGAGCGCCTGACGCGCGGCGGCAGCCTGGCGGAATACCTGCTCAACTCCCCTCTGGCAGGTTCTGAGCTGGCGATCGAGCGGGATCAGGAACTGCCGCGTGAGATCGGGATTGAGCCATGAACTATCTGCTGGATACCTGTGTGCTGTCGGAATTCACGCGGCGTAAGCCGGAGGAAAAAGTGATCCACTGGATCGACAGCATTGCCGAGGACCAACTATTCATCAGCGTGATTACGATCGGTGAGATCCAGACGCGGGATCGAACGGCTGCCCAGAATCGGGGCGCAAGACCGAATTATTGGTTTGGATGAACACTGGACTCAGCGAGCGCTTCGCAGGGCGGATGATCCCCTTGGACGCAGAGACGATGTTATTATGGGGGTCACTCACCGCCCGGCTGGAAAAACTCGGCCAGCCGCTGCCGGTGATCGATTCGCTGATTGCAGCCAGCGCGTTACAGAACAGCTTGATCCTGGCGACGCGCAACCTGGCGGATTTTGTAAACTGCGGGGTGGCGCTGATCAATCCGTGGGAGTGAGCGCTCGCCTGAATTAATAACCCGATGGCCTACGATCCGCGAAAATGCCACCGCCATTCGATCCGTCTGGATGGATACGATTACACCCAGGCCGGGGCGTGTTTCGTGACGATCTGCACGGCGCAGCGCGCCGAATTGTTGGGGGAGGTCCTGGATGGCGGGGTGAATTTGAACGCGTTTGGACGCATTGTGCGTGCCGAATGGGAGCGCCTGCACGCGCCATTATCCAGATATTTCTTGGATGCGTTCGTGGTGATGCCGAATCGCATCCATGGCGTCATTATTGTCGGGGCAACATCGCCACGACGCGGAGGGGCGACCGCAGGTCGCCCCTACGAATGATTGACGAGGATGGGTCGATGCCAACGAATGCAATAATTATGAGCATATCATCCGAGATGAGGCAGGGTTGAACCGCATCCGAAACTATATCGAGGAAAATCCCAGGAGGTGGGAAGCCAGGTTGCACCCAAAAAGGATATAATAAGACTTGTATTATCCGTTTTCCAGGAGTGAATGATGGAACGAAAAAAGCAGAGCGGGTATTTGGTGCTGGCTGATATTTCTGGCTACACCTCTTATGTCGCCCAGACCGAGATCGAACACGCAAACCTGGCGATATCGCTTCTTTCTGGAGGCGATCGTCGAGGAATTTGGCAAGGCTGCTGACGATCTCAAAGCTGGAGGGGGATGCAGTCTTTGCCTACGTTGAAGATGGCAACGTGGTGGAGGGGGAGGCGCTGCTGGAGCTGATCGATCAAACCTACCTGGCTTTTCGAAACCAGGCCGATGCGCTTTACCGCCAGGTGACCTGCAACTGCAGAGCCTGCCTGGCTATCCCCACCCTGGATCTGAAATTTCATGGTGCATCATGGCGAGTTTATTCTGCAGCAGGTTGCGGGGATCAACGATCTGATGGGGAGCGACGTGAACCTGGTACACCGGATGATGAAGAACCATGTGACGGAATCCACCGGCTGGCAGGCGTATGCGCTGTTCACGGATCAAGGATTGGAGCAGCTCCAAATCGAAAAAGGCGCTTTTGTGCAGCAGACCGAAAGCTATGAACACCTTGGCGATGTGGAAACGTTTGTAATGGATATGCACGCCCGCTATGAAGCACTAAAAGCTTCATAAGGGGTGATGGTAGATTTGGCCGGCGCGGCCGCCAAATCTACAGCAGCTTTCATTGGATCGGGGAGGAAAGGAGACCGAATGACCCACTTTATCTTGCTCGGCGCCATTGCCGGCGACATGATCGGCTGCCCATACGAGCATGCCGCGTATAAATCCGTTGAATTCGAGCTGTTCAGCCGGCGCAGCCAGTTCACCGACGACAGCGTGCTGACGATTGCCGTCGCCGATGCTATCGTACACAAGCGTTCCTACCAGGAGGCGATCCTGGACTGGGCGCGGCGCTATCCAAATTCTGGGTATGGCGGCTATTTTCGCTCGTGGATGTGGGCTGCGAATCCACGCCCCTATAACAGTTTTGGCAACGGATCGGCGATGCGGGCCAGCGCGGTGGGCTGGGCGTTCGCTACGGTCGAGGAGGTGCTGGCACAGGCAGAGGCCAGCGCGGCGCCCACACACAACCACCCGGAGGGGATCAAAGGGGCCCAGGCAACTGCCCTGGCTGTCTTCCTGGCGCGCACGGGTTTAGCGAAGGATGAAATCCGGGCCGAGATCACCAGCCGTTTTGGCTATGATTTGAAGCGCACGATCACCGCAATCCGCCCGGTCTACCGGTACAACGAAACCTGCCAGGAAACCGTGCCCGAGGCTTTGATCGCTTTTTTTGACTCGCAGGATTTCGAAGACTCCATCCGCCTGGCAGTCTCGCTGGGCGGCGACGCCGACACCCTGGCGGCGATCACCGGGGCTGTGGCAGAGGCGTTTTACGGCGTGCCGGAGTGGATCGCGGGAGAGGTCGAAGCAAGGCTGCCAGAGGAGATGTGGCGGGTGGTGGAGGCTTTTAACAGCAAATTCGGATAGACCAGAAAACAATTTGCTCCTAAAAAAAGTATATGTTATACTCGTATTACGAATATACGATCGATAGGAGAAACGTATGGATACGGTGACTGTCTCTACCAAGTATCAAGTTGTCATTCCTCAGAAAGTGCGCGAATTATTGGGGGTTAGGCGCGGCCAAAAACTGACCGTTCTGGCTTACGATAACCGAATTGTTCTCATCCCGCTGCGGCCCATTCAGGAAGCCCACGGATCTTTAAAGGGAATGGAGACATCTATCGAGCGCGAGGAAGAAGACCGGGTATGAACGTTGTCGATACTTCGGGCTGGTTGGAGTATTTTACCGAGGGGGCCAATGTCGAATTTTTTGCGCCTGCTATTGAGGATAGCGAGCACCTGGTGGTGCCAGCCGTATGTATTTATGAAGTTTTCAAAAAAATCCTGCAAACCCAAGGATTGGCCATGGCCGAGCTTCGAACTGCCGACTTGATGAAAGGCAACATGGTGGATTTGAGCGCTTCGCTGGCGATGAGTGCGGCGGTGCTTTCAGCAGAGCTAAAACTGCCGATGGCAGACAGCTTCATACTGGCAACGGCGCGTGAATACCAGGCAACGCTGTGGACGCAGGACGAACACTTCAAAGATCTAGAGGGGGTAAGGTATATTCAGAAAAATCCATAAAATGTGGGGAAGATCCTGGCGGCTAGCCGCCAGGATCTTCCTTAACTGCTACCTGTCCACAATGGGCAGGTAATTCGGCGCAGGGCGGCGTCGGGGTGGATAGTGGCGCCGCTGGCGGGGCGAACCCACCATCGGTGGATCTCCATGGCGTTGTGGAAATGGGCTGCGGCGGTCCAGGCTGCCCTGGGGTGGATGCAGTAAGCGAAGTGGTAAAATTGGAAGATCCGGAATAATTTCCCATGCTGATCCACTCTGCTTCGCAGCTCCTCACCCTTACCCCTGACCCGCAGCGCGGGCATGACTTAGGCCAACTCAATATTATCCCTGACGGGGCTGTGCTGATCGAAGGCGAGAAGATCGTCGCAATTGGCGCCAGCGCCGAGCTGAGCGCAGCTTACCCGCACCAGCCGACCCTGGATGCCAGCGGTAAAGTGGTGATGCCCGGGTTTGTCGACCCGCATACGCATGCCATCTGGGCGGGCGACCGGGCAGCCGAGTTTGACCTGCGCCTGCAAGGTAGAAGCTACCTGGAGATCCTGGCGGAAGGCGGGGGGATCCTCTCAACCGTGCGCGCTACCCGCACCGCCTCGCTGGAGAAGATGATTGCCGAAACCCGGCCGCGGCTGTGGAGCATGTTCAGCCACGGCACGACCACCGCCGAGGCTAAAACCGGCTACGGGCTGCGCACCGCCACCGAACTGCGCATGCTGCAGGCGCTGCTGGCGCTGGATAAGGAAGGCCCATTGGAGATCCTCCCGACCTTCCTGGCGGCGCATGCCATTGCTCCGGAGTACCGCGACGATGCAGATGGCTACACCGATCTGGTCAGCCGGATCATGCTGCCGGTGCTGAGCGAATGGTGGCCGGCGCATGCGCCGTTCAAGCCCCTGCCATTTGTGGATGTGTTCTGTGAGACGGGGGCTTTCAATTTAGAACAATCCCGGCTCATCCTGGAGCGGGCTCGACAGCAAGGTTTTCCGCTAAAAATCCACGCCGATGAATTCGACAACCTGGGCGGGGCCAGCCTGGCGGTTGAACTAGGAGCAGTCTCTGCTGATCACCTGGTGAAGACTTCGCCAGAGGATATTCGGGCTCTGGGGAGCAGCAAGACCGTCGCGGTTGGGCTGCCTTGCACACCATTTGGCCTGGCCGAGCACGAATATACCCCTGCCAAGGCCATCCTTGAGGCGGGTGGGCTGCTGGCGCTGGCAAGCGACTTGAACCCGGGGACGGCCTGGTGCGGGAATATGCAGTTCGCCATGGCGCTGGCCTGCCGCTATATGAAGCTCACCCCCGGACAGGCGGTGGCGGCGGCGACGATTAACGCGGCGGCGGCCATCTCGGCTGCCGACCGCTTGGGCTCGCTGACCCCTGGAAAACAGGCTGATCTGCTGATCCTGGCTGTGGACGACTACCGCCACCTGGGGTACCGCTTTGGAACAAACCTGGTGCAGACGGTGATTAAGAAAGGGCGAGTTTATTCGGTGTAAAGATATGCCATCCATAGAAGAAGCGAAGAAATGGTATCCTGAGACAGACCCGGTGCACGGGTTTGAGCATGTGCTGCGCGTGCTGCATACGGCCGAACGCCTGGCGCGGGTTGAGGGGGCTGACCTGGAGATTGTGCGGGCGGCGGTGCTGCTGCATGATGCGGTTCCCCTGCGGGGAGTGATGAGTGAGGAGTTATCAGAAGAGGGGAAGAGGGAGAATCATCACCTGACTTCGGCGGAATTTGCGGGGGAATTGCTGAGAAAGGAAGGCTGGACTGAGGAGAGGGTTGCGGCGGTGCAGCACTGCATCCGCGCCCACCGCTTTCGGGATGAGCGTGAGCAGCCGGAGACGCTGGAGGCACAGATCCTGTTCGATGCGGATAAACTGGATGCGATCGGGGCGATCGGGGCGGCGCGGGCGATTGCCTATGCGGCGATGGCCGGGCAGTCGTTTTATTCAGAGCCATCCCAGCGCTTTTGGGAGAGCGGACAGCTCGAAGCGGGCGAGGTGCATTCGGCATACCATGAATATGTTTTCAAGCTGCGCAAGCTCCCCGAGCGGCTGTATACCGCCAGCGCCCGCCAGACCGCGGCTGAGCGGAGCAGCTATTTGGATAGATTTTTCAAGCAGCTCGCCGGGTGAGATCGCCGGAGAGACATAGCAGTGATAAAATTTTCCGAATCCAGTGCGGAAAATTTTTAAATCGAGGAGAAACATTTGCAACCAACGTTAGCAGATTTAGAATCCCTGGCCCGGGCGGCTGGGGATATTTTACGGGCAGGTTTTGGACAGGATCACCGCGTGCGCTATAAAGGCGCTATCGATCTGGTTACCGAATACGATGGGCTGTCGGAGGCTTATCTGCTGGAGCAGATCCAGAGCAGTTATCCGGGACACCAGGTGGTCGCCGAGGAGAGCGGGGTACATTCGGGAGCGGATTGCTGCCAGTGGTATATCGATCCGTTGGACGGGACTGTCAACTATGCCCACGGCGTGCCGATTTTCGGCGTATCGTTGGCCTATGTTGAAGATGGCGTCGCTCAGATTGGGAGTGGTGTATAACCCAATTCTGGATGAATGCTTTAGCGCCGAGCGCGGCAGGGGGGCGCGTTTGAACAGCCTGCCCATCCAGGTTTCGGAGACCCCCGACTTGAACCGCAGTTTGTTGGTGACCGGTTTTGGCTACGACATTCGCACCAATCCGGTGAACAACTTGAGTCAGTTCGGACGCCTGGCTATGCTCAGCCAGGGGGTGCGGCGTTCGGGTTCGGCTGCGCTGGATCTGTGCTACGTGGCAGCCGGGCGCTTCGATGGCTATTGGGAGCTGGAGCTTAAGCCATGGGATGTCGCCGCCGGGGGTTTGATCGCCGAGGAAGCCGGGGCACGGGTGAGTAAGGTCGAGGGCGACCTGGATTATCTGCGCTCGCCATGTTCGGTCCTGGCCGCCAATCCGCGGATTTATGGGGAGATGATTGAAGTGCTAAGAAATGAGTTAAGGGTGAGGAGTGATGAGTGATTGATATGACAATGGAATGGGGTCAGGGGGTGCGGAGCAGGCGGTCGAGTTCGGCAAAGTCGACGCGCGAGGTCAGGTCCAGGCTGAGGGGCGAAACGGAGACGATGCGCTGGCTGCGCAAGGCGTAAACATCGGTATCCGGGCTTTCATCGTCGAGGTCGGGATTTAGCTCATAACCCAGGGTACCGGGAACGTCCCAGGAGGTGCGGCGCGGGCGCCAGCGGCACATAATAGCGCGCCTTTGAGACGCGCTTGACCTGCCAGGGGGTTTGGGGCGTGGCATCGGCGGGGACTTCGACTTTTAGGATATCTACATCCTCAGGCAGGTTTACCTCGAGTATCTGGTGGGCAAAGAGGGCAGTGAAATGAGCAGCAGCCGAAAAATCGATGACATCCGAATAGGACAAATGATGGGCGACATCGGTCTCCAAGGAAACCGCCAGGCCAGGGATGCCCATCGAAGAGGCTTCCAGCGCTGCCCCGACCGTACCGGAGATGGTCACTCCGTTACCGATGTTTTCACCATAATTAATCCCTGAAACAACCAGGTCCGGCGGTTCAGCGAGAATCTCGATCAGGGCGTGCAGCACTGCTTGGGCAGGCGAACCGCCAACGGCATAGACCGGCCATTCTCTGCCGTTTACCGTTAGCAACTGGCGCGTAATCAGACCGTCCGAGGAATTGGGCAGGCTGCGACCGGCGCCGGAGGATTGCAGGCGTGGAGCAACCACATGAACAAAACCAAGTGCAGAGAGCGCCGCAGCTGCAGCCCACAGACCGGGCGAGTCAATGCCATCGTCATTGGTTAATAAGATTTGTTTTTGGGTCATAGAACCTCACAAACCGAAACCCCTTACCGGTGGGCGTAAGGCCGATAAGGGGTTCTGGAGAAAAATGGTGCCCCAGGCGCGAACTCAAACACGCGACCCTTTGCTCCGCAAGCAAATGCTCTAATCCACTGAGCTACTGGGGCATGAGCGCCCATTATTTTACCACTTTCTATTGAAATGGCAAGGTACTTCCCAAGGGGGCAAGGCCGTCAAATTTTCTCGTGTTAGGAAAACTTGAAAAGTGAACTGTGACAAACATGAAAAGTGAACTCTCAAGTTTTCCTAACCTTGAACCAAACATGAAAAGTGAACTAATCAGCCAAAGCGGCTAAACCCATCCAACGGCAAATTGACTGTGTGAACCATTTTGTCTTTGAACCAAATCCGTACCTCCAAGACATTCATTTCCTGATCAGGGATTAAGTGTAACTCCACATCTTCCCGGACATCAACTTTGGGGACTTCGATGGAATGCCGGTTGAGAGAGATTCGACGATAGCCATCCAGGGTGCGGGTCAGGCGCAAGCAGAAGATGTCTTTGGCCGATTTGTAGGGTTTTGGGAGGGCAAACGGTCTAAAAAGTGTGTTTCCCGCTTTCTTAGCATTGGCAAAGCGAATGGCAGGCACCTCTCCGGTGGTGGAGTGCACTTGGTGATAGTTGTACCGCTGGACTTCCTCTTGCAGTACCTGGCGAGCACTTTCAAACTCGGTAATCTTCTCCAAGGCACAAGTCCGGACAATCCGATCTTGCAGCCAGCGGTAGGGACGTTCCACCTTCCCCTTCGCCTGGGGTGAGAGTGCATAGACGACTTCGACTCGGAGGGTGCGCAGCACCTGCTTCCACTGGGGATCAACGTCATCCGTTCCGAGATGATGAGTGCGCCAGATGCTGTCTCGGTTCTGCACAAAGCGGAACACCCGCAGATTATCCACATAATAGCGAAAAGGCAAGCCAAAGGTTTGCATTAGGGCTTGGGCTGCCTGAATATGCGTCCAGGTGTTCTCTTCTCGAACCAACTCGGCATACAGTAGCATGCGGCTGTAATCGTCAATCGAGGTGATCAAGGTCCATTTTTCATCGGCATAGGGCGACCACTTATGTAGGGAAGCATCATGCTGGACCAAATCCCCGATCGAAGAGGTCAATACTTCTCGGTCATGGCTGGCCTTCTTTTTTCGGGGTCGATAGCAGTTCAGGGCTTTAGCCCGCTTGGTAATCGTGGTTGTGGATACCTGGATGCCCTTCTTTTTTAGCCGGTCAGCCAGGGCCGAATAGTTGTAATTGTGGATGGGCAGCTCCTTGTCATCGATCAAGGCTTTATCCCGCAGTAACTCCTGACGGATATCCGTTTCAACCTGCTCTGAAAGCCGACCTTTGCTGCTGCGTTGATAGGCGAGTGAGAAGCCTTCCGGGTCTTGACGGTAGGCTTTCAACAATGCGAAAAAGCGGGTTTTGCTGATCTCTAACAGGCTTTCCACATCCCCGCGCGAGAGATTGCCTTGGTTGTACCCTTGTAACAACACTTTCACTTGCTCAACCGAAAAACGTTTATGTACCTGGGTCATGTTTGCTCCTCCTGATGGAGCTAGTTCTAACATGACCGGTTCACTTATGAAGTTGGAATGCTTCTCTTATTAGGTTTTTCCCTGTTCACTTTTCAACTGCTATCGGTTCACTTTTGAACGTTGAATAGTTCACTTTTAAAGTTTGATTGACACGTCAAATTTTCTCGTTGACTCTTCCTGATCCTTCTGGTAGAATCGCTCGGCTTGGTGCGTTGTACCCTTCGTCCCAGGCATCATCCGATAACAGAAAGGGCTTGAAAAGAAATGAAGGTACTTTTACTCAAGGACGTTTACAAATTGGGCCGGGCCGGAGATATCAAGAAAGTTGCCGATGGTTACGGCCGCAACTTCCTGATCCCACAGGGTTTGGCTGTCCTGGCCACCCCTGGCGCGATCAAGCAGGCGAGCCATATCCGCACGAAAGCGGCTGAGGCGCGCAACCAGGCCAACCAGGAATTAGGCGGCGTGGCTGCCCAGCTCACCAACCTGGTTTTGACCTTCTCAGCCAAAGCTGGCGAGACTGGCAAGCTGTACGGCTCGATCACTCCAAGCATGATTGCCGATGAAATCAAAAAGAAAACCGGGGTTGAGGTTTCTCGGCGCCAGATGGACTCCGAACCACTGCGCAGCCTGGGCGAATACAACGTACATATTCGTCTGACCCTGGATCTGATTCCTGAGGTGAAAGTGATTGTTCACCGTGAGGGCGAGATCCCGGTGCTACCCCAAGTAGAGTCTGCCCCTGCCGTTGAAGAATTGGTAGCTGAATAGCGGTTGCATATAGGCTGCAATACGCAGCACATGCTGCAATCCACCGGCCTGGGTTTGGGAACAGTGAGGTTTGTGAAGCCTATCTTCACCACTTACTGTAGGGAAACTACCATCCAATCCCAGGCTGGCGCTTTGTTAGCACAGCGCCGCGCTTGCCGGTGAGCATGAACGAAACCATCGGTCAGCAATTACGACAGGCTCGGGAGGCCCAAAAGCTAACCCTGGACCAAATCGCTGGCGCCACTCGGATGCGCGAGCGCTATTTGCGCGCCCTCGAAGAGGATAACTACGAGGCTTTGCCATCCTTGGCTCAGGCGCGCGGTTTCTTACGTGCATATGCCAGCTATCTAAAACTGGATCCTGAAGTTCTGCTGCAGGACTGGCACGGCAAGCAGCCGCAAGCGCCGATCATCGAGAAGTCGCCGCGGAGCACCGCTCGTCCTGCCGAGACTCAGCCGATCAGCTACACCCAGGCCGATCAAATCTTCGTGGATGTAGGTTCGCGGTTGTCCATTCAGCGTGAGCTGTTAGGTCTATCGCTGGATGACGTCGTCCGCTACACCCATCTTCGTCGTCATTATCTCCAGGCGCTGGAAGACGGGCAGTTAGACGACCTGCCCTCGCCAACCCAGGGGCGCGGCATGCTTGAAAATTATGCGGTTTTCCTGGGGATGGATCCTGAGCCTCTCTTGCTCCGTTTTGCCGAGGGATTACAGGCGCGGTTGAACGTGCGCCAAGTCGCCCGGAATGAACCTTCTACCAGGCCCGCGCCGCGCCGCAGGCCAATGCCAGCGCTTTTGCGGCGGCTGCTCTCGCCGGATATCTTGATCGGAGCAACTTTTGCAACTTTCCTGGTGATATTCGTGGTGTGGGGTGCGATTCGGATCTTCTCGATGAACACAACCCAAACACCTGAACCGGCGGCGCCATCGATTGCCGAAGTCTTGCTGGCCACGGCTACGCCAAATCCAACGCTCAACCCTGTGGAGGAGACGCTCCCTCCAGCTTTGACCCAGGCTGTGATCTTACCGGATTTATCGGGTGCTGACGCCACTGCCCAAATCGTGCTGCCAACCGGCGCGGCGTCTGGCGTCCAGGTTTACGTGACAGTTTTACAGCGCGCCTTTCTACGGGCGACCGTGGATGGGAAAGTGGAGTTCGAAGGACGGGTGATTCCTGGCAGCGCCTATCCATTTGTAGGCGAATCCCAGGTCGAGATACTGACCAGCAATGGCGCCGGGCTGCAAATATTCTACAACCAGGCCAGCCAGGGTCAGCAGGACCTGGGCGTTTTAGGGACTTTTGGCCAGGTGGTAAACCGCATCTTCACCCCACAAGGTGTCCTGATCCCTACCGCGACAGTCACGCGCACACCCGCGCCCACGCCGCGCACAACTCCGACTGCCGCCCCCGCAAATGTCCCTGGGGTTGGCCCAGCCCTCCCATAGAGAAAAATGAACTCAAAAACCTTTCACCTGATTTCGTTAGGCTGTTCCAAAAACACGGTTGATTCTGAATCCATGGCGCGCTTGTTAGAAGGCGCCGGGTACCATTTCACAGACCGGCCTGCTAAAGCTGGCGTCCTTATTGTTAATACCTGTGGATTTATTGGCCCGGCCAAGGCAGAATCAATCGAAGTTCTGCGCCAGCTTGCCGCCCACAAACGTAAAGGGCAGCTATTAATTGCCGCTGGCTGCCTGACTCAGCGTTATGGCGAAGAAGTAGTTCGTCAGGCACCGGGGATCGATGGAATCCTGGGCACTCGGCGCTGGATGGACATCGTTGAGCTGATCCAGGGTCTGCGCCCCAGCGGGGCGCCACAGCCGCTTTACCATATCCCTGAAGCCCAGACAGTTGGCACAGATGAGAAAGGCGTTTTGCGAGTATCGATCCAGGGCGCCAGCGCTTATATCAAGATCGCCGATGGCTGCCGGCGGCCGTGCGCTTTTTGCGCTATACCGCTGATCAAGGGTACGGCAGTCAGCCGGCCTATTCAAGCGATCCTCAACGAAGCCAGGGCTTTGCAAGACCTGGGCACGCGGGAAATTATCTTAATTGCCCAGGATACCACCGATTATGGACACGATCTGGGCTTAAAAGATGGCCTGGCAGACTTGCTGGAGCGACTCGCCAGCGCTGCTCCCGAGGTGGATTGGATTCGAATTATGTATGCCTATCCGGGCTACGTCACGGATCGCCTGATCGAGGTGATGGCTGCCCACCCACAAATCGTCCCGTATCTGGATATGCCTTTGCAGCATGCCCATCCAGCAGTTCTGCGCCGGATGCGCCGTCCAGCAAACGTGGAATGGGTTTATGGAACCTTGTCCAAAATGCGTTCGAACCTTCCCAACCTGGCCCTGCGCACAACGTTTATTGTTGGCTACCCAGGCGAAACAGAAGAAGAATTCCAAACGTTGCTCGATTTTGTCAGCGAGATCCGCTTTGATCGGGTCGGCGCCTTCCAATTTTCTTTTGAGCCGGGCACTGCCAGTGAGCCATTGGGCGATCCGGTACCGGAAGAAGTCAAACAGGAACGGTATGAGCGCTTGATGGCGCTGCAGCAGGGGATATCGTTGGAAAAGAACCAGGCCTTCGTCGGGAAAGTCCTGCCAGTCTTGATCGAAGGGCAGGGCGATGGGTTATCATTGGGGCGCAGTTATCGCGACGCCCCCGAGATCGACGGCATGGTCATTGTTGAGGACGAGATTCCCGTCGGAGAAATGGCATTGGTGCGAATAACCGGTGCGATGACTTACGACTTAACCGGCAAAAAGGAATATTTACTTGATGATCCCACATAATAACCCCGAAATTCAGTTCGCTCTGGATGCGGCTCGCCAGGCAGCCTTGATGGTGCGCCAGATCCAGCAGGAATTAATCACCCCGGCGCTGACGAAGGACGATCGTTCGCCGGTCACTGTAGCAGATTTCGCGGCCCAGGCTGTTGTTGGCCGGCTGCTCGGGCAAGCTTTCCCGGCTGATAAGCTGGTGGCCGAAGAAGATTCGACTGCCTTGCGCCTCGCAGAGAACGAAGAACTCCTCGAGCAAGTGACCCACTTTGCCAGGCAGGAGGACCCACTCGCCGATGGAGAGCAGGTTTGCGCCTGGATCGATCATAACCGGGTTGACGGCGGCGCAAGGTTTTGGTCGCTGGACCCAATAGATGGCACCAAAGGGTTTCTGCGCGGCGAACAGTATGCTTTGGCGCTTGCCCTTGTGGTTGACGGGCAGGTGCAGGTTGGCGTATTAGCTTGCCCGAACCTGGTGGATGCCTGGCGGGTGGACCTGGGAGGCCCTGGCTCGTTGGTGATTGCGCTACGTGGTCAAGGGGCCTGGACGACACCCCTCGCAGCGGATGGGGCAGACCACTTTGAACCTCTTCAGGTATCGGCGATCGATGACCCAGCCCAGGCGCGCATTTTGCGCTCGGTGGAAAGCGGACATACGAATATCGACCAGGTCGGCCAGTTCGCTGCAGAACTCAACGTAGCGGTCCCGCCGCTCAGCATGGACAGCCAGGCGAAATATGCCGTTTTGGCGGCGGGCCAGGGTGAGTTTTATCTTCGCTTGCTTTCGGCGGACAAGCCTAACTATCGTGAAAAAATCTGGGATCAGGCTGCTGGATCGTTGATTATCGAGGAAGCTGGTGGATTGGTCACAGACCTGACCGGCAAAGCGCTGGATTTCACCACTGGGCGCTCGCTCAAAAATAATCGTGGGATTCTGGCCTCAAATCGACATCTCCATCCCGCAGCCCTGGCAGTTTTACGGCGGCTCGGCGCTTGAAATGAACGCCAGCCCGACCAGAATGGATTGTCAAGGTTAGCCTGGAAGGGGATTTGACCATGCGCCGCGCTGATAAAATCGGCATCCTGTTGAGCCTGCTTGCCGTTGTGTTTTCGTATTGGATCGCGCGGCGTTACTATGAAAATCTGGCCCACCTAGAGGACGAGATGGCTTATGTGTGGCAGGCCGAGGTCATCGCTCGCGGTCACTTGACCACCCCATCGCCTGCGCAGCCAGACAGCTTTTTGTGGCCTTTTGTTGTGGATTACAATGGCCAACGTTTCGGTAAATATCCTCCTGGTTGGCCAGCTTTGCTGGCTGTTGGGGAGCGTTTCGGCCAGCGCGATCTCGTTAACCCTCTGCTAGCCGGGCTGGCGATCTGGTTAATCTACCGCCTGGGAAAGCGCACGCTTGGCGAGAATATTGGCTTGTTGGCCAGCGCGCTGACCTTACTTTCACCGTTCTTCCTGGTCAACTCGGCGTCACTGCTTTCCCATCCATTTGGGCTGGTTTTGAGCGCGGGATTTGCGCTGGCCTGGCTGGAGGCGTTTGGCAGACCAACCTCGGCGCGGCCCTGGCTGGCCACGCTAACCGCCGGTATCCTGCTGGGGGTGATGGTCTTAACTCGGCCATTTACCGCCCTGGCCGTAGCGCTTCCGTTTGGCGTGCATGGGTTGTATCTGCTGGCGCGGGGTGATTGGTCTGTACGCCGGCGAGTGCTTAGCCTTGGGGCGGCGGCCGGGATGATCGGGCTGCTGTATTTTGCCTGGCAATATACGGTTACCGGCAATGCTTTGCTTAATCCTTACATCTTATGGTGGCCATACGATCAAATTGGATTTGGGCCTGGGCATGGGAAAAACCCGCTCGGCCACACCCTGGCCCAGGCCTGGATTAATACGCGCTTCAGCTTACAGGTGGGGAGTTGGGATTTATTTGGTTGGCCGCTGATTTCCTGGATTTTTATACCCATTGGCCTGGTGGGTCTGGTTTGGCCATACCAGAGTCTGGAACGCAGCAGGCGCTCGGAACTCCTTTTGTTGAGCTGTGTTCTACCCAGCCTGGTCATTTTTTACCTGGCCTATTGGGTAGGCGCATCGCTGTATGGCCCGCGTTACTATTATGAAGGTATTTACAGCGCGACCCTGCTCAGCGCTGCTGGGATTGCCTACCTGGCCGGCTGGCTGCCGTTGCGCTGGCCCAGGAGAAATCGCAAGATCGACCCGGCGGAAAATGCCTCGTCCAGGGCCGATTCATCGCCTCAGGCTGGTCGTGGGTCACAAGTTCGCTCATGGAGCGTATTGGCACTTGTTACCAGCCTGGCTGCGTTCAATTTAGTTTTCTATATGCCGGTGAGGTTGGAGATGATGCATGGATTGTATGGCGTCGGACGTGCATATCAGCAGCCATTTCTCAGCCAATCGGCTCAGGAATTGACGCCAGCGCTTATTATCGTTCATGCCCAAGAGAACTGGATCGAGTACGGAACTTTGCTGGAACTGGAGAACCCTTTCCTGGATTTGCCATTTGTCTTTGTGTATTCACGCGGACCAGTCATCGACCAGGCCGTGGCAAGGCAATTTCCTGATCGAAATATCTTTCACTATTACCAAGATCAACCTTATATTTTTTACACTGCCCCCCGACCGTAAAGTTTTCGGGTAAAATTAGACCCTGAACGTTTACGCGTTTTTTATTAACAGGTAGGGCGCAAACTTTAATGCTCGCAAAAGATGATTACTCTTTGCTTGGCCGAAATATAGCTGATCCATTTCAGGTATTAATTGCCGATGATGATGTAGCCCAGACTGATATGGTTTGGGAATATCTGCGCCTGGCTGGTATTCCAAATATCCAGGTCGTCCACAATATCAAAAACTTAATCGAGCGCATGGACATCGGTGGGGTTGATATTGTCTTGCTAGATTACCGTCTGCCGGATGGAACCGGTTTGCAGGCGCTGGATCAGATGAGCGCTAAAGGTTTCCAGACGCCGGTGATTATGGTGACCGGTCAAGGGGATGAACGTGTGGCGGTACAGGCCCTGCAGCGCGGTGCAGTCGATTATGTGCTAAAAACCGGTGATTACTTGATCACCCTTCCTTCGTTAATCCGTAAAACAGTCCAGGCCAGCCAACTCCAGCTTTCAATCCAACGATCCTTAGAAAAGATCCGATATCAAGCGCTGCTCTTGAACAACGTCCGTGACGCGGTGGTTGTCTGGGATCTAGAGGGCCGGATCACTTATTGGAATCCTGCAGCCGAGGGTCTGTACGGGTTCAGCGCCCAGGAACGAGTAGGGCAGTTAGTCAGCGAAGTCTATCTGACTGCATTCAACCCGCCAATCCGCCTGTTGGGGCCAGAGCAAACCACCGGTCACTATATTGAGCGCCAATACCAGACGCCCTCGGGCCGGACCATTTGGGTCAGCTCGCGCATGGCTGTTTTGCGAGATGCACGCGCCAACAACCAGCTCATTGGCTATATGGATGTATCCCATGACATCACCCGCAATAAACAAGCGGAACAAGCCTTGCGAGAGAGCGAAGCACGCTACCGGGCGATTGTGGAAGATTACCAGACGGAATTGATTTGCCGGTTTACGCCAAGCGGCGACCTGACATTTGTAAACGAGGTTTACTGCCGCTACTTCGGGATGAGCCGCACCCAACTGCTCGGGATGAACCTGCTCACCTTTCTACCAGAAAACGATCAGCGCTTGATGCTCGAGCACCTGGCAGCTTTCAGCCCCAAACGACCGGCAGCGATGCTGGAACATCAAGTCCGCTTGCCGAACGGCCAGCTTCGTTGGTTTCATCGGACTGATCGCGTGATCCTTGATCAGCGTGGAAACATTTTTGAGTTTCAATCGATGGGGCGCGATATTACCGACCGGAAACAAATGGAGGCGCAGATTAAAGTTGCCCAGACCCACCTTACTCAGGCGGCCCGTCTGGCGACATTAGGTGAATTGGCTTCGGGCGTTGCTCATCAGATCAACAACCCGCTGACGACGATTATTGCTGACGCCAAGCTGCTGCTGCGGGATGTACCGGTTGGGCAAGCTGGTCGAGAGTTTGCAGAAGCGATCGAACAGGCTGGCTGGCGTTTGCTCGAGGTAGTACAACGCTTGCTGGAATTTTCCCGACCGGCCAGCCATACGCTTCACCTGATTTCGGTCAATGAAACCATCCAACACGCCCTCGGCCTGGTTGGCGCTCAAATCCAATCTATAGGGATTAACCTGGAAGTAAAACTTGGTGGTGAGCTGCCGCAAGTACGAGGGGATCCCCGCCAGCTAGTGGATGTCTGGGTAAATTTGCTGCTACTGGCCCGTGATGCTGCAGTAGATGGAACCGAGCATACGATCCAAATATGTTCCAATCTGGTTGCCGGCAACCAGGTGCTCGTCGAAGTTGAGGATGATGGAACGCCTATTCCGGCCAACCAATTTGCCGACATATTTGAGCCAAACTTTGTTGGACCGACCAGCGGGCGAGGCACGGGTCTGGAATTAAGCATCTGCCGCGAAATTGTCCGCCAGCACGGGGGTGAAATCACGGCCGAAACAACCCCAGACATGCAAACGGTATTCCGGGTTTTCTTGCCAATTGAAGGCGGAAACCCTACTTTATTCGTTGAGTAATTATGGATGAGGACCAGGCGACGATTCCGAAGACGAGGAAAACGATGAGGCCAGCCAATATTTTAATCATAGAAGATGATAAATACGTAGCACGGACCATCGAGCGCTGCCTGCAATCCGACCGGTATCAGGTTAAGGTGGCGAGCAATGGAAACGAGGGGCTCCAATTGGCCCGGGAGAATCCACCGGATCTGGTTATTCTGGATATTATCATGCGGGGTATGGATGGTTACGCTGTATGCCGGGCAATGCGGGCAGAGCCAAGCCTGCAAGAAACCCCGGTTCTATTTCTGACAGCTAAAATAAAGCAAGAAGACAAAATTGCTGGTTTTCGGGTAGGCGCGGACGACTACCTTTGCAAACCTTTCAACGTAGATGAATTGCTGCTGCGGGTGCAGGCTATCCTGCGCAGGACGCTTGATCCGGCCAGGGTTGATAGCTCTCAACCGCTTAGTTCGAATAGCAGCCTGAACGGCAGCTTGAAAAGTACCTATGAGACGGGCAATCTGATTTCTAACGCCTATCCTGCTGGAGAGCACAGCCATGCTGGAGCGGATAGCCACAGCCTGGTCGTCGGGATGTATATTCTCGATGCTAAGACCTATGAACTGGAGACCCCCGGGAGGGGCAAAGTTCGCCTGACCCCGATCCAATTTGACTTGCTTTACCATCTGATGACCCACCCAGGCGAAGCTTTTCCGCCAGCACGCTTACTCAACGAAGTCTGGGATTACCCGATCGGTAGAGGCAGCTCTGACCTGGTGCGAGTGCATGTTAAAACACTGCGTGAGCGCATCGAGGACGACCCCAGCTCCCCAAGTTTCCTTCGCACCGTTCCCGGTAAAGGATACATGGTCAGCGCCAATATAAAGTGAGATGATAAACGCATGCCCGAGGCAAAACTACCAAGCCATCTATCAAAACGATTAGCCACGCCGTCAGGCACGGCAATCGAGACATTTAGCGATCTACTTGCCGATGCCCCTGATTTGCAAGGGATTTGTGAGACCGCGCTGCAATTTGCTCTTGAAACGATCGGCCGGTCTGCGGGTATCCTGGCAGCCACGATCACTGAACATGCAGAGCCGCTGTGTTATGTGCACGACAATTTACCGGAGCATTGGACCGCCCAACTTGTCGATCGAGCCAGCGCACTTAATGCGGTTATTCACGAAGTGCTTGAAACAGGTCACTATATTATTGGCGATACCGCCGTGCACCGACCCGGCTTACTTGGCCTGGCGGCGGCGATTCCGATTCCATCACGTTCCAATATTGAGGGTGTGTTATTGATCCAGGGGGCTGCCTGCTCGCCGGTCGATGTGGATTGGTTAATGAAGTTATCGCGTCCAATTGGGCGTTCCATTCGACTCAGTCGAGCGACGAGTGGTTTCAGGGATGAGCAGTCAAAGCAATCTGCAGATTGCGCAGAGGTGGCGCCTGGTGAAAAGCTGGATTCGGCGGTTGTATTGGAAGCCTTGCTTGAAAATTTACCCGGAAGCATGTATATTATCGATCAGCAGTACCAATTGGTGACCATTAATTCCACCATGGCACGGCGCTTTGGACAAGATGGCGGCGGACTATCCTGCCAGCTATGCTATGAAGCGTTATACCAGCGTTCTGAGCCTTGTGAAAATTGCCTGGCAAGTGAGACCTTAACGAGAGGAAAAGGGACCTTGCGCACGGCGTCCCGTTTGATTAATAAGCAGGGAGAATCATTTATTATTTGGGAGATACGCAGCTATCCGATCATTGATACATCCGGTCAGGTGATCCAGGCCATCCTGTTAGAGGAGGATATTACCGACCGGCGGGAGCTGGAGGCAGTGGTGGCGCAAGCGGGCAAGCTGGCAGCTTTGGGACAGCTCGCGGCTGGCGTGGCGCACGAAATCAACAACCCTTTGACCGCAATTATCGCCAATGCGCAGATCTTGCAGCGTGAGCTATCACCGGGTGATGAGCGCCTGGAGTCTGTCGAATTAATCAGCATGGCTGGAGCGCGCGCCGCTCAGGTTGTGCGTAATTTGCTAGATTTTGCTCGGAAAGAGCAGGTTCAGCGTGTTTGGACGGATGTCAACGATACCCTGCGCGCCTCGCTGGCCTTGGTTCAGCATGAATTGGTCTCACGGGCAATCTCGCTGCAGTTTAGTCCAGGGGAGCAGGTCCCCTTAATCCTGGCGGCTCCAGATAGTTTGCAAGGGGTTTGGCTAAACCTGCTGCTCAATGCTGTCGAGTCAATTGACCGCGCTGCCAGGACTGATTCGCGTGTCCAGCCAGCGGGTCGGAGATGAAGTGCAGGTCATCATCGACGATAATGGACGGGGAATACCACCGGAACGGTTAGAACGAATTTTTGAGCCTTTTTTCACTACCAAAGGGCCTGGGCGCGGCACAGGTTTGGGATTATCTGTCTGCAACCGGGTGGTGGAACAGCATAATGGGCGGATTGTTGTGGAAAGCCAGGTCGGTCTAGGCACCGAGTTCAAGGTGATTCTGCCGATTTCGTGACAGTACACAATCTAACGACTTTCGTGGTTTTTACCAGGCCAAATTCAAGAGGGGTTTTGAGCGAGGGAAGCAAGGCGCAGCAGCTCGTCCAGAGGACGCTCTGCCAGTGAAGAGATCTGTAGATCGGCTTGTTCCATGGGCAGGCCACGGGTCAGGCTGCTCGGTGCAGCCACGGTATAGATACCGGCGCGTTTTGCTGCCAGGATACCATTGGGTGAATCTTCGAACACAATCGCCTGGCGAGGCGTTAGATCCAGGCAGTTCAGGGCTGCAAGAAAGAGCTCTGGATTTGGTTTGGTGTATTGGACATCGTCCCTGGCAATAATACAATCAAAAAAGTGGATCAATCCCAGGCGAGTGAGATGCCCTGTGACCCAGGCGCAGGTTGAGCTGGAGGCGAGAGCGATTTTTAGCCCGGCGGTTTTGGCTGCATGCAACAATTCCGTCACCCCTGGTAGGGGCGGCATGCTGTAAATCAGTTCCAACTCGCGCTGCTGCCGGACGGGCTCGATTTCGGACCAATCCAGTTTATAACCAAGTTGGCGTTCCAATTCCTGCGCGGGATCGAAATCTCCGTAAGCGGTGCCGATAATTGTGACCCATTTGTCCAATGAAAGCTGACAGCCATAAGTCTCATATAGCTCGGACCAGGCCTGGAAGATCGGCAGTTCTGTGTCGATAATTAAGCCATCGAAATCGAATATTAAACCTTGAATTGCCATTACGTTGGTTAATCCTCAGGAAGGGGTAAACTTGCAGTCGCCAGAGATTCTTTGACAGAGAAGCAGTTTGCGGACTTACCTCATCAGCAGCCGCAGCGCTTCCACCAGGAACTGCGCCAGCAGGATTTTGAAGATCAACGCCACCGGGAAGACGGTTGCATAATAGAGCGTCGGCAAATCGCTGGTAGTCTGGTTGTTTGCTGCGGAAAGGGCAGGCGGGTTGGTCATCGAGCCGCTCAAAGTGCCCAGTGAGCCCAATAAATTGAACTTTAAAAAGAAGTGCATCAACAATAGCCCCGCCAGCACGGCTGAGATTGTTATCCCGATCCCCCCAACCAATAAGCTCAACCCATAGCGTCCAAGAGTATCCATAAATAACGCACCGGCGCTTACCCCGGCGCCGGCCAGGAAAAGCATCAAGCCAAGCTCCCGCAAAACTCCGCGGGCTGCTCCTGGTACATACAGGCGCAGTGGGCCAATTCCGCCAAAATGACCGATTAACAAGCCGACGATAAAAGCGCCGCCAGCGCTGCCCAGCTTGACGGTGATATCCCTTGGTAATGGAATTGTAATTGATCCAACTAAAACCCCCAGAAGCAAGCCAATCATGAAGGGCAGCATGTTCGTCTCATCGGCTTTATGTGGGGCGCCGTGAACCAGCCGAGTGAAATTTTCTACAGCGACTTTATCGCCTACGACGCGAATATTGTCGCCCATCTCCAGGGTGACTGCGCCGGTAGGGGAAATCTCCTGGCCATGGCGGCGGATGCGGGTGATCACTACCGTGTAACGTTCCCAAACCCGCATCTGGCCCAGTTTTTTACCAGTGAGCGATTCCTCCAGCACGTCTACGTCAACCGACAATACGTTTGCATTGACGTCCATGCGCTCCTGGATCTCCTCGCCCAGGATTAATTGCAACTTGGCCAGCTCTTCTGGCGCGCCAACCACCATTGCCACGTCGCCCAGATGCAGGATTGTATCGGGGGAAGCAGCAAAAACCTGGTCGCCGTGCTTAACTCGGGAGATATTAGCGGCAAATAAGCGATTTGGATTAACCTCGCTGACCTTTTTTTCGTGACAGTTGGGGTTGGTGATGCGATACTGGCGGGCTTCCAGGGAGGGCGATTCAATCTGCTTTTCGGCTTCCCAGCGCAGGGCTTCCTGGCGCAAGTCCCGGCGAGTGAGGCGTGGTAAGAACTGTACCAGTAAAACCATCCCAACCATGCTCAAAGGATAGGCGATTCCATACCCCACCGAAACTGCGCCGCTGCTGCCTGGGGCTGTGCGCTCAACTGCATCGATAGCGGCTGCCAGGGCAGGGGTGTTGGTTAGAGCCCCAGTATATAAACCGGCTGCCAGCGGATAGGGTAGTTTTAGAATATAGGCAACCAGGACAGTCGCCAAAGCGCCAACCCCGGTAACCACCAGGGCGATGGTGACAAAATTGATCCCGTGCCGGCGGAAAGTACGAAAAAAACTTGGCCCAGCGGTCAATCCGATGGCGTAGACGAACAAGAGCAAGCCAAGTTCGGTAGTTTCCTTGGGGACCAGGTACCCAAAATGGCCGAAAACTAAAGCAACAAACAGCACACCGGCTGGCCCCAGGCTGAGACCGCGCAGCGAGAGCTGGCCAAGCCACAGGCCTATTGTCAAAATTAAAAACAATACTAGAAACTGGTTCGTTAGTAGCGACTGGATCATGGAATCGTAGTTTTTTGAGTATACCGCATTAAATAAAAAAGGTGCGAGGCTGCCCCCTTGGAGCGCTCACACCATTTCTTCTAAAACATAGCTTGGTTAAAATGCTTTTAGCGCTTCAGCTTCGTCTTGATAGGATTTCAGATACATATCTAGTCCTGCCATCTTGATCACTTCTTCGACTTTGCGGTTCGGTCGAAGCAGTTTTAGGTGCGGAGCAGCGTAACTGCCGGCGCTGATACTCTGGTACACATCGGCCTGGTCCTGTTCAGAGCCAACCGGATGGAGCAGTGTATATATCCCATGCAAGGCGCGGATCCCAGCGCTGCTCAAGAAGGGAACTTCCGTCAAATCTACCAGGATATTCTTAGCCCCTGCCGCCACTGCCTGATTAGCGGCAGCGCTGAAGGCATCTGATGTGCTGGCGTCGAGATCACCTTTAAGATGCAGTACTGTGACCGGCGCCCGACCCATTAAGTGTGTTGTGGTGATTTCCATTTCGACCTTCTCCGCAAATATTCTGTTTCAAATGTTTGAACTGTGAGGGAATTGCCAAAAATTATATCATGGGAGACAAAGTTTGTCTAAAAGGAGACTCACCTATTTCTCCCAAATACTGATGCTTTCGATATGATAGGTTTGTGGGAAAAGATCGAAGGGTGTGATTTTTTTCAAGCGATAGCCGCCCTGCACCAGACGGCGGGCATCGCGGGCCAGGGTGGCCGGATCACACGAGATATACACAAGGAGCGGAGCGTTCAGAGCCAACAGCCCATCCAAAGCCCGGCGATGCAGGCCAGCGCGTGGCGGGTCCACCAGAATTAAATCTGGTCTGATATTCAAATTTGCGAGGACATCCTCTGCAGGCGCCTCGTACAATTCGACATTATCATGCGCATCCAGGTTATAGACGAAATCTTCACAGGCGCTTGGGGAAGACTCGATCCCGATCAGACGAGCTACTTTCGGCGCCAGGAACGCGCTGAACAGACCAACCCCGCAGTAAACATCAAGAACTGTCATTTCAGGGGTCAAATCCAAATGCGTGGAGAGATGTTCTAACATCGCTGCAGCCATTGCTGTGTTTACTTGGAAAAACGACCCGGCCGAGACGCGCAAGTCTATGCCCGCAGTTTGCATCAGCACTGCGGGGCTGCCGGCCAACACCAGGCTACCAGCCGGGCTCAGGTGGATCACCGAAACAGGCAGTTCTTCCACGCTGATTTCAGGAGGTTCAATTGCACTGCTCTCCAGGACTATCTGTAAATCATCACCTGCTCCCAGACGGATGGCGATGCGTTCTACCTCGGAAGTAAGACCTTCAAAATTTAACTGCGGCCATAATTCACCAATCGGCGCTTCAGGCAGCAGGCAAGTCTCGACGGGAATTGTCGCCTGGCCATCCAGGCTATAATATCCTAACTGGCCTTGTGGGGTCAGGTGAAACTGGACATGATTGCGGTAGTTGAATGGTTCTGGGGCGGGTATACATGCCTCCACCGCCGGGTTAACGATTCCACCGATGCGCTCGAGCTGCTCGCGCAGAATGGCTGTCTTCAGAGCAACCTGGTGCTGGTAGGCGATATGCTGGTAATGACAACCGCCGCAAGCTCCATAATGGGGGCATGGGGCAGCCACTCGCTCCGGCGCGGGCTGCAGAACTTCGAGTAATTCTGCTCGAGCATGGCCGCGCTTTTCTTCTACCAGGCGCAGGCGCACAGTCTCCCCCGGTAATGCCAGGGGGACAAAAACTGCGCGGCCATCTGGCAGCCGTCCCAGGGTGTCGCCGCCATAAACTGCAGTCGACAATTTAACTGTGAATTCTAGTTCCATAGTCTTATCCATTGCGCTGTCTATTTTACCAGGTGAAGCTAAATGCTTAGCGAGTTTCCAACATGGGCGGGGGCTTTGGCTACGCTTAGAGGTTGTTAAGTGAACGCCAGCGCGGCTATAATTTAGGCTATGCGGAGAGCCTTGCGAAGTCTACTGTTCATTCTGGCATTTATGGTAAGCGCCTGCCAGGCCTTGCCTGTCGCCAGGTCAACACCTGGCGAGGTACTCCCAGCATCGCCCTTGCCCAGTGCTTCAGCAACTGTTGAACCATCCCATATTCCGAAACCGACTGTTCCTGTGACCACCTCGTCACAGGAACGGATACCATCCACCCCTGCCACACCAAGTATGCCGATAGAGCAAACCCCAGCCGCCTCTACCGCGCCAACGAGCGCTTTCCAGGTGCGTTGGCATCCAGATGGTCCACTTTACGTTGGGGACCAGCTCAGTCTGGAAGTAATTCCCATGGCGGACATGAATCTGCGCGGAAAGACCTTGCATGTTGTGTTAGAGACAGCGCAGGGAGAGCAAGATCTCGGTTCGTCGAATTTTGACTCCTTCGGTTTGGGAAATCGCCTGCAAGCCACGTTTTGGTGGTTTTGGAAAACAGCTGGGCTGGATCCAGGCGATTATTCCCTCAAGTTTACTGTGCTGCCCGAGGGGCAAACCTGGCAGGAAACCGTAACGCTGCTACCGGCAAGCGCACAACCGGAGCTTGAGGCTGGAGCAGAGTGGCGGATGGCGGAAAGCCAATGCTGCCAGGTGCATTATTTCAGCAATACTGCGGCGGAGCGTGATGTCTCTACTCTGCTGACCAAGCTGGATGAACAATCTGCCAGCATCGCAGAAAAGCTCGGGGCGAAAACTGAAGAGAAAATCCCAATTGTACTTCTGCCGCGGGTGTTAGGCCACGGGGGGTTTTCTTCAGACAGTATTGCGGTATCTTATCTGGATCGAAATTATGCTGGAAATGGATCGGAGATGGTTTTACATCACGAGCTCGTCCACTGGCTGGATAGTAAACAGGGCGGTGAAATGCGTCCTTCCCTGTTAGTCGAAGGACTGGCAGTCTACTTAAGTGGGGGGCATTTCAAATCCGAACCAATTTTTCAGCGGGCGGCTGCGCTTCTGCCGCCAGGCGAGGAATGTGTTATTTCCACCCCAGGAGTTCCCCTGGCGCCGTTGGCAGATGCTTGTGGATTGAACAAGTTCATCTCTCTCAAAGAACTGGCGGATAATTTTTATCCCTCCCAGCATGAAATCGGCTACATCGAAGCAGGCGCGTTAATCGAATTCATGGTGCAGCGTTGGGGCTGGCAGGCATTTATTGATTTTTACCGCGATATTCATCCTCCTGAGCAATCTGGCGAGGATGAAAACCACGTCGGCGCCCAATCCAAAGCGCTGGATATTGCTCTACAAAAGCATTTCGACATCGATTTAGAGGCGTTGGAACAATCTTTCAAAGCAGCGCTCCGCAAGGAGAAACTTACCCCAGAGCTGGTAAATGACGTTCGGCTGAGCATCGATTATTTCGAAACGATGCGGCGTTATCAGGAGCTGCTGGATCCATCCGCTTACTTCTTGTTCGCCTGGTTGGCTGACAGCACAACCATGCGTAAAGAGGGCATCACGGCAGATTTCCTCCGCCACCCTGAGCAGCTCGAAAATATCGCCCTGGAGTTGATGTTTGTTACTGCGGATTCCGATCTTAGGAATGGGGATACCGGTCAAGCAACTCAGATCCTGGCTGCAATCCAGGAAGCGCTCGATGAATTCGCCAATGGTTCAGGTAATCCCCTGGCAGTGAATGCATTGGTCGAGGATTATGCCACCCTGGTCCAGGCAGTGGAGCGGGCAGGTTACCAACCGCAGCGTTTAGAAATAAGAGAAAATAATGCCTGGGTTTGGGTGAGGGCGAATGAGCCTGATTTATCCTTGCTTCAATTTGCGCGCAGCTTGCAGGGTTGGCAGATCCAAGAAACGGTGAACGTGCTTTCCTCGGAGTCGTTTTCCCTGAAGGCTGCCTTTATGGGCAAGTATACAGCCAACTGAAAAATGAGCCGAACGGCGGTATACAATACAGATTCAGGTTATCAAATATAAACGCTGCCCCAACGCAGACACAAAGAAAAACTAACAAGCAGCCAATCCCAAGGATGATCCATGTGCGCGAACCCTGGCGTCCTTCTTCAGGCAGATCATTATCGGATGGGCTTTCAGGCACCTGGCCTGAATAGTAAAGGGGCTGCTGGACGGCCTGGGGAGGCGACGAAACCGGTTGGGCAGAAGCCGGGTAGGCTGGAACGTTCTGACCTGGCGACTGGTAGACCGGCGAGGGAACGCCAGGATTATCGTACGGCGAGGATGTATAAGGGGGAATATTGATTGGCGAGGCGACAGTGGCGTTCGGATCAAATTGGAGCATTTCATAAGATAGGCTGACTTTCTCGCCAAACGAAATGGTCTCGCCAGGCCGCAGAAGATGCGGGCCAAGCAGCCGCTGGCCGTTTACAAAGGTTCCGTTTGTCGACCCCATATCTTCCAAGATATAGCCGCCGGATGTGGCGGTCAGTCGGGCGTGTTTACGCGAGATTTCCACATCGTTTATCACGACCTCATTCGAATAATCGCGTCCGATTGTAACAACTGCCTGGTTGAGCTCAAAGACTTTTTCGGGAGTAGGCCCGCTGCGCATAACTAGCTGGAATGTTGGTGAAGCCATAAGTTTCTCCTTCTCAGGGTTAATTTTACCCTTTCTTGTCGAGCTGTGTAGAGAGTAGAGAAACCGGATCGATCGAGACGGTTTGAAAGTTAAATACCTTTTCAAAGGCCGCAATCACATGCTGGCAGGTTATATCGAAAGATGGCGGCGGATCGAGAAGCTCAGCCAGACTGGTAGATGGGGTATCTTTCAAGCCGCAAGCAACGATCCCCTGCCAGTAAGTCATATCAGGATTGATATTAAGGCTAAATCCGTGGCGGGAGATGCCTCTGGCGTCAATTTTTACACCAATAGAGGCAATTTTTGCGGGTGTCTGTGATCCTTGCGTGTCTACCCAGACGCCGGTCAAACCAGGAATTTGACGGGCGCGGACGCCGAGCGAATCCAGGGCCAGGATCAGGGTCATCTCGAGGCGGCGGAGATGGGTTAAAGGATCTATTTGGTCCGGCTGGCCAGCCAACTGCAGGTCTTCGGAAGCCAGCGAAAGCAGGGGATATCCTACCAGCTGACCCGGACCATGATAGGTGATGTCTCCACCGCGGTCAACCCAATGAACCGCAATGCCGCGGCGCTTTAGCTCAGCCTGGTTCCAGAGCAAATTTTCAGACTTTCCCTGCCTGCCGAAAGTGTAGGTATGAGGGTGTTCCAACAGCAGCAAGGCAGCCGGGCGCTGGCCAGCGGCAATCTCGGCGCTTAGCTGGCTCTGGAGGCTCCAGGCCTGGCTGTACTCTATTCGCCCCAGTAAGGCTACATGGCAAATATCCGGCATGGGCGATAGTATAACACCGGCTAATCCTGGTAAAGCGCCCATAACAGGACGGGTTGGCAGACTTGATTCTTGCGTCTCGTTAATGCACGTCTGATAGAAATCAAATAGCGGAGTGGTAAAGTATCTAAAAAGGATGCGCAGTTATTGGCAGCATATTGCATCATCATGAAGGTACGAAGGAAAGAATTACGATGGATATCAATAAATTTACTCAAAAATCACAGGAAGCTCTTTTCAGCGCTCAAAGGCTGGCGCGTGAGCTCAATCACCAGTCGATTGAGCCGGCTCACCTATTGGCTGCTCTGCTGGGCCAGGAGGAAGGCGTAGTACCAGCGCTGGTGACCAAAGTCGCCGGCAGTGTCAAAGGGCTGCGTGATCAAATTTCTAGTGAACTGGATCGCCATCCAAAGGTGTACGGTGGGAGCAGCGAGGTGGGCATCGCGCCATCGTTATCGAATACTCTGGAAGCAGCCGAACGCTACGCCAAAGGGATGCAGGACGATTATGTTTCAACCGAGCACCTGCTGCTTGGTTTAACCGACAGCAGTGAAGCAAAATTACTCAGCCAGTTTGGTTTGACAAAAGATAATATTCTTAAAGCACTGGCGGGGATTTGCGGCTCGCAGCGAGTGGCCACACAAAACCCGGAAGATACTTACCAGGCGCTGCAGAAATACGGTCGTGACCTGACGGATATGGCCCGAAAAGGGAAAATGGATCCGGTTATCGGGCGGGATGAAGAAATACGCAGGGTGGTGCAGATCTTATCGCGCCGAACCAAGAATAACCCGGCTTTAATCGGCGAACCGGGTGTGGGTAAAACAGCTATTGTTGAAGGATTGGCCCAGCGAATCATTAATGGTGATGTGCCAGAAGGCTTGAAACGTAAACGCCTGGTCCAGCTCGATATGGGGGCGCTGGTTGCTGGAGCGAAATACCGGGGTGAATTCGAAGAGCGTCTGAAAGCTGTGCTGAAAGAAATGAGCGAGTTTGAAGGGGAAATCATCCTGTTTATCGATGAAATGCATACAGTGGTTGGAGCCGGCGCGGCAGAAGGCGCGATGGATGCCGGAAATATGCTCAAGCCGATGCTGGCGCGGCGGCGAGCTGCACATGATCGGAGCAACAACTATTGATGAATATCGCAAGCATGTTGAAAAGGATCCAGCTCTGGAGCGACGCTTCCAGCCTGTATTGGTCGAAGAGCCTTCGGTCGAGGATACCATCAGCATCCTGCGTGGGCTGAAGGAACGCTATGAAGTCCACCACGGTGTGCGCATTACAGACCCGGCGGTTATTGCTGCAGCAACCCTGTCGCATCGCTATATCGCTGACCGCCACCTGCCTGATAAGGCTATCGATTTGATCGATGAGGCGGCTGCACGGCTGCGCACTGAGATCGATTTAAAGCCGCAAGCTCTGGACCAGGTTGATCGCCAGATCATGCAACTAGAGATCGAACGCCAGGCCCTCCAAAAGGAGAAAGATCGAGCTTCACTTGAGCGGCTGGAGAAGTTAGAAAGAGAGCTTGCAGATCTGCGGGAGGAATCCAGCCAGCTTACTGCCCGGTGGCAAAGCGAAAAAGAAGCCATCACCAACCTGCGCAATATCAAGGAAAAAATCGAGCAGACTCGCCTGGAGTTGGAACGTGCTGAGCGGCATAACGAGCTTGAAAAAGCTGCCCGGCTGCGGTTTGGCACTTTGCGCGATTTAGAAAGCCAGCTCGGTGAAGGCGAAAGGCGGCTTAAAGAGCTGCAAGGAGAGAATCCGCTGCTTAAGGAAGAAGTGGATAGCGAAGAGATTGCCCGGATCGTGGCGCGCTGGACAGGGATTCCGGTTTCCAGACTGCTGGAAGGGGAGACTGAGAAGCTGATCCATATGGAAGCGCGCTTGCACGAACGTGTCGTCGGGCAGGATGAAGCCTTACGAGTTGTCTCGAACGCAGTGCGCCGCTCACGGGCCGGGCTGCAAGATCCCAACCGGCCGATTGGCTCATTTCTTTTTCTGGGTCCGACAGGTGTGGGTAAAACCGAGCTGGGACGTGCTCTGGCTGAATTCCTTTTTGACGATGAGAAGGCGATCGTGCGGATTGATATGAGCGAATATCAGGAAAAGCACACGGTCTCTCGGCTGATAGGCGCCCCACCTGGATACATCGGGTATGAAGAGGGCGGCCAGCTAACCGAAGCAGTGCGCCGCCGGGCTTACAGCGTTATCCTTTTTGATGAGATTGAAAAAGCTCATCCTGAAATATTCAACGTGCTGCTTCAGGTCCTTGATGATGGCCGGCTTACGGATGGACAGGGCCGAACGGTTGATTTCCGCAACACCGTGGTCATTATGACTTCCAATCTTGGCAACCAGCTCTGGTTAGGAGGCGTCAAGGACGTTCCCCGTGATCAGATCCTACGTATGCTTCAGGCAAACTTCAAGCCAGAGTTTTTGAACCGGATCGATGAAGTGGTCGTCTTTCACCCGCTCGCGCGAGAGCACCTGGCCGATATCGTCGATATCCAGGTTCGCCGGGTGGCGCGGCTGCTCAAGGAACGCGGTTATACGCTCGAGGTAAGCCCGGCAGCGAGAGAATATCTGGCAGAGGTGGGTTACGATCCTGACTTCGGAGCCCGTCCTTTGAAACGGGCGATCCAAAGAGAGCTGCAGGATCCGCTGGCAATGGAAATCCTGACTGGCATGTTTGGTGAAGGCGACACAGTGTATGTCGACCGCTCTGAGGCAGGGTTAACTTTCTCAAGCCAGAGCGGCGCACCAGAGCGTTAATCGACAATTAACCATCCTTTAATTTATTGCCTCATCGGCATTATAATTAGGGGATAGCTTCGATTAACTAGAAGAGGTGCAAGATGAGTGTACAACCCCTTCCTACCCAATTTGCCCCTGCCCAACGCACCCCCACCAAGCGCCTGCTGCAACAGGCGGCCCATCTGGCTAATATCCCCTTGCTGCGCCCGCTTTTCGACGCGATTCCTGATGTGATCTTGATCTTGAATGCTGAGAGGCAGATTGTATTTGCGAACCAGGCCTTGTTTAGCCTCGTTCGCAGTGAAAAAGGCGCGGCTGCGATCGGTCTTCGCCCAGGGGAGGTCCTGGATTGCATGCATGCCAATGAAAACGAGAGCGGCTGCGGCACCACCAGCTTTTGTAAAAACTGCGGCGCAATACAAGCCACTTTATCCAGCCTGGATGGCGTTGAGGACGTGAAGGAATGCCGCGTCAGCTTGAAGAATGGCGACGCTCTCGATCTGCAGGTGTTCGCC
The DNA here is from genome assembly GCA_963770655.1 of uncultured Chloroflexia bacterium. Taxonomy (GTDB): domain Bacteria; phylum Chloroflexota; class Anaerolineae; order Anaerolineales; family UBA4823; genus CAZAGA01. The sequence goes on along the minus strand of CAVYQO010000017.1, from coordinate 82,951 downwards.
ACCCCTTTGACTCTGGATGGACAGCGTTATTCATTCTTCGTTTTGAAAGATATCAGTCATGAGAAGCGCCGGCGTATGCTCGAGCATGTTTTCTTTCATGATATTCTGAATTCGGCTGGGGCGCTGCGTGGGCTGGCGGATGTGTTAAACCGGGCGCCGCTGGCCGATAAAAATGAGATTGCCGAGGACGTCTGCCTGGTTTGCGACCGGCTGATTGACGAGATAAAGTCACAGAAGGAACTGCTGGCAGCCGAAAACAATGAATTGATCGTCGAACACAGCCTTATACACTCGCGCCAGTTGTTAGGCGAACTCAATCAAAGCTATTCCAGTCATGAAGCAAGCTACGGCCGCCGGATTTGCCTGGACGATAGCTCGTGTGATCTCGTCTTGATCAGCGATCGAGTGCTCTTACGGCGGGTGCTCGGTAATATGATTAAGAATGCCTTGGAAGCCTGCCAGGTTGGACAGACTGTAACCCTGGGCTGTCGCGAGGTGAAAAACCAGGTGGAATTCTGGGTACACAACCCTGGCAACATTCCTGAAGAAGTTCGGATGCAAATTTTCCAGCGATCCTTCTCAACCAAAGGGGAAGGACGTGGAATGGGCGCTTATAGTATTAAGCTTCTGGGAGAACGGTATTTGCGTGGGAAAGTGAGTTTTACTTCTTCACAAATCCAGGGCACCAGGTTCCGGATTCGCCTGCCCCTGGAATAACCCGGCGTTGCACTGTTTATTCCAGATTGTAAGGGCCAGCTAACGCAACTGCCTCTAGGGGCGAATATGGTATTCCCCGTTGATAACCCACTTGTAGGTAGTAAGCTCGCGTAAGCCCATCGGACCGCGGGCATGAAGCCGCTGAGTAGAGATTGCCACCTCCGCGCCCAGACCGAGCTGGCCGCCATCCGTGAAGCGCGTGCTGGCGTTGACGTAAACCGCGGCTGAATCAACCTCAGCCACAAAACGCTGCGCATTGGTCAGATCGTTGGTCAAGATTCCATCTGAGTGACCTGTGCTATGCTGGGTGATATGCTCAATTGCTTCATCGAGATTTTCGACCACCTTAATTCCTAAGATGAGAGAAAGCCATTCGATGTCAAAATCTTCTGGCCCAGCTGGTGAAATACCCGGGTCCAGGGGAACACCGGCCGGGTCGAGCAGATACGCCCATGCGGACGGATCGGCGCGAAAACTCACCCCGCTCGCTGCTAATTGGCGGATCATCGGCGGTAGAAAGCGCTCAGCCGCCTGGCGATGAACCAGGACCGTGTCCAGGGCATTGCATACCGTTGGACGCTGTACCTTGGCATTGTGGACCACCTGCACCGCGGAGGGCAGGTCAGCGCTGGCGTCGATAAACAAATGGCAGATTCCAATCCCGCCGGTGATCACCGGGATGCGGCTGTTCTCGCGACAAAATTGATGCAAAGCCGCTCCGCCGCGTGGGATGAGCATGTCAATCGTGTCTTGCATCTGCAGCAGCTCGAAGACCAGGCGCCGGTCGGGGTCGTCAATCAGCTGCAGGGCATCGGCGGGCAGGTTATTTTCCAACAGGCTGAGGCGGGCCAGGGTGAGCAGCGCCCGGTTGGAGTTCATGGTTTCGCTGCCGCCGCGTAAGATCGCGGCGTTGCCGGTTTTAAGCGCCAAACCGCTAATATCAATCGTGACATTGGGGCGGGATTCATAAATTACAGCAAGCACGCCAAGTGCTACTCGCTGCTTATGAACCTGCAGACCATTTGGCAGGAGTTGAGGATCAAAGATTTCCCCAACGGGATCGGGCAGGCTGGCAACACTTCTCAGATCGGCTGCCATACTTTCGATTCGGGTAGGGTTGAGCAGTAAACGATCGAGCATGGCCGAAGAAAGCGACTGGGCTTGGGCGAGTTCTAAATCCTGGGCATTGGCAGCCAATATCGCTGACTTTTGGGTTAGTAAACGATCCGCCAGGTTCAGCAAGACTGCGTTTTTTTGGCTGGTCTTAGCCCTGCTCAAACTTCGCGCGGCCAGGCGGGCTTGTTTTCCGATTTGATCCAGGTTCATTGACGCCTCTTATAATAAAACCATATTGCTGCGATGGATCACTTCATCTGCATAGATGAAGCCTAACAAATTTTCGATCTCCTCAGAGCGATGACCGATGATCCGCTGAAGGTCGTTTGCAGCATAATTCACCAAGCCGCGGGCGATTTCACGACCCTCTGGGTCAACGACGCGCACACTATCGCCGCGCTCAAACTTGCCGGAGGTATTCAGGACGCCGACCGGCAGCAGACTACCCCCGCGGCGCAGCGCCTGAGCAGCACCCTGGTCCACCTGCAAACGACCACCAGCCCTACCCCCAGCAAGGATATAGCGCTTGCGGCTCTCAAGGGCGCTTCCAGCGGGTAGGAAGCGCGTTCCGATCGTCTCGCCATTGGTAATTTTTAAGAGTACGTCCGGGTCGCTGCCGCGGGCAATCACCACCGTTGCCCCTGAGCGGCGGGCCAGGTCGGCGGCCTGCAGCTTGGTCACCATCCCACCGGTGCCCAAGGAGGATGCTGAACCACCCGCCGCTTGCCAGAGCGATTCGGGGATTTCAGGTTCATCGATCAACCGTACCAATTCAGCGGTCGGGTCCAGGCGTGGATCGGCGGTAAAGAGCCCTTCTTGATCCGTCAACAAGATCAGCAAGCCAGCTTCGATCAAGTTTGCTGCCAAGGCTGAAAGGTTATCGTTATCTCCCAGGCGAATCTCCTCGGTGGCAACCGTGTCATTTTCATTAATGATTGGGATAACCCCTTGTGAAAGAAGCGCTTCCACTGTGTTGCGTGAATTCAGATAGCGCCGCCGGTCAGCCAGGTCTGCACGGGTGAGTAAAATCTGGGCCATGGTCAGGCCAAATAAGCCGCCGATTTGCTGATAGAGAGCCATCAAACGCGGTTGGCCGACAGCCGCTAACATCTGCTTGGCAGGGATATCTTTTGGTAATTGCGGAAATTGCAGTCCTTCACGCCCGGCAGCAATCGCTCCAGAGGAGACAATGACCAGCTCCAGGCCATCGGCATGCAGCCTGGCGATTTGACGGAGTAAATCCACCAGGCACGGTGGGGAAAGTCTGTTCGTTCCTCCCGTCAGGGTGGAGGTGCCGAATTTGATCACCGAGCGCGAAAAAGGGGGTTGACCGGCCATAATAAGGGCATAGTTTATCATAGACGACAAAAAATCGGGCTCAATCAGCCCGATTTTCGTTTAATTCTAGAAGGTTGCCGGAATTATTTTCTGATACCCTAAATTGCTTCTGCGCAAAGGCCAGTCATGTCCGTAGATTTTTCCCAGGGGAGCATACCGGCGACATCCCAAACGGTTACCTGAGCATCGATTGCTTCCTCGCCGAAGGCTCGGGCGACTGAAATACGGTGGTGGCCATCGCGCACAAAATAAGCCTCCCCAATTTGGATCAATTCGATGGCGGGCATTGCGGTCCCCTGCAGGCGGGCGGTGGCGATGCTAAGCCAGCGGCTGCTGGTCTTTTCGTTCAATGGGCTAAAGGATGAATCGAAATCGCTGCTGCGGCTTTCTGACCCTAGAATATGCTCGATCGACACTGCCTGTACGCCGGCATAATGGCGCCCGCGCACATTCAAGCCAGGCTGCAACGCATCCAAATCGAGCAGACTGCGGGCGTGCCCGGTAAGTCGCGCAATCCAGCGGGCCACCACTCCCTTGCGCAGGGCGATATGGTGCAGGCTAATCGCCTGGCGGGAGAGCAAATGATCGCTGTTTTCAGGATATTTGCTATTCTGGCTTAATCTGGTTTCGATGGTGCGTGTGTCAAACATAATGGTTATCCTCAAAGTGATTAGTTTATCTTGCCTTTAGTTTATCGAGGCAACGTTTCGAGGGCGTTTCTTGGCGCGTTTCATAAAGCGTTTCGGAATTTATTAATCTTTCGGATTTAGGGAAATCTCGAGCTCTTTTAAACAGCAGATCAGAGGCGATTTTCAAGAAAATATACGCTATAATTTTTTTACTGTGACCGATCTGTTCGAATTAAATATCTATCTTTTTGGCGCACCACGTATCGAGAGCAACGGCAAACTGGTGAACTTGGAGCGCAACAAAGCCCTGGCTCTGCTGGCTTACCTGGCTATGGAGGGCGGACTGCATCGTCGCGAAACGCTGGCGACGCTGTTTTGGCCAGAATATGACCACCAAAAAGGATACGCCTATTTGCGGCGCACCCTTTGGGCGCTCAATACGGCCCTCGGGGACAGCTGGATCGCTGCTGACCGCGAGCAGATTGAACTGCGCCGCACCGGCGCACTCCGCCTGGATGTCTGGCAGTTTCGCGCGGCACTGGCCGAATGCGCGCAGCACGGCCATCCGGCGAAGGTCACCTGCCAGAAGTGTATTTCTCCACTTGAGCAAGCCGTTGCACTCTATCGCGGCGATTTTCTGACCGGGTTCAGCTTGCGCGATTCCGCCGGTTTCGACGAATGGCAGTTTTTTCAAAGTGACAGATTGAAAGCGGAGCTGGCGAGTGCGCTTGAGCGCCTGGCCACGGCTTATTTCGCCCAGGAAGATAGCAGCCAGGCAATCATCGCTGCCCGGCGGTGGTTGGCGTTGGATTTACTAAATGAGCCAGCCCACCGGTTATTGATGGAAATCTATACCCAGGCAGGCGAACGCAACGCAGCCTTGCGCCAGTATCTGGATTGCCGGCATATGCTTCAGGATGAGTTGGGGGTCGAACCTGAACCTGAGACCACCCATTTGTATGAAATGATCAAATCGGGAAGCCTGCTGGCACTACGCAGACCGCGAGCTGAACGTGATAAACAGCCTGCTTCGGAAATCTTGCAGCGAACTAACTTGCCTACTCCGGCAACACCTTTTGTTGGCCGAAGAAAAGAGCTGGATGAGCTAATTCCTCTGTTAAACAATCCGGAATGTCGTCTGCTGACCATTCTTGGTCCAGGGGGGATTGGCAAAACGCGGCTATCGATCCAGGCGGCGGCGCGGATTGCCGAAGATGGTTCGCCGGCTTTCTCCGACGGGGTATTCTTCGTCTCGTTGGCGCCGGTTGACTCTCCTGATTTCCTGATTTCCGCCCTGGCCAGCGGGCTGAACTTGCAATTCCGCAGCGAACAATTGCGCCGTGACACCCCTGAATCGCAAAAAGTTCAATTGATTGAGTACCTGCGCAGCCGAAAAATGCTGCTGGTACTCGATAATTTCGAGCAGCTAATTGCTGGAGCTGGGCTGCTCTCAGAAATATTATCAGCCAGCCCCGGTCTAAAAATGCTGGTAACCTCGCGGGAGCGCCTGCGCCTGGTAGAAGAATGGGGATATGATATCCAGGGAATGGCTATCCCAGGCAATGAGAGTCTTGAACCCCTAGAGACCTTTGGAGCAGTACAGCTCTTCTTGCAAAATGCCAGGAGAGGGCGGGCGGATTTTGAGCCAACCCAGGATGATTTCACTGGAATCATCCGAATCTGTCGATTGGTTGACGGGGCGCCGCTGGCATTAGAGCTGGCTGCGACCTGGATCAAAATGCTTTCCTGCAGTGAGATTGCTCATGAAATCGAGCGAAACCTGGATTTCCTGACATCTTCGCTGCAAGGCGCACCGGAACGGCATCACAGCTTGCGCGCGGTTTTTGAGAATTCATGGGATCTGCTTTCGCCCCAGGAACGCGATACATTGATGCGCTTGTCTGTTTTTCGCAGTCCATTTCGGCGGGAAGCCGCGGCGGCAATTGTCATTGGCGCTCAAAACAGCAGTGCAGCTTTCTTAATCCGCCTCTCGACTCTGGTTGATAAATCCTTGCTTCGCAGGGTAGGGGCGGAAGGTCAGGAAGCGCGCTTTGAGATGCACGAATTGATCAAGCAGTATGCCGGAGAGAAGCTGAGCCAGGAAACCAACGCCGCAGATGAAACCAGTGGCAGATACACACAGTACTATGCTGCCTGGCTTGGACGAATTGGCTTGGAACTGCGTGGCCCACGCCAGATCCAGGCGATAAAGCTTGTCGAAGATGAAATCGAGGATGTGCGCTCAGCCTGGCGCTGGGCAATCGAGCATGATGATTTGGGCGTGATCTTGCAAGCAATGGATGGGCTGTTTTCCTTTTTCGATACTCGCAGCCGGTTCCAGGATGCCGAGGAGGATTTCCAATTGGCAGTGGCTGCGATCGATCGCTGGCGGACAGCGCCGGAAATTTCCGGCGCTGATCCAGGGCTGGTCAATACCGTTACTGCCTATCTATTTGGCTATTACAGCCGTGCCCTTTACGATCGGGGAAATTTCGACCTGGGGAACCAGTGTTATTTGCAGGCGCTGGATCTGGTCCCCACTTTAGCAGAGGCTGACCAGGCCTGGCTGTACACGATTTTATCTTTTGGTAACGGGCGACTCCCTGATTCTGAAGTTGAGCGTTTATTTCACAAGTGCCAGGCTTATTTTAAGCAGGTTGGCAACCGATGGGCCATGGCTATGACCATGCTGGTGCAGATCAGCTATGCCCAATTTACCCTGGTCGATACGAGCCTGGCGCGGCAATTAGCTCAGGATTGCCTTTCTCTCTTTAGCGATCTGGGCGACCGGGTCGGAATGGTAGTGTGTCTCGATAGCCAGGCTACGCTTTTGTATGCTCTGGGAGAATTCGCAGATGTTAAACGCGTCAGCCAGGAAATCATTCGGCTATGTCAGATCCTGGGCGACCAATGGCGAGTCACCTCGGCGAACCTTCTTCTTGGGCAGGCATGCGTAGCTCTTGGTGAATATACACAAGCTGCAGCGGTTTATCAGGAGAGCCTGGAATTGGTGCGCAAGCTGGGCAACCGCCGAGTGGAAGCTCGCTACCTGTCATGCCTGGGTTATGTGCAATATCTGGAAAAAGCTTATGTCCCAGCGCGTGACCTGTTTCAGGAAGCATTTAATTTAAGCTGGCAGATTGGCGACACACGCGAGATGGGGATGTCAAACATGAATCTAGGGAATATCGCTCTGGCCAGCGGCAACCTGGCCGAAGCGCGGCGCCGCTACCAGCAAGCGATCGACCAGCTCCAACCCATTCCATTTGCTCGCTGGGAATACTCGATCTGTCTCAAACGCATGGCAGGGCTTTGTTTTGAATTGGGCGAGCTTTCGTCAGCCTGGGACTATTATAACCAGGCGTTAGAAATCAGCATCCAACTAAAGCGCACCCCTGAAATACTGGAAAACCTGGTGAGGATGGCTGAACTGCTGCGCCAGGAAGGTCGGAATCGGCTGGCAGTAGAGATATTGGTTTTGGTATTGGGCCAGGAGGAGATTGCCAAGGACGTGCGTTTGCAAGCTGAACGCCTGCTGGTAGATTTAAAAGTCGAACTTCCAGCAGAGGAATATGCACAAGCAGCAGCGAAAGGCTCGTTAGAATCGATCGATGAGGCGATTACCCGGCTGGTGGAGCCGGCAAGCAGATAGGTCAGCCCTGGATCAATTGTAATATTTCGGCCAACAAGGCCTGGCTGGTTGCGAGCGCTTCATTCCCATAGATGGTTTCATTCCCCTGCCAATCGCCGAAATACCCACCTGCCTCTCGGAAAATAGGCGGGAATGGTCCACAATCCCAGACGTTCATCACTGGATCCAGCATGATTTCAGCTCGCCCGGTTGCCACGCAGGCATAACCATAGGCGTCAGTCCAACCAGGACGAAAGTAGACCGAATGGGCCAGGCGTTGGAGAGCCTCGGCGCGCCCATATTTATGAAAATTTGCAAAATCGGTGAAGGATAGGTAGGCTTGCTTCAAACTGGCCACTTTTGAGACAGCGGCTCGACGACCATTCCACCAACAGCCCATGCCGGTTGCCGCGGCGACCATTTCATCCGTTCCGGGGAAGTAAGCTGCACCTACTTCGACCCGGCCTTCGATCTCCAAACCAATCAGGACCCCATACAACGGAACGCCACGCATAAAGGATTTTGTGCCGTCGATCGGGTCGATAATCCAGCGATGGGACGCGCCGGCGCCTTCTTTGATACCCTGTTCTTCGCCAATAATTGCATGGGATGGAAAGCGCTTTTCGATCCTGCTGCGAATTAACTCTTCAGCCCGACGATCTGCAATCGTTACCGGCGAATGATCTGTTTTATATTCGGGGGTTAGATCGGTTTGGAAATAGCCCAAGGTCAAGCGCCCGGCCTGGTAAGCCGTTTCGGTGATGAAATCAAAGTATGGTGCTAAGGATTCTTTCATTGCTACACTCGCCTGTCTGGTTATAAGTTTGAATTCGATGCAACTTGCGCAGCTCAACCTATCAAACTGCCTGGCCATTTTACCAGGTGAAATACCGCCTATCCGGGGGATGCACCGGATTCGATTATACGTTACGATTGTGGATAGCATTGTAAACGATTTGTTATGGTTTTGTCTTTTGCAGCGAAAACTTATGATTTTCGGATTGAAGTGAAAATAAGGAGGCTATATTATGTCTGGTTCAAAGGATAATCTATTCAGCGCTATGTCTGAGGCGATGGCGGATGCAGCAGCAAAGGCGGCTGGTGTTACCGTATTGGTGGATGCGCGTCGCCGGCGCCCGGCCAGTGGGATTGGCTTTGCCGAGAACCTGATCTTGACCGCCGATCACGTTGTTGAACGGGAAGAAGAGATCCGGATCGTCTTGGCGGATGGAAGCGAGCGAAGCGCCTCCCTGGCCGGTCGCGATCCGGGAAGCGACCTGGCTGTGCTGCGCCTGGAAGGATCTGACCTGGTCAGCGCCAACCGGGCCAGCAACGAAGCCCGCCTGGGTCAGATTGTCCTGGCAATTGGGAGGCCCGGCCCCGAGGGAGCACAAGCCAGCCTGGGAATTGTGAGCGCCATTGGCGGGCCAATACGCACAGGACGCGGGGGCCTGCTCGAACGCTACCTGCGCACCGATGCAATTCCTTATCCGGGGTTCTCCGGCGGTCCGTTGGTGGACAGCGCTGGGGATGTATTGGGGATCAATACCTCAGGCTTATGGCAGGGCAGCTCGCTAACCATTCCAGCAAACCTGGCCTGGTCGCTTGGCGAAACCCTGGCGGTGCATGGCCGGGTCAAGCGAGGTTTCCTGGGCATCCGCAGCCAACCCGTAGAGCTGCCCTTGGCCCAGCGCCAGGCGTTAGGGCGTGAGCAAGACAGCGGCCTGCTGTTGGTCGGCGTCGAGACAGACGGCCCGGCTGGCAAAAGTGGGCTGCTGATCGGAGATATCTTGGTCGGTTTGGCCGGCGCGCCAGTGAGCGATCCGGATGACCTGGCTGCTCAACTGGTGGGGAGCATTGTTGGAAACCCCGTTGCTGTCGAAGTACTGCGCGGCGGCCAGCCGCTTACACTCACCGTTATAATAGGGGAGAGAAAATAAGACCTTAATTTTGGAGTTATTTATGTGATCCATGTAGCCGTGATTTCGCCTAACCAGGTTATACGCTCTGGGCTCGGAGCGATGCTCGCCGATGGCTCGCCAGGCCTGGTGATATCGGATGCTGCAGAATTCAGTGAGGTCGAGAGTTGGCTGGATGAGATTGACGTGCTTGTGGTCGCCAGCGAAACAGCCCTGCCGGATGTGGAGCGGCGCTTGACCAACCAGCAGACCGGGCGTCCGGCAGTGCTCTTTCTGACCGATCAGGCCGAGTTCGTCCAGATCCTGGCCAAACAAAAAGGGAGAGCCTGGGGGGCGCTGAGCCTGGATTGCAGCACCGAAGAGCTCCAGGCGGCAGTTTTTGCCTTACACCAGGGGCTCGTGGTGGGCTCCCCTGCGCTGTTCGAAAAATTGTTTCGAGGGAATTTTGCTGCGGGAGGATCTCAACCGGGATTGGTTGAGGCGCTCACTCAGCGTGAAACGGAAGTGCTTGGTCTGCTGGCTTTTGGCCTGGCAAACAAGCAAATCGCTGTCCAATTGGGGATCAGCGAGCATACGGTTAAATTCCATATATCCACCATTTATGCCAAGTTGGGAACAACCAACCGAACTGAGGCCGTGCGAGTGGGAGTGCAGCAGGGTTTGATATCGATGTAAAAAAGGGCGGACCTGAGGCCCGCCCTTTTTTAGTGATGGTGATGCTCGGAATGGACGTGGCCATGCTCGATTTCTTCAGCGCTGGCCGGGCGCAGCTCAAGGATTGTTACCGAGAAATGTAAATCTTTTCCCGCCAGAGGGTGGTTGAAATTCAAAAAAACGCTTTCTGGGCGAACTTCTTGGATATATGCCTCGAAAACATCGCCATCCTGATCGCGTATCTGCAGCTCAACACCCACCTCTAAAGGGATTTCGTCGGGGAATTCACTGCGGGGAATTTCTGCGTAATCATCAGTGTCGATCTCACCGTAACCATCGACCGGAGCGACAACGATGTCTCTGTTTTCGCCGACAGCCATTCCGTATATTGCATTTTCCAGGCCGGTAATCACCTGGCCTTGCCCCTGGAGAAATTCGATCGCTCCGGTGTCGCTGGATTGGTCGATGACTTCTCCATCCACTGTAAGCACATAGTCCAGGGTGACAACCAGATCATCCTGGACGCGCAATGGGTCGGGCGTACGCTCATCCATAGTATTCATCTCCTCGTTTTCGTATTTCACAGTTTAAAACCCATCGCGCGGCCAGGGTTTACGTAGGAATTAATTATTCTTGCCAATATGCGGCAGGTAGTAAGACTTGCCGTATTGTCCAGAGTAAGGTGTCGCAAACCTAAGTGCGCCATTGGTGTAATCGTAGTAACTGATTGCCGGCTGACCATTGGCGAAAAGCGCCAGCGAGGTGCCAATCCCGGTATCGCCATTGGTGTCGACATATTCGGTCGACCAGAAGCCGGAATACAAAGCGTATTTCAAATCGCCGCCGGTGGCGTTATAGTAGCTGACATGCACTTGATTGTAAATGTCAACGGCCAGGGATGTGTACCGTCCAACATTGGTGGTGCTGCTATCTACCACCTCAGTACTCCAGCTCCAGGCAGATGCTCCTTTGACACCTACAGCGTGTTTCAAAGCGCCCTGGCTGTCGTCAGAGTTTGGAGCATAGTAACTGATATGCAGTCTGTTCAGATAGTCGGTATCTATGGAAGTGTACTTTCCTGTGTACAGGGTAGGATCAACCACCTGAGTCGCCCAGGCGCCAATTGTGGACAGGAAGGCTACCTTAAGCACTTTGTTGGATGCGTCATAATAACTGATCGTTGGGCAGGTTGTCGTCCCGCCGATCATGGCGTAACAGTCAGCCGTACTCTTATTCACAGCCAGGGCATTGTAGGCGCCCACATAGGCATTGGAGTCTTCAACGAACTGCACCACCCAGACTGAACCGTTCCAATAGGCAAATTTCAGCGCCTGGTTGGTGACATCCTGATAACTGATGTATGGCCGACCGCTGCTATCCAACTGCAGGGATGGATACATGCCGACATCGCCACCCGAATCGATGGTTTGGAAATACCAGGTTCCACCGGAAATGTAGGCAAAAACCAGATTTCCGTTGATAAAATCGTAATAGGCAATGCGCGGATCGCCGGCCTGGTTCAGCTTGAGGCTGCTGTAGCCGCCACCGCCGGAGGCAATAAACTTCGGATACCATAATCCTGGACCAAGGCTGGAGGTCAGCTTGAGCTGGTCGCTAGTTTCGCTGAAATAGCTAATGTAAGGCACATTGAAGTTCTGTGAAATCTGCAGTGAAGAGAACGGGCCTAACTCACCGCCGTAGATAATCCCGGAATTTGTCCACCCCGAGCCATTATAGCGGATGAAGGAGAACAGGCCACTGCTGGCTGTGTAATACGATATGCCTGGGTACCCGTTGGTATCGACTGCCAGGGAGGTAAAGAGACCGACGTCGCCGCTGCTGACCAGGGTATCCCTGCTCCAGGATCGTCCGTTGGAGGATTCAGCATAATGCAAGTCGCCGTTGGTTGAATCGTAATAGCTGATCATTAAGGCACTGTTGGAGCGCCCGATCGAGGTGAACCAACCCGTATCATCAGCGCTGTCGACGATTCGGCACTGCCAGCTTCCGCTCGGGCCGCAGCTGCGGCAGCCGGGTTCCGAGCAGGAACCGCCTACGGCCGGCGAGGCCATTAAGAGGTTGAAGTTCTGCCAGTCCTGGTAGCTGATGTACGGGTTGCCGGAGCCATCCAAAACCAGAGAGGAGAAACCGCCGAAGCGAAAATTGGGCGCCAGGCGGCTGTCAATTTCCTCGATTGCCCAACCATTTCCGGTGTCGTAAGCATATTTTAGACCATCATACTTTTCATCCATGTAGCTGATATGCGCGAGGCCGGACAAATCTACGCGGAGCGATGAGAATTTTCCAACATCGTATCCCTTGTCACCTGGGTTGCTATCGATCGTTTGAAAGTACCAGGTCACCCCATCCCAACGGGCGTATTCCAAAGTCGCCGCGGTCCAATCATAGTAACTGATATGGACCCGGTTCTGGCTATCGGTGGCGATGGAGGTGTAGCCGCCCACACCGGTTTCTTGCACTGCTTCGCTGCCGGCCGTCTTGTCAGGCAGACCGGAGGAGCGGTCCAGGTGGTTTTGGGTATGCGCGGCCTGGGCTTGTTCGATTGTCGGATTCTCTGGATCGGTGTTGGCCACCGGGGCGGGACCAAAGGTTGCCACTGTGAAAGGTGCAAACCAGTTATACCCACCATCCATGCTGTAAGCAAATTTCAAGGCGCCGTTTGCGGCATCATAATAAGCGATCCGTGGATTCCCCGAGCTATCCAAGGCCAGGGAGGCAAAGCGGCCGACATCGGTTCCATAATCCACAGTGGTGATGAACCAAACTTTCGTGGTGGGGTTCCAGCGTGCATAATAGAGGTGATCGCCGCCGAAAGCGACATGTGGGTTATTAGCGGAATCGAATCGTGCGCTGCGATCGGTCATATCGGTGAGATAGGGTGGATCTTCCACGGTCTGGATGTTCCAGAAGGCGCTCGGAGCGGCTGGGAGATTTTCTTCTTGGGCGGCCGCCGGACGGACTGCTAGGACGGCCAGGCTGAAAATGATCAGCACGCCGAGTGCGGCAGAAGTACTTGATTGAAGCAATTTTTTAATTTGCCCCTGGTTTATGGTTTGATTTATATTCGCGAGTTTCATAATTTTCTCCTGCGAAAGTTTGTTTGCACTGGTTTAAATTCTTTGCCAAACAGGGCACATGCCTTCACAAATTCTTATTGTAGCATGAAAGCCAAGTGCTTCGAGCCTATGGCGCGGCTCCCAGAAAATTTAAAGCGTATTTTGCATCTTCATATCCCGGATTTTCCTGTAACGCCCGGCGGAAATCTTCGATCGCCGCGGTTTTGTCGCCTTGGCGGTACTGCATCCAACCCCGCCAGAGATATGCCTCTTCTGAGTTTCGGGTAATTTTTAAGGCATACTTGAGCAGGGTATCCAGATCGTCTAACTGCCCGCTGTGAAAGTAAGCCATAAAGGGGCCGAACTGGTAGCGCAGCATCCGCTGCGGTAAGCCCAGATTGCGGGCGCGGTCATAAGCGTCGGTGGCGTCTGCATAGCGCTCAAAATAAGCCTGGTTGGTGCCCAGGTTGAACCAGGCAAAGGCATCGTCTGGATTTGCCTGTGTTTCTTCCTGGGCGACTTGCAGGGCGTGCTGGCGGTTAATCTCAGCATCCCATTGCTCTCCCAGGATCGAGCGGAGGGTTGGCTCGAATTCCGGCGGGTAAAGCATGATATAGACTCGATTAAAGGCCTGCCAGCCTTTATCTAGCTTGGCATAAGGGATCTTTTTATTGGCGCCGAAGTAGGTATCCTGGCCGGTGAAAGTTTGTTTGTCGTCATCATAGCCAGTCAGCAGCAGGTAATGAGCGGCCCATTGATCGTCGTTTGGCCAGTAGGATTGGTCTAGCAGGGATCCTTCCTCGATCATCACCGGCATACCCACTGCCAGGATTTTCTTCAGGGTCTCCAGGTCTCCGCCCACGCGGTACTCAAAGTTTAGCCAGCCGGTCTTATTCCGCGCGAAATAAGCCAGTTCTTCAACATTAACATTGCGGTCTTCTCGGAACGGCTTAATTTCTTGCGAAATGGTGAACTGGTCGCCCTCCCAACCATAATGGCGCAGATAAAGGGCCAGGCTGGCTGGGCCGCAGTTGTTGGCATCTTGCTTCTCCCATTTCGGTGGGGCGAGCTCGACGACGCCTGGGATTGGCGTTGGGGATGGCGTCGGTGAGGGAGTGGGGCCAATCGTTGGTGATGGGGTCAACTCGAGCTGGCCTGGCAGTCCAGAGGTTGGGGTTGAAGTCGGCTGGCGGGTGACCATTACGTGCGGCTGGGGTAAGCTGGTCGGGAGCGCCCCGGCTGGATTCATCACGGCTCGCACATAGGTCAGGGCGGTGTCGACGCGCCAGGAAATACGGCTCTGTAAAGAAGGGACTTCTCCAGGCCAGGCCGGCAAGCAAAACCAATCCGGCAATACCCAGGAGAATCATTGTCAAGGGTTTCTTGCGCATGAAAAATAATTTTATCACGAGTCTACCTGATCGCCAATCGCCCAATCGAGATTATCAGCATGTTATAATCTCGGACATGAAATATCACATTTGGACTGAAGGCTGTCAGATGAACGTGGCCGACTCGCTGCGGGTGGCTTCGGCGCTTGAACATTTAGGCTACCAGCCCACCCGCCAGGCTGAGGAAGCTAATGTCATTATATTAAATACTTGCGTGGTGCGCCAAAGCGCCGAGGACAAGGCTTATGGCCGGTTGTCTTCGCTAAAACCATTGAAGAAGCAACGACCCGACCTGGTCATCAACTTGATGGGCTGCCTGGTTGGCGTCCGCGGCTACGAAGTTCTCCAGAAGCGATTCCCATACGTAGATGTCTTTTCACCTCCTTCAGATCCTGGTCCGCTAGTGACTTACCTGACCCAGAGCGAAAGCCGAGAACTGCAAATTGCTGAGACCACTGCCCGCAACGCAGCGTTGGATGGCGATCTGCTGCTGCCTTTTGATGAGCGCGGTAAGCTGGTGGCCTCGCATGTGCCGGTAGTATTGGGATGTTCGCATGCCTGCACTTTCTGCATCATTCCGTACCGCCGCGGCATCGAGCGCAGCCGGCATGTTGGCGATATCCTGGCCGAAGTGCGCGCCCTGGTGGCTCAGGGTGTTAAGGAAATCACTCTGCTCGGCCAGATTGTTGACCGTTATGGCAAAGACATTCCGGATGGCCCGAACCTGGCTGCCCTGCTGCGCCTGGTGCACGAGATCGATGGCCTGGAGCGGATCCGCTTTTTGACCTCGCATCCCAACTGGATGACGGATGAACTGCTCGATACGGTTGCCGAGCTGCCAAAAATAATGCCGCATATCGAAGTGCCGGTACAGGCTGGCGATGACGATGTGTTGGAAGCCATGAAGCGCGGCTACAGCAGCAACGATTACCGCCGCCTGGTAGAGCGCATCCGCCAGCGCATTCCCGGTGTGGCGATTGCCACTGATATTATTGTAGGTTTTCCGGGTGAGAGCGCCGAACAATTCCAACATACCTACGATTTGTTGGAGGAGCTGCGCCTGGACGTGGCTCACCTGGCGCGTTATTCAGTGCGCCCAGGGACGGTGGCCGAACGACGCTTACCGGATGACGTTTCAGATGAAGAAAAGTGGCGGCGCTTTCGGTTATTGGAAGAACAGCAGGAACGCATCCTGGGTGAAATTAATACAACTTACCTGGGTAAACCGGTTGAGGTCCTTTTTGAGGAGAAAGTGCGTGGTCGCTGGCGAGGGCGCACGCCAACCAATAAATTGGTTTTCGTTGAATCAAAGGAAGATCTGCGCGGCCAACTTCGCCAGGTAACAATCACCTGGAGTGGGCCATGGTCTATGCAGGGAGCTTTGCTAGTCACTGGCAGGCTGACGCCCTCGATGTCGATGCCTTTGCTGTCGCTCGCCGACCAACCGCTGGAAAACTAGTAATCTAGATCTCTTGGCTCCGCCTGATCTAGGCGTATGAGCTGTTCGTGCACCCTTGACAAATCAGACAAACACGAATATAGTTAACCTCGCTTAACTAATAAGCGAGGTTAAATTATGGAAATAAATCAATCAAATGGCGAGCATTTTACTTCAATTCTGCGTGAATGGGCTGAAATATTCATGCGCCGTTCAATGCATGAATTCAGGCGTTTTTCGCAAGATTCAGGCTTGTCGATGGCCCAATTCAACGTCCTCTTTCGGCTTTACTATACCGGTTTTTGCGGGGTATCAGAAATCGGGGAGCACTTAGGGGTGACGAACGCCGCTGCCAGCCAGTTGGTGGATCGCCTGGTTGGGCAGGAGATATTACAGCGTACGGAAGATACCGAAGACAGGCGCGTCAAAAAGATCACCCTAAGCCCTCGTGGACGACAATTGGTTGAAGAAGCTATCGAAGCTCGCCGGAGTTGGATGGAGCAATTAACTGTCGCCTTGAGCGAGTCAGAACAAGAGTCAATCGGTCGGGCGCTGGTCGCGCTGACTGAAGCCGCCCGGCGCTTGGAAGTTAATAATTAAAGGAGTATATGCTTTGCAAAGTCAAATGATCCATACCCGCAGCCGATCTAAGACCAGGAAGTCCGGATCGCGCGGCGCGTTGATGCGGGTTTATCGCTACCTGACCCACTACGGTCGCCAGGCTGCCTTACCCTATTTGTTCTTAATTGTTGCCACCCTGGCCCAATTAGCGGTGCCGCGCCTGGTGGGCAATATTATCGATGCAATCACCTCAGGCGCTATGGCAGAAAACATCCTGAAACTGCTCGGTAAAATTCCGGCCGCCATGCTGCCAGCCGCTTTGCCTAAGATTGTGGAGGCGTTGAATTACCCGGCTGGCTTAACCCAAGAACAACTCACCGCCCAGTTAAACACGAACAAGCTAAATGCTCCCACGGCTTTGCTCACCGCAGTGATTGCCATTGTGATCTTTGCCGCCTTCCGTGGTGTGTTCTCTTTCTTACAGTCTTACTGGGCAGAGCGCAATTCACAGTCTGTCGCCTTCGACTTGCGCAATGATTTATTCTCCAAGGTTCAGAATCTATCCTTTTCCTATCACGATCGCAATCAAACCGGGCAGTTGATGGTACGAGCCACTGACGACGTTGAAAAGGTGCGCTTGTTTATTGGCCAGGGTTTGCTCCAACTGGTTGGGGCTGTGGTGCTCCTGGTCGGTACGCTGATTATCCTATTCAGAACCAACCTCCGCCTGACCCTGGTGGTCCTGCCGATCCTGCCAGTGGCCTTTTTGATTTTTATGATTTTTGGCATCATCAGCGGTCCCTTATTTGCAAAGGTTCAAATAAAACTTTCCGCCTTGAACACCTCCCTCCAGGAGAGCCTGGCCGGGATAAAAGTTATTAAAGCCTTTGCCCGTGAGTTCGATGAAACCGTACGCTTCAATCGCTCAGCCGAGGCGCTGATGAAGCAGCAAATTAAGGTTTCGCGCACCCTTACCTTCCTGTTTCCCCTGGTTTTCCTGATTTCAAACCTTGGCCAGGTAATTGTGCTGTATTTCGGCGGTCGCCAGATTATCAACGGCACAATGACCATTGGAGAGTGGCAGGAATTCAGCCTGTATGTAATCTATCTCTTTATGCCGCTGGCTATGTTTGGTTTTATTATTACCCAGTTAGGCCAGGCCTCTGCCTCAGCCAACCGCATCTTTGAAATTCTCGATGCAAAAAGCGACGTCACCGACA
Source organism: uncultured Chloroflexia bacterium (assembly GCA_963770655.1). Lineage (GTDB taxonomy): Bacteria > Chloroflexota > Anaerolineae > Anaerolineales > UBA4823 > CAZAGA01. Next base: position 65,260 of record CAVYQO010000017.1, on the reverse strand, counting down.
TGCCGGGCGCTGTTGCTTTGCCCCAGGTGAACGGGCGGGTGAAGTTCGATAACGTCACCTTCCGCTATTTCGGCAGCGACCAGGCGGTTTTGAGCCAGGTGTCTTTCGAGGCTGATCCAGGCCAGACGATCGCCTTGCTGGGGGCTACCGGCTCGGGTAAAACAACGATCATCAACTTGATCCCGCGTTTTTATGATCCCAGTGAAGGCAGTGTGCAGATCGATGGTCAGGACTTGCGCCAGATCACGCTGGAATCGCTGCGCAGCCAAATCGGGATTGTCTTGCAAGAGACCACGCTTTTCTCCGGCACAATCCGCGACAATATCGCCTTTGGCAAGACGGATGCCACTATGGAACAAGTCATCGCCGCCGCTGAGGCTGCGGCTGCTCACGAGTTCATTATGTCGTTTCCGGACGGATATGATACCCCGGTGGGCGAGCGCGGCGCTACCCTGAGCGGAGGCCAGAAACAGCGCATTGCCATCGCCCGCGCCCTCTTGCTCGATCCACGAATCCTGATCTTGGATGATTCGACCAGCAGCGTCGACCTGTCTACAGAAGCGCAGATTCAACGTGCTCTGGATAACTTGATGCAGGGGCGCACCAGTTTTGTCATTGCCCAACGCATCAGCACCGTGCGCCACGCCGATCAGATTTTGATCCTGGACAAAGGGCAGATCGTGGCTAGCGGAACGCATGCCGAGCTGATGGAAGATAGCCCGATCTACGCTGAAATCTACAATTCCCAGTTGGTTGGCGATGCGGCCGTGGCAGCCCCCCAGCTCGAAGCTGCCCTGCCGGATGCCTTGAGCGCTTAACAAGCTGCTTATTTGATTGTTTTTTTCTTTAGGAGTTAACTTATGTTTGGTGGACCAGACGGCATGCGCCGTATCATGAGCCAAGATGTTCTCAAGCCAAAGAACGTCAGCAGTACACTTTCTCGCTTTGGTCATTACTTCAAACCGTTTTGGTTTGCTTTAGTGATTGTATTGTTGTTTGTTATCGTCTCAACCTGGACACAGGTTACTGTCCCCGATCTGCTCGGCCAGGCAACCGATTGTTACCTGACGCCGATTGCCGAACGGACTTTTTCCGGTTTTCTAGGCGAGGATGGCGCTTCCACAGCAGCCAGCAACTGCTGGCTCTCCGCAGGCAAGCAGCCTGAAACCTTTACCCAGCGGATTATATTGGGTGCGATGAGCATCACCAGCGCCACCCGCCCCCCAGATGCCACCGGTGCTCAAACCCAGGCGCAGCGCATCGCGGGCTATGGGGGAACTGGTGCTGATCATCCTAGCCTTGTTTGTCATCGGCGCGGTGATGACAGGCCTATCTTTCTTTACCATGGCCTGGGCAGGCAATCATGTCCTGCGCGATCTCCGCGAAGATCTTTACCAGCATCTGCTGCGCTTATCTCTGGGTTACTATGGCGATCATGAAGCTGGGGACCTGATGAGCCGCATCACCAACGACTCAGAGACAATCCAGCAGGCGATCAGTTTTGCCTTACTCAACGTCTTCAGCGGCATCATGCTGCTAAGCTGGGTCTCCTATAATATGGTGCGATTAAGCTTGCCCTTTGCATTGCTAAGCCTAATCGTTGTCCCTTTGATGATCGTCGCTACGGTGTGGTTTTCAGGTCAAGCACGTAAAGCCTTCCGCAAGGCGCGCGAGCGCATTGGCAACGTCAATGCCGAGCTGCAGGAGAGTATCTCCGCTGTGCGCGAGGTCCAGGCATTCAACCGCGCAGATGAGAACATCGAAAACTTCCGCGTTACGAACGCCGCCAACCGCGATGCGAACGTGCGCGCAGTGGCCTACACCAGCGCCCTGGCCCCTACTCTGGAAGCGCTAGGTTATGTCGCCCTGGCGATTGTCGCTGGGGTGGGTGGTATGGCCATCCTGACTGGCGGGACCTTCTTTGGGACAGTGGTCTCTTTGGGTCTGGTAATTACCTTTGTAGCCTACGTTCAGCGTTTTAATCAGCCCATTCAGCAGATTGCTATTTTATGGACGAATCTGCAGAATGCCATCGCCGGCGGCGAGCGGATCTTCAATCTGATGGATGTCGAACCCGAAATAGTCAACCTGCCCGGCGCGATCGATATGCCCTCCATCCAAGGGTCGGTAGCGTTCGAGAATGTCTGCGCCTCCTACCGCGTCGACCTGCCAGTTTTAACCGACATGAATTTCACAGTTGAGCCGGGTCAGACTGTCGCAATTGTCGGACCGACCGGCGCCGGAAAGACCACGATCATTAACCTAGTGCCGCGCTTTTACGATGTTTGCGGCGGTGTTGTGCGCATCGATGGACAGGACGTGCGCAGCGTCACCGTGGAGAGCTTGCGCCGTCAAATCGGCATTGTGCTCCAGGATACCTTCTTGTTCAGCGCCACGGTGATGGAGAACATTCGCTATGGGCGACCCGAGGCTTCCGATGAAGAGGTCCTGGCGGCTGCCAAACTTGCTCATGTCGATACCTTTGTCGAACGCCTTTCGGATGGCTACCAGACCATCCTGGGTGAGCGTGGCAGCGGCTTGAGCCAGGGACAACGTCAGCTTCTGGCTATTGCTCGCGCAGCCTTGGTTGATCCGCGCATCCTGATCCTGGATGAAGCCACCTCCAGCGTCGATACTCGCACTGAGCGCCTGATCCAAAAGGCCCTAAACGAGCTCTTAAAGGGCCGCACCAGCTTTGTTATTGCCCACCGGCTGAGCACTATTCGCAATGCGGATTTGGTTTTGGTAATTGATAAGGGTCAGATCGTTGAGCGCGGCAAGCACGATGATCTGCTGGCAAAACGCGGTTTTTACTATGACCTATATATGAGCCAGTTCCGAGCTGAAGACGAAGCGCCGCTGCAATCCGGCGGAAACGGGAGGGCGTTGGGAGAGCTGGCCAGCGCAGCTTCCTGATTACTGATTACCCGCGTTCTCCTGCCGCAGCCGGCGTAAAAAAGCCGGGGTGTTTAGACCGCGTTCCAGTAGATAAGTCAGGTAGAACTGCATCAAGCTTTCCATCTCGCGAAAAGTGATCGTGGCGGGCTGAGCCCGGGCAGCTTCGTTAAAGCTGCTGCGCTGAAAATGACGCATATAGCGCAGCGCCTCGAGCGATACTGGCCGGGCGCCAGCAGCTGGCAGTCCACATTTGGGGCAAAGAACTCCACCAGCTTCCGCGGAGAAGTATTGGTCTTCCGCCTGAATGTCTTTTCCACAATTGGCGCATTGGAACAACTGTGGACGAAAGCCAACCAGGTCGAGAAGGCGCATTTCGTAGTAGCGTACTACCAAATCGGGGGGAGGGTGGTTCTCGGCTGAAGCATCGCTGCGATTTAGGCGGTCCAAAGTATCCGCTAATAAGCGGTAGAGGGAGCGGTTCTCACCTTCCTCGTAGGTAAATCGATCCAGCAGCTCGACTGTATAAGCTGCATAGGTTGTACGCATTAAATCATCGCGCAGGTCTGAATACGCCGCCAGGGTATCCGCCTGGGTCACCAGGAGGATATCGCGGCCGCGGGCGAGCTGCAAGCTGACGCGGGTGAATGGTTCGAGATGTCCAGCTTTGCGCGAGCGTGGTTTGCGTGCACCTTTAGCCAGGGCGCGTATTTTGCCCATTTCGAGGGTGAAAAGGGTCAGCATACGATCGGCTTCTCCCCAATCGGAATGGCGCAGGACAATAGCTTCAACCCTTAAAGAGCGTGCCCGGTGGGTGGGGGAAATCTCCATGGCTATGTATTATAAGCTTCATCCTCGGAATACAGATTAAGTCCGCTGCCTGTCTTAAAAAAAGGAATTTCCCTTGACATACCAGAACCTTTGTTCTATAATAGAACAAAGGTTCTAATTGGTTTTAGGAAAGGTAGGCTCAAGATGATTACACCTCCTGAACGATTGACATCCCGTTTGAAAATGGTTGAACGCCTGAAGATCACCCTTCCCTGGTTGAGCAGTCCGGCTCGCGGACTTGGGATCCAGGCTATGACGAAGACCAACACCGATGAGATTCCGGCAAACACGCCTGGCAGTGATCCGATCCCTGCGGATGAAACCCCGGCCGGTTATCCAAGTCTGCAGGAGCTCCTTGCTGAGTCTGGGGCAAGCTCACCGCTCACGCTTGTCCTGGGTATGTGCGAAGACCATCTCCCATTGATGTTATACCTGACCAATCCAGCGCCTGGCGCTTTGCTTGCCGCTGGAGATACCGGCGCTGGAAAGACCCGCCTGGTGCGTTCTGCACTCTTCTCGGCTGCGTTGATGAACCCACCGGAGCAATTAATCTATTACCTGATCACAGCCGACCTGGCTGAATATACTGACCTGGCTGAATTTGAGCATTGCCGGAAATTAGCTCCGCTGTCCGACGCTCCCAGCATCATCGATGAGTTATTTTTAGAAACCGAAAAGCGAAGGCTCAAGCCAAGTGAGCCGATGATCCTGGTTGTAATTGAGGAAATTGCCGAAGTAGCGAATAAGCTGAATCTCACAATGCTGACCCGGCTTCACCATCTGATCAAGCACGGCCCGCGGATGGGGATTTGGGTGATTGCCACGCTTTCAAGCGAGGATTTAGAGTATGCCGATCCAGCTTTATTGGACGCTTTTCGCACCCATTTGCTGGGTTCGATCGCTGATCCTTTGGCTGCTAATTACCTGGGGCGAGATGATCACTGCCCAGCTCCACAGATAGAAAAAGGCCGCCAATTTTGCGCTTCAGTGGAAGGCGGCTGGTTATACTTTTGGGTTTGTGACCCAACTGGAGGTGCAGCGTGAATATAGGTATGTTGTGGTTTGATAATGACCCAAAAATAGTATTGTCCATAAAAGTTGCGCGAGCAGCCGATTACTATCGCAAAAAATACGGCCAATCGCCAACCCTGTGCTTCGTTCACCCCAGCACGATGTTAGGAACCACCCCGGACCCTGAGACCGAGGCTTCGCTTAAGCGGGCGGGGATCGAAATTCGCTCAACCAGGACAATCTTACCCAATCATTTTTGGATTGGCATGAACGGGATGAATCTCCCCTAACTCAACTACCAGGGTTTCGAGGACCAGTTCCGAGGGCATCTGGCTGGTTTTCATGATCTCATCCCGCGCCAGCAATTCGTGATAGATTCGCTCTAGGACCAACAGCGTATAACCCTGAGCCTGGCTGATGATTTTCCCAGCAACGTAAGGATGAACTCGTCTGCCGTCCCGGTCTATCACCTCTTTTGCCATGTCATTTACATTTCCGCCGCGATCCAGTATTTCGCGAGCCTGGAGAAGTAAGCGATACTGGCGCACAATCATGCTGAATATATAGATCGGTTCTTCCTGCTCCAAAAGGCGCTCCAGCATCTTCAGGGCGCTTTTTGGATTATTGGCGCTGATCGCGTCAACCAGGGCGAAGATATCTCCCTGGCGTGTATCTGCGGTCAGGTGATGGACATCATCCAATTCGACCGGACGGCTGAAATTGACATACTCCAATAGTTTCAGGATTTCCTGGTCGACCTGGCGCGGCTCAGCACCGACCAGGTTCGCCAGTTCTACTGCGGCAGCCCGGGTGAATATCCCACCATGCGACTTTAGCCTTGGCCACGATCCAGCCATGCAAATCATGGATTTTCGGTATATCGAAGCGCTTGATGTGGACGCGCTCTCCGGCAGCAAAAGCCCACTCGTCCAACCAGTGCAGCTTATTATTCTTGCGGTCCTTATCGCTGGTCAGAAGCCCATATTCGACCAATGCCAGGGTCGTGCTTGGAGGTATCTTGGCAAGGGTATTTTTGAACTTCTCCTGTTCTTCGTTTGACTTGATCTGGGCAGCGGGATGTTCAAGGATCACCAGGCGGTGGGAGGTCAGAAAGGGCATTGCCCCGGCAATTGTCAGCAGTCCATCCAGGCTATACGTGCGCCCGTCCAGGCGAGTGATGTTCATCGCCGCCAGGCCAGGATCCCCCAGATCGGTTTGCAATTTGGTCAGGAATTGGGCGATGGCAAATTCATCTTCTCCTTGCAGGAGGTAGATGACCGGCGCCGGATTGCTCATAGACTGTCGTGGGTCACAACCCGGTGGGTAAGCGTGCGGCCGCGCGAGGTAGTCTTGATTTCAACAATTTCCAAAGGGCCAGGATCGCCAGAAGTGGTCACCCTGGCTTGCAGGAATAACCCAAGCGGCTGGGCAACCAGTAAAGCTATGGTAGCCAGGCTGATGGCCAAGGGTAGGCGGCTGAGCTGATCGCGCCGTTTTTGTCCACCGGCAAACATTGCTAGCGCTCCAGCCAGGCCGGCCAGGGTACCTGAGGTGACGAGGTTGGTGCCGCAATTTGGGTGGACTGCCAATTGGCGCTGCCCACTGCGCAGCAAGTTAAGGGCTTCATCAACCGCGCTGCGAACATCTTCTGTCGAAACTTTTCCAACAATCCAAAAACCGCCAGGATCTGAATGACCGGCAAAAGGCAGGCGCGGATACTGGCGGGCCAGGACATGCAGGGTGGCATGTTCCAATCCATGGTTGCGGCGAATCTGGTCGAGGGGATACCGTTCGAGAATCGAGGCTTTGGGTGTGAGTTGGTCTGTCATGGCTTTAATTCTACCATTGAACCAGATAGCAATCAGCGATCAGGCGTTAGCTTTTAACAGTTAGCGGCTGGGAAGGCTGTTCGACCGGACGAGTAACGGTGGCTTGTAGGAAACCGACATACATCAAGATTACGCCTAATAACTCGCTCAGATACAGCATATCCACCAGGCCAGCGCCGACAAACGAGCCAGCCATTGCCGGGAACATCGCCCCGGCAGCGATAAGGATATTTCCGATCACGCGGTTGATCAAAACTTGCTTACGCAGGAATAAATAAGCAGAATAAAGCGCTCCGCCAACCAGGGCGATCGTGCCATAGATGTTTAGAATGATTGTCAGCGCAATAATCATCCCATTGCGGGTCAGGAATTCTTTGTACTGCTCGGAGATCGGGCGGGCCAGGTCATAACTTGCGCCGGGGTTGATTGGTGCGGTCATTACCAGAACCACTGCCAGTAACGAGACACCGGCCAGGATGTAGGTCAACCAGCGGGCAACTCCCGGCCTACGCACCAGCAGCCAGATCGTGCCTTGGCCCAACCAGGCGGCGGTGAGCATCGCGCCGCTGACATACCAGATTTTCAGGACAAATTCATTGAATGTAAACCCCAGGATCACTTCGCTTAAGGTGCCTAGACCGTATAAAATCAGGCCGATACCCCACATTAACAAGTGTTTTCCTTTGCGGTGCTGGTAACGATTGAGCACTGAGGCGGCAAAAAAGAAAGTGATTACTGTCGATAATATCGGGATGAAGTTCATAGCTCCTCCGGTAATCATTGCTGCAGACGATCATGATTTGAACGTAATTTAACTCTCTATAAAATACCTGTTGCGGAAAGTATGATAAAAACAACGGTTGCAACCAGGGCTAGGAGTAAACATCCTAAAATGGCGGGGATGATGAACCGGGTCCAGATGGTAGGTGTAAAGCGGGCGCTGGTTCTTTTCATCGATAGGGTCTTTGGTAGAGCTCGTAAGTTTCCAAAAGCTTCACCAAAATCTCGTCTGTAAATTCGGTCATTCTGCGAAACATATCGCTCCAGGCGTGCGGCGAACGAACAGCAGCCGACTCGAAAGCCGTCAGGGTAGATTCGAGGAGCATATTGCGAAAAAACAAGAATGCATGTGTTGCTTCAACGCTATTTAAGCCATGGCGATGGCCTCGCGAAGCGTATTCATAACCCAGAGCATCTGCTTCGGTGCGATCCACGCTGCCAGTGGTCGTAATGGCCTGCAGCAGACCCTGCACAAGAGCCCGACCGCTGACCCGGTACTGCTGACGGGCATCTTCGTCGAGTTTTTGATACCACTCCTCGCGGTTCAGACGGCCCTCGCTGATCTGAAAGCGAGTGCTGCGCAGGGCGTTTTGTACCACCAGGTCGAGCTGGACAGTTTCGCCGCGCTGAGCGTGGAGCCAGACTTCAATTTCGCTGCGCAGGTAGCGCCGATGACCACCCTGAGTGCGGTGCACCGGAAGATTGCCCTGGTCCGACCAACTTCGCACCGTGCTGGTGTGTACACCCAGAGCTTCGGCGGCGCCGCTTAAACTTAACCATTCCTTAGTCATACCTTTTTTTCCTTCTATGCTTCCCCGCTCAATGCTGCCCGTTCGATGAACGAAGGCTCGCTTTCGGGTTCACTCGCCTGGCGCCTGAAGACAGCTACATCGATCCGTCCTAAAATGAGCAGGGATACGATTAAGAAGCCAGCTTCGAGTAAAAATGCGGCTGTATAGCCTCCGATAGCCCCCTGGGGCGCCAATCGAGCCAGATCGCGGACCAGGGCAGTTGTGAATGAGCCAAGCAACCTGGCCAAGGCGCTGGCAGCGCCCCAGGCGCCGATAAATAAGCCGATTTTTCCAGGCACGGTCATATCTAACATCAGGGAAAGGTTGGAAACTGTGGCGGGACCTGTGGCCAGACCGAGCAGTACAACCCCGCTGTAAAACATGGCCGGACTGGCTGCCAGCCCGCTCACTGCGATCAGTAAAAAGGCTCCGATTGCCGTCCAGGCTGCCAGGCGCGCTACTTTAATCTTTGAAAACCTGTCTTCAAGGATGCCGGCAATCGCAAGCGAAACCAGGTAACACATTCCCCAGATCGAGGTGATCCGCGTTGTCACGCTCACCGGGAAGGCAAATGCCCTGGCTGCGAAAGGCTCCAGGAGCACATCCTGGCCTAAGATTGCCGCAAGCATCAAAATAAGGTAGAAGAAGAACAGTTTTACCTGGCGATTTGACAAAACCTCGTGATAAACGGTGCGAAGATTATAGCGCGCTTCAGCTTGCTGGATACTGGCTGTGCGGCGTTCCAGCCCAAGCAGACCTAGAACGCCCATCACCAAAGCCAGTAAAGCAATTGCTTGAAACGCCTGGTTCAGCCGCTCAGGCGTAAAAGGTTCCAACATCCGGCTGAGACCAGCAGCGGTGATAATGATGCTCACCACCATGACAAAAAACATAATTGCAGTCGTCTTGGCGCGGTCTTTTTCGCTGGATATTTCAGAGGCGAGTGAAAAATAGGACACGGTCGCAAAATTGAAGCCCATTCCCCACGCACCAAAGATGAGCAAACCCAGCCCCAAGCCGACCCAGAAATTCTCTTTGATCAGGAATGCGGCCTGGGTGGACAGCAGCAGACCAAGCAGGCAGAGTAGCAGCCCAAAGACGATGTACGGGGTGCGGCGATAGCCCAGGATTGGCCTGCGGTCGGAAAAGGAACCGATGGCGACTTGAATGAATGAGAGCAGGTAGGGTAAGGAAAACAACAGCACAACCAGGGTTGCTGAAATTCCCAGGTCTTCGATCATGATTCGATTCAATGTGCTGTTAATCGGCACCAGAGTGATGGCTACCGCGGCATGAATGAGGCCGAGTTGGATGCGCTTAATAGTTATCAATAAAAAACTCCTATGCGATCGAGGCGGTGAGCCGGACGATTGAGGCAATGATTATATGAAAAAGCCCGAGGCCTAAATTTACCAGATTTCAGGCTTCGGTCAATGTAGATTTAGGTAGATTTTGTATAGAATATTCTAAGGATTAGATTTTTTACCGCTGATCTGTTCGACGGAAATTTTCCAGACGCGGACTTGAGCCAGGGAGGCCGAGGTGAAGCTCCACTCGCGGTCAGAATAATGGCGCATTATCTGATTAAGGGCATAAGTTTTTTGCTCTGACCCGGTTACCTCTTCGATCATGCCAAAACCAATCACCGAATAGAAGGATTGCCCCCAACTACAAGCCTGATTTTCGTTAGGGACTATCTTTACGTCATGTTCCATTTCAAAACAGACAGATGGATTTTGTGTCCAGTAATTGATTTTTGTTCCCTCTGCGGCGCTATGCACATAAAGTTGGGCGCCATCATAACCAAACGATACCGGCACCACATAGGGCTGCTGATTAAGGCATAACCCCAGATGGCAAACCTGGGCATTGTCGATGATCCAGTTGATTAATTGGCGATCTTTAATTTCTTTATCTGCACGACGCATATGAGCTCCGGGATTGGGTAAAAAATCAATCAGCTTCCAGCAAGGCGTGGTCGAGGGCTTGTTTGAGAGAGCGGGACTCGATGATTTGGATCGTATCGGGCCAGGGCTCTCCCCGGCGCAGGCGGCGCGGTACGATGGCGGTTTTAAAGCCGAGCTTGGCGGCTTCACGCAAGCGGGCGGGCATTTGCCCAACCATGCGCAGCTCGCCCGATAGCCCGATCTCGCCGATGAGCACCGTTTCAGCGCGCACTGGGGCATTGCGCATCGACGAGGCGATGGCGACGGCCATCGCCAGATCGGCGGCGGGCTCTTCAATTTGCAAACCGCCGATGACATTGACGAAGATATCTTGCTCGCCCAAGCGCAGCCCCACACGGCGGGTGAGCACTGCTGCGGTAAGCAGCAGGCGGTTGAAGTCCACCCCGTTGGGGGTGCGGCGGGGGTTGCCAAAAGAAGTGGGGCTGGTCAAGCCCTGGATCTCAACCAGGAGCGGGCGGGTGCCTTCCATGGTCACCGCGATGGCTGAGCCGGGAGCGTTGATCATGCGCTCGGCCAGGAAGGCCTCGGAAGGGTTGGCGATCTCGATCATGCCGCGTTCGCGCATCTCGAAAACGCCGACTTCAGATGTGGCCCCAAAACGGTTTTTAACCGAGCGCAGCAGTCGATAGGATTGGAAACGGTCGCCTTCCAGGTAGAGGACTGTGTCGACGATGTGTTCAAGGATGCGCGGGCCAGCGATCGCGCCTTCTTTGGTGACGTGCCCGATCAGGAAGACCGCCAGGCCAGACGACTTGGCCAGCTCGCGCAGGCGGGAGGCTGTCTCGCGCACCTGGGTGACCGAGCCGGCGGAGGTATCTAGCCCGGGCAGGTAGGTGGTCTGGACCGAGTTCGAGGATTAAGATTTGCGGGTGCAGATCGTTGATGTGCCCGAGGATCACCTCCAGGTTGGTTTCGGTGACCAGGTAGAGATCGTGCGGCAGGGCAGGGGTGGCGCTATCGGCGCTGTTTTGCTCGACGCTATCCGGTCCAGCAGGACTGGTGCGCAGCAGACGCAGGGCGCGCATTTTGATCTGGCGTTCCGATTCCTCACCGGAGACGTATAAAATGGAGGCCTGGCGGGCCATCTCCAGGGCGAGCTGTAAGAGCAGGGTGGATTTGCCAATCCCCGGATCGCCGCCGATCAGGATAATCGAACCCGGCACCACCCCTCCGCCCAGGACACGTGAAAACTCGCCAATTGAAAGGGGTAAGCGCTCTTCGACGTCGCCGGTGATCTCGGAAAGGCGGCGCGGTTTGGATGGCGCGCCAAAGCTGGGTCGCCCAGCGTGGGTCGCCGATGGCGCGGTTGGAGCGGCGATGACTTGCTCAACCTGGCTATTCCAAGCCCCGCACTGTGGGCATTTACCCATCTGAGCGGCGGAGACGCGCCCGCACTTTTCACACACGTATTGGGTATAGGATTTTGGCATGCAAGTATTATAACGCCGACGCAATTTGAATCAATCCTGCACTTTTTGTCCGATTTCAGTTATGATTAAGTTGAGGTGATCCAGGCGCAGATAGGTGCGCTCCTACGCGATGATTAGGGCATGGAGATTTTAGCATGAGTGAATATGCTGATTTAGAGATCGGGCTGCACCGGCGCAGTGGGAACGAATACACGGTTGAGTTTCGCTATTTACCGGCGAACAGCCTGGCAGAGAACCGTCTCGGCCCGCAGCAGAAACCTATGTCGGCCAGTTTCGATCTGGAAAAACTTGCTGCTTTGCAGGATGATCCTAAAGCATATGGTCAGGCCTTAACGAATATCTTGTTTTCCGATGCGGAGGTGGGGAAAGCCTTTGCTGTGGCCCGCGCCAATGCCCTGAGCCAGGGTGCAAAGCTGCGCCTGCGTCTGTTTCTTGGTCCGACGGCTGGCGATTTGCAAAATCTGTTCTGGGAAACCCTACACGATCCTGATATTGATGCCTGGCTTGCCGTGGATGAAAAGATTTATTTTTCCCGCTATCTCAGCAGTCCAGATATGACGCCGGTTCACCCTCGTACCAAGGGCAAACAGCGCGCCCTGGTGGTTGTGGCCAGCCCGAACGATCTGATCGGAACAAATGCACCTCCAGACGCGGTTGGCTGGCGACTCGATCCGGTTGACGCTGCGGTTGAACTGGACCGGGTCCAGAAAGCATTAGCAGGTGTAGACTTGACGATCCTGCCTAATGATTCCCAACATGCTACTTTAGCCAATATCAAAACTTACTTGCGCCAGGACAATTATGATTTACTATACCTGGTCTGCCACGGTGCATTGGACGATGAAGGCGCCTGGCTTTACCTGGAGGATGAACAGGGAAAGGTTGCACTTACTCCAGGGCAATACCTGGTTGATCATTTGCGCGAACTGCCTATCCGACCCTTATTAGTGGTGTTGGCTTCTTGCGAAAGCGCTTCGGGTCGCCGGCAGGCCAGCTCGCACGCTGCTTTAGGCCCGAACCTGGCCGAAGCCGGAATCCCGGCGGTAATTGCGATGCAGGGCCAGATTGGGATCGATACAGCCGCGAATTTTATGCACTCCTTCTTTCGAGAGCTCTCCGCCGATGGTCAGATTGACCGGGCGGTCGCAATTGCCCGCGGTGAGATCCGCCAGTTCAGCGATAACTGGATGCCGGCCTTATACATGCGTTTGCGTGATGGCAGCCTGTGGTATGAAGCCGGTTTTCGCGACATGCAAGGGGAAAGATTGGAGTTTGACGCCTGGCCTGGTTTGATCCGCAGTATTCAAAATGGGCGCTGTACCCCCATTCTCGGCCCAGGGCTGTATGAATGGCTGCTTGGACCGCTGCGTGAGATCGCTAAGCGCTGGGCAGATAAGTATAACTACCCGATGGCGCGCCAGGATCGCGAGTCAATGCCCCAGATCGCTCAATACCTTTCGGTCAATTATGGCAGCCAGTTTTTAGCCAGCGAGCTGGAAAAGTATATTGGCGCTGAAATCCGCGCATACTTCGGGGATAATCCCCCATTTGACTTGAAAAAATCCCGCTTAGACCAACTCCTGGCTGCGGTCGGATATCGGCATAGCCAACAAAGCCCGCACGATCCTTATCAGATCCTGGCCGGCCTGCCGTTCCCGATCTACCTGACATCCAACCCCGGCGGGCTAATGGATGCTGCCTTGCGCAGGATGCCAGACTCAACCGGTAAGGGCTTTAAAGATCCGCAGGTCGTTGTCTGTCCCTGGAATGAGCTGCTTCGCCAGCAGCGGACCATATTTGAACGAGAGCCGACGTATTCGCCCACTCCCGACCGGCCGCTAGCCTATCATTTCTTTGGCCGCCTGGATGTTGAGGATTCCTTGATACTGGCGGAGGATGATTATTTCGATTTTCTGATGGGATTGGAAGAAAATACGGTCAATTCATTTGTTACCGGGGCGCTGACCAACAGCTCACTGCTATTCATGGGTTTTCGGATGGAAGATTGGAACTTCCGTGTCTTGCTGCGTTATATCCTCTCTTTGCAAGGCGGCGACCTGCGCAAAAAGCATGTGCATATCGCCGTCCAGGTGAACCCTGAAGAAGGACGCATCCTTGACCCAGGCGGTGCATATCGCTATCTCAGCAAATACTTTACCCAGGGTGCAAATATCAGCGTCTATTGGGGCAGCACGGAAGACTTTATTGCTGAACTGCAGCGCCAATGGGCTATTGCCGCCGAATAAGGCCAAAAGTGGATGAACTTTCTAAATATCAACCGATAAGACCTCTCGACGAGCTTACCAAGGTGAGTTGATATGAATCAAAACACCAGCCTGAATTCAACAACGCCTAGCGCACGCGCCAATCCTTACGTTGGCTCTCGTCCATTCAGGGACGGCGAAGCGCTCTTCGGTCGGGACCGAGAAGTGCGCGAGCTGCTCAATCGTTTGTATTCCAACCGGATTGTGCTGCTTTATTCACCATCTGGGGCGGGCAAGACGTCCTTAATCCAGGCAGGGCTCATCCCGCAGCTGCGCCAGGAAGGTTTTAAAGTCCTGCCGGTCGTGCGAGTGGGCTTCGAGCCGCCGGGCAAGACTCTCAACCGTTATTTATACAGTACTTTCGAGTCATTGGATTGCGATCTATCGCCTGATCTGAACTCGGCCGCCTCCCAGTCTTCGCTTGCGACCTGTTTGAGCGAACGCCTAAATGCTGAGGCGCCAGACGTCAATTATATGTTGATATTCGACCAGTTCGAGGAGGTTCTGACCACAGCTCCCACCGATCGCGAGGGTAAGCAGGCGTATTTCGGACATCTCGGTGAAGCGTTGAATGATAAGCGGGTCTGGGCCTTGTTTGCCATCCGCGAGGAATTTTTAGGCGCCCTCGATCCATTTACACGGTTTTTGCCTACTCAGTTCAAACATAGTTTTCGGTTGGATCTGCTCAGCCGCCCGGCTGCCCTGCAGGCAATCCAAAAACCGGTCGAAGGGTTGGGAATGGAGTTCACGGCTCCGGCAGCCGATCAACTCGTGGAAGATTTGTGCAAAGTGCAGGTACAGGAAGATGGTAGAGTGATTGAGCAAAGCGGGTTGTATGTTGAGCCTGTGCTGCTCCAGGTGGTCTGCACGCGCTTATTCAACCAATTGGATCTTGAAAACAATCCAGAAAAGCGGCTTATTGACGAAAATGATGTAGCCAACCTTGGCAAGGTAAACGAGGCGCTGGGAGATTATTATACGGAAGAGATAACCAAGGCTGCCATCAAATGGGGGATTCAGGAGCGAAAAATCCGAGATTGGGTTCAAACTCAGCTCATCACTGCTGATAACCACCGCAGCCAGGTGCGCATGGGCGAGACGGAGAGCGCCGGCCTGGAAAATACCGTCATCGATGATCTGGTCAATGCACACCTAGTGCGAGCAGAAGCGCGGCGCAACATGACCTGGTACGAGCTAGCTCACGATCGCTTGATCCTTCCTGTGCGTGAGTCTAACCGAAAATGGGATGCCAAAAACCTGGCTGCCTGGCAGCGCCTGGCGGCCGAATGGGCAAACAGTGAGATGGAAAGTCTACTGCTGGTTGGGGCAGACTTGAAACGCGCCGAGGCAGATATCAAAGGGCGCGAAAATGAATATTCTAAAACCGAACGGCGCTTCGTCGTTGCCAGCCAGGAATTACACCGCCAGAAACATAGATCTGCTCTGCTGCGCCAGGTGGCTGCGGCTGGTCTGCTCCTGGTGATATTGACCGCGCTGCTCTTGGTGTTGTATTATTCCAGCCGCAACCTGAGCGGCAGGTTGGCCAGCCAGTCCAGGAACCTGCTCCTGGCGGACCATACTGCGATTGTCCAGTCTTTGTTGTTGAGCAAGGAGGCTTTCGATCACGCCGAAACAGACCTGGCGCGCATGGCATTGTACGCTGGCTGGTCTGCGGAAACACGCTTCCAGGCTTCCCTATCGCCGGCGGCGGATATGGTCACAAGCTCCGCCAATTTACCGGTTGAAGCGCTTGGGGAAGCCAATCCTTTGGCTGCCGCGGCCACTCGCCTGATTGTGCGAGTCGCCAAGATACGGCGAGTCGCCAAGATATGGCGAGTCGCCTGGAGCTGGAAAATAATTGCCCCTGGAAAGAACCCTGATGCCAAAGAAATCCTACAATCGTGGTCATACCAGGCCGATCGCTGGGTCAGGGAGGGCAAAATTTCGATACCAGGCTACCCAGGCCAGCTTCAGGCGTTCAGCCCAGATGGTCTTTTGCTGGCTGCTAGCGGTTGTTCTGGTGTTGGAGCAGCAGCACTTTGTCAGACCCAGGTTTGGGATACCCAGACCGGAGCGGTGAAGTGGTCGCAGGTTGAAACCCCTCCGGTTGGCGCAGTGGGTTCAGCCTCTACTCCGGTCACCAGCCTGGCGTTCAGCCCGAATGGCGAGTCGCTGGCGCTGAGTCGCTGCTCTGCCATCGACGAAAATGGCGATTGCAGCCAGGCCGAAATCGCGATTGTACACGCGGACGATGGCCAGGAGATCCAGACCCTGGAAGGTTATACCCACCAAATCTCTGCGCTGGCGATCAACGCCGATGGCAATCTGCTTGCCTCTGGCAACCTGGGTGCATCCGCGGATGGCAGCCAATCGATTGGCGAAATCCGGCTGTGGGATCTGGCAAGCGGGCAGGAGACCACATCTCCATTCTCAACTCAAAGCGATGATATTACTTCGCTGGCATTTAGCCCAGATGGAACCCGGCTCGCTTCGGGAAGCCTGGATTTTACAATCCAATTATGGGACATTTCAGATCCATCCACCCCCCAGGCGCTTGATGTACTCAGCGGTCATGATACCGGGATTAAAAAGGTAATATTTGGCCCGGCGAGCAGCGAAGCCAGCCCATCTGGGAGCAGCTCCGGCTGGCTGGCTTCAATTGATTCGAATGGCGCCTCGGTCTGCGTGTGGGATTTGGACAGTCAGCCGTTTGCATGTGAGGCGCTGCCAGTGCTGCAGGATTCGCCAAATACCAGTGCTGCACAGGATCACGCCATTACCCGGCTGGCTGTCCTCGATCAGGGAGAGCGCGGCAGGATCGCAGCCGGCCAATCGGATGGGCAAGTAGTTATTTGGGATCCTTTTATCCAGACTCCTTACCATGATCTCTACCATATTGACCAAACCCAGCCTGGTCAACCAGCCAGCATTTTGGCAGCCAGCCCCGATCTGGGATGGTTTGTTGCTGCCGGTCCTGATCCAGCTTTGGGGGATAGCAGCTCAGAGCTGGCTTTGTGGAATAATCAGGGGGAGCAGAAGGCTCGCCTGCACCTCGATTTACCTCCGCCTCAAGGCGACTCTGTTGTCGATGTGGAAAATCTGGAAATCAGCCCGGACGGAAAGTGGTTCGTGGTGCGCTTAAGCGACGGAAATCTGCGCATTTTCAATTCGCAAGCACCTGAGCAGCCGGTATTTGAGCGACTGTCGGCTGACTATCCAGGGGAAGTGCTCGGGTCGACTTTCAGTCCGGATGGTCGTTGGTTAGCCCTGGGTGTCTGCCAACAAAGTGAAGAGGATGGGAGCTGTGTCCTACCGGTAATCGAGCTATGGGATTTGAACCAACCCGAGCCGGTTCCACAGGTGCTGGCCAGCCACGAGGAGATCCCTGGCGCCTGGATTGCTGATCTCACGCAACTGCAATTTAGCCCGGATGGGCGCTGGTTTGCGCTGCCGGTTGACCAATATGATGATGGTGATACCCCGAAACCGGGGGTTGGGGTGTGGGACATTAGCGAGCAGAAACCTACCCTCAAAATTCTCAACAGCGCTGAGCCGATTGTGGATATATTAAGCCTGGCTATCAGCCCGGACAGCCAGCAGTTAGCGGTGGGTGGTCCAGCCGGTCAATTGATCCTATGGAATTTGAGCGCAGAAAACGATCAACCTGCAGGGGAAGTGATGCCGGAGCGCCTGGCTGCCGAAGATATCACCCAGCTAGCCTTCGACCCCAATGGTCGTTTGTTGTTGGCGGCAGGCCAGAACCAGGTGGCGCTGTGCAACCTGAGCGTGAAGACCGTGCAATCACAGGAACAAAACGGCGGCGCTTCGCGGTGTGAGCTGTTGGAACAATTAAACCCGCTGTTTTCATCCGCCAGGCCGGAAACAGGAGGGATCAGCAGCCTGGCTTTCCACCCGGATCAGGGAAAGCTGATCGCGGTGGGCAGCAGCAACGGCGTGCTTCTTTGGGAAAGAGGCTCCACCTGGCCGATTGGCTCGCCGCTGGCGGTCAGCGGAGAGGCCATCGAAAAGATTGCCTTCGACCAAAATGGGGACCTGCTTGTGCTTGCCAACGCGAGCGAGGGTAAGAAATTGTACCGTTTTGCAACCGAGCCACGCGCCTGGTATGACCAGATTGAGGCGCGTACTTCGCGTCAATTGAGCGAGGAAGAGTTGAAATTTCATAAACTAAACAGCCCGTTGGTCAGGTTTCTCGGGCAGATTAACGATCTCCAGGAGCAGGCTCGCCAGCTTCTCAAATAGAAAAGGAAGCATCGGATGGATAAAAGATCTTTCAACCCTCGGAGAAAGCCCCCGCGGCCTATGGGTCGCCTGGGAAATCAAAAGATTGCGGTGGTTCTACTTTTACTGCTTTTGTGTGGATTATTTCATAACTCAATCCGCCTGGGCGATTGTGTCTGAAACACCTGGTAACAGCTTCGAGACGGCCAAGCAGCTCGGCCTGACGGGTACGGATACCAATGGCAAATCCGGCATCCAATTGGCCCCGAAGAACGATTATTACTTCTGGGTGACATTCGACAAAACCAGCGACGTAACCTTCACTTTCTTCACCAGGATGCAAGTTGATGCAACTACCATCGTCCTACGCCTGTTTAAAATCAGACAAAAAGGCATATGGAGAGCGGACCGGAAAAGCCAAATGTGCCGGTGGGAGCTGCAAAGCCACTTTGACAATCACCGGTGTCCCGGCAGGTAGTTACTACTTGAAGGTCAGTTATAAAGGAGTCAGCGGGGCGTCATCGAACGGTTTTTTGACCTGGCGCGCCGCCAGCCTCACCGGGCCGCTGCCTTGGGAGAAATCCAATATCGCATTTGGCCAGATGGATTCCACAACCAGAGAAGGATGGTATCGTTTTAAATTTCCCAAACCAGTGGCCGGCAGGGATCATTCATTAACCATAACGGCTCGCGCCAACTACACCGTCAATATTTATACCAATGACAACCTGAAAACACCTGTCGCCAAGACCTCGGTGACCGAAGCAGGAAAAACATCTCCGCCGGCAGTCTTCAAGGTGCCAGCCAATCGCTCGGCAGATGTTTTCTACATCATCCAGGTGGTAAATTCCCAAGGGAAGAACAGCGAATACACCCTGGTTCTGAAATAGTGCCAGTCTGAGCACTCAAATCCCTTAATGGACCACAACGAGGCCTTTCCTGACGTACCTTATTTTCCTACCGGCGTCAACGCGGTCACCGGCGGCTACGTTTTGCCAGCCGCCAAACCAGCAGACCTGGCAGCCGCAGCCATAGGAGCATCCCCGGATAAAAGCCTAATCGAGGGTTTAAGGACCTGGGTCGGGCAGTTTCTTAAAAAGTCCCACCTGGGTCCAAAGCAAGGCGTCGATCCTCGCAAACTGAGCGAGGCCGGCTGGGGGGTCATTTTCCATTCACAGGCCAGTGAGGCGGTGCGGGCTGCTTTGGCTGAGCTGCTGAACTGGCGCAGGAGCCAGGCAGGTGAATTCTACCGAGAATTTTTTGGCGAAAAAGGGTATTCCACAGGTGAGACAAAGCAGCAGTTTCTGGGGCATTTTTTTGCTGGTCCAGGCCCGGCGGACCCACAAAAAGTTCCTTACTATTTGCTGCTGGTTGGCGATCCCCAGGCTATTCCTTTTGAGTTTCAGTACTCCCTGGACGTTCAATATGCGGTGGGGCGGATTTACTTTGACGATCTGGAAGACTATGCCCGTTACGCCCATTCGGTCGTCCAGGCAGAAAGCCGCGACCTGGCGCTGCCGCGGCGGGTTGGCTTTTTTGGCGTACGCAACCCGGACGATACTGCCACGCAGTTAAGCGCAGATTACCTGGTCGCAGGTCTAGCTGAGAAAGTGCGGGGCAGTCGCCCCACCTGGCAGGTCGATACTTACCTGGCTGAACAAGCCACGAAGGAGCGGTTAGGCCGGCTAATCGGCGCAGAGGATGCCCCGACGCTGCTATTTAGCGCCGGGCACGGACTGGTGCTTCCACCCGGGCATGAGCGTCAAAAACGCCAGCAGGGGGCAGTCGTATGCCAGGAATGGCCTGGCCCGTTGGCTGGCCCGTTGGCTGGCCTACAGGCCGGCACGAAGGACAGCGCTCCAATCGAGGCGGATTGGTTCTATTCGGCAGACGACCTGACCTCCGATCAGACTTTCTTGGGCCGCCTGATGTTCTTTTTCTCGTGCTATGGGGCCGGTACGCCGCAGGTGGATAGCTTCCCGGATTTAGACGCACGCCAACCCCGGCAGATTGCCCCACAGCCATTTCTGGCCTTGCTGCCGCAGCGCTTGCTGGCACACCCGCACGGCGGCGCGCTGGCTGTGATCAGCCATATTGACCGCACCTGGTCGACTTCCTTTGGATGGGCGGGGGCTGGCCCACAATTAGCTGTCTTTGAGGGTCTGTTTAACAGCTTGTTGAATGGTGACCCGGTTGGATTTGCTGTCGAGGGTTTCAATAGTCGTTATGCCGAGCTAACCGTGGATTTAAACGACGAGCTGACCCGAATCCGGCGCGGGTTAATCCTGATCGGAATAAGCTGGCATATCTTTGGACAGCCGCTAGCGATGCCCGGTCCTACGTGATCCTTGGCGACCCAGCCGTGCATGTTCAGGTTGGCGCAGCAGACCGGCCCCTGGCGGAGGGCAATCCATCCATCGACCTGCATGAGGCGCAACTCGAACCCGGACTGGCCCAAACTATGCTGACCAGCCCAAGCGCCGCTATGCCGCCTGTGGTTTCGGAGCTGATCGGTAACCTCATACGGCTCCAAGCGGCATTGGATCAAGCCCGGAGTGAGGTCGAGCGGATAAAGCTGCAGATGGAGCAGCTCGCCGCACAGCCTGGTTCCCTGGATCCAGCGGCGGAAGCGGAACTTGCCAAATCCCTGGAAAAACATGCCGTCGAGATCGAGCGTCTTTTTCAGGATGTGATTGGGCTGAAAGGGCAATCATCTGGAATTGCCCCAACAAATGAGATGGTCTGATAGAGCCTTCAGGCACCCCAGGATTTCCAAGTAAGGATGCAGTCTTGACGAAATTAACGACCACAACCCTCAACCAGGTCAGGGCTGATCCAACTCGCCCAAGATATCACTTTTGCGCGCCGGCCGGTTGGATGAATGATCCAAATGGCACGGTCTTTCATAATGGCTACTATCATGTGTTTTATCAGTGGAATCCCGATGGCGACTATTGGGGCAACATTCATTGGGGGCATGCTCGCAGCCGAGATCTGATTACCTGGGAACACCTTCCCGCTGCGCTCACCCCGTCTCGGGAGTTGGGCGAGGAGCATTGTTTTTCTGGATGCCTGGCGCTCCGCGAAAAGGAGCCAGCCTTGATTCTTTATACCGCCATTGGTCCACAAATGGATGTCCGCGATAGCGCCCAGCAATGGGCTGCCTGGGGTGATAATGAACTCATCACCTGGCAGAAGCATTTAGCAAACCCCATTCTTACCTTAGAAATTCATAACGGTGTTGATGTTTTGGATTGGCGCGATCCATTCGTATTCGTCGACAACGGACGGAGCTTTCTTTTGTTGGGTGGAGAACTGTTCGGGCAGGATGGCGGCGCTCCGGTAGTGCTATTGTATGAAGCGAAAACCGCGCACCTGGATGAGTGGACGTATCGCGGAATTCTTTTTCAACCTCCGGGTCTAGAGGGAACTTCGGTTGAATGCGCTAACTTTTTCAAATCTAGCGACCGGTGGGTCTTGCTGCTTTCGATTTCCAATCGGGTGGAATATTATCTCGGCGAGTTCGATGCGGAAGCTGGAGTCTTCAACGCCAAAATGACGGGACAGATTGATGGAAGCGACCAGTTTTATGCAACCAATATCCTCCTCGACGATAAACAGCGCCTGATCTGCTTCGGTTGGATCCGTGGCTTTGCTCCCAATCGAGGTTGGAATGGCTGTCTTTCGCTGCCGCGAATTTTATCCGTGGATCCGAAAGGTGTTTTACAGCAGATCCCTGCGCCAGAATTGAATACATTGCACGGAAAAGGATTTCACGCCGCGGATATACCATTGGGCGTTTATTCACTTGCGGATTTCCACAGCGAGGCGATGGAACTCTATGCAATTTTCGAAGGCAAACCGCAGGCAATATTCGGATTGAGATTAATTCCGATTAACGAACAGGCTCAGCCGATCACGCTCACCTGCACAGCAAATGAAACGCGATTGAATGATAAGCTGGTATCATTCAAACGGGAGAATGAACCCGTTGTAGATATCCGTCTGTTTCTTGATCGCTCCGTTGTTGAAGTGTTCATCAACTCTCGAGTGAGCTTGACCTTGGTGCTTCAATCGGTTGCTAGCTCCTACCGGGTTGAACTGTTTTCTGAAATCTCCGACGCAATATTGCACCAATTGGACGCATGGGAAATGATCAGCAGGATATAAAATGCAAACCACTTTTACCACCACTGTTTTAAAAGATCCAGAGAGGAATGCCACCGGAATACAGGTGCCGGCAGAGGCCGTCGCCGCGCTCGGCAAGGGCAAGAAGCCTCCCGTCAAGGTAAGCCTTAACGGTTACACCTATCGAACGACTGTTGCGGTGCAAGGGAATGTGTTTATGCTGTCCTTGAGCGCAGAAAACCGGGAAGCGGCGGGGGTGAAGCCCGGCGATACGGTGGAGGTGACGCTGGAGCTTGACGAGGAACCGCGCACTGTCGCTGTTCCAGACGACCTGGCCGCGGCGCTCGCCAAAAAGCCAGGCGCTACGGCTGCGTTCGAGGTAATGGCCTACTCGATGCGTAAAGAATTTGTCCGCCAGGTGGAGTCAGCCAAGGCTGAGGAGACGCGCAAGCGGCGGATCGCGGGGATCGTGGAGAAACTTGGCGGGGGTGAGTAGCGATCAGCATCCACAGTCAGGGGCATAGTGTCGATCGACTGGCCACGTATTGGGGGGCCATGTGGTTGAAGGCGTCGACATGGGTGCCGGTGTGGTCGCCATCCCTGGCAAATTAACAAATCGTGATAATAATTGCCATAAAAATCCAGTTTCTATTCCTTGGCGTATTAATCAGTATATCCATTCACTGATAACCTGCAAAGCCCGATTTTCGGCCAGCGGGTGAACGATCAACACTCGATAGGAGATAGGAATATGAAACTTCAGTCAATTTTCACAGTTTTCTTTGCGGTTGCGTTGATCCTGAGCGGCTGCGCGACTTCTACTGTGGCTCCCCTGGCGACTGCGCCTAGCGAGGCACAGACTGCGACCAGCTTGCCTGTCGCGACTGCTGTGCCAACCACGGCTCCGGCAGCTACCACCGCTCCAACTTTGGCGGCCGAGGCCGCGACGAGCGTCTCGGAGATCGATCTCGGCCAGAACAGCGACCTGGGCTCTTTCCTGGTCGATGTGCAGGGGATGACCTTGTATCTGTATACCAAGGACAGCCCGAACACCAGCAACTGCTATGATCAGTGCGAGATGGCGTGGCCGCCCCTGCTGACTGCTGGTAAGGCCGCCGCTGGAGAGGGCGTCGATGACGCCATGCTCGGGACGATAACGCGCAAGGATGGCAGCACGCAGGTTACTTACAACGGCTTGCCGCTGTATTATTTCGCCAAAGACGCTAATCCGGGCGATGTCGCCGGGCAGAAGGTCGGCGGGGTGTGGTTCGTGGTTTCGGCGGATGGGGTGGGGATCGGGATGGAACCGGCGACGCCTTTGTCCGGTGCGGGCAATTCGAACGGCAACGCCAATGATAATACGAACAGCAACGCTAATGATAATACGAACAGCAACACCAATGACAACACAAACGGCAAAGATGACGACTATTCGAATGACAACTCGAACGGCAACGCCAACTCCGCTGACAGCGCGGCGAGTGGGGCAGAGGCGGTGTCTATCAACAATTTCTCGTTCAGCCCTGCGCTGCTGACGGTTATGACCGGTTCCAAGGTGACGTGGACCAACAACGGCAGCGCTGCGCACAGCGTTGTCGCTGATCAGGGTGAATTTAAAAGTGCGACCCTGGCGAGGGGTGAATCATTCTCGTTCACATTTACCCAACCCGGCAAATATTTGTATTACTGCTCTTTCCATGGCGGGCCGAACGGACAAGGCATGGCGGGGGAGGTGGATGTTGTGAATTGAGTGAGTTATAGTCTGGGAGGGGGGAATGACTGACAGTGTTACTAAGATGTAATCCCAACCCGGTCAAGGGGCGGTCGGGATAGAGGCCAAAAAACTCCCGTTTACTACGGGAGTTTTTTGGTTTGGATTTAGTTCGCCAGGGCCTCAGGGGTGGGCTCTGGTTGTGTGCGACGGAGGACGATTTCGTCGTTTTCGAGCTCGATCAAGATTGCATCGCCATCTTCGAAATCACCGGCCAGCAGCGCATCCGATAATGGGTCCTCAACCTTCTGCTGGATCACCCGGCGCAGCGGGCGAGCGCCAAACTCGGGGTCATAACCCAACTGGGAGAGCTGTGCCAGAGCTTCAGAGGTGGCTGTGAGAACGATGGCGTGTTCTTCCAGGCGCACCGCAACCTTTTTCAATTCAAGCTCGACGATCTGCTCGATGTCTTCCTTGCTCAGCGAGCGGAAGACGATAACCGAATCGACCCGGTTGATGAACTCAGGGCGAAAGACCCGCCGCAGCGATTCGGTAAGTTTTTTGCGCATTTCATCGTAGGCCAGCCGTTCTTCCAATTCTTCATCCCGGCGCAGCTGGAAGCCGAGCGAGGTTTGGCGCTTGATCATATCAGCACCTACATTGGAGGTCATGATAATGATGGCGTTGCGGAAATCGACCTTGCGGCCGCGGGCGTCGGAGAGATGGCCTTCTTCCATAATCTGCAAGAGCATGTTGTGCGCTTCAGGATGGGCTTTCTCGATCTCATCGAAGACTACAATTGAGTATGGGTGGCGGCGCAGGGCTTCAGTGAGCTGGCCGGATTCTTCATAACCGACATATCCAGGAGGCGCGCCGACCAGCCGGCTGACCGAGTGCCGTTCCATGAACTCCGACATATCTAGCTGGACCAGGGCGTCCTCGCTGCCGAAAATGAACTTCGCCAGGGCCTTAGTCAGCTCGCTCTTGCCAACGCCAGTGGGGCCTAAGAAAATGAACGAACCAATCGGGCGACGCGGGTCTTTTAGCCCGGCGCGGGCCCGGCGCACAGCCTTGGAAATGGCCATAATAGCCTCTTCCTGGCCAATGATCGCTTTGCGCAATTCTTCTTCCATCAGCAGCAAGCGCTGCGATTCTTCCTGAGCAATTTGCATCACCGGCACTCCAGTCCACATCGAGACGACTTCAGCGATATCTTGAGCGGTGACGATTGGGCTGTTCGCGCGATCCCAGCCGGTGCGCAGGCGCTCGAGCTGGCGTTCTAGAGCTTCTTGGCGTTCGAGGTAGTCCTGGGCATCATCGTTGCGGCCGTCTTCCAGGGCCAGGGAGGCATTCTGGCGAATTTCACGCAGCTGCGCCATCAGTTCCTTGGCTGTTTGTGCGGCAGGGCTTTTATACATACGCACGCGCGACGAGGATTCGTCGATCAAATCGATCGCCTTATCGGGCAGGAAACGTTCGGTGACATAGCGGGCGGAGAGATGAGCGGCGGCGTCGAGGGCTTCGTCGGAGATGGTCAGGCGATGATGCTCTTCGTAAGCCGAGCGCACCCCGCGCAGGATATCGATGGTTTCTTCGATCGAAGGTTCTTCGACCATCACCGGCTGGAAACGACGCTCGAGGGCGGCGTCGCTTTCGATGTGCTTACGGTACTCATCCAGCGTCGTGGCGCCGATAACTTGCAGTTCACCGCGCGAGAGGGCGGGTTTGAGAATGTTGGCGGCATCCACCGATGAGCCAGCAGCGCCGGCGCCAACGAGCATATGGACTTCGTCAATGAACAGGATCGCGCCGGAGGCCTTTAATTCGTCGATTACCCGTTTCAGGCGTTCTTCGAACTGGCCACGGTACATCGTTCCGGCTACCAGCGAGCCAACATCGAGCTGCAGGACGCGTTTGTCGAGCAGCGGGGCGGGTACATCGCCATCGATGATGCGTTGGGCCAGGCCTTCGACGATGGCAGTCTTGCCAACGCCAGGTTCGCCGATCAGGGCGGGGTTATTCTTGGTGCGGCGGGCGAGGATCTGAATGACGCGCTCGATTTCCATTTGGCGGCCAATCACAGGATCCAGCTTGCCTTCTTCGGCCAGGGTGGTCAAATCAGTGGCAAGTTGGTCCACCATGGGGGTCTTTGGTTTCTGCGGCTGTTCCTGACGGGCGGGCTTTTGCTCAGGCTGTGTGCCAGTGCGCTTTGAAGCGCTGCTTTCCTGCAGCACACGGCGAGTCTGGCGGCGGATTTGCTCGGGGGTCACGCCGAGCTTGCGCAGCACGTCCATAGCCACGCCTTCGTTGTAGCGCACCAGGCCGAGCAGGATGTGCTCTGTGCCGACATAGTGATGCCCCATGCGGCGGGCTTCTTCAAATGCAAACTCGAGCACTTGTTGGGTGCCCGGAGATAGGTCGATTTTACCGCCGCGGGATTGGCCAGGCGTGGTCAGGCGCTCGACAATTTCCTGAACCCGGCCGGCTTCCAGCCCTAGCTCACGCAGCACGCGCCCGGCCACTCCGCCATCTTCGCGGATCAATCCCAGCAGCAGGTGTTCAGTGCCGATATAGTTATGGCGCATCCGTTCGGCCTCGGCATGAGCCAGCCCGAGAACCCGACGCGCTCGTTGGGTCAAACGTTCCATGCTAGACATGGTACTCCTCCTAAAACTGCTTCGACCTCAGCAATAAGACCTTTAAAAACAATCGATTCTGAGGTATTTTATCCGATTGGATTCTACCAGAGTTTGAAAAGACTCTATCATTCTACATGAGGGTAGGGGAAAGGTTAATAAAGTTCTTAGAAAATTCAGGCTTGCCATCGCTCCAGTAATGCGTTCATTTCTGATAATGAAGCCTGGGCGTTTGTTCCGCCGGCCGCGCGGGTGGAAAGAGCGCCACAAATTGCCGCGGCGCGCAAACTTTGTTCAAGCGGCCAGCCATGTAGATAGCCGTAGATAAACCCGGCGTCGAAATTGTCGCCAGCGCCAACCGTATCCACCACGTTAACCGGGATTGAGGGGACACGAACCATTTGCTTTCCATCTTCCCCCAAAAGCCGAGGAGAGGCGCTCACCCCAAGCGCTCCCTGAGCGCCAAGCTTTATTGCCATCGTTTCCACCTGCCCTGCCAGCCGGGCCGCGGCTGCCTCGGCGGTGTCCGCTCCAGTCAATGAACAGGCTTCGGCTTTATTGGGTAGAAAAATATTGGTAACAGACAACAGCTTGTCGAAACCAGCCCAACTCTCAGACGGGTTGTAGTTCGGGTCGAGGGATGTGGTCAGGCCGAGAGAGCGAGCGCGCTCGAAAAGGCGCGCAGCCCCGGCTGCAGCGATGCTTGTAAAAAGTACGAGGCAACGTGCAGATGTCGCGCTTGGCGGAGTAAATCATCTGTAATCTCTGCGGCGTTTAGAGCAGATATCAGACCGGGGTACGTCAGAATTGCGCGATCCAGACCCCGGTTCAGGATCAAGCTCAGCCCGGTGGCCTGGCCGGGGAGGATGATCACGTGCTCGAGATTTACCCCCAGCTTTTGCATTTCAGCGAGCATGAACTGGCCAAAGAGATCGCTGCCGCACTTACCAATAAATGCTACCTTTAGTCCCAGGCGCGCCGCCCCGCAGGCAAATATTGCCGAAGAAGAACCAATCGTAAGCGCCGCAGAATCGACAAGCTTTTCAATCTGTCCAAAGGATGGTTCAACGTCGCCCGAGAGGATGAGGTCAGGGTTGATTTCACCGGCAACAAGAACGTCGAAAGATCGCATTCTTTCTATGAGCGTTCCAAAGCGAGCTTCACGACAGCAGTCAAATGCTTAGGCCGGTCGGGGTTCAGACCTTTCGCCAATGATCGATAAAAAGCCATTAGCTGCAGGATTGGCAGATACAGGACGCCGCGCGCTCTTTCAGGGATTCCGGATCCAAAAGCAACCATGGTATTTTTCTCGCCGACGGTGAGGACCGTCCCCCCTAAGGCTTGCATTTCAGATAATACCGCCATTTCCTGGGCATAATTTTTCTCAGACAAGAGACCGACCAACACAGCACTTTCCGACACCATGCTCATCGGGCCATGCCGGAATTCCAGGAAATGGAAAGGCTCGCTGTGGGTTAAGGTCATCTCTTTCATTTTCAGGTTGACCTCACAGGCTAAACCGTAGCGGATGCTGCTGCCCAGAAAATAAAAACGGTCAAAGGTCAGGTTTTCGCCGAACTCACGCGCCAGCGGTTCATAGGCGGGGAGCAGTTTGCGCCCAACGTCCGGTAGGGCTGCCATCGCTGTCAGCATGGTCTCATCGCCACTAGCTACCCCTGCCAGTGCGGCCGCGGCTACGTACATTGAGGCAAACGAGCGGGTCTGTGCTACGCTTTCCTCCTGGCCTTTCGTGATCACCAGGGCGACATCCGCCAGGCCAGCGAGCGGTTGGTCGGGATAATTTGTAATGACCAGCACCGGGCCGCGCTTTTGCTGCTTGAAATTTTCCACTGCGCGGAGGGTTTCCGTGGTTGAACCCGAGCGGCTGATTGCCACCAGCAGGGTTTCCTGGGAGCAATTGCCAACTTTTCCTCCCAGCGCCGGATTAAGCAATAACTCCCCGCCTGGTAAGGCCTGGGCGAGCCAGGGAGTAAGCTCTTGAAAAAGCGCTGCAGCCGCCAGTGACAGGTAATAGGTTGAGCCGCAGCCGGTGAATAACACCCGGTCATACTCGGCATGCAACAGCGGCTCCAGCCTGGGGCGCGCTTCCGCGACAATTTCCAGCGCCTGCGCCCAGGCCTCGGGTTGAGAGAAAATCTCGGTTCGGGTATAAACGCCTCTTTCCATAATATTCTACTTATACCAGAAATAGCCCTAATACAAGCGGCTTTAATATCCCCTGCCCCCCTTTGTGTGAACCTCGGGAGCGCATATTTGAGCAAAAATAGTGCTCTAGATCGCGCTGCGGAGGAACTATAAAGCTGGAATAATTCAATAGCCTGGCGGCGTTGTCATAATAGAATTTCTTGAGAACATCGTCTGGCAGGTGCAAACCGCAGACATTCCAACGTCCCTGCAGGGGAATATCACCAGTGCTGTAATTAAAGTATTCGTCGTCGCTCTCAAAAAAGCGATAACTCAAGCGGTAGCCTTCCAGGTGAACGCCGTCATCCAGCCCGAACAGGATTCGATCGGGGTAATCCAAGAAAAAGCGCCGGGCGCGGTATGGTTGGCGGCCGAGTTCGCCCAGGCGAGCGGAGATGTCGATAGAATAGTTTGGACAGTCATCAAGCATTTGAGCCACAAATCCCAGATTCTCGGCGTAGCAGCCGACGTGGGCTCCAATGAAGGTTGTAGCGGGGTGTCGTTTTACCAGGTTTTTGAAGGCATTCAGAATTTCAAGGAAAGCAGGAAAAGGCGGGCTGGTAAAAGCCCACTCAGGATGGGCACCGATCTCCTCCCAGCGTTCGTTTGTCTCATCAATCGGGTCGAAGAAGGCCACCGGGTCGGCTACGTGGACCAGTACAGGCATCTCCAATTCCCCGGCAGCTTGCCAAAGCGGGTCGAGGCGGACGTCATCGACTACGACCAGCTCCCCATCCTGGTCACGAACAACCAGCCCGAATGGTTTCCAGATTTTCAGTCCAAACGCGCCGCGTTCTTTTTGCGCCCGCAAACGCAGCACTGCGTAAGCCGGAAAATCCTTGCCTAATTCTGGCCACTTTCCCCAATCTACCCCACCAAAAACACGGAACCGATCTGAAGCGGGTGACAGGCGACTCAGGTGTAAGTCGAGGGTGTCTTCGCCCCAACCACCATCCAGGTCTACATATCCAACCACCCCGGCTTCATCCAGAGTAGAAAGGATCTCGTTCAGCGGACGGTTGATCCAACCCCGGCCAAAAGCCTCGCCAAGATGGTTGTGGGCATCTATCACAGGATAGCGGGGTTTTTCAATGAGTGTAGTCTTGGCAACCAGTTTGGAAATGGGGCGAAAATCTTTGAGAAGCAAGGCAATTCCTCCGGTCAAGCGGTATGAATCGTAATTTCATTCTACTCCAGCCTGGCAAAATATTGCTTTTTGAGGCAATGTTATACTGATTTGCGGGTATTATAAATTGTGCGGGCTGGGTGAATACGAAATCGCCATCGTAAAGGAAGGGTTAAATGGGAGAAGTCAAATTCGAAATTATCCAAAAGTTCGGTGTACTTTCCACAACCGGCAAAGGTTGGACGAAGGAGCTCAATCTGATTAGCTGGAACGATCGAGAACCGAAGTATGACATCCGCGATTGGTCGCCGGATGGGCAGAACATGGGTAAGGGGGTAACCCTGACAAAAGAAGAGCTGGCGGCTTTGTTGGAGCTGCTGAATTCGCTGGAGTTGTAATTCGTCTTTCTGACGACGAACGCGATGAAATGATTCAGGATAAACCCCGAAAGGTTTGCATGGCAGCCATGCCCGCCGGTAAGCGGCTGATTTTCACCTACGTGGGAGACCTGCCTTAGATTCTAAAGCAGGTTTTTCCGATTGCCTCACCCTTTTTTGAGTGGAGCGGCGTAATCAAAGCCAGCCAGGGTGGTGCGGGGTAGGCGTTGGCCGATCATTTTTTCCAGGATGCGCACGCCATCCGAATCGTCGCTGGTG
This sequence comes from uncultured Chloroflexia bacterium, assembly GCA_963770655.1. Lineage (GTDB taxonomy): Bacteria > Chloroflexota > Anaerolineae > Anaerolineales > UBA4823 > CAZAGA01. The sequence goes on along the minus strand of CAVYQO010000017.1, from coordinate 34,761 downwards.
ACCAGGGTAAAGGCATCTCCCAGGCGTTCGGCCCGCCCGGTGCGGCCAATGCGGTGGATGTAAGCTTCGGGTGTATCCGGCATATCGTAATTAATCACGTGCGAAATGCTTTCTACATCCAACCCACGCGCGGCGATATCTGTAGCAACCATAATCTGGTAGGCGCCGCTCTTGAAGCCGCTAAGCGCCGATTGGCGCTGATTTTGGGAGCGGTTGCCATGCAGGCTGGTGACTCGGTAGCCGGCGCGCCCAAGCTGCACGGCGACTTTTTGAGCGCGGTGCTTGGTGCGGGCAAAGATCAACACTGAACCGGTATCCGTCTTTTCGAGCAGGGCCAGCAGCAGGGGCGTTTTTAGATGCAACTCTACCGGGTAGAGCGCGTGCGAGACGGTGTGAGCCGGTCGATCAATCCCAACGGCAACCCGCTGAGGATGGTCGAGCGTTTGAGAAGCCAGTTGTTCGATCTCGGCCGGAAATGTGGCTGAAAATAACATCGTCTGGCGTCGGGTGGGAAGATACTTGAGGATCCTGCGCACCGAAGGCAGGAAACCCATGTCGAACATCCGGTCGGCTTCATCCAGCACCAACACTTCAACATTGCCGAGAGACGCATGTTTTTGGTCGAGGTGATCTAGTAGACGCCCAGGACAGGCGACCAGGATCTCGACCCCAGCCTGCAGGGCTTTGATTTGTGGGGTAGCGCCCACGCCGCCGTAAATAGTCGCGCTGCGCAGACGGGTGCCCGTACTGAATTCCTGTATGGTCTGGTGGATTTGCTCGGCTAACTCGCGCGTGGGTGTGATGATCAGGGCGCGGGTCTGGCCGCGCGGGCCATTGAGCAGTTTATGCAAAATTGGCAAGACAAAAGCGGCTGTCTTACCCGTGCCGGTTTGGGCAGTGCCGATAATATCCTTGCCGGCCAGGATCGGCGGGATCGCCGCAGTCTGGATTGGGGTTGGATTGGTGTAGCCGGCGCGAGCAATCCCCTGCGCCAGGCGGTTATCTAAATTAAATTGGGTGAAACTCATTAAACTTCCTTCTTTTCAAAATAAAGTGCAGCGCACATTCAACGTGCGCTGCACCTGATGAGCTTGATAGACGGTTAATTCCGTCACGAACCTTTCAACTATACCACAGATTGTTAGGGTTGGCGGAAACATTGTCGCCAGGCCTATCGGAAGGCGGCAACCTAGCCATCAGGGTTTTTATTCTGAGTAAGATGGACTTGCGGCGAGACATGATGTCGGATTCTTGACAAAGCGTAAAAAATACATTAATATAGAGGTCTACACACCGTCGTGCAAACGTCTATACGACGAACGCAATCAAAGTACAGATCTAAATAGCTGCCGGTCCATTTCTTGACAGGGATGCGATTTATGGCCGTTCTAAATAAATCTGACGGAATCCCCCTCTACACCCAAATCCGCAAATCTTTGCGGGATGATATTGTTAATAAAGTTCTCTTGCCCGGGCAAAAAATACCGTCTGAGGATGAGTTAGCACTCCAATTTGGGGTCAGCCGGATGACAGTTCGCCAGGGTATCTCCGATTTGATTGACGAAGGCCTGCTGTATCGCCGGCATGGTGTGGGCACTTTTGTTGCCCAACCTCATTTTGAACGGGATCATTCACGCCTGACCAGCTTTGTCGAAAGCGCGAGGGAAGAGGGGATTGAGCTCAATATTCGGGTTTTAATTGCGGATATCCTGCCAGCCAAACTAAAAGTCGCCCAGTCGCTTGGCCTTGAGGAAAGGGATTTGGTGGTACACGTAAAAACCCTGCGTTTTGTTACCGAAATTCCAATCACCGTTCACGATACCTACGTTCCTTATAAGTTATTTCCTCAATTGCTGCAGGAGGATTTAGAAGCACTGCACCTTTGGGAAATTTTTGAGGCGTATGGTTTCCGGATGAAGCGAGCCGTCCAGCGGCTGGAAGCACGCGAAGCCGATGAAGAGAATGCCGCATTGCTGGATGTGGATGAAGGCTCGCCCATTCTCTATAAAGAACGCACCGTTTATCTCGACGACGGCACCCCGGCTGAGTTTACCTACTGCTACAACCGGGGTGATCGTTATGCGTTAACCATTGTACTCAACCGATAAATTACAGGGATCGACCCGGGAGGAAGCCTGGAGAAAAATCAACAATACGAGCAAACAAAAGAAATATGTGTATAAAATTTGAATCCGCATTCTTGTCAAAAACCGAAACGGCTTCTAATCATGCGCCGGCTGCGCCGGCAGAAAGGAAAATACTATGCCCATTGTACCCTTCCAGGTCATCATGAAGGACGCGTTTGAGAAGCGCTATGGGGTCGGGGCGTTCAATATCGTAAATGATCTTACCTTAGAAGCAGTCTTACAGGCTGCCGAGGCGGCCCGTTCGCCTGTGATTGTGCAAACTTCTGTAAAGACAGTCAAACAAATTGGCCTGGATGTTCTTTATACCATGTGGGTCGAGATGGCGCGCAGGACCACTGTCCCGGTCTGCCTGCATCTGGATCATTGTCCAGATCGAGCGGTGATCAGCGCGTGCCTGGCCAGGGGTTGGGGTTCGGTGCTGTTCGATGCCTCTGCTCTGCCTTACGAAGAAAATCGCCGTCAATGTATCGAGGTTGTTGCTGAAGCGAAGCAGTACGGGGCTGGGGTTGAAGGCGAGATTGAAGGTATTAAAGGCGTCGAGGATGGCGTCGGTTCGGATCTCGAGTCGGAGCGCAAGACATTGGAAGTCTCGTTAGATTTCATCCGCGCCACCGGGATTGACTGCTTTGCGCCAGCCATCGGCAATGCCCATGGCGTCTACAAAGAGACCCCTAAATTGGATGCGCAACGAGTGACCGATATCGTCTTAGTTGAGCCCATCCCAATGGCATTACACGGCGGGACGGGATTAAGCAACGAACAATTTCAGGATCTGATTGCGCGGGGCTGCTCCAAAGTGAATATTTCCACTGCGCTCAAGATCGTCTACATGCAGTCGAACCTGGCCTTCCTGCCGCGAAGCGGAAGCAAAGAATAAATGGGACCCGCCTGCGCTCTTTAAACATGTCAACCTGGCTGTCCGCGAAATGGTTACAGACTATCTCGAAGTATTTGGGTCAGTGGGGAAAGCATAATGAAAGCGCTCATTTTTGACTGTGATGGCGTCCTGGCAGACACAGAGCGATACGGACATCTACCTGCCTTTAATCAAACGTTTCGCGAATTCGAATTGCCAGTCCAGTGGTCAGAAGAGGAATATGGGATCAAGTTGAAAATTGCTGGCGGCAAGGAGCGCATGGCCAGCTTACTTACTCCCGAATTTGTAGTGAAAGCTGGCCTACCTGCAGATCCCGAAGCTCAAAAAAAGATGATCGCGGATTGGCATAAACGCAAATCGGAGATCTACAAACAATTGATCCGAGAAGGTCGTTTGCCAGGTCGCCCAGGAGTGGCGCGGATCGTCCGGGAAGCCAACGCGGCGGGTTGGACCCTAGCAGTGGCTTCTACCTCGGCAGAGGAATCGGTCCGAGGGGTGCTGGAATATGTGGTTGGCAAGGAACTCGTTAATGAATTCCTGGTCTTGGCTGGCGATGTCGTTCCAAAGAAGAAACCAGCCCCGGATATTTACCTGCTTGCCTTAGAAAAACTAGGCATCCCGGCTGAGCGGAGCCTGGTGGTAGAAGACTCGAGCAATGGTCTGCTGGCTGCTCGGGCGGCTGGTATCCGCTGCATTGTTACCCTGAGCAGTTACACCTTGGAAGAAGATATGACAGGTGCGCTGCTGGTCGTCAGCGATTTAGGGGAGCTCGACGCTCCCATGCAAATCGTCGCCAATCACAGCCATGCAAATCCTGGTCAGTATATGACGTTGAATGACCTTGAGGCCTGCCTGGTAAGCTGAACCCTTAGGAGCATATGTATGAGCAAAGATGTTGAATATGTTGTGAGACTGATCGCAGACACCGTACTACAAAACGAACAATATTTCAGCGAGCTGGATGGCGTGGTGGGAGACGGCGACTTTGGCTACTCGATCGCGCGTGGTTTCGAGAAAGTTATCGGCGAATGGGACACGATTGATCAAAGCCTGCCTGGAAATATTTTAAAGGGCGTCTCGTCGAAGATCGTTGCTGCTGTGGGCGGGGTCTCGGGCACGATCTGGGGAACAGCTTTCCTGCGGGCTGGGATGAGCCTTGGCACGAAAAACGAGATCAGCCGCCAGGATGTGATTGCCATGTTCCGTTCGGCGATTGAAGGAATCAAAAAGCGCGGCAATACCGACCTGGGCGACAAAACCCTACTCGATGCCCTGGCGCCGGCAGTTGACCAATTGGAGAAATCCTTCAACGAAGGAAAAGATAGTACTGTTGCATTGGACGATGCAGCCGTCGTAGCCCGGCAGGCTGCTGAAGCCACCCGACCGATGCTCGCCAAGCGTGGACGCGCTGCCTATACTGGCGAGCGCAGTATTGGCACTTTAGATGCAGGAGCGGTTGCAATGGCTGTCTTGTTTGAGGCCGTTAGCAAAGCCTGGAAAGAATAACCCTATATTCACCTCACCCAAAAGGAACCGATCATGAAGAAATTTGTCAATGACCCGAAGAATTTTGTTCCCGAGATGCTCAAGGGTATTGCCCTGGCAAATCCTGAGACTTTGAAGTACATCCCCGAATACAACCTGATCATGCGCACCGATATTCCAATGGCAGATAAAGTATCGATCATGCAGGGTTCGGGATCAGGGCATGAGCCGGCGCACGTAATGGCCGTAGGGCGGGGGATGTTAGACGCAGCCTGCCCGGGTAATGTATTTGCTGCACCGCCAGCCGACTTTGTTTACCAAACAACTAAGCTTGTGGCCTCGCCGAAAGGCGTCCTGCACCTGCTAAACAACTACACGGGCGATACAATGTCATTCGAGATGGGCCGTGAAATGGCCGAAGCGGATGGCATCGAAGTCCGCACCGTCACCATCAATGACGATGTTGCCGTGAAAGATTCGACGTGGACGATCGGCCGGCGCGGCGTTGCTGGCAACTTTTTCGTTATCAAGGCCACCGGCGCGGCTGCTGAACGCGGCGCCAGCCTTGAAGAGTTGGAATCCCTGGGCAATCGAGTTGTAGCGGTAACTCGCACAATGGGTATGGCGCTGACCGGTTGCACCCCGCCGGCAAAAGGCACCCCGATCTTCACCCTGGCCGATGATGAGATGGAAATGGGCATCGGTATCCATGGCGAGCCTGGCCGCAAACGAGTGAAGATGGCCCCGGCGAATGCCATCGTCGACGAGCTGTTGGAAGCCGTCGCCAGCGATCTCCCCTACAAGGCTGGCGATGAAGTCGCCCTGATGATCAATGGCATGGGCGGCACGCCGATTTCCGAGCTCTACTTGCTGTACGGCTACGCCCACGAGCAGATCGTGAAGCGCGGCATGAAAATAAATCGCAACTATGTTGGCGAGTACTGCACTTCTCTAGAAATGGCAGGCTTTTCACTCACCCTGGTGAAGCTCGATCCTGAGTTGGAGGATCTGCTGGCTGCTCCGGCTGAAATTGCTGTCCGAGTATTCTAGGACTGTCTGTTCCCAGTATAAGTAGTTTTTTACGAGATGAAACTCTCGTAAAAAACTACCTTTTTTATGAAAAGACATTTTACGTTGGGCAGCCAGAGATATTCTGGTTCCAGGTATTTTGTTAATGCTATAATCAATAAAGAAATATTTCACAACGAAAGGAATTCTCTTATGCAGGAAAATAGCATCCAATTATTAAACAAGGCTGTCGCCGATGAACTGGCGGCAGTGCACCAGTACATGTTCTTCCATTTCCACTGCGAGGATCAGGGATATGAGCTGCTCTCGCGGCTATTTATGCGGACTGCCATCGAAGAGATGGGTCATGTGGAACACTGCGCCGAGCGCATCCTGTTCCTCGGCGGCGAGGTAGAGATGGTCGTCTCGACCGGCGTGGAGATTATTCACGATGTGAAGAAGATGTTGGAAATGGCGCGCGGTATGGAAGAAGGCAGCATCAAGGATTACAACCTGTGGGCGAATGAATGCTCTGCCAACGCCGATTCCGGGACGAAGAAGGTATTTGAAGGTCTCGTGGACGACGAAGAGCGCCATTTCAGCCAGTACGATCTGGAGATGGACAAAATCAAGCGCTTCGGCGAGCAGTACCTGGCCTTGCAATCCATCGAAGGCAGCAAGGCGATCCCGACCGGGGAAGCAGCGTAGCATATCTACACCCCGTTTACCCTGGATTCTTTCGTTAGACTCGCCTCAGGCGGAGCTGGCCTGGGTTGGCGGTAAAGCCGCCAACCTGGCCCGCCTGGCTCGGGCAGGCTTCCCGGTTCCGGGAGGCTTTTTTATTTCCACCCAGGCTTACCTGGATTTTGTGACGGCAAACCAACTGGAAGCGCCAATCCGGAAAATGCTTTCAACGGTGGTTTTCAACGATCCAGACAGTCTGGAGTGGGCCTCCCAGCAGATTAGGGCTTTATTCGCCGATGGAACCATCCCCGCCGAACTGGCGGATGAGCTGAGGGGGGCTTATCAGGCGCTCGGCGCTGCAGCAGTGGCGGTGCGCTCGTCCGCCACCGCCGAAGACCTGCCCGAGATGTCTTTTGCGGGCCAGCAGGATACCTATCTGAACGTGGTTGGCGTCGAGGCTGTGCTGCAGGCGGTGGTGAACTGCTGGAGCAGCCTGTGGACCGGGCGAGCGATCGGTTACCGCCTGCGCAACCGTCTGGAGCATGCCGAAGCAGCCCTGGCGGTGGTCGTTCAAGAGATGGTCGAAAGCCGGGCTTCAGGGGTAATGTTTACGGCCAACCCGCTCAGCGGGCTGCGCACCGAAACAGTGATCGACGCTGCCTTTGGTTTGGGCGAGGCTTTAGTCTCCGGCCAGGTGGAACCAGACCATTATGTCGTCGATCCCGCCAGGGGGGTGATTCTTTCTAGATTTCTGGGTAGCAAAGCTGTCTCGATCCATGGTCAACCTGGTGGGGGCTCGCAGGTTATCCGGCAAAATCGCGCCGAGCTGCAGGCTCTACCCGATGAGCAAATCCTGGAACTTGCCGGACTGGGGAGCCAGGTTGGGGAGCTGTACGGTTTTCCGCAGGATATCGAATGGGCTTGGGCAGACGAGCGGCTGTATTTGCTGCAATCGCGTCCGGTGACTTCCCTGTTCCCACTGCCCGAAGGCCTGACGGTCGAACCGCTCAAGGTTTTCTTCTCCTTTGCTGCAGTTCAAGGGATGCTCGACCCGATCACACCGCTTGGTCGCTCCGCCCTGGTTGAGATTTTTGCGATGGGGGCGAGGTTGTTTGGGCTGCGTGTGACGCGGGAAACCCAGTCGGTGCTTTACTCGGCCGGAGAGCGCCTGTGGGTTAATTTTACTGCTATCTTGAGCAATTCGGTGGGGCGGCGGATCGTGCCGGTGGTGTTGGATTTTGTCGAGCCGACCGTGCGCCAGGCTGTCGAGCAAATCTGGGACGATCCGCGCCTGCAGCCTGGCCGCCCTGGGATCAGTTGGCATGCCCGAGCACAGCTTGCCCGCTTCTTACTGCCGGTCGCTGGTAATGTGCTTTTGAATATGATTGCCCCAAAACGGCGTCGAGAAATGATCATTGCTAACGGTGAACGGCTGCTGCAGAGAATGCAAGCTCACTGCGCGGCCATCCAAGGTGATCATTGGGAGAAGCTGGGCCGCCGGGCTGATCTGCTGACGGATATGGCGGCTGAAAACCTGCCGCGGACATTTCGCTTATTCGTCTCAGCAGTAGCGGCTGGGATGGCTTCGTGGAATTTTTTGAATATGCTTGCGGAGAGCGATGGCCAGGATGAGACGCCAGCGGTCCGTGCCCGGCGCCGGGATCTGACTCTGCAGGTGACCCGCGGCATGCCTTATAACCCGACTACCGAGATGGACCTGGCCTTGTGGAGCATGGCCAGAGACATCCGCAAAGATCCAGCCTCCTGTAAAGTATTTCAGGAAAGCACTCCGGCTGAGCTGACTGTTCGCCTGAGCCAGGGTAATCTGCCAGAAACTGGCCAACGACTGGTCGAGCTATTTCTCGAGCGGTACGGGGCGCGCGGTTTGGGCGAAATCGATCTTGGCCGCCCACGCTGGGCCGAGGATCCCACCCACGTGTTCGAGATGTTAGCCAGCTTTTTGCAGATCGATGACGAAACCCAGGCGCCGGATGTGGTCTTCGCGCGCGCAGCCGACTCAGCCGAACAGTCCGTGGCAGAGCTGGTCGGCGAAATCCGGAAGACCCGCCATGGCTGGTTCAAGGCCAGGCTGGCTCGCTTTTTTGCTGGTCGGGCGCGGCAATTGATGGGGGCGCGCGAAAGTCCGAAATTCTTCGCCGTGCGGATGATGTGGATTGTCCAACGTGAGCTGCTGGCCAGCGGGCAGGAATTGGTCGCTGCTGGTGAGATCCAACAGCCAGACGATTTGTTCTATCTCTCTTTCAGTGAGTTGAAAGCTTTTGCTTCCCGCCAGCCGGGCGATTGGTACGGGCTGATGGCCAGACGGCGGGAGACTTACCAGCGCGAGCTGCTTCGCCGGCAGATCCCACGCTTGCTGCTCAGCGATGGGCGGGCGTTCTACGAAGGTTTGAGCGGGGCAGCGGAGAGCGAGAATACAATCAGCGGCAGCCCAGTCTCACCGGGTAGTGTTCAGGGCCGGGTGCGGGTGGTGCTGGACCCACGGCGCGCCGGGCTGCTCCCGGGTGAAATCCTGGTCTGTCCCGGCACCGATCCCTCCTGGACGCCATTATTTCTCTCAGCGGCTGGGTTGGTTATGGAAGTCGGCGGGATGATGACCCACGGGGCGGTTGTGGCGCGCGAATACGGCATCCCCGCCATCGTGGGGGTAGACCAGGCAACCAGCCGCCTGCAAACCGGCCAGCTCATTCGCCTGGATGGTTCGAGCGGCCAGATTGTGATCGTCGAAGATCCGAATCTTGCTGCAGCGGAAGAGCCCGACCAGCGCATGCTATAATCTGGGCTATGCGGATTATTGTGGTTGGCGTCATTCAAAACGCCCGTGATCAGGTATTAATCTGTAAAATGCCTTCGAAACGCGGCGTCTTTCCCGGCCAGTGGGGCTTGCCAGGTGGTGGGATTGAGGAAGGCGAGAGCGCTGAAATTGCATTGCGCCGTGAATTGCGCGAAGAAGTCGGCTTGGAAGTGAGCGAAATCCAGGCGCTTTTCTTTTCGGATGAAAGCTATTTGAAAACATTTCAGGATGGCCACCAGCAGGAAATCTACATGATCTTCCTGCTGTTTTCTTGCCGGTTAGCCTCCGGCGCAGTCAGTTTGAATGATGAATTTGAAGACTATGCCTGGGTCAGCCACGAAGCCTTGTCAGGATATGATTTGAACTTAGAAACGGCCAAGACTTTCCGGCGGCTTGGCTGGATTTAATTGGTTTCGGATACGGGCTGTGTATCCCACCAATCGGAAAGGCGCCTGCTTGAGTAAGGCGGTTGGTCTACGTAGTGCGAGACATCATTAAAGAGCATTAGCCGGGCTCGCACAGGATCCTTGAAATCCAGGATATTCAGGCAAGCCGGAGATTGATCTAGCCGGTCGCGATAACCTCGGGCGTCAAATCCCAACAGGCTGCTGATCAACAGGCGGATGGTGGCTTTATGCGAGACCACCGCTATGTTTTCCCCTTGGTGCTGGTTCACAATTTCGCGGATCACTGGCAGGGCGCGGGCCATCACGCTCAGCCCAGACTCGCCGCCCAAGGGGGCAAAGGTGAAAGGATCTTCCTGCCAGGCGGCGTACTCTTCTGGAAATTGAGCCTGGACTTCATCCCGGCGCAGTGTCTCCCAACGCCCGTGATGAATTTCGCGCAGTTCCTGGCGAGGGACGGGGGTGAATTTGTAAGGACGCGCCAGGATGCGGGCGGTCTCCATGGTGCGCAGCATCGGGCTGCAGTAGAACGCCGCAATCCGATCGTCAGCCAGGCGACGCTGCCAGGTATTCGGCCTGCTGCCGCCCTTCAGTGGAAAGGTCAACATCAGTGCCGCCGGCAAATCGGTCTTCGAGGCTGAGCTCGGTGGCTCCATGGCGGATCAGGTACAGACGGGTGGTCATAGAGGATCCCTCACTGGGTAATGTTTCGATGGAAAAATTGAATGATAGGTTTTCGTTAAGTGATTATACTAGTCTCCAAGGTATCGAGACGATTAAGTTGTACTGCGCTGGAACGAACAAGCTGAATGGATCGTTATGTTGGCTTTATCCTGGTTGGACTTTCGGCAGCGGCATTCGGCACGCTGGCCATCTTTGGCCGTTCTGCCTATGCCGCCGGGCTTGACACCTCCACGCTGCTTTTCCTGCGTTTCGGATTGTCGGCGCTGTTCATGGCCGGTCTGCTGGTTGCCCGCCGCGAAGCCTTGCCGCGTGGCCGCAGCCTCGGTTTATTGGTTGGAATGGGGGCTATCGGTTACGTCGGTCAATCGTACTGCTACCTGACCGCGATCCAATATGCTTCCGCTGGGCTGGTGGCCTTGCTGCTTTACCTTTACCCAACATTCGTAGCGCTCCTGGCCTTGTTTTTTCTAAAGACCAGGCTGACCAGGGCAACGGTAATTGCCCTTTTCCTGGCTACCTGCGGGGCAATCCTGACTGCGAACCCGCAGGGAGGCCAATGGACCGGCGTCTTTTTGGCCTTGGGGGCGGCTTTGATTTATTCGATCTATATCGTGGTTGGGGCTGGGGTGATGAAACAGGTCTCAGCGGTGCAATCTTCAACGGTAATTTTTGCTTCGGCGGCGCTGGTCTATGGCGCATTGATGGTGGTTGGTGGGCCGAGCTGGCCAACTTCAAGAGCCGGTTGGCTTTCGGTCGCAGCAATCACCCTGATTGCCACGGTTATCCCCGTGGTGGCCTTCCTGGCCGGGCTCAAGCGGATCGGGCCAACCAACGCCTCAATGCTTTCGACCCTGGAGCCGGTGGTGACTGTCTTGCTCGCCGCCTGGCTATATGGTGAGTTCTTGCGCCCGCTGAGTTTGTTTGGCGGCGGGCTGATCCTGGTGGCTGTGCTCTTGTTAACCTACCAGGAGCTGCGAACGACTCGCTCCAACCAGGCTGCGGCTAGAAAAAGGAGTCTGAAATATGGAAATCACCATCCTTGAACTGGACAACGAACATTGCGATGATGTCAATCGCCTGGACAGCCTGTTCAACGTAGATTCCCGGCTGGTTTTGGATGTCCACAACAGCCAAATTTCTTACACCGTCGCCAGTATCCCGCTGCGGCAAAAATCCTACCCAGCGGATGAGCTGGATCTAAAAGACTATCTTTCCAACCCTGAGCGGATCATCTTCCTGGCCTACTGTCTTGGTCAACTGGCTGGTCAAATTCGCATCAAGGAGTATTGGAACCGCTATGCTTATATCGAAGACATTGTCGTAGCAGCTGCGTTTCGCCGGCAGGGCGTGGGGCGGGCCTTGATCGAGCGCGCTTATGCATGGGCCAGGTCCAGGGGGCTCCCTGGGGTCATGCTGGAGACGCAGGATATCAATGTGGCTGCCTGCCGGCTGTACGAAAGCTGCGGGATGAAGCTCGGTGGATTTGACGCCTGCCTCTACCGCGGGCTCGACCCGCAAACCGATGAAATTGCCCTTTATTGGTATCTAATCTTTTAACCCCCGGTCAGCGTATATCCAGGAGTGAACACCATATGACAGACCCTCAACCATCCCGGATCGTCGCACAATACCGTACTACCGCGAATTTGCAAGCCCGCATCACCCTGCACGAGCGTTTCAGCGTCAACCCATATGGCTGGCAGCGCTGGGTCTTCGACCAGTTTGATCTGCCAGAGGCGGCTTGCGTCCTCGAACTGGGCTGTGGGCCGGGAAACCTTTGGGTGGATAACCTGGAGCGGATTTCGCCACGTTGGATGATTGCCCTGTCAGATTTTTCCCCTGGGATGTTGGAGCAGGCACAAAACCGCCTGTCAGGCCTCCTAAATTTCCGTTTTGTACAGATTGAAGCCGGTGTCGAACCACTGCCTTTCGAATCGGAAAGTTTGAATGCAGTGATCGCTAATCACATGTTATTTCATGTTAAGGATAAACCAGCCCTTTTTGATGAGATTCAGCGCGTCTTAATGCCAGGCGGTCGCGTTTTTGCGACAACGGTTGGTCAAAGCCACCTGGCCGAAATTCACGAAATGGTAGATCGCTTTGACTCGAACCGGTCTAAACGGGAAAGCATGACTGATTCGTTTACGCTTGAGAATGGCGCAGAGCAGCTTGAGGGATGGTTTAAGCAGGTTGAGCTGCGCCGCTACCCAGACGCCTTGCAGGTGAGCGATGCCGTGCTTTTAAGCGATTTTATCCTCTCCCTCTGGGACGATCTCAGCGCAGATGGGCAAACTGCTTTGCGAGCGTATGTTGCTCAAGAGCTTGCCGCTCGCGGCGGGGAGATCCATATTTCAAAAGATTCTGGCATCTTCGCAGCAAAGCGTTCGGCCTGATCATTTGCATTAGATCGAGATGATTAGAATTGACTGCAATCGTTCCCTTTGGTAAAATTTAGACCATAATTTCTTTCCCGAAAAAAGTACTTAATGATGACGCGCTAAGATAAAAACCCCTTGTCCTCCCCCGCACGCCTTGGATTGGTACCAGGTGGGGGCAGCCGGACTGATAGCCGAGTTCAGCCTGGTGATCGGCAATTGTTCATTTCTGCCGGAGGCTATATGCTTAGCGCTTTTCATTTAACAAAATCTTTTGATCTCCAAATCTTGTTTGAAAATATAAATTTCAGCCTGAACCCCGGCGAACGTTTAGGTTTAATCGGGCCGAATGGCTGCGGCAAGACCACCCTGCTGCGCATCCTGGCCGGTGAAGAGCAGGCGGATTCTGGGCATGTGCGCCGCGACCTGGATCTGCGCATCGGCTATCTGCGCCAAGGTTTCGAGCTCGATCCCCAGGAAAGCCTGGCTGAGATCATTGGGCGTGCCTGCGGCTCAGCCCAGGCGTTGGATGATGAGCTGATCTCCGCGGCCAGTGCCCTGGCTGGTAAGCCGGACGACCACCAGGCTCAAGCGCGCTATGATGATCTGCTGCGCCGCTTACAGGCAGCCGAGACTGGCCGAGCGGGTTCGATCTTGGCCGGATTGGGGTTGGACCAGGTGGATCCAGGTCTGCCCGCCAGCCGCTTGAGCGGCGGTCAGCAAACTCGCCTTGCCCTGGCCCTGGTGCTTTTAGGCGACCCGCAATTGCTCTTGCTGGATGAACCCACCAACCACCTTGATATTGCTATACTCGAATGGTTGGAAAATTGGCTGGCGGGCAGTCCTTGCGCTGCCTTGATTGTCTCCCACGACCGGACTTTTCTGGATCGCAGCGTCAACCGCATCCTTGAAATGGATCCATTGCTCCGCAGAGCGCGTGAGTATGCCGGCAACTACAGCGCTTATCTTGCCCAGCGTCAGGCGGAGATCGAGCAGCAGTGGGTGGATTACAAAGATCAGCAGAGCGAGATCCAGCGGATGCGCCAGGATATCGCCCGGGTTAAAGCTCAAGCAGCGTATACCGAGCGCCAGGCCAGTTCGATCCGCATTGGCGGGCCGGAAATGAAGATCAAAGGTCGCAAATCGTATGAGCAAGGAATTGCTAAGAAGGTTGCTCGCAAGGCCAAAGCTCGTGAACGCAAGCTTGAGCATTACCTTGAATCGGACGAGCGGATTGAAAAACCAGCCCGAGCCTGGCAAATGAAACTAGAATTCAACGACACACCCCAACTTGGGCGGCGGGCAATCTGGGTGGAAAATCTGAGTATTGGTTATTCGTCATCCGCTCCGCTGCTGGTCAACCTGAACCTGGAAATACGCGCTCGACAGCGGATTGTGCTGACCGGGCCAAATGGCAGCGGTAAGACCACCCTGCTGCGCACCGTGGCCGGGCAGATTCCTCCACTCGCTGGCGAGGTCCATATCGGGACAAGCACTCGCCTCGGTTATATGACCCAAGACCAATCCGGGCTGAATCCGGGTTTAACAGCCGTCGAGACCCTGGAGGGGTATTTCCGCAGCGAGACAGAAGTACGCACCTTCCTGTCTTATTTCTTATTCACCGGCGATGAACCATTGAAACAAAATAGCCTGTTGAGCTATGGCCAGCGTGCCCGCCTGATGCTGGCGCTGTTAGCTGCCCAGGGCTGTAACTGCTTATTGCTCGATGAGCCGGTCAACCACCTGGATATCCCCAGCCGCAGCCAATTCGAGCAGGCGTTGTCTGGATTTGAAGGAGCGGTGTTAGCAGTGGTGCATGATCGTTATTTTATTGAGCGCCTTGCGGATGAGGTGTGGTGGGTAGAAAAGGGCGGCGTGTCCGCTGAGTTTCTGCGCCGTGTTGAGTTATAGCGTCACGCTGGATACTCAGCTGGTTATAGCGTCACGCATGCCTCCATTCTGGCAGACCGGGTGGCTTTGCCTCTGGCCTTTTGGCGCAATCCCAGATTTCATGAGACAATAGTCTTATGATGGGGCCGTATGCTACCCGCCCCAAGGTGATGCCGATTGGACGTCTTACCACTTCTAGAAGAAGACCTGCTGGATCCAACCACCCGCCTGTTATTGGATTGCCTGAGACTGGATGGCAGCAATAAGCTGGAAGATGCGCTCGGTACAGTTGCGTTATCCACCTGGCAGGCTGTCTTGCTGCGCGCTGGTGAATTGGGCGTTGGACCACTCCTCTATCAACGCCTGAGTATTCCCGGGACGGCCGAACAACTACCCGAAAGTATTTTCATACGGATCAAGGCAATTTTCCAGGAGGGGGTCGTTAATAATTTACGGGCCTTTCGGAGCCTGGATCGAGTCCTGGCTGCGCTGGCTCAACAGCACATCCCCGTGATCCCATTGAAAGGGGGTTACCTGGTCGAGAAGATCTATAAACGAATTGGCCTGCGTTCGATGGGCGATATTGACTTGCTGGTAGAGAAAGATCGTTTAGAAGAAACGGTCCAGGTTCTTAAAGAACTGGGTTTTCACGCCTCATTTCCATTTGAGGTGGAAAGAGAGATCCAGGAGATGCATGCTTTGCCGGCTTTGGATGACGGGCGGGGTTTAACAGTTGATCTGCATTGGACGCTGGCCTCGCCGACCGGACCTCTTCAAATACCGATCGAGAGAGTTCTGGGGGTCAGCGGCTCCGGGACGCCTGCGAGGATTTGAAGTCATGGAAATGTGTCCAGAGGATCTGCTGCTCCATCTATGTATTCACGCCGCCTATCTCGATGGATTTTCTTCCGGATTGCGCCCATTCTGTGATATTGCCTGGGTCATCCAGGCAGATCAGGAATTTTTGGATTGGGCTGCGCTGGTTGCTAAGGCCAGGGAGTGGGGGATCGGGCGCAGCGTCTGGTTGGCGTTGATGGCGACTGAGCGCTTGCTCCACCCGATGCTGCCCAGCGGAGCGCTCGACGAATTGCAGCCGGCGGAGGAGGATTTACCTTTGTTGAACTGGGCTATTGCCCAGGTGCTTTGGCCGCCCGGGATGAGCCGTAAACTGGCCGTAGTTTGGGCGCCAAACACCTGGTATAACCGGACGAAATTAGTTGGGCGTTTCTTATTCCCAACGCGGCGTGAACTGCGACCTTTTTTTCCACGTCTGGGGCGAGGCCCACTTTGGGTGCTGGCTTATGCAATTCACCTGGTCAGAGTGCTCCGGCGCAACTGGGGCAGCGCCGGTAGGCTGCTTGGGGCGGATCCGCAAGCTCGCGCTGCTGCCTTACAAAGCGAACGGGCAAGCCGCTTGCTGGATTGGCAGGGTAAAAATGAAAAAACATCTCAAGAACCGTGAAATATCCGTAAAAAATATCGGTCTTATTCGAATTCGGAGCTTATATCAAACTTTGATTTCGGTATAATTTTGGTAGACGCCCCTATGATCATTTTGAGGCAACCACTTACAGCCCAAGCATTATCATCCTAGCCGGTTGAAGTGCTGGGCTTTTTTATCATCACTCAGTTGGTCGAGTTTACCGGTGCGATGTCGCAAGGGCGGAGCGCGGCAACCTATTGACTTATGACAAAATCACGATCGCAATCAGTGCTGGATAGCAAATCCTCAACCTTATGGACTGGGTTGGAGTGGGGGCTTTTGCTGTTGGGGTTGGCGCTGCTGACAATCCGAGAGACATATTCGCTATATGCCAGTGTAGGGCTGCTCCTGCTGCTGGGGTCCTTTGTGGTGCGGGCGCTTCGCTGCCGGCAGATCTTACCGCGAACTGGTTTGGAAATTGCCTGGGCGCTAGGGTTGCTCAGCGGCGCCGCTGCGGCCTGGATCGCGTATGACAGGCCAGCCGCACTGCTGCAATATGCCCGGCTGATCGCAGTTGCGGCGCTTTATTACGCCGTGGTCTGTCTACCCATGGGTAAGCTTTCCACGGATAGACTGCGCTGGCCAGCCTTTGGCCTTTTAGGCAGTGCGGCGCTTTTAGCAGCCTACTGGCCAGCTCATAATGATTTTGCAACTCAGCCGGGAAAATTGGCTCTGATCACCCGCATGGGCGAAATCGTCAACAGCTTGCTGCCAAAGCTCCCCGGGCCGGATATTCACAGCAACGTGGCTGCTGGATTTTTGCTTGCTGCGCTGCCGTTCGGCGCTGCGTTGGCTTGGGAGGGGTGGATTCGGCGTAAAGGTTGGTTTGCCGGGTTGGCGATTGGGCTGAGCCTGGTGGTTTTAGTTGGGCTATTCATGACCAGCAGCCGCGGCGCCTGGCTGGCATTATTGGGGATGCTGGTCTTGGCGGGTTTAGTTTGGGTACAGCGCAAATGGACCAGGAGTACTCCACTTGCGCAGCGCTCTCGCCGCCAGTTCATTTTCTGGGGGGCTATTGGCATTGCTGGTATCGCGGCGATGGTAGCAATCGGCATTACCGGCGGCCTGGATCGCCTGGTGGGTTCTTTACCCGATCCCAACGGCGGCATCCAAAGCCGGACGGTGCTGTGGCGTGAGGGCTGGCGAATTGTGCAAGATTACCCTTTCACAGGCAGTGGTTTGATGAGCTTTTGGTTGGTGCATCCAGTTTACGCCCTGCTCATCGATGTCAAATTCATCGCCCATGCGCACAATACTTTCCTGGAAGTATGGATTGAACAGGGAATACTCGGGATTATTGGCTTGCTCCTGGCCGGAATTGTTGTGGCAAGGTGGGCCTGGAAAGCGTTCGAACGGGTAAGCGTACCCATTTGGGGCTGGGCTGGGCTGGCGGCTCTGACCGCGGTGAGCCTGCACGGTATGGTGGATGTTGTCTTTTATGTCACCCGCACCTTGCCAGTGATTGGCTTGCTGTTTGGCTATGCATTTTTCCTGAACAGCATTGCTGCCGACCAGCAGGTAAGCTCGAACGCCAACCAGCGAAATCAGCGCTACAGATGGATAACTGCCGGGCTGGGGGTCGTGGTTGTGTTGGTTGGATTGGGTCTGCTATGGCGGCCTTTGGCGGCCAATTGGTACGCCAACCTGGGTGCACTTCAGCAGACTCGCCAGGAGTTGACCCTGTACAACCCCGATCATTTCGATACCTACACCCTGGATCAAGCCCGCCAGGACAGCGATTTGCGCTCGGCGCTGGCTAACTTTGAACGGGCTTTGGCGATCGATCCAAATAACCGAGAAGCACTGCAGCGCCGGATTGAAATCGCCCTGAGCCTGGGAGAATATCCGGCGGCGTTGGTTGATGCCAGGCGATTGTGGGAGTCGGGTAGGCGCGATGTAGTCACCCGCCTGGTTTATAGTGATGCGCTGGCCGCAAACGGCCAGCCCGAAGCCGCCGCGCAAGCTGTCGCCGGGTTGACCTGGGCTGAACCACGTTTGCTGGGCCAGGCATGGTTCCGTTATTGGCTCAACCAGGATTATCGCCGTGCGGCGGATGCCTGGCAAGCCGTCTTGCTGCTCAACCCGCAAGTCAGCGGGGTTAAAACCTGGCTGGATCAGGCCAGGGAAAAAATAAAATAGTTTTAGGCATAATGCAATGATTGTAAAAAGCATGGTACGAATCATTTGGGCCGGATTGATATTATCTGGCTTGTTTGCTGTAGATTTCTTGGGGCAGACACCGTGGTCCACTTCTATCGCTCGGGCAGGCCCGGCCAGGTCGTTGAATGCGGCAGCAGTTAGCTTACAACAGGCAGATACTGCGTGGAGCACGCCGAGCAACCTGTCGCAATCGGGTGGGGCAAGCAGCCCGCGCCTGGTAGTTGATTCGGCAGGGCGGGTCAACCTGCTCTGGCTGGATAAGTATGCTGGGGCATATGGGGAACCGGGTTTGGTCGGCGCCCAGGGCGTCGAAGGGCAGTGGTCATCTCCGACACGGTTAGACCTGCCTTTTGGACGGTACCTGGAGGGCCTTAAGCTGGCAGCCGCGCCAAACGGGTGGATTTACGCGGCCTGGATAGACGCCCAAGGCAGCCTGTATACCAGCCAGGTACGAGGTGGATCTTTCGCCCAGCCAGGTAGTTGGACCGTGCCGCAGTTATTGGCATTCTCGGTCGCCGATTTCGATCTGGCAACTGCATCTGACGGAAATGTTCATTACATGTTTGCCCACGCGGAGGACAGCAGCGATTTTCCCGCCGGGGTCTATACTCTGCGTACAATAGGAACCGGTACGATGACCTCGCCGCGCTTATTGGATGCTTCCCCCTATTTCCGGGGTCTGACCGCCGATGAGGTTGAAGTCAGCCTGGCCGCCGGGGATGGGAACGTGTTTGCAGCATGGGAGTTGCCCACCCAAGAGCAGGTGTTCACTTCGGTTTCCAACGATGATGGGGATAGCTGGAGCGAGGCGCGGCTGGTGGATAAACGCCAGGCCGGCGATGGTGACGGGGTTGGACCGTCTCAGCCGCGGCTGCGGGCGCTTGAAGGCGCCCAGGCAGGAACTGCATTGTTGGTCTGGCAGGCCGGTCACCAGGGGGTAAACTGCGCTCAATATGCCCAGTACACGCAGGATAGCGGCCAGACCTGGAGCGAGGCCGCCCGCCTGCCAGAACCGTTCGATAAAAGCTGTGCCCAACAAGTGCAGCTCATGGCAATCCCTGGGGGAGGAATCCTGGCCTTTACCGAGACCGCCTCTGCGGTCAACCTGCTGGCATGGGACCCAGCCGCAAGCCAGGGTGGTTGGAGCAATGCTCAGGTGCAGAACGAGGTTTCCGGCTTTACCAATCCAGTCACCTACCGGGCTGCCTCACTAGGCTGCCGCCAGGCGGGGTTGAGCCCGGAGGGCGGGTTATTTGTGGCAGGTTGTGAGAGCGAGGCAGCCACAGCAGAGGGAGCGCATGGCGATATCTGGCTGTTTGAACGCGGCCTGGGCGAATTAGCAGATTGGTTCCCGCCGCCCGCGGCTGAACCTTGTGGAGTTTGCCATTGGTCCTGGATAGCGAACAGGAGGGTTTTACCCCTCCGATATTCGTGGGAGATCCAAATGGCCGCCTCCATGCCCTGTGGGCAAGGCAGAATGATTCCGGCTTATATTACGCACAGTGGGATGGCAGCCGCTGGACACAGGCTCAGGAAGTGTTGAAATCACCAGGCGGCGCCCCCCAGGGGCTGACCGCAATGGTCCACCCCGATGGGCAACTCATAGCCGCCTGGAGCGACCCGGCAGCCGGGTCCCAGGGTGGGGGAGGCTTATTCTACAGCCTGGTTCCAGCCAAGCAGGCAAGCGAATCGGACGCCTGGTTGGCGCCGCAGGACTTGCCCCTGGATGGGACACCCGGCGCCCCGCAGGTCGTTGCACTTCCGGATGGTCGCCTGGCTCTGGTGTATGCCCAGGCCTATAATGAGGGTAGAGGAATTTACCTGGTCGAGAGCAAGGCTGCGCCGCAGGCTGGCCAGCTGATCGACTGGGCTGATCCGCAGGTGATTTTTGGCGCGGATGAGGCCGGCTGGGATAGTTTGGGAAACCCACGTCTGGCACTGGCAAGCGACGGCAGCTTGCAGGCTTTGTGGATCCGCTACGGTCTTCCACCTGAAAGTCGTTCAGTGGGTTTGTACAGCGCCCGCGGCCAGGCAGGAGCGGATGGTTATACCTGGAGCCAGGCTGAAGAAGTACGCCAGGGCCAGGTAGTGTGGAGCCAAGCGCTGGCGGTGGGAGACGAGCTGCATCGGGCATGGCAGGAACTGGTAGGCGCCCAGCCTGTGCTGTTCCATCAGGTTTCAACAGATAGCGGGCGCACGTGGAGCAGTCCGGCCAGGTTGGGAGGGGCGACCGGATCCGGCCAGCAGATTGGCCAGGCGGGACTGGCTCTGACCCCGAATGGAGAGGTCAACCTGGTCCAGATCAACTCCAATGGGCCGAAGCTGCAGCGCTGGGGCTGGCAGGCTGAACCCGGGGCGGCGGGCGGGACGCGCTCGTGGAAAGAATTAGAAACCGAGGAAATGACAGGTGTGGAAGAGACTTTCAGCCTGAGCCTCGCCGGAGGCGTTCAGGGGCTGGGATTGTTGTTTACCGGGGTGGAAGCGCCCTCGAACAATGAATTGGGCGAAACCGGAACGGGCCAGGCAGCGGAAAGCGCGCCTAACCCCTATCATTTATATTACAGCGAACGGGAGTTGGAAGGTGGGCAGATAATCGGTTCCGCCGCAACAGCCACCACCACGGCGCCGTCGGGTGGATACCCAGGCCCAAACCAACAGCAAGAGGTGACTTCAACCCCAGGGCCGACCCAACAACCACGGCCGACCCCTACTGCAACCTTTAACCCAAACCCGGCCAGCACTCCGCTGGCTGGCCTGGGCGGGATGAGCGGGTCGGTATTCATCGGACTGGCAGCAGCCCTGGTGTTGGCCAGCCTGGCATTCCTGGTTGTGGGGCGAAATCGCCGCAAGTGAAAAGGCTTGCAAGGAAGTTCTGAAGGAAGGTACACAAGGAGCAGGCTTGAACGAAACAGTCTTAGTTACAGGCGGGGCCGGTTTCATCGGCTCTCATTTGGTCGATGCCCTGTTGGAACGGGGAAAACACGTGCGCGTCCTGGACAACCTCGATCCGCAGGTGCATGGCGGGCTGGCCGAGCGCGGCGAACGCCCTCCTTATCTCAATCCCGAGGTGGAGTTTTTCCTCGGGGATGTGCGCGATTACGAACTGGTGAGCCGGGCGCTGCAGGGCGTGGATGTGCTCTTTCACGAGGCGGCCCGGGTGGGGGTGGCGCAAAGCATGTACGAGATCGCCGGCTACACTTCGGCTAATACGTATGGAGCGGCAGTGCTCCTGCAAGCAGTCGCCGATTCTCGCCAGCGGCCGCGTAAGCTGATCACCGCGTCGTCGATGTCGATTTATGGAGAGGGCGCCTACCGCTGCCCGGAGCACGGCCTGGTCTTCCCTCGCCTGCGCCCCATCGAGCAGCTTCAGCGCCGGGAGTGGGAGCTGCGCTGCCCTGGACAAGGCTGCGGCCAGGCGCTCACACCTGTCCCGACGAACGAGGCAAAGCCGCTCTTACCCGACCTCGGTGTATGCCATTAATAAAAGGGATCACGAAGAGCTGTTCCTGACGATGGGGGTGGCATATAACCTGCCAACGGTGGCCCTGCGCTATTTCAACGTATATGGCCCGCGCCAGGCGCTGAGCAATCCCTACACCGGGGTGGCGGCGATTTTCTCCAGCCGGCTGCTCAACGGCAAAGCGCCGTTGATCTACGAAGATGGCCGGCAGCTTCGCGATTTCACCCATGTCTCGGATATCGTCCAGGCCAACTTGCTGGCGATGGATGAGCCAGCGGCGGATTACCAGGCCTTGAACGTTGGCTGTGGGCGAGCGCTCTCGATTGGCGACATGGCTGAGGCGTTAGGCGCTTATTTCGCCAAGGACGGAACACAGTTTGAAATCACCGGGCAATTTCGCGCCGGCGATATCCGGCATTGTTATGGCGATGTCAGCCGCCTGCAGGGGTTAGGCTACCAGGCCAAGGTGCGCTTCGAAGATGGCATTCCAGAGCTGGTGGAATGGGTGCGGCGGCAGCAGGCGGTGGATCGCAGCGAGCTGGCGCGGCAGGAGCTTGATCGCCGCGGATTGACGGTGTGAGGGGTTGGAAGGTTGAAGGTTGGAAGGTTGACGGATAAAGATGAGCGGGTAAGTGCGGCGAAGGATGTGGGGTCGAGCGAAAGGCGCGTCGCTCATTATCCGCTGTTATAACGAGGAAGAGCATATCGGCAAGCTGCTGACCGGGGTGCTGGCGCAGTCGCTCAAAGAGGTTGAAATAATCCTGGTGGACTTAGGCTCGAGCGATGCAACCCTGGCAATCGCCAACCGCTTCCCGGTGAAGATTGTGCGGATCGCCCCGGAGCAGTTTTCGTTCGGGCGCTCATTGAACCTGGGCTGTGAACAAGCCAGCCACGAGCTGCTGGTTGTCGCCAGTGCGCACGTCTATCCGGTATATGGCGATTGGTTGGAGCGATTGCTGGCTCCGTTTGCCAACCCTCAGATCGCCCTGGCTTACGGAAAACAGCGGGGGTCTGTGGATTCTCATTTTTCTGAGCAGCAAATTTTTGCGCGCTGGTATCCGAATCACGCCGAGGCAGAGCAGGCGCACCCGTTTTGCAATAACGCCAATGCGGCCGTGCGCCGTTCGCTGTGGCTGGAACACGCGTACGACGAAAGTCTGAGCGGGCTGGAAGACGTCGACTGGGCGCGCTGGGCGGTGAACTCTGGGTATAAAATTGCCTACGTACCGGAGGCCGAGATCATCCACATTCATCATGAGACGCGCCAGGGGGTTTACAATCGCTACCGGCGCGAAGCAATGGCATTCAAGCGGATATTTCCCGAGGAAAAGTTCGGCCTGGGCGACTGCCTGCGCCTGGCCGGGGCGAATATGCTCAGCGATGCCTGGCAGGCAAAACGGCAGGGAATTCTCTTGAAAAACCTGGGAGCGATCGGCTGGTTTCGCTGGATGCAGTTCTGGGGCACGTACCAGGGCTACCGCCAGGCTGGGCCACTGAACGGGCAACTACGCCAGACTTTCTATTACCCAGGCGGGTTCAGGAGCAGTACCACGAGCAACCCACGGGGGAAAGAGCCGATCCAATATGATGAGCAGTCATGACAGATGCTCGTTATGAAGTTATTAAGGTGCAAGGAATTGTTTCGAAAAAAATCAATTCAAAACAATTCGAAGATTACGGATTTGCAGCGCAGATGAAGGGTTTGAAGGCAAATGGGCAGAGGGTGAGCATGGATAGGCGGCGGGTTTCAATAGATGGTTTCGGTATTTGGGTGAGCGGTTGATTTCAGGTAAATAATCCGCTTCTTCGGTGACCGGATCGCGAGGAGGATAGGGCTGGTTGATTGTAATGACACCCATGTACTCAAGCTGTTCTAACAAGAGACGATTTGCATAGTCCTTGTCTTGAGCGGCGCGGCGCATTTCTGCGAGGGCATCGGTGGTGGCTTGATTGAGCAGTTCTTCCAGACGATCAGCGGCTGAGGATTCAAAAAGCAGGGTATGGATGCGGACAAGGCGAGAGAGGCTGGAGGAGGCGAGGCTGATGACGCGGAGGACTTCGAGGTGATAGAACGGATCGTCGAGGGAGAGGCTTTCGGAGATCACGCGATGAATGAAGAGGCGGAGGAGGGCGATTTCGTCGGTCAGCCCTTTGAAGTCTTTGGTTTCGAGGGCATCGCGTTCAGATTTTTTGAAGCGTTTGGAGTAGAAACCCGATTTGACAGCATTTGTGTTACCGGCAGGGGCGCCGCGGCGGCGAGGTGGGTTGGCAGCGGGGCTCATGATGCGTATTATACCGAACATTTGTTCTATTGTCAAGGGGAATCAAGGTGCAATGGTGAGTCATTACTTTAAACACCCGAATGCAATCGTAGAAAGCTCGCAAATCGGCAAAGATACGCGTATCTGGGCTTTTGTGCATATTTTGCCCGGGGCGGTGATTGGCGAAGATTGCAATATTTGCGATCATGTCTTTATCGAAAACGAAGTCCTGATCGGCGATCGGGTAACGATAAAGAGCGGCGTCCAGGTTTGGGACGGGATCACCCTGGAAGACGATGTATTCGTCGGACCCAATGCGACCTTTACCAACGATCGCTTTCCGCGCAGCAAGCAGCACCCGGATGAAATCATGCGGACGGTGGTGCGCACGGGGGCCTCGATCGGGGCGAATGCAACCCTTTTACCCGGTGTGGAAATTGGGCGGTGCGCGATGGTTGGCGCCGGGGCGGTTGTCACCAAAAACGTGCCACCGCATGCGATTGTGGTTGGCAACCCGGCGCGGATTATGGGCTATGAAACCAACCGGCAGGAGCCGTCCGCCCCTATTCAAATCGATGGCGCGGGTGCAGGTTCCGAGATCGGGGTGAGGGGCGTGAAGGTAATCGAGCTCCCACTCGTCGAGGATTTACGCGGCAACCTGTCGTATGCCCAGTTCCCTGATCAACTGCCCTTCACACCGAAGCGCTATTTCCTGGTTTTCGATGTAGCCAATAAAGAGATCCGCGGCGAGCACGCCCACCATACCCTGGAACAGTTCCTGGTGTGCGTCAAGGGAACTTGTTCGATTATGGTCGACGATGGCGCAGAGCGCGCCGAGATCACGCTAAACCGCCCCAACCTGGGGCTGTACATACCCCCGCTGGTGTGGGGCGTGCAGTACAAATATTCGCCAGAGACGGTCTTGCTGGTTTTGGCATCCGATATCTACCAGGCTGACGACTATATTCGCGATTACGAGAAATTTCTGGCTTTGGTGAAAATGAAGGGTGAGGGGTGAAAGTCGTATGGCAAAGATCAGCATCGTCATTCCCGTGTATTACAATGCGCCAACGCTGCCGGCGCTCTTCGAGCGCCTGGATGGCGTTGTCAAGGCAAATCCTCAGCATCGATTTGAGTTTATCTGTGTCGATGATGGCTCGGGCGATGACTCTTTCCTGGTATTACAGCAGCTTGCCAGGGAGAACAAACAGCTCAAACTGGTGAAGCTGGTGCGCAATTTTGGAGAGCCAGCAGCATCCTTTGCGGGGATGAGCTTTGCCAGCGGCGACGCCGTGGCTGTGATTGCTGCAGATTTGCAGGATCCGCCCGAAGACGTGAACCGCTTAATTGCTGAATGGGAGCAAGGACATAAAGTTGTCCTGGCGGTGCGCAAGGATCGCCATGGCGACCCTTTTTTCACCCGAGTCTTTGCCTTTATTTTCAATTATTCTATTCAAGCTGGTCTATAAGGATTTCTCGCCCCAAGGCGTCGGGTTTTTCTTAATCGATCAGCAGGTTGTGAAAGTGATCCTGTGCTGCGAAGAAAAGAATACCCACCCGATTGGGCTGATTCTTTGGACTGGTTTCCCTTATAAAACGATTGTTTACGACAGACCGGAACGAGCGCAGGGGAAATCCAAATGGGATTTTAGCAAAAAAATTAAGTATTTTATCGACGCATTCGCCTCCTTTTCCTATCTTCCGCTGCGAATTTGTTCGTTCACCGGTTTCGCCCTGGCATTTGTCGGCGGCCTGGTTGCCCTTTCTGTGATCTACGAACGCCTGACCACCCGAGTTCCGGTGGCAGGTTGGGCGACTTTGATGGTGGTGGTGCTGGGGTTGGCAGGCGTGCAGCTCATCATGTTAGGCGTGATTGGCGAATATTTGTGGCGCAATTTCGATGCAACCCGCAAACGCCCCATATTTATCGTCGATCAGGTCATTGAATGAGGGTGTCGAAGGTTAAAAAGTCGAAAGCTGCAAGCTGATGGATGATTCGGAATACTACCAAATCGACAGGGTTGAAGAAACGCATTTCTGGTACCGGGCAATGGAGCAGCTTGCCCTGGAGACGATCCAGGCGGCCTATCCGGGAGGAAGCGGGATGATCCTGGATGCAGGCTGCGGCCCGGGAGGAATGACCCAAAGACTGAGCCGGTTTGGGCAGGTGGTCGGCATCGATATCCACCCCACGGCTCATGTGCTTGCCAGGCGAAGGGTGGACGCCGTCCGTCCGTCGATGATTATGGGGGATGTATGCGCCCTGCCGCTCCCTGCTGAATACTTCGACCTGGTGACTGTATTCGATGTGCTTTACAACCAGGCGGTTGCCGATGACAGCCAGGCAATCGCTGAGCTATTCCGGGTGCTCAAGCCTGGCGGGCTGCTCTATCTGCGCGAACCGGCGCTGGAGGGCTTGCGCGGCGACCACGACCTGGTTGTCAAAACCAGGCAGCGCTACACGGCGGCCGAAATTCGCCAAAGGTTGACGAAAGCCGGTTTCTCCATTCAAAAAATCTCTTATGCCAATATGATTTTCGGAATTCCGATCTATCTGCGGAGATACCTTCAGCGGAAAGCGAAAAGAGAGCAAACGGTGTCTGACACTGCTCCGCTGCCCGACGCGCTCAACCGGCTGTTGTTTTTTATCCTACACACAGAAAGCAGGTTATTGAAAACATATTCATTGCCGTTTGGCAGCTCTGTGATTTGCCTGGCTGCTAAACCTACCAGGAAGGTTGCATAGGTATACAGAAGATGGATCCTAACAATCATCTTTTGGTTAATGAATCGAACCTAAGCACAGGTCGTGTTTGGTTCTGGTTGGCTTTGATCTGCTCGGCGGCTTTACTCATCCGCCTGTGGGGAATTCGTTTTGGCCTACCATATGCTTATCATTACGACGAGATGTTTTATGTCACCGGGGCGTTGAATACAGGCTCAGGTTCGATGGGCGTAATCAATAATCCTCCGGGATTTATGAACCTGCTTACCGGCGAGTATGGCTTGTTTTACCTGCTAGGTAAATTCCTTCACTTTTTCGATTCGCTTGCCGATTTTGCCCACTATTACCGCACAGATCCGACACTTTTCTATTTACTAGGCCGGATTACCGAGCGCGGTGATGGGCAGCCTGACGGTTCTAGCGACTTATGGCTTGGGCAAGCTGGTACATTCTAAATTTGTTGGAATAACTGCTTCCATTTTCCTGGCTTTCTCTTTTTTGCATGTCCGCGATTCCCATTTTGGAGTTCCAGACATTACTGCAACCTTATTTGTGGTCGTTGCAATCTTTCTTACATACCATGCAGTCCAAGGAAAATCCGTAAAATCTCTCGTTTTCGCAGCGGCAGCGGCCGGACTGGCAGTCACAATCAAATGGTCGGTTTGGCCAGTGATTGTCCCAGTCGCTTTGGGCGTATTTTCCTTTGCCCAAGCAGCGCCTGTGGGAAAACGCGCGGTGCGTTTTTTGAGCCTGGGCACGCTGGCTGTTCTGGTTTTTGTCACCTGCTTTTTTGCCCTGGGTTTCCAGTTCTTACTTGCTCCACAGGCATATATTAACTATGGCAGGCTTGAAATTGCAACTGGCGCACAAGGCGGATTTGCGCTATGGCAGATCGATACAACGCCTGGTTGGCTTTTTTATATAAAAACGCTGCTATACGGGATTGGATGGGTAATGCTGGTATTTGCGCTGCTTGGTTTGATTCAGTTGATCATACAGGGCTGGCGCAGTCAATCGATTTCTATTTGGGTTCTACTATCCTTTCCTCTGATCTATTTTCTGGTGATGGGGGCAACGCGCCACTACTTTGCTCGTTATGCACTGCCTTTAATTCCCATTCTGGCGGTTTGGGCAGCGGTCGGGGCGGAATGGCTAATCTCCTTGGTAAACAAGAAAGAAAAAAAGCTAACCTCGGCGGCTTGGATTGGGCTCATTCTCCTGGTAATCATCCAACCAGCCTTATCCAGTCTTCGGTTTGACCAGCTCATTTCGCGAACAGATACGCGCACCCAAGCGATCGCCTGGATCGAGGCGAATATCCCGGCTGGAGCGAAAATCGCGACGGATAACACGAGCCTGGGACCACCGCTGTCGACATTGGAACTGCCTGCGCCTGATGCACAAAGAACCTATGAAGTAAGCGTACCGAATTTTCGCGGCCTGTATCCTGGCGCCCCACCCAGCTACTTCAGCGAGCAGGGCTATAATTACGTAATTGCAAGCAGTTTTATTTATGAGATTCCGATGGTGGATGCCAATATGCAAGCGCGCCGCAAGGAATTTTACAGGTTGCTGGAAATGGAATATCCACTCATTAAAGAATTCCGGCCAGATGATGGCCAATCGAAACTGCCCTTCATTTTTGACGAAATCTATGGCCCGGCGGTGAGTTTATGGCAGCGCGAGCGGCCAGGGCCGGTGCTCAAGATTTATGCAGTGAACCCAGCGGGTGGGCAATGAAGAATAGATTTTTATACTTGGCAATGGTATCTTTTGCGCTGTTGGGCCTGGCGTTTGCAATTACCCCCAGCCGTCCGGGAACGGCAGCACGGCAAATAGATAGCGGTTGGGACTCCCCGGTCAATTTATCGAACTCGGAGACCCAATCGACCAACCCCTCCATGGCAGTGGATCCATCCGGGGTGGTGCATGTAGTGTGGAGCGAAGAGACCGAGGATGGACGTTCATTTATCAGCTACGCACAGCTAAGCGAAGGCAACTGGTCGCCCGCCAACGAAATCGCCGGCAGCCCAAATACGGAGATTGCCGATTACCCGACGCTGGTTGCAGATGCAAACGGCTACCTGCACCTGGTGTGGCACGGCGATGCCACCCTGTATTACAGCCGGGCCTATGCGCCTCAAGCGGGGGAGGCACAGAGCTGGAGCCCGCCTGCTGCCCTGGAATATATCCAGGATAACATAGGGCGACCGCACCTGCAGATCGACTCTGTAGGGGTTTTACATTTGGTGTATCCTATCTTGCTGGGGTCCGAGAGCGGCATCTATTATATGAAATCGAGCGACGGTGGTTTAAATTGGTCGGACCCGACTAGTATCTATAATAACAGGCGTGCGGATCGCTCCATAGATATGCCGCGCCTGGCGGTGAGCGCAGCCGCGGATGGGCGACTGCACGTTGTTTGGGTGGAATCCGATTACCCGGAGACGTTCCCGCCGATTGGGATCCGTTATTCCAGCTCGAGCGATGGCGGGGAGACCTGGAGCGAGGCTACCAGCCTGGCCGATGGGCCATATAGCTTTCCAGAAGTGATCACCCGTGGATCGGATGAAGTCCATATGGTGTACAGCGGCACAGGCGGTGATCGCTATAAGTTTCATAGATGGTCAGCGGATAGTGGAACCGCCTGGGAGGAAGTGTATCGCAACACGGAGGTGGGCGGCTACCAGGGGCTGCCAGCGCTGGTGGTAGACAGCGCGGACCAATTGCATTTGCTGACAACTGCATCTGTTTTTCAGATCGGCATAGACAGCATCTATCATACGGTCTGGCAGGATGGAACCTGGCTGCCAGGGGGAGGTGTTGCTGCGCGGTGAAGCAGCAGACCAAAACCCATGGGATGTAGCGGCGGCAGTAGCATTGGGCAACGAGCTGCATGTGGCTGTACAGAATCCATTGGATTCAAACAATCAACCTGAAGGCTGGCAGAATGAGATCTATTATTTACATCAAGAATTGAGTTCAAACCACACCGCGGGACGAGCCATTGCTTTACCAACGGTGATCATTCCAGAGCCAACATTATCAGCGACGCAATCAGCTGACTCGGAAATTCATCCAACGCTAACTAGGCTGCAGACCCAACCGGCGGAAACTAATCTCGGCCAGGTCGGCTCGCTTGTGGCAGGTGTGCTGGCAGCCTTTGCTTTGGTGGTTGGGGTATTCGCCTTGGCTCGTCGTGGAATTTCAGGTAGATGAAACCTCTTCATCCTGAATAAATATGTTTTTGTTGAAAACCCTATTTCAACGGATAAAAAACGCCTTCCAATCCTTGTTGGGCAACAAAGGCAGCTTATCGCAGCGGGCGATCCGCGGCGGGGTATGGGTATTTTTCTCCTTCGGGGCAGGGCGGATATTTGCCCTGCTAAGTTCGATAGTCTTGGCGCGGCTGCTTGCTCCGGCTGAATTCGGAATTGCCGGGATGGCGGCAGTTGCTACGGGTTTGGTAGCCGTTTTTACTGAAATCGGTATATTTCAAGCAGTAATCTATAAGCAAGATGACAGCGCCGAGTTCTTAAACACTGCCTGGTGGCTATCACTGTTGCGTGGCTTGGGGATGTTTTTAATTACTTTTTTGACCGCCGGGTGGGTAGCAAGTTTTTTCAACACCCCACAATTGAAGCCGGTCTTAATGGCAATGAGCCTGATTTATGTTTTGAATGGAATGAACAGCATTGGCCTGATCTTACTGCAACGAGAGCTGGAGTTCAAAAAGTTATCTGCCTTGAACATCCTGGCTGCCGCTGCCGGGCTGGCAGCGGCGATCTCCGCAGCATTGGTATTTAAGAATGTGTGGGCGATTGTATTCTCCAGTCTGGCCCAAGCGGTCGTTACCCTGATAGGTTCGTATATCATCCATAATTTCAGACCGGGATTTCATTTTTCGCGTTCCGGCAGCGCATTTTTTGTTTGGATATGGCAAATTCCTGTTCGGCGGCAGCATTGTCAACTACCTGTTGACCCAAGGGGACGATGCTCTGGTTGGAAAAGTGCTTGGTACTACTGATTTGGGATATTACCAAATGGCTTATGGTCTTTCGAATATGCCGGCTACGAGTATCACTCATGTGATTGGACAGGTGGCCCTGCCTGCTTATTCTAAAAAAAAGGATGACATCGCGGGTTTGCGAGCAGCTTTTTTTCAAATTGTAAAGCTAACTAGCATGTTGGCAATTCCCCTGGCTGGTGGCTTGCTGGTCCTGGCCAACGAAATAATCTTGGTTTTATATGGGGCTAAGTGGCTTCCGATCGTACCATCCTTCATGGTCTTAACAATCTACGGTTTGGAGCGGGGTATAAACGCCTCGGTTGGGCCGCTGTTTAACGCAACTGGTCAACCGAAGATTCTATTAAGGCTTACATTGATTAAATTGGGCTTGCTGGCTGTGATTATCTATCCGTTAACGATTTGGTATGGATTCTTGGGTACAAGTATTGCCAGCACACTGGTCGCTGTTCTGGTTTCGCTCAATGTCTTACGTCCAGTGGCGAACACACTACATACCAGACGCAGGGAATATCTTAAGCTGTTGGTAGGACCTTTCGCAGCAACCGGGGTAATGGTAAGCGTTTTGGCGCTTGCTAAGCTGGCACTCTACAAAATATTGAACTGGCAGGCAATTAACTTGTATTCGCTATCGCTGTTGGTTTTTGGCGGTATTATGGTCTTTATAGTCAGTCTGTATTTATTGGACCGCAATGCATTCCGTCTAGCGATGAATCTCTTTCAGGAGCATTTTTTCAGCCTTCCAGATTCAAAGATAAAACCTGAAGCCACCAAAACCTAGATTTCTTAGGAAGGTTAAAGATAACTTGGAACTATTATTCAACAAATCGGTGAAGCGGAATGGGGAAATGAAAGTAGCTACATTTCCAGAAAGCTGGCGAGAGAATCCTTTTCTCGATTTACTTGAAACCGAGCTCATTAAGCTGGGAGTAGTGTTCGTAAAGGTGGGCTCCGATTATCTAACCATGCAATGGATCCTTCGATATCGCGGCCGTATAAATGTTTTGCACTTCCACTGGCTACAATACCATTATCTTAGGAAAAGCCCAATTGCTTCGTGGTTGGCATTGGTCAAGTTTTGTTTAAAATTGCTCCTGGCAAGATTTTGCGGCTATCACATTGTTTGGACAATGCACAATTTGCAACCTCATGAACGTCCTTACCGGTTTCTGGATAAAGCAGGTTATTTTATTTTTGCGCACCTGTCAAATAGCATCGTAACCTTGTGTAGGAAAGCAAGTCTACTGTTAGCCCAAACATATGGTCGTAAACTAAATGTATTCTCTAGTTATCTAGGAAATTATTTTAATCTCTATCCCAACCATATCAGTCCAGTTGATGCAAGGGAAAGATTAGGAATTCCACCCGGTCGGACGATATTTTTATTTTTCGGAAGCTTGAGGCCTTACAAGGGTATCGAAGAACTTATAGACGTTTTCCGGAGTTTTGCAGATCCTAATGCCGGTTTGATCATTGCTGGAAAGGCAAACGACGTGAATTACCGAGATAAGATTCTTTCACAAATCGAGTTAGATTCACGAATCTGGGCAATGCTAGATTGGATTCCTGATGAAGATGTAAGCATCTATTTTAACGCTTGCGATTTCGTCGTTTTACCTTTTTTAGACGTGATGACATCTAGTTCAGCCATGTTGGCGCTTTGTTTTGGCAAAGCAGTTGTAGCCCCAGCGATTGGTTGCCTGCCAGAAATCGTTTCAACTGAAACAGGCGTTCTCTATGATCCTACTCGGCCCAGCAGCCTGGCAGAAGTGATGCGCCTTTGCACCAAACTGGATGCGATTGAGATGGGAAAAGCGCCAGCGAAATCAGCCAGGCTTTTTAGCTGGGAGGAATTAGCCAAAATGACATTGCAAGCTTATATGGCCTGAAGAGCCAGATCAACGAAAAACACATTCAATATGGATAAGGCGTCAGAAATACCAAATGAAGTGCAAGTCTTGCGGTGGACGTTTGTGGTGTCATTAGCTTTGCAGCGGTGGGTGCATAGACTACTGGGGAAAAGCCATGAGGGGATATTGCTTCGCAAAATAGATACGCAATAACGGGTGAAAGCGGATCAAACCATGCCTATGGGGGTTGTATAAGTCAATCATGATCTTGTCAGCCGGGCGAAGTTAGCATTGCTGCGTAAAATTTACCACCTGGTCAATTGGGCAGCAGCGAAGTATTATTCTAAAGCTGCTACATAATGAGGATTAAATTGTGAATTTCACCCCCACCCACATCCCTGAGGTATTGATTGTCGAACCGCGGGTCTTCCAGGATGAGCGCGGCTTTTTCCTGGAGAGCTGCCAGGCGCGGCAGTTTGCGGCGGCGGGGATCACCGCCAACTTTGTGCAGGACAACCAGTCGGGTTCACGGCGGGGCAGCGGGTAATTGGCTGAGGCGCCGGCTCGGGATCTGGGGATAACGCAGACAAGTAGGTTTGAGTTTATGGAGCACAGGCCAGAAAACTATTTCCTTAAAATACCACGAAATATATAACACCTTATATAAGATTTCATGGTAATATTTGAGCATGATTGAAAGAAGATCTCTACGCGCCAAATCCGGGAGGCCCTTGAACGCAGCCGGATTGTCGCCCTGACTGGCCCGCGCCAGAGCGGGAAAACGACCCTGGCGCAGCAGTTTGTCCCCTCGGATGCGATCAATTATTTCGATCTCGAAGATCCGATCGCCCTTTCACGGCTGGCAGAACCACTGACTGCCTTGCGGGAATTGAAGGGGCTGGTGGTGATCGATGAAATTCAGCGCCGTCCAGAGTTGTTCTCGATTTTGCGGGTGCTGGCGGACCGACAGCCGCTCCCGGCGCAGTTCTTGATCTTGGGCAGCGCTTTGCCAGTCTTGATACGGGCGGCTTCAAAATCGCTGGCCGGCCGCATAGAAACAATCCCGATCAGTGGTTTTAGCCTGGCAGAAACGGGGCAAGAAGCGCTTAACCAGCATTGGCTGCGGGGTGGTTTCCCATTAGCATACCTGGCAACCAGCGAGGCGAACAGCCTGGCCTGGCGCAAAAATTTCATCCAGAGCTTTTTGGAGCGTGATTTACCACAGTGGGGCATTCAAATTCGTTCGGCTACCTTGCTCCGGTTTTGGACAATGCTGGCGCATTACCATGGCCAAATCTGGAATTCTGCGGAGGCCGGGCGTTCATTTGGCGTGAGCAATGTTACCGTGGGGCGATATCTTGACATCCTGGAAGGGGTTTTTATGGTCCGCGTACTGCAGCCCTGGCATGCAAATACCCAAAAGCGGCAGGTCAAAGCGCCGAAAGTGTATTTCCGTGATTCGGGATTATTCCATTACTTGCTTGGAATCCGCTCAGAACTTGAGCTGTATACGCATCCAAAGCTTGGGGCTTCCTGGGAGGGCTATGCGATTGAAGAAACGATTAAAGCATTGGAGCCAGATGAAGCCTATTTTTGGGCCACCCATAATGGCGCAGAGCTGGACCTGCTTAATTAAAGACGGGAGGCGGGTTGGAATAGAATGCAAACGGGCAGATGCGCCGAGAATAACCGCCTCGATGCGAGCCGCGTTAGAAGATCTGAAATTGGATAGGCTGATTGTGCTTTACCCAGGCGATAAAGCCTATTCGCTTTTGGAGCGGGTGGATGTTGTCCCCTTAATCCATCTGGCCGAACCAGATCGCTTTCTCAAGAAATAAGAAATGTCCTGTGGGTTTCCTCCCTTACTCAAATGCGGTTGTGCAGTGAGAATTATTCAGGTCGAGCGAAACCCAGCCAGGCGGGTGAAGAGGTGGTAAAGTATGAATTTCCTTCCTACCAAAATACCTGAGGTATTGCTGATCGAGCCGCAAGTCTACCAGGATGAGCCGCGGCTTTTTCCTGGAGAGCTACCAGGCAGCGGCAGTTTGCGGCGGCGGGGATCACCGCCAACTTTGTGCAGGACAACCAGTCGGGTTCGCGGCTAGGGACGCTGCGCGGGCTGCACTACCAGATCCGCCAGGCGCAGGGGAAGCTGCTGCGGGTGACCGTGGGGGAGATCTATGATATTGCTGTGGATCTGCGGCGCAGCTCGGCCAGCTTCGGCCAGTGGGTCGGGCTGTACCTTTCGGCTGAAAGCCAGCGCATGCTGTGGATCCCGGCGGGGTTCGCCCACGGCTTTTACGTGACCAGCGAGTGGGCGGAGCTGACTTATAAAGCTACCGATTACTACGCTCCCGAGTGGGAACGCACCCTGCTGTGGAACGACCCGGAGCTGGGGATCGACTGGCCGCTGATCGAGGGGATGGCGC
>CAVYQO010000016.1:0-14234 GCA_963770655.1 uncultured Chloroflexia bacterium | reverse complement strand
GAGCTGGGCAACCCCAGAAGAAATAGAGACTGCTACGGTCAAGATGTAATCAGTGAGCAGGGCCGCTCCGGCGGTTTGGGCTGGAAGCTCACCCAGGTTGTCACACGCCACGATATACGCCCCACCACCGCCTGGGTAGGCGTGAATTGTCTGCTCGTAAGAGATCGTCACAATCACCAGCAAGGCTACGATTGCGAGCGAAATCGGAAATACCCAACCAAATGCAGCTGCGCCGGCCATAGCCAGGATCACCATGATTTCTTGGGTAGCGTAGGCAGTGGAGGAAAGCGCATCGGAAGCGAACACGGCCAGGCCAACAGCCTTGCCAATGGTCTGGTGCGGGGCGTCGG
Source organism: uncultured Chloroflexia bacterium (assembly GCA_963770655.1). GTDB lineage: Bacteria > Chloroflexota > Anaerolineae > Anaerolineales > UBA4823 > CAZAGA01. The sequence goes on along the minus strand of CAVYQO010000016.1, from coordinate 13,884 downwards.
CGGTCGAGAGCGGGTTGCCGATCAACCAGGTGCGCCAGGAGCGCGGCGGTTTGATCACCGTTTCCTCATGAAGTATCGTTGTACCCTGATATTGGTGTTCTTGGTCTTCAGATAATGTCATCCAAAACCTCCAAAGAGTGAAGCGTCCTGTATTGTAATCAAAAACGCTTCAAGAAAGTATCGAGCTAAATTTCTTCAACCTCGAGTTTTAGGCGAGCTGCATAGCGTTCCGCCAGCAAGCGAGTGACCGGCCCGGGCTGCCCAGAACCAATCAAAACACCGTCAACCTCGCGGACTGGCAGCACCCCCCGGCTGGCGCTGGTGATAAAAGCCTCCTGGGCCTGGGCAATTTCGTTATGCGGGTAACCGCTTAGGACAAGCGCGATACCAGCCTCGCGAACCTCTTCGAGGACGAGCTGGCGGGTAATGCCCGGCAGAACCCCAACGTCAGCAGTCCAAAGCTCCCCATCTCGAATGACGTAGAAATTACTGCTTAAGCCCTCCAGGAACCGGTCTCGATCATCCAACATGAGAGCCTCGTTGACATCCACCGGGAGCTCCTGGCGCAGGCCGCGCGCTCCGGCCATGGTTTTGCTCAGCTTGGCCTTCGGATTGCGGCGTACATAGCTGCATGTGATCACTTTGACGCCTCGTTCATAAGCCTCGACTGGCAAGGGAACCAGGCGCTCTGCACCGATCCAGACCGTCCCGGGTACGTGGGTCAGGTCGACCGACAATCTTACGCGCTGCTCCTGATTTTCGGGATAAGCTGCAATCGCCAGGCGCAAGGCCTGGCGGAGCAAACCGCGTTCCAATTCGAAAGGACAATCAGCCAACCTGCCGGTTTCTTCTAAGCGCGTAAAGTGATCTTCCAATCTCAAAACGTGGAGATGAGCATAGGTGCGAAAGGTGGTATAGGCGCCATCCGGCATGTGCTCGACGGTTTCTTCCAACGAACGCAAGGCGATTGCCGGTCGGATTTCCTGCAAGGATACTAAGTGGACGCGAGTCATGACCCGCCAAAGATAGACTGGCTGCATGGGTTAATTATATCCGTTGTCCTGTTTCAGAAATGGTAGGATTGGCGTGACCTTGCTTTTAAACGCCCAAGTTAGCGGTCGATCACTTCTGACGGCGGCTCGAGATGCACGAAGACATCGACAACACCCTGCACCCGCCGGCTGAGCTCGTGTTCGATCTGGGATGAAAGTTGGTGCGCCTCGCTCACCGGTAAATCTTCAACCAGGTTGCATTCCAGGGTCACGTAAAAATCATCCTGGTTGTCGCGTAATCGATAAACCTGGACCTGATGTGGGTTGCAAACACCGTCCATTGCCGCTATGATCTGCTCGATTTCTCGGTGGATATTCAGCTCCAGGTCTGGCGACGCGGGTTCGCCCTCCTGGACTTTATTCGTGGCCATTTCGATGTGGGTATGCACTTCGTACAATTCGGGTGTGCAGTGACGCAGCTCGTGTTCCAATTTGTCCACCAGGGCATGAGCCTCGCCCAGAGTCAGGCAAGGATCCACCCCGAGATGGGTTTCCAGGTACAGGCGCCCATCCATGCGGTGAGTCCAGGCTTCATGAACGCGCAAACCCAGCCCGTTGGCGATCATTTGCAGGGTGTGGTAAATTTCAGCGGCGTTCGTTTCTGATGAACGCTGGGGTTCCAGATGAACGGTGACATCGTTAATCCCCTCCACAGCCAGCAGGCGCCGGCGAACCTCATCGCCGATGGCATTCGCTTGTTGGACAGTCATATCAGGAGAGACGCGCACGTGCAGGTCCACCGCGGCGCTATCCTGGGTTCCCCGGCTGCGTACGCGGTGGTAAGAGACTACCCCAGGAACAGAGGCAGCCACTTCAGCAATGCGGCGCGGGTTGACGGGCGCCCGATCCACCAGCACGGGCAGCGTTTCGCGGAGAATATCCACCCCGATCTTGGCAATCATAATTGCCACGAACGCTGCCAGGATTGGATCGGCAGCGGGAAACCCCAGGCGGACCAACCCCAACCCAACCAGGACCGAGGCTGAAACCAGGATGCTGGCCCGGGTGTGGTAGCTATCGACCACCAACCATTCACTTTTCAGACGGCGGCCCTGGTGGTATTCATACCAGGCCGTGCCAGCCTGGATAAGCATCGAGATAATCATTGCGCCGACCACCCACAAGTTCACTTCTGGGGGCTGTGGGTTTTGCAGTCGCTGCCAGGCGCTTTCGAGGAGCTGCCAGGTGGTGATAAACAGCAGGAAAGCGATACTCAGGGCGGCGATGGTTTCAAATTTACGGTGTCCATAGGGATGCTCAGCATCGGGCGGTTTGGAGGCTGCGTACAACCCGGCAAACCCTGTGATATGCGACAGGCCATCGAACAGGCTGTCCAAACCATCTGCCACCACGCTCAATGCCCCGGTCATCACCCCGGCTGTGATCTTGACAGCCGTGGCTGCGAAGTTGAGCAGCATGGTGAAGAGCATCACCCAAAATATGCTGCGGTTATCGCGCCGGTCAGTGCGGTAGTAACCATCATCTTCCCAGTCAAATTTTCCAGAAGACATGAGAGTGAATTTACCACAATATGGGCTATTATGGGAGTACTCTATCTCAATAGGTTTTTATTCGATTAACCAAATATGGGCTGTCCTTCTAAGATCAAGGAAAGAAAGGCGGCATTCTGGCCGCTGTGGTGGAAATGCAGGCTGTTTTTGCCGTGTTTGACCCGGAAGTTAGCCGGGGGGACGACAGAAAAAGGTGGGCTGGGATTGTGGTTGCCATCGAATTTTGTAAACACCCGCCCATTTAACCTCAGGTATTCCCACGGCTCGGCAATATCACCCTGGATTACACCGGCTGGATTCAATGTTCTGGGATAACGCACTCCGCTGATCAGGTTGTTTAGACGGACAGAAGGATTCTTTACGCCGCGAATATCCTTGCTGGAGGGCAAATACCGGCTCAAAGCGAATCTGTACCTCGCCATGACCTGGTAAATCAATGAACTTGACCCACAGGGTTACACTGGTAATCTCATAATAATTGAACGGGCGGAACGAGTTTTTTTTCACCTCGGGTGGAATCCCTTCAGGGAATTCAAATAATTCCACGGTTGAGGGTAAAAGAAAGTCTTTCGAGAGCGGTCCAGGGGAATCAACCTTGACTTGATATTGGCGGAAAGCCGGGGAGGAGGTACCTGCGGTCAGCATTACTGAAATCGCTAATCTTGCTCCGCCAGTATCGAGTACATCGGCGCGCAAGGCAATCGCCTTGTGCTCACCCAGGTTTCTGGCAGGCGCAAAGGTTTGCTCTAGTTTTACCCAACCTGATTGTACGCCGGGTGTGCGGTTGGTGAATTTAACCAGGTTGCCATCTGTGGGGTCCGGATATGAAAAACCAATTCCCGTTTTTGGATAATTGGTTGCATGTGCTGGCCCTGGGACAGCCAACAATGGAAGATTGGGTGGATTGCGATAATTTGCTAAATCGACCAGAGAAGGTAAGGCGACGATCTTAAGGTTCAGGTTCTGTGGGTCAAATGGATTATCGAATACCCACTCGTCGTCTGGGCCAGGCGCCTCGTGTTCTAGGATCACTCGCGGGGTCAGGTTGTACTGTCCTCGTTCGTCTTGAGCGAGGAAATAATGCGCCTGTGCAGGAGCAGTGACTGAGCGGAGTAAACTTTCTGGCTCTCTCAAGCGCGAACGCAAGCTGTGCGGAACGCTGCCCGAGCGGCGAGCCTGCTCATAAAAAGCAATCCGATCGAGAATAGCTCCACTGAGAGCGTTGGCATCCAATTGAGCTTCGGTTGACTCCAGCCCAAGCGGCAGGTTCTCCCCCAGGGAAAGATTGAGTTGATATTCGATCTCATCCAGGCCGGTGCTTGAAAAAGCGCGCATCCCTTCCCCGCCGACTTTGGCCAACAATCCGTTCCAACCCAACTCTTGTTTCATTGGAGAATTTCTCAACTGCTGGCGTGCTTCGTTCAATTTAAAATTGCGGGTATATGCCTCAACGCCAATCACAGGAAAATCATACGAGGCGAATCGCGCCGGAGCATGCCATAAATAATTCTCCTCACTTATCGCCGTCTGTACCAGGGCGTTAGATCCCGGAGCCAAGGCGCGATAATACATTTCCGCCAACAGGGAAGCAGTAAACCAACCGTAATTTTCAGGGGAAAATACCTCCTCCAGTCGAAGAACCCCATCCAGGTACACCATATCCGCCTGGACATAGCGGTAAATTTCAGCAAAATGTCCGGCCATTGCCCGGAGCAAATCAAGTCCTGCCGAACTCCTGACATCAGGAAGTCGAATGCCAGAATGGGGCGCAACAGCCGGCTCGTCCTTATATTCATCATCGTCAGAAATCGTTGCAGAGAGAAAATGCAGGCCAAACTTCATTCCTGCCAAATGCACCAGGTTACGAATCGCACGCATCTCATCCAGATCACGATAATTGTTCTCGTTCAGATGATAGTGTCCCAAGGTCTTCGCCCAGGCACCTTGCCTAACTAGAATGTAGCTAAATCCGCCGCGGCGGGCGTATTCGATGATCCGAGCGACGTTGCAGCGGGTCAGGTCAACGAACAAATAAGAAGTCTCCAGATCCGGATAAGTCTTAGCCCACAGGCCATCGATATGGAAGCGAGGCAGATCATGAACGGTTTCCACGCTTTCGCTGATCTGGAGCCACTCACCCTCCTCGCAGGCAATCAGGGCAACTTTGGAGTCTAGCAGCCCGAGGGTCGAGATTTCTGCTCCTGGATCAACGCTGCGCGCAGACAAGCATGGGAAATGGGTGTCATCATCAATTACCAGCTCGATATTGGTCTGCGGATTTAATGATTGTTCACTAATATGGTAGCGGTTGGAATATGGCGGAAAAAATAACCGTTCGATATAAGTGACACTACCAGTGGTGGGGTTGGTAATCCCATCCTTCAGAAACAGCGAAGCGATCCGCGCCTCCTTCGCCTGCGGGTCTGTAATCCTTATAAGATCAAAATAGACATGGTCGATAAAGCTCATGCAGGCAACCCGCATTTGAATGCCGCCATTAAAATGAAAATCCAAAAACCCCTGGCGGTCATTCACTCGAAGATAGGAGACAGTTTCTGGGGCTCGATCGTCCCTTGGATTACCAGTGGTGTTATAAGAGACAAATGGCTTTGGCGCGGCGATTAAATTTTCCGCCCTGCCATGCACAAACAGGCCGCTGCTCAACCCCAGCTCGATTTGAAGATCGAAGGAAAAATAGAGCGTCTCGAAATGAATCCGCTCGCTCTCCAGGTGAATGATGGGCTCAAAAACGAAAATAGGCATTTCATTTTCCTTCTCAGAGAAATGCGATCAATATTCAATTTTCGGTCAGATAATTATATAGGGGACAATTTCGATCTAATTATACTATTAAATAGCGAAAAAACGGGGGATTCAGGGGTTTATTGGATTGCGTAGATTACCGAGCTTTCGTCGCGGTAAACCTCTCGCATGGCGGGATCTTTCTCAGCCTGTCGGATAAAATCCTTATGGAGCAGGTCGCTGACCACATAACGCGCTGCAAAGCGATCGCGGATGACTTGCGAGGGCTGATCCACCCGACCGCGAGTTAGGCTAACCCATTCTGCATACAAATCCGGGTTGTATAACTGCATATAGGTCGGATCGAGACCGATCAAATAACGGTTATGGGTGTTATAAAAAAACAGGCGGGGGAAATCGTCCCAATCCGTTTGAAAGATTTGCTCGCCTTCAGAGGTATTCGCCGCTAGCCAGGCGCTGGCGCCGGCAAACATGGTATAGGGTTTTGAAGTTTGAAGGCTAGTTTGAGCCTTGCGCATGCTGAAAAAGATTCCAGGAACTCAGGATAATCGCCATGGCCAGGCCGGGTAGAATCTCTCGCAGCCCTGGCCGGTTGAGCTGGCTCCTGCTTAATTGGGTCAGAGAAAGGTTTTCACGAGTTTGCCAGCTCTCGATCAGCGGCGAACAGGCAAAGGCGGCGAAAATCAGGGCAAACGGCGGAAAGTATTCGATGAACCGCCGGGATTGGAACAGCATCAAGCCAAAAATAAAGGCCAGGAACAAGCCTGCGGCGGTGCGCACATCCATCCGGCGGTTATTCAAACCTAACGCCAGCACCCCTGCTGCGAAAATCAATAAAGCGAGTGGGGAGTTGCCCAAGAGCTGGCCTGTATCATAGGGATACCATTCCGAGCCGACGCTGACCGCAGTAGTGTCAGTCAGTTTTGGCAGCAAGTGGCGGATCAGGAAGATCAAGTTTTGCGGGAAATAGGGATTGATCAACACTCCGAGGCCGACGCCCAGCGCAGCGAAGGCAAGCGGGCGCCATTCCAGGCGACGTTCGATTAAAAGAACCGCCAGGACATATGCACCTACCAGGGCGAAAATCAGCGGGAAAGCGTTATAAAACCAAACATAGAAAAAAGCCAGGGGAGCGATCAACCAATAGCGCCGTTCGAGGAGCAGGAGCAGGCCGACCGCTAGAAAAGCCAAGGAAATAGATTGGGCACGGGGGATGCTCATCCGATAGATAAATGCTTCGGACACGGCCAATAATCCGACCGCCCACAAGCCAGAAAAGGGCACCTTTTGGCGATACAGCAGCCACCAGACGCTCAGAAAAGCCAGGGAGGCGAAAAGGATGCTGGCCCACTTTGCGCCAATACGCAGATCGCCAAAGGTGAAAGGGATCAAAAAGACGTGAAAGAGAAAATGATGGTCAGAATATTCACGTGAATTAAGCACGGAAAGCGGTAGGTAGGGAAAATCCGGTTTTAGGCCTTCGGTGCGCATTAAGTACGCCAGCTTGATATGATAATAACCGTCGTTATCGGGCAGATCTGGCGTGGAAAACTGCACCAAGTACATGAACACAACGAAAACCCCGAAGAGCAGAAGCGCGCTGAATATTCTCCGAAAACCAGGCCGGTTGATGAAGGCTTTGGCTTTCTGCACCACACCTTCTTCAGCAGCAGAGTTTGCTGCGCTGGAAAGCGTTTCCACGGTTTTCATCCGTTTTCGTTCTTGTTCTGATCATTGTCATTCCTGCCATCATTATCGTTATGATTATCATTATCGTTATGATTATCATTATCGTTACGATCATCATTGTCGTTACGATTATCGTTGTCGTTATGATTATCATTCGCATTGAGATTGTCGTTGTCGTTATCTCGATCGTCGTTATCGTTGCTATTCGTGTTGATATTGCCAGCGCCGGCGTCATTGCTGTTTGCAGAATTTTCATTCTCGTTGACATTGGCGTTCGACTGATCACGATCTTCATCGTTGGCGTTGATGGCTTCGTTCTCGCTGCCAGAGCCGTTCGAGTTTTGGTTGGCAGCGTCGCTTCCATTAAAGTTGCCATTTTCAATTCCTGGAGCAAGTTGGGCAAACTCGATTTCAGTGGCAACCAGGCTGCCATCGCTGTATCGGCGAGCATGCACCCTAACCAGTAAGCCAACCTGCAGGCGAGTCTTGAACTCAGTTTGTGCTGCCAGGCGGATCGTTTGGCCGTTCACAATCAGCTCATTGGGATTGATCTGCTCGATAAAGCCGACAAATTCGATCTCGCCATCGGGTTTGACATTCACCATTCCGCCAGTTTCGGAAGTTTGGATCGATCTCTGCAGCTCGCTGCGCACCATCTCGGGGGCATTTTCGACCATCCCACTCAAGGCTTGTGCATAGCGGGTCAGATCAGAAGTGATTTTTGCAGCCAGGGCCGCTGCGCGAACTGGGTCGACCGAAGCCAGTTTTTCAAGTGAAGCCAGGGCGCTCTGAATGTGGAGATTAAATTCCTGGGTGGCAATCTCGACATCTGCGTAACGTCCCTGGGCGATCAACGCTTCGATTTCATTCAAGCGGCGTTGTGCATATTCGAGTTGGAGATCTACCTGGCGGGCCGAACTGTTGGTAAAGGTGACACGAGTGTCTTCCAAACTTGTCTTGACGGGGTACAAGGCATCGCCAGGCAGCGCAGAGCGAGCTGCCAGGGCAGTAACACCTGCTCCACCAGAGAACAGCAGCAGCAAAGCCACGGCAAGTAGGACGGAAGTGAGCACGGCGCGGTGGCCGAGGCTTAACCGGAACCCTTTGAGTTTATCCAGCCAGGATAACGGTCGTTCGCCTGATCCCGCGGTTGGCTGGGCGCCAGCGAAAACCGCGTCGGCCTCGGCCAGGAAGTTGGCTTTGCCGCGGGCCGCTTTACCAGGATCACGAGGCGATGTCGTTTTTAATTCAGCTAACAGCCCTTTCAGGCGAGGATCGATGGGTTCATCATTCAAATGGTTGGACATTTTCTTCTTTCCTAGTACACGAGCCTATGGTTCAATCAGCATACGGCGTAGGGCTTCTAATGCCCGATGCTGCAGCGCCCGGGTGGCTTCAGCCGTTTTCCCAAGAATTGCCGCAACCTCTTCGTGGGAGCGTTCCTCGAGAAAACGTAAGGCAACCACTAGGCGCTGCTCGGCAGGCAGGCGCCAAAGGGCCTTGCGCACTCGTTCAATTTCCAGGTTGGCGGCGACTGCCTCTAAAGGATTATCTTGTGGATCACCCTGCATCTCAGCATCTAAAGGTTCGAACCGGGGTTGGCGCCTGTAGCTATCTGTTACCCAGTTATGCGCCACGCGGTATAGATAAGCCTGGACGTTTTCAGGCATGCGCCCGTCCCGCAGCACGTGTAAGAACCGGCTGAATGTCTCAGCCACGCATTCTTCGGCCAGATCCTCGTCGCCTAATAAGCGCATGGCGTAGCGATATATTCCTGGGCTATATTGTTCGTAAAGATCTGACAGGGCCTGTCTGTCAAAGGTGATTGGCGTTGCCGCAGCATAAGTTTCCATGTGCATGATCATCTCACAAAATAAGACGCATTTCAAGTAATTATGTGACGTTCAAGGTATGTACTGATCGAATATTAATCTTTATAAGCTGCCAGCAGCGAATGGCGCGATCTTTATGCGATCAGTAAAGAAATAGAGAAGGCTACCTGCGCCTTCTCTATTTCTTACGGATATTCCAGAAACTTGGATGTATCAGGTTGCAGTTATACTCTTTGTCAGGATGCTGTTCGGCGGGATCAAAAGTCGAACCCGTCTTGACGAGGTTGGTTTTCGTCATTCTTTACGCACGCTTCGCAATTTTAGATTTATTTTGGAATCGGTTTATAATTTAAGCGAACAATCCTGAAAATCACAAAATGCAAAGTGGACTATACAAAATTCGACGATGAGAGCCTGATAAGACTGATCTTGCTTCGCCAGGAAAATGCGTTAGGCGTATTGTATGATCGGTACGGCAGGCTCGTTTATAGCATTGCGTTAAACATCCTGAGCGAGGCGACTGCCGCCGAAGAAGTCACCCAGGATGTTTTTATGCGCGTGTGGAGCGCGCCGAAACCTACCAGGCCGAGCAGGGCAAGCTGGCCACCTGGCTGGCGCGGATTGCCCGCAATCGCTCGATTGATATCATCCGCCGGCGAAATGTTCGCCCAGAATTTGCCAGCATCACCTGGGAAGAAATGAGTGCTGGAGATTTACCCGGTGAAGACCACGTCGAACAAACCGTCGAGCTCAACCAACAACAAAGCCGGGTTCGCTGGGCTGTCAGCCAATTACCTTCCGAACAGGCCGAAGCCCTGGCCCTGGCCTACTTTTCAGGACTCACCCAACAGGAGATTGCCGCCCGACTAGGCCAACCACTCGGCACTGTAAAAACTCGGGTGCGCCTGGGGATGTTGAAGCTTCGAACCTTATTAGAAGAAAAAGATCGATGACCGCTGCACTAACATTCTATGAATAAAATCCAGCCGACAAAATTATCCGTATTTATTGTTGAGAGGTTTCAGGAATGGTAGAACAAAATCATATCTTAGATCAAATCCCGGCATATGCACTTGGCTGCCTGGATGAGAGCGAAGCGCTGGAAGCTGCCGAGCATCTTGCGGTGTGTGCAAGCTGCCGAGATGAGCTGCGCACTTACCAAAATCTTGCGGATCTGCTTCCATTTGGCCTGGCTCAGACCGAACCACCCATTCAGGTAAAACAGCGCTTGATCGGGAAAATTAGCGCGCCCCTTCTTTCTACGCCGGCTGCGGCAGCGCCGACCTGGTTTCAACGATTAATCGCCGCCCTAAAGCGCAGCACTCCTGCCTGGGGATTAGCCAGCCTGGTCGTGGTGGCTTTATTAGCGGTCAGTAATTTATCGCTGCGGCAGCAGTTCAACCAACTCAGCCAGGTAGAAATGCCTGTATTTGCACTACGCGGCAGCGATTATGCCCCCGGCGCGGTGGGGACAATCGTAGTGAGCCGGGATGGCGAGCACGGTGCATTGGTGGTAGATGGTTTGGGGACTCTGAACCCTGGTCAGCAGTACCAGCTTTGGCTGATCAGGAAGGGTGTGCGCACCAGCGGTGGGGTTTTCTCGGTCGATATTCACGGCTATGCCACCTTGTATGTCGAATCACCGCAGCCGTTAGCCAGCTACGACAGCCTGGGGATCACCATCGAACCTGCCGGCGGCAGCCCAGGACCGACCGGGCCAAAAGTCATGGGCGGCGAGCTATAAATAACGCCTGGAGTACAGGATGTCATCCAAACCTAAATCAATAATAAAAACACTTGCCGATCTCCCGCAACGCCCTGGGGTATGGAGCCTGACGGTTCGTAAGTTGTCCGTGTGGGTTGTAACAGAAGAAGGTTGGCCCGCCCGTCCCTATCTCACCCTGCTTGCAAATCACCAAATTGAGCAGATCTTGGAATACAGCCTAGGCTATGAGGAACCCGGTTTCGATGAGGTTCTCGAGCTTGTCTGGAAAGCCATGCTCCACCCTGCCCGCGAGCTGCGCCAACCGCCGCAACGTCCCGAAGAAATTATGTGTGATCAAGCGGCACTGGCAGAGCAATTGAGTGGCCCGCTTGGGGAGATCGACGTAAAGGTCAGCTTCCAGGTGGAATCCCCGATCGTGGATGCACTGGTGCAGATAATCGAGGACGATTTTGGCGAAGAACCGGAGGGCCAGGGACTACTGAGCATTCAGGGAACTACTCCTGAACAAGTTGGAGATCTGTTTGAAGCGGCCGCTGAAGCCTATCGCCAGGAATCATGGATCTACCTGAGTAGTGAACAGCCTGTAAAATTCTCGATACCGGATCTGAACAAAGAAGGTTTCATCCTGATTATGGGCAACAGCGCAGTGGAATATGGCCTGCTCCTGTTTGACACGTGGTCAGAGATTGAGAGCGCGTTCTTGAACAGCGGCGATCCACATCCTACGCTGCCTGAGAACGGTTGGGTAGGTCTCAGCTATGTTTCTGCCGAGTTGATGGTCATCGACGATATCGAGGCCACTGAAAAATACGGCTGGTCTGTGGAAGATCAGGACGCCTACCCTCTGCCTATGGTGATGTTTGAAGATCGAGTAGAGCGCCCTGATCTAGATACCTTATTAACCTTTACCGCCCTGCTCCGCGCCCTGCCGCTTTTTGTTCAAGCCTTAGAGCCAGATTTCAAAGGCGATTATCTACCGCTCGTCACTCAAACCAGCGTTCTCGCAGCCTCGAAACCGAGGCTCGTAACCCTTGAATATCCAGCCGGGACCTTGCGCAGAGAATTATTCCGCAGCCGCGATTGCTCTGGATGATCTAGTGGGAGAAGATGAATTTGAGGATAGCGAGGACGAAATCAGCCAGATAGAGATGATCGAGAATATCGAGTTCGCTATGGATGCCGCGCTTGCAGAAGGCGAGCAAGACCAGGGTGAATCGTTAATCGATTGGCAGACCAGCTCAGTAGCCGCTAACAACCCGGCACTAATCGAGGCCATGGGATTGGTATATGAGGCCTGGAATTTATCCAATCCTACAGAAATCGTCGAACTCGCGCGCAGGGCCTTAGAAATATCTCCGGATTGCGCTGAAGCCTATCTGCTGCTAGGAGAGAACCTGGCTGTGAACATCGGCCAGGTTTATAAATACTATCAAAAAGCAGTCGCTGCGGCTGAAAGGGGCATCGGGCTCGATACCATCGCTGAGCACTCCGGCCACCTATGGCAGGTGGTGACTGCCAGGCCGTACTTGCGCTCATTGGCCGAACTCTCGCGGGTTTTATGGGAATTAAACCGGCGAAGCGAAGCTTTGGAAATTTGTCTAAAGCTCGTGAAGTTGGATGAGGAGGATCATGTCTGGGCACGGATTGGCGCCCTTCACCTGTTCCTTGAGCTGGACAACTGGGATGAAGCCTATCAGCTGCTGGTATCCATTGACGATTCACAATCTAGCTGGAAATACAGCCGGGCGTTGGTTACCTTCCAACGCGAAGGCGATACAGTTGAGGCCCGGTATTGCCTGGCTGAGGCGTTTTCAGCAAATCCACACGTTCCCGAATACTTAACTGGACGCAAGCGCCTGCCGCCAGAAATCCCTGAATCCATTCATGCTGGTGATAAACAGGAGGCCATCGCATACGCCGCGGATTTTATCCAACTGTGGCGGCGGGTACCTGGGGCGCTGGATTGGCTGCGTAAAGAAACACGCCGAAAAACTCAACCTTCGAGACAAAACGTCTCTCGCACTAAAACGAGACCGCCCCACCGGCGGTAATTCCCTTCGAGGAAATTCACATTCTTGACAGAAGAGAGGTCTGTTCACAGCCGTGCTTTGCTGGCCTTGCGCAGAGTGCTCAGCCTCGGCTTTATTTTTCTGCTCACTGAGTTCTTCGATGAGTTGCATTACGGGATCCAAGGCGCGGCGCTGCCAGTCATCCGCCAAGATTTAGCGCTGACCTATGCCCAAATCGGGTTATTACTCGGCTTACCAAAAATCGTTGGCACACTGATCGAGCCCTTTTTGATGTTATTAGGGGACTCAAATCTTCGTAAAAAGCTGATCATTGGCGGCGGGGTGGTGATTGCGCTGGCGCTGCTGTTGATTGCCGGTGCTAATTCGATTATCCCCCTGATGGTCGCGTTTGTGATCAGCTACCCGGCTTCTGGGGCCTTCGTCACCCTTTCCCAGGCAACTTTGATGGATCTCAACCCCGGTCGCGAAGCGCAAATGATGGCGCGCTGGACCGTTTATGGATCCCTGGCGAACCTGGTCGGTCCAGCTTTATTGGCCGTGGTTTTTGCGCTTGGTTTAAGCTGGCGCCTGCCTTACCTGGGCCTGGCTGCGTTTGCGCTGTGCCTGGCGCTCCTGATCTGGCGCATGCCATTTCCGAAACGAGCAGCGACGGGCGCCGCTACCGAGACCGAAGAGCACGCTGCGTCCTTTAGGCAGACGCCAGGTTGGATGTGGCATAACATCCACCAGGCATTGCAAGGGCGGACTCTGCTGCGCTGGGTGGGTCTGCTCGAGATCTCGGATTTGATGCTCGACGTACTGACCAGCTACCTGGCTTTATACCTGGCGGATATAGTCGGACTAACGCCCGCGCAGACTGGCCTGGCCCTGACCTTGCTGATGGGAACCAGCCTTGTGGCAGACCTGGCGTTGATCCCACTGCTTGAACGCTTCCCCGGGCGCAGGATTGTACGGATCTCAGCTGCCTTGACCATCCCACTCTACGTAGGTTTCCTCCTCGCCCCGTGGATCTGGATAAAGCTAGGATTGATGATCGGGTTGCGCCTATCCACCATCGGTTGGTACCAGGTTTTGCAGGGCGAGGCATACGCAGCCGTACCTGGTCGTTCTGGAACCGTGATGGCGATAACCTCCGCAGCGGGGATTATCGGCGGCGCCTTGATTTGGTTCATCGGGATCTCGGCAAACCAGTTCGGCCTGCCGGCAGCGATGTGGATGCTGCTAGCCGCGCCAATATGCCTGCTAATTTTTACGCCGCGATCCAAAACCGGATAAAATAGA
>CAVYQO010000015.1:0-79744 GCA_963770655.1 uncultured Chloroflexia bacterium | reverse complement strand
ATAGGCTTCCCCCGAAAAAGTGGACACCAAGTTAAGGAGCAAGCTATAATCGAACTTGGAGGAAGCCATGGAAGGCAAACGGAAAAGGTACGGCAAGCAGTTCAAACTGGAAGCGCTGCGGATGTACGAGAACAGCGAGCGATCGATGGCAGAGATCGAGCGCGAGCTGGGAATCACAACAGGGTTACTGGCGAAATGGCGAGAGGCACAGCAAAAGATGCCGAAGAAGGAAGATGCCTTTCCCGGGAATGGAAAATTACCGGACAGCCAGGCACGCATCCGGCAGCTTGAGCGGGAGAATGCACAACTGCGGCAGGAGAAAGAAATCCTAAAAAAAGTGCTGTCGATGTACTCACGGGACGAACGATGAAGTACCGGTTTATAGAGAAACAGCAGAAGGACTACCCGGTGAGCCAGTTGTGTGCGGCGTTAGGGCTCACCCGCAGCAGTTACTATGCCTGGAAGAAGCGCCAACCGAGCCAGCGCGATCGAGACACGCAGACCTTGATCGAGCATATTCGGCGGATACACAAGCTGAGCCGCAAGACCTATGGTAGTCCTCGGGTGCACGCGCCACTGCGAAATCAAGGATTGCGGTGTGGCAAGAAACGCATCGCCCGGATCATGCGTCAGAATGGTCTCCAGGGACGTCGTAAGCACCGTAGAGTACGAACCACCGACAGCAAGCACGCTTATCCAGTGGCGCCCAACCTGCTCAATCAGTCTTTTCAGGCCGACGAGCCCAATCGAAAATGGGTGGCCGATATCACGTATATTCCCACAGCCGAAGGTTGGCTATATTTGGCGGTGATCATGGATCTGTTCTCACGCAGGATTGTTGGCTGGGCAATGTCTGACCAAATCACAGCTGATCTGGTTGAAAACGCTTTGCGTATGGCGCTATTCCAGCGCCAACCCGAGCCTGGCCTGCTCCACCACTCCGATCGAGGCAGCCAATATGCTAGTGAGCAAATTCAAAAGATCCTGGTTGCCAACCATATTCAAGTCAGTATGAGCCGCACAGGGAACTGCTACGACAACGCCGCGATGGAAAGTTTCTTCTCCACCATAAAATGCGAGTGGGTCCACCTTCAAAAGTATGCCAGCCGAGCTCAGGCTCGTGCGGATATCTTTGCATACATCGAAGGTTTTTACAATCCGGTCAGACTTCATTCCTCTCTGGGATACTTGTCACCGGCGATGTTTGAATCACAATTTCAACGATCTCCTTAACTGGGTGTCCATTAAAACGGGTCAAGTCCACTTTGGGAGAGGGTGAACTCGGGGAGAGGGGAAACGACTGACGTCGTTACTACGGGGAGGTGGGCATATGCCAGGCTAGGGCAAAGATCAAGGTGGGCGAACGCGGGGAGAGGGGGAAACGACTGACGTCGTTACTACGGGGGAGAGGGGGTATAGGCCGAGGTGAGGGCAAAGATCAAGGTGGGGTAATTGTCGCCGTCGATGCCGTCCACTTTCTCGCGTAAAGACATGCCGATCTTTTCTGCTACGCGCTGCGAGGCGATGTTTTCGGGATCGATCAGGCAAATTAAGGCCGGCAGCTTGAGCTTTTGGAAGCCGTAATCCAGGATGGCCTGGGCTGCTTCGGTTGCCAGACCCTGCCCCCAGTATTCTTGGGCGATGGTGTAGGCTACTTCCACTTCGAGCTGGTCATCGATTGTCCAGGGAAGCAGGCCGCAGCGGCCGATGAACTGGCCGGTGGCTTTGTAAATGGTGGCCCAGAGACCCAGCTCGGGGTATTTGGGGTGGCCATGCTGATGCCATTCCAGTTCTTCCCTGGCCTCTGCGTAGGTGCGCGGCGCATCTGGGATGAATTTCGTGATTTCGGGGTTGCAGTACAGCGCCCACAGCGCGTCTAAATCTTCAGGAACCTGGCGGCGGAGAAGCAAGCGTTTTGTTTCGAGGATAAGCGTGTAGGGTCCGGCCATCATTCGGGTTTTGTCTCCAGGGCGAACTGGATCGCCTGCTCCATTGTCATCGTGCGACCCTCGGCCCAACTGGAGTTCAACTCCGCCTCGGGGAGCAAAGCGCGGAGCTGCGCCAGGAACTGGTTGTATTCAGCGCGTTCATAAGCGGTCATCGGCGATTGGGTCTTTTCGCGAAGGGTTTCTGCAGCGCCGAGAAGTTTTGCAGCGCGCTGGGGTTCTGCTTCTTCCAAGGCGATGAAGGCAAAACATTCGAATTGATTGGCCACAGCAGGGCGGTTGCCCAAATCCTGCCAGCCCCGCAGCGTCTCAGCATAGATTTGCCTGGCTTCGGCCAATTTACCTGTGCGGCGCGCTACATGACCCAATTCGCTGCGCATGACCAATTCAAAATTGCGGTTGCGTATTTTTGTAAAAATCTGCAAGCCGTCTTCAAAGTAGGATTTTGCCACTTCAAAGTTTCCCAACGAGGCTTCATTCATTCCCGATCCCAGATAGAACAGCCCTGCCTGAAAAGAGATCGGCGCTTCCTGGATCAGCTCCTTGTACTTCGCAAGGTACATATTTTTTTCTTCCGCATTTCCTCTATCTCCAGCGACCCTTGCCATATTTTGATAGCCCATACTCAGTCCCCACATATCGTTCACCTGATCACGAAAAATTCGATAGCCTTCCTCAGCCGCTTCCTCCGCCATCGAAGCATTGATAAAAGTCGAGGCGGTATAGTACATTTCAAGACAGTATCCCAAGATAAGTTTATCGTCTGCGGCGCGCGCATGGGTAATGCCTTCCTGTAAATCCTGCAGCACTACAGGCATATTGCCGCTGCCCATACCAACTGTTCCCTGTGCAAAGAACGCCTTCGCCAACAGGTGTTGATGCTCTCGGTTTTCCCCTGCAGACATTCCTGGCAGGGCTTTAAAATATTCGATCGCTCTTTTATTCAAATCCAGCCCGCCCAACAGACCGCTCCCCATCCACCCACATACAAGGCAAAAATTCGCTGAAAGGTTAATGGCTTGCTCAATCTGATTGTCCAGACCCCATTCCAACGCGGCGCGCAGGTTTTCTGCTTCATCATCCGCTCGGTTCCGCAAGGCAAGGATGTTTTTGGATAGGAAGATATTCCAAAATTCTTCGGAAAGCTCGTTGAAATA
The DNA here is from genome assembly GCA_963770655.1 of uncultured Chloroflexia bacterium. Classification (GTDB taxonomy): domain Bacteria; phylum Chloroflexota; class Anaerolineae; order Anaerolineales; family UBA4823; genus CAZAGA01. The sequence goes on along the minus strand of CAVYQO010000015.1, from coordinate 76,641 downwards.
GGCAAAGTGCCGGTCACGCGCCGTCGAAGCTTGCTTCGAGTCGAATAGTTTTTCCCTGGCGTATTGGCGAATCGTCTCCAGCATGAAGTAACGCATTTCAGTTTCGTGTTCTTCGGTCGTCACCAGTGATTTATTGACAAGCTGATCCAGCAGTTCCAGGGTGTTCGGTTCGCCGGCGACGGCTTCCAGTGCCTCCAGCGTCCAGCCGTTGACAAAAACGGAGGCGAACTGCAGCAGGCGTTTCTCTTCGTCCGAAAGCAGGTCGTAGCTCCAGTCGATCAAGGCGCGCAGGGTTTGCTGGCGCGGCAGGGCGGTGCGGCTGCCGCCGACGAGCAGACGAAACATATCATCGAGGCGGGCGGCGATTTGCTCGGCGGAGAGCAGTTTGGTGCGCGCCGCGGCTAACTCGATTGCCAGGGGGATGCCATCGAGACGGCGGCAGATCTGGGCAACAGCCGGGGCGTTGGCGGCAGTCAGGTGAAAGTTGGAATTGGCTGCCCGAGCGCGGTCGATAAACAGTTGGGTTGATTCGGAATCCGCCAATGAAGGCGTAAAATAGGCGGCCTCGCCGGCGATGCCCAGCGCTTCGCGGCTGCTAGCCAGGATTTTGAGACCCGCGCATTGGCGCAGCAGATCGCCGGCGAGGCGGGCGCAGGCTTCGATGAGATGCTCGCAGTTATCCAGGATGAGCAGGAGCTTTTTGTCGCGCAAATAATCCAGGACGAGGTTTGCCAGCGGGTTGAAGGGCAGCTCCTGCAAGCCAAAGACCTGTGCTATGGCGGGGATGATCTGCTCCGGGTCGCTGAGCGGCGCCAACTCGATCAGCCACACGCCGTGTGGAAAGGTGGGCAAAACCTCAGCGCCGATTTCTTGGGTGAGGCGGGTTTTTCCCGTGCCGCCGGAACCGGTCAGGGTGATGAGACGGGTTGTATAAAGCAAACCTTTGACCTCGGCGATCTCTTTTTCGCGCCCGATGAACGAAGTGAGCTGAAGGGGAAGATTGTTCGGCGAGGTGTTTAGTGACTTTATTGGAGGAAATTCTTGGGGCAAACCTGGTGCGTTGAGCTGGTAAAGGCGCAGCGGGGAGCGCAGATCCTTCAGGCGGTGCTCGCCCATGTCTTGGAGGTGGACATCCTCGGGCAGATCATTTTGGAGCAAGTCGTAGGTGGGCTGCGAGAGCAAGACCTGCCCGCCATGTGCGGCAGACATTACGCGCTGGGTGGAGGCGAGCGTGGCGTAGCCTTCGACGTATCGATTGGAGCTGTCAAGCTGTGCTGCGCCGGTATGGAGCCCCATGCGCACTTTGAGCGCTCCAGTCTCGCCCCATGGCTCGGCGTTTAGCTGGCGCTGGGCAGAAAGCGCAGCGCACAGCGCAGCCGCGGCAGTGGAGAACGCGGCGCTGAACGAATTGCCTACGGTTTGAAAAATATAGCCCTTGTTGGCCTCCAGCGCCGCAGCTAAAATCACATCATGCCGGGCATGGGAGATCGCCATCGCCTGCGGCTTTTCCTGCCACAAACGGGTCGAGCCCTCGATATCTGTAAAAAGGAATGTGACCGTGCCGGTGGGGAACATTGTTGAAAGACCGCGCCTTTATGCCAAATGCTTACAAAATTTACCTTTTACAGTGGTATTATAACTTACGCGAGCGATATGAAAATCAAATTCATTCTCCCCGCCTTAATGGAAGCTGAAAGTTCTACCTGGCGACCGATTAAATACTCGCTTTTCCCCCCGCTCGGTTTAGCTACCCTGGCCGGGTACCTGTCAGCAGCAGACGAAGCTGAGATCGTCGACCAGCACGTCCAGGCCCTGGATCTTTCCGACCAGCCCGACATCGTTGCCATCCAGGTGTATATCACCAACGCTTACCGGGCTTACAAAATCGCCGACCACTACCGCAGTAAAGGCGTTTACGTGATCCTGGGTGGGCTGCACGTGACCGCGCTGCCCACGGAGGCAGCCGCTCACGCCGACTCGATATTTCTTGGCCCGGCTGAGGCCTCCTTTCCCGCATTCTTGAGTGACTTCCGCAGGCATGAACCCAAGCGCGTATATTCCGGAACCACGCGGACATTACTGGACATTCCCCCAATCCGCCGCGATTTGATTCAGCGGGAACTGTACCTGGTTCCGAACTCAATCGTTGTGACCCGGGGCTGCCCGCACCATTGCGAATTCTGCTACAAGGATGCATTTTTCAAGGGTGGAAAATCCTTCTATACCCAGCGCGTTGACGACGCTTTAAATGAGATAGAACGCCTTCCTGGCCGGCACCTGTACTTTCTCGACGATCATTTGCTCGGCGACGGACGCTTTGCCGGCGAGCTGTTCACCGGGATGAAAGGCATGAACCGGATCTTTCAAGGGGCGGCAACCGTCAATTCGATCGCAAACGGCGATTTAATCGAGCAGGCGGCGGAAGCTGGCCTGCGCAGCATATTTGTCGGCTTTGAAAGCCTGGACTCCTCGAATTTGGAACAGAGCAACAAGAGTCAAAATCTCGGAACCGACTATCGCAAGGTAATCCAGCGCCTGCATGACCTTGGAATCATGATCAATGGAAGTTTTGTGTTTGGCCTGGACGGCGATGACCAGCAAGTTTTTCAAAAGACCGTCGCCTGGGCAATCGAAATGGGCATCACCACCGCCACTTTCCACATTGCTACGCCATATCCGGATACGGCTTTTTATCAGAAGATGAAAAGCGCCGGGCGAATCCTGACCGAAAATTGGGATCTGTATGACACCCGCCACGTCGTCTTCAAGCCAAAGCAATTAAGCGCAGATGAACTGCTGAGCGGTTATGACTGGGCATATCGGAATTTCTACCAATGGAACTCGATTTTCCAGAGCAGCCTGGCTCACGGCTCGCTCAAGCACCAGCTCAAACACTTTTTCTACACCAGCGGTTGGAAAAAGTTCGAGCCCTTATGGAATATGGTGATTTAATTGAAGAGGCTTCATCTCATGACGCCGCTTTTGGAAGGCGTGCTTGCGGATATCACCAAGGAGATTGACGCCGGGGCGGATATGCAGCGGTCGGACACGCAGGTCCGCCCGTACAAATAAGATTTTGCTTTCTCAGCCAGGAGGGCAGAAACGATTTTTTCGCCGCGCCTGGCTGGCGCTTGAGCAACCTGCAAGTTGGAATCTGATCGAATGCACCCCGTATTATTTCACGGGTGAAGTCACATTTTGATCAAGGTAAGAACCCATCCAATTTGTGATCGGGGCGCCGGCCTCACCGAGCACCTTCATCATGGAGCGGCTGTATCCGGCCAGGTATGGCATTAGTCGCTCTGCTGGAATATGGCGTCCGACGAGCAATCTCTTTACCCATTCCAGATCGGCCTCCAAAAAAGCAGGATCGCCCAATTGCAGAGCCGCCGAAAGCTCATTGCCGAAATAGAAATTAGCCTCAGCAACGTGCTCGTACGGCAGGTCTGTATTTTGTAGATCTTCGAACACGCCCATCTCGATCTGAGAGCGCCTCTCCCGATAAAGTTTGGCTAATGCCCGGTAGGGTTCAGGCGCACTGATCCCGGTTGGAGGAGGCGTGGGGGCAACCAACAAATTTTCGATCTGATCCACGGAGGCGTTTAAGGTTTCACCCAAAAAATAAGCCGGAATATACTTGCGAAGTATAGGAATACGATTGAAAATAAGCCCTCCATAAGCCAGCGGGATTCTCCCCCCCTGGAGGATCCAAGCTGCTGATTGGAGAGTGGCTGCAGTGGAGAGCTGCTGCGCCCCAAGGATGATTAAATCGGGCCGGATTGCCTCGGTGGTTTCCAGCAACTGCTCGTTGGGGATATCAGCCCCCAGGTAAACGACATTAAGTCCGCGGCGACGAAGGAAAAGGATAAGCAGCAGGATTGGAAGGGTGTGTCGCTCGCCAGCAGGGCATCCTACGAATATTGTCCAGCGGCGCGTTGGTTGGGGTGTGGCAGCGATCAGGGTTTCCAGGCGGCGGCTAGCCAGGGCGGAGGCAAAATGTTCTTGCTGGATCGTGGCTTTATCCACAACCCAATAATTGCCAATGTCGCTTATCCCTTGCTGGATAATTTCCGAGCACACCGTTTCTATCGGGTAAATTGCAAAGGCCTGGTTTAGAATTTCATCGACCTGGCTGCTATCGAAAGCCAGGTTGGCTTCCAGCCATTTTTGGCGATAAATGTCCAGTCTGCTATTTGGAGCGGGAAGATGGTCCTGGGAGAGAATCGGTGCTGCTGTCGAAAACAGCCGCTAAAGGATCAGAACCTGTTTCAATGGTTTCTTTCCATAATCCAACTGCCTGGCTGATGCTGATCCCCTCCGCTTGTCGAGCCCTCAACCATTTGACGGTCTCGATATCGTATTCTGAGTAAAGCCGATGCCCCCCTGAGGTCCGCTGGGGCTTTGGAAGATCGTAACGGCGTTCCCAGGCGCGCAGCGCATCTGCCTTAACACCTGTCTCCTTAAGAATGAACTTTAAATTATAAACGGGTACTTGGCTGAGCGGAGGCATCGTGTTCTCCAGGCAAGGAATCTAGCCAATGCCCCGATTGTTATCGTCTACGCCAGCGCGGCTTAAGGCGCTGCAGCAATCTTGACTAAGGCTATCCTTCAGGCAACCCACCGGAACAAGTACATACCGGGTTACCTGGATATCGAGAGCAGCGGTCCGGTCGCTGCGGGTGGGTCCATACACAGAAAAGGTGGTTCGCTGGTTAAGGAATAGGCGTTGAATAGTTTTGCTGAGACCCAACTGCATCAGGCTGCGGCTGCATCTTGGCTGTAAATTGAAGATTGAGCCTATCCATAAAGCGAATTAATGGTGAATTCTAACTTATTGCCTATATATTGTCAAGATATAACTTGATAAATTCTTGACATTTTGTTGACTTATTGTTATTATTTAAGGACGCCAGTCCGATTAGAATAAAGGCTGAGCACGGATGGGTGCTAATGAATTACTTCCATTGATTCAATGAAACTGGGCCTCCCCACCCTGGGTGCTTATCGAAAATAAAAAAACAAGGAAAATACTGCAATGATTCGTAATCAATGGTATGTTGTTTTGGAATCCGCTGAAGTGAACGCTCGCCCTGTAGGGGTCACCCGCCTGGGCGAGAAGATGGTTTTCTGGAGGGATGTGGAAGGCGTGGTCCGCGCTGCAGCGGATCATTGTCCACATCGAGGCGTAGCGCTCAGCGTCGGAGGTATCCAGGACGGTCATTTACAGTGTCCGTTTCATGGGTTCGAGTTTGATTCGTCAGGCAAGTGCGTTCTCATCCCGGCCAATGGGCGCAACGGTGTAATTCCTATCGCCATGCGGTTGAATACTTACCCAACTTATGAATCTCATGGATTGATCTGGCTCTGGTGGGGGAACCCAGCGCCTCAAGAGCTGCCGCCCCCAGATTTTTTCGACAACCTGGATGAAACCTTCTACTACGGTTCAGCGCATGATCCGTGGGCTGCGCATTACTCGCGGGTCATCGAAAACCAATTGGATGTGGTTCATCTCCCGTTTATTCACGCCAAGACGATCGGGCGCGGCAACCGCACCGTCGTGGATGGGCCAGTGGTGGAATGGAAGGGCGACAAGATGCTCTACACCTATGTTTTCAACCGTGCGGATGATGGGGAGCCGCCGCTTAAACCGGGCAATCTCTCGCCAAAGGCCTCCAGCAGTGTTCACCTTGAATTTATCTTTCCCAACCTGTGGCAGAATTATATTAGCGATCACGTCCGTATCGTTGCCGCGTTTGTGCCGGTGGATGAAGAGCATACCCTGCTTTACCTGCGTTTCTACCAGAACTTCATGCGCCTGCCTGTTCTTGGAAAGCTGGTCGCACGCCTGGCAATGCCGAGCAATGTGTATATTGCGCACGAAGACAGGCGGGTGGTCGTCACCCAGCAGCCAAAAGCCAGCGGGCTTAAAATTGGCGAAATCCTGATCCAGGGCGACCTGCCGATCATTGAATATCGCAAAAAGCGGGCAGCTCTCCAAACATTGAGTGACCCGGCGTGAAATAGGCCAAAGATGTCCTTTCATCAGGATTTGGTATTGTGCGCGTGATTGTGATCGGAGCGGGAATTGGCGGCCTGGCTGCCGCGGCTGTGCTCGCCCGCGCCGGATTGGATGTGGTTGTACTGGAGGCGCAGGTCTATCCTGGGGGCTGCGCCAGCACCTACTTTCACCAGGGCTACCGCTTCGATACCGGGGCGACCCTGGCCGGCGGATTTTATCCCGGCGGACCCATGGATCGCCTGGCGCAAGCTGCTGGAGTTGACGCCTGGCCTGCCCGACCTGCCGATACCGCCATGGTTGTTCACCTTCCGGATGGCGCCTGTCTTCCCCGGCGCGCGGGTCCGGCCCGTTGGGAGGATATCCGCGCTGCTTTTGGCCAAACCGGCGTGGATTTTTTTGATTGGCAGGAGCGCACCGCTGACAGCCTATGGGAACTTGCGCTGCGCCAACCTCCCTGGCCGCCTCAATCGCCTGCTGATCTTGGCGCAACCGCCGCTGCCGTGTTCCCCTGGCTGCTTCATGGAGCAAGGCGCGGTGGGAAATTGATGTCGCTGGCAGCGGATGCCTTTCTCCCTGTCGCTGCCCATCTTCGCCAGGCGTCCGAGAATCTGCGGTTGTTCGTTGACGGCCAACTGCTTATCTCGGCGCAGGCGACCAGCGAGAGCGCCAATGCCCTCTATGGAGCAGCCGCCCTCGATCTGCCGCGCCGCGGTGTGGTTCATCTCCGCGGCGGTATGGGCGCCATCGCCGAAACCCTGGTCGATGCAGTGCGCCGCCACGGCGGGCATGTGCTCTACCGCCACGAAGTCACCCGCATCCACACCGAAGGCGGGCGGCTGACCAGCGTCGAAACAAAACGCGGCGATTCGTTCTCGGCTGACTGTGTTCATCGCAAATCTCACCCCCTGGAATGCCGGCGAACTCTTCGACGGAAATGTCCCCGCCGCCTTGCGCCGTCTGCCCTCGCAGCCTGCGGATGGTTGGGGGGCGTTTGTAGTTTACGTTGGGCTGGACGGGGCGTCGATCCCGCCAGATTTCGCGCTGCATCATCAAGTGATCAGCCGCCGGCCTTTGGGCGAGGGCAACAGTGTTTTTGCCTCTTTTAGTCCGGCCTGGGATGAAAGCCGGGCGCCAGCCGGGCAGCGCGCCCTCACCCTGAGCACCCACACCGCCCTCGATGACTGGTGGCAGCTTTACAAGCACGATCGAACGGGTTACGACGCCCGTAAAAACGAACTCGCCGAAAAAATGCTGTCTGCGGCTGAAGCCGCACTGCCCGGGTTGCGCAGCGCGGCCCGGCTGGTGATGCCCGGCACCCCGGTCACTTTCCAGCGTTTTACTCGCCGCAAGCAGGGCTGGGTGGGCGGCTTCCCACAAACAAGCCTGCTGCGCACCCTCGGTCCACACCTTGCCGCCAACTTCTGGTTGGTAGGCGATTCGATCTTCCCTGGCCAATCCACCGCGGCGGTGGCATTAGGCGGCATGAGCGTGGCAAACAGGATTCTGAGCCGGGCGGGGGTTCGCAAGACCGCATTCTCGCCTCGCAATTCGGAGATTAGCAAATGAAGACAGTCATCTGGTGGATTCGCCGCGACCTGCGGCTGGACGACAACCAGGCGCTGGCGGCTGCCATGGCCCAGGCGGAGGTGATCGTCCCTCTGTTTATCCTCGATCCCAAGCTAATCGCATCGACCTATTCCAGCCCGGGGCGGTTGGCTTTCCTGCTCAATGGTCTGCGTGCCCTCGATGCTGATCTACGCCAGAAGGGAAGCTTCCTCGTTGTGCGCCAGGGCGATCCGTTGGAGATGCTCCACACCATCCGGGGCGAGACTCAGGGCCGAGACCATCTTCGCCGAGGCGGATTATTCACCCTATGCACACCGTCGAGATGAGCGAGTGGGTCGTGAACTGCCTCTGACGCTTACCCCCGGCGTCACCGTTCACCCTCCCAGAAACCTTGCACAAGCTGGATGGGGCGCCCTACACTGTGTTCACCCCGTTCAGCCGGATGTGGCGAATGCTCCCCTTCCCAGGTTCTCCAATTCCGGCTCCAGAACGGTTTCTCCCGCCGCCGCTCGTCCATCCGGGCATGCCTGATTGGCCACGGCTTCCTGCTGAAAGTATTTTCCCCGCCGGTGAAGCGGAAGCACAGCGGCGCCTGTCTGTATTCGCCGATTTTGCCATCCACCGCTACGCTGAAGACCGCAACCGGATGGATTTGGAGGGCACCTCGGCATTATCACCCTATTTGCGGTTCGGGATGGTTTCAGCCAGGCAGGCAGCATGGGCGGCGCTGCAAGCCAGGGAGCGAAGCAGGGATGCGGCTGAACGACTGGGTGCAGAAACCTGGCTGAACGAGCTGATCTGGCGTGAATTTTACACGGCTATTCTTCATTATTTTCCTTTTGTGCGCCGCACCGCCTTTCGACCTGAATTACGCTCTATTTCGTGGCATAATGATCCCGCCGGGTTTTCTGCCTGGACCGAGGGGCGCACCGGCTACCCGGTAGTCGATGCCGCGATGCGCCAGTTAAACGCCATTGGCTGGATGCACAATCGAGCGCGCATGATTGCGGCATCCTTCTTAACCAAAGATTTGCTGATTGATTGGCGGCAAGGCGAACGGTATTTCATGCAAAACCTGATCGATGGCGACCCGGCCTCTAATAACGGCGGCTGGCAGTGGACAGCAGGCACCGGCACGGACGCTTCTCCTTTCTTCAGGATATTTAACCCCATCCTGCAGGGCAAGAAATTCGACCCGCAGGGTTTATACGTCCAGCGCTGGGTTCCCGAATTAGCCGGCGTCCCCGCTGAGTTCATTCAAACCCCGTGGGAGATGCCTATCGATCTACAGCGAAAAGTGGGCTGCATGATCGGCGAAGACTATCCTGCCCCGATTGTGGATCACGCCTTCGCCCGCCAGCGCGCCCTGGCGGTTTACCCACAGGGAAGAAAAACATAAAGCCGCCAAGGTGCGCGCTCAGCGACTGACCCAATCAGCGATATTCATCATCGAAAGGATGGCATATGAAAGTTTTATTTATCGGCGGAACCGGGATCATCAGCTCGGCGTGTGCGGAGCTGGCCGTGCAGCAGGGTATCGACCTCTATTTTTTGAATCGGGGGAGCAGCACGCGGCCAACACCGCCGGGCGTAAAAGTGCTGCAGGGCGATATCCGCCAGCCTGGCAGCGTGACTGCAGCGCTGGGCGAGCTGAGCTTTGACAGTGTGGTGGACTGGGTGGCGTTTACCACCGACCAGGTGCAGAGCGACATCGAACTCTTCCGCAGCCGTACCCGGCAGTATGTCTTTATCAGCTCGGCTTCGGCTTACCAGAAACCGCCCAGCTTTCTGCCCATCCTGGAGAGCACGCCGCTGCACAACCCATTCTGGCAGTATTCGCGGAACAAGGCGGCCTGCGAAGCCTTGTTGGAATCGGCAGGCCGCCAGGAGGGCTTTCCCTTCACCATCGTGCGCCCATCGCATACCTATGACCGCACCCTGCTGCCGTTCGATGGCGGCTACACAATCGTCGCCCGGATGCGGGCGGGCAAACCGGTGATCGTGCATGGCGACGGGACCTCGCTCTGGACGCTGACCCACCACCGTGATTTCGCTGTGGGTTTCGTTGGCCTGCTCGGCAATCCCCATGCCAACGGGCACAGCTTCCACATCACATCCGATGAGCGGCTGAGTTGGAACCAGATCTACACCATCGTCGCCCATGCCGCAGGCGTCGAGCCAATCCTGGTGCACGCGCCGTCGGATCTGATCGCCGCGTATGACCCGCAGTGGGGCGATTCGCTGTTGGGCGATAAGTCCCACAGCGTGATTTTCGATAACCATAAGATCCGCGAGCTTGTCCCCCAATTCCAGCCGGTTATTCCGTTCTGGCAGGGGGCGAAGGAGATCATCGCCTGGTACGACGCCGACGTTTCTCGCCAGGTGGTTGACCCATATGTGGACGATCTGCAGGACCGGTTGGTTGCGGCAATGAAGCGGGCGCTCCCAGGATAAAAACGGTCGCCTCAGGCGGGCGGACAGCCAGTCATGCCCGACTGGCGCAGATCATGCAACCAACAGTTATAATACAAGAATGGAGTCGGAGGACGCGGCGGAGCGGCTTCGCGGCGGGCGGAACCAACCATCCGCCCCCAGGCGAGGGAGAAGCAAACTTATGAAGATGAGCAGAACAATTGCAACCGGTTTGGGAGCAGCGCTGATTTTTCTCCTGGCGCTGAGCGCCTGCAATATGCCAGGGCGGGGCGCGATGCGCACCGCGACGCCTTCCGGGTTTGAAATGATCAATACCTCGGCCGCCCGGACGGTGGCTGCCCAGCTTACCGAAATCAGCAAGCCGCCCGTTGCCACCTCCAGACCCTCCCAGGAGACCCCCCAATCCGTACCCAGCGCGACCACCGCGGCGCAAGCAACCCCCCTGCCCAGCCAACAGCCTGCTTTTACAGTCGTTGCTCAGCCGACCCAGGCGCCGCAGGCCGGCGCTTGCGACCTGGCCAGGTTCGTCAAAGATGTGACCGTCCCGGACAACACCGTGATCCAGCCCGGGGCCAGCTTTACGAAGACCTGGCGTCTGAAGAATGTCGGTAAATGCGCCTGGAATGCGGATTACCGCCTGGTTTTTGTGAGCGGCGAAACCCTGGGTGCGCCCTCTGCGGTCGCCCTACCCGGTTCGGTCGGCGTGGATGATACGGTGGATGTTTCGGTGGAGATGGTCGCCCCGGTCCAACCCGGAACCTTTCGCAGCGAATGGAAGCTGAGCAACGCCCAGGGGGAGACCTTCGGCACAGGTAGGAACGGCAATCTGCCGATCTGGGCGCAGATCCAGGTGGGAACAGCCGAGACGGGAAGCCGCACTTTTGATTTCGTCAGCAGCGCTTCGTCGGCCGCCTGGTACAGCGCCGCCGGCGACAGCTCTGGGATCACCCTGGCCTTCAACGGGTCGCCGGATAACCCGGCCGGCGCGGCCATCCTGGCCGATAACCTGGAATTGGAGACCGGCCAGACCTCCGGGTAAGGTCCTGCTGACGATCCCCAAGCAGCAAGAAGATGGCTACGTCTATGGCATTTTCAGCCCTTACCAGGTGCAGGCTGGCAATCACTTCAAAGCGCGGGTGGGCTTTGCTGCAAATCCCGATGGGCGCTGCGGCGTTGGCAAGGTGGTCTTCCAGGTCGCTGTCAAACAAGGCGAGGATATCAGCACGCTGGAAGAAATCCCGGCTGCCTGTGACGGCTCCCTGACCGCGGTCGACCTGGATCTTTCCAGCCTTGCCGGTAAAACCCTGGAATTTATCCTGGCAGTGCGCGCCGATGGCTCGCCCCAGGACGACTGGGCGGTGTGGAATTCTCCCCAAATTACAAGCAAATAGCTAAAGCGGGTGGGTTTATCGATCTAGAAGCAAATCGATGAGCGCCTCATACGCCGGTTTGGGTTGGTAATTTTCGTCGAAGAGCAGCGGAAAATCCGGCGCGCCGGTGTACCCAGGAATCCACGAGAAGCGGTCGGTTAGCCCCCAGGTGAAGAAGCCGGTGCAGTTTGGCGAGAGCAGGCAGGCTTCCAGCACCTGGCGGTAGACCGCCGCCTGGGCAGCCAGCTCATCGGCCGGGGGGTCGCCGCGGTACTGCGTGCGCACATCCATCTCGGTGATCTGCACCTCCAGCCCCAGGTCAGCCAGGCGTTTCATGTTGGTGATCAATTCGTTGGTTGAAGGCGCTCCATCCAGGGCAGTGTGCATCTGAAACCCAACCCCATCGATCGGGACGCCGGTGGCGACCAGCCCCTGCACCAGGTTGTAAATTCCCTGGGCTTTGGGGTTCAATCCTTCCCCGGCGTTGTCGTTGTAGAACAGCTTTGCCTCAGGGTCCGCCTCGTGGGCAAACTGGAACGCCAGGGGGATGTATTCCGGGCCGATCTTCTGCAGCCAAAAACTATCGAACAGCTCGCCGTTCGTGGACACGGCTTCGTTCACCACGTCCCAGGCGACCACGGTATGCTCATTATTGGCGCCGCGAAAATGCCCGACGACGGTAGTGATGTGCTCGCGCAGGATCTCGATCCACTCGTCGCGGGTGTAATCCCCTTCCTGGACCCACTCCGGGAGCTGGTTGAACCAGACGAGGACATGGCCGTGAACTTTCAGGTTGTTCCGGCGGGCAAACTCGACAATGGCATCGCCTTCTGAAAAATCGTAACGATCACGCTCGGGGTGGAGCGTATCCCACTTCAGCGCATTTTCAGGGGTGACCGAGTTAAATTCCCTGACCAGCAGAGCGGCATATTCCGGGTCCTGCAGCCACCCCGGAGCCACAGCCACGCCCACGGCTAAACCACGCCCTTCAGCCAGGGTGCGCAGCGCCGGGCGCGCCGCTGCCGTTGGGGTAGGCGCAGCCGGGGAAGCTGCCGCAGCGGTCGCAGCCGGCAGTGGGCTGGCCGTCAGTCGGCTGACCTGCAGGTCAAGGCGTTCACTCAGCTCCGCCCGTACAGCCGCGGCGGTCCGCTGGGGTGAGAACGCGCGCCGGGTTCCGAGCGCAGCCACGACCAGGAGCAGGAGCAGGTCGGCCAGCAGGGCTGCAATCAGCCACTGCGTCCCCCGATCAGGTCGTTTCATCTGCTCGCCTGCGATACACTTCCGGATCGACAATCTGCATCATGCGTTCCGGGTTGCTCAACGGTTGAAAGCCAAACTGCGCATACAGCCCGTGAGCATCGCGGGTGGCCAGGCTCCAGCGGCGCAAGCCCTGCAAATTCGGGTGGCCCCGGATGCAGCTCACCAGCCACTTGCCCAGACCCTGGCCGCGGAACTCGGCGAGAATAAAGACATCGCATAGATAAGCATAGGTGGTATAGTCTGTGATCACCCACGCGAAACCGGCCTGGCGTTCGGGCAGCCCGGGGGTCGGGCTGGCGTACACGCCAAAGCACAGCGAGAATGCGATGGCCTGTTCGACGACCTCGCGGGGAATTCCCGGAGACCAATAAGCCTCGCTGGACAGGAAATGATGGATCAAGGGGATGTCCAGGCGCGCCGGGTCGGTGCTCAGGCTGAAACCGGGCCGCTGGGCTTCGTAAACAGGGATGGCTGGCGGGATTTGGGCGCTCATTTCTGCCACTCCCAATTCGTAAAGAGCCCGCGCATGGTTTCATCGGTTAGATCCAGGTGCAGCGGGGTGATCGAAACGGCCCCTCGGCCAGGGCGCCGATGTCGGTGCCTGGCTCAGCCACCCCGGTCGGTGGTTGGCCGCCGATCCAGTAATAGGGCTTGCCGCGCGGGTCCAGGCGGCGATCCAACGAATCGCGGTACACCCGCTGTCCCTGGCGGGTCAGGCGGAACTCGGCCATCTCTTCGAACCGCAGGTAGGGCACGTTGACGTTGAGCAGGGCCTTTTTCGGCAGGCCGTGGGAGATCAACGCCGCGGCGACAAGCTGGGCGACCCGTGCAGCCCCCGAAAAATCCAGGGGGCCTTTTCGATTTTCCGGCGAGTCGAGAGAAAATGCAATCCCTGGCACGCCAGCGATCACCGCCTCCATCGCCGCGGTCACCGTCCCCGAATAGGTGACGTCATGCCCGAGATTGGCGTTGGGGTTGATCCCCGAGACGACCAGGTCAACCGGATCGACCAGGCCGAGCAGGGCCAGGGCCACGCAGTCCGAAGGCGCGCCGTCGCAAGCCAGCGCCGGGGAGCCATCGGCCAATTCAACCTCCCTGGCGCGCAAGGGGCGGTGCATGGTCTTGACATGACCCGAAGCCGACCAGTTGTGATCCGGCGCCAGCACGCTGACCTTCCCCAACGGGCGCATCGCCTGGGCCAAGGCCAGCAGCCCTGGGGCGGTCACGCCATCATCATTTGTGGCCAAGATATGCATTGTGCTCCTTGGGTGGAACCCTGGGTCCGCCCCACCATGATAAAATCTATGCCAGATTATACCGGAGGGAAGGCGCCATGAAGAACCCGAAAACCAGGCGGTTGATTGCGATCATTTTGATCAGTGCAGCAGTGCTTGGCTGGTTGATTTGCCTGGCCGGCCTGGTCACGATTTGGGCCGTGCGCCCTGGCTTAACCCGCACGGTCGTCAGCCAGGTGGATGGCACGAAAGCAATTTTGGAAATCACCACCCAGGGTTTGGAGGTCACCCAAAACTCGCTGGGCGCAGTGGTCGCCAGCTTGCAGGTCCTGCAGGGGACGGTGCAGAAGACCGCCGACACGATTAACAGCACAACGCCTTTCATCGACTCGCTGATCAGCGTGGCCGACGAAAATCTCCCCAAAACAATCGAAGGTCTAAAAAGCTCGCTGTCCACCGCCGAACAAGGGGCCAAAGTCATCGACGACGCCCTGCGCAAAGTGACCAACCTGCCCATTATTGGCAATTTCCTGGCGGAAAAGGGGTATGACCCGAGCACGCCGCTGGACAAAGGCCTGGCGGACGTCTCGGCGGGCATCTCCAGGCTGGATGATACCTTCACCACGATGTCGCAAAGCCTGAGCGATACCAAGGGCAACATCCAGGATGTCCAGGCGGGGATTACCGAAATGGCGGGGAATATCGGCGAGATCAAAACGAACCTGGAAAGCGCCCGCCAGGTGCTCAAACAATACCAATCCCTGGCCCAGGCCGCCCTGGATTTTCTGATCGAATGGGGCGACCGCCTGCCTGAAATCATCGCGGCTTTGGCCGTGCTTTTCTCGGTGCTGCTGCTGTGGATTGCCGCCGCTCAGCTCGGGTTGTTTTTGCAGGGGATGGGGTATTGGGAGGGGTGATTTGTGATTCGTGATTTGGGATTGGGGGAGGAAACTGGCGGGCAAATCAAGTGAGTTACGCCCGGGCATGCCGATGCTTGTTCGGCACAGCCCGGCGGATTCCAAGGGAGGGGCGTGGCAGCAAGCTGCCATAGGTGGAATATTGGGGGTGAGGACTAGCGTTTAGGCGGTTTTTTGACGATGTCGAAGTCTGCCGGAAGTGCGGAAGTCAACCCATCCGGCAGCGGCCGGATTGAGCTGGCCGCCTGTGCTCACTCAACATATTCTTTCACTGTGCTGTGCGATACCCGGCAGCTCCGCGCTGAGACAGCTTTCGATCATGATACAAACGCAATATTCCGCGTACTTTCCGCATGGTTAACGTTTCCTGGGCCGTTACCTCCTGATAAATTCAGGAGAATGTCACATTTTTACAAGATTAACCAGCACTCTTTCCTTCCCCCATTATCGATTCCACTCTATGCCGTCCACCGATTCCGATAACCGTCCATAAGTGGACGGCATGCGCCGGATTCACTGGTCGGCATTCGCCGGATTGGGTGAACGACATGCTCTGGATATCGCAGTTAGAGCCCTTAGTCAAACAACTCGGGGCGAGTGTGATTGTGACCGACGACCTGGTGCACTACAAAACGGTGCCCAAAGCTGGATGTGGAACATCAAATATGCCACTTTCATGTCCGGCGCTGGGTCGGGCGTGTTTTGAAAGAACTGCGTGAGACTGTGCCCGAAGAGTGGCGTAAAGTGGTTGATGAACGTCAAATAAATCATCTCCGAACTGCCCCCGGAAGGCAGCAAGCGCCTGTTCGAACTGTGGAAGCAGGTCCCCGAGCGCCGGGTGAGGCGTTATCAGCCATTATCCCCTTTGGATCAATTGCGCTACCTGCTGCTGTTACTGAGCGAACATTGGCCCAATTACCGTATCTTTACCTGGAAGAATGACGTGCCCTGGACCAATAATGGCACTGAGCAAGTCATTGGTCGCATGAAAGTTCGCAGCCGGACCGTGCGCGGGTACAAATCCCGCAATGGCTTGCTGGCTGGTCTATTCGTTTTTGCTGCTTGTCGTACCGCCTAAGCCAACTCTTACCGATTGGGTAAGTTACGCCTTTCTTCGCTGCACATAATTCGCCCACCAATTTTGTGACAAACACCAATGCCGATTGCATATTGCATTTGGAGGAGAAATTCTGTATATTGATAGTGACGGAATAATGAATTAGGTTCAATTGCAGCAGGGGATACACCTATGGAACCGCAAACTGAAAAGACCAACTCTCCTGAACAAGACCAGACTGAACTCACAAAAGACAGCTTCCGTTCTATCGTCCTTTCACCACGTTACTGGCTTGCTGTTGTGCTACCTATTCTAGGCCTATATGTAGCTAACATTATTGTCGATAAAAACTACGATTATTTGTTCCTCATTTTAATTCTTCCTACTTTTGTCTCCTTAATAGTAAATATCCTTCTGCCTTTCGTCATCAATATCCGCAGAGCAATTTATTTGAGTTTATCTCTATTAGGTATCTCGGCTGTATTATTCCTGTACTCGGGCAATCGCACCCCTGAGGTTTCTCCAGGGGATAATTTACTAATTTGTTTGCCTGCTCTATCTCTAATACTGGCAGTTGTATTTTTAGGTTGGATTGGCGCAATGATAGGGATAGCGATACGCCCTAGAGTAAAGGATACGTAGTACTTTTTTTATGGATTCGTCGAGCATTGGCGACGCCTTATCAGTTGTACTCATCCTTGTAATTATTTTTTGTAATATTTCTAATAGCGCCGCTATCGGTTTTAGGTTGGCTTGGAGCGAAGGCAGGAATTGCTCGTGGGCGTAAAGCATAATATTTAGTTATTATGGCAAAGCCGGCGGCAGGCGGCGGGGAAGGAGGCGGGGGGATGCTGCTGCTGCCGCTGATCTCCGTGGCGGACGACCTGCTTGAAAATGCCCTGATCACGTACCTGGCGCTGACTCTTAACGGCCAGGTAAGCTGGCTGACCCGGATCGCGGCCGTGTGCACGTTAACCAAGACGCCGTTCTTCTTGCTCTCGCTGCTGTTCGTATTAAATCGGGGTGTAGTGCGCATCTTCAGGCCGTTGGGGGTGCTTGACTTTTTACAGTAAAAGGTCATAATCATCATATACCCGAGAGGTGGGAGATAAAACAGAGCGGTTTTTCGTGCCAGTTGGCGGCGATGTGGGATGATCCGGCTATGTTGGATCGTTTCCTTGAAGGGAGGTATCTGGAGATTTGGAAGCGAATCTGCAGCCGTTTGAACCCAGTTGGGGAGTAGGCGTTTACGGGACAGGCTGCGCAGGAGAACGGAGTTATAAAATCTTAAATGAGGGCACGAATGGGGCAGATTCTACTCACCCCGTCCTGTTTCGAGGAGAAAATCTAATGTGGCAAAAAAAACATTCCGGGCGCCGTATTTTGCGGGCTCTTTTCATGATTGCTGTGGTGATTTCTAGTGGTTTGCTAATCACCAGTACAGCTTATGCAGCTTTTTTTACGATCAATATTGGCGACTCTGCTGTGGATCCACAATGGCAGGCGCCTTTTATTCAGGATAGCCCAACGGATCATGGTGGGAGCGGCGATATTGCTAATGCCTATTTTGCTTCCAATGCGATCACCCCGACCGCTTTTTCGTTTCGCCTGAATGGTACGAATATGACTGCTGGTTCTTCGACCGCTATCCAGGTTGGAATGGACTGTAATGGAAATGACGATTATGGCGAGACCGTCGATCGTTTCGTTTTACCAGGAATTGGAGAGGTATTTGATGGCAAGGGCCAATCGATTGGGGTTTTCGACATCCATATGGAGCACATTGGGACAACGGATATTGAATGGACTGCCAGCAGTAGTGTGGCGAATTGGGGAGCATGTACCGGCGGAGTGATCAATATCCAATTTTATGGTCCCAGCGGGGATATTACTGCTTCGGTTAGTTATAATCTTGACACCGGCAATGAAATCACTAATGTAATTCCAAACTATACGTCAGGCGCTCCAGGGAGTTTTATCAACCTGACCGGCAGCGCTTATCCTGCAAACCAGAATGGGTCCGTATCGATAAATGGCGTTCTCGTGGGGAATTTTCTAACGGATGCAAAGGGCGAATTCGTGGTTACCCTGGATACGTCCAACCTGGATGAAGGAGCGTATAATGTCACTGCAATCGTAAACCCACAAGCTACCACACGATTTAGTTTGGATAACAGCTCAGAAATCAGAGCCAGAGAGGGGAATCATGTTCTGATCATTGTTCCGACCGGTATTGCTGCTGCGGAAGATTTTTATCTGCCGCTGGTACATAAGTAGGGAGGTCTTATAGAGTTGTCCCTATGGGTTAAAACTTAAATTTATCTTTGTATTCTTCTGAAGTTCCGCGCGAACTGTCGAAAGGAAGCGGCGTTGAAGTGGTTTGTCGGCAAAGCCCGGCAAAGTCCGAAGCCGGGTGGTTTTCCCGGCTTGACAAACCACGCCGCATGCCAGAATTTGGCAGAACTTTAAAGTCACCGCAGCGAGCGCCCTGGGGAGGGTTGTTTTTACCAGGGTTCCGGGATTAATAAAACGGGCTGAGAAATGGCTTGTTCTTAAGAATCTTTAAATGATTCCATTAGGCGTGTTCTTAGCGCCGGTATTCCGGCGCAATCGCCGTGAAACGGGTGGGGGCGCGGCGGCTTCAACGTCCGGGTTTCACCTTTGGCGACGCTTAATTGCCAGGAAGCCCTAAGACTACCACTGGTTAAGAAATGCCAGCCGCTCCCACCGCTCCGGCATGGCAGGGTGCATACAATTTGTTTTTGCTGGTCAAGATGGACTTAGCAGGGGAAAGTGGATCACCAAAAATGATGCACACTGGTGGAAGTGATGCTAAACTTAAGACAAGATTGTCAAAATCATCACCCTTTGAGGTATCAATGTTGGCCGAATTTATTCGACGTGGAATCTCGGAAGAAGGCGCGGTTGTCTCGGATGGACGCCGGTTGGGTCGAGAAATGGCTGGCCGAATATGAACCTGCCGATTGAGACAGAGCAGCTCGGGAAACATTATGGAGACGTTAAGGCCGTCGAGCGCCTGTCGCTGCGGGTGGCCGAAGGCGAAATCTACGCATTCCTCGGCTTGAACGGCGCCGGGAAAACGACCACCATTCGCATGCTGCTGGGCATGATCAAGCCCACCAGCGGAGTCGCCCGGGTGCTGCAAACCCGGGTGCGCCTGGGCAGCCGGGAACCATGGGGAGCGGTGGGTACATGGTAGAGGAGCCGCATGCCTATCCGGAATTGACGGTCCAGGAGAACCTGGAGGTCGCCCGCCGCCTGCACCCCGGCACACCGCCCAAAGCGGTCGGCCGAATCATCGAGCGCCTGGGGCTGGCAGCTTACGCCGGCCGGCGCACCGCTACGCTTTCCCACGGGAATGCCCAGCGGCTGGGACTGGCGAAAGCCCTGATCCATGAGCCCAGGCTGCTCATCCTGGACGAGCCGGCCAATGGCCTGGATCCGGCCGGGATCGTCGAGATTCGCGAACTGCTGCTCGAGATGACCGGCAGGCGTGGCGGGACGGTGTTCATGTCAAGCCACATCCTGGCCGAAGTCGCACGGCTGGCAGGGCGGATCGGGATCATCCATCAAGGGCGCCTGCTGCAAGAATTGAATACGACCGAGCTGGAGAGCAATCGCAAGAGGAGGCTTTTACTGCGGGCAGCGCGATGTCGAGGCGGCTCAGCGGGCGCTGATCGATGCCGGATTGCCGGCCGAAATCCTACACGATGGGAGCATCCAGCTCAAAATGCAGCTTCGGTTGAACACCCTGACGAGGCAACCGCCTGCTTGTCAACGCCGGGACCCCGCCCACTCATTTGTTGGTGGAAGAAGAAGACCTGGAGCAGTATTTCCTGAGGCTGGTTGGAATGGACGGAGGCGTACAAAGTGAGTAACCTCCCCGCTATGATTTGGATCGAGCAGCGCAAAGCCATCCGCTCCAGAATGCCCCTGTGGACCGCACTGGGGTCGCTGTTCATGCCATTCGGAATCGCCTTCTTGATTTTTGTCGCCAAGAATCCGGAGATTTCCAAAAAACTTGGTTTGATCGGCGCAAAAGCCAACCTGGTTACCTATGCCGCAACAGATTGGCCGGCTTACCTGGGATTTTTGGGCATGATTATCGCAGCAGGTGGATTCTTTTTGTTTGTCCTGGTCATTAGCTGGATCTTCGGCAGGGAATTTACCGATGGCACGCTGAAAGATATGCTGGCTGTGCCGGTGCCCCGCTCGAACATCCTCCTGGCAAAATTTATCGTGATGGCGGTCTGGTCGATTGGCCTGAGCCTCGTCATTATCATCGCCAGCCTGGTCGTGGGCGTGTTGATCAAACTGCCGGGTGGCTCGCAGCCTGTTATTTTTCAGGGCGGCGCACTTGTGTTGATCACCGCCGGCCTGGTAATTGCGGCAGCCCTGCCATTTGCATTCTTCGCCAGTTTAGGGCGTGGTTACTTGCTGCCGATGGGCATGATGGTTCTGACGCTGATGATGGCCAACCTGGCGGCGGTCTTAGGCTGGGGTGAATACTTCCCCTGGGCCGTGCCGGCGTTGTTTATGCAGGAAAAAGGCGCCCTGCCGCCGGTCAGCTATTGGATTGTGTTTTTGACCGGCCTGGCGGGCATGCTCGCCACCTATCTTTGGTGGATGGCTGCCGACCAGAACCGCTGAGCATCGTGTAAACACGCAGATGTGCTGCGAAAAGTTGATTGCTTGGGGTGGTGAATATGGAGTTCATGCCTGACCTTAGCATTGGTTGGCTCAATGGGTGGATTCTCCTTGCGATCCCGTTTTGACCGGTTTTACTCATTGTGGAGGCTTCCACTGATTTTTTCAAGTGATTGTCCGAACTTTTGTCCGAAGGTCAGTTTGTCTATTGCACCAGGTAGTGATTTCTTGTATATTGATAATGATTATGTATCAATCCAGACTTAGGCTTACCATTTTCGGGCTGCCGCCATCCGATTATTATGATGGATTTTATAACAGACATTTTTGTATATATATTCCTTGACTTGTTAGGAAAACCGTTGGGGAAAATTAATGATGCAATTTACGAGAAAATTGTAGATAAAATAACATCCTGGGTGTCTAATAATAAACGATTAGGACACAGGATAAGCTCGCTGGTATCCATATTTCTTACAGTGCTGGTTTGTTTGCTAATCCTCGGGGGAATTGCTGCAGTTATTTTATTTTTTTGGGTTCTCCTAGCTGGTCTCTACACGTAACTCTTACCGATCTACTCAATACCTTTGGGAACACCGGAAATGGACGAAACCACCAATTCTCCAGGTGCCAAAGGCGAAGACTGCGGCAAGCGACGGCGGGATGGGGATGGGGTGACGGGCCATGAGTCTGTATTTGGCTCATCCGACCATCACTCTCGGTTCAACTGCGCAAGTCCTATAATTAATGGTATAATCACCTTTATTATCCTAGTTGCCCGATCAACCCGCCTTTTCGACGCCTTTGATCTACAAATGGGGGTAAAGAATCTATTCACTGCCGGAAAGGTACATAAAATGCGTCTCCTACACATCGTCTCAACACCTCGTGGTTATGAATCCAATACGATTCGCGTTTCCAATGCATTAATAGAAGAATTAACATTGAAATACAAAGATCTATCTGTTAAGGTATTGGATCTCTTTAAAGCCGATTTACCCGCTGTAGCCGGTGAAAACATCGAAACTAAATACAAGCTGATGACCGGTCAGGCGCTCGACGATCATCACAAATCATCCTGGGATGCGATCGAAGCCAATATCAAGCGATTTTTGGATTCGGATATTTACCTGATTACCACTCCAATGTGGAATTTTGGTATCCCCTACGCCCTAAAATACTACATCGATGCGATTGTCCAGCCAGGTTACTTGTTTCGTTACAATGAGCTTGGGATACCCGAAGGGTTGGTTCTAGGAAAAAAGATGATCATTGTTACGTCTCGGGGTGGAGATTATTCTCCCAATACCCCTCTACACTCCCTTGATTTTGTGGAACCATACTTACGAACCATATTCAATTTTGTCGGAATAACAGACATCCACTTTATCAATGCACAACCCATGGATATATCTCCAGCAGCGCGAAGAGCCGCCTTACTTGCAGCGATCGGCGAAGCCCGCTCGATTATAACCAGCAAGGATTGGAACTCACACGTACCGATAGAATCTGTAGAATTCCCCGAGGGGGTTAAACCAGCTCCATTAGAGGCATCCTCGAATAATTAACCCGAATCGGTACTTACCGCCTTCCAGTGTTCACCAGAAACACTGGCAAGAAATGTAGAACTTACGCAGTTCGATGAAGGGTACACCGAAAAACAGGGTGCAGGGCACCCTGTTTTTCGGGATCATTCCACTTCAACTGCGTAACTCCTAAAATAATTCCTTTAGGCGTGATTTTAAGCGCTGGTACTCCAGCGCAAGCGCCGAGAATCGGGTCGCGATAAATATGCCCGCAAAAAAAGAGACCCGGCCACCCCCCACGGCGACCGGGCCAAGAGAAAGACCACGGGCTCACCCGCCCGGAACCCAACGAAAACCAAGCGACCAGAGACCCGAACCACGAGCAGCCCGAGCCCAACGACCAGGCACCCAGCGAGCAAGAGACGGAAGACCCGGAAAACCCGGACCGAAAGCCGAAGACCCCAACGCCACATCCCCACCCGACACCTCCCGGAGCGGAAAGACGACCACGGGATAGGGGGATGCCGCCGGCGGGGGGCTATGGGCTGGGCGGGTGAGGTGCTTGATCAGTTCGCAGCTTTGTGATAACGAAACGTGTCAACCTGGCCCTTGCTGCTGCTTGATTTTGGCGAATGCTTACCGACTCATTAAATTCTCATCCAACCATTTGAAGACACGATCTAGATTCTGCATGGTTTCGAACATAGGATCTGCGTGAGCGGCGCCCTGGAGGATTTCCAGGGTAACCCTGGAAGGTCCAAGAGCATTGGTAAGCTTCGCCGCCATCTCGATCGACTGCTGCACCGCGATAACCTGGTCCAGGGTTCCATGCTGGAGAAAGAACGGCGGCATTTCTTCCGTGGATATAGGTTTCCGGATTGGCAGCCCGGACACGGACTGGCAGACTGGTGATCTTGCGTCCGAGCAGCAGCGCCTCAGGGGAATGCGAATCGTTGTGGCGCATCCCGGGAGGCCCCAGCAGCCCGTTTTCAGCCAACTGCGCATCGAGCGTCAGGAAATTTACCGGGCTGAACCAGGCAACCACCGCCTGCACGTTGCAGGGCTGCTCAGGATTTCCCATAGAGAGATCTTCCAGATCGCGCACACCGGCAGACACACCCAGCATGAGCGCCTGGTAGCCGCCAGCCGAGCCTCCCCAGGCGGCGATGCGGGTTGGGTCGAGCTTGTAGCAGGCAGCATTGGCGCGGACCCAACGAACCGCTGCCTTGGCGTCCTGGACAAGGGCAGGGAATTTGGCTTCTCCACTCAGCCGGTAGTTTATGGAGACAACCGCATAGCCTCTTTGCAGTCCGCACAGCATGGGCAGGACCTGCATGTCGGCCTTGTCGCAGCCCATGAAGGCGCCGCCGTGGATGGCCAGGATGACCGGGAAAGGACCATCGCCGGCTTCGGGCAGGTAAATGTCCAGCTTCTGGGCCGCGGATTGGCAGGCGTAACTCTGGTTCAGGTACTTGCGGGTAATGAAGGAGGTATCAGCCGGCGGAGGGGCTTCAGCGATGGCGTAATGGTTTTTGATCATTTTTTTGTGTTTTGGCATGTTGTTTCCTGGGCTGAAATATAGGAATTATTTCAGATGCTTATCCAGGAATGAAAAAACGCGTTCCATGTTTTCATCGGTCTCAAATAACGGATCGGCGTGGCCGGCGCCTTCCAGGATGTCGAATTCAAAATGGTCCGGGCGGCCGTACTTCTTCAATTTTTCGGCGAACTTGATGGACTGCTGTACAGGTACGACTGTATCCAAGCGTCCGTGCTGGATCAGGATGGGCGGCATGTTCTTATGGACGTAGGTTATGGGATTCGCGATCTCTACTTTAGCCGGAACTTCGGTGATTTTGGCCCCAAGGTAGCGGGATTCAGGGGAATCGGCGTCATTGTGGTTTGCTGGGCCGTACCCGCTCTCTTCAAGCTGCTCATCCATTTCCAAGAAATCTGTCGGGCCAAACCAATCCACGGCTGCCTGTACGGTGCAGGGGTATTCAGTATTTCCAAGGGCGGGATCGTCGAACTCGGTTACTCTTGAAGTCAGGCAAACCATGGCAGCCAGGTTTGCTCCAGAAGAACCGCCGAAAGCCGCAATCCGGTCCGTATCGAGCTGATATTGCTTCCCGTTGGCTCTGAGCCAGCGGATTGCTGCTTTGATATCCTGTAGAGAGACAGGGAACACTGCCTCCCCGCTCAGGCGGTAATTCACGCTGACGACTGCATATCCCCTTCCCAATCCTTTCAGGGAAGGGGTTAGTTGGACATCGCGTTTGTCTCCCATGGCGAATGCGCCGCCGTGGATATGAAGAAAGACAGGGAAGGGATCATTGCCTTCATCGGGTAAGTAGATATCCAATGTTTGGGCGGAAGAGAGCGAAGCATAAGAAATGTCTAACCATTTCCGTCGGATGTTGGAAATATCTGCAGGCGGAATGCTAATAGAAATATCTTCAGTAGTTGTCATCCTATCATTCACCTCAAAAGGATCATAACATCCCCTTCTTCGGGAAGCAATTCATTTGTGATAGAATCTATTCAGAAATGGAATAGATTGAAAGGTGTGAATGATGGAAATCCGGCAAATCCAATTTTTCCTTTCCATTGTCGATACTGGAAGTTTTTCGGCAGCCGCCGATGAGCACTATGTTTCCCAGTCATCACTCTCAAAAATAATCATGGCATTGGAGAAGGATCTGGCAGTCAGTCTCTTCGACCGGAGCAAGCGTAAGGTATCTCTGACGGAAGCAGGGCAGGCATTCCTCGAACATGCTCGTAAGATGGATGCAGATAATAAAGCCATGCTGCACGAAATGAATGGTTTCCGATCTGATGCAAATACCTTTTCAATCGGTACCATTCCTGTACTGAGTTAATATGGGATCGCTGCCTCGATCTCTCAATTTAGAGATCGATTTCCACAGATCCGTTTTAACCTTGAAGAAATCGATGGCTTGAACATCATTCCTGGCCTGGAAGTGCGCCGCTTTGACTTAGCATTCACACGGCATAATTTCCTGGATACGGAGCAATATGAATACCAGACAATCTGCGAAGACAAATTGGTGTTGATCGTCTCCAAGAACAACCATTATGCCTTGCGAAAATCAATTTCGCTCAAGGAACTCCACTAATGACAATTTTATCCTGTTCGACAAGGCCACAGACCTGTATAAGTTGATCATGGATGAATGTGCGAAGGCTGGATTTGAACCAACCATATTTTTCTCCAGTCACCGCAAGGTAAGTGTATTTGGGTTGGTGGGAACGAATATCGGGATAGCCTTGATGCCGCTCAAAATCTATGAACACCACCAACCTCAGGATATTGTGTGTATTCCTCTCCAAGAAGAGGTCGTCTGCGACATGGTGCTTTTGTATCCAAAAAAAAGGAAGCTTCCTGCATCTGCTGTGGTGTTCGTGGACTTTATGAAACACGCCTCAAAGAAATAACCATTTTTGGACTTAAGCAGTTTATGGGAGGTGGGGGAGTTCGGTCGGGCGAAGCCCGACCGAACTCCCCCCATATTGCCCTGAAGTGCGTAACTCCTCACATTAACTTAATCAATGCTGATATATTCCCCTTTGGAATAGGTAACGGGTAAATAGAATTGATTATATCGATCGGTTCCTATAAAATAATTCTGGAAACGATCGTTTGATTTAGATACTGTCCAACCGAAAACTACCCAAGGAGAAGGAAAATGTCCAAGAAATTCGTAATCCTGATGGCAATACTTGTGGTTTCAGCCCTTTTGTTCGCTGGTTGTGCCCCCAAGGCGACAGAAGCGCCGCCTGCTGCTCCGACTGAAGCCGCTGCGGCAGAACCTGCCGCGGCAGAACCTGCCGTATCCGAAGCAGCCCTAGTTGAAGACACCACAGTTTCCATGGTGCCTGCACAATCTGGAGCGCCGTTTGATATTAGCGGCAAAAAAATATGTTATATCATTCCATCCCTTGCTAATCCATTCTTGAACGGTGTAGCGACTTCAGTAACCGATAAATTCAAGGCTGATGGCGTGGAAGTATCCGTCTATGGCGCGGATGAAGGTGGATTAAATCAACAATTCGACCAGATCGAGAATTGCATCTCTATGGATGTCGATATGATGTATGTTATGGCAGCCGGAGAGTTCGCGCAGTTGTTGCCCTCCGTTGAAGAAGCCAAAAAGGCTGGTATCACTGTGATGGGTGTTCCACCGCTGCAACTGGCGCCATTTGATGCCATTATGCACACCAGCCAAAAAGAAGATGGTCAAAAAGTTGCTAAGATGGCATGCGATTTTATCAATGCCGTTTACCCGGATGCTGCTGATGGGAGTGTCGAAACGGCCATCATTGGCGGCGCCAGTGCCAGCGTTGGGATGAACCTGCGCCATCAAGGTTACTTGACAATCACCGACATATGCCCCAAAGCCAAGCTTGTCATGGATATGGATATTTCCGGGGATAGCATCCCTGCCGGTCAGGCTGCTGCTGAGAACGCGTTAACCGCGAACCCAAACATCAAGGTGTTTATTGGCCAATCCACTGCCCATGCTCAGGGCATTGCCAATGCCATCAAAGCCCTGCCGAATGTAGACCTTGCGAAGTTTGGCGTTTTTGCAGGCGATATGGATCCTTCCATGATCCCAACCGTCACCGGATGCCAGGATCCCTATAAGGGTTTTGTCGCAATCGGCGGGACTTCCCTTGACCAGGCTACCTACGATCAGCTCAAGAAAATGTTACAGGGCGTAGAACATCCGAACATCATCAACGATGTATTGGAGCCAATCACTTGCGATTTCAGCACGCTAAAATAAAACAGACGGGCTTTTGTTGATACCCTGATTGAAGGGGGGGGAAACCCCCCCTTCAATCATAAATCAGAGGTGAAAGTGGAATGGATGCCAAAGTAGTTTTATCTCTGGAAAATATCACCAAGAAATACCCGGGGGTGCTTGCCCTTGATAATGTTTCCATGAGTTTTCTGGAAGGCGAGGTGCATGCCTTGCTGGGGGAAAATGGCGCTGGCAAATCTACACTGATCAAGGCGGTAGCCGGGGCTATCGATATTGATTCGGGAATTATCAATATTAATGGACAAGAGTATCACAAGATGACCCCTTCTCTTTCCAAGAGCCTTGGGATTGAAGTCATTTATCAAGAGTTTAATCTTGTTCCCACTCTATCCGTTGCAGAGAATATTTACTTATGCGAAAAAATTGAAAATTCCACCCTATTTAGCGCCAAAAAAATAGAGAAAAAAGCAATCAAAGTCCTGGATCAATTTGGCGTGAACATTAACCCGCGAAGCATGGTGCAGGATTTGACAATTGCCGAACAACAGATCGTTGAAATTGCAAAAGCAGTATCCAAGAATGTGAAAATTTTGATCATGGACGAACCATCTGCTCCGTTGGGTGTTTCGGAAGTAGCGTTGATGTTCAAGATTATCAATCAACTAAAACAAAAAGGTGTGACGATCATCTATATTTCACATCGTTTGGAAGAGGTGTTCCAGGTCTCTGATCGTGTAAGCGTGATGCGAGATGGATGCTATATCACGACAAAAATCGCGAAAGAAACGAACCGGCAGGAACTGATTAACTTGATGGTTGGACGGGTATTGAAAGAAAATTATCCTCCACGTAAAAATTCCCCCGGTGAAATTGTTTTAGAAGTTAGAAATCTCACCGGCAATGGGGATCGAAATATCTCCTTTTCAGTACGGAAAGGTGAAATATTAGGGATTTCTGGGTTGGTGGGTGCGGGACGAACTGAATTGGCTCAGCTTCTCTTTGGCGCCGCCCATAAGGAACAAGGCGAGATCTTGATCAATGGGAATCCTGTAAAGATCAAGTCGCCTTCAGATGCAATAAAGCACAGGATTGGTTTCTTAACCGAAGATCGAAAGGGACAAGGCCTTTTCCTTGAAATGGCTGTTAAATGGAACATCAGCTTCCCAATCGTCAGACGCATTTCTAAATATGGCGTTGTCAATACAAAAGTTGAAGATAAGATTGCCAACAAATACAAAGACAGAATCAATATCAAGACACCCAGTTTACTGCAGCAGGTGATCAATTTAAGTGGCGGTAATCAACAAAAAGTTGTCCTGGCAAAATCCCTGGCAGCCGAATCGGATATTTTGATCTTTGACGAACCAACCCGTGGGATTGATGTTGGCGCAAAACAGGAAATTTATCATTTGATGACTGAATTGGCTGATAATGGGATCACGATGCTGATGATTTCCTCAGATATGGAGGAATTATTGGGGATGTCAGACCGGATCATCGTCATGTGTGAAGGCGAATTGGCTGGAGAAGTCCAAAGAGACCAATTTAATCAAAATTACATTCTTGACCTTGCATCTGGAACCCATTAACTTTTAGAGGAATAAGTTATGAACCAAGAATCTGATATTTCGAATAACCTCGGCGCTCGCATCGGATTACTCATGAAAAAGAATGTACCTTTTCTGATTCTGCTCTCATTGTTGATCCTCTTCTCATTTATCGCGCCTAACTTCATGACCTTTGGAAACCTTCGCACCTTAATTCGCCAGGTATCATTTTCAGGAATTGCAGCAGTCGGACTTATGTTTGTAATGATCAGCGGCGGAATTGATCTCTCGATTGGTTCGCAGGTCATATTAACCAATGTCCTTTTAGCAATCATGATGGTCGATTGGAAGTTACCCCCTGGAGTAGCCATCCCCTTGATTTTGGGAGTAGGAATAATACTGGGCGCGATTAATGGTTTACTCTCCATTGCACTTAAGGTACATCCACTCATAATTACCCTGGGCACTGCTGCAATTTTTAAAGGGATTGGATTCATCATCAATGGTTCCAGGAATATCATGGGGTTCCCCGATTCCTTCCGCTGGCTTGGCCAGGGATATGTTTGGGGAATCCCAGTCCCGGTTATCGTCATGGTTATTGTGGCGTTAATCGGGTCTTTCGTCCTTAACAAGACCTACTTTGGCAGATGGGTGTTTGCATTAGGTGGAAATGAAGAAGCAGCCCGACTTGCAGGTGTGCATATTAGTCGGATGAGAGTATTCCTGTTCATGATCTGCGGTTTTACCGCGGCAATCACTTCTGTATTACTTCTATCCAGAGTTTTTGCAGGTCAGACAGTCACCGGACAGGGGCTCGAATTCGACTGCCTCACTGCTGCCCTTCTGGGTGGGGTCAGCTTCAAGGGGGGTGAAGGTTCCGTCTTCGGATTAATGGTTGGTATCATCATCATCGGTGTGCTCAACAATGCCATGCAGTTGGCCACCTTCCCTGATTTTTCACAAACTGTGGTTAAAGGTACTGTCCTATTAATCGCAGTAGCAATTGATGTTTATCAGAAAAATCGAAAGGCGAAAGAAGTTGTCGCGCGCGTAGCCGCTTAAAAACTTTCCCCAAAACAGAATAGCACCGGCCGTGATGTTTTCAAAATTGCTGTTCAGCTGCTTTCGATTGTGATTGCGCCTGCACGCTCGTAATTCACGACAATGACGCCACTCGGGGTGACTTTGCTTTCCGTCACCTTGAGCGCCGCCGGGATCGTGCCATCGGCAAACAACCTTTTTCCACCGCCCAACGTTAGGGGATAGATCATCAGCCAGAATTCATCGACCAAATCATGCTGGATAAGCGTTTGAATGAGATTACCGCTACCCCAAACGTGCAAATCTGGCCCTGGCTGCTGCTTGATTTTGGCGACTTTTTCTGCAACATCTCCGTTTAAAAACACGGACGGCTGCCATTCGCCAGACGTCATGGTATTCGAGGCGACGTACTTGGTCGCCGCGTTGGCGCCAGGCCATGCTTCAACATGCTGCGGCCAGTACGGCGCCCAAATATCGAAGGTTTTGCGCCCTAACAGCAGGTCAAACGGCATGTTCATGTACTTTCTGATGGTCGTTGAAAGTACAGGGTCGGAATATGAACTGATCCACCCCCCATACTTGAAGCCGCCGCTGGTATCTTCGTCTGGCCCGCCTGGGGCCTGGATGACGCCATCCACGGAGATATGTTCAATTACAATAACTTTTCTCATGACCGAGTTCCTCCATAAACTAAATCCCACTCTCGGCTTTGATTTTTCCGCTTTTGACCGCCTCTACCAGTGCCTGGTAATCACGTTCGTTTTGATCTGCATAGGCAATCGCAAATTCCGCCACAGCTTGATCGAAAGTGGTCCCTGAGCCCAGGTACGCGCTGATTGCGATCCGATCACCGGAACGGGCGTGAGCGCGCGCGCAGAGTCCAACCGCACATTTCTCCATAAATGGCCATCTCTTTGGGCGGCATGCTTTCAAGGTCCAACGATAACTTACAATCCCATAACTGCCGGGCATAGAAATCATGCGGCTTACCATCCAGGCCTTGGGGGACTCGTTCCCAACCGAGGAAAATGTCACTGGTTGCCTGCATTAACCTTTGACCTTCGACCACGCGCTTGCCGTGATCGTCAAACCGGCTTTTGCCGAGGTAAGGTTCCAGGACAGAAGCCTGGGCTTCCTTAAATTGTAAGAAAAGAGGATCTCCTTCATCCCGGCCGGTCAACAGAACAATCCAGGTGCGGGTGCCTACACTGCCAACCCCGACGACTTTGCGCGCCACATGAACCAGGTGAAAATGTTCCAGTAATTGCCGCCGATCATCCGGCAGTGTCTTTCGGTAAGAGGCCAGATAGTTATGTAAAATCTGGAATTCTGCTTGACGATCGGCTGTCTCTGGCAGCAGCTCCTCAATCGGCACCAGGGTCGGGGGACGGCTGA
Organism: uncultured Chloroflexia bacterium; assembly: GCA_963770655.1. Classification (GTDB taxonomy): domain Bacteria; phylum Chloroflexota; class Anaerolineae; order Anaerolineales; family UBA4823; genus CAZAGA01. The sequence continues at coordinate 45,820 of CAVYQO010000015.1, read as the reverse complement.
TAATCTGGAGCTGTCCATCTACACAGCGAGTCAACTTCTCAAGGGCGTGTAAGTTATCCCGGGCATAGGCATTGGTAAATTGAGCCTCGACCTTTTTCATGGCCTTAGGCCGGTTGGTTGTTCCCCAGCGGGCATTAATTTTAGCCGCATCGAGCAGCGCATACCACACTTCCAGGTTGCGCATTCCAGCGAATTCGCGCATTGCCCGCCGGTATTCAGCCACGGTGGTCAGGACGATCGAACGGCGCTGCCTGGCGTCGAAGCCGCGTTCACGACCAGCGATTTCGACGCTGGCTGCCAGCCGTTTAACATCCCATTCCCATGGCCCAGGTAAAGTCTCATCGAAATCATTAATATCAAACACAATATCTCGCTCGCGAGACGCAAAGCCGCCAAAATTAGCCAGGTGTGCATCTCCACACAACTGCACATTCAGCCCCGAAGTCGGAGTAGAAGCCAGGTCGGAAGCCATGATGACCGCCGCGCCGCGGTAGAAGGCAAAGGGCGAAGTGAGCATCCGCCCGTAGCGGATCGGAATCAACTCGGCGACGCGGGTAACTGCCTGCGCTTCGAGCAGGCTAACCGGATCTGCTCGATTTTCCGGCGCTTGCCAGACAGCATGATCCGAGCGCGGGACGGTTGAGCGGGTCGCTTTACCAAATGTCGCTCGCTGAATCGGCGTGTCGGGATGGCCTGTACCATGAGCGCTGGATGGCTTTGTTTGAGGCTCCATTTTATTCTTTTTGACCATAGCTACCTCGCCTGAGGTGGATGCAAAAAGCAGTTGCATCCACCTCGAAAATGCAGGCTGCCCTAATGGACAGCGGTTGCAGCTTTATAAGTGGTTTCTACATCAGCCACCGTCTCGAAAAAGTAATCCTTCCCGATCAAATCAGTTATCTCTGACAGATCGAGCTCTTTGCGGATGTCTTCTCCTGCTTCTACCATGACCAATCGAACGCCCTTTTCCTTGAGCATTTTATAAATCTCCTTCAAGGTCGCAGCGGCTGAAAAATCGATCTCATCCACTGCGGTGGCGTCCAGGCAAAACCAGGTAAGAGGCGGTTGGGCAGTGTTCACCAGGTCAAGTACTTCCTGGGAGAATAGTTCTGCATTGGCGTAGTACAGGCTGTGATGGAACCGATAGATGATTAATCCAGGGACGATCTGGGTATGAGCGATGATCGGCACCAACTGTTGCCTGCCGTTGTCATCCGAAGCCAGGATCGCGTTTTTCGGCCGGTAACCATGCCGGATATGGATCAGGATTGAGAGAAGGATCGCCAATAAGATACCTTGCTCAACGCCAACGAAGATCACCACCAGGGCAGTAATCAATGCCACCCAAAACTCGGCCGGGCGTTGGGCGAAAATCTTCCGCATCCCTTTCATATCGACCAACTCGATACCAATCAGGAATACGACAGAAGATAGCACTGCTTCGGGCATATACGCCAGCGGCTTGGTAAAGAACAATAAGACCAGCAGGACGATGATGGAGGTCGTTAAGGTAGCCAGTTGGCTGCGCCCACCGGCGCTATCGACCATCTGCGTCTTGGTCGGGCTGCCGTTCACCACGAAAGTACCGCTCAGCCCTGCACCGATATTTGCCAATCCCAACCCCACCAGATCCACATCCTCGCTGAAATTTCTCGCTGTAGCGAGCCGCATAGGCCCGTGAGGTAGCTGCGCTCTGGGCCAGGATGACGATGAATATCGAAAAAGCAACCGATAGAAGCTGCCCAATTATGCTGGGGTTCAAGGTTGCGCCTGTAGGCAGGCCGAATTTTGGTAAACCACCGGGGACTGTACCCAGAACCGCCACGCCATCCGCCGATAAATTAAGCAGGTAACTCACCACGATCGCCCCGATGACAGCGATCAAGGCGCCAGGGATCTTTTTATTGATCATCCGGCAGCCCACAATAATCACCAATACGGCGATAGACACTCCCAATGTATACAGGTTTGTCTGGCCAAGCTGCTGAAAATCAGTGATGAGCTTTTGCACCGGACCTGCCCCGCCGCCGGGGATGCCCAGCATACCCGAAATCTGGCCGATGGCTACCTGGATACCAACGCCGGTCAGGAAGCCGATCAATACCGTACGCGAAAGGAAGTCTGCAATAAATCCCAACTTTATAATCCGGGCGAGGATCAGGAAAGCAGCCGACAGGAGGGCCAGGATGCCCGCATAGGCCACATATTCCGGCGACCCTTGTGCCGCCAGGGTAGCCAACCCGGCAGCCATGATCGCCGCGGTGGCCGAATCTGCGCCTACCACAAGATGCCGAGATGAGCCGAAAAGCGCAAACAAAGCCGTCGGGATCAGAATCGTGTAGAGGCCGGTGACCACAGGCATCCCGGCAATCTTGGTATAGCCCATCACCTCCGGGATAGCCAGGGCAGCCAGGGTGATTCCAGCCACAATATCGATTGGGACTCGCGCTCGATCGATCGGCAAAATCCCACCCAGCATTCCCTTGCTACGCGCTTGTTTTTTCTGCACAGATTGAGTTGTCATCGTTTTCTCCTTTCTATTATTGCAAATGGCCTCTGGCTAATCTTAATCTCCGCTAGAAGTTGAAGGAATCTCCATCCTGCTCGCCTCAGCAATTGGCGCCGTGTCCTGCTGGTGGAACTCGATCAGCATCTTACGCTCGGCGTCCAACCGGGGGAACAGGAAGAATACCAGCGCCGCGCCGAACAATACCGCAATAATGCCGGCGATGTAGGCCTGCTGGTCGCCAGCCAGGAAAGATTGTTTGGCTGCTGACATAATCTGTGAAGCGTACTGTGGGTACTGGGCTGCGACGGACTGCGCCCCGGCAAACGACATGCTCATCTCGCTGGCCATTTGCGGCGTCACCTGTGCAGCATCTGGCGAAGCGGCAATCGCTGCGGTCGCTGCCGCGGCGTAACCGGCGGCAAGCAAGGCGCCAAAAAGCGAGTTGAAAATCGCTCCGCCCAGATCGCGCTGTAAGTCGGCGGTTCCAGAGGCCATGCCAGCCTTGATGACTGGCACCGAGGCGGTCAGAGAGCGGCTGGCAGGCGTGCCGGCTAAACCGATTCCAATCCCGACAAAACCATAAGCCAGCCCCACCGTCCAATAGGAGATGCCTTCATTCCAGAATAAAAGCATGGTCAGGAAGCCAAGCAAGATGAAAAAGTAGCCGGCAAGCAGCGTAAAACGCGCCCCTTTTGCTTCGACAATTTTGGCCGAGCGCGGCGCGACCAGCACCATAAAAATCCCCGCCGGCAGCACGGCCAGACCGGCATTGACCGTCGAGTATCCCAACACATCTTGCAGGAACTGCTGCCCGATGAACATCGCTCCCATCAGCGAGCCGAAAACGATGATCCCACCGACTGCTGCTACCCAGAACGTGCGTCGGGAAGCAATTTTCAAATCGTACAGCGGGCTGCTGGCGCGCCGCTGGCGGAAGATGAACAAGATGCCGGTGATCAGCGCCACCGCTAATAACCCGATTGCCAGGCTCCGATAGGCTGCAATGGTGATAAAGTTGAGCGCCAGGACAAAGCTGCCGATCATGATCAACGACAAAATGCCCCCCAGGTTATCCACTGCTTCGCTGGTTTCGTTAATATGGGCCGGGATGAAGCGGAGCGCCATAATCAGCGCCACAACCGCCAGCGGGATGACAACCACGAAAACCGAGCTCCAATTGAAGTACTCCAACAACAAGCCAGCCAGAAAAGGCCCAGTTACTGAAATCGCTCCACCGATCGCTGCCCACAGGGCAATCGAGCGCGTCCGGCCTGGGCCAGGCCCCCAAAGCGCCGTGATCAGCGATAGCGTCGTCGGGTAGGCCATACCGGCGGCAAAGCCGCCGAGCAGCCTGGCGGCGATCAAAACCTGGATCGTTGGAGCAAAACCTGCGATCAGCGCCACGGGTATCGCAAAGATCACGCCCAGCAGGCACATCAGTTTGCGCCCGTAGCGGTCGCCCAGGGCGCCCAGCCACAACACCGAGCAGGCCAGGCCGAGCGAGTAGGCCACCGCCACCAGGTTGAGCTGGGTTTGGGAGGCGTTGAACGCCACCCCGATCGACGGCAGGGCGACATTGGCCATCGCCAGAGGCAGGTTGGCGACGGCTGCTACAATAATCAAAGTAGTTAAGATTATTCCGGCATTTTGTGGGATGCTTGTCTCAGCCGGTGTGGGATTAACGGATTGGGCAGCAGCGACGGTCATAGTCATCACATCCTATTTGATTATCTAATATTACGGAAATTCTACGTCGAATAAATTTGCCAATATTTTCGCCCCACAGGGATGATGATTTTGGCTGAATTCACCTTGCTTTAGATGTAATAGTCTCTATTTTACAGCATTTTTAGCAATCCATATCATAAACGTCGTATTGTCCAATCAGCTAATCACCAACCCAATCGCATAAAAACAGGCATACAATAAGGCCAATTGACCTGTGCCGCCCAAAGCTGCATTCAATGGACGCCCACGCTGCGTCCAGACCAGGCGCACTAGAGCGACTGCGGCGGGGAGGGTGAGCCAGGCCAGCAGGATCCAGGCCGGGCCGATTTGAAACAGCCAGACGAGCGGTGGGACCAGGTACGCCCCCACCACCAGCCAGAAATACTCCTGGCGGGCGCCGGATACACCCAGGCGGACTGCCAGGGTATGCTTTCCGGCTGCTCGATCGGTATCGATATCGCGCAAGTTATTCACCACCAGGATAGCTGTGATCAGGAAACCCATCGGCAGGGCAGACCAGAAGGCCAGCCAATCTAGCTTCAGCGCCTGGACGTAATAGGTTCCGCAGACCGCCGCCAGGCCGAAGAACAAGAACACGGCTGCATCGCCCAGGCCGTAATATCCCAAGGGGAACGGGCCGCCCGTGTAAGCAATCGCAGCCAGAATCGAGGCGAGGCCAATGACGATCACCGGCCAACCCGCGGTCAGGGTCAGGTAAACGCCCAGTAAAGCTGCCAGGCCAAAGCACAGCCACATTCCCGCCAGCACCTGTTTTGGCGCCAGCAAACCCGCCTGGGTCACGCGCAGCGGCCCCAGGCGCTCGGCGGTGTCGGCCCCGCGGTGGAAATCGAAGACATCGTTGGCCAGGTTCGCCCCGATTTGGAGCAGCAGCGCAGCAAGCAGCGCGGCCAGGGCGGGGCCGGGCTGGAAAAGCCCATCATACCAGGCCACGGCGCTGCCCACGATCACCGGTGCGGCTGCGGCCGGTAGGGTTCTCGGCCGGGAGGCCAGCATCCAGATTTGCGTAGTGGTTAACGAATTTGTTTTCTCTGCCATAAATTCCCTTTTTGCTGCAGCAATCCGGCGTCGTTGCCCTAAATATACCGCGCTTTCGTTGTTTAGAAGAGGATGAGTAGTAAGTCCGCCTGGCATTAAATTCCGCTATAATAGGAAATCTGTGATTGAGTACAACCGTGCGTTTGAGTACAACCGTGCGTTTGAGTACAATCGTGGTCAATCATAGCATTTATGGTTATGCTAAAACGTTGGTACGATTGAACCAGAAAGCTTGATTTGAGGTGTAAATAATGAAACGAACTTTTATGGGGATTGCCATCTTCTGCCTGCTGCTTGCGGTGGGAGGGCGGTTGAGTACAACCTTAAGAACGTACTCAGCCGGGTGGAGCGTAATCCCGGCTCGAGCCGCAGCAGCCAACTCAGCGAACTCTGGGATTGTTTGCCTGCCCGGCGTATATCTGCAGGATCCGGGCAACTGCGCTCCGGTGGGTCCATCTGCCTACCTGACCCAGATGGCTGAAAAAGGGGTGACCTTTCCGATGACTGGGCTGCCGCTTTCCAAACCAGCCTTCGACCTGACTTACGTCAACACCCGCTACGGCCTGGTGCACACTGCCAACGCTCCGGTGTATGGATCGGTGGAAGACGCCATGACTGGCAACAAGGGCAGAGCAGTTCAACGAATCGACTCGCCTTTTGCCTATATTTCCTATACCGATGAAGCAGTGATCGATGGCCGCCGTTTTTATATGATTGACCAGGGGTTATGGATGACGGCCAATGATGTCTCTCGCATCGGCTCCGTGCCGCTTTTCCAAGGCGTAACCTTTACCCGCACCCCCGAGCACGAGTTCGGCTGGGTGCTGGCTTATCTAAGCCCTGGACCTGTAGAGACCCAGCGCACCCCCGGATATGCCAACAAGGACTACACCGGGCACAGCCTGCAAAACCATGAAATCGTCCAGGTTTACAGCACCCAGATGGTCGGAAACGATGAATGGTATATGGTCGGACCGGACGAGTGGGTGCCGCACAACGTGGTAGCGCGGGTAATGCCGGCTCGCACCCCGCCCCAAGGCGTCACCGGTGGGCGCTGGATTGAGGTTAACCTGGGTGAGCAGACCCTGGCGGTGTACGACGAGGGCAAGCTGGTATTCGCCACGCTGATCGCCAGCGGGCTGGAGCCATTCTGGACTCGCCCTGGGCTGTTCCAAATCTCCCAGAAGCTGGACACAACGCCGATGCGCGGTTCCTTCGAAGCGGACCACTCCGATGCCTACTATCTTGAAGATGTCCCCTATACCATGTATTTCGATCAGGCTCGCGCCCTGCATGGCGCCTATTGGCGCGCTAATCTCGGCTTTGAACAGTCGCACGGCTGTGTAAACCTGTCTGTCGGAGATTCGCACTGGCTCTACGATTGGGCCAATGTCGGTGATTGGGTCTATGTCTGGGACCCCTCGGGGAGGACGCCAACTGACCCCAGCCTGTATGGCTCGGGAGGCTATTAAGTGAGTTTTGCTGGACTCTTCAAGATGGGTTTGCGCGATAAACTGCGCAGACCCATCTTGTTTGTATTGATCCTTGTCCTGGTGGGCGCAACCCTGGCCTGCGGGATATCCGTTAATCTTCCGGCGCGCAAGACGCCCCTGGGCTCAGCCCTGGGCTTAAGCCCTGGGGCCAACCCGACCCAATCACCCAGCCCAACCCTGTCGCCTACCCCAACGGTTGCTCCAACCCTCACCCAGATCCCGCCCACGCGGACGACGAAGCCGACAGCTACTACCGCGCCAACGCACACACCCACACCGCGGCCGGCGAGCTCGCCGAAACAGCTCGCCGTTCTAAAAGAAATCTGGAAAACGGTTCAAGAAAACTATCTCTATCGAGATTTCAATGGGTTGGATTGGGAAGCTGTTTACGAGGAATACCGCCAGAAAATTGAAGCCGGGATGAGCGATGAAGATTTTTACCTGGCGATGGATGAAATGATCTACAGCCTGGGCGATGATCATTCTGTCTATCTCAGTCCGGAAGAAGCGAAACAAGAAGATCAAGATTTCAGCGGTCAGTATGACTATGCCGGTATTGGAGTTCTGACCCTGCCTGTGCCGGAACGCAAGCGGGTAACAGTAATTTTGGTTTTCCCGGACAGCCCGGCCGAGCAGGCGGGGATAAAAATGCACGACAGCATTCTGGAAGTAGATGGCGAAGCCATTTTGGATGGGGATTTGGATCAGCGCTCGAACTTGCGCGGTCCAGTAGGCAGCAGCGTCACCATCCTTGTCCAAAGTCCCGGTGGAGAACCCCGCCAGGTCAAATTGGTCCGGCGTCAGATTGCCAGCGAGATGCCTGTACCCCATGAGGTCCTGACCAGCCCAGACGGTAAACAGATCGGCTATCTGCTCTTGACGACCTTTAATGATGAGACCATCCCGGGTAAAGTACGCGCGGCAATGAAAGAGATGCGCCAGCAGGGCCGCCTGGACGGCTTGATCCTGGATAACCGTCAAAACGGAGGTGGGGCAAACACGGTTTTTGAGGATGTCATGGCCTATTTCGAGGATGGCAAGCTGGGTTATTTTGTCAGCCGTGAGAAAAAAGCGCCATTATACGTCGATGGTCGCAACATCGAAGGATCACAGAAGCTGCCGGTCGTGGTGCTGGTCGGTCCCGGCACGGCCAGTTTCGGAGAAATTTTTTCGGGGATTCTCAAAGACACCAAGCGGGCCTATATTATCGGCCAGACGACCGATGGAAATGTTGAGATTTTATATATCTATGAATTTTCGGATAGATCGCGGGCCTGGTTGGCGCATGACACCTTTCAACCCTTAAACCACCCGGAGCAAAATTGGGAAGCCAGCGGAATAATTCCGGATTTGGAAGTGTCCAGCAACTGGGACGAGGTTTCCCAGGAAACTGACCCGGTAATCCAAGCGGCATTGAAATATTTCGACCAGCGCTAACGCACAATTTTACGCAGCGCGTCATATTGCGCGGCATGGGGGGCTATGGTAAACTTTGGTTAATGTTCTCTTAACCTGAAGGCGGAGGGCTCCTGATGCTTACCACACCTGAGAAAATCATTTTCTTTGTGCTCAGCCTGGCTGCGCTGTACTTTGCTATCGTTTCGATCCAACGAATTGCCCGTCTGATTAGGCGCGGCCAAGGGAATGTGGACTGGAAGATCGTCCCCAAGCGGCTCATCGCGACCCTGGCGAAGGTGATCAGCATGCAGCCGACGTATCGAATCCGCCTGGGGCCCAGCATCTTACACGCCTTCATCGCCTGGGCTTTCATTTACTATTTGCTGGTCAACCTGATCGATATTCTCGAAGGATTCTTCCCCAGCTTTCAATTCTTCAGCCTGGGTAACCTCAGTGGGATTTACCGCCTGATTGCCGACTTGCTCTCCGTGGCAGCCCTGACAGCCATGGTCTTCTTCCTGGTCAGGCGATTTATCATCAAGACGCCGCAGCTGCGCACCCGTCCTGAGGTATTTCTCGACCCGGCCGCTCGCCGCGGCATCTTGCGTGACTCAGCCATCGTCGGCGGTTTTATCTTGATCCATATTGGTTCACGCTTCTTAGGAGAATCCTTTGCCATCGCCGCCGAAGGCGGAGACCCCTGGCAGCCGTTTGCCTCCTGGATTGCTCGCTTGTGGAGCGGGTGGAGCGATGCGGCTTTGGTGGCGGCGATGCACGTTACTTTTTGGTTGGCCTTGGGCACGATCCTGGCTGTTCATTCCCTATTTTCTGTATTCGAAACATGTTCATCTCTTCGTTGCGCCGCTGAATTTTCTGCTCAAACCCGAACGGCGCTCGATGGGTGAGCTCGAAAAAATCGACTTTGACGACGAAAGCCTGGAAGCGTTTGGAGCCACCCGCCTGGAAGACCTGGGCTGGGAGCAGATCATGGATTCTTACGCCTGCATCCAGTGCTACCGCTGCCAGGAGGTATGCCCAGCCTACAACACGGGCAAGGTGCTTTCCCCGGCTGCCATGGAAATCAACAAACGTTATTTCCTTAACCAGGAGGGCGGGCGCCTGGCCAAAGGCGAGCCGTCCTCGCGAACCCTGTTGGAGATGGCGATTCCCGAGGAAGCGGTGTGGGCCTGCACTGCCTGCGGGGCCTGCGTTCAAATCTGCCCGGTCAATAATGAGCCGATGCGCGATATTTTGAATATCCGCCGGGCGCTGGTGCTGATGGAAAACTCGTTTCCCAAGCAGTTCCAGACGGCCTTCCGCGGCATGGAACGCCAGGCTAATCCTTGGGGCGTCTCGCCTGCCGACAGGATGAAATGGGCTGAAGGGATGGATGTGCCCACCATCGATGACAACCCGGAGCCGGAAATCCTGTGGTGGGTAGGCTGCGCCCCGGCCACGGATGCCCGCGCCCAGAAGACCGCCAGGGCTTTTGCGAAAATTCTGAACGCCGCCGGGGTTAATTATGCTGTGTTGGGTGAAGGCGAACAGTGCACGGGTGATTCTGCCCGGCGAGCAGGCAAGGAAGATATCTTCTTCGGCCTGGCCCAGGCGAACGTGGAAATACTCAATGAAGTGAAGCCGCAGCGGATTGTAACCACCTGCCCGCACTGCTTGCATACCTTGAAAAACGAATACCCGGCCTTCGGCGGGAATTACCGGGTGATCCACCACACCCAATTGATTAATGAGCTGGCGGCCGAGGGAAAGCTGAAGCTCAATCAGGAACCGTCCGTCGCCGGCCGCCAATCCCTGATTACATTCCACGACCCGTGCTACCTGGGACGCCAAAATGGCGTGCTGGACGAACCGCGCCAGGACCTGGCGATGACCGGCGCCCGACTTGTTGAGATGCCTCAATCCGGGAGTAAGTCGTTCTGCTGCGGCGCCGGTGGGGCGCAGATGTGGAAAGAAGAAGAACATGGCGCACAACGGGTGAACGCGGCTCGTTTCAACGAAGCCCTGGCCACCGGCGCGGGAACGCTGGCTGTGGCTTGCCCGTTCTGCATGGTCATGCTGACCGACGCCCGCAAAGACGCCAACAGTGAAGTGGAAGTGCTGGACGTGGCGGAGATTATCGCCGAACGATTGGCAGCATAGGCCCGTTCCTACGGGTTCCGACTAATCGGTATAGGAATCGCTGGCTATCTGCTGGCGTGCCATTTCGAAAGGCGCGGCTTCACTGCGTTTGTATTCAACCGGTACATAGTCCAGCCACTCTGCCGAGCGTGGGTGGCGGCCGCGCAAGGCGGCGTGAAAGGCTTCCTGCAGGGCATGCGTTACCGGACCGGTCTTGCCGCTGCCGATCACTCGAAAATCGATCTCGCGTAAACCAATGCACTCGGCGGCAGTTCCACAGACAAAGACCTCGTCTGCCAGGTAGAGTTGATCGCGTGAAATCGTCTGCTCGACAACGCTGTAGCCCATATCAGTCGCCAGGGTGATTAAGGAGTTGCGAGTAATCCCTTCCAGGATAGCCATCGTCCCTGGGGTGTAAATCACCCCTTTGCGCACGATAAAGATATTCTCCCCGGTACATTCCGCCACGTAACCCTGAGGATCGAGCATGATCGCTTCGTCGAAACCAAGCCGGGCCGATTCAGTCCTGGCTAAGGTGCTGTTGACATAGTTCCCGGCAATCTTTGCTTTGGTCATCATCACGTTGGGGTGATGGCGGGTAAAAGAGCTGACATTGGCGCGAATGCCTTGCTCCCTGGCTTCATCCCCCAGGTAATTCTTCCACTCCCAGGCTGCAATGCCTACCCCAGGGCGCCCGGCATCGACGTTCAGATTCCAACCGCCATCCGTCAGGTAGACCAAAGGACGGATGTAGCATTCACTGAAATCGTTGGCTGAAACTGTCAGCTTAACTGCCTCGCACAGTTCGTCCACCGAATAAGGGAAGCTGCGAAAACCCAGGACCAGCGCCGAATCCAACAGCCGCTCGATATGTTCGCGCAGGCGAAAAACCGCCGGGCCTGTATCCGTCTCGTAACAGCGGATGCCCTCGAATACGCCCAGGCCGTAATGGGCCGCGGGCGTCAAAAAGTGCAGTGTAGCCTTTTCGAATTCCACCAAACCGCCATTCATCCAGATAAATTTTGATTCCATTCCCATCTTCTTCTCTCCGTCTTCTGATTTAAATCCCTAAAAAGTCGCCGGCGGGCAGCCGTTCGATTATTTCGTCAGTCATCTGGCCGGTAGACAGGTTGCCGCCCAGGTCGGCGGTGCGGCAGCCACTCGTGAGCGCCTGGCTGACTGCACGTTCCAGGGCGATGGCTTCGCACTCAAGACCCAGCGAATAGCGCAGCATCAAACCGGCGCTCAAAATCGCACCGATTGGGTTGGCCAACCCTTTTCCGGCGATATCCGGCGCAGAACCATGGATCGGTTCATACAAGCCTGGCCCAGATTCGCCCAGCGAGGCGGAGGGCAGCAAGCCCATCGAGCCGGCCAGCACAGAGGCCTCATCGGTCAGGATGTCGCCAAACATATTTTCGGTGACCATTACATCGAAACTTGCCGGGGAATTCACCAGGCGCATCGCAGCCGTGTCCACGAGGAGATGTTCAAGGGTGACATCCGGATAGGCTGGGGCTACCTCGTTGGCGACCTGGCGCCACAAGCGGGATGATTCCAGGACATTGGCCTTGTCAACCGAGGTTACTTTCTTGCGCCGTTTACGGGCATGTTGGAATGCCAGGTGCAGGACACGCTGAATTTCATAATCGTAATACTCCAGGGTATCCACGGCGCGTTCATGCCCATCAACCACCTGGCGGCCTTTGGGCTGGCCGAAATATAACCCGCCGGTGAGCTCACGCACGACGAGGATATCCACACCGGCCAGTTTTTCCGGGCGTAAAGGCGAGCTTCCGTATAGAGCCGGGTGCACGCTCACCGGGCGCAGATTGGCAAAAACACCCAGCTCTTTGCGCAAGCGGAGCAAGCCTTGTTCTGGCCGCACCCTGGCTTTGGGATCATCCCATTTTGGCCCACCCACTGCCCCGAGCAGGACGGCGTCACAATCCTTGCAGGCAGCCAAAGCCGCCTCGCTCACTGCCAGGCCATAGCGATCGATGGCGCAGCCGCCGATAAGCTCCTGCTGATAAACAAAAGTATGGCCGAAGATCTGTCCAATGCAGTCCAGAACCCGGCAGGTTTGCGTAATAACCTCCGGGCCAATCCCATCGCCGGGCAGTAGAACGAGGTCAAATTTCATAGGATGTCCTTCGAAACCCCGATCTGCTGGTTTTTCAAGACCAGGCCGTATTCAAAAGCGTCGGCCAGGGCTTGCCAGCTCGCTTCGATGATATTTGAGCTGGCTCCGACAGTGCTCCACTCACCGGCGCCATTTTGGGTATCAATCAGGACCCTGGTGGTCGAGCGGGTGCCATTTTCGCCATCCAAAATGCGGACTTTATAATCAATCAGGCGGAAATGGGCCAGCTCGGGGTAGCTGGGCAGCAGCGCTTTGCGCAGCGCTGCGTCGAGTGCATCCACCGGCCCATTTCCTTCGGCGGCGGTATGGTAGACCTCGCCATTGACCCGCACTTTCACCATCGCCTCAGCAAAGATGCCGCGGCCATGACGGTGCTCGACGTTTACCAGGAAATCGATCAGCTCGAAGGGTGGCAGGTAATCGGGCTGCTTGCGCTGCAGCATCATGGCAACAGACGCCTCGGCGGCTTCAAAGGAGAAACCTTTGGCTTCCAATTGTTTGATATCGTTCAGAATATCGCTTAAGATCAGCTCGCCTGCCTCGCCTTGCAGGCCAAACTCTTCCGCTTTGCTGGCCAGGTTTCCCCGTCCAGAAAGCTCGCTTACCACCACGCGCGAGCGGTTGCCGACGACCTCTGGTTCGATATGTTGGTATGAAGCGCTGTTGCGCCGCATGGCAGATACGTGAATACCGCCCTTATGGGCAAAGGCGCTTTTTCCGACATACGCCTGGTGCTCATCTGGAGCCAGGTTTGCCACCTCGGCTACAAAATGGGCCACTTCGAACAATCGCTCCAGGCGCCCTTCGGGTAAACAGGGTAAACCCATTTTCAATTCCAGGTCGGCGACGATGGAGCACAGGTTTGCATTACCGCAGCGCTCGCCATAGCCGTTAATCGTGCCCTGCACCTGGATTGCGCCGGCTTGAATAGCGGCCAGCGAATTGGCTACTGCACACTCGCCATCGTTATGAGTATGAATGCCGACAGGATGAGCCAGATTTGCCCGGACTGTGCGCACGATCTCAGCCACTTCCCAGGGCAAGCTGCCGCCGTTTGTGTCACACAAGACCAGCGTCTCTGCTCCACCGCGCACCGCCGCCTGGAGGGTTTCAAGGGCGTAACCCGGATCGGCTTTGTAACCGTCAAAGAAATGCTCTGCATCATAAATTACCCGTTTGCGATTTGCGGCCAGGTATGCCAGGCTGATCTCAATGATGCGCAGGTTTTCTTCCAGGGTGGTGCGCAGCACATCTTTTACGTGGAGCGTCCAGGTTTTTCCAACCACGGTGCAGACCGGGGTATGGGCATCCAGCAAGGCCAGGATATTGGCATCATCTTCTGGAACGCCGTTCACCCGGCAGGTCGAGCCGAAGGCGGCGACGAGCGCATTCTGCCAATGGATATCACGGGCACGGGCAAAGAATTCTACGTCTTTAGGGTTTGAACCCGGCCAGCCGCCTTCGATAAAAGCCACACCCAGGTCATCCAGCTTGGCGGCGATGCGCAGTTTATCGGTACAGGAAAGCGAAATTCCTTCTCGCTGCGTACCGTCTCGCAAGGTTGTATCATAAATTTGGATCATTCTCGATCACCTATAACAAAGTCCTGAATATACTGTCAACCGACTCGCTCCGCACGTCGCTCATATTCCAGAATCTGGGGCTCGAAACCCAGCAGGTACCCCAGCTCGTCTACTCCGTTCAACAGACAGTTTTTTGAAAAACCATCCATCGGGAACCAGACAAGGTTTCCGTCAGGCAAGGTAAGCTGCTGGGCAGCCAGATCGATCTTTAATTGCCCGGTGGGATCTCGTTTGAGGCTTTGGATTAAGCCAACATACGCCTCCGGATCGACTTCCACCAGCAACAAGCCATTTTTCAGGCTGTTATTGCGAAAGATATCGGCAAACGAAGTGGAGATAATCGCCCGAAAACCATAATCCGTCAGCGCCCACGGGGCATGTTCACGAGACGAGCCACAGCCAAAATTATCGCCGGCTACCAGAATTTGGGCATGTCGCTGCGCTGGATCATTTAGCGGAAAATCGGACCTTGGTGATCCGTCCGGCAAATAACGCCAGTCAGCGAATAATTGCTCACCCAGGCCAGTTTTACTGGTCGTCTTTAGGAAGCGCGCCGGGATGATCTGGTCTGTATCGATGTCTGCGGCAGGTAACAAAACCGCGGTGGAGGTGAGATTGATAAATTTATTCATGATCCATCAAGCTCCTGCAATCGGTGATCTTTCCAGTCACAGCAGCCGCAGCAGCGGTAAGCGGACTGGCCAGGAAGGTGCGCCCGCGGCGTCCCTGGCGGCCTTCAAAATTACGATTGCTTGTGCTCACCGCATACTGGCCTGGCTCAAGCTGATCCCCATTCATGGCAATGCACATACTACAGCCAGACTGCCGCCATTCCGCGCCAGCTTCAATAAAGATGCGATCCAGGCCCTCGGCCTCTGCCTGGCGTTTGATACCTTGCGAACCAGGCACGACCAGCACGCGAACTCCCGGAGCGATCTTACGAGATTTCATCAGCTTGGCCGCCAGGCGCAGATCCGACAGGCGTGAATTGGTGCAACTGCCGATAAAGACCACATCGACCGGATGGCCGAGGAGGGGCTTTCCAGGCTGTAGATCCATATATTCGAGCGCCTTCGCCAGGGCAGCCTTTTCACTGGCACTGGATGTGTGATCCGGGTCGGGGACCGGCTGCGAAATCGGAACGCCCATGCCAGGGTTGGTGCCGTAAGTAATCATCGGTTCAAGGGCAGAGGCATCCAGCGTCAAAGTTTGATCGTAGACAGCGCCATCCGCGCTATTCAGGCGGCTCCATGTGGAGACGGCTTGTTCCCATGCCGCGCCTTGGGGTGAAAATGGACGGCCTGCCAGGTATTCGAAGGTGGTTTCATCTGGGGCAATCATGCCAGCCCGAGCGCCGCCTTCGATGGACATATTGCAGATCGTCATGCGCTCTTCCATGCTCAAATCTGCAACTGTCGAGCCGGTATATTCGAAAACATGCCCAACGCCAGCGCCAACGCCATATTTAGCCAGGATAGCCAGGATAATATCTTTCGCAGACACGCCGGGCGAGAGGCGCCCATCGATGCGAACATTACAGGTCTTGGGCTTGTTCTGCAGCAAGCATTGCGTTGCCAGGACATGCTCGACTTCGCTCGTGCCGATCCCGAAAGCCAGCGCTCCAAATGCCCCATGCGTGGCTGTGTGGCTGTCGCCGCAAACAATGGTCATCCCCGGTTGGGTGAGGCCGAGTTCGGGTCCAATCACATGCACGATCCCGCGGGCCGGGCTATCCACACCAAATAACGGGATGTCAAATTCCCGGCAGTTTACCGCCAGCATTTCTACCTGGCGAGCCGCCATTTGGTCGCCGAAAGGCAGCTCAATGGTCGGAATGCTGTGATCTGCAGTTGCCACTGTCTTATCCGTCCGGCGCACTTTTAAGCGCCGCTGGCGCAGCCCGTCAAACGCCTGCGGTGAAGTAACCTCATGGACTAAATGGAGATCGACGTAAAGAACAGCCGGCGATTCTGGCTCTTGAGCCACGATGTGCTCGCTCCATATTTTTTCAAACAACGTTTGGGAGGTCATCATGCCAGGTCCCACCCGCCTGGAAATGTATTCAATTTCGGGAACGGATCGATGTGGAGTTTTTCGAGAAAAGGATCGGGTTGAGCGTCGTCCACATGGACCGGTTTTGGCGTGATTTTGCTGCTCAAGGAATACTCGCTGAGGTCCCAAAATTCAGGGAAAAGACGAGTTTTCGGAAAAGTCTCCATAGGATTGGAAAAATCTAAAGACTCAGGGGTTTGTTCGGCGTCCATTGTTCTTCTCCTTAATCTATGTCTGAAGGGGCGGAGCGGCATATCCGCCTGGGCTGGCGTGCCCGGTTAGACCGGGTGCCCAGCTGGGTGCCCGGTTAGACCTGGGTGCCCGGCTAGACCTGGGTGTCCGCCATCACGGGTGCATCGATTTCAGCCGGGACTTCGGCGGCGCGAGAGGCGACGATTAATTTATTAAGCGCCGACAGGTAGGCCTTTGCGCTTGCGACGACGATGTCGGTGTCGGCGCCAAAACCACCGTAAGTGCGCGGCTGTTCGATCTCTTTTTGTGCATTTACGGTGATATTCTTCGGGTGGGCCAGGTTGCCATTGCTGCCTTTGCCTGGCGTGGCTTCGATCCGGACGGTTACTTCCCCCAAGGCATCGATTCCTTCGGTTACAGAATGCACAGCGAATTCCAGCAAGGTGTTCGGCGCCTGGACGATGACATCCATCGCCTTATAGGCCGCATCTACCGGTCCGGTACCGACCGAAGCCTGGGTGTGGGTTTCCCCGTCTGGGCCGCGCAGGCGCACCGTTGCAGTGGGCATTCCCATTGTGCCGCAAGCCACTTGTAAACCCACCAGGGTGAATACTTCTTGAATCTGGTAAAACTCATCGGTAAGCAGCGCCTCCAGGTCGGCGTCGGTGATCGTTTTCTTCTTATCCGCCAGCGCTTTAAAACGCTCGAAAGCCTGGTCTAATGCAGGTTCATCGAGCATATAACCCAGCTCTGCCAGGCGCGCCCGGAAAGCATGCCGGCCGGAATGTTTTCCTAGAACCAAACGCGAGCGGCTCGCGCCGACATCTTCTGGACGCATAATTTCGTACGTCAGGAAATTTTTGAGCATGCCGTCCTGGTGGATCCCGGCTTCGTGGGCGAAAGCATTTGCCCCGACAATCGCTTTGTTGGGTTGGACGGTCATGCCACTGTAATTGCTGACCAGCTTGCTGACCCGGTAAATTTGGGTGGCGTCGATGGCGGTGTTCAAGCCATAGACATTTGGGCGTGTGCGCAGCGCCATGACCACCTCTTCCAGGGAGGTGTTTCCGGCGCGCTCTCCAATTCCATTGATGGTTACCTCTGCCTGGCGGGCTCCGGCCAGCAAGCCTGCCAGGGTGTTTGCCGTCGCCAGACCAAGGTCGTTGTGACAATGCACCGAGACGATGCAATTCTCGATGCCGGGGGTGTGCTGAATGATCCCGGCGATCAAAGCGCCGAACTCGGTTGGGGTGGTGTACCCAACGGTATCCGGAATGTTCAGGGTGGTCGCCCCGGCTTTAATCGCCTCAGCCAGGACGAGGTATAGAAATTGCGGGTCGCTCCGCCCGGCATCTTCCGGGCTGAATTCCACGTCTGGACATAAAGAGGCTGCATAAGCCACCATCTCGGCAGTGCGCTGGATGACTTGTTCCGGAGTCATGCGCAATTTGTATTTCATATGGATTTCAGACGTGGCCAGGAAAGTGTGAATTCGCGGTCGGGCAGCGTGGCGAATGGCTTCCCAGGCTTTGTCGATGTCGCCTTTGGTCGCCCGAGCCAAACCACAGATCACTGGCGGGCGAAATCCATCCGAAGAATTACCCACTTCGATCGCAATTCGGCGCACCCCTTCGAGGTCATCCGGAGAAGCTGCGGGGAAGCCAGCTTCGATAATATCCACGCCCAACCGCGCCAAAGCCCTGGCAAGCTCCAATTTCTCATTAGAACTCATTGTGGCGCCGGGCGATTGTTCACCGTCACGCAAGGTGGTATCGAAAATTCGCACGATCGGGTTTATGATGATTTGCTCCATGTGATTTGCTCCTTGTGGCGCACCCTATACGGCGTTTGACCAGTTCTCCGGCCTGAGCGAGCGCACTGCCGCCCCTGCCTGCCACATCTCCGACTCGCGCATTTCACCGCAGCTCAGCCTCCAATTTTTCTTTGTAATCTGGAGCTGAATTTGCGGCCAAGACGATGCGCGTTTCTTCTCCGCTGACCACCGATTCATATAACCGATCAAATACCGGTTCCACTGCCCGGCGAAATTCATGCCGCCAATCCAAAGCGCCGCGCTGGGCGGTTGTGCTGCAATTGGCGTACATCCAATCCATGCCGTTCTGCCCCACCAGGCGGATCAGGCTTTGGGTCAGCTCTTCGACGGTTTCGTTGAAGGCTTCGCTTGGACTGTGGCCGTGCCGGCGCAAAGTGGCATACTGCGCTTCCATCACCCCAGCCAGGGCGCCCATCAATATACCGCGCTCGCCGGTCAGATCGCTGTGCACCTCGTTTTCGAAGGTTGTCTGAAACAAATATCCGGAGCCAATCGCAATCCCTAAAGCCAGGGCTCGTTCGGTAGCCTTGCCGGTGTAATCCTGCTGCACCGCATAGCTGCTGTTGATCCCGCTGCCAGCCAGGAAATTAGCCCTGACGCTGGTTCCCGACCCTTTTGGCGCGACCAGCATCACATCTACCTCTTTCGGGGGGATCACCCCGGTCTGCTCGCTGTAGACAATTGAGAAGCCGTGTGAAAAATACAAACCATTGCCCGGTTCGAGGCATTCGATAATCTTTGGCCAGGTGGACATTTGGGCGGCATCCGAAACCAGGTAAAGGATCAAGGTGCCCCGGTCAGCCGCCTCTTCGAGCGAAAATAATGTCTCGCCAGGAATCCAACCATCTTTAACTGCCTTTTCCCAGCTTTTGCTGCCGGTCTTTTGCCCCACAATCACTCGAATCCCGTTATCGCGTAGATTCAAAGCCTGGGCTGGTCCTTGCACACCGTATCCCAGGACAGCGATAGTTTCACCGTTCAAGATTTCCCGAGCTTTCTCCAGGGTGAATTCATCTCGAGTGATGACCTCTTCTATGGTTCCGCCAAAGTTTATCGTTGTCATTTTTGCGTTTCTCCTCAAATTTTTATCAAGGCGCACACGCAGGTGCGCTCCTATAGATGACTTCTCCCGACCATTATGATTGTCCTGACCAAAATTCGACGTTTCTGGATACCCATCCATGCCATTCGGAAGCATTCTGCCATTCCCGTTGGAACGAAAATCCTCCATTGTGGAGGCGCCGCGGGCCATGGCTACTATTCCGGTTCGCACCATTTCGATAATTCCAAAGGGGCGCAGCACTTCAACCAGGCCATCGATCTTGTCTTCTGCGCCGGTGATCTCGACGATCAGCGAATTGTTGCCAACATCCACGATTCGAGCGCGGAAGACATCCACAAGCTGCATGATCTCGCTGCGCCGGTTCGGCGGGGTATTGACCTTAATTAATGCCAGGTCGCGGCTGACCATTGGGTTTGCGGATAGATCCTCAACTTGAATGACGTTCACCTGCTTATAAAGGTTAGCAGTCACCCGCTCTGCATCGGTCTGCGAGCTATCGACCACTATCGTCATTCGAGAGACACCGGGCTGTTCGGTGTGGCCGACGGTCAGGGATTCGATGTTAAACGCCCGGCGGCGGAACAACGAAGCGACCCGGTTGAGCACCCCCGGTTTATCTTCGACTAGCGCTACTAAAGTATGTTTTTGCATTGCTCCTCCAATGGGCAGACGCCGTCTGTCCTTATGCTCGAACTGGTTGAAAGGTAATCGGGCGCACCTGCCGGTCTGCCCGTATCATGCGCTGCCCTAGTCGCGGCCGGTTTCGGCCAGGATATTTGGACTGTAGTCAACCTCAATTTCCTCGGCTTCTTGGACATCGTCCGCCGCTACGCTCGCGGGTCGCCGGATCATCTTATGCAAATCCGCTCCTGCGGGCACCATTGGGTAGACACTGTCCTCTTGTTCCACACGAAAATCGATCACTACCGTACCAGGATCAGCGCGTGCCGCCTGCAAAGCTGCTTCGACCTGTGAACGTTCTGTCACTCGGAGACCGGTTAACCCATGGGCTTCAGCGATTTTTACAAAATCGGGGCTGCGCATGGGTGTGGCGGCATAGCGGCGTTCGTAGAAGAACTCCTGCCACTGGCGCACCATCCCCAGGTAGCCGTTGTTTATGATCGCAATGATCACTTTGATGCCTTCTTGGGCAGCGGTTGAAAGCTCTGCCTGGGTCATCTGAAAACCGCCGTCGCCAGCGATCGCCCAAACCTCGGCATCAGGCCGGGCAAATTTTGCCCCGATTGCCCCAGGCAAGGCGAAACCCATTGTCCCCAGCCCGCCGGAGGAGATAAAGGCGTTTGGTTTTTCCTGGCGATAGTACTGGGCGGTCCACATTTGATGCTGGCCTACGTCGGTGACCACCAGGGCTTCGCCGTGGGTGAAGCGCCAGATATCGTTAATGACGTGCGCCGCATAGAGATGTCCATTATCCGGCAGGTTCTGAATATCCCGCACAGCGCTTTCACCGCGGTGTTCGTTAATGTGCTCCAACCATTCGGGGTGCTGTAGGGTCGGAGCTGCGGGTCCGCCCGTGCGCTTGCCCCGGCGAGGTGGGGCAGTATCTGCTGCAGCGTCTGGCGCAGGTCGCCAATTAATGCCAGGTCGACGCTGACATTTTTGTTGATTTCGGAAGGATCGATTTCGAAGTGAATTTTCCGGGCATGAGGCGCATAGGTGCTGACATTTCCTGTGACCCGATCGTCGAAACGCATCCCAAAGGCCAGGAGCAGGTCGGATTCTTGGATAGCATGATTGACCCAGGCTTCGCCGTGCATACCCATCATCCCCAGGTTCAAAGGATGGCTGGCCGGGAAACTGCCAATCCCCAACAAGGTCATTGCCACCGGTGTTTGGGTCAGCTCGGCAAACTGGTAAACCTCCTGCATCGCCCCCGACAGTAAAATCCCGTGACCGGCCAAAATGAGCGGCCGCCGGGCAGCCTGGATCATCTCGACCGCCTGCTGCAAGTCTTTGGTCAGCGGGCGCAGATCGGGTCGATAGCCAGGGAATTTGATGGGAGAGTCTGGATTGAAATATTCGGCAATATTTTCAATTTCAATGGCCGCCTGCTGTGCATCTTTGGAGATATCAACCAGGACCGGACCAGGTCGGCCCGAGCGCGCAATGAAAAAGGCTTCGCGCAGCACCCGGGCGATGTCATTCACATCCGTCACCAGGTAGTTGTGTTTCGTGATTGGCAAAGTAATGCCGGTAATATCGGTTTCTTGAAAAGCGTCATAACCGATATATTTGCTGGCTACCTGCCCGGTGATACATACAATTGGCGAAGAATCCATCAAAGCTGTGGCGATTCCGGTGACCAGATTGGTAGCTCCAGGTCCGGAGGTGGCGATCGCCACGCCAACTTTGCCGCTGGCCCTGGCGTAGGCGTCGGCCATGTGGGCTGCGCCCTGTTCGTGACGTACCAAGACATGATGGATCGGATAATCCAGCATGGCATCATAAGCCGGCAAAATCGCTCCGCCCGGATAACCAAACACTGTCTCCACCCCCTCGTGCTGCAAACATTCCCAAAGTATCTGTGCACCTGTACGTTTCATGATTTCTCTCCTTCTGTCAGTTCCAGCTCATCGCTGATTGGCCAACCGCCAACTGTAAAACCAATCCGTCCAATCCGTGCTAAAAAACCGATGTCACCATCTACTCTAATCCGTCGTCAGCATCCATTGACCGAGTCCGCCAATACTGCGCCGGTATCGGCGCTGGTTACAAATCGGGAATAGCGGCGCAGCCATTTACTGTGGGTGCGCGGCTCGAAGGGTGGGAGGGCGGCCAATCGTGCTTGAAGCACATCCGGCGCCAGGCGCAGGTTCAGCGTGCGCTGTTCCAGGTCGATCTCGATGATGTCGCCCGCTTGGACTGCTGCGATCGGGCCGCCAGCCGCTGCTTCGGGTGAGACATGGCCGATACATGCCCCGCGAGTCCCGCCAGAAAAGCGTCCGTCGGTGATTAGGGCCACTTTTTCGCCCAACCCCATGCCCATGATGGCGCTGGTCGGGCTGAGCATCTCCATCATCCCCGGACCTCCGCGTGGCCCTTCATAGCGAATGACGACCACCTCGCCAGGCTGGACCTCGCCAGCCATAATCCCAGCCATAGCCGCGTCATGGCTTTCATAAATCCGGGCTGGTCCACTGAATTTCCACATCAGCGGGCTGACGCTGCCCGTTTTGACCACAGACCCAGCCGGGGCGAGGTTGCCGAATAACACGGATAGCCCGCCGCGCGGCGAATGGGCGTTTTCAATCCGCCGGATGACTTCAGGATCCCGAATTTCGGCATTGGCGATGTTTTCACCCAGGGTCGTTCCGCTAACCGTGATCCGGTCCAGGTGCAGAACGTCATCCAGACGGGCGACCTCTTTCAAGATTGCCGGTATTCCCCCGGCGCGGTGCACATCTTCCATGTGCCAGCGGCCCGCGGGGCTGACCTTGCACAAGTAAGCGACCTTGTCGGCCACCTGGTTGATATTTTGTAAGGGGTAGTCAATCCCTGCTTCGTGGGCGATAGCCAGGGTATGCAGGACTGTATTGGTGGAGCCGCCCATGGCCATGTCCAGGGCAAAGGCATCGTCAAAAGCCTCCATTGAGGCGATCTGGCGAGGGGTGATGTTCTCTCTGACCAATTCCAGGATTCGCTGGCCAGCTTGCTGCGCCAATTCCTGGCGCTCTTCTGTCTTTGCCAGGGCAGAGCCGTTAAACGGCAGCGCCAGTCCGAGCACTTCTAACAAGCAGTTCATGCTGTTGGCGGTAAACATTCCTGAACAGGAACCGCAGCTCGGGCAGGCGAAGTCTTCCAGGATTTTCAGGCGGGCTGCATCGATTTTGCCAGCCTGGTAGGCTCCGACGCCCTCGAAGACCGAAATCAGGTCGATGACCTGGCCTTCAGGGGTTTTCCCCGCCGCCATGGGACCACCCGAGACGAAAATCGTTGGGATATTCGTGCGCATAGCCGCCATGATCATCCCTGGCACAATTTTGTCGCAGTTCGGAATACAGACCATGCCATCGAAACGGTGCGCTTCGATCATAGTTTCGACGCAATCGGCAATCAGCTCACGCGACGGCAGAGAATACTTCATTCCCTGGTGACCCATGGCGATGCCGTCATCCACGCCAATCGTGTTAAACTCGAATGGCACGCCTCCAGCCTGGCGGACAGCTTCTTTAACAATTTTTCCGAATTCTTGTAAATGGACGTGCCCGGGAACGATATCGACATACGAATTTACAATTGCGATAAACGGCCTGTTCATATCGGCGTCGCTGACCCCCGTTGCTTTGAGCAGCGCCCGGTGTGGAGCTCGTTCAACACCTGTCTTTATCTGATCCGATCGCATGGTGTTCGCCTTATAAAAATGAAATAAAAGAGCCGCTCTTTGGTTGAGCGGCTCTTTGGTGTGTTTTTCTTGCTGGGGGTTTGGCGTTACTTCTTGTTCCGCCGGACCCTGACCCTGGCCTTCTCAACCGGAAATGAGTTCTCAATAAGGATGAGAACCAAGATCGAAAGGCTAATAAGGGAGAGGAGGGCGATGGTTAACATAGCTGGTTTAAGTAATTCTGTCCATTATACGGATTTAACGCGGAATTAACATTAAAATATTGTGAGAAAAGGGTTACAGAGGATCACAATAGAAGTATGAAATCACAACTCTGCACCGTTTCCGACCATTCCAGTCCAGAAATTAAGAAAAATTCGATATAATCAAATCGGATGACAAGCGCTAATTTTCAGATGAGGTGAACGGTTTAATGACCGATACCGTCGCGGAAAACAGACAAATTCTCAGTAATCTGGATAAGCTTCCACTCACCCCGGAAGAAATTCTACAGGACTACCGCCAGGCATATCGCAGCCGCCAGGTGAGCATCGTGGGACGGCGTGAAGTCATGAGCGGCAAGGCGAAGTTTGGCATCTTTGGGGATGGTAAAGAGCTGCCGCAATTAGCGATGGCGCACGCCTTTCGCCCGGGAGATTGGCGTTCAGGGTATTACCGCGACCAGACCCTGGCTTTTGCCACCGGGATGTGCACGCTGCATGAATTTTTTGCCCAGCTTTATGCCAACACTGATCTGAACGCCGAACCTGCTTCGGCGGGACGGATGATGAACGCCCATTTTGGCACGCGCAGCTTAAATCCGGATGGCACATGGCGAGATCTGACCGCCCAGGTGAACTCGGCCTCGGACGTTTCGCCAACCGCCTCGCAAATGCCGCGCGTGGTTGGCCTGGCCTATGCGTCCAAGCTCTATCGCCAGCTAGATGCACTGCATACCTATACAACTTTCTCGAAACGAGGCCAAGAAATCGTTTTTGGTACGATTGGCAATGCCTCAGCAGCCGAGGGACTCTTTTGGGAGTTGATCAACGCCATCGGGGTGCTGCGCGTTCCGGCGATTATCACCGTGTATGACGATGGCTATGGCATTTCGGTGGCGAATGAACACCAGGTTGCCAAGGAGAATATTTCCGAGCTTTTAGAAGGTTTCCGTCGCCCAGTGGGTGAATGCTGCGACGGCTTTGATATTTACACAATCAAGGGCTGGGATTATCTCGCCCTTATCGATGCTTATGGACAAGCTGCAGAAGTCGCCCGCAGCGAGCAGATGCCATCGATCGTGCATGTCAGCGAGCTAACCCAACCGCAAGGGCATTCGACCTCCGGCAGCCATGAACGCTATAAATCCAAAGAACGCCTCGAGTGGGAAGCAGCCTATGACTGCATTAAGAAATTTCGAGAGTGGATCCTGGCGAACGGATTGGCAACACCCGCTGAATTGATGCAAATGGAAGATGAGGACCAGCGCCTCGTTGAGACTGCCCGCCAGGAGGCCTGGCAGGCTTACCTGGCGCCCATCTTGAAAGATCGCCAGGATTTATCAACATTGTTAGCCGCGCTCAGCCAAAACAGCCGCCAAACGGATGAACTGGATGGCCTGAAAAACAAGGTTTTCAGTACACCAGCGCCCTTGCGCCGGGATTTGAGCGCGGCTGCCCGCCAGGCGCTGCGGATACACCAGCCGGTAGAATCGCCAGGCGCCATCTCTGCCCGGCGAGGCGTGATCGACTGGCTGGTTCAATTTGAGGCTGATAATCGTGAGCGTTTCAGCTCCCATTTATATAATTCCGGTCAGCGCTCGGCGTTGAATGTGCCTGAGATCAAGCCCACCTATTCTTCCAGTTCGCGGCAGGTGATGGGGTTCGAAGTACTCAACGCCGCGTTCGAGGCTGCCTTTGAGCGTGAACCGCGCTTGATTGCTTTTGGCGAAGATGTCGGGCGACTGGGCGATGTCAACCAGGCGATGCGCGGATTGCAGGAGAAGTTTGGGCCGCTGCGCGTAGCAGATACTGGCATCCGTGAGGCCACGATTGTGGGACAGGCGATCGGCATGGCCTTACGCGGCCTGCGTCCGCTGGCAGAAATTCAATATCTCGATTATTTACTTTATGCTCTGCAATTGATTTCAGACGACCTGGCCACGCTGTCCTGGCGCACCAAAGGCGGGCAGATTGCGCCGGTGATCATCCGCACGCGCGGCCACCGCCTGGAGGGCGTGTGGCATTCCGGATCGCCAATGGCAGGAATTATCAACCTGGTGCGCGGGATCTATGTGTGCACCCCGCGCAACATGACCCAGGCAGCCGGTTTTTATAACACGCTGTTACACGTAGAAGAACCCGCCCTGGTGATCGAACCGCTGAACGGATACCGGCTTAAGGAAACCCTGCCGGATAACTTGAACGTTTTCAGCGTCCCGCTGGGCGCGCCGGAGATTCTCCGCGCCGGGAAGGATATCACCCTGGTCACCTACGGCGCCTGCTGCCGGATCGTCCTGGAGGCCGCCGAATCCCTGGAGCGGACCGGTATCAGCGCTGAAGTCATCGATGTGCAGACGCTTCTGCCATTTGATCGTCCTGGCGCTATCTTGAAATCGCTCCAGAAGACCAACCGGATCGTGTTTATCGACGAAGATGTCCCCGGCGGAGCGACAGCCTATATGCTCCAGGAAGTTCTCGAAAAACAAGGGGGGTATGGCTTGCTGGATTCGGCTCCACGGACGGTGACCGGGCAGGCACACCGCCCGGCGTATGGTTCGGATGGCGATTACTGGTCTAAGCCCAACGCTGAACAGATTTTCGACGCCGCCTATGGGCTACTGCACGAAGCTCAGCCGCAAAAATATCCTGCCCTGTATGAATACCTTCGCCAATGATGTTGTAGAATAGGAAAAAGGAGCCCATTCATGGCAATGAAATCTTCGAAAGGTTCGGGTCAACCGATACCAAAAATCGAGATCAGTTTGGAATTATCACCAAAACAAGGTGAAGAACTACTCAAAACCTTGCGGGTTCGTTTTGAGAAAAACATGAACCGCCACGATGGTCTCGACTGGTCGAAAATACAAGCAAAACTGGAAGCTCATTCGGAAAAACTGGCGTCACTGAATGCAATGGAATGCACGGGTGGTGAACCGGATGTTGTTGGCTATGATACGAAGACGGGCGAAACCATTTTTTTTGATTGTTCAGCGGAAAGTCCGAACGGCCGTAGAAGTATCTGTTACGACGGACAAGGGCAGCAGGAAAGAGAAAAGAAAGGTGTTCACCCGGCTGGCAACGCTGTTGATCTGGCAGCCGTTATAGGTATCGAGCTTTTGAATGAAGACCAATACCGAGAGCTGCAGAGACTTGGAATATTTGATACAAAAACGGAGAGCTGGATCCAAACACCTGTGGAGCTTCGAAAACTCGGCGGCGCCCTGTTTTGCGATCGTCGCTACGGCCGTGTCTTCGTATTTCATAACAGCGCACCCTCCTTTTATGCCTCCAGGGGATTCCGTGGATCGCTGCGGGTCTGAATTCTGGTTAGAGTGAAAGCGGCTCAATAACATCCTGTTACACCTTCGAATTTGGCGAAGGTAATGCTGTATGAGTAGTATTTTTATCCTGGAGCGTACAACCAGATCATGACCTGGTGGAGGTAGCATGCCAAAGCAAGTACTTATGCCCCAACTGGGAGAATCAGTCACCGAGGGCCTGTTAACCCGTTGGTTGAAGGAGAATGGCGACCCGGTTAAGGAGTTTGAAGCGCTGCTCGAGATCAACACCGATAAGGTGGAGACGGAAATTCCCAGCCCAGCGGCAGGCGTCCTTTTGAAAATCCTGGTTCCTGCCGGCACGGTTGTTCAGGTGGGCGAAGCGCTGGCCTTGATTGGCGATCTTGATGAAATTGTGGGCGAGCCCCAATCCACCGAGGGTGAATCGGTTTCCACGAAATCAGCAATCCGTACGCCTGGTCTTACTGAAGCTGCAGCGGGGGAAACTGCGCTGAACGCCGGCGTTTTGGCGAACGCCAGCGGTTTGGCGAACGCCAACCGCCCTTATGGTTTCATCTCTCCGCTGGTGCAGCGTATGGCGCGCCAGCACAACCTGGATCTGAGCCAGGTGACAGGCACCGGCCTGAATGGACGGATCACGAAAAATGATGTTCTGGCGTATCTGGAGGTTAAGACAGGCAACCAGGAGATCGGGCAAGCGGGCAGCCAGGCGCCAAGGCGCTCAGGGGAGACGGCAGGCAATGCGCCTGTCCCACCGGGTTTGTATCCGGCCTTTTCTTTACCCGGCGACGAGGTCCTGCCGCTCAGCCCGGTGCGCCGGGCAATCGCCGAGCATATGGTCTTCAGTGAGCGCACCTCGCCGCACGTCACGACCGTAATGGAAGCTGACTTGAGCCGGGTAATTGCTCATCGCCAGGCGAATAAAGATGATTTTGCTCGAGATGGGGCCAACCTGACTTTTACAGCCTATTTTGCGGCTGCAGCAGTGGCAGCTCTCAAAACATATCCTTTGGTTAACGCCTCGTGGAGCGAGCCGGGCATTGTCATCCACCATATCGTCAACCTCGGCCTGGCAGCCTCTCTGGGGGAGGGCGGGTTGATCGTTCCGGTCATTAAAAACGCCGAGGGTCTGTCTTTGCTTGGTTTAGCGTGGGCGATTAACGATCTTTCCGGGCGGGCCCGGGCGCGCCAGCTCAAGCCGGACGAGGTCAAAGGCGGCACTTTCACGATTACCAACCACGGCGTCACCGGATCTTTATTCGCCGCTCCAATCATCAACCAGCCACAGTGCGCCATCCTGGGCGTTGGGGCGATCCAAAAACGGGCAGTGGTGATCACAGACGTCTTCGGCAATGACGCTTTGGCTATCCGCCCGATGGTTTACCTGTCCCTGACCTTCGATCATCGCATCCTGGATGGCGCTCAAGCGGATATATTTTTGGGCGAGGTGGTAAAATTGTTGGGAAATTGGTGAAGAGATTAGACAACAAGGAGTCTTCATGTCCGACTATGATGTCATCGTTATTGGCGCAGGGCCAGGCGGCTATGTCTGTGCTATCCGCGCGGCTCAACTTGGTTTAAAAACTGCGATTATTGATAAACAGTGGTTGGGTGGGGTGTGCTTGAATGTGGGCTGCATCCCTTCCAAGGCGCTGCTCAAAAACGCCGAAATTGCCCATATCCTGAGGGAAAAGGGTAAAGAGTTCGGTTTTTCTTTTGAGAACCTGAGCCTGGATTTCAGCGTGGCAGTCAAACGCAGCCGCCAGGTTTCCGACCGGCTGGTCAAAGGCGTCGGGTTCCTGATGAAAAAGAATAAAATCGATGTATATATGGGCGCAGCCAAAATCACCGCCCGGGATAGCATCAGCGTCACCGATAACGAAGGAAAAGTCTCGGAGCTAAAAGCCAAAAATATCGTCGTTGCTACCGGCGCCAGTGTTGCCGTCCCGCCGGGCTGGACAATCGACGGTGAGAAGGTTGTCACCTACCTGGAAGCCATCTTGCAGGAGAAACTGCCAAAATCGGTTGTGATTATTGGAGCCGGAGCCATCGGAGTTGAATTTGCTACAGTATGGCGCTCCTATGGTGTGGAGGTTACGATTGTTGAGATGCTGCCGCGACTGGTGCCGCTGGAAGACGAAGAAATCGGGGCTGAACTGGCGAAAGCCTTCCAGAAGCGTAAAATCACCAGCCTGGTTGGGCACAAGGTGATCTCGTCTGCAAGCCACTGAGAGCGGCGTAGAGGTCAAAGTACAGGGCGATGCTGGTGAGAAGACTTTACAGGCTGAACAAGCCCTGGTGGCGATTGGCTTCAGGCCCAATGGCCGCGGCCTGGGCCTGGAAGAGTTGGGCGTCAAGCTGAGCGAGCGCGGCGCAATCGAGATCGATGAGCAGATGGCTACAAACGTACCTGGGATCTGGGCGATTGGCGATGTCACCGCTAAGATCATGCTGGCGCATGTCGGGTCAGCCCAGGGCATCGTTTGCGCCGAGAGTATTGCCGGGGTGGAGACGACGAAACTCAATTATGAAATGATGCCGCGCGCCACCTACTGCCAACCGCAAGTGGCGTCCTTCGGGATCACGGAAGTCCAGGCTAAGGAACGCGGCTACGAAATCAAGGTCGGTCGCTTCCCCTTTCAAGCCAACGGCAAGGCGCTGGGACTGGGTGAGTCGGCCGGCTGGGTAAAGATTGTGACGGATGCCAAGTACGGCGAAATCTTGGGAGCGCATATGATCGGCCCAGAAGTCACCGAACTGCTGCCTGAGCTAACCCTGGCGCAGTTGATGGAGCTGACCCCGGCTGAAATAGGACGCAACGTCCATGCTCACCCCACCTTGAGCGAAGTGTTAATGGAAGCTGCTCACGGCGTCGACGGGCACGCTATTCATATCTAATTTTCTGAATCCCGGGAAATTTTTGTTCAGCGCAGACCAATGGTTACAATGGCTGCGCTGAACAGGCACACCGCCGCCAGCACCAGCATCGCCTGGGCTAATCCGGTGGTATAAGCCTGTAGTAAGTCCGTGTTCACAATCACGGGAGGGCGGGGTAGGCAGTATGTCCGCGAGATCATCTCTTCACCCCAGGCAGCAATCCAAATCGAAGAAACCCTTTCTAGGAAGCTTGATCGATCCAATCGACAGGCTGACCGAAACGGTTTTCAGTATACTTATCCTGCTCCTATTTACACTTGCCTTCCGGGTCCTCAGGCTCTCCGCGGATCCGATCCAGGCGCCATCGATTGAGAGCGTGAACGAGCTGTTAATCGGTGCCTTGGGGGCAACCCTTGCCTGGGGGATGATCGATGGGGTGATGTATGCGTTAATTTCGTTGTTTGAACGCGGCGAGAAGCATCGCATGCTTAAAAATATCCAGGCTGCCGTAACAGAAGATGAAGCCGTGGATGCTGTTGCATATGAGCTGGATTACATCCTTGAACCGATTACGGATGAACCGGTTCGCAAAAAGCTTTACGATAGCATCCTCTTTCATTTGCGAGATAGCCAACCGCGCCCGATCGGTTTCACGCGCGATGATTTTACCGGTGCGATCGGTCATGTCGTTGTCGCAGTCGTCGCGGTGACGCCGTCGCTGATTCCATTGGTGGTGCTGCGAAACAATGCTGAGCTTGCCATCCTGGTTTCAAATATTTTGTCCTTCATCGTCCTTTTTCTCGTTGGCTATAACTGGGGACGCTATACTGGGGCAAACCCGTGGAAAACGGGGCTGCTGATCATGGCTGTTGCTGTTGCCATGGTGTTGATTGCCATTCCGCTGGGAGGTTAGGCCGCGGTTTGGATTTATGGCTGATCTTGAACAGGTGCAGTGGTTGGCGGGGAAACACCGTCCGGTTTTTGTTCCGTTGCTGCTGCCTCGCGCCTGAAGGGTGCGGTTACATTCTTCATAACGGTGAATACCATACTGCCAATATTTTGACCGCCTTGTTCGTCCGGGGATACTAATCCAAGTTCGTTTAAATCGATGCGGCCTTGTTTTTGCAATATTTCCAAATCGCTGCGTAAGATGTATTTTGTGTAGACATCGATGCTAGTCACGAGCAGGATCATCACAACTGGGCCGTATAAAGCGCCGATGAGGCCCATCACACCCAACCCCCCAAGAACACTCAAAATCACTAAAGCCTGGTTAAGTTGAGCCCCTTTGGGGATCAGGATTGGTCTTAAGACTGTATCGATATTTGCAACGATTAGCAAGAAAGCAGCAATGACAAAGATTCCCTGCCAGATCTGCCCTGCCAATATGAGGATGATCCCCACCGGCCAGGCAATCAAGGAGATGCCGATCAAAGGCACCAAAGACAGAAACATTGAGAGGATGGTCAGGAGCATGACGTAAGGCACACCTGCAATTAGCATCACCAGGCCCATTGCTAAGCCTTGAGTGATGGCAATGACAAAAGTGCCTTTGAACATGGCTTTGATCATTATGTCGATTTTATCCAAGAATAACTGGGTGATTTCTGGCGGAAACGGAACGACGTCGAGGATATCTTGTTTCCCAGGGCGTTTATAGCGCGGCAGTAATACAGCCATGATCACCAGGGTGACCAGGGTATTGGTGAAAAACGCCGGCAGTGATCGACCCAGATTGATTACCAATACTCGCACCCATTCGCTAAGCCTGATCAGAACCTGAGCGATACTTTCTCCAAAGCGGATTTCATCAAACTGAATATTCAAGGTTCCTATCCGCATAACTTTTTCAAGCGCGGCCATTATGCCACGGATCGAGAAATCTAAGCCTTCGATATCAAGACCGCTGAACAAGCGCGCCGCCTGGGAGATTGCCACCCCGATAATCAGGGTGATCGGGACGGCAATTATCAAAAGAAAGGTGAGCATTGTAATGCCGGTAGCGCGCTTTTCGCTGCCTTTGATCCACTTTTTCTGCAGGAACCAGGTGTACATTGGTTTCAA
Source organism: uncultured Chloroflexia bacterium (assembly GCA_963770655.1). Lineage (GTDB taxonomy): Bacteria > Chloroflexota > Anaerolineae > Anaerolineales > UBA4823 > CAZAGA01. The sequence continues at coordinate 13,830 of CAVYQO010000015.1, read as the reverse complement.
TATGATGACCATCGCCACCGCGAACAGGATTGCCTTGGTAAACTGCCAGATCAGGATGAAGGCCAGGATTACCAGGATCCCCACCATGCCGAAGAAGAAGCCTCTTTGCCGGATCAATCGTTCGTTCATAATAATTTTTTCCTTTTATGCTAAATATGGTTGTCGGGCAGTACTCAACAACCATATTTTGAATTAATCGCTGACAATTGCCGCCTAAGGCAGCAGAGGTAGGGTGAGTTGATCGATAGATTTATTTCTATTCATTTCTTGGATAACTCCACAGATTTATTTGCATGCATGGTAATCAGAGCCGAAAGTAGCACAACGCCATGTGTATAAAAAAATGGAGTGCAGCACGGGTGGCTGCACTCCGACTGATGTAGAGTAGACTAAACGCCCGGCAGATAACCCGGTCCGAGTGGTATTCCGAGGATGAACCACAAAATGAAGAAGATCGTCCAGGTAACCAGGATGATCAGCGCATAAGGCAGCATCAGGGCGACGATCGTTCCCATACCGGCATTTTTCTGGTATCGCTGAGCAATCGTGACAATAAAAGGCAGGTACACCATCAAGGGCGTCAGCGAGTTCACGGGTGAATCCCCAACCCGGTAGGCTGCCAACAAGGTCTGCGGGGCAACGTTCAGGCGGATGAAGAGCGGGATAAAAATGGGCGCGAAGATTGCCCACTTTGGAACCGAGCCCGGGATGATGAAGTCGAGCAGCACAATCACCAAAATGAAGCCAATCAGCAGTGGAATTGCCCCGACGTTAACCTGCTCCAGCCAGTCTGCCAGGGTTACAGCAATCACCTGGGGCATGATTGGTATAGTTGAAATAAGCGATGAACTGGCTGATCATCAGCAGCATAAAGACCATACCAGACAGGCCCGAAAACGTCTTGGTGACGGCCTTAATGACATCGCCGCTGCTTTTCATAGTCTTGGCGCCGACCCCATAGCAGATGCCCGATATCAGGAAGGCCAACATGATGATGAAAAGCAGGCTGTCCATAAATGGCGTGTTGCCGATAATTGCCCCGGTCTCCGGATCGCGCAGCGGTGCACCAGGTGGAAAGGTAATCAAGGCGACTACAGACGAGGACGCCCAGAAAACCGAACAGCGCAAAGCGCATGCCTCGCCCTTCACCTGCCTGGCTGCTTTCTGCCTGCCCGCCAGGGGCGGCGTGGTCGGATTCGGGCACGTATTTGCCAAGGCGTGGTTCGACGATCCGATCGGTGACCACTGCGGCAACCAGGGCAATGACAATTGACGATGCAACCGAAAAAAAGTAATTGGCGACGATCGAGATTGGCACGCCCCCAGCCAGGGCAATCGACTCATTGGCGATTTCGGTGATCATAGCATCGGTGGGTGCAATGAGGATGTTGACCATAAAGATCGCCGCAACCCCGGCAAAGCCTGCCGCCAAACCAGCGAGGGGATGGCGTTTCACGCTCATAAAGGCCGCGGCGCTCAATGGAATGAGGATCAAATATCCTGCGTCCGAAGCAACGCTCGAAATAACACCGACCAGGATGAGGATGAAGCTCAAGGCCTTGCGCGGGGAGGCGGCCACCAGTTTACGGATCAATGAATTCAACAGACCTGATTCTTCGGCAACACCTGCGCCCATCATGGCAATGAATGTAACCGCGACCACCCCAAATCCGGCGAAGTTTGAGACGAACGATGAGAAGATAAAGCGGATGCCCTCCACCGAGATCAGGCTCTTGATCGGGATGGTCGTTTCTTGAATCTTGAAATCTTCCTCATACGGATCGATCGGAACGGTTACGCCGGGTTGGGTAGTATCCTCATAATAGTTATATTTTGAGGGATCGCTGACAGGCACGGCGATTTGTTCGGTGACACTGACCCCGGCGAGGCTCAACACCCAGGATAAGACAATTACAAGAATGATCAAATACAAAAACATCAGGACCGGATGGGGAACTTTATTGCCCACCCGCTCGATTGTACCCAGCAGCCCCTTCGAGCCGCCTTGGGCTGCCGCTGGATTGCTAACGCTCATCTCATCCTCCTTTATTCGAACAAAGCAAAATGGTTAGCCAACTCAGGTGTAATGCCAGGTATCGAGGCATTGCCCCTGACCATTCATGTTGAAAGCGTCTACTGCGGATATTGCCTCAGAAACTCGGTAAGCAGGCGCACACCAACGCCTGTCCCGCCATGCGTATCGTACGGCTTGACAGGCCGGTCTACCCACGCTGTACCGGCGATGTCGAGATGCACAAAAGGATAGTCGCCGACGAAAGCAGCCAGGAAAGCCCCGGCGGTAATCGAACCTGCGGCACGCCCGGCAAGATTCTTGAGATCGGCGATGTTGCTCTTGACCATCTCATGATATTCAGGCCACATTGGGAACTGCCATACTCGTTCAGCGCTGACCTCACCGGCCCGGCTCAGGGCATCGGCTAATTTCTGGTCGGTGCTGAACATACCGATAGCATGCGCTCCCAGGGCGATGATAATCGCTCCGGTGAGGGTAGAGGCTTCGATGATCGCCGCTGGATTGTAGCGTTGGGCATAAAAAAGTGCGTCCGAGAGAATGATCCGGCCCTCGGCGTCGGTGTTCAGCACCTCGATTGTCTTCCCGCTCAGGGTTTTGACAATATCGCCAGGGCGGTAGGCATTGCTGCTTGGCATGTTCTCAGCAGCCGAGACCAGACCGACGATATGCAGCGGCAGCTTGAGCTCGGTGGCGACCTGCATGGCGCCGAACACGGCTGCTGCGCCGCCCATATCTGACTTCATTGTCTCCATCGCATCGGCCGGCTTGAGTGAAAGACCGCCTGAGTCAAACGTCAGGCCTTTGCCAACCAGGCAGATTGTTGGCGTGCCAGCATTTGCCTGACCGTATTCCATAACGATGAAGCGCGGCTGGTTAGCCGAGCCTTTGCCGACAGCCAGGATGCCGCCAAAGCCCTGCTCGATCAATTGAGCCATATCCAACACGGTGACTTTGAGATCAAGGCGCTTGCCAAGAGCGATGGCTTCATCTCCAAGCGCAGCCGGAGTCATGGCATAGCCCGGACCGTTGACCAGGTCACGGGCAAAGCACACACCCGCGCCCAACCATCTGACCGACGGCGACGCCGCGGCGCGCCTGCCCATCCGTGTTGGTAAACAAAGTGGCGCTCTCTACAGCGAAGTTCTGTTCAGGGCTAAGACCGGTGAAGTAGCGCGCAAAGCGATATGCGCCTAGCTCGATTCCCTCCGCAAATGCCTGGGTGGCTGCTTCAGGGTCCAGCGGCAGATCGCCATGCACGCCGATCGTGATCACAGCCACCTGGCGATTTCTGGCCTCCTGTACAGCGGTTGCGCTTACCCGCCGGATCCCCTCGGTGCTCAGAGCGTCGCGCTTGCCCATTCCGACCAGCAGCAGGCGCTTCGGCGCCAGGGCGCCGCGTGGGTAGAGCAGCAGGGTCTGGCCAGCCTTACCTGGAAAATCATCCGTCTCGAGCAGGCTGGCCACCTCAGCTGGCAGCGGCGCATCCTCAAAGACGGCCAACACACCGAGCTCGGATGGTTCAAGAAGAAAATTGCCTGTCTTTATACTAATCTCCATTTTTTTGTCTCCTTATCGTCTCTTCTTCTCCCAAGTATGGGGTCTTCAATTTGATTAATTTGCAACCGTTTCACCGGTCTTACCAGCACCAGCACGTTCCTGTTCATCGTCACCTGGCACTTCGCCAGGGAGATAGTCTGGCAGTCCGCCAACCGGGACGATCGCCAGCAAAGCCACTCCCGCCAGGATCAAGAAAGAGAGCTTGAGCGCCTGCAGCCGCGCCTCTACGTTAATCGTTACAATAGCGGCTTCCTGCAGCGGCGTAGCCGAGGTCTCCTGAAGCGCCTCGTCTAATTGATCGTTGCTGACGAAATCGATATTGTCGAGATAAAGCTCGTCCTGGAGCTAGTCTTGGAGTGCTGGGGTTATGACTGGGGTACTCACCAGGCTGTTTACAATGAGTATGCTTAGTAATGTTACTGAAACGACGCTGGCGAGGGCAGTGCCCAATCCTGTCGCCAGGTTGTTGGTTGTCCCGCGCAGTGCGCCCACATCGCCAGCCAGTTTTTTGGGCGAAGCTGATACGAGCACATTGAAAACGAGGGTCAGTAAGGCGCCTTCTCCAAGACCGATCACCATCAGGCTGAGGATTACCAGCGGGGTGCCCCAATCGTTGCGAATGGTATATGCCAGCATGACCAGCCCCACGGCCACAATCACAAAACCGATGCGGCCAATCCAGCGTGGGGTCAGCCTGTCGAAGAAGCGCACGACCAGCGCGGTGGCTGCGAAAATGGCCAACGAGTAGGGGATAACCGCCACCGATGTTTGCAGGCTGGAGCCCCCTTGAACAATTTGTATGTAAAGCGGGATCAGAAAATTGATAGCCGGGCCGATCGCGGCAATAATGAATAATGAGAATGTTGCCGCCAGCTCATGCGGTGTGTCCAGCACTTCTAAAGCAAGCAGAGGCGATTTATCCCGGGCAACCCGCCGCCTCGACCAGGCAAAGAAACCCTGGCCGATCACGACGCCAACGACAATCATGATCGGCGATGGCGACATACCCAAAATACTGACCGGCGCCTCAGGGGAGGCCAGCAGCATCCCCCATGCTTTGAGGTTATTAAAGCCCAGACTGATCAGAGTGATGGAAGCGGCGGCAAGCAGCGCACCGAACCAGTCAATTTTTACATCTTTATCTCGCTCGACCGGTTTGAAACGAAAGCTTAGTAAGAAAACAATTACTGCGATACCAGCGATGAGCCAGAATGAAGGGCGCCAGCCGGCCAGCGTGCCAATCACCCCGACCACCAGAAAAGCCAGGATTCCGGCGGCAGCCTGGGCTGAGCCCAATAAGCCCAAGGACTGCGACTGCTGTGCGCCTTTATAATGATTGGCAATCAGTACCACCAGGGTTGGAACGATTAATGCCGCTGCCAACCCGGCCAGGACCTGCGCCTGAAATATCATGGTGGTGTTTATGCTCACCGCCATCAGGATCATCGCAAAACCGTGAATTACCACCCCTATTTGAAAGGCGAGACGCGCCCCAATCAGCTTGCCGACTTTTGCGCCTAACATAACGAAACCGGCGACGGCCAGTGAATAGACCACCAACGCCGTCCCTACAGTGGCCGGGGATGTATCGAAATCCTCGACAATCTTGCCAATCGAGACCGGGATTGCATTGACGTTAAAGCTCATCTGGATTTGGGCTAATGCAATGATGAGCATCGGCAGCCAGGAGGCTTTTGCAATCGTTTTTAAGTTTGCAGTTGTATTGGGATTTCCTGCCATATGGCGCACCCTCCAGAATTGGTTCTCACGGATTCTACAAAGTGATGTCTATGTTGTAGTGCGGTTTTTATTGCTGCGTCTGGTGCTGGTCGCCTCCATCTTGTCCACCAGCCAGGAGGCTGGAAGACGACTTAATTGAACTTTTAATGCGAAAGTATAACATGAACAATGGATGAAAAAACGGGAGATGCTCAGTCAAAGACTCTTGCTCCCCGATCGAAAATACGCTAAGGGTTCGCCAAAGCCAGATAAAAGCTTTCGGCGGCGTGCATACATTGCTGATACTCAGCGCGTTCCTCAACCAGGCGGAAATTTTTGCTTGCGGCGCGCTGGCGCAACTCGGGCTGGTCAAGGGCGTATAAGATCGCCTCGGCCAGCGCGTGTGGATCCCCCGGGTCGACAAGCAAGCCGTTTTCGCCGGGATCGATCCACTCGCGCAGAGATTCCAGGTCGCCCACCACCGGAAAGCAGCCGCAAACGATGGCCTCGAGGAAGGTATTGGGGGTTCCGTCGTGCGTGCTGGGGGAGACCACTACCTGGGATTGGCGAAAGAGCTCCGCCATTTGGGGGCGTGATTGGGCCGGCAACAGCTCTACGCTGCCGGAAATGCCCAATTCGGCTGTCCAGGCCTGCGCCTGGGTCTCATGGGCCATGTTGGTGCACAGAAATCTCGCCTCTGGTCGCTGCGCCAGCACCACCGGGATCGCCCGAAAGAAGACATCGTTGCGGATATAGGCGCGAAACCCCCTTGGATTGATCACCACTGGCTGCGCTGGCAGGGCCGGGGGCGGGTAGAACAAGTCGAGCTGAATGCCGCCGCCGCCCGGCAGCACGCGGTAAGGCCGCTCCGTAGAAAACCCCCACTCCCTCGCCAGGCGGATGTCGCGGTGGCAGTCGGCATGCAGGGCATTGGCGCGCTGCAAGGTCTGGCGCGTATATTTGCCCAACTGCGGGGTCGCTGGGGCGTGTAGCGTAAAATCATTCCCCCAGATTGAGACCAGCAGCGGCGCTGCCGGGTCAGACATCGCCGCCAGCATTCCTTCGTATGGGATGCGCATGGCGTGCACCAGGTCGGGCTGAATGGAGGCGGTCATTTCGCTCAATCGCCGGGCTGCGCTTCTCAAGGTCAGCGGTCCAAGCCGCTGGCGTAAGGCTGTGCGCAGACCCACCGGCAGCCATTTGCGGATCCCTGGACGGCTCTGCAGCCTGCCTTTTCCGTCGCCGGCCGCCTGGCTGAAGGCGACCGGCACGATCTTCAGGCTGGCCAGCTTTAAATCCGGAGCGCAAGGAAAAGTTGAGACCAAATGGACTTCATGTCCTTGATCCACAAAAAAGGCGATCCAGTTCAGCGCAATCGCCGAGCGGCCATCCGCCACAAAAAGGATGCGTAGTTTGTTCAAATCAAACCTTGATCCCACACCAAGACTGGCACCATAAGCCATTCTCGCGGGTCTCGGCGATGACACAGCCGGTGTAAGGGAATAAATGTTGTAAAGCAAAATCCTGTTCGATGTTCTGCAAGACGAACGGCAGCATTGCCAGGTAAAGACCCCCATGGGCTACCAGAATGATGGACCCGTTTTCGTCACCGGCCTGGCTCAGCAGCTCAGCGATCAATGGGACGAAACGCGCTTTTATCTCCAGGAAGCTCTCGCCGCCGGGCATTTTGCTATCCAATTGGCCACGCCAGAACCAATCTTCCTGGACCTGGCGATGCAGCGCCCAACCCGCCGGATCCCGCGTCCCTTCGTAATCGCCGACGCTCCACTCACGCAGCGCCTCGCTGTACTCCACCGGCGCCTGCACACGCCCGGCGATGATCTGGGCTGTTTGGGCGGCGCGCAGTATCGGGCTGGAATACACCCGATGGACATTCAGGCCAACCAGGCTTTGGGCAACGGCCTGCGCCTGGGCTACCCCGTTTGCAGTCAGGGGATGCCTGGCGGCGGAGTTCGAAAACTCCATGGCAATATTGGCTTCGCTTTCGCCATGCCTGACGAAATAGAGCTTCATCTGAAGAATTCCTCCAATTGGTGGGATAATTATAACGGAAATGGAGGTAGCCATGAAATACCTAGATCATCTTCGCCAGGCTTCAGCAGACCCACAGCGTCTTGAAGCGCTTTACCAAACTGCCAACCAGGCGGGCGAAACTGTCGAATTCACCCAGGATCTCCAGGCCTGCTACCAGGAAGCGCCGGACAATTTGTTGTTCGCTGCCTGGTACTACCGTTTGCAAAACGTTCCGCCGAAACCCCAGGCTCACCCGGCCCGAGGCGCCCTCTGGACGTTGGCAGTCCCGCTGGCTATTTTGAGCGGTCTGATCGTAGGCGCGCTTGCCGCATGGGTGGACGGTTCCTTCCTGGATCACCTTCCCTACGTCATCCTGTTTTGGGCGCCGGTCGCCGCCTCCCTGGCGATCGTCTTCCTGGCCTTGGCGGTTAAGAACCAATATCGCCGTGCCATTTTGAGCATCGGCCTGCTGGCCATCGCTGCTTTGTATGTATTGTTAATTGCGCCAACCCTGCCGCAGTGGTATTACACACCCTATCTGGACCAGATGGCGATCCACCTGCCGCTGCTGGCCTGGATTGCGATCGGCTTAGCCCTGCTCGGTCTGCGCTCAATCATCCCCGACCGGTTTGCTTTCCTGATCAAGTCGATCGAAATCGCGATCACCGCCGGACTGTACCTGATCGCTGGAGTTGCCTTTGGGTTGATTACCATGGGCATGCTCCAGGCTTTGAGCATCGAACTGCCTGAAAAATGGATGCTCTTCCTGGCTGGCGGTGGTTTTGGCTTAATTCCAATCATTGCCGTAGCCAGTGTGTACGATCCGCGCCAGCCGCCCAGTGAGCAAGATTTCAGCCAGGGTTTAAGCAAGTTTATTGCTAATATGATGCGCCTGCTGCTGCCGCTGACCCTGATCGTGCTTGTCATTTACGTCATCCTGATTCCTTTCAACTTTCTCCAACCGTACCAGAACCGGGATGTGCTCATCGTTTACAACATTATGCTATTTGCGGTGATGGGCCTGCTGCTGGGGGCTATCCCGATCCTACCCGGCGATCTCTCCCCAAAGCTGAAGTCCACCCTGCGCGCTGGCATTATGGCTGTGGCCGGGCTGGCGGTCGTGGTCAGCCTGTATGCATTATCGGCCATCCTCTACCGCACGTTCAGCGATGCCTTGACGATGAACCGTTTGATTATCATCGGCTGGAATCTGATCAACACCGTGATCCTGGGTTTTCTATTCTACAAAGTGTGGAGGAAAGGCAGCGAGAGTTGGGTGCAGGGCGCACAGACTGTGTTCAGCCGCAGCATGCTGGCGTATGTGATCTGGGATTTGTTTGTGATCTTTGCCATCCCGCTGATCTTTCGCTAGAAAATACAATATAATCAGATTATGAGCAATATCGGGCCAGGTTATTCAGGGCATCGACAAACACCGCCACCATCCGTTCCAGGTTGATCTCCTCGGAGACAATCCGGTAGGATTCAGCCCCCATCTGGCGCAAACGGGACACGTCCTCCAGCGCTGTCTCCAGGGCAGCAGCCAATTGGCCCAGGTCATCCGGCGGGATTTGCCAGCCATTCCCAGGGCGCACCAGGTCATCCTGGGTGCCATCGCCCTGAGCGACAATCACCGGCAGCCCATAGGCCATGGCTTGCTGCACCGCCAGCCCGCCGGTGCCGGGTAGGACGAAGAGATCGGCCCAGGTAAAATCCGCTTCCAATTCACTGCCATAATGCGCCCCAGGGAACTGCGCCTGCGGATAAACCTGCTGCGCCAGGCGTTCGAGTATTGCCTGGGCAGGGCCCTCGCCGACGATGTGGAGCTCGGGCTTGGATGGCTTCTGGCAGGGAAGCGCAGGCATGCAGCAGGTTGTCGATGCGCTTGCGTTCCTGCAGCCGCCCGACGAACAGGGCGCGCGGTTTCCCCTGGAAGTTATTCGTTCGTTCTGGCAGCGGATGGGTTGGGCGTGGAGTAACCGCGTTGGGCGCAGCAAAGACCCGCTCCGGCGGAAAACCTACCTGGCGGTACTCCTGCGCACCGCGCTGGCTGTAAGCGATGATTCCATCTAAAGATTGCAGGAACTTTTTCGCGCGAACGCAGCCGCGGGCCAGCCAGCCAGCCATGCACCGGCGGCGCTCCCAGCCCCCAGCCAAGCACCGGTTTGCCGCGCGCTTTCATCCAGTTCACCGCCCTGGGTGTGCCCAGGTAGCGCGGGTTGGCTTCAACAATCAGGGCGTCCGGCTGCCATTCCTCCAGCCAGCGGATCATCCCAGGTTGGTAGCAGCGATAAAAGGGCGATTGGACGGCGAAGATATGCCGGTTCGTAGTATGGATGAACCGGGCAACTTGCAATTCGTCAGCCGGCGGAATATTTTCGTCTGGGCGCGGCTGCCCGGCAAACACGCTCAGCCCGCCGGTGCAGGCCTCCGCCAGCAGTTCAAAAAACGGCGCCCGGTAGGCAGGCAGGACGCGCTGCTGGAAAGCAAGACGACCAGGAAAATAGGTGATTATTCATGCGGCATGGCTACAAGATATGCCTTCCAATCCAGGCTGTCCAGCGAGGCCACCGCGGGTATCCCGGCTGCATCCGGCAGATGCGGTAGCCAGCCCGGTTCAGGATTTCCCAGGCTGCCTGCGCCGACTCCGGTCCGTGGAGCTCCGATAAGACCAGGGGGTGAAATTCTGCCAGCACGCGCTGCATCCCCGGTAAGGCCAGCACCTCCCCGCCCTCGATATCCAGCTTGATGCTCTGGGGATAAAATTCTAAATATATCATCACGTACTAAAACATCTTCATTCTCAAGCATCGGAAAATCTTCTATTAAACCTATGGGATAATCTGTTGTTTTTAAAAATTCAAAAGTGACTTTATTAAAATTAGAAATGCTAACAGTCAGTAAATCTTTTAGTTTCCTATCAAGATCATATTCAAATGATAATTTCTCCTTTATAATTTTTATAAAAGCATCTTTCTTTTCTCCTTGAATCACTGCCACTGAAATATCTTCAAGCAGGTCTAAGTTCTTGTTTATCAAAATTTGATTAACAATTTCTTTACTCCAAATATTCTTACGAAACGGAAATATTGATTGAATATTTTCTTTGTGTGATATATATCCATCTCTATCTTCATCTCCACGGATACCCACATAAGAAATGGTCGGGTCGTTGCCCACATAATTTTGCAAATGGTTCAAGCTTCATAGTTCGCGTACACCAACGTGCATTCGCAGAAGGAAGGTAATTTCCATAAAGTTTTAAGAAATGATCGAACTGATCCTCAGGCGAATCAAGAGCAGCTTTCAGACGGATAATTTTTTTACCTAAGTAAAGCTCAATGTTTTCTAACAGCTTATAAGTCTCATCAAGTTCTTTGTCAGTTTCACAAAAGTAATATTCAATATTTAGTTTAGGATATTTGTCATTTAAGTAAATGGCTAAAGCTGCACTGTCTTTACCACCTGAAATACCAAGGACATGTCTAACATTACTCATTATCTAATTGTTCTCTTAATAGTTTTAGCAAAACTAATTGATTGACTGATTTATCGTTTGTTAATTTCTTTCTTAATATCTTCTTCCAAACTAGCATTCTGTTTGACTTATGTTTTGGAACTCTGATAATTGTTTTTATTGGCATATCATTTAACGGAGTGATTTCAAATCGGATCGCATCTTCTTTGTTCTCGTTTACTTCTAAATTAGCAAAATCAGTTAAGTTATCAAACTCTATAAAAATGTTAGCAAACCTATCGGCAATAATTTCTTCCTCATCATCACTAATGTTTTCAAGATTTTTTCCAATAAGTGAGTTTATTACTGAGTTAAGCCAGGAAGATTCTATCATCCAATGGTAATACCATTCTTTGATAAAATGTTTTTTGATGTTGTAACATCAAATATCTGTTTTATTGAAGCATAACGGTTTGTCAATTTTTCTTTATAAATAGGGAATTCAATGTTTTCCAAAGAAACTGTTTCTAGTAATCTATGCTCAATTCTATTTAGCAATTCATTATAGGCTGTTCTTAACTCGCGAATACATTCTTGCAATTGTAACGTATATTTTTCTAATTGCGTTTCGGATTCATATAGCTTTATCGAAGAATACCCAAGAGAATTTGGAAAGCTCTTCAAAGAATGTTTTTTCGGGATCTTTAGAATTTGCAATTGCATTTCTTAAAGCTAAAGATTCAGGTGTCAATCTTTTAGTATTCTTTGAATAATCAGGTAAACTTCTATAAAATGTTAGAAATGGACGAATAGTGTCTACAAAGCTCTCATTAAAATTTTTTCTTCTCTGCTCTTGTTAATTAGAAGACGATAGCGATTAAATAAATCAAATTTAATTCCTTGTATATCAAAAGCCTTTATGTAGTATTCTTGTGGATATCGAATAATTAAATCAAACAAATCATCATTTAAATAGGGTATATAAACATCGTTATTAAAAAGAGCATAATCATCTTTTTTAATTATCAGGTAAACAAGTAACCATACATCTATAAATCCTTGTTTTAGTTTAAATGGTTTTGAGAGTAAGACTTCTGTCAATTCCAAAAGACACTTCTTCGACTTTTTGAAGATTCGAAAAACTTCTCACAAGCAATCCAAAGCTGCTTAAATGATTTTTCCTAGGTTCTGAAAAAACATATTCATTCTGTTTTAATCGATGTATACCGGTAGCTTTTAACAAGCTTAAATAAATAGTCTTCTCAGGTGGAAAAAGATTATCGTCAAACCCTAAATTTTCTTCATTAGAATTTGAAATCAATTTCTTAAGTAAAGTCTTCCTCGCAATAGTAATTGCACTTGGTAGTTTTACTCGATTTATTAATTCGTTTTTATAAACAGGAGTTTTAGAATACACAATATCAACGATTTCCGAAAGAGTTCAATTTCAAATCGGTTTGAGTAGTCAGAATCTTTTTTTCTCCATTAAAAAACCAAGTAACACTCGCATTATTTTCAAATAGACTATCAAGCACAAGTTTATTTAATTCAGCAATGTATGAATCTTTTAAATTCTTTAGCTCTCTTTGAACAACTCTATCATCAGTATTGTTTTCTAAAACATAATTTATTTTTTCTATTTCTTTTATTGTTGCTTTTATTTTTTTTGTGTTGTTATAAATCCCATATAAAATCGCATCGTTATTTTCTGATGAAACTGTTTTTATTTTGCTTGCATTAACACTCTCATTATAAATTAAATTTATTATACCATCAACTTCACCATGTGGTTTTTCATCCATAGGTTGATCAGAAATAACAAATTCAAAAAACCTAGGTGTACCCTTTTGAATGTAACTTGCCTTTGCAGAAATGTATGGGAAAACAAAATAATCTTTTAGTTCATTAACAATGTCTATCTCTTGATCAATAAAATTTTCAGCTTCATTTAATGCCAAATCAATATCAATATCAGTACCCTCAAATAACACATAGCTATCTGAATATTCCTGATATCGTATTATTTTTTTAGATTCTAATACTTTCAATTCTTCGCGCACATTAGGGATTGCCAGTGCAAGCTTACCATAAATATCCAAAAATTCTTTATTGACGTGTGCACCGGAACGAGCAAAGATATTAAGTAAACCAATAGTTTTGATTAATTTCTCTTTTGGTTCCGAATGATTTTCAAAAAGAATTTCTGATCTTTCAATTGAGTTTCTTAAGACTGACCACTTAATTAGATCATGATTATAAATTGAGGAAAGCATCGAATAAAAATTTTCAATCAAATAATCATAAACTGAGTTTAAACTGAAATATTTATTATCGGCAGAAATGAATTTTGTATAATTGTTGGTTTCAAGAAATGTAAACAGTGATCTCTCATTCTGTCCATATTTTTGTAGTGCTTTAGTTAATATTCCAGCAGACAGCAAATCGAGAGGGAAAAGACTTCTAGCTAATTTTTCATCTAATGAATTATTAAGGGGATAGACTTTACTTGTTAATATAGATCGGTATAAAGTTTTAAATTCTTTATCGGTTACACCAGTTACTTTTCCATTGATAAACTTAGATGCTAAGTGCAATAGTTGTTCAACCGGTTCGTTAAAAGTAATTTCTTTTAATCTTCCTCTAACTTTGTCCCATTCATTTTTAGTCTTTTCATCTGCACTTGATCTATAAAAATCAAATCCTTGGTGCATCGTTGTAAGAAACAGAATATTTTTTTTGTGGTCATTTGCAAATTCTGCGAGTTTCTGAATTAAATAAAGTTCTTTCTCTGGATTGTTATGTGAAGCATACTCAAGAAATTTTCCAAATTCATCTACTACTATTAATAAACCTTTTTTATTAATAGTTACTTTTTTGTAATACTCATTTAAGCTATTCAGCACATCCTTTTTAGACCCAATTTTCAAACCCTCTCTTAAGCTCTCTTCAAATGATCGATAATCTCCAAGAATATTAAAAGAATGATATTTCGTTTGACCATTAAAATTAATCTTGGTTTTAAATACTG
>CAVYQO010000014.1:0-171616 GCA_963770655.1 uncultured Chloroflexia bacterium | reverse complement strand
ACCAGCTACACGCTCACTCGCGATGATTTGCTCGAAAAAGCTGTGGGCTATGCCTACGAAGGACTGGGGCGCGCCCTCGATACACACATCCGTAACCTGCGCCGAAAGATTGAGCCCGATCCTGACAACCCAACCTACATCCAGACAGTGTATGGCGTGGGCTATCGCCTGGCAGGAGAAAGCAAATGAACCGTTTATGGGTGCGCCTCAGCCTGATGATCAGCGGTGTGCTGTTCTTCATGTTCTTCGTGCAATTTCTGGCGATTACCTTTGACCGCTCAAAGACTGCGCCGGATTCAGGCGCGCCTTCTCCCATGAATGCAGCGCCCGCCGAAATCCAGGGGCGTTTGATCGAATTCATGTTCTTTTCCGTGGTGGTAGGAACCGTGGGCGGCGTAGTGATTGGGCGTGTTATCAGCGCCCCGATCAGCAATCTGGCCATGGCAGCACAACGCATCGGCAAGGGAGAACTGGATGTGCGTGTTCCCGAACGCGGCAGCCAGGAACTCATCGAGCTTGGCAATGCTTTCAATAGGATGGCTGTTGATCTACAGCATGCTGAAACCATGCGCACGAATTTGATGGCAGATGTCTCGCATGAATTACGCACCCCGCTGACCGTTTTAGAGGGCAACCTGCGCGCCGCGTTGGATAAGGTTGTGCCGCTTGATGAAGCAGAAGTAGCTAATCTCTACGGCCAGACCCGTCACCTGATCCGGTTGGTTAACGACTTGCATGAACTTGCTCAGGCAGAAACCGGCCAACTACCGTTGGAAATGGTTCCAGTTGATCTGAAGATGCTGATTATCGAAACACTGCAGGCGCTCGAACCGCTGGCAACCGAACGAGGTATTGTGTTGAGCGATGAGATTCCCACCTTGCCCGGAATCACCGCCGATCCCATGCGCATCCGGCAAGTTCTTTTCAACCTGCTATCCAATGCCTTGCGCCATACGCCTGACGGGGGCAAGATCACCGTCAGTGGAAAAACCCACGGGGAGAATATTCAGCTTTCTGTACGAGATACCGGCGAAGGCCTGACCCCCGATCAACTGGCGGCTGTCTTTGACCGCTTTTATCGGGCTGACGACTCCCGCAGCCGCGAAACGGGCGGCACCGGTTTGGGTTTGGCCATCGTCAAAGCGATTGTTGAAGCGCACAGCGGCAAAATCGAAGCTCACAGTGCGGGCAAAGGACAGGGCTGTGAATTCTTGATTCAACTACCTGCAAAGGTCTCATGACCCGGAGGCCGTGGAAGTGGCCAAGGAAATCGCACGCATCCCGAAATCCGGGGATGCGCAAGGCGGTGGTCGAGGCAGTTACGATACTCTTCTGGCGCAGTCTCATGCAGTTCTTTCAAAGCCCGCCCGACCCAGCAGCGGACATGAAATTGGCAGATTGGGTGCTCTTTTAATAATAATCGTGGCTCGCTTTCAGGGATGATTAAAAGCGAGCCCGTTCAATAACCGATTGGGCTTTGCGCTGGGTTTATACCGGCGCCAGTGTCCCGGCCCAGATCAGCCAGCACAGTACGGTCTTAGCCGACAGGCTCAGGATGATATAGACGCGTTCGCCGAACAGGTAATCCTTCCAGGGGCCAATTTTCTTATATTGCAACACCATGTTGATGGCAAATATATTGAAGAAGACAAATAACGTCGGGACGATGGTGTAAACAAACGCCGGGGGCTTGGCATCGCCAGAATTGACCGCACCCACGAAGTAAAGCATGATCACGATCCACGGCACGATCCCGGCGATACAGCCGTAGATAAAGGCCGTCCAGTTTGTTTTCTCGAGTGTGCTGGTTGTGCAGCTCCATCATGATGCCAAACAGGTTCATCGTGGCATTCACGGTGAAGATCAAGATGATTGCACCCAAGATCCCAGATGCCAATCAGCATGCCGATCAGAACGATCATCAGCGAAGAGCTGAGCGCATATTCATAAAAGCGCACCGGGTTCATACCCTTCTTCAAGTCTTTCACATAGCGCTTGTAGCCAATCGTTGCCAGGTAGAAATGCGCAACGGCTGAAATCAGCAGGAAGAAAGACACTGCTATCCCGAACGGGACCTCATAGAAAAGCTCAGGGTTTGGCGCCAATGTGCGCGTGGCAACATCAAAGCTCAGGTAATTGGTATAGATGGGGTAGGTGGTGTCATTGCTGATCAATATCATTAGGATACCCTGGACCAGGTGCAGGAAACCCATTCCCAGGTTGAAGCGCCGCAAGCTGGTAAACTTGAGTTCCTCTGCGCTTGTTGCATTGTCTGCTACGTTATTGATGACTGACATATTATTTTCTCCTTTTCTGCAAATAGATTGATTATGATGATCGCATTATAAGCCGCTTGCCGGCCATAAAGCTGATGTAACTTACCAAAACGCTCAATAACCGTTCCCCAGAGCATATCCACAAGGCTGAGCAGTGCGGGCCAACCTTTCAGAGTGGCGAGATTGGTCAGGTCGTAAGTGGCATAGGCAATAAGCCCAAACAGGGCCGCATGTAATAAGGTCGATTTGAGAGAGTTATCTCTCAGCCCTGGCAAAACTACAAACCCTAAAAGACCTGCGACGAACAATAAATAGAAAAGGATCGCCGCAAACCAGTTCGGGCTGGCGGCCATCAGGTAGCCGAGCTGCTGCTGATAGAACGAGCGCGCTGCCAGGCCCAGCCAGAGCATGTCAATCGCCAAGAAGGCTGCCAGTGATAAAAAGGTAAAGTTTAAGATACCCTCATCATTTTTTCTAACTGAGGTTCAGTTTTGATCGGGATCAAGACTTCGTTGCGCGCCAGAAATCCCGGCACCCAGGGAGGATTATATCCAGCCACGATAAAGTCCCCTTCTGTTTCAAGGTCTTGCTCCAGCAGCCACTGACTAAGGCGCTGCTTGTTTTTGTGGATTGTATCTTGCCGGAAAAACCCGGAAAACCGGATTGCAGCCAGGGAGCGAGCGGGGATCTGCCTGAAGTGAACCCGGCTGTCTTTAGGCTGCGGTAGCGTTTCCAGGGTGTATGCGGATGGCATGATGAAAGCGACTGTGAAACTGGATTCGCCGGTGACAGTAACCGGCGTGGTCATCGCTATTTTTTCGGATTGAGATGCCTGGACGGGGGAGGTCATCTCGATTTTTTGTTTCGAGACATTATTGCCGAAAATATACCCCGCCAGAACATTGAAACCTTTTTCAATAGCAGATTTATACTGCTTTTCGTCAATGACCACCTCGGCTTGAATGTAAGCGGGGTAACGCCGGATTTCAATCTCATTTTGTTTCTTGATTACAGAATACTTCGGGGTTTCTGTCATATAAGCTTTTCTTTCATTGTTATTTCCATCGCGCGCTGGGCCAGGTTGCGAATCATGCCAGCAAAGATCAACGGTGGAGGGGATATAAAAGATACCAGTAGGCCAAGCCCAACAGCCCTTTGGGGGCAAAGAAAGCTGTTTGCACCAGGCGGGTTTGCTCACCCGAATGGGAATGAGTTTCGAATTGGAGCCAGGCGCGGCCTGGAAGCTTCATCTCTGCACGCAGGAGCAAGCGCTTATCCGGCTCTACAGATTCCACTCGCCAGAAATCAATTGCATCCCCGATCCGAACTACTTCAGGGTCGCGCCTTCCACGGCGCAATCCCACGCCGCCGACTAACCGGTCAATCCAACCGCGCAAGCGCCAGGCCCAATTCAAATACAGCCAGCCCGTTTGCCCACCCAAGCGGCTGATCATCTTGAATACGACGGTCGGAGGGGTTGATACCATCTGCTGCCGGCGTTCAATGATCATACCTTCTTGGGTAGATAGGGCAACCGGAACAACATCGCCCTGGCTGGTCACCAGCGCGTCGCTCCAGGATGTTTCGATATGGTGGGCTTCTAAATCAGCCAGGGTCAGCGAGACCGCTGATAGGTAGTCCATCGGCTCAATTTGGGGAAACAGTTCCCGCGCAGTCAGATCCCGCACAATGACTTCATTGCGCAAGCCATCAATTAGCGGGCGAGCGATACTTGCCGGAATGGGCGTGACCAGGTGAACCCAGTAGGATGAAAGCCGAGGGGTGAGCACCGGAACCGACAGCAACCAACGGCGCAGGCCGCGCGCCCGCGCATATCCTAACATCATATCCCCGTAGGTGAATACTTCAGAACCGCCGATTTCGATAATCCGACCGCTGCTTTGCGGTGTTTCGAGGGCAGCCACCAGGTAATTGAGTACATCACCTATGGCGATCGGTTGCACCCGGGTGAAAACCCAACGCGGGCAGATCATCACCGGAACACGTTCGGTCAGATAGCGGATCATTTCGAATGAAATACTGCCTGACCCCACCACAATGGCAGCCCGAAATTCAGTAACGGGCACGCCCGCTTCCTGAAGCGCTTGCCCCGTTTGGTGGCGTGAGCGCAGATGTTTCGAAAGATCAGTTGCTGGGTCGCCTAACCCTCCCAGGTAAATGATCCGTTCGACACCGTTAGCGCGGGCCGCATCCCCAAAATTGCGGGCTGCCTGGATGTCGCGCTGATCGAAATCTGCGCTGCCGCTCATGCTGTGAATCAGATAATACGCTGCGCTAACGCCGGACATAGCCGTAACAAGTGAAGCCGGATCAAGAACATCTCCTTGTACGACCTCAACCTGGTCGAGCCAGATGCGGCCTTGCAAGCGACTTCGATCTCGAACCAAAACTCGAACCTGATAACCGGAAGCGAGAAGCTCAGGCACTAAACGCCCTCCAATATATCCGGTAACACCGGTTACCAACACAAGTCTATTTTTCATAACCTTATTCCTTGAACTGTTTACAGCCCGATTTCATTTAATGGGGAGGGGTCATCGCACTTCTCCCAATATGTATAGTATTTGTACATATAATTATAACATATTGTATAGTATAATGCTTAAAACAGTCAAGTTAATTGTTCGAGATTGGAGAGAAAATGAAAATTGTGAAGCGCATTCTATTGGGTTTACTCAGCCTGGTGATAGTACTTGTAATCCTTTTGGTGGGTTCGGTTGCTATTGACTTTGGGATTGGCGGAGAGCGCATCAATGCGCTTACCAACACCACCATACCCGGACAGAACGGTGGACCAGATGTGCGCGCTTATGTCGCCACGCCACCCGGTGATGGCCCCTTTCCGGTTGTGATCATGATCCATGAATTTTATGGGCTTAACGAAAGTATCGTCGGTAAGGCGGATGGCCTGGCCCAAGAAGGGTACCTGGTAATTGCTCCCGATACCTTTCGCGGTTCAACCACGGCGTGGATCCCACGCGCTATCTACCAGGTGATCACAAATAAACCTGAGCAGGTGAATCAGGATCTCGACTCGGTATATGCCTGGATCGAAGCTCAGCCCCACGCGGCAGTGGATCGGGTCGGGGTTGTGGGCTTTTGCTTTGGCGGCCGCGCCTCGTTAAACTACAGCCTGCACAATGATCAGCTGGCAGCGACGGTAGTCTTCTACGGTTCGCCGGTCACCGACCCACAGGCGCTTCGCTCTCTTCCCGGCCCAGTACTTGGCATCTTTGGCGGAGCGGATAACTCCATACCAGTAGAAGATGTACACGCCTTTGAGGCTGCGCTATATGAGGCTGATATTCCGAATGAAATTATCCTCTATGAGAACCAGCCGCATGCCTTCGTAACAGATATAGAGTCTATTCGCTCGGGCGGTGTACAGGGTCAGGCCTGGGGGCAAATGCTGAAATTCTTTGAGGAGAATCTCAAACAAGGCGGAGCAACGCAAACCCCCGTCTCTGATCTGGCCTATGTTCAAAGCTTCAATTGGAAATACTATCTATTGCTGGTTTACGAACACGCCTTTGGCACAGCCAGTCATCATCACTAGATGGGTTACAGGGGAAAATGAGCGCTTGATGATAATCCTGTTTAACCCTTGACTCTGTACAAGTTTTGTATAAAATAAGAACAGATAGTGTACATAACATATACAAAAACATAACAAGGAGTAACCGAATGAAACGTCTCACTTTTCTATCTCTGATAATCGTTGCTGCTCTGGTATTAGGAGCATGCGCTCCAGCAGCCACACCTGCGCCAACCATGGCGCCGAAAGCTACGGAGGCTTCAGCTCCCACTGACATGCCGAAGCCCACGGAACCTCCGCAGCAAAAGGATATTGTGGACACTGCCGTCGCCGATGGGCGCTTCACCACCCTGGTGGCTGCCGTGACCGCTGCTGGATTGGTCGACACCCTCAAGGGAGAAGGACCCTTCACTGTCTTCGCCCCCACTGACGATGCTTTCGCCAAGCTGCCCGCTGGAACCGTGGAAGACTTGCTCAAGCCTGAGAACCTGGAGACTCTCAAGAATATTCTGCTCTACCATGTGGTACCCGCTAAGGTCATGGCAGCCGATGCAGTCGCATTGGATGGGAAGATGGCAGACACCGCCCTGGCAGACAACCCGCTCAACATCTCCGTGAAGGATGGCAAAGTGTACCTGAACGACAACGTGGAAGTGGTCATCACCGACATTGAAACCGCCAACGGCGTGATCCACGTGATCGACAGTGTACTCCTGCCCCCCGCCAAGCCCTCGGATATTGTTGACACCGCTGCAGCGGATGGTCGTTTCACCACCCTGGTGGCTGCGGTACAGGCTGCTGGGCTAGTTGAGACCCTCAAAGGGGAAGGACCCTTCACGGTCTTCGCCCCCACCGACGAGGCTTTCGCCAAGCTGCCCGCTGGAACCGTGGAAGACCTGCTCAAGCCGGAAAACCTGGAGACTTCTCAAGAATATTCTGCTCTACCATGTAGTACCGGGCAAGGTCATGGCTGCGGATGTCGTCCAGCTAGATGGACAGATGGTTGACACCGCCCTGGAAGGCCAGCAGATAGATATTACCGTCAAAGACGGTAAAGTGTATCTGAACGATACTGTGCAGGTAATCATCACCGACATCGAAACATCCAACGGCGTGATCCACGTGATCGATATGGTACTGCTGCCAAAATAACCATCGCTTATTGGTAGTATCTTATTGGTACGTTAGAGAAAGGAGCCGGAGCCCCGGCTCCTTTCGATTCTTCCAAAAAGTCACAGGCCGCGAGAATAGGAATCAGCAACCACTCCCCGCCGGTTCGCTGTTGCTCTCGAGCAACGGCACCAAGGAAATCTTCAAGCTCCAACCCGCTCGAAAAGTGGTGAAATTGTTCGTTGATGCCGGGAGCGCGGTTTGAAGGATTTGCAGTCAATCACCAGCTTCCATTTGTGCTGTTCTTTCATCGTTAATGTCACCAGGTTTTTCCATAAGGTGACATTTTCGCTGAACAGCCAATCCCACATTACCTTTACAATCGCCGAGCAGTATCTACAATGATGAATAAGCGATCAAAAAGTGAGATCGCCCAACTGTCACTGAGCGATCTTGGATGTGGAGAGGATGGGTGCCCTCTCCGTCTGCATAATCGTCTCTAAATCCTGGAAGCTGGGCGCTTCCATCTATCCTGAGCGTTACCAACTCTTACGCACGGCTCGATCATCCTGGCCAGAGTCCATGCTAATGCCAGGAAGACCAAGATGAATTGGGGGGCGGTGTTGGTCAGGCGCGTCAGGTTGCTGCCATCGGTGTTCATAACGTAAATTACGCTCTTATCGCCGCGGTCAGACATGAAGACGATGTTTCCTCCATCCGGTGGGCATGTCACTGAAAGCTCGTCCGCTTCATGAAGCTTCACAACACCTTACGAGCCACGCAAAATCTTCTCCATTTTCCTGCCCTTCGCTAACTCATCCACCAACTTATCCAAATACCTGACCTGCTGCGTCAAAGGATCCTCGATTTCCTCCACACGATACCCACAGATTACTCCGGTGATGAGGTGCGCATTGGGGTTTAGCGAAGCACGTTGGAAGAATGTTTCAAAAGTCGCATTTTCTGTTATTAGTTCCTGAAGCTGCTTATTATCGAAGTTTGTTAACCACTCTATGACCTGATCCAATTCTTCTTTGGTTCTGCCTTTCTTCTCCACTTTTTTGATATATAACGGATAGACGGTGGCGAAGGTCATTTTTGCGAGACGTTGATTGTGAGTACTGGAATTATTCATAGTTACCTTGTATTTTGGCGTTAATCGTTCAAACGGTTTCAACTCGATCAGTGTACAAACACCCTAAAATGGACGAGTGGCATGCACTCACAATATTCCAGAAATATTCACCAACAATACATGTGGTCATTGACACCGTGGGTATCTTACCAGATAACCCGACGATCTTGCAGGTCTTCCTCACCGACCTGCAGGGGTCGTGGTTGGAGCTGGTGCAGTTCAGGCGGCCAGGATCATGGCTGCTGCGGTAACGAAGGGATAGGGAACAGTTTCTTAGACATGGTTTCTCCTTCTTGTCTGACCTCAGATCATCAGGATCGGATAGATCCTGATGATCTGGTCAGCCCGTCCTGGGTTAATTGTTAGGAAATAGTTCCTCAGGTCATCATGGTGTGATGGTTATAGCATCTGTGTGATTATCAATGAAGGTTCCTGAGTACATGATTTTAGGGAAACGCTGTCCTTGATCATCCACACAGGATTGAGTCCCGTCGGTGAGCGGATGGCTTAATGTGTCATAAAAATACAGATGGTAGGTTCCGGGGTCTAACTTTCCGATCTTTATGTCAAAGAACGATCTATAAAACAGCCCGGTGGGACAGTAGTAACCTAATTCTGCGCTTGGACGGGTATCTATTGGCGACCAGAGCTTGGCTGCATCTTCCGGTTTTACACTAAATTTGACAGTGTCTCCCCAGAACGCGGCATCGATCGAAGTAGCCTTGACAAACTCCTTGACCAGGCCGGGTGAGACCGCCAGCCAACCATACCCGAGCGTATACGAGTCACAATCGGAATTAGAAAATGTTTGCGTTTCCTCATAGGCTAAGATGCGGCAAACCTTTCCCGTTTGTGCAGAAGTTCCCTGGAAAACTCCAAAAATCAAACCCAGGCAAAGAACAGTAGTGAGTAAAACTCTTTTGACAGACATAGCTTATTCCTCCAATCCTAAATAGTGAATCGTGTATGAGACAACCCTGGTTGGGCTCGATCTTCTAAGATCATTGCGCCCTGTCGATAAGAATATACGCTTTCTCTCGACAAAAAGTATGACATTTCTTGCCAAGTTGATAATTTAGGTAAACTCTCTCCCAAAATCACCGGTTAAGTTCCTATTATTTTGCGGTTACATAAAAGAAATCACGGCTGAAACCGACCAGGAAGCGGTTTGCGTGGATCTTCATGTCATTTTCATCCAACGGCTCGCAAGTCAATTGGCCGTCAACCGGGTGGATGGCGACAAAATGCACCCAATACTTATTAATGTCGAGCTGCATGGCAGTCCATAAGCCGACCGCCTGCATGGCATCCGTTAGAGTTTGAATGGATAACGACGGTCCGGCCAGGTAATAGAGCGTGCGGCCGTCCTGGCTCAAGCCCAGCCCTGAGCGCCAGGTAACCGTATCGCCGCTGATGGTGTAACCCCAATAAGATTGGTCTGCGACCAGCATTGAAATCTGCCCATCTTTAATCGCCAGCGGCCCGTTCTGCCGGTAGGCCAGTATTTGATCAGAAGGCTGGAGGTCCGCCCCCCACTCCCCCATGCGGAGGCTGCCATCCGGATAAATGGCGAGGGTGCCCAGGCCATTCTTGGGATGCACGGCTACCAGCCCGTCCACCATCGCCCCAAAATGCCCGTGTTCTACCATAAAGCCGCCGTTGAAAGCGGCCAGGAGCAGGTCGGACTGTTGGTCTTGGAGAGGGATCCTACCTGCTGCCCGAGGTATTTTTGCGCTTTCATAGGGCTCTTCCGAGCCGAGGCTGTAATGAAGCTGGGTTTTAGAAAGGTCGATGGCGATGACATCCACGATAGCGTATGGACGGTCAGGGTCTGGTGACAGGAAAGTCTTATAGGCCAGCACCTGCCCGAACCCATTCTGTATGTACGACAGCCAGATGCCCTCCCCGGGGAGCTCGCCGAACGGTCTGACAGCGGTTGGTTGCCAGGTACTCGCGGCAGTCTGGGTTGGGGGATCTCGCAGCCGGGTCCTGGCCTGCTGCGGATACAGGCATCGGGGCTGAGCCGGCTGCGGGCTGCGAATGAGGGGATGCAACCAAAAAGGAGACGCTGGTTATAGGCGCCGGGGCGGCGGGCAGTGGGACGCTCTGCTCGGTGGCGCTGGTCCACCAGGGAGCAGCGGGTTTCTTCAGGCCGGTCTGGTAATTCAGACGCTGGAAAGCGTCCTTGGCCGTAAATACGAAAGTTTCCAATTGAGCAACGAAGCGGACTCCGAAAATGGCGCGCAGGGAATTCGCGCCCTGCGCAGCGGCATCCGGCCACTGATCGATGACGACCATCGGAACGCAGGCGGCTAAAGTTACAGACACCAATAAAACCAGGATAAATTTCTTCGTCGTCATCCTTCTTGGTTTGTGAGCCTGGCTGCCCGATAAACTGTACGCATGGTTGCTTAACATTTTCTTTTCCTTGATCTTGGGTCTGAATTAGTTAGGCTTGACCCTCTTGGATCATCACGCCCTGTCAATAAAAAAAAGATACCCTGTCTCCTGGCAAAATATATGACATTTCTTACCAAGTTGATAATTCGGGTAAACAATCTCCATAAAAACTGATTGTGTGTTATATTTGAATAAGATTTTCCACCCGCTTAATACGGGGGTCACCTGGAGGAATATGACCACCCAATCTTTATCCCCCGAATCGTTCGAGACTTTTGGCGACCTGCTCAAATATCTGCGCCGGCGCGAACAACTGACCCAATTGGAGCTCTCCATCAGCGTTGGCTACAGCGAAGCGCCAGATCAGCCGGCTCGAACAAAACCAGCGCCTGCCCGATCTCACCGCAATCAAAGCGCTTTTTATACCAGCCTTACATCTTGAAGATGAGCCTGAGCTTCGGCCCACGCTCTATTGGAATTGGCCCGTCCTGCGCGGCAGGAGGATGCGCCCGCGCCGGGCCTTGCCCCATACAAGGGGCTTTTGTTTTTTGACCAGGCGGATGCAGACCTTTTCTTTGGCCGCGAAGCCCTTACGGCGCATCTGGCGGAGCGGGTTACGGATCTCGCCACGGATGCTTCGTCCCGCTTCCTGGCGGTTGTCGGCGCCTCCGGAAGCGGTAAATCCTCGCTCGTGCGCGCCGGGCTGGTCGTTGCCCTTCAGCGCCTCGGCTGGAAAATCCACGTCTTCACGCCTACTGCCGACCCGTTGAAAATGCTGGACGCCAATTATATACCGTCAGGCGAAGATAACGGCCAGAATCACCTGCTTTTGGTGGATCAATTTGAAGAAACATTCACCCTGTGCCGGGACGAAAATGAGCGTTCGGCATTTATTGAAAGATTGCTTTCCATTGCCGGCGATCCAGCAGCGAAGACAACCGTTGTCATTGCCCTGCGCGCCGATTTTTATTCGCACTGCGCCCAGTATCCACTGCTTGCGCGAGGCGGTGGCCGCCGAGCAGGAATATATCGGCCAGATGACCCAGGCTGAACTGCGCCGTGCGATCGAAGAACCCGCCAGGCGCGGCGGTTGGGAATTTGAGCCGGGTCTGGTGGACATTCTATTAAATGACATCGGCGCGGATGGGATGGGTCAGCCGGAGCCCGGCGCGCTGCCCTTGCTTTCGCACGCCCTGCTGGCCACCTGGGAGCGCCGCCGTGGGCGGACCTTTACCCTCGCTGGCTATCACGCTTCGGGCGGTGTGCGCGGCGCCATTGCTGAGACGGCGGAGAGCGTCTTCACCGACCAGCTCAATCAATCACAGCAAGAGCTAGCGCATGACATCTTTTTGCGCCTGACAGAACTGGGCGAGGGCACCGAAGATACCCGCCGGCGAGCGACATTGAATGAGCTGGCGCATCAATCCGAAGAAGCCGTCCAATTGCGCGCGGTGCTGAACACGCTGGCTGAAGCAAGATTGATCACATTAAACGAGGACACCGCCGAAGTTGCGCACGAGGCGTTGATCCGCGAATGGCAGCGGCTGCACGAATGGCTTTCGCAGGATCGCGAAGGCTTGCGTCTGCACCGCCATCTGACCGATGCGGCGCTCGAATGGGAAGCGCGCGGCAGAGATGCGGCGGAGCTGTATCGTGGGGCGCGCCTGGCGCAAACGAGCGAGTGGGCTTCGGCTAACGAAGGACGCTTGAACGCACTGGAATACGCCTTTCTCGCTGCCTCGATCGAGCAGGAACAGTACGACGACATTGGAGCGCGAGGCGCAGCGCCAGCGCGAGCTCAAAGCGGCCCAGGAGTTGGCTGAGACCCAAAGCCGCGCTGCAAAACAATTACGCCGTCGAGCCCTTTACTTGAGCCTGACGGTGGTGATTGCGCTTGGCATGGCCGCGGCGGCCATCGCCTTTGGACGGCAGTCTAGCCGCAATGCCAACCTGGCCGGCCAGAATATGAGCGCGGCGCAGTCTGCCAGCACGCAAGCTGTCGCCCAGCAAGCCACAGCGGAGGCGGCGAACCTGGTATCTCAGGTGCAAAAAGCCACGGCCCAGTCTGCCAGCACCCAGGCCGTCGGCGAGGCGAGCCTGCGCGCCACCTCGGAAGCGGTCACTGCCCAGGAGGCCGCCATCGCTGAATCGCGCGCCCTCTCCGCCGAAGCGATTAATAAAATGCCGGTGGACATGCAGCTCAGTCTCTTATTGAGCTTGCAGGCGATCAAGACCAGCAATACCCGCGAGGCGCAAAACGCCCTGCACCAGGTTTTCCAGGCCTCGCGCCTGCGTGTCTGGCTGCACAATAACTTCACCTCTGACGGCGTGACGGCGATCAGCCCGGATGGCGACCGTTTTGCCACTTTAAACGCCTTTCGAGGGAAAGAAGTCAAAGTCTGGAAGATGGGGGATAGCCTGGCAGAAATTGGCCCGAAATCTTTGATCACGATTACCAACCCTGTCGGCCCCCCTTTTCCCGATTTTAATAATGGGAATATCATCACCTACAGTCCGGATGGCAGCCTGCTGGCAACGGTCGGGATCAGCACCACTGCCAAGATATGGGATGCTCGCTCAGGGGAACTGCTGCATACCCTTGCAGGCCATACGGACCTGGTGAATGGCGTCTTTTTCAGCCCGGATAGCCGCTGGCTGGCTACGACCAGCTACGACAAGACGGTCAAGCTATGGGATGTGCAGACCGGCCAGGTGCAGGCTACGCTCACAGATTTTACTGATTTAACCTATGCCGCCGTATTCAGCCCGGATGGGAATACCCTGGTGACCGGCAGCGGCGACCAAACCGTTATCTTCTGGGATGTACGCGGATTGGCGGCAGGCGGCCAGCCGAAGGCGTTTTTTACGCTTCCTTTTGTTGGAAAAGGAACGCCTGGCGCTATCTCCTTCAGTCCGGATGGAAAGCGCCTGGCGGTCGGCGTTGATAACACCGGCTATGTATATGAGCTCGATTTTTCCCTGGCGGCTCCGGCCAGGTTTCTGTATAACTTGATCGGCCATCAAGGGAATATACACACGATAGCCTTTTCCCCGGATGGGAAAAAGCTGGCCACCGCAGCCGGCGATAATACACCCGGCAATAATCGGGTCAAAATCTGGGATGCTGAGACCGGCCAGGAACAATATACCCTGGCTGGCGAGACAAACTACGCGGCTTTCAGCCCGGATGGGAACCGCCTGATAACTTCCTCGGGCGGCGTCCAGATCTGGGATATTTCTCCCAGCGGCAATCAGGAGCTGTTTAACTTGCCTGGCCTTAATAAGTTTTATTTCAGTTCGGATGGAAAGCGCTGGCTGAGTGTAGACAATGATCGAGGGGTTGCCCAATTTTGGGAACATTCTCCCACCGGCCTCAAAGCGATGGGCAGCTTCAAGTTCAATCCTGGCGGTCCAGATACAACTAATTGGGCTGCGCCAGATCCCGACCTGAAGCGGCTGGTCACGGTTGAGAATGTAGCCGGTGAGGGTGTCGACGGCGCGGGTCTGGGATACTGCATCTGGCCAGGAAACCTTTAATTTCTCTCTGGCTAAGGTTTTTAGCGATCCCGCAACCCGAATATTCAACACTGCCATCAGTCCCGATGGCACAAAGCTGGTGGTAACTTCAGGCGCTGATGTACACGCAAGCGTCGCAATGTGGGACCTGACTAATGGGGACCTGGTAGATGTGGTGGAAGACCATCCAGACCCTATGGAAATCAGGGCTATTGATTTCAGCCCGGATGGGACGCGCCTGGCCACAGGCGAAGGAGATGGTGTTGCGCGCATTTTTGACACAACCAGCGGGGCCATGCTGCATGTAGTAACTGCCAGTGATCGAGGATTGAATATCACATCAGTTGACTTCAACCAGGATGGGACACGCCTGGTAACGGGGAGTGTGGACGGTAAAGTGATGATCTGGGACCCGGTCACTGGCCTTGAAATAGGCTCAACGATCAGGGTCCCGTGTGTCGTGATGAATGTTAAATTTAACCCGGATGGCGCCCTGATCGCCGCAGGTTGTTACGATTCAACCGCACATCTATTGGATATCTCTTCCGGGCAGGAAATGTTTGCCCTTCCTGGCTATTATGTCGGTTTCAGTCCGGACGGCAAGTATCTATTGACTCAGAGCGAAACCGACCAGATGACGCGCGGTTTTTACCTGGATGTCAACGACCTGATCGCCCTGGCCCAGCAGCGCCTGCTCCGCGGGTGGGCTGCTGATGAATGCGAGAAGTACTTGCACACGCAGACCTGCCCGCCCGCATAGTGGGAATGTCTTATTCCGTGAAAGTTATATGCTCTGCGGAGAGGGCGGGTGGCCTACCCACAGTGAGTAGCTATTACTGAGTCGATGATACCCTAATATACCTCTATCGATATTTTCCCCTCCGACAAGATTTCCAGGTCGGATTCAATTGTAGCCAGAATATCTGGGCGTTGTGCCTTGGCAGCAACCTCTTCCCCGCTTTTCAAAGTGGCGGCATGTCCCTGGGCCAGGGAAGTCGCGCCCTGGGGAACGGGGTCGATCTGTTCGAAGAACTGCTCCGCTTCACTGCCCATCTCATCCACCAACACCGCGCGGATATCCTCCTAGGAGTTGGGCGGTACAGAGACCTTTTGTTTCGATAGTTCTATAATAAAATCTGGAGGTATAATGTCCGGCCGGGTGGATAAAATCTGGCCCAATTTGATGAAGGTTGGGCCAAATTCTTCCAATGCGAGGCGCAGATGTTCAGCGGGAGAGATCTGGGAGTTATCTTCTCGTGTTAACAATTGAGGTGATTGACGATGATAACCACGACAGGATGATGGATAAAGTCTCTCCTGATGAGGTTTGTAAGATTCGGTCTCCACTTACATTGCTTTCTTTACTTCCGCCAGGCAAGCGTTGCCTGGTTGAGCGCTTCGATTTCATCAGGCGTTAAGCGAAAGCTGAGCGCTTCGGCGTTAGCGGCTGCCTGCCGAGCATCCTTGGCCCCCGGGATGGACAGTACCAGCGGGTTTTCGACCAGCCAACGTATAGCGACCTGGGCCGGGCTTGTGCCATAGCGTCCTCCAGTCTCGCGCAACAAGTTTACCACTGGCTCGATTGCCGCCAGCCCTTTCCCGCTAAAATTGGGCATAAAGCGCCTGAAAAATCCCGTTGGCCTGGCTCCAGTGTTGTACTTCCCGGTCAACGCGCCGCTTGCTAAAGGTTGATAAGCGATGAGCGTGATCCCCAGTTCGCGACAGGCGTCCAAAATGCCGTTTGTTTCGGGTTGGCGGTGTAAGAGTGAATATTCCACCTGGTTAGAAGCCAGTGGGATGCCGCGTTTCGCTAGGGCTTCGTGTGCCAGCCGCATCTGCTCGGCTGAATAATTGCTGACCCCGACCGCTTTGATTTTCCCCGTCTCGACTGCATCTGCTAGCAAGTTCATCAATTGGGGGATGGAAACCGAGTTATTGGGAAAGTGGTGCTGGTAGAGATCAATTGAGCTGCGCTTCAACCGTTTAAGGCTGGCTTCAAGTTCCTTTGGAAAATTCTCGGTTCGGAAGTAAAAGCTGCCCGGGAACTTGCTGGCTATGACCACGTCTTTGCCATCTGCCAGTTCCCCCAGCCGGCGTTCCGAAGCTCCGCCGCTGTACATGGCGGCAGTGTCAAAGAAATTCACCCCGGCAGACAAGCTGGCCTCGAAAGCCTGCTTCTCTTCTTCAAACCCCCGGGGTCCACCGTAGGCCGTTTTCGCTGGGTGAAACCGGGCCAGCCCTTTGGCGTCTCCCCAGGTCATCACCCCCATTCCCAGGCGGGTTACGAGAAGACTGCTTTTTCCTAAGGTCGTGGTCGTATCCATATTCATTCCTTTATCAAACCTGTTATAGACTTTTATTTCACCACTCGAATATTCAGCATGCCTGTCCCCAGCGCCCCCCATAGCCGTAGCCAGAGTGGTAGGTACATTTCGGTTCCACGGGCAGTGGTGATATCGCCCAAATCGAGGATGTATTTCCAGCCGAACCAGGTAGCCAGCCAGTCTGCCACCTGGGACTTGGCTTCTGGGTCATTGCCGCTCAGGAAAATGTGGTGTTCCCCATTAGCAAGCTGGCCCGGGTTCACCATCAGGCTGGATGTTACGGTGTTGAGGGTTTTAACCACTTTCACCTGCGAAAATGTCCGCTGGATTTGCTCACCAAGCGAATCGGTGTTGCTCACTGTCAGGGATGGCGGCATGCCCCTGGAAAAATCTAATGGGTTGGCGATATCGATCAGGATTTTGCCATTGAGATTGCCATCGCCTGCCTGGTGCATCGCTTCCAACGATCCTGAACCGTTGGTGGCGTTGATGACGACTTCTCCGTGCTGAGCTGCCTCCGCGTAGCTCCCGAGCCGGACACCCGGGTTTTGCTTGATCCAGGCGTTGAAAGGCGGCTGGCCGTAGGGACCAGGATCTGTGTGCGCCATCGTCCGAGCCACTTCCCGGGTGCCAATCATCACCGCGTGGCCAAGCTCTGCCAGTTTTACAGCGATTGTTTGCCCAACCACACCTGTTCCTAAAATACCGATGTACATACGATTCTCCTTGTATTGCTTTTACCTCGAAATTATGGTACGATACAGATCTGTATCGATTGATCCGATTATACGATACAGATCTGTATCGTGTCAAGAGGCAAAATGGATGAAAATAGAAATCACTCCTAAAGAGATGCTTTTCCAGACAGCCGCCCGCCTGTTCTACCAGCACGGGTACCGATCGATTGGTGTTGATACAATTGCGGCAGAATCAGGCATTGGAAAGATGACGCTATATCGTCACTATCCATCCAAAGACGATCTGATCGTTACCTATTTACAGGACAGTAATCAAACTTTTTGGGATCAATTCGAGCAGATTACCAAAGATGCTCCCACAGCAATTGAAAAATTACTGGCATTCTTTGAGAGGCTGCAAAGCTATGTGCTCTCTCCAGATTGCTATGGCTGCCCATTCATCAACGTAGCCGCCGAGTATCCCGAGGCCGGGTACGCCGGCCATCAGGTCGCGTTGGAGCATAAGCAGAGTGTCCTGGCGCGTTTCAGGCTGTTGGCGGAAGAGGCTGGTGCGCGAGATCCGGCGGGATTGGCAAACGCGCTATTTTTGTTGATGGATGGCGCTTATGTAGCTGCGCGGATGTTTGGCCCCTCAGCACACAGCCCGGCTGTTACCCTGGCTGAAACTGCGCGTCAAGTTATCGAGGCTTACTGTTGATCAGTGCCAAATCTCTTCTCTCTGTTGTAAACCTCTATGATTTGCTGTTTATTGAATACCTGCCTCGATCTTCCATATTCGATAAAATCGTCAGCGAGCATATCGGCGACCGCTTCGGGACAATGGCACATTTCGGATTGTAACAGGCTTCCCTCTAAATGACGAATAAGCTCTTCCTGTAAGGCTGGCCGGTATACCCGCTGGCCAGCCACTACTGCCAGGACCTGGCAGCACCTGCCGGACTACGGCATGTACCATGCGACGCTGATCGCCGATCCTGCCTTGCCGGGTAAATGGCAGCCGGGGGAGGATGTGGTTACCTTCTAGTGTTCGAAGGTGAATTGCTGGATGGATCGATGTCGGGAATCCGAGCTCAACGCATGCTCACTTCTCGTATGTCAGAAACGTTGCCAATCCCGATTCTAGACAAATGGTATAAATCTCTCTGGGAGGCTGGGCAGAGGGAGACCTTGATCGTGGGATTGGAAACCGGTGGCAATTGCCTGGTGGGATACCTTGCACTGTTGACGGAGGCAATGTGGAAGGCGGTAATTCATATGTTATCCTCTCACAGGCGCAGCAGCCCTTAGTTCTTGGCACCACGTTCTGACCGGATCTATTGGGGGAAAGGAATGCCAGTGATGTCTCTGCAAAGGCTCAGAAATCTCTCATGCAGCATGATATCGCCAGCCTGTGGATTGTAGCGGCTTTCTGTTAGATGATGAAAATAGCGACCGCTTATTTTAGCTCTGCCGTCATCGCTCACCGCAAGCCATATTTGTGTTTCGTATCCTTTTTGAAGATCATCTGGTGCACCATGCCCACCCATTCTTGTTGGGACCCAACCCGGATCGACTGCGTTAGCGTAAACATCTGGCCATTTGCGTGCTACTGCCATACAAAGCATGATTAAATACAACTTTGACTCTGAATAACTGATGCGAGGAATGTCTTTTTTGAAGTTTTCCAGGTTTGCACGCCCATGTAGATGCATACTTGAGCTCAGGTAAATCAAGCGCTTGGGTCTTTGGATCAAACATGTAAGAATATAGGGCGCTATCGTATTGATCATAAGAATATCCCTAGGTGGGGCCTGATACACGCCAGCGTTATGGATTACTGCATCGAATTGCCCCAACGCATTCGCTTCATAGGCGATGTTTTTGGTTTCATCGATGTCGGACAGATCACCTGATATGACGTGCTCGGCTGCTGGCACTTTTTGTTTTGCGTAACGTCCGCGTTCAGAATTACGCGCATGTAAGACAACCTGGTGACCTTGATCGGCTAATGACTTTGCCGACAGGTGGCCCAGACCATCGGCCGACCCAGTGATGAGTATTCTTGCCATTTACTTACGTATACGCCGCACTATGGGCGCAGCAGAGCCTTGATGGCGCGGCGTTCATCCATCGCGCGGTACCCCTCTGCTACATGTTCCAGGGGTAGGGTCAGGTCGAAGACTTTACCAGGGCTGATCTTGTGGCTCCAGATCAGGTCGATGAGCTCTGGCAGGTAGCGGCGCACCGGAGCAGGACCCCCGTGCAGATGGACGTGGGAGAAGAAGTAAGGCATCCCTGGAATGGTCACATTGTGGAGCACACCAACGAAACCGACGTGACCGCCGGGACGAGTCGACTGGATGGCCTGCATCATCGACTCCTGGGTGCCGACGGCTTCGATGGTCGAGTGTGCACCAAGCCCGCCAGTGAGCTCCTTGATCCTTGCCACGCCTTCATCCCCGCGCTCGGTGACGATGTCGGTTGCACCGAACTCCAGGGCAAGCTTTTGCCGATCGGCGTGGCGGCTCATCACGATGATGCGCTCGGCACCCATCTGCTTCGCAGAGAGTACACCCAACAAACCGACTGCCCCGTCACCGACCACTGCGACAGTCTTGCCAGGCCCGACCTCAGCGGCCAACGCGCCGAACCAGCCGGTTCCCAAAACATCGGAAGCCGATAGCAGGCTGGGGATCAGGTTGTCCGGCGGGAGGTCTGGTGTTGCGACCAACGTGCCGTCTGCGAGCGGGACGCGGGCATATTCCGCCTGCGTTCCGATGCCGCCGATACCCACGCGGTGGATGCATGAGCTCTGGTAGCCGGCTCGGCAGATCTCGCAGGTGTTGTCTGAGGCGAAGAAGGAGCCGACCACGAATTGACCGGGTATGATGTTCCTGACCGCGCTGCCGATCTCCTCGACGATGCCAACATACTCGTGGCCCATCGGCATGGGCTGCGTCACCGGATCGACGCCGCGGTAGGGCCAGAGATCCGAGCCGCACACACAAGCTGCCGACAATTTGATGATGGCGTCTGTTGGTTCAATAATCACTGGATCGGGGCGTTCTTCGAAACGCACGTCCCAGGCGCCGTAAAGCATTGTTCCTTTTATGATTTTTCTCCATGTACTGCGATCACATGCTTGCCTTCTGGCAAGTCGCGCGCTGGCTGTCCCTTAAGATCGATGATTACTGGCACGGGTGAGTCGACCACCACCCGATCGGCGCTCGCCTGTACTGAGATAATGCCGTGAGGAGTTGGCCGTGGGTCTCTGGTGCTTGCCGGTTGATACCAGCCGATAAAGACGCACTCGGCACGATTGGCTCTTCTGGTACCCAGATCCAATGACCCTGCCGCCGGATCTCTGGAAAGTCGTGTGGTGTGACTTGTACAGACATGCGTTATTTACCTAGAGTTCTGGCTACGGCCGGGATGATTTCTTTTGCAAAGGTTTCGAGCGGCCTAATCTCGTAAATATCCGGCATATTGAAAATCGCGTGGGTAAAGCCCATCTTCGCGAGATCTTCGACAAGCCGAATGATCCGATCAGCCGTATCGTCTCCGGAAAGATGAACCGTACAGAGGGAAGTTTTCTCGATAGTGTCGTAATCGCGTCCCAAAGCATCACAATGTCCTTTGAGATCGTCAATTGCTTTTTGCATGTTCTCCTTGCCGACCCAATCGCCGATATTGCAGGCATCCGCATATTGAGCGACCAACCGCAGGGTCTTTTTCGGGCCTGTTCCACCAACCATGATGCGCGGGTATGGGATTGAAAGCGGGCGGGGATTGTTGGTGATTGCCGGAGCGGAGAAATGCTTGCCGGTAAAGGCTGTCTCGTCGCTGGCCCAAAGGGCCTTGGCTAATTTCAGGTTTTCCTCCAACTGCTCGAAACGCTCGGCGATTGGAGGGTAGGGGATTCCATAGCCTTTAGATTCTTCTTCATACCATGCCGCGCCAATGCCGAAGTACGTGCGACCCCCGGCGAGAATGTCGAGGGTGTTGATCATCTTCATCAGGACCGACGGATAGCGATAAATCACACCCGTGACGAGCACACCGAGATAGGCTCTTTCCGTTAATCCGGCAATGTACCCGAGAGTGGTATAGGCTTCCAACATCGGGTCGGTATAGGTTTCTCCAAACAATCCATTGATCTGATAGAAATGATCCATCACCCAAAGGCTATAAAACCCGGATGCTTCTGCGGTAGTGACGATTTCTTTAAGTTTGGGGCGGATCGCAGCTGTGCCGCCGGGATATTTAAAAGACGGGATTTGTAATCCGATGTTCATGTTCAATCTCCTTGGAAGAATTAGGGCTTTACCCGCTTGGCGAACCGCATCGCGTGACGATGATCACTTCGCAAGCTCAATTCTCACGATGACATCGCCCGTTTGGCCTGAGATGGCCTCCATATTTCCGTCGAACTGGCCAATCCTCACGATGCCGTTGAAGTAGCCGACATCAGTGTAGTAGAAGACGAGTACGCCCGCTGGTTCGTAGTAGCCGATGTCGCCAGGGAGCGGATCGTCACCTGCTGGTACGCCGTCTATCGAAAGCTCCCGGGGCAGGGGGGCGAGTTTCTCTTGTCCATGATAGTCGCTGAAGGTTAACGTCAGAGGAAGTTGGGCGATCAGGTCGCGTGCCGGGGCTTTGTCCCACAATCGCCCGGTCAGAACCGTATCCCCAATGATCACCCGGATCTGCGTTTCACCGGTTGTCGGTTGGGTAGTAGGCATAACTTTCGCTCCGTCGGTTGGCTCTGGACTTGGCGATGCAGCAGGCAGCGATGTGGGTGTTTCCGACACAATCCTCGGAGCCTCAATGGTTGGTGATAGCGGTGTAGGAGTGGTTGCTTGCGAGCAGGCGGTGATGAGAACCGCTGCAAGGTTCAGCACGAGGATCCGATTGTAGGGTAATGCCATCTTTTTCCTTTAATATTGAAGCCAAGGACGTAAGATCACCGCGATTTTATTCCTCGCTGACCTTCTCCATCCAGGTTGGCGCTTTACCCGGAACTTGCTCGACGACGGAGATGTGGGTTATGGCAGTGGTAGGGGCAGCGCCGTGAAAGTGTTTTTCTTCTAGCGGGATCCGGACCACATCGCCCGGATGACTCTCTTCAACGGGTCCGCCCCAGCACTGGACACAACCGGAGCCAAACGAGACGATCAGGGTCTGCCCGTAGGGATGGCTGTGCCAAGCGGTGCGAGCGCCCGGTTCGAACCTGACGTTAGCGATGCTCACCCGCGCCGGGTCGGGTGCGGCAAACAGGGGATCTACTCGAACGCTGCCTGTGAAATATTCATCCGGCCCTTTACCGGAAGGTTGTGAG
The DNA here is from genome assembly GCA_963770655.1 of uncultured Chloroflexia bacterium. GTDB lineage: Bacteria > Chloroflexota > Anaerolineae > Anaerolineales > UBA4823 > CAZAGA01. The sequence goes on along the minus strand of CAVYQO010000014.1, from coordinate 149,284 downwards.
CCGTTTCTGATGATATCCATTTTTCAATATCCTCCAGTTTGATCTAGCGCTATTAGAGTTCCGCCTGAACCAATTCTCTCTCTGTGGCCAGCACGGCCTTTTCATACACCGCAATTTTGTGGTCCAGCAGGTCCAGTGTTTTTTGCAGCTCGGCGATTTTAGCCGCTAGGATTTCTCGCTGCTCTTTCAAGATCGCTTTGCGGGCTTCAATAGTCCTGTCGCCCTGCTGGAATAGGCTGACATACTCGATCAGCACTTCGATCGGCAATCCGGCGCTGCGCATGCACTTGATAAACTCCACTCGCTTCAGATCGAGCTCACTGTAATTTCGGATCCCGCTTTTATCTCGTTGAACGGGCGGGAACAGCCCAATCCGTTCGTAGTAGCGCAGAGTATCTTGCGAGATACCATAGCGTTCATTGACTTCTTGGATCTTCATTTGTCACCTCCTAAAGGCAGTATACCACCTGGAGTTAACTCCAAGTCAAGGATATTCCCTCAAGTTGAGACAAGAGTTCGGACATATGCGAAAATCAGTTTAGCAAAGATGAGTAAGGCCGCGGCGACAATTTGCTTCAAGGCCGATCTATCCAGGCGATAATGATGCCTGAGCAATAGGAAGGGGTCAGAAAACAAAAACCAGCGCGAAGGTTTATCAACTTCAGGGATTGCGAGCAAACTGAGCTCGTTTGGAGAAATATGAGCATATTGATCGGGGCGATCAACAGTTGCAGTGGACGTTTTTGCTCGGCATCGTAATAAAAAAGCGGCGTTGCCAGAGATAGCATCCAAAAACCCTTGGTTTGTCCATCCTTCAGCGTGCCGACATACGCCGTCCGATTGGCGTGCGGTCGTTCAATCTCCGTTGGGTCACCAATCACGAACTCTGCTTCTTCGTTGAAGAGCAGCTTCAGCGCCTCCTGAGGATCATTATCCCGTAGAAAACGTTGGATGCGCTTGTAGCTGGCCGTTTCTTGTCCAGGCATTTTGGCTGCAATTTCACTCAAGCGTAGCGAACGGGCTGCCATGATCCCTTCCATGATCTCGCCAACCTGCCATGCTGCTTTTATGTTGGAAAATAGCTGTTCCGAAAATTCATAAATGCGGATAAACTTGTCCATTGGGAACATCTTTTTCACTTTATTTGGTTTTGGTCGACCACTTAAGTGTAGAGGTTCCCTCCTTTTTCTTCAATTGTCCGAACTTTTGTCCGAAGATAAGACAACGTCTTGACAATCGTCGAGGAGTACGTACAATGAAGGAGGATCGCTTAAACGTTGAGATCGCCCAGCGGACGCTGAGCGATCTTATACTGCGGAGAGGGTGGGATTCGAACCCACGGTGGGAGCAAGTCCCACAACGGTTTTCGAGACCGCCCCATTCGGCCGCTCTGGCACCTCTCCGATTTCCTAAGCACGCAGGATTATACCAAAAATGGCTTGAATTTCCATTATACGAACGGAATTCTCGCCTTTTTTCAAGTGACTTCGCCTTCCTGGCCGCGCAGAGCTGGGTGGGCATACACTGCCGCCAGGGTCAGAACCGCTGCGATTCCCAGGATTCCTGGCGCAAGCAAAGGGTTGGCTCCGCCCAGCCCGGCGCTGATCTTTTCAAGCATGCTCAAGCCTGGCTGTATCTCCTCCTGGAATAAAACATTGTTGACGATGTGCACAAGCATTCCGAAAATGCTGCCCAGCCCAACCACGCCCATACTGATGCGCAGAAATTGTAGCGTGCGGCGCTTGGGGCGGAGTAGGGCCAGGAAAATTGCTGTTAAACCCAACGCACATAAGCCAAAGGGAATGAGCTGCAAGGGTTCACCGGTGTGCTGGCTGAACCACAGCTCGATCAGCGCTCCTAACAGCAGCAGACCTGCAAAAACCAGCAAAAAACGCCGTAGCCGCGTTAGGATGACCGAATCGTTCATTCGAGCCTCGGATGGGAATGGGTGGTTAATTGTTGTTCAGTGATTAAGCTCATGGCTGGTTTATATACCTCCCGAACCAATCCAGGGTTCTCATCCAGGCGTCTTTGGCAGCCTCCGGATTGTAGCGTGTTCCCGTGTCGTTGTGGAAGGCATGATCCGCGTTTGGGTAGATGATTTTCTCGAAAACTTTGTTGTTTTGCTGCATTGCCTGTTCGATTTCCGGGATGCCCTGGTTGATTCGCTGATCGCGTTCGCCGTAAATTCCTAATACGGCTGCCTGGATGTTCGGTACATCTTCGAGTGGAGGGTGCGGCCCGTAAAAAGGGACCGCAGCGCGCAGCTCGGGCATCCGGGTTGCCATCAGCCAGGTTACTCCACCGCCAAAACAGAAGCCCACCATCCCGACCCGGCTGGTATTGGCGAAAGGTTGACTTTGCAGATAGCGGTAGCCAGCCAGGAAATCCAGGACGAACTGATCTGGGGAGGTATTGCCAAGAGCACCAGGGGCCGCTTCGCTCCCCAGGACGCTGCTGCCGCCCTGGCGTGAGAGCAGATCGACTGCCAGGGCGACATAACCAGCTTTCGCCAGCCGGCGGGCAACATCTTTGATATGCTCGGTCAGGCCACGGTTCTCGTGGCAAACCAGCACTACCGGAAAAGGTCCTTCACCGGCCGGCCGGGCCAGGGTAGCAAAAATCACCGCGCCATCACTCGGAAACTGGATATCCGCGGTCTGGATGGCTGGATCGTCAGGGCTTACGGTGCCATAGGCAGGAGATTCCGGCTGGCTTGTGGTTTCCGCTAGTCTGGGGGTTGATGTTGAGCCGGCGGTTCGAGTCGGGCTGGGCTGGGTCGGTTCGAGTGTGGAGGCAGCATCTACCGGTGCAGTCGTCTGATCGATTGGGGCGCAGCCAGCCAGGATTGAATTGGCAAGGAGCAGGCTGCCGGTCACGGATGCGATCAGCTTCAGGGCATCGCGCCGGCTGATGTGACCTTCCTGGTAGTCCTCTGCAAATTCACTTACCAGGTAATCTTGAAAATAGTTCATTGGGTTCCTCCATGGCAATTACCCTGTAGCTAATTGTTTAGGTAAGTTTTGGCGATGGATAAATCACTCTCTGAAACGAACTCTGCCAGCCTGGCGAGAAAATCGTCCGTGGAGGCATATGGCCGTCCATCCATGAGCTTTTGCGCTGCGGCCGCATCCAAACCGGGGATTTGCTGCAAGGTTTCAGCATCTGATTCGTTGATCGAAATCGGAACAAATACATACTTTTCATACTCAGCCACCTGGTCAGCGCTGACATACTTGCCAATTTCTCTGCGGAACTGCAGGATGCTGACGTATGGCCGGTATTCCATGAATTCGCGCACCATGCGGCTGCCAACGCCGGAGATAGTCAAGAATTGGTCGGCTGTGGATGCATTTAAGTTGAGCTTGGCTGGGGCGCCTTGCGCCTGAGTGGATTGGGACTGTGTGGCTTCCTGGCCGGCGCTGGCTGCGCTGGGCTGAGTTGGCGCAGCGACGGCTGGCGCGCTGGACGCAGTGATGGGCTCGGCCAACGCAGAAGATTGCGTGGCCTGTTCAGTCGCTGGCGCACTGCTTGCTGCAGTTCCTGCGGCTGCTGAAGCGCACGCCGATAGAACCAGGATGATTAAGATGGCAAAAAAGAGGATGCTGAGCGGAAACGATTTTCTAAACATGGTAATACTCCTTGCTTTAGTAATTAGCTAAATTTTATCCAAATAGGATATTTCCACAAGGATATCGCACTTTTGTTAAGAAATTATAAAGAACCGCTTAAGAACCTGTTTCGTTTTCGATACTGTCCGCCTGTCCAGCAAATACTCTACCGACGGTTAGGGCAAATAAGTTTTGGCTGATGTATCCTAAAAGCAGCAAAATCTCACGAGAAGTAGAACCTGATGCAGCAACGTTTTCATCATGGCTAGCAAAATCCGCTATCAACATTTAGAGTACGAGGAGATTACCGATGCCAGAAACAAAGACATTATCCACGGGTAGAGCAGTATGGGTCGGGGTTGTTATCATTCTTGGATTAGTCGTTTTCTGCTTCTTGTTTGTGGTGGTGGATAATGCATATTACAGGTTTGCTGCAGCCCGTTTCCCGCCAGTTGGAAGCTCAGCCTGGCAGGCCACGCTGTGGGGCCTTGTCTCCCGTGCCCACCTGCTCCTCCTGGAAATCCCCCTGGTTCTGTGGAGGCCGCGTCTTTTCGGATTCCAAATCGGCAAGATTAGCCAGCATTGGCGAATGCTGGTGGTGATGCTGCTTGTCAACTGCGGGGTAATCGCAGCTTACCTGTGGCTGACAGGTAGTTCGACCCCGTACAGTGGAAACCAGTGGTTTGTGACGGAGGTGATTACTGTTCCGGTGGTCGAAGAGACCTTCTGGCGCGGGCTCGTATTCACGGCACTTCTGCTTGTTCTTGAGCGGTTTTACCCCCAGAATTTCAGCATTCAAGCGACGATCTGGCTGAGCGGCCTTGCCTTTGGTTTGCTGCATGCCGCGAACAGCCTTGTCGGAGTCCCAATCCAATTTGTTGCTATCCAATCCCTCAATGCAGCTATATGGGGTGTAATGTATGGGTATGCCCGGGCGATGACGAAAAGCGTTTATCCCCCGATGTTCCTGCATGCTGCCATGAACCTGGTTGTCATCTTGTTTTAGCGCCTCTCCTGGTGGGTCAATGCAATGGTACTTTTCATCCTAAAACTAAAGCCAGTTATCGAGCAATCACCCTTTTGCTCCATGCCAAAAAGCACCCATTTTATCCGACAAAGCACACATGACAGCCCAACGCTCGTTCTGTATAATCAATAGTATGAAACCCTTATCTCGGCGTCAATTTGTCCAATTGGCCTCCCTCGGTCTGGGTGCAGTAGCTCTCGACCCGCTGTTGGCTGCCTGCGCCAATTCCCCTGCCACAATCTCACCGGCGGACCGGGCGGCCAGCACGCCAACCGAAGCCAGCCAACCCACCGCCTTACCCAAACCGGTTAGTTCACCTTCGGCCCGTCCTGCGACGGCTGTCGAGGCGCAGGAACCGCTCCAGGTCGATCCGACCAGCCTGCCCGCCGGGGCGCCGCATCTCGTCGTTGCTCGCGGTTCCGATCCCGAGGAAATGGTCCGCCAGGCGCTGACTGCCCTCGGCGGGATGGAAAAGTTTGTCCCGAAAGGCGCCCGGGTAGTGATTAAACCGAATATTTGCGTGGCTTATCATACCTACGAGTACGCCGCCACCACGAATCCCTGGGTGGTTGGCGCCCTGGTGCGCCTGGCTCTGCAGGCTGGCGCGGTAAAGCGTCCAGGTAATGGACTACCCCTTCGGCGGCAGCGCCAGCGAAGCCTATGTGCGCAGCGGGATCCAGGAGCAGGTGCAGGCTGCTGGGGGTGAGATGACCGCCATGCCTGCGTTCAAGTTCGTCAAGGTCGAACTGCCGAATGGCCTGGATCTAAAACAGACGGAGGCATTCAAAGATGCCCTTCAGGCTGATGTGCTCATCGACGTGCCTATCGCCAAGGATCACGGCGCGGCCCGCCTGACCCTGGGGATGAAGAACTTGATGGGTCTGGTTCAGAATCGCTCCGCCATCCACCACAATCTCGGTCAGCGCATCGCCGACCTGGCCTCCCTCTTCCAACCTGACCTGACCGTCATCGATGCAGTGCGCGTCCTGATGGCCAATGGCCCTACCGGCGGCGATCTGAACGATGTCAAGAAGCTGGATACCGTGATTGCCAGCGCGGATATTGTCGCCGCCGATAGTTACGCCACGACGCTGTTTGGCCTGCAGCCGGAGGATATCGCCTATATCCGTGCCGCGGCGGCCATGGGCCTGGGACGCAGCGACCTGGCCAATTTGAAGATCACCGAAATTGCAGTGGGCGGCTGAGCGGCGGGAATCGCCACATGAGTTGAAAAAAACGCTCAGCCCAGCCAGCCGGCCCCTGGGTTACCGCCCGTAAGCTCACTCAATACACCGCTTTGCTGATTTTCCTGGCTCTGTTCGTGGCCGCCCGGGGAAGCGGCTGGCCAGCGAGCCTGCTCAACCTGTTTATCCGCCTGGATCCATTACTGATCCTGGCCAACCTGCTCGCCAGCCGCACCTTCCTGGCTGGTTCTGCCATCGTCCTGCTCACTATCCTGCTTACCCTGGTCTTCGGGCGCGCCTGGTGCGGCTGGCTCTGCCCCCTGGGCACGGTTCTCGACCTTTTTTCGCTGAAACGCTGGCGCGGCAAGCGCAGCGCTCCGCCAGAGAGCTGGCGCGGGATCAAATATGCCTTGCTGATCATGATCTTGACCGCGGCGCTGCTAGGCAACCTGACCCTGCTGGCGCTCGACCCGCTCACTATACTGTTCCGCACTTTAACTGTCAGCCTTTGGCCAGCCCTCGATCAGGCAGTCACCGCCGTCGAAACCTTTCTTTACCAGCTCCCCTTCCTGGCCGCCCCGCTCTCCAGCTTCGATGCCTGGATCCGCCCGCGCCTGCTGCCCGTCGAGCCGGTTTATTACCGCGGCACTGTCCTGTTCGCCGGACTATTCCTGGGCGTGATCGCCCTTAACCTGTGGGCCGAGCGCTTTTGGTGCCGTTACCTATGTCCCCTGGGTGGTCTCCTGGGCATGGTGAGCAAGCTGTCTGTCTTCCGCCGCCAGGTGAGTGAGGAATGCACCGGCTGCACGTTATGCAGCAGCAATTGCCCCACCGGCACAATCGATCCGGCAAAAGGCTATGCCAGCGATCCCAGCGAATGTACCATGTGCCTGGATTGTTTGGAAGTCTGCCCGCGGAGCAGGGTCGCCTTTACCCCCCGCCTGGCCCCTGCCCACTGGAATGAATATGACCCTGGACGACGCCAGGCTTTGTTATCGATCGGTACGGCTGCTCTGGGCGTTGCCTTGCTCCGTGCCGACAGCCTGTCCGCCAACGATCCACCTTTCCTGCTGCGCCCGCCCGGTGCTCGGGAGGCCAACCCGGATCTAGCAGCACTCACCCGCTGTGTACGCTGCGCTGAGTGCATCCGCGCCTGCCCAACCAGCGCGCTCCAACCGGCGATCTTCGAGGCTGGTTTGCAGGGATTTGCCACCCCGCTATTTGTCCCCCGCCTGGGTTACTGTGATTTTAGCTGTAATGCTTGTGGTCAAATCTGTCCTGTCCAGGCCATCCCGCCCCTCGGCCTGGAGGAAAAACGCCTGGCGGTGATTGGCAATGCTGCGCTGGATCAGAATCGCTGCCTGCCCTGGTCGGATCATATTCCTTGCATCATTTGTGAGGAAATGTGCCCTTTGCCGCAAAAAGCGATCCAGCTCGAGCAGGTTCAAGTGATTGGTTTAGACGGAGTTCCGGTTGACCTGCTGCTCCCGCACGTCCTGCGCGAGCGCTGCACTGGCTGTGGGATTTGTGAAAACAAATGTCCGGTGGGAGGTCAGGCTGCGATACGGGTATATGCGCCGAACGAAACGCTCAGCGGGTGAGCGATGGCCAACGATCTGCGTATAGGCGGCGTCAAAACAGCATTGATAATTCGTTGACAATATTACTCCGTCAAAACGGCTGACCTGAACACCGAGCTGGCCTCCGAGACCAAGCCGCTGGTGATCGACCTGCGTACTGACGACGAATGGGTGGCCGGCTACATCGATGGCTCGGTGCACATGCCAATTAAATCCCTGCTGGCTGACATGACCTTGCTGCCGGCTGACAAGGCAGCCCCGATTGTGCTCACTTGCGCCTCCGGGCACCGCGGCGGCATCGGCCTGACGGCTCTGCGCATGCTGGGCTATACTGAAGTTCGCAACCTGGCCGGCGGAATTGGCGCCTGGACAGCGGCTGAGCTGCCTTTAGTGAAGTAAATGATATAGCGTAACGGAAAAGAGCTGTCCGGATCATTCTGGACAGCTCTTTTCTGTTGCAACCAAGGATTGGTTTATCTAACCGGCTTTCCAGGTGTTCCCCAAACGAACGACACGGCTTGCGCTATTCCAAACATCGCGAGCCTGGGCTTCCAGGGCGGTGACATCGCGCTCCGGGGCGCCTTTCACTGCGGCTTTGACGAAATCCTCCACCGGTTGGGCTGCGATCTCGGCAATCGAGCTGCCGGCCACCTTTTTACCCAGCCTTGAGGCCGGACTGACGCCGCGCAGGTGGGTCGCTGGTAGATCGGCTGAACTCTCAGGCGCCCCCAGAAATTGTTTGTCAAGAGCGCGCACGCCTTCTTCGTCCAGTAAACCCGCCAGGCCATCGCTTACTACCCGCAGATCCGTTATTCGGAGCTTCAATCCTTCCAGCGGGGTCAAAGCGTCGGTCTCGCTCTGCAGCACCATATTCGGGCTGACGCCGGCCAGGGAATACAGCTCGCGCAGGGTGTAGGTTTCATCCGCGGTGCTGTCATAGTACTCGCGATCCCCCTCACGCGACAGGAAGTTGCTCACTTTCTCGCCCGGTTGTACGCTGAAATGCGCTGCCAGGGTCGTCCAATCGCCGCTGGCCAGGCGTACTGAAACAGCCCGCTCAGGTTTTAGGTTTTCTGCTACCGCCCGTATATCCACCAATGCGGGCCGGTAGCCGCCTGGCCTGACATCGATGATATCTTTGTAACCTGGCCGGCATAGGATGAAATATTCAGCGAAAGAGGCTACATAGCGCCGGTGGGCGTAGCAGTCGATATTTGCAACCGAGCCATCTGCGCCGATGGTCAGGTCGGCCAAAATGACCCAGGGATCGTTCGGGCAGGGGGGGCAAGGGCGTCCGCCGGTGCAGCGGGTCAAGAACGCCAGGTTCGGCGGGTTCATGTCACGGTAGCTCTCGGGAAGTTCGGAAAGCAGCTTGAGCGAAAAACTATCCCGGATGCGGCTGTACTCGCAGCCCGGCTCGGAGCAGCCGCATTCCCCAGCGTGCACCGAAACTGGACGGGAGCGGCACTCCTCATAGCAAATCGCCAGGTAGTACACCTGATTGGCCGCCGTTCCGCCCGCACATCCCGGCACCACGGATCAGAAGGCTCGCCGCATGCGGAATATACGTTGCCGTCCGGGTCCTGCTTGCAGGCATCAAAGGTGATGTCTTCCGGGATGACGATCTCGTCGCCATAAGGACCCAGGATATAGCCGCTTTCGATCACAAGCTGACAGCGCTCCTTGCCTGCCATCACCCGCGCCCCGCATACCACGCCCCAGCCGTGCAGCATGCGGTTGTGCCGCCTATGTTTATCGCGGAAATAGATTTGATCCTGGGTTAAATCGTCCGGCGTCACCAACTGTCTTGAGAAGAATCGGGTGCGCTCCAGGCCAGGCGCGTCTGCCGTCGCAGATACGGTTAGAAACAATTTGGTCACTCATCTTCGTTGCCTCCAATTCGGCGGAGATAGGGAATATTATGCTCACCTGGCTCAAAGAATGATGAACCAGCTTGAAAACAGCCCACCCGGCTGCCCATCTCCGGTCGGGAGGTTCGGAACAGCGCCGGCTGACAACCCGTCATAAACCGCTTCAGCAAACTCTTCCGGTTGGTTGGGCGTAAGATTGAGCAGGGCATCGCTCAGCGTCAGCGCCGGATCCTTCATATAGAAACCGGTCTGCTTGAAATCAATAATCGAACCGGCGTAATCGGGATCCAACAGCATCCCATCCGAGTCCCCGCGGATGTTGGAGCCGGCAGCAGCGGCGAAGATCAGACTGCGATAACCACGCTTGATCAGCTCGTCGACGGTCAAGCTAAGACCGATCGAATAACGTGCCATCGCCGATGGCGCCGGAGGATTTGGTTCTAGCAGCTTGAGCTTGGCCCGCCTGGCGACAATTTTGCGCTGTCCGGGCGGCGCGGCAGGATCCTCCAGGCCGATAAACCACATCGCTAACCATTTTTCATCGTTTTCAAGATCTTGGATCATCATCTCGCGGTCGAAGAAGATGCGGATGCCCGAGTCGAATAGTTCTTTCAGGTTGACGCTCGTCATCTCGATGCCCAGCGGAGGTTCATATTTGACAATCACCGGCGGATGAGCCATCTCGCCCTGCCCAAGGGCGCTGAATACCACCTGTGCGCCGCTGGTAATGCTCGCTTCCAGGGTATTCAGGCCGGGGTTCGGTCCAATCTGCCAGCCGACTTTCGCCGACCCGTTGATATCTGACTGTACAGTCACCTGAGGTTGGGGGTTATTGGCTGCGTCGACTGGATTGCCCCCGCCGCCGCGTACCAAAAAGGTTACTGGTTCATTTTCGACGGCCTGTCCGTCGCTGTCCACCACACGTACCACCAGCGCCTCCGGAAGGATCGAGCCTGCTGCGGCTGATTGCGCATCGCCGGAGACATAGCGCAGCATGAGCCGCACGATATCCTGGCGGCAGCACTCGTCCACCCGATCCGCCAGGCACATCAACAGGTCGAATAGGGTCCCGTTGCTGTAGATCATCCGCCGGTGGCCGCAGGTCTGCACCTGCATCGCTTCGTCCGCTTTCTCCGGCAGCATAATGGCGGCGATGACCACACATTCACTGCCCGGCTCCGGGCAGGCGCCTCCCAACACCTGGCAGGCAGCCCTGCTGCGGTCGAACTTTTCATCGGGCTGGTCGGGGAAGATCTGTGCGCACTGCTTGTCGTCCAGCCCGCCGGGCATTTCGGCATCGGCGCAGACCAGCACACGGTAGCGTTCCCGAATGGCGTTAGCCTCGCAGCCCTGGCGCGTATCGCAGTCGCTGACCAGCGCCGGCACAGGCTCGATTTCACACTCGTGGTAGGCCAGGCACAGGTGGACCACCGCCTTGCCCTGGATCGGGTCTCCCTGCGGTCTGCCCATGCAGTCGGTTGGCTGCCGAGGGTTTTCCAGGCAGTAGGGTTCAGGAACAATAATCTCGCGCCCAAAAGCATCGACCGCCACGCCCGGTTGTACGATCACGCATTTCCCGTCGCCTGACGCCTGTACTTCCAGCCCGCACAGTACCCCACTGCCCAGGCCTAGCCGGTTGATCAACCAGCGTTTGCGGTTTAAATAGGTTTGTTCCTTCGTCAAATCTTTTTCCGTCAGTAGTTTTCCATAGAAGTAATGGTTTCTAACCGGGCTGCTTAAACGGGCCAGGTCCGCCGGATTATTCATTGAATCAGACATTATTTCCTCCTTCGACAGGGTCAGTCGAACTTGCCAGAATTGCATTCATACCCAGGTATGACTTGCTGCCCAGTACATTCGGGCGAGGATCCTTGGGCAGGACACTATCCACGCCTAGCTTCATTCCAGGATCCAGAACTGCTTCTGGATCAGCCGGGGATACGATCGCGTCTACGCCCAGACGGGCCTGCATGCCGACTCGTAGTTCGGCGTCGATCACCTGCACGCAATATGTAGTGTGGGCCGGCTTCTCACGCTCTATGACGCGTTCTAGTTGGTTCAGCGCTGCGGGTCCCGAGATTTCAGCCGCGTAGACCTGCACGCAAAAATGGTGCGCCAGATCGCTGAACAGGGGCGAACCGTAATCTTCGGTTCCGATCAGATGTGAGCTGCCTAAATCTGCGGTGGTTCTCAAGACAGCTCCTTGCGCCTGGGCTGGCGTCAGCATGGTCGTGAAACCTAGGGTCGAGGTCTCGCCCAATGACCACAAACTAACGCTGCGGGCCGGCTCGACGATCCGAGTCCTGGCCCCGCTGTAAAGCTGGATCATTGCAGTCAATCCCTCCACTGTGCCGCGCACCCCCTGCAGTTCGAAAGCTCTTTTCAACGCCAGGCGGCGTTTCGCTTCGGGCCAGGTGTCGTCCAGCTCGAAAGCCAGCCACCCTGCCAGCCAGTCCAACCACCCTGCTGGGGCGGCGAATGGATCGAAGAGGCGCGGGAGCAGCTCGATCCAGCCCTCCTGCTCGTCCAGCATGGATTGAAACAGCGCCAGGGAGCGATCGATAAAGCTGGGATCGCCTTTTCCAGGGACATAGATCGCTGGCAGGTAACCTAGCCAGGATGGGCGGTCATATTCCACGCGGAGCTGCACGATCTGCGGGGTCGCGCGTCCATCGCTGGAGAGCATGCCGTATACCCAGAGATAGCGCCCTGGAGCGTTCAGTAGGCGCAGGTTTCTGGCATCGCGGCGAGCAGCGCGCCAGGTATCGAGCGGCGCCAAGACATCCGCTGCGCCGCTGTACTGCTCTACCGGTGGGAGCGGTGGGACGGCAATCTGTTCGCTGCTGCGGCTGAACAGGCGTAGATGGGCGCCTTCGGGCAGCTTTGGCGTCTGTGCCTGCAGCCGATGCCACGCAGTTGGCGCCTGGCCAACTTCGAATGGACCGGCCAGGAAGCTGCCTTGCAACGAGAATAGTCCACCCGGCTGCCTGGAGAGTGCCAGCGTGCGATCTGAGGCCTGGACCAGCCCATTCAGGCTCAGCAGGCTGTCGTGCTCCTGGCTCAGGATGTAAAAGAAACCGGGTTTTTCCATCATCAGCCTTCGATTCCCAGCCAGGTGATGCTCCATAACAGGTGATCTCGCACCAAGGCTGGTAGGTTAGGATCCAAAAACCTGCTTGGGTTGAGCAGCTTACCGTTGCCCAATGGCACATCGGCGGGCAGGACAACTGTGAGCAAGAATCCGGTGGCGGTGGCCTCACTGATGTTCGCAAGCCCGTCCAGAAACCCTTCGGACGGGGAAATCTGCCGCTCACCAACCACATGTGCCAGGTACTGCGGTGTACCTCCGAAACCTGCAGCCGAGGTATCGACTCGCGCTTTCACCCCTACGACCTCGGGGACGCTGCCGGCGATCTCCCAGGAGGCAACGCCTGGCGTGCTTCCAGCCGCCACGTAAGGCTGCGCAGCGGGCCGCGCTTCCCTGCGCTGTTTTGGTGATGGTTCGGCGGCCAGTTTGCAGTTTAGGATCTGGATGGAAGCCAGGATCACATCTATGCCGGGGCGGTAGCTGCTTTCTGGCTGGTTGTCATACGGTCGCTGCCAGCGCAGCCGGGCCTGCTCTGGCAGCCGCACTGCCCCATTGGCGTCGCATTCACCTAGGCGGATTTCCGGCTGTAGATCTTCATCTTCCAGGTATGAAATCGTCAGGTAAAAGACCGCTGGGTCATTCGGACCTCCGGCTACCGGTGGGATAGGTAGGCTGAGGGCAGTGTTCAGGATCAAATCACGCCCCAGGCAATCCAGAGCATACCCCATTTGCACAGTCACCGCCCGGTCGCCGCGTTTGGCAATCACTTCCAGGCCAAAGGCAATCCCCCAGGTGTGCAGACTGCGGTTGTGCAGCCAGCGCAGCTCACGCTGGTAATCCTGCACCGCCGTCAGGTCGGCGGCGGTCAAGCGCTGCCCATCGAAGAAAACTGGCCGTTCGACTGAAGGGACTTCATTTGTTATCGTCATAACTGCCTCATCTTAAGTACCGAATAATTTCAACGCTGTCGTCCACAGGCTGGTCACATTAAGCGCCAGGTAACCGTAAACGGTGTATATCTGGGTCATTCCCGGCGTGCAGCCGGTCACCGGTTCAGCCCCCAGCCACAGCAGGCGCGTATGATCTATCTCCCTCAATAACAGCACCAGGACGTCGCTTTCATTCGCTGGATCGTCGTGCAGGGCATAGGTTACCCGCAGCGAGAAATTCTGATAGGTAGGATTACTGATCGAGACCAGCGGGCCGATGAGTTTGCCGCTCTCCTGTAGCGTTTGCAGGGGGGTGGTCGGCAGCAGACGTACGAAATAATGGGTATCCTGGCTGAAACCACCGACTGCTGTATTAATCAGGGAGGTAAATGTGGCTGATTTTAGAATGTTTGTGAAGTCGTCCACCTTTTCGATTTCCGCCTGCCACTCTGGCTGCACGATGTTGGATGCCAGATGTGGGCGAAGCAGGGGATGCGCATTGCGGCGGTGGAGATAGGACGGCCCGCTGAGCGTATCTTGAGCGTCCAGGATAAACCGTCCCAGGGGAACTTCCTCGCCCAGACGGATGCCTTCGGACAGCCATTCTGCGGCGGGGCTGTTCCCCTCGCCAGCCAGCGCCCAGCGGAAATCCAGGCCCAGCTCGTTCGTGGTCATGCACAGATCTCCCCCGCTGTCCCGACGCTGTTTCGAATCGATTTCTACATAACGCACGGTCAAATCATAGACCAGCGACTGTCCTTGCGCCCCAGCCGGACGCAGCGGGGCGTCCAATGCTGTGCTCACTGTCAGCAGCAGTTCGCGCCCCAGGCAGTCATAAGCCAGGCCAGGCGCTACCAGGACAGCTTTGCCATCATTTCGCAGGGCCAGGCGTAAGCCTAAGGCCGCACCCCAGGTATCATGCAGGCTGCGCAAATGGAGACGGCGCAGCATGGCTTCGTAGGCCATGTCGGTGTTCAAATCAGATGCCTGCAGGCGTTCTTCTGGATGATGGCGGACGCGCTGGATCATTTTTTGTTTGTGGTCAGTCATCCGTTAATTCCTTTTACTGCTGATCTCGATCTGGTGAGCCCCAGCGGTTGTCAGCCCAAGCAGCCCGACGCACAGGTTGGCACACTGCGCCTCACCGTGCTCAGGGATGAGCTCAAGCGAAAGTACATGATCGACGCCTTCCGTGCCGTCGATGACTTGCAGGATCTCCGAGCGATAAACATCACGACCAAAAGGCCAGCCGTTGCCATCGGGTCCACCCTTGAGCGGGTCAAGGAAAGCATTCAAACGGTCGATTATCTCTTGACGCACGCGGGCTGGATCGGTCCCCTCCCAGCACCGCACCTGGGCTTGCACCGTCACCTGCAGGTATTTAGGGCCCACCACCAGCAGGCGAGTACCGATCACGCGGCGGCGCTCGAGGTAAGCTCGTACAGCAGCCAGTAGCTCACCGGTGGGGAGTGGTCTGCCAACTGGCAGCTCGGGAATCACGACCAGAGTGACTGTCCCCAGCGCCGCCAGGCAAGGATAGGCTGGATCGATACCGGCAAAGGCGCGGGCGCGCGCCAGGTGGACTCCAGGGGTTTCGAGCGCCAGGCGCTCGAAATCCAGCAGGGTGGTGGCTCTGGAGGGGGCAGTTCGCGCCATACTTTCGGCCGCGGCAATCTGATCCAATGATTTAACATCTCGGGTCTCGGCCAGCTCCACCAGGCGCTCATGGGCCCACAACCGTTCCACCGCCCGTCCGGATGCTCCTTCCAGGCTTTCGAGATCTGTACCGCTGTGAGCGGGCAGCGGATTGCTGATCGATTCCAATTTTGCCTCGATGCCTGCCAAACCTCCCCCGGTCAGCGCGGTATTGAGCAGATCATCTGCGCCACTTATCTGCCAAATAACGTCTCCTGGCAGGTTATCGGACGGCAAGTTGCCGTTTACCCCAAGGGTGGTCTGGTAAGCTGCCAGCAGCCGGACGTCTTTGGGAGGCACCCGCCCTTGCAACCCGTCGCCGAAATGCAAACTCCCCGTTTCATCATCCAATGAAAAAACGGATTCGTCAGGACCGGCCGGGTCCAGGTCTGTAGATCGCAGCCAGGGGATGAGTTCCCCCCCCTTCCAACGAGAAAACCTTGATGACACCATCCGCCAAAGGGAGATTCCGGAGCCGGTAAGACTGCAACGGGTAGCCGTTGGCGCTCCCCAGGTCGAGCAAGGTGACTGCCAACTCACCATCCTGATTTACCGTAGCGGGTTGGTAATCTAATACCAGGACCTCTGGACCATTCACCGACGAATCAAAGGCCAGGCTGCTGATTTGGCCATCGGCGTCCAGGGAAAATTCCAATTTGCTTTGGGTTCCTGGAACCGGCGCCTGTCCAACGGGCGGTGTGACGCCTGCCAGGATGGGGAAAATATGGCGTTCCGCCCGAAGCTGCAGCGCCTCCACTGCATTTATAAAGAGCCCGACAAGTTTAGGTGCTGCGTCAGGCCGGCCGGCGCTCATGCGGCAGCGTAAATAGAAAGCCTGCGGAGCACCACTGAAGGGCTTCGTCGCCGTCATGGCGGCGGGTAGGGTGATCTGCACAGTTCCGCTAAGCGAGAAGCTGCGCGTATCATCCACTACGTAACCGCTGGCTGGATCGAGCGCCAGCCACTGGCTGCCATCGTAATATTCCCAGGTTGTACGCACGCTGTGGTGGGGTGGGGTGAGTGGGGCATTCGGCGTACCACCTCCCGGCGTCGAGGCGCTGCCGCCGTCAGTCTCGCCGGGACAGGACCAGTCGGGGACGATCGGGGTACAGGCGAGCGCCTGATAGGTTGCTTCGGCGACCAAGTCCTGGCGGGCCTGCCAGGTGGCCTGCTGCCCGCTGAACTCAAACCACAGCCGGGCGGTCGTACCTGGCGGCAGGGGGGCGTTAAAACCTATATACAGCGCTGCTTGCTGATCAGGATCTGCCTGCGGCGAGGGATTTTCACCCCAGGCCGTGTAGAATGCGTCCTCCTGCCAGGCCAGGGTCTGGTCCAGCCAGCGGATGCCGTCAAAAACGAGCACTGCGCTGATTTGGACAGGAACGATATTCGCTTCATACTCTGTGCGGAAGTAGAGCCTTGGCCCATTCGTTAGCTTGTTTTGACCGATCAAGGCCAAGCCGGCGGGCAGTTTCAGAACCGGCTCGCCTGACTTCAGGGAGATACGCAGCGCTGCTCGCGCCGGACGGGCCTGTCTTGGAAAATAGCCAGCCAGAGCCAGGAATTTTCGCAGGTGGCGCCGGGGAACCTGATTGGCGCGGAAGATATCCTGCTCCACCAGCCAGGCCAGCAGCTCCATGAGGGTGATGCCAGGATCGTGGGTGTTGTGATCGGTCCACTGCGGGGTATATTGTGGAATCAGCGCCTGGCCTTCATCGACCAGGTCGTTCCAGCGGCGGGTATCCAGGTTTGGTAATGGCAGCGGCATGGGTTAAGCCTCCCTTCCTACCAGGCTGAGCCTCAAATCTCCTGCGGCAACGATCCGGTCAGGCGGCGCGTTCACCTGCTCTCCCTGCGGCGTGCCATTGAGCAGCAGAAGCAAGGTGGAAACATAATCGACGCCGGGGACTGCCTCCAGGACGGCGGCCACATCTGAGAGATAGACATCACGGCCAAAAGGCCAGCCATCGCCCTCCGGTCCACCGGTCAAGGGATGCAGGAACGTCATCAGAGCCTGACGGGCGGCTGCGAGAGCTGGTCCCCCTTGGCCTGAGTTGCGCGGTGCAATCACCGCCTCGACCCCCACTGCCAGGTAATCGGGTCCGGCGATGGTAAGCTGCCCGGCCATCGCCGCTGGCGTACGCCGGGTGATATACGCTAACACCTGCTGGCGCAGCTCGAATGATGGCTGCGGGCGCGGCTCACTGCTCTGCGGCAGGATCACCAGCCGTACCCAGCCAGGCATCGGTCGGCCATCGGGGTGGGTGGTAGCTTGCGCCCGGGCCACAGCAACCGATGGGGAAGCTTCGCGCGCCAGCCATTCGTAATCCGATAGAGCGATCGCCTGTTTACGGTGGCGCACGGACTGCGGACCACGATTTTGCACCGCTGCCAGGGTCTCGGCTTCTGCGCCGCCGCCTGCCGCGCGGGGATTGGTTACTCCCTGGGCTAAAACGCCGCTGAGAAGCTGGTTGACTGCGCCGGAGGCTACATTGCCCGCCACCCCACCTCCCGCCCGGTAGCTGCGGGCCAGGAGATTATTAACGCCGGAGGTCGGGATCTTGCCGTGCCGACCATCGCCAAAGCGAACCTGTCCCTGGCTGCGTTCGATGACATAATGACGGTCTTCGGGTCCGGAGAACAGCAGGTGCGGGCGTTCCTGCCAGCGAACCCACACCTCGCGCACTTTGCCGGTGACTTTGTCTTTTACCGGGCGTAGATCGGTCTCGCTCAAGCCCAGGCGCAGCAGCTCGCGCTTTAAAATGGGCAGCTCCACCTCGGCGCGTGCCCCTTCCAGCTCGCGTACCTCAATCGTTTGACCGGCCAGAACAGGCGAGCGGCGCACGAAATACGCCTGGCGCATCTGGCCGTTGCTCGAGCCGAGCAGCTCATCGTTCACCGTTTGCACCTGGCGCGCCCAGACGGCGTTGGCGTCAATACTCGCCACCTCGGGGCGAGGCGGCTCGCCGTCCGATTGCAGGCGGGCGCGCAGCCAGGTGCGCGGTATCCCGAATCTTGGCAACTCGGCAAAATTGAGCGACCCACCGGCGTAGTTTTTCGCCAATGGCGTCTTCAGGGTCAGGACGTTTTCTGCCACTGTAGTCACTGTCCCCAGCTCACCATCATCCCCTTTACGCAGGTATAACTGGTCGCCGGGTTGGAAGCGGGCCGCCTGGCGATTATCCACCAGGGTGACCTGGCTGCCTTCAGTCTGGATGATTGTAGCGGACGGCTGGGCTGGCACACCCGGCCAGAGAACCGAGATCGTGCCCGGCAGCTTCAATTCAAGCGTCTCGTCCTCGACGCTCACCAGCAGCCAGTTGCTGCCGTCCCAATACTCCCAGCGTAAAGGCGGGTTACCCGCACCGCCGGGGGTTTCCTGGATATCCAGATACAGCCCGATGCGGTCCGCTGGCAGGGGGCGATCGAAGCCCAGGTACAGCGCAGGGGTCGTATCTTCCACCGGCTGGAAAGGTGCAAAGGCGTCGCCGCGCCAGTTGGAGTTGCGGGTGTGATCGCTCCAGCGAAAATCGTTAAGCGCCAGGCAGTACTGCGGGGCTTCTTTGGGTGAGTGATAGACATAACCGATGAAGAGATTGTCCAGCACTGGCGGGCGCGGCTCGATAATCGGGACAAAATTAACGTTGTTCTGCTGGTCGGTCCAGCTAACCAGCCGCATCCGGGCATAACTCCCCCCGGCCTGCCGCACCCGCAGCCACAACCCGCCGATGCTGTTCACCTGGTTGGCTTCCCAGCTTGGTGGTACAGGAAAACTGACCGAGCCTGAGGCGAGCAGGTTAATCGGATCATTGTTGCTCGGATTGCCGTTCGGGTTGCTGAGCGCCGGGCCGACCAGCGGCTGCCAGCGGGTTCCATTCCAAAATTCCCATATCAGGCTGGGCGGCGTCAGCAGAGGCGGCAGGATGCCGGCAACCGCCGCGGCGGCGATGTTGTTGAGCTTGTTCAGCTCGCTCATGACCGTGTTGGCCTGCGTTAGAGCGTCGGTCACCGCCGTTCGAGCTTTCGTAATGCGATCTTTTAAATCGTCGAACCATTTCACCGGGTCGCTCTGACCAAAGAAACTGGGTAAATCGCCGGTCAGGAAAGTCTGCGGGTTACTGGCGTTCTGCAGGAAATTGTCCGTTGCCGTTTTGACTTCACCCATGGCATTTCCGATTTTCCCATTCGCCAGGTTTATAAAACCGCCGCCCAATTCTGCAATCAAGATATTCAACTTGTCTATGACCGTTTGCCCTGAACCGGCCAAATCAGGCGAGAGAATCGCGGCAGCCTTCAGCAGATCGATGGCAACCTTCGCCTCGCTGACCAGCTCGCCGAACGCTCCGAATATCGCCGCAAGTGGGTTCAATATGCCCACCAAATTGAACAAGACTTGGAGGATCGAGAAATTGATGCCGTCCATCACCAGATCAAGGGCATCCATGACGGTTGATTTCGCAGTGCTGTACCAGATCTTCGGATCGGAAGCGAACAATGTAGAAGGATCATCCAACCAATGGGAATCAAGGATCTTCTTCAGCAAATCCACGATCTTCTGCCCGGCATCTTTGGCATTCTGCACGATCTGCTTGGCGGCGTTGACATCGATTTCGTACTGGTGGCCCTTGACATCGGCCTCTTCCTGGGCTGTTTTGTTACGAGTGAAACAAATCGTTGCCTGGGCGCCAGGCTTGCCAAAGGTCTCTGCACTGGAGATGTAGAAAGCTGAGCCAGCCAGCGGGTTGGGGCCTAGCGGCTGAAATGTCTTGGTCAGATCCAGCTTTTGGGCGTCGGCGAAAGCCTGCTCAGGCAGAAGCCCTGGCGAACAGCCTCCCGACCCGATCAGGCGCTCAATCACTGTGCTGATCTGGATGCGATCCACCTGGGGCGGCTCCAGTCCGGGTTGGGGCGGCAGCGGCTGGGTCAAGTGCGCTCGGATCCAGTGGCCGTTAACGCCGTTTACCTTGATGCGGGCAGTCTCGGCGCAGTCGGCCGCCAGGCGTACGATCCCGCTGCGAGTCAAGCCAAAGGTGCCGTCAAAGCTATCACCTGCGATATCATCGACCTTGAAATCTTTAAAACCACGCCATACCTGGCCATCCCAATATTCCCAGGCGATCTGCAGCGGCTGCGGGGCAGGCGTGCCCATCTCGAACTCGATCTCTACCGACGAGCTGCCCGCCAGGGCGAAATGGACATCGTGCATCAAATACAGTATGTGCGGCACGGGCTGGAGTGGCTCAAACAGCCTGAAAGCCTTACGCCCCAGCACCGCCCGGCTGTGATCAGCATAAGCATCGCGGCCGGGCCACAAGGTGACCACTTCGGCCAAACGCGCCTGGGTGATCGCAATATCGCTCTCGGTCTCGAACACCAGCGGGTCCGGCAGGCCTTTAACCGGCGCGCCGGCTTTGCTGCCGGCCGGGACTCGGCCATCTCCCAGTGCAGGCAAAGGTTGGAAGACCAGCGGCGCCCTGGCACCCTGGGCGGGGATCAGGTTGATCCCCAAAAGGTCCAGGAATGCTAGCTTATTTTTATCTGGCGCCTGATTGAGGCGCTCAACCAGCACTTCTAGGTAGCGGGCGTAAATGTGGAGCATAGCGCTGCCAGGTCCGCCCTCGCCGGGGATCCAGCCTGGAACAAAAGACTGGATGCGCAGCACCAGCTCGGCGAAGAGCTGCTGCTCCTGGCGATCGTCCAGGATCGGGGTTTGCTTCTTTTTCATGGCCGCTCGCCTTCCAACAGGTAGAACGGATAGACCAGGTTATAAAAGGTATTGGTATGGCGCACCTGGTAGTTGATCTCGATCAGCAGCAGGTTCCTCTCTTGCGGCGAGGTGCTCACCTGCACGCTTTGGACGTTGATGCGCGGCTCCCAGGTGACCAACGCCAGCTCCACCCGGTGCTGCACAAGTGCCATAGTGGTGGTGTTGACGGGTTCAAACACGAGGGCGTTCAGACCTGCGCCAAAATCCGGCCGCATCACGCGTTCCCCCGGGTTGGTGCCGAGGATGATGCGGATGGATTGGCGAATGTCTTCTTCGTATTCCACCATTAAGACCTCTCCGCTGGGTCCCGGTTGGATGGGGAAAGCCCAACCGCGCCCAAGAAATGCCTTCTCCTGGTTTTGGTCCATCAAGAGTTCCTCCTCAACCGCCGATCATTACGGTGAAAGCGCCGATCACGATCGGCGCCCCGCAAGCGGCGGTATCGCCGACGCGAGCTGCGGGCCGACCGCCAATCATCACCGTCGAGCTGCCAACCGCAATCGGAGTGGGTGGGTGCGACGCCGGCGGCGGGAAACTGCAGGTGTGCAGATCGCCGACCACGGCGGCGGGCATCCCACCGATCAATACGGTCGCAACTCCCGGACCGGTGATTGTCCCAGGGTGACCGCTCATGTCGCCTACTCTGGCTGCAGGTGGCATCTTTAGCTCCTTAGTTAATCTTTACCAGACCGCCCTGGATATTGCACGTAGCCCCACCTTCGATGCTGGCGCGGGCGCTGCCTTTAACCGTCACGTTCGTTCCGTCCAGGGTGATGGTCGGGGCTTTCAGCTCGATGCTGACGCTGCCTTTCACGGATATGGAACCGCTGGTGTCCAGGGTGATGCTGGCAGTATCGCTTGCGGTGGACAGCTTGATCTGGGTGGCGTCCATCTTGATCGTTTGTTTGCTGAGCGTGGTGATCGTGATGCTCTGCAGCGTGTCATCGAATTCCAATACGTGTCCCTGGGGGGTGCGGATGATCCGCTTTGCCACCGGATCCAGCGGGCTGGCGGCAGGCGGCGTATCGCTGGCGTTCCACAGGCAGCCGATTACGAAGGGCTGGCGTACGTCCCCTTGTTCGAAGGCCACCAGGACTTCGTCGCCTTCCTGTGGGATAAAATAGGTGCCGCGGTTGTTTCCGGCAAGCAGCACGGCGACGCGCGCCCAGGGCTCGAAATCCGGCAGCCACGGCAGCTTGAGCTGCACCCGTCCTTGCCCGGTGATATCGGTATTGCTAATCACCTGAGCCACCGCCACCCCAGAAATGCGGTTTTCGCTGCTTTCAGTGATCATACTCATCTCATTAATCAAAACACTCATATCCGGATACCCTCCGCCAATCCATCATGCTCAGTGCGCCGGTTTCTTTGAAGCATTTCATCCAAACGGCCCTTTAAGCTTCAGCGGCGCGGCGCCCTGCTCCGGCAGGGGAATCGAGCCGAACCACACTTCCTTACGCACATCGAAGCTGGTGCGGTAGCCGCCTGAATCAATAGAATGGGTCGCCGAGGTCACGCGGTAATATCCGCCGAACTGTTCGCCCAACCCTTCGAGCTGGATCACCGCCCCTGGGCGAATACGCGGATCGCCAATCGCCGATCCGGAACCGGTCAGGCGCTGGTTCAGCTTCGGGATCAGCTCGCTGATCAGCTTGCGCGGCGCTGACACCGGCGTGACCGGTTCTTTTATTAAATAATCGCTGGGTCCTGTTTTGGTCGGCATCATTGCCGGGCGCACGTCGAGGGTTAAAGATGCCTCGTCCCAATCCCAACCCAGCGTCACGGTGAACTGAGTCTTAATCGCCGCCACCCATACGAACGCGGTCACTGAAGCCAGTTGGCCGACGGTGCTGACGCGCGGGTTAAACTCGATCAGCGATTGCCCATATTTCAAGGATGCCTCTGGCGCGAGCCGGTCCAGCGGCGACATAAAGCGCAGTTGGTAGCCGCCCAGCGGCCCGCTGTGCTCGATAAACATCTCCCAGCCGTTTTCCTTGCTGATGCGCTTCAAAAAATCGAAGTCGCTCTCTTCCGCCTGGTGGCGAATCACTTTCTGCCCGCTGTCGGTATCGGACACGGTGGCGACGGCTTCCACACCGCCGAGCAGCACCGCGATCGCCGCGCCTACCGGGTCCAGGATCGGCGCCAGGCCGTTCTCAGCGCTGACAATCCCCGCCACCGCCGGATCGGGCAGCGCCACGTTGGTCACCGAGCTGATCGGTATCGCAAACCAGCGCACTTTGGTGCCTTGCTGCAGCCGGCTCAACCGGTCCTGAGCTACCACGGTCATCATGGGCACGCCATTGCTGGGAAACGTGCCGCTGTGTCCGACGATCTCGCCGCCGAACATCTGCACGAGCGGATCGGGGGCATAACCGATTTCCAGCTTGAAATCATTCTCCAGGTGCAGCAACGGGTGGTCCAGCCAGCGCATGTTCTCGTTCAGCAGACTGATTTCGACCCGGTCAGATCCTTCCAGCGCTGACTGTAAACTGACGCTTGTCACCGAGGCGCGCAGTGCAGCCGGAGTGGCCTCGCCGTTGATCAGGATGCGAAAATCGGGCGCAAAACGGCTGTTTGCCATTACTGGTAGACCTCGCCGCTGTCTGGATCACGAAATGGTAGGTTCGGCACCAGTAATTGCGCCCCGGCCTCCAGCTCGAATGGGTTAGCGATGGCGTTTAAAATTGCAATCGGCCGCCACAAGGCCGGGTTCCCATACGTGCGCCCTGCAATTGCGCTCAAAGTCTCCCCTTGGGTTACCACGTGGAGTCGGGTATAGGTAGAAGTACTCCGTTTGATCTCCTTTGCCTCTTGATCCAAGGTGCGGAATTCGTTGAATGTGACCTGCAGCCTGGCCCGTACGGGTACGCCATCGGGACGGAAGAGCACAAAGCGTTGGCTAACCCGCGCCAACACACAGGTGAATGACAGCGAACCCCAGGTGAACAGCAGCACCGGAGGGGCATGCGTCTCCGGATCGATGCGCATCAAGTCAGTTACCTTGCGCGTCAGTATGCGCACATCCTCCCCGGCGCTGTTCAGGCTTCGCCCGCCTTCGCGGTGCTGTTCGTAAGTATCCAGAAATAGCTCCATCTCGAGAGTTTGCAGGTTGCCGTGGACGAATTGCAGGATCGGCGAGCTCAGCCCCGGGACGCCAATCTGGGCGTAGTTGATGTCCTTATTGAGGGTGTACTCTTCCGGGTTGAACATCACTGGCGTTTTATCGCCGGTATTGCTGTTGGTGATCAGCGCTTTTTCCAGGGGCATGCTCAGCTCCTTCCAAACCGCTCGCGGTTGGCCACAATCCGCTGGTCAATTTCTCGAATAACCTGCTCGGTCACCTGGCGCAGTTCGGCTGGCGCCAATCCGGTCGACTCCCGCTCTGCTGCCGGGCGCGAACCCGTTGGAGCCGGGCTATAGGAGCTGCGTTCTGCTCCTTGAGTGACCGGCCTGAGCTTCGGCGCCCCATCCGATGCAGCATCCGGCTCGGCGGCGGGTGGGTTTTGGCGCACGATCAGCGGCGCGGGTCGCACAAAGGGGTTGGACCCCGGCAAGCCTGGCGCTGCGAGTCCATTCAGGTTCGGCGCGCCGCTGGCGAGCAGCTCGAGTCGTTGGTGACTGCTCAGAATCCGCTCGATGGCCTTAATCCCACCGGCTTGGGGTCTGTAGTTTGACCAGCCCAGCAGCGATCTGTGGCATGGCGGCAGTTAACATGGCAGACTGCGGCCCGACACGGGAGGCGAGGGAAAACATCCGGACGTTACCGCCCCGGCTGATGCGCTGCACCAGGCTGAGGGCCAGGGAAACGGTTTTGGGCATGGTTGTGAGACCCGCCGGCTGCAGATAATCCAGGCCAGCGCTCCGCCCTGGCGAACGGCGCAGGCGGTAGCGCTGCAGGATGCGCTCGGCCAGTGCCTGGGCGCCTGCACCAGCCCGAATTGGCCCAATTTTCCTTCGACCAGCCCGTTTAAGGCGTTGATTGCCGATCATTTTCAAGCGACTGCTCCTTCGTTCATCTTTCGGTTAATACTCGATATCTGTTGCACCCAGGCGCGCCGTTCGCTGTGTTCCAGGTTCAGCACTTCTTCTCGCGGCCAGTGAAAGTGGTATGCCACGAACGCTACCTCCTCGTGCAGCCGGTCGAGGGGGTAGCCGATCACCCCCCCAGGCTGTCCAGCTCCACCTCGAACTCGTTCCCGCATTTTGGGCACGCCGCCGTGACGCTTGAGCGCCCATACAGGTTGATCCGGTTATACAGCTCCTGCAAGTAAGCCAGGTCGGCGGCATACAGCCCTTCGATTACCTTGGGGTTGACCTGGGGCACTGAGCCCAGCCGGGTGATCACCCTTGACAGCAGGATGATGACCAGATACGCCTGGTTGGCCTGGACGCGCGGGTCCTTCAGCGGCAAGATTTCGTCCGCCGCCGTTGCCAGGCGCATCACGCCATCCCTGTGCAGCGTGCCCTCATCATCCTGGTAGCCAATGGGTAGAGCAAAGGAATACTCCGTCGGGATCATATCTATGCCCTTTCAATGCCTTCATGGGCCAGCTCCAGGGTTTCGATCGCTACATCGGTGCCCTTGGCGCTGAAATCCGGGCCATCCCACTTGGTTGGCCAGGCGTTGAAGAAGTTCCAGCGCAGTTTTTCGTTGCCTTCCAGGTCGAGCACGATAATGCTGCCGTTCTTGCGCTCGATCACACCGTTCACAGTGCGGCGGAACCAGTCATACAGCTCGCGCAAGTCGGTCAGCCCCCATTTCAAAGTGATATTGGTGTACTTGGTAAGGCCGGGCAGCTTGCGCACGGTGCGGTTCTCGCCGCCCTCACGGTACTCAATCGGATCGTTGCTAGCGCCGAAACCACTGCAGTCAGTAAAACCGGCCTGGGTGATCCCGTCGATTTCGACCAGGAAATTGAAATTTCGGTAAGGATCAATGCGTGGCATCTTTTATTCCTCCAAATTCGATTAACTCTCGCTTACTTCCGAGCCACCCTGCCAGATGCCGATGCGCACGATGATGAACTCAGCCGGGTAGGATGGGCGCAGCCCGATTTCGATATGCAGCCGGCCTTTGGCCTGCTCGGCGAATGGGTTAAGCACTTCGTCGATGCGCACATAGAAGGCGTCTTCTGGCTTGGCGCCAAAAAGGGCGCCATCGCGCCACTGCTGGAGAAGGAAGGCGCGGATGGTGCGCTTGAGCTTTTCCCATAGCGCCAGGTTGTTCGGCTCGAACACCGCCCAAAGAATTCCCTCCTGGATCGATTCTTCCAAAAAGAGGAATAAGCGGCGGATATTCACGTATTGCCAGTTTTTATCGCTGGCAGTGGTGCGCGCTCCCCATACGGTGGGCCGGCCGCCGCCCTGGAAGACGCGGATAACGTTGATGCCCTGCAGGTTCAGCAGCCCTTGGTCGATATCGCTCATCGACGTCTCAACCCCCAGCGCTCCATTGACCATCGAATCCAGCCCGGCTGGGGCTTTAAAAACCCCCCGGCTGTTATCGATTCGGGCGTATATACCGGCCACGTGCCCCGATGGCGGAACCAACACCGGCAGCGTTCCTTTGGCGGGCGACACCAACAGCCAGGGGTAGTATAAGGCGGCATACCCATAGGTGCTGGCCACGCCGGCGCGTTGGGTTTCGATGCTGCCCGCGCCAAACATGGCCAGGCCGCGCCGGGCGTCCAGGATGGCGAAACGATCCTGCAGGCGTTCGCAATGGGCTATCATCGCAAGCTGCACGTCGGCGTCAGTGGCGTCTGGCACGGCGATCATGTTCACGTCATCGATGGCTTCCAGCGTCCTTAAAGCGGCCTTGTAATCATTCGGGGTCAGGGTCTGGTAGTTATCATTGGCGCCGCCGGTGAGCGCAGTAGCTGCCAGAACGGCTGGCCGGTTGTCCGGCGGAGCGGTTGTATTGGGCGGCTCAACCGGAAGGGCAGTGATCAGGCTGGTGAGGTCGCCGTTGATCGCTGTGACAAAATAATTGGGGTGATCCGCCTCCATCGAAAGCAGGTCATAATCCTTGGGGATCGCGCCCTGGACAGCAGTCAGCTTGAACTCCTGCAATTCGACGGCGATGTCATTTCCATCCATCGCAAAACTCTTGGCCAGAGCCTTTTTCAAAACGATCTGGTAGGTAGTTAGCGCCGGTGAAATGCGCTCGACGCTGACCGACTTGACCACAACAGTGTCTTTCTTCGGTCCGGGATTTTGGGTGAGGAGAAGCACGCTGCCAGCGGCCAGCTTATCACCGTTTTCAACCCTGAAAGTATCCGTCACACCCAGGACCAGGTCGTCCAGGCGCACATCCCCGCCGGTGTAGGTTTTGGTCAGGCTGCCCGACAGGCGAATCAGATCGTTTTCGATCCGCGCGACCACGGCTGTATCGGTTTTGGCAGCCTGCTTTAGGAAGATCTTATTTCCCGGCATGAATTTCGCCGCGGCCGCAGGGTCGGTCACTTTGATGGTGCTGGCGGATGCATTGGCGATCACGGCGGTTGGACGGAAGACCTTTGTAGTCTGAGCATGAGCATCGGCGATTGCCACCGTGATTTGGTTGGCGGTGTTATCGCCGGGGTTGCGCGCCTGCACCACGATCGTGGGCAACGGCGCCCCGGCCCGATCGTTCAGCGTCAGGCTGTCATACTTGGCGTTGCTGGCGCGCACCACATAGCACACCTTGCCGTTATTTTCAAAAAAACCACGCACCGCATACCACAGGTATGTGCCGTCGAGTGGTTCTTCACCAAACCCTGCCAGGAAGGCATCCCAACTGGTAATCTTGGTGGGTGTATTGAGAGACCCGTTTTTTGCTGGCCCCAGGAATGCCGCCGTGGAAGTGCCCACCCCCTCGATGGGCGCGCCAGGGGCAAACTCCTCAATATATACTCCTGGATAGGATACTTGCACTGCCATTGCTAAACCTCCTGACTAAAATTATTATGGAAAACGAAGGTTATACTCACCGCTCAGCGATGGAATCTCCATCCCGAGGCGGACCGCCTCACCGAAGCCGGTTTTACGCGCCCGCAGCGTGTACCCCACGCCGCGCTGTACATTTGCGAATACGAACTTTCCATCGCTGTTGCTGACCGTTGTCTCGCCTGTAGGCTCCAGGCCCACCCATGCGCCTGATACCGGCTTTCCCGCCGCATTCAGCACTAATCCGCCGATGAAGATGCGTTCCTCATACGTGGCGGCATCATCGCCCTGCTGGTAGCCAGTGATCCCGGTGGTTACTGGCGGGCCGGCGGGGATGACTGGCGCCAGGTCGAGCGCCACCGTGGCTGTCAGGGTGAAAGCCGCTCGCGGCGGGATGCCCAGGGCGCTCCAGAACTCCCCGATGTTCAGACGGTTGTCCGGCAAGGCCGTGAACAGCGTCACCGGGAACGGCTGGCCTGGCATCAAACCACTCGGCGCCACCGAGAAACGGCTAAACCAGGCCAGCGCCAGCGCCAGCAACTCATGCTCCTCGCTGATCTTGTCTTCCCCCGTATCCGCTGACCAGGAAGTGACCACGTAAGTCACGTCAACCCGCACAGGCGGCTGCTTGCGCGTGTAGACGCCGCCTGTAAACTCGATGATCGGCTCGGGATCGCGCAGCGTGCGGTTCTCCTTGACCTCCAACAGAAACAGGTTGATCGTCGGGCTGCCCGGACTGTAGGTCTTGACCGGGGTCTCGAAGCTGACCTCCGCGCCGCGCAGGGCTGCCGGGGCTGCGGCGTCATCCAGCAGGGAGGTGAGGGCTTGATCGAGTGAGGCGAACATGGGTTAGGGTGTCTCCATCTTCATTGATTCGGGATCTGCAAAGGGATTACCTGCGGTGGTCCGTCTGGCGGAGTGATCGTAATCGTCGTATCGAAAGCATCCGGAACCAGAGTTTGTCGACCATCTTGACCGGTGATAAAGGTGGGATTGGCGCCAACTACCGCTTCCACCCGAACAGTTACCCTCGAATCAGGGTTTGCTGCCTTAAAATCAATATAACGTTCCTCAAACTGTCTATAATCGCCCTGGTTGACGCCAGTAGGGCCGCGCCCGCGCATCGGCCATATATTGGAGATCGTCATCAGGGCTGCAGCCACGTCAGGGTCGCCGCCGGAGAGCTGTTGGGCCGCGGCGTGCCCGCGCTCGGTGTTGGTGTTGGTCAGGGTCTCATGCGTCATGTGTTCAACGTTGATCTCGTTGAGTAGTTGATCCTGGTTGAAACGATCGCCGCGCGTCCCAAAATTTCCAACTTCATTGGGTACTTCGAACTCCACAGAACGAATGTAGCCATGGTGTTCCGGGCTGAAGTCAGTGCGTAAACCGAGGGCGACCTCAGCGGGGGTATACAAACGGTAATTTTCATGCGTACGACTCTCGCTCTCACCGTGTTTGGCTGTGCCGGGGCTTCCCACGGCGCGTTCGCTTTCGGGCGAATTCTTTTGCTGGCGGGCTTCCATAACTTCCTGGGTCAACTCGTTGTTTTCCTCGAAGGTTGTCCGGACAGGTTCCTGGCTGGCAGGGGTGGTTTCACCCTGGAGTTGTGTCTCGGGTATATTGCCATAATCCATGGCAGGCTGCTCATTTGGGGGCAGGCCCTCAGAGGCTTTGCCGGTTTCAATTTTCGAAGTTTCACCTTTCTGCGCCGTCCCCTCACCCGGATGTCCTTCGAGCAGTTTGGGGGGTGGCTTGCCCTGTTCCTCCGCGGCGCTAGATTTGCCATGCTCTTTCTTGTACTCCGCCGCCCCGGCTACGATGGATGCTGCACTTGTGATCAGCTCGGCCACTACTTGTCCGGCCGCGCTTTCTTTGTTCTGTGCGTTCATCTCGGAAGTGGTGATCTCCACCAGCTTTCCCACCATCACCGATACCTGTGCCAGGTCGAGCAGGATCCCAACACGGGCGAAAGTGGCCTTAGTGGCCTGGCTCACCGTTGTATTCGTGCCCATCCCGGCCGAAATTGCCCCAAAGATATTTGCGGTAAGCTTGGTGACCTCCTCGAGGAATTGGGCATTGGTGAGCAGCGCGCCGATCGTCAATTTATCCTGCTTCTGCAGGGTCTCGACCAGGTTGGCAATATTGGTTGCTGAGGTGATGATCCCGTCGAAGTTTCCGAGCACACCCAGGGTCGCCAGGGTTGCTTTGGCTGACCCGGATGCCCCCTTCCCGGCGCCCAGCATCACCAGAGTCCAGATCAGCTTTCCACCAGCAGTGCCAATTTGAGCGGCGTTCATCCCCAGGACGAGAGAGTCGCCCTGGCTGTAATCTTTTTTGCCAAACATGGCCTCGCCGGAGATGTCGTACTGCTTCTCCAGCCAGGCCGCGGCTGCGATTGGGTCAGCGACATCCAACCCGGCTAATTTCATCGACTTGACAATCCCTTTGGCCGGCGCATCCACCAGGCCGGCGGCTGCGGCAGTGCCCATGCCCTTGAGTGTCCCCCACACTCCGATGGCCTCTTGCTTGGAAAGTGTCTTCCACGGATTCTCCGGGAATTGGAAAGCGGCCCGCTGGTGGCTTGCTTCTGGCTTCGCGCCACCAACTGTTTGAATTGTTCCAGAAAGATTCCATAAAGATCGTGCCATAGGGCGTCATAGAGCAGTAAATGTTCTTCCTGCCACATGGAGCGAAACGATTTGCGGCTGAACACACGCAGTTTTGTTTTGAGCAGGAATTTGTCCAGGAAATCTGTGCCTTTATAGCCGCCTGACCGGCCATATTCTCGGTCTGCCTCGTCGTATTTCTCGATCCGGGCGATAATCTCCTGGCGGTCTTTGAAATCTTTATCGAAGTTTGCCAGTTTTTTAACAATAAATTGAATATCGGCATTCATCTCGGCCTCAATTTCTGGTGAGATGACTGGTTTTTTGGGGCCGGGTGGGGCATTGGCGGGCTTTGTCTGGATGGCCCCAGGAGCGCTCCCGGCGCGCCTCGCCAGTGCGCCTGCTCCGCCGGAGTGACCGCCCAGTCCATGCAGCGCCTGGTCGGCGGCATGATCCGCAGCCAGCTCATAGGATCCATCGGCTGGCGGCGAGAACGGATTGCTTCGCCCAGACCCTTGCTGGACCACATGGGCCAGCTCGTGCGCCAGCAATCTGCGCCCGTCTGGGCTGTGCGGATTGTAAAGCCCCGGGCTGAAGGCAATTTGAGTTCCTGTGGTGACCGCGCTGGCCTGCAGCTCTCGGGCAACCGCCCCAGCCTGCTCGCTGGTATGCACCTGCACCTGGCCAAAGTCAGCTTGAAAGCGTGCTTCCATCTGGCGCCGGATATCGCCGTCGAGCTCCTGGCCGGGGAGCCCTTCAAGAAAGTGGCTCACCGCCCGGTTGCCGGCAGTCTTCTGCAGAGCCAGTACAGACTGCATCGCGCCGCCGGCCTGAACCGGTTCCTGCTGGGCGGTCTGCACCGCTGGGGATTTTACGGGGGTGGAGATGCTCTTCTCAGCCATCGTCTCGATCACTTTCCCGTCGGATAGTTCTCCGCAAAATATTTGAATACACTCGGCCGGACGGCCTTCAGTGTTTCTGGGGCGGTCAGGTAAAGAGAAAATGCCTCCGCAAAGTACTCTTCCCAGGCTTTGTCAGCATACTCGGTCAGGCGAATCTTGCTGTCTTTATTTGCTGCGCTCCGGAAATCAGTATTTTTGCTTCCTTGCGTGGCCTCCCATTTTTCTTTCTTCTGGTAAACCTGCCCGGATGGCGAGACCACACTCTTTAAGCCGGCTTCTCCGGCAGCCCGTTCTTTTTTCGTTTTCGAGGACTCGTATTTCGACCAGGCCCCGCGCAGCAATTTGTAATCGGCGGCATGACCGATTTCGTGCAGGATTGCTCGCACCGCCTCGTCGTTTGCCTGGCTGCCGGGCTTGCCATAACGCGTTAGCGAGACGGTGAAGGCGCGATCATACAGGGCGATAGTGTGGGCGGTGTCGTTATACTGCCCGCCTCGCGACGGGTCGGTTGGATGATCCCCAGCCTGGCGGATGAAGACAATACCCGAGATCGACGCCAGCAGCGAATCTGGGGCGAGCGACACCGCAGCCAACAGGCGTTCTTTTTCTATCTCATTCCAACTTCCGCGCGTTGAAAAACCGTTTGCCTCCATCTTTTTCTGGGCAGCCTGAGCCTGGTCTTTGGGCAGAGCATCCCCACCGATCTTGCCCAGCTTCTCGATCAGGACCGTCTGGCGCTGTTTCTTCCCGGCACTTTGCGTGTAAAAGCTGAAGCGAAAGGAAGCATATTCATCTCCATATTTCGATAAGTCCAGGGCGATGGTCAGGGTGGAATTGGGCTTGAGGTCATGCGTGTGGGTGATCATCTTTCCAGCAACACTGCTCAACCCGGCCTGCACCTTTTGGGGGACGCTGGCGCCATACTCCACTTTTGCATCATCGGGGACAGCGATCACGGTGGTCGCGCCTTCGGTGGAGAATAAATCGTCTACATCAATATTGGCTTTGGCCACCGGATCGGTGATGACACGCAGGTTGGCGCGGGCTGCAGCGGGGACGTTCTCCAGCGATGCTTTTGACTGCCCACCCCCCTCTGCTTTGCCTTTCACGGCCGTCTTTGGCTGGCGCAGGGCCACGCCCTGCGGCTGGGGTCCCAGCGTATGGGCCAGCTCGTGAGCCAGCAGCCCCTCACCGGCTGCCGTATTGGGGGCGTACTCGCCGGTGTTGAAGGCGATTTCCTGCCCGTAAGTAAACGCCCGCGCCGAAAGCGCCTCAGCGGCCTGGACCGCTCCCGGTCCGCGCTGCACTCGCACCTGGTTTAGATCGCGCCCAAAGCGTTTCTCGAAGCGCTGGCGCACATCTCCGGCCAAGGTCTCCCCGGCTTCGCTGAATGAGCTTGCTTGAGAGATCTGCGGGTTCTCAGCTTGTGCCCCCACGCTTGGACGCCCTGCGCTATTACCGCTGAGCGCCTGCCCGGCTAGCTCTGTGGCGGCTTGCTCAACCGGCTCGCCTTCCTGGCTGGGCCGCAGCAGCGCCCCGGTGGCCCGGTTGCCAGCCTTGTGCTGCAGCTCCAACACGCCGCCTTGGGGGGGGTTCACTTTCATCGGAGCGGCGGACTGCGGCGCTCGCCCAAACCGGCGCGGCTCAGCTTCCTTGGGGCTCTGCATCGCTTTCCTGCTGCTCATCCTGCCTCTGCCCGTTCGATTTCGGGAAAGATCTTGCCCATCTTGTGGTACTCGCGCCGCGCTGCCAGCAGCAAATGTTCGTGGGTCACCCGCCCACCGTCCTGGGCCGCCAGGTAGGCAGCCGCCAGGGCGATATTGCGGATATTGCCCCCGCTCATCCGGAAGCGCTGCGCCAGCCAGGCGAAATCGATCGTTTTATCCAGGGGTGTCTCGTCTGGCCAGATCCCCTGCCAGATCCGCCGCCGGCTGTCCTCGTCGGGAAAGGGGAAATTGACCACGAAGCTTAACCGCCGCAGGAAGGCCTCGTCCAGGTTCTGGCGCAGGTTGGTCGCCAGGATCGCCGCTCCCTCGTACTGCTCCATCTTCTGCAGCAGGTAGGCCACCTCGATATTGGCATACCGGTCGTGGGCGTCGTGTACTTCCGAGCGCCGCCCAAACAGCGCATCGGCCTCATCGAAAAATAAAATCGCATTGGAATCTTCCGCCGCGGCGAAAACCTCGTTCAGGTTTTTCTCGGTTTCGCCGATATATTTGCTCACCACTCGCGCCAGGTCGATGCGAAACAGATCCAGACCCAACGAGCCCGCCACGACCTCTGCGGCCATTGTCTTGCCGGTGCCCGGGGGTCCGGCGAACAGGGCAGTGACGCCGCGTCCGAGCGAGAGGCGCTGGCCAAACCCCCACTGCTCCATCACCCGGTCGCGCTCATTCACCTGCCCGGCCATGTCGTGGAGCTGTGCAAGCGAGTCCTGCGGCAGGACCAGATCCTGGAAGCCTTGGCGCGGTGTGATCTTCTGAGCCACGCCTTCCAGGGCCTGCCCGGTCTGGGCTCGTGCTGCAGCAAACCAGGCTTCTCGCTTCTCCACCCGGTTTTCTCTTGCCCGGCGCTTGACCGTTTTATTTTCGGTCGCCTGGGGTTTCTCAGCCTCGCGGTTAGCGGCAAGGCTGGCCGCTGCGCCGTACACCTGCCCAGGGCGCAGCCGGAAGCGCTGGGTCAGCTCATCCAGCAGGGTTTCGTCCACTCGTAGGCCGTAAGCCGCCGCCGCGGACTGCCAGATCGCCCGCCGTCCGGTGGGTTTGGGCAGCTCGAAGGTAACCAGCGTCAGCCCGACCGGATGTTCGAGGTCAGCCCGCCAGGTGGCGCTGCCCGCCAGGATCACTTCAGCCTGGCTTTCCGCCAGGAGGCGGCCCAACCAGGGCTCGCCCAGCAGGGCGTCAGCGCTGCGGATCAGCGCCAGCGCCTGGTTGAATTCGGCATTGCGCAGGAACAGCGCGGTGGCCGTCTCGCCGCCCAGCCTGGATTCGACCAGCGCCGGGGCGGCGGCATAGCAGAGCGCCTGCCCTCGCATTGCGGCCAGGGTCTGGGCTGCCTGCAATTGGCCGCTGCCCGGTCTTCCCTGGAAGTAAGCCTGGATCCGCTCCATCTGGCTCAAGGCCGAGATCGCTTTGCTGAGTTCAGCCCCTATAATCAGCCCATCGGGCTCGATGCCTGCTGGAAACTCTCGCCACTCGCACAGCTCGCTGAGCCGCGGGTCGGGGCCATCCGGACCTAGCAGAAAGCGCACCAGGCTCTCATCCAGGATCAAGGCGCTGCTCAACAGTCCCGCGCCTGGCGATGGGTTGGCCGTGAACTCCCCCAAACGGGTCAGCCCGCTGCGTAGCAGCGGCGCGGCCGGGTTGAAGCGCTCACGCAGTCGCAGCCGCTGTTCGGCGGTCGCCCCAAGCAGATCTAAAATCAACCCCACCGTAGGCCGTCGGCGGGTTACGTCGTCCTGCAAATATGCATAAATGCGCTCGTAGCGCGGGTCGATTTCCGGAGCCAGCCCGATTAACAGCGCCTGCAGGTCAAAATCATCGAGGGCGAAACGCCGGCGCAGCCAGGCCCAGCGCCCACCCCCCGCCGCCTCGCTCGAATCGAGCAGCCCGGCCCCCGGCGCTAAAAAGGCCTCGCCCGGCGCTCGCTGCAACAGGCGATCCACGTCCTCCAGGCTCAGATAGAGCCCGCGGAGTGGGTCGCTGGCGGCCTGCCTGCCGTAAGCCTGCTCAGCAGCGGCCAGCGCCAGCACCAGGCGCCTGTCCAGCGCCTGCAGACTCTGCTGCAGCGCGGCGAACCCTGGCCTGGGCGGGATTCGCCCTTGGTCTGGCTTCCGTGAAGGCGTGTATGCGTTCTTCTGATGATGATTTCGTACGGATCATAGCCTTGCCTGCCGGTCGTCCTCGCGACCCTGGCGAGTTTATTCTATTCACGCCTGCTCACCCCTGCATCACCCCACAATCACAATTGCATAAATTAACAGTATGTTAAATAAAGTTTATCTACAATTGACCGTTCGGTTGACTCTGGCTATAATCAATTTCTACGCCGCCCGCGCCGGGAAAACGGCGCGAACATCCAGATGAAGCCCACCCTTTCAATCCAGAACAGTGCTGATCTGCCAGGTTATCCTGGCCTGAAATGGAGTAAGGATGCTGCGAATCTTCGTCTTTGGCAGTGTGCGGGTTCAAAACGACGAACCTTACCGTGAAATTCGCCTGACGCATACCACCCAGGCGCTTTTAGCCTATTTGATCTTACAGGGCGCCCACTCCTGCTCTCGCCAGGTATTGGCGGGCGTGTTTTGGGGCGACAGCCCTGAAGCCTCGGCGCGCAGTTGTCTCAACACGGCCTTGTGGCGCTTGCGCCTCGCTCTTGAAGATCACCAACCCTCGACCGATCCGGTCTTGGTCACCACCCCTGGCGGCGAAATCTGCCTGAATCCGGCTCGTCCGCTATGGGTGGATGCCCTGGCTTTCGAATCGGCGGTCAAACCTGCCCTGGCCCACCCCGAAAAAAATCCCCAGCCTGGCGAGATCGCCGAGCTCGAAAATTGTCTAAAACTGTATCGCGGCGACCTGCTCGAGTCGTTCTACGACGATTGGGCTTTGAGCGAGCGCGAGCGGATGCGTTTGCTCTACCTGAGCGCCATGGAATGCCTGATGCGCTGCTACCAGCAGCGTGGCGACCTGGAGCGCAGCCTGGGAACCGGTCTGCAAATCCTGCGCCAGGACCCGTTGCGCGAAGAGATCCACCGCGCCGTGATGCGCCTCTACCATGCCACCGGGCGCCGCGCTCAGGCCGTCCTGCAGTACGAGCACTGCCGCAGCTTGATCCGCCAGGAGCTGGGCATCGACCCAATGCCCGAAACCCAGGCCCTGGTCGCCCGCATCCAGGTCGGGGACGCTCTCCTCGACGAGACATCCACCTTGCCTTCCGCCGCGAACCTCCGCCAGGACGCCCCCTCCCTGCCCGCCGTCGTCACCCTGGACGAAGTCCAGAGCTGCGTCCTGCAGGCCCAGCATACCTTCAACCAGGCTCAACGCCAACTGACCGCCGCCCTCGAGCTGCTTGAGAAATTCACCGATCGCCGCGCTTCGTGACCATCCGGTGATGGATTGGTGAGATCGATCTGCTAGACTCACGGTGGAGAAAGAGCCTCCCCAGTGAGCCATGCCGATACCGGAGAGCGAGCGTTATTCCTTCATTGTGCGTTTCTGGCGGCAGCCAGGCGAGATCGATCCTGAGCCGCCGGCCTGGCGCGGTTGGATCGAAGACGCCGCCAGCGGTGAGCGCCGCTATTTCCTCACCTTTCAAGAGATGCTCCTCTTCATGGTCGAAACCATGCACCTTCAGCCCGAAGACGTGCAGGCCCTGACCCTTCCCCGCCCGCCCGAAAATCCCCCTCCCGGATAACCTCCGTAAAAGAACCGCAACTCTTCGCGGCAGGGCTGTTCCCATGAAAACCTTGCCCACCTACTCGGCTGCCGGTCCCCAGGCTGCCTGATTGCCCAATTGTCGGATCACCCATATTGCGCGATACTATGATTGTTCGACTGCGCTCCAATTCATTCGATACCTCATTCAGGAGGAAACCCCATGGCAGAGACCCATCTCTCCCCTGCTGCTTTGACCCGGAAGGTCCTGGCCCTCTACCTGGAGGCGTTTGTGGCCCTGGCGGTTCTTTTCTTCCTTCCCGCCGGAACCCTGGCCTACTGGGAAGCCTGGCTTTACCTGGCGATCCTGTTCATCCCCATGGCCTTCATGATGGTTTACCTATTGAAAAACGATCCCGAGCTGCTCGAACGGCGCCTGCGCCTGCGCGAAAAGAAACCGCCCAGAAGCGCGTGATCGGGTTCTCGTGGATTTATTTCCTGCTGGCTTTTGTGATCCCGGGCTTTGACTACCGCTTTGGTTGGTCGGACGTCCCGGTCGCCGTGGTGCTTGCCTCGGCGGTCATGGTGCTGCTTGGCTATGCCATGATTATCTGGGTCTTTCGCACCAATCGCTACGCCTCCCGCGTTGTCGAAGTGGCCGAAGACCAGCCGGTGATCGACACCGGGCCTTATGCCATCGTCCGCCACCCGATGTACGTGGGCAGCGTAGTGTTATACACCTTCAGCCCGCTGGTCTTGGGCTCCTGGTGGGCGCTGCTTCCTGCACTGATGATCATCCCAATCCTGGTCGCCCGCATCAAGAATGAGGAAGTCGTGCTGCTAAAGGGGCTGAAAGGCTATGCTGAATACCGCCAGAAGGTGCGCTATCGCCTGGTGCCTGGGGTGTGGTAGAGTCACAAGCAGAATCGGGATTTTGTCTTCTTCCCCCTATGCGCCACGTGCGGCTGCTGGTTTATAGGTTCTTAATCGCTTCATCGTGTTTGCCAACCACGCGCAGGATGAACGTGTCATTTACGTCGCCTTCATAAGTCATGCGATCGTCAATATCAACCCGCGCTTCATAGATGCCAGGCGCCCCCTGGATAGACTTGGTTTGAAGTGATGGATGACGAGGGTCTTCAGCGAACAGTGTAATCTGCTTCTTTACTTTTTCTTGCACGGCTGCCGGCAGGCGAGCGAAGCTTTTGAGAAATCGCCGGGTGAACCTAATTTTCGGCATCTTCGTCTGTATCCATCGAGTCCAACGCGGCCAGCGCCTCGCTCAGGCTGGAAAACTCGACCACCCGCCCGGCCTCCAGATCCACCTGTGCTTCATGTTCTAACTTCTGCCACCGTTTCGACCAGAACCAGGCCTGGTCGGGCGGGATGATTTGGGCCCGGCTGATCCGCACCTGTCCTTGTTCGTCGCTGTAAAAGACCAGGTCATCGCCTTCTTCCACCCCCAGGACTGAGCGAATTTCAGCCGGTACGGTAATCTGGCCTTTGGTGCGCAGGCGCTCACACAATACACCGATCAATGTATCACGATTGTCGGGCCGCGCCCCGATGCTATCTCCACACGCTGGCGTACTTCTTGCGGTATTTGAGGTCAGCTTCTGTTGCAATCAATTCCAAAGACTTCTCTTTTACTTTTTCATCCTCGACCTGGTCATACAGGTTGCGCAGATCTTGAATGATATCGTAGCGGATCAAGGTGCAGTTTTTTTCGCTGAGGCATTCCTGATACCGAAGGGCAAGACCATCCACCAGGATTAGCTTTTGAGCCTCCCCGGCAGCGCCGACTTTCCACAGGGCTTGCAGACAATGGCGCGCAGTGACAAACCTTTCATCTCGGGTGACCGCGAGCAAGGCGGGAAAATCTTGGAGCATTCTGCTTTCTGGGTCGCTTTTGGCCAGGTTGCAAAGGATTTGGGCGGCAATTGCCCGTACGTGGTTGTCCGTGTGGCGCAAGTCTGCCAACAACTCATCCCAGACAGCGTAGGCCCAGTCAATGGCTACTTCCGTAGCTTCGAGAAGATAGAGAAAAGCCTTGTTTTGCAATTCTCGATCTTTGGAATGAATGTTATCGAAGTGGGTTTGGGTGATTGTATCCATTCGTTCTCTGCTTGATTGGCTTACTGGATTTTCACTCTACCGGATTTCAGCGACTACCAAGATCATAAAATCGGGTTGATTTTCCTTGGAAAGCGAGCTAAAGTCGTGGTCCTAGAAGAATGATCGCAAAATATCGGCAGCTACAGGGTTCTGTTACGATTTTGCCTGTCAAAATTGGACGACCTTTAACCCTAAATGTTGCTCAAAACCATCATAATCGCTGTCGTTGTGGAGCAGGCTATGTTCGTTCTCAATGCAATAGGTCGCGATCAGGCAATCGATCGTTTTTCGCACTGTTACTCCCAGCCGGCGCAGGGTACGGTAATTGCGAGCGCTGAGCACAGCCAGCTCCTGGATCGATCAGGCTGACCTGAGTGAAGCGCCCTAATGCCTGGCGGGCCTGCTCGAACTCGTCTTCGCTGCGGTAGCCCTGCAAAACCTCCGCCAGGATCAGATCGCCGACCAGGATCATCTGGTCGCTCAGCACCCGATCCAGGTAATCGGTCTGCGGTGTGACGCGGCCGTTGAAGTAATCAATCCAGACCGTGGAGTCGACCAGCAGCATCGCTCAATCTTCCGGCAGGCGCGATCGCCGCAGCTCGTCCAGGTCGCCTTCCCAGTGCAGCTTACCACGCAAGCTGCGCGCCTCGCTCTGTTGGCGCAGGCGGATCAACGTGCGCAGGGCTTCGTGAATCAGCTCTTTTTTGGTTTTGATCCCGGTCAGCTTGCGGGCTTGCTCAACCAGGGATTCGTCAAGGACAATATTTGTGCGCATAATTCACACTCCTGATGTGTATATTATCTCATAATTATGTGTATAGCGCAAATACGATTGTCAATCCAGACCTCCAATAAGTGTGGCTAAATCAATCTGGTAAGCTTTTTCAATCGCCTTGACAAAATCGGGCTGTGAAAGGTGATGATCTGTCATATCATAAATATTGAGATGTAACTTTACATCACCTGCCAAATCCTCAACTGAGGGCCAACCCACTTTGTCAACTAAAGACTTTGCAGCACGTCGCTGCTGTTCTTGATCCGAACGAGCTGGAAAGAGATCTAGTTGTGGTTGCGGTAATGTCAGGTTTCGCGATTTTGCGCGTTCC
Organism: uncultured Chloroflexia bacterium; assembly: GCA_963770655.1. GTDB lineage: Bacteria > Chloroflexota > Anaerolineae > Anaerolineales > UBA4823 > CAZAGA01. The sequence continues at coordinate 109,498 of CAVYQO010000014.1, read as the reverse complement.
ATAATTAATTGGGTCAATTTTTCTTTACTCTCATCCAGGTAAACAGGCATTTGTTTGTGAATATAAGCACGTATCTCATCCAGGGTTGATTGCAACTTCTCTAACTCGCTTTCAAAATCCGGCATTTGTGTTGTGAGTAAGCCACTACCAAAATGACCGAGTGGTTTTAGATAGGTTTTGCGGATTGCTTCTACCTGCTGGTGGAGCTGGCCTTGTAAAACTTGCAAATCTTTATCAACCCGTTCCGTGAAAATTCGCCAGGAAGCGCGGACAGATACTCATTAATCTGTTGGCTGTCGGAGCCAAGGATACTGACGATTTCATCGGGTAACGAAAGGGTGCGGTTTTGAAATTTGTAGCCCTCAACGTGCAGCGTAACCAGCTTCAATTGGTTGCGCAAGGAAGTCACCAGCCGTTCCTGATCTGGCGAGATCGTTGGGAAATGTCTTTGCTGCCTGCTCACCTCTTCCAGTACCTGTTGATCCACGAGTGGGCGCTCGGGAATTTGAATCAGTTCGGCCGGTTCAGGCCCATCCGCTCCTGGAAGCGCTGAAATTCCTGCTCCATTCTCAACCGAGCGGACGAAGATCGAGGCCCACAGCAGCTCGGTCATATCGGCATTCAACTGCAGCGCATTAGCCTCCGCCCTGTCGGGTTCTGCTTCTATGCGGGGGATCGGAGGGGTAAAGATTAAGGTTAGATCATCCACAATAAGCAAACCCAGTCGCACTAAGGTTGTATTATGAACCGATAACCTGCCAATCAGGTTTTTGAGCGCTTCAGGAGATTGACCATGCCAATAGCCAGCACGGAAGCTATCCGTGGATACATCTAAATAAACCAGGATGTTCTCTGGGGGAATCTTTTGCCTGGCGTCTTGTACTGCGGCGATCTCGGGCGCGCTTAGTCCTGGCGCATAGATAAGGATCCGGTTTTTCGCCTGAAGAATCAAACTGGCGCGCTCTATCGATTTTACATTTCGTAGGACAAAGGGGATTTCGGTAATAGTGTTGAACATTGTTATGACCTGGTATATCAATTCTCCTTTCGGCAGTGGCTCAATCAAGATCTTCCATATCTGCGTTATAGGTCGCACCAGGCTCAAAGAGACTCAGTTGCTGGCCGCTCGCTCCATCTTTATTAATAAACTTGCGCGGAACCAGACCATCGTTGACCAAACCACCCAGCGTATTGAGGGTGTCTTGAATCTGTGGGATGCAATACTCTGCGCACGCTTCCAGGATTTGACTGGTATTGAAACGTAAGACGTGCCAGCCCGATGCTGCCACTGCGTTATTGCGCTGGTTGTCGCTGGCGACGCGCGCTGCCCCAAGATGCCAGGTATCTCCATCAGTTTCAACATCGAGCTGACCTTGATTACAGAAAAATGCGAAATCAAGCTGGTAAGCGTAGTTGCCTATTGAAACCGGCCACTGGCGCTCAGCCGGGATATTGCGTTTTTTCAATTCTTTCCACAGGATATCTTCGAGTGGGCTATCGTCGAATAAGTCGTTTAGCTCGTTGGCATTGATGAATTTGCGCCAGGTTGTTGGTATAAAAACCACACTGCGCGCCAGCCGGGCAGGGATCGGACTTACCACCTCCTCCAACGCCACGATCTGAATGCGTTGGTAACGTTTCTCAGAGATGGGGCTTTCTACCTCGTTGGGAAACAGCTCCCGTCGCGTGGCCTGGGTAATTTGTGCAACTTTGCCAAAATAACGAATGCAAAAGGCATTCTCGCCAAAAACCCGGGGTTGGTAAAAAGCGATATAGTCTGGAGGCCAGCGCTTCGGGGTATGCATAACCGGAATGCGATACCAACCTTCCGTCTGCAGAATGCTAAAATCTTTCTTGTCCCGCAGCAATGCGACTAACAATTCACTGTCTGGCATATGGTACACCCCATCCGCTCCACAAGATCTTTCGTCCGTAGCTCTAAATCAAAACCTGTCTCCACAAATAATTCACTGCTTCGCAGTTCGCCGCATCCAGGGTAGACGCCCCTTCTCGCTTGGGTAAACTGGTCTGTTAAATTATTGAATTTTATTCTGCTCCTGTCAACTGCCATCTGTCATAAAAAGCAATGTGACAGAATATTATTCACACCATTTTTACCTGCCCCAATACATCCTGACTCTGCTGAGCCCTAAGGAAGCGTTCATACCCTGGCGCGAGTGGTTTCCTCCCTAAGACCCGCTGGCGTTCAATATCCCCGCCTTTGCGAAGGTCTCGCCGCCCAGCAGCAGCGGATCCAGGCGCGAGCCGGCCGCCCACTCGAGACCGCAAATGACGAGCCAAAGGAATAGACTTCGCATAGATTATCGAGCCTTTGCTTCCGATTCATTAACCAGATATTAGTAAAAACGCTAAATAAATGCAATCGAAATTCTAATCTCTCATGCCGAATTGCTAATCACGAATCCCGTATCACGAATTACCCCCTTTCAAGTCCAAAAAAAGCCCTGTTCCTCCGAAACGATAATTTGCTATACTATATTCAGCGCTTACCCACGTAATTTTTATGTTCGCACTGGAGGCCGTCGTGTCCGAGAACCTCCTGGTTACCATGTTTTCGATCCCCCGGTTCGCCGGAACCTTGTTCACCGCCCGCGCCCTGCTCTAATCCCCCGGAGAATTTTCATGAAGACAAACCGGCTCACTCTTGCCTTGACCTTGATCAATTTTGCACTGCTGATTTTTATCCTCGCCCAGAGCCGGATGGCGCTCGCACCCCTTGCTACGGAGGTTCTACGCGCCCGGATGATCGAGCTGGTGGACGATAGCGGCCAGGTGCGCTCGCGGCTCAACGTCGAACCCGATGGCCAGGTGGTCTTACGCTTATTTGATCAAGACCATACCATCCGGGTCAAGCTGGGGGCTTCGACGGATGGGTCTGGACTCGTCTTGCTGAATGACAAGACCGAGCTGGGTATCCAGATTCTCGCAAATTCTGATGGAGCTCGGCTGATGCTGGTGGGAAAAGACGGCGTTCAGCAGGTCATCGAGCCATAGGGTCGAAATCGCCATCATAGGATCAGGATTTTCGCTTGCTGGGAGCATCGAGCGTGATTGCGGTTTGGGAAGCAACTCTTTATCCAGAAAAGAGCAGTAAGCGCAGTCCAGTTTGCAGGCGGCAAGGCGACGCAGGTGGGAGGTAGACGGTACGTTTGTTGGCAGCAGCGGCAAAACCGGGCTGGATGTCAGAGGTTCAGGCGCGTGTACTCGGCTGAGCTCCCCGGACTATAAAGATTGCCATCACTCAGGCGCTAAATTTCCACGCTCGAATGCAGCTCGGGATAATAAACAGGTTCCATCCCCCGCTCGCGCAGCAGCCCGCGCAGAGTTTCGGCTGGTGTGGTCTCGCCATGCACCAGGTAGATCCCTTTTACAGTTCCTTGGGTGGCCTGGGCGTACTCCAGGAGCATATTTTGCCCGGCGTGCGCTGATAATCCGCCGATAGTGGAAATCTCTGCCCGCACCTGGTAGATCTCATCGAAGATTTTCACCTGCTTTTCGCGCTCGGCGATCCGCCGTCCCAGGGTGTCTGGGGCTTGCCAGCCGACGATCAGTACTGTGTTTTTCGGATCTTCGATGTTATTCTTTAGATGATGCAAAATCCGGCCTGCTTCCGCCATTCCCGAGGCGGAAATGATCACCAGTGGGTCCTTGCGCTCGTTCAGGGCCTTTGATTCTTCTACGCTGCGGGTATAAACCAACCGGTCAAAACCCAGAGCGGTGTGATGGCGGTCGTTCTTGACAAACTCGCTGGTTTCTTCATCGAAACATTCGGGATGCGCCTTAAAAACGTCCGATGCATTCACTGCCAGGGGGCTATCTACAATCACCGGCACAGACGGGATCTCATGCTTCTCCACCATCTGGTGCAGATCATAAACCAGCTCCTGGGTTCGTCCGACTGCAAAGGCCGGCACGATCACTTTGCCGCCACGGTTGATGGTGCGGCTGACCACCTGGCGCAGCTCGTCATAGGCAAGCTCGGGTTCACGATGCGGTTTATCGCCGTAGGTGCTTTCCATGATCAGGTAATCTGCCCCGGAGGGAAGCACCGGGTCGCGCAGCAGCGGTAGATTGCGCCGCCCGATATCGCCCGAAAACCACAGCCGGAATTTCTTGCGGCCCTTTTCCTCAATGTCCAGAACAACCGCCGCGGAACCCAGGATGTGGCCCGCGTCTACCAGGTGGGCGATAACCCCAGGCACCGGCTCAAAAGGCTCGTCATACTCCAGCCCATCGAAATGCTGCGCCACCTGGGCTGCATCCTCCTGGGTGTAAAGCGGTTCCACAAACGCCTCGCCGCGCTGCGCCTTCCTTCGGTTGACGTATTTTACGTCCTGCTCTTGGACGTGTGCTGAATCAAGCAGCATAATATTCGCCAGGTGGGCGCTCGCCTGTGTGGTGTGGATCAGGCCGCGGTAGCCGTTTTTTACCAGGCTCGGTAAATTACCGCTGTGGTCGATATGGGCATGCGAAAGAATCACCGCATCCAACTGTTTGGGCTCGAATGGGAAATTGCGGTTGCGTTCGTAGGTATCTTTGCGCTTTCCCTGATACAACCCGCACTCCAAAAGCAGTTTATAGCCGTTGATTTCTAACAAATGTTGGGAACCGGTCACAGTTTGGGCGGCGCCGTGAAAGTGTATTTTCATAGATGATCCTGTATAACTTTCATTATTTCCATACCGAAATGCTCCAACCGCCAGGGCACAGTTTCCATAGTTGCGGCAAGTTCTTCAGTAGTTTGTGGATTTTGTTCCGCCAAGGCATAGAGCAAATCCCGCGGCAGAACGATATCGGAATTGACGCCCATCGCTTAATCCAGCCGCCTTGCGCCAGCGCCTTAGCGCTTCCAGCCGCTCAAGATACTTATCGTTTGGGCGTTGAGTCCTTGGTTGGTAAAGCGGAGCGCTGTTTTGCCCTCGTCTAACGGCTTCAATCAGTCGGGTGCCATGCCTGCGGAGCTGCGCCTCGCTCATTCCTTGAATCCGGCTTAGTTCAGCCAGGGAATGGGGGGCCATCCGGGCGATATCTACCAGGGTTTGGTCGTTGATCACCTTGAATACTGGGCGATCTGCATTGCGCGCCGCCCGTTCTCGATACTGGCTGAGCTCATTCAGGATGGCAGCCTGCTGCGGGCTGAGGTCAGCCGCGCCACGGATCCGCCAAATCGTGGGCTGCTGGGCTTCGGCGCCGTGACCGTTTACCAGGCGCAGGCGCTCAAAATCTTCTTGGGCCAGCGCTAGCAGCCCTTTATCGACGAGCAATTGACGCAAGCGGCTGCGCAGGGCGATCAGGTAATGGGTATCCAGGCGGGCGTACGCCACCAGGTTTGAGGGCAGCGGGCGCTTACCCCAATCGGCGCGTTGGAAATGTTTATCCAGGTGGATCCCGAACTCGTCGCCCAGAATTGCCCCCAGGCCAACCGCCTCTCGACCCAGGACTCGCGCCGCCGCCATGGTATCAAATAGATGGTTAAACTCGAAACCATAATCGCGCTTCAGGCAGATCACGTCATATTCGGCGGCATGAAATACTTTCTCGATCTCTGGGTCGGCAAATACCGCGCCAAGCGGTGATAGGTCGTTCACGGCCAGCGGGTCGATTAAATAGTCAGCCTGTGGCGTGGAGAACTGCACCAGGCAAACCTGTTCACGATAGGCATATAGACTGTTCGACTCGGTGTCTACGGCAATAATCTTTTCTTGCAGCAAACTCTCGGCGGTCTGGCGAAGTTCTGCCGGTCCGGTAATTAAAATGGGTTCTGATAAAGCGACTTCGGTCATGCCCCCAATTATAGCTGATCTGCACTGATTTCTAAGATCAGAGCTGCTTCTCCATCACCAGGGCATCTTCGTGGTCGGTGTAATAATCTGGCCATGTGCCCACCTTGGCATAACCCAGGCGGTCGTACAGGCGGATAGCGCCCTCATTGGACAGGCGCACGCTCAGCCGCACCCTGCTAACCGCAAGCTTTGCTTCGCAAGCAAGAACTAACGCTTCGCCGATGCCTCGGCGTTGGTATTCTGGCAGCACCCCCACTGTCGCAATCCAGGCCAGCTCATCTCCTGGACGATGATCGCCAGCGATAAAGCCCACCATTTGCCTTTCCAGGGTTGCCTTCAGGCGCACGATGTTGGGCAGCGATAGCACACCGATCAAGTCCCACAGCGGCCAGGCGTCCTTTGGAAAGCAAGTTTTTTCGATCAGGCGCAGCCTGTTTAAATCATGCCAGGTGGCCGGCTCAATTAAAGCCGGGCTGCCTGGCATCGAATTCATCTCTGACATAGTTTGGTACATTTTCTGCTGCGTCGGGTAGGATGACGCAGTAGAAAATATTTAGCTTTCTTGAGATTCCCGGCTCTTCATGAAGCTCTCTAACAGGCCGGTGAATTCCAGCGGGAAGATGTACTTCGTGGACGGGCTGGCGCCGATGGCCTTCAAGACCTCGAAGTACTGCAGAGTCATTGTCTTGGGATCCAATCCTTGGGCGATAGCAAAGATGCGATCCAGGGCTTGCGAGTAGCCTTCTGCGCGCATGATTTGGGCCTGGCGTTCGCCCTCTGACTTTAAGATCGCAGCCTGCTTTTCGCCTTCTGCGCGCAGAATGGCAGATTGCTTATCGCCTGTGGCCACGTTGATTTGGGCTTCGCGGGCGCCTTCCGACTCAGTAACCACCGCCCGGCGCAGGCGCTCAGCTGACATCTGGCGGTTCATGGCGTCCAGGATTTCGCGAGGTGGGATGATCTCGCGGATCTCGACATTGGTGACCTTGACGCCCCAGCGTTCTGTGACCTCGTCCAGACGAGTGCGCAGCATATTATTAATCTGTTCGCGCTCGGAAAGCACATCGTCCAGCGGGATGCTGCCGATAACCGCACGCAGGGTGGTTGTCGCCATTCCGGCTGCGGCGGCTTCAAAATTTCCAACCTGCAGGACGCTTTCTACTGCATCAAGCACTTTGAAATACCAGATGAAATCGATTGAGATAGAGGCATTGTCCTTGGTGATGGAGGTCTGGTGCGGTACTTCGCGCACTTGCTCGCGCAGATCCACCTTGACCGCCCGGTCGATCACCGGGATCAGGAAGACAATCCCTGGCCCGCGCGCCCCGATCGCCCGCCCCAGGCGGAAGACCACCAATCGATTGTATTCGGGTACGACCCGGATGGCTGAGGCGATTAAAAAGAAGGCGATTAAAACAACCGCGCCCAAGGAACACAGAATAATCGTACTGGTAGCATTCATTGTTTTGTCTCGCTTTCAGCAGCTTGATTAAGAGGGGTCACAACCAGAATAAAACCATCGCGTCCGGTGACTTTTACGTGAGCGCCGCGTGGAATCTCTTCAGCGCTGCGTGCGCTCCACAGTTCGCTCCCAATTAAAACCGTGCCTTCGCTAAAAATAGCAGTTTTCGCTTCACCCGTTTCGCCGATGACCAGGTCGAGATCCAGGCGAGGCGGCGCGCTGCGCGCTTCCAAGATTTTGTGGGTCACCACCCAGAAGAAACTGGTCATCAATACCGAAACCACCAAGGCCAGGATTGGGTTCACCGCTGGCTGCCACCAGACATCGGACGGAAATAAAAAAGCGGATCCGATGACCAATGCGGCGATCGAGATCACCAGATAGACTGATTGTTTTGGTTTGCGCACGGCAATATAGAAAAAGCCGAATCCAAGCAGGATTGAAATTAATGCCCATGTATTAAAGGACAAATTGATCACTTCCCAGGCGACCAGGGCGAGGACCAATAGAGAGGCAACCTCCAAGATCCCTGTGCCAGGGCTGAGAATAGCTAAAACAGTTACCATCAATCCAAATGAAAGGATCAGATAAGCAATATTTGGTTCAAGTAATATTTCCATGGGTGTGCTCCGTTGTGCTTAAATTTATTATACATCCAGTTTATGAGGAAAGCAATTTATGCTTTGACGTGGTAAGATTTCAGCCAGTCATATTATTGGGATCCATTGCGACCATTCAAAGGCGAGCGAGGCGATGAAATTTCAAATTGCATTAGCCCAAATTAACACCAGCCTGGGAAACATCCAGACGAACCTGGAAAAGCACCTGGCTTTGATTCAGGAGGCGCGCCAGGTCGGCGCCGACCTGTTGGTATTTCCGGAACTCTCGATGACTGGCTATGTCTTACAAGACCTGGTTTCAAGCGTGGCGATTACGCCCACCGCCGATGACCCGGTTTTCCGGCACTTGCTGCAAGCCAGCCAGGAAATTGACCTTGTGGTAGGTTTTGTGGAAGAAGACAGCCGGCATCGCTTCTTCATCGCCGGTGCTTATCTTTCTGCGGGGCAGGTGGTCCACATCCATCATAAAGTTTATCTTCCCACGTATGGTTTATTCGATGAAGGCCGTTTTTTTGCTTGGGGGGATAAGATCCGCGCCTTTGACACACGTTTCGGGCGGATGGGAATTTTGATCTGTGAGGATTTCTGGCATGCCTCGCCTCCATATTTGTTATGGTTAGATGGAGCGGATTTCATGTTGTTCACTTCAGCATCGCCTGGGCGAGGCTTGAGCAGCGATTCCCAGTTAGAATCAGCCCGCTGGGTCGAGCATATCAACCAGGCCTATGCCAGTTTGTTCACTACATTTATCGCACATGCCAATCGGGTCGGTTTTGAGGATGGTTTAAATTTTTGGGGTGGTTCAACTTTATTCGATCCCAATGGTGAATTGCTGGTTCAAGGCCCCTACTTTAAAGAGGGGCTCAGTTATGGACAAATCGACCTCAATCAACTGCACCGGACGCGGGCGCGCCTACCCATTTTACGCGACGAGCGAACTGCTTTGACCATGCGTGAGCTGGATCGGATTTTGCAGCAAGGCAGCCATTAAGCTTGTTCTTTCGCCTGGACAAAGAGATGTGAGAGATCAGGAACCCCCTATGGAAGACAATCTGGCGATTAACACTGAATTGGCAAGTGAGATCCTGACAAACTTTATTCGCAGCGAGATCACCCGCTCAGGATTCAAGCGGGCGGTGCTTGGCCTTTCGGGTGGAATAGACTCCGCCCTATCTTGCTGCCTGGCTGTCCAGGCGTTAGGACCCGAAAACGTGCTGGCGGTGCGGATGCCTTATAAGACATCCTCCATTGAGTCGCTGGAGCATGCCCAGATGGTCATCGATACGCTGGGAGTGCAATCGCTGACAATTTCGATTACAGAAATGGCTGATCCCTTAATTCAATTGTTCCCCGAGATGAACACCGTCCGCAAGGGCAATATCATGGCCCGCTGCCGGATGATCGTGTTGTACGATCAATCGGAGCAGTTTCGCGGCCTGGTAGTGGGAACTGGCAACAAGACAGAAATCCTCTTGGGGTATACAACCTTGTTTGGCGATTCAGCCTGCGCGTTGAACCCATTGGGTGATCTGTATAAGACTCAGATCCGCCAGCTATCACGCGCATTGGGTGTCCCTGCGGTAATTGTCGATAAGCCCCCCACAGCCGATCTATGGTTTGGGCAGACAGATGAGGGCGAGCTGGGCTTCACCTATGCCGAGGTTGATCAGCTTCTTTACTTGCTAATCGACCAGCGTTACAATCCAGCGGATTGCGTCGCGGCCGGTTTTTCGGAAAAGTTTGTCAGTAAAGTGGTTGAGCGAGTTCGCCGCAACCATTTCAAGCGGGTCCTACCGCCGATTGCCAAGCTCAGCAATCGCACGATTGGTTATGATTTCTTGTATCTGCGTGATTGGGGAACCTGAAATCATTTAGAGAACAGCAAACTTACGATTTATGGCCCTTCGAATCCCACCTGCTTTCCATTATCCCAAATTTCGTTTGTTATGGCTGGGTCTGCTAATTTCTGTGGCTGGTACCCAGATGCAGTCTGCAGCCTTGTTGTGGAATATTCGCGACCTGACCTCGCAGCCGATCGCTCTGGGTGGGATTGGCCTGGCGCGGCTGATCCCCGTGGTCATATTTTCCTTGATTGGAGGAGCAGCAGCCGATGTGGTCGATCGAAGGAAGCTCATGTTCATTACCCAATCCGGCATGGCAGTCTTTGCCTTTGTGTTGGCGATTTTATCCTTTAGTGGAAAGATCACCCTGGGTAGTATATACATAATGACTGCTTTAAATGCACTTGCGATGTCCTTCGACTTGCCAGCCCGGCAGGCGTTGGTGCCAAATCTGGTTCCTGCAGAAGATTTGCCAAGCGCGTTCAGCATGACCTCGATTGGGTTTCAAGTGGGAGCGATTATCGGGCCTGGGCTGGGGGGGTTGGTCATCGCCTATTTTGGGATCGGTTATACCTATCTATTCAATGCGCTGTCTTACGGAGCGGTTATCCTGGCCTTGCTGCTCATGGGCCGCGTCCCGCAGCAGGTGCGCCAGGGCAAACACGCCGCGATCAGCGTAGGCTCGATTAAAGAAGGCATCCAATTTATCCTTGGCCGGCCGATCATCCTATCCACAATGTTAATGGATTTCTTCGCGACTTTCTTTTCCTCAGCGAATGTACTGCTGCCGAGCTTTGCGCGGGATGTGTTGCATATGGGCGCAGTTGAATATGGCTGGCTCTCAGCCGGACAATCGATCGGGGCAGGTGTGGCAGCCTTGATAATTTCCCAGCTTGAAGGCCTCCGCCGTCAAGGTCTAATTTTCCTGACTTCCGTAGCTGCATTTGGCCTGGCAACGATCGCGTTTGGCCTGTCTACTAGTTTTGTGGCGGCGATGATTGCCTTGATCCTCATTGGGGCTGCTGATTCGGTGAGTATGATCATACGCAATACAATTCGTCAGCTACAGACGCCCGATTACATTCGTGGACGGATGACGAGCGTTAACCAGATCTTCTTCATGGGCGGCCCACAATTGGGCGAGGTAGAAGCGGGGGCGGTTGCCCAGATCTTCGGAGTGCCTTTCGCTATTGTGAGTGGTGGGGTGGGTTGTATCATTGCGATGGTGGGCATCGTGCGCAAGTGGCCGATGTTATTAACCTATAACGGCGACGAACCGGCTCCAGAGGCGGTCCCTGCTGACTGATGGCTGTCAAAATGCGGTGTAACCTACGAAGTAAGCTGCTGGCGAGTTATCAATAAGCTATGCTCATTCAAATCACCCTGGTTATCATCGGAATTGTCCTGGCCTTTTTTGGTAGGCGATTGCTCTGGCTGCTGGTCGCGGTAGTCGGTTTTTTGTTTGGGTACAGCCTGGCTGGTTGGATTTTCTCTAGCGGGGACCAGGCCATCCAGATTGTGGTTGGCCTGGCTGTTGGTATATTGTTTGCCATCCTGACCAAGGGATTTACTCGTCTGCTGCTTGGCCTGGGAGGGTTCATCCTTGTCGGCGGCATGGCGCTCAACCTGACCAATGAATTCGACCTCCTAAGCAAGATACCCGATTTTGTGATATTTATCTTAGGTGGATTGATCGGGGTGGGGCTGGTCTCGTTCGCCTTCGATTTATCCTTGATCCTATTTTCTGCGCTGGGTGGGGCGGCATTGGTGGTTCAGGGGCTGCCAGGTTTGATTGATCTGGGCAGTCGAAATCTGCTTTTATTAGCAGGCATGCTTGTGGCGGTATTGGGATTTCTGGTGCAGTGGCAGGGTTGGAAAAAGCGCTGAAATCTCTAAAGCCTTGGAGCGTTCCTACTTCCTTGTAGATTTAGGGGTGCAGGGATTCCCATTCGATCATCAGCTCATCCAGAGTGGCTTGCAGGTTAACGTATTCAGTGCCTAGACGCTGGACCTTGATTGGGTCGGAGGGTGGGTTTTCAAGTTTGTGGGCGAGCGAGTCAAGCTGTGCTTCAATAGTCGAAATCAAAGATTCGACTTCCGTCAAGCGAGCCTTGCGGCGGCGGTCCTGAGCAGGAACAGCCGCAGGGCGGATTTTGGACGGTTGGATGGATTTCGCGCTGGTGCACTTCGCTGGCGGTCTGTTCGGCATTTTGGTGGGCGCGATATTGACTGTAGTCGCCTTCAAATATCTGAAGAAAGGTTTGGGCGGGGTCAATTTCCCAGATTTGGGTGGCCAGGGCATCGATGAGATAACGGTCATGCGATACGAGCAAGATTGTGCCCTGATAATCGGCCAGCACTTCCTGTAGAATTTCCTGCGAAGGGATATCGAGATGGTTGGTTGGCTCATCTAATAAAAGTAAATTTGCCTGGGTCAGCGAAAGCTTGGCCAGCGCCAGGCGGCCGCGCTCCCCGCCTGAGAGCACCTTTACCTTTTTGAAAACTTCTTCCCCGGTAAATAGGAAGCGGGCTAAGTAATCTCGCACCTGGGCAAGAAGTAGATTCGGAGCGACGGTGTCAATCTCCTCGACCAGTGTTCGTTCAGGGTCTAAACCTTCGTGAGCTTGAGCAAAGTAGCCAACGTGTAAACTGGCGCCCAGGATAACTTCGCCAGCCAGCGGAGGCATCAGGTTGAGGATTGTTTTTAAAAAAGTGCTCTTGCCAGCGCCATTTGGTCCAATGACAGCCGCACATTCGCCGCGTTTTAAAAGCAGATCTGGAGCGCTGAACAGTGGCTTTCCTTCGTCAGGATAACCCACTTCGAGGGCTTTGGTGCGCAAAACCAGGTCGCCGGAACGGTTTGAAGCTTTCAGGTTCAGGTGAAGATGCGGCGGGCGATTCGTCGGCGGGCGCAGGGCTTTAATCCGTTTTTCAACCTCGGCTGCCGACAAGGTGTGGGTGGTTATCTCGGTTTGGCTGCTGATTTCCAGCCAGTTTCTGCTCTGAACGGCTTCAACACCCAGGTTTTCGATTGCCTGGACCTCGCGGCTTAACCGGCGCAGCCTCCCTTTTGCCTGGAGGGTATTTTGACCAGAAATATTGCGCTTGACATATTCCAGGTCCTTCAGCAGGCGACCTTGCTCCGATTCGAATATTTGCAGGCGTAGATCCCAGCGTTCCTGGCGCTGCTGGACATATGCCGTGTAAGTGCCCCGATAGAGCTCGATCCCGGCGCTGCTCATCTCCCAGATATGATCAACAACTTTATCCAGGAAATAGCGGTCATGGGATACGATTAAAGTCGCCCCTGTCCATTGGCTCAGGTACCCTTCAAGCCATTCGACCGCCTGAATATCGAGATGGTTCGTGGGTTCGTCCAGGATTAGAAGATCAGGTTCTGAAAGCAGCAACCTGGCCAGGAAGGCGCGGGTGCGCTGTCCGCCAGAAAGCTGGCTAATCGGACGAGAATAATCAATGGCGTCAAAGCCCAGGCCGGTGAGAGTCTGGCGAATTCGGGTTTCGTAAGTATAACCGCCACGGTGCTCAAATTCGCGTTGGAGCTGTCCGTAGCGTTCGAGAGAGACCTCGGCGCGAGTGGAGCTGCCCATTTGGGCCTCGAGCTGAGCCAGCTCGCCTTCCATCGCCTGCAATTCTGCCAGCACCTCGAGGCATTCCCCCCAAAGGGTATTGCTGCCAGTCAGGCTGGCTTCCTGGGGTAAATAGCCAACTTTCAAGCCGCGCATGCGCTGGATTGTGCCCCGTGTGGGTTCTTCAAGTCCAACCAGGATGCGCAGCAGGGTGGTCTTGCCGATCCCGTTAGGCCCGACGATAGCAACCCGTGCGCCGCGTGGAAGACTCAGGGTAATCCCTGAAAAGATATCGTTTTGGCCATAGGATTTTGCCAGATCGGCGCTTGCGAGTAAGGACATATGTCGTAAATTTCCCTTCCAGGATAACACGCAGATTATACCGTGTTATAATCGCGCCGTTTTGAGTTGATGTATGCCTGGTAGTTCTAGGACTGTGCTGAAATCAGCCGTTCTGTAATCGGGCAATTGTGAAAGGTAAGAGATAAGGATATGACTGAAGACAACAATCCAAAAACAGGCGTGTCGCGGGCCAGTCAAGGTCTGCGGATTGCCTTGTTGGCGGCTTTTGGAATTGCGGCAGTACTGATTGGATATTTAACCTTCGTGGCAGTGCGCGACTTTGTCAGCTCCTGGCAGCTAACCGACTTGCCAGGAGTTGCAGTGAGTGCAGCCACGCCGGAACCTGGTCAGGTAGGGGTAATCACCGAGCCCGATGTGCCTTTACAAGCGCTGGGTGGACCCACGCCGCAGCCTTGGGATGGCGCTGAGCGGGTTAACTTGCTCGTCATGGGGTTGGATTATTATGATTGGATAGGTCGGGAAGGCCCGCCAAAAACGGATTCGATGATTTTATTGACCATCGACCCGATCAACAAGACGGCAGGAATGCTTTCGGTACCGCGCGATCTGTGGGTAAACATCCCTGGGTATAACTATGGCCGGATTAATACCGCCTACCAGCTTGGGGAGGCATTTAAAGAGCCGGGTGGTGGGCCAGCCCTGGCGATGAAAACCGTTGAAGAGCTTTTGGGGGTTCCGATTGATTATTATGCGCAGATTGATTTTGACGCTTTTATCAGCTTCATCGATCAAATCGGCGGCGTTAAGGTAAACGTCCCCGAAGCGATCAAAGTAGATCCAATCCAGGCTGGCAAAAAGAACAACACCAAAGTAATCCAAGCAGGAATGCAAACACTGGATGGAAACCTGGCCCTGGCTTATGCCCGGGCGCGGCATACCGAAGGCTCTGATTTCGATCGTGCTTTGCGCCAGCAGCAGGTGATCATGGGGATCCGAGATCAGATCCTAAGATTTAATCAGCTTCCCACTTTGATCGCCAGATCGGGTGTTCTTTATAATCAGCTTTCCAAAGGCGTCAATACCAATATGACCCTCGATCAGGCAGTGCGCCTGGCCTGGTTGGCTGTGCAGATTCCAGAGGACCAAATTAAAAAAGGTGTGATCAGCCCTCCCGATCAGGTTAGCTTTGCGGTCTCGCCGGATGGCGCCCAAAAAGTGCTCAAACCGATCACCGAAAAGATACGCCTGCTTCGGGATGATATCTTTGCGACAGGTCCGGTGAGCCCTGCTGCGTCCAGCTTGAGCCCGCAAGATTTACTCATCCAGGAAGCCGCTCGGGTGCGTGTCTTAAACGGCAGCTATACGGCCGGCCTGGCGGCGCAAACTGCAGAAACATTAAAAGCGCAGGGTCTGAATGTCACCGAGACCGGCAATGCCACGGTTGCCCCGCCGGCGACTGAAATTACTTTTTATAGCGGTAAACCATACACGGTAAGGTTTTTGGTTGATTTGTTGAAGATCGACGATATCAGAATCTTTTATGTAAATGATCCAACCAGCCCGGTTGATGTCAGCGTTACGCTCGGCAACGATTGGGCGCAAAGCATTACGACGCCATAGCTTGTGGAGGTGGTTTCGGTAATCCTGGATTTTCACAGGCGTTCCAGGTGACCCGGGTGCTGGCGAATGGGTTCTATGGACAATCTAACCGGCGCAGTCGAACGGGTAACCTTCTATAACCCAGAAAATGGCTACACTGTGCTGCGTCTGCGGCCAGAGAACAGCCGGGGAGCTGGGGTAGATCGAGAGGGATTGGCGACGGTAATCGGGAATCTACCGGAAGTGGCGCCGGGCGAGTATTTGCGCTTGAGCGGGCGGTGGGTCAACCATCCCAAACACGGCAAGCAATTCCAGGTTGAAATTTGTGAACAGACGATGCCCGCCACCCTGGCGGGCATTCGGCGTTATTTGGGGTCAGGCCTGGTTCAGGGGATTGGCCCCAGGCTGGCGGATCGGATCGTCGCCCATTTTGGTTTGGACACCTTAGATGTGATCGAAAATCAGCCGGAACGGCTGGGTGAGGTGGCCGATATTGGGCCAAAGCGCTCCAGCATGATCGCCGCAGCCTGGGAAGAACAAAAGCAGGTAAAAGAAATCATGCTTTTTCTCCATGGATATGGGGTGAGCACAAACCTGGCGATCAAAGTTTACAAACAATACGGCGACCAATCGCTGAGTGTGGTTAAATCGGACCCCTACCGGCTGGCGCGTGATATTTATGGGGTTGGGTTTAAGACGGCTGACAAGATTGCTCAGGCGATGGGATTGCCGGTAGACCACCCCTCGCGCATCGAAGCAGGCATTATCTACCTGCTTAACCAGCAAACCGATGAAGGCCATGTGTATTTCCCTGATGCAGAGCTGGTGGCGCGCGCCGCAGAGCTGCTGGGGGTTGAGGCCAGCTTGATCTCGCCCGCGCTGGAGCGTCTCGCGGAAGACGATCGAATTCGCCGCGACTTGCTGCCAGTTGGTGGAGGCGCTGAAACGGGCGGATCCAGCCAGGTGCGAGAGGTTGGGCAAGCCTATGATTTTCCGCCGGGAATGGAACCCCCGCCGGCGAAAAGAACCCCTGCAGAAAAGCAGGCTGCTATTTATTTGACTTCATTGTACCTGGGCGAGGTCAATGTTGCTGAACGGCTGTCCACCCTGGCCAGCGCCTGGCCGACGCGTTTGAGCGACCTACCGCCCTTATTCGCGGTGTTGGGGGATGAGCTTACAGCCGAGCAGCAGAACGCAGTGCGGACTGCTCTTGGCAACCCGGTAAGTATCTTGACTGGAGGGCCAGGCACCGGTAAGACAACCACCATTAGGGCGTTGATTTCAGCTCTAGAGGCGGCGCAGAAGCGTTATGCCCTGGCATCCCCGACTGGAAGGGCTGCCAAACGCCTATCGCAGGCAACTGGACGTCCGGCCAGCACCATTCATCGCTTGTTGGGCTTCTCGCCAGGCGAAGGCTTTAAGTACAATGCGGCCAACCCGCTGGAAATCGATTTGCTCGTTGTCGATGAAGCCTCCATGTTGGATCTCCTGCTTACCAACCACCTTCTCAAAGCGCTGAAGCCTGGCACGCACTTACTCCTGGTTGGCGACGTTGACCAGCTTCCCTCGGTTGGTGCGGGCGATGTCTTGCGCGACGTGATTGCCAGCCAGATTGCCCCAGTCACCCGCCTGATGGTGATCTTTCGGCAGGCGTCGACCTCATTCATCATAACGAACGCGCACCGGATTAACCAGGGGCAGATGCCCACCTTTCCCACCGGCGATGAGGCGATGGATTTCTTTCTTTTTCCAGCGGAAAGTCCGGAGGAGGCAGCAAGCTGGGTTAAAGATGTGGTGTGCAATCGCATTCCTCAAAAATTTGGATTTCACCCGCGCGATGAAATCCAAATCCTGGCCCCGATGTATCGTGGGCCGGCAGGCGTCGATGCCTTGAACAGCCGTCTGCAAGAGGCGCTCAATCCACCGGCGATGATGAAACCCGAAAAATCTTTATTTGGCACAACGTATCGGCCCGGCGACAAATTGATGCAAACCCAGAATAATTATGATAAAGAAGTTTTTAATGGCGATATCGGAATGTTGTTTGCAATTAACCCGGTCGACCATTCACTGACAGTCGATTTTGAGGGGCGCGCGGTAGTTTATGATTGGAGCGAGGCTGATCAATTGGTCCTGGCTTATGCCGTCTCTGTGCATAAATCCCAGGGTTCTGAGTTTCCGGCGGTGGTGATCCCGCTGGTAACCCAGCACTACATGATGCTGCAGCGAAACTTGCTGTACACCGCGGTAACGCGGGCTAAGAAATTGTGCGTTTTGGTGGGAAGCAAACGGGCGATTGCGATCGCTATTCACAATGATAAAGTCACCCGCCGGTATACTGCGCTTGATTGGCGTCTAGCGCACTGAGCGCCGTTGATAAAGCAGGATCACACTGAATGTGGCGACCAACGCTAACAGATCGATAAAGATGATCCACATTACCGAACCAGGGCCAAAGCGTCCAAACATCTGCCCGATCAGCCAGGGGAAGAACATGGCTCCGGCTCCCACGCCAACCAGAAAATAGCCATTGACTCTGCCAGTGATGGGGATGTGTTTACCGGCGTAAATCATCATTGCTGGAAATATCGAGGCCAATGAAAATCCTAGCCCCGCGACGCCTAAGCCAAGGGTAATCATCGATCTAGGGAAGAATATGATCAAGGCGATACTAGCCAGGCTGCCTACTAAATCCCCGATAAGCATGGCTTGTGGGGATATCCGGGCGGAAAGAGGGATGCTCACCAGCCTTCCCAGGGTGAAAAAACCCCAAAAGATCGAGGTTAGATACGCGGCAACAACCGGATTAGCCAGGTTTAACTCTGTAGCGTAAGTAAAGATCCACCCGCCGAAACTTGCTTCAGCCCCGACATATAATAGAAAAAACAATACAATCAGCTTTATCAAAGTCAGGTTGCTGATTGCATCCTGGCTGGTTTGGCTGATAACTGGGGCGCTTGGACTGTGCTGACGCAGGAGCAAGATCGTCACTGGCAGCATGTATAAAGCTAGAAGCCAATAGACCCAGTTAATCTCATTCGTGCGGAGCAGAAATTGGGCAGCGACCAACGGGGCAATCAGGGCGCCGATTCCAAAAAAGAAATGCAGGGCGCTCATATACGGACCAACCCGCTCGCGATGTACCCAAACCAGTAGAGTATTGCCGCCAACATCGATAGCCCCCTCGGACAATCCCAAAACGAGGAGCAGGGCAGCTAAAAACCACAACGACCTAACCAAGGGGACGAGCGCCATCATGCCTGCCATGCAAAATAATAAGCCAGCCATTAAAGGCTGGCCTTTTACACGGTCAAAAGCCCGTCCGCCGCGCAGAGATCCTAGTAGATAACCAAACGAGCGAGCGGTGAATAAATAGCTGATCTGAGCAATATCCGAGCCGGTATTTTCCGCCAGGCCCGGCAGTGTTGGGCCGAGCGAGGCGGCGACCATCCCCAGCCCAATAAACGTGGCAAAATAGCCGATAGATTGGTTGAGCGCCTGTGGAGTAACACGAGTGTTTGTTGAATGCGGTAAAGTTCTACTCACGGATTTTGTTTGTGGCGCTTACGCCGGCTTGCTTACCAGCGACCATTTATTTTTGTCGAGACTGCTGCTCTTCCCATGCCTGAAACCAGGAATCATAAGCTTTGGGGTAATTGGTTCGATCTACGACCAGCGTTTTATCGATCCCGTCACGATCAAGGACCAGAAAGGTCAGCTCTTCGTGCCCGTCTTCGGTCATTTCGATCACGCAGTCGATTGGCGTGATTTCTTCTCGCAGGAAGTGCCAGGCGAAATGGGTTTCACAGGACTGCTCGTAGCAATTGCAAGAACGGCGATCTAAAACTATTTTCATGACTACCTCCTATTTTGTAAACAAACGTCTCGAGTCAGCTACCGAATAAATTTTGAAAAAAGAAATATACAGGTACTTTATCAGAAATATCTTCCTGTGAATAGCGACGATTTGCCTGTTTTCTAAGGACAAATAGCCTGTTTAAAGTGACTTTGTGGCTTATTTCAGGAGAAAAGACTGGATGTTTTTATCCGCTCACGGCGCAGTTGGATTTTGAGCAAGGGCTACAGCGAGCAGGCGCAAGGCAGTGACTTCTCCTGTTTCGCCGTTTACTGCCATCCGCCTGGCCTGGTCTTGGATGCTGGCGTAGGAGTTTGTATCGCCCAGGAGTTCCAGCCGCGCCCTGGCCCGTACCAGATCGCCGCTGGCTGCAAAGGCGGTCGCAACCAGAGCCCGGTATTGATCTTTTAAACCGGCTTGTAAACTCGCCGGCGTAGAATTGACGACTTCAGCTGGTTTAATCGCCCAGGCATAGAACAATCCGAATAAGATTCCCAGAACGAGGCCGGTGAGTAAATAAAGTGAGCCTGGGCGATTTTTCATGGGGAGGGTAAGTCTGATTGTGCCCCGGCTGCTTCGAGCGCCGATTGCAGGCTGCGAAGTTTTTCGAGATCCCGATCGTTATACCCGGCTTGTTCAGCGAACAAAATAGCCTGGCGGATCTGCTCCAGAGCGGAGGTATCGCTTAAGGCTGTCAGCCTGCGTAAAGCGGCAGGAGTACTTTGTTCCAGAGTGTATGTTTCAGCCGTCATTAATACGTAATCGGTGCGAAAATCGGCTCGGAGGGAGCTGTATGTTGTGTTTGTGAATTCGATGGGTTGAACAACCCAGCCAAAGAACAAGCCAATACCGACGCCAAGCAAGATTGAAAAGAGAAAAAAAATCCAACGTCGCATAGACGTAATTGTGCCACAGACCAACAGGCTGGGCAAGTGCCAATCTCTTGTTTGAGTTTTTTGGAGCTAATTACTGCTTGATTCTCTACCCAATATCCTGTACAATGAAATGAGAAGGCTTCGTTCGATCGGTTGTGAATATTAAAAATCTAAATATAAGAAACGCGGTTGGCTCAGTCAGGACATAGGGTTCAAGCTGGCTGGTCGAAGGTTTACCAGTTGGCGGCAAAGCGAGGGAGGGAACCACTTATGGACATCATAAAAGTCTCCGGAACGTCACGCACGTCCGCAGTGGCAGGCGCGATCGCCGGGGTATTCCGTGAGCATAAACACGCTGAAGTACAGGCGATCGGAGCAATCGCAGTCAACCAGGCTGTCAAAGCCTTGGCGCTCGCAAAAGGCTACCTGAAAGAAGATGGATTTGAGATTGTCTTCGTTCCGGAATTCGTGGACGTGGAGATCGATAGTAAGGTCCGCACGGCCATCAAATTCACAGTGATCTCGATTTGAAAAAATGGTTAAGTTTTGCCATCTTTTTGCTGGTGTTCTCCAGCGTGGCTCAACCTCGCCTGTCGGCCTGGTCGAGCGATAGCTGCCTGTCTCAAGGCGGCAAAATTGTTCAAAGCCAAATAAGCTCACCGCTGCTTAAGCTTCCGATGGAATATCGGGTGTATCTTCCGCCATGTTATCACGAAGATACACAGCGTAACTACCCGGTTTTATATCTGATCCACGGGCAGAATTACAATGATGACCAATGGGACCGTCTGGGGGTAGATGAGGTCGCCGATCGATTAATCGGTTCGGGTGAAATTCCACCTTTCATCATTATCATGCCTCGAGACCGTAATTGGGATCAACCGGTGGTGGATATGTTCGGGCGGGTTGTCAGCGAAACATTGACGTCTTGGATTGACAAAAATTATCGAACAATCCCAGATCGAGAGCACCGTGCGATTGGCGGATTGTCCCGTGGGGCCGGTTGGGCGGTCCATCTCGGCTTGTCCCATTGGGAGATGTTTGGCGCCCTGGGTGGACATAGCCTGCCAGTATTTTGGGCGGATACTTCCAAAATCCGATCCTGGATCGCTAAAATTCCACCGGAAGCGTTGCCGCGGATCTATCTTGATATCGGGGATAAGGATCGTCCACAGATTATGGCTTCAGCGGTATGGTTCGAAGAACTCCTGACCCGCCTTGGAATTCCTCATGAATGGCGATTATTCAGCGGTTACCATGAAGAAGCCTATTGGACAAGACACCTGGAAGATTACCTGCGCTGGTATAGCCTCCCCTGGCGAGAATAATTGAACAGGCGCTGGCTCTCAGCTTGACCGCCTTTGGCCATGTTATAATCTTTTTCATGCCCCTTACCCTGCAGCAAGTTGAGCACATTGCAAATCTGGCGCGATTAGATCTCTCGCTGGCTGAAAAAGAGCTTTTTCGCCAACAGCTTTCAGCGATATTGGATTACGTGGAGCATCTGCAGGAACTCGATACCCAGGATATTCCTCCTACCTCAAGCGTTCTTCCGCAGCGCGCTTCCTTGCGAGAAGACGAACCAGGTCCCAGTCTTACTCGCGAAGCTTTGCTGAGCAATGCCCCCCAGATCACCGCTGGGCAGTTTCACATCCCACCTGTTTTTGAGCAGGATTGAAACCTTCTATCGAGCAATCTTCCTATCCCTAGAATTTCAAAATGACTGAACCGGCTGAATTGAACCTTGCCCAACTGACCAACGCTTTACGCAGCGGCGAGGTCAGCAGCGTTGAGCTGATCAGCGCTTGCCTGGAACGCATCCAGCGCCTTGAACCCGAATTACATGCTTTTCTGCACCTGGCTGGGGATCAGGCCTTAGAAAAAGCTGAGGCGGCTGATCGCCGCCTGGCAGCTTATCGTAGCGAACCGGCTAAGGATCTTCCGCCCTTGTTAGGCGTGCCGATTGCAATCAAGGACGTCTTGTGCGTGGAAGGGATGCCGTGCACCTGCGGCTCGCGCATTTTGGAAGGATTCCATCCCCCTTACAACGCTACTGCAGTCGATCGCTTGCTTTCAGCCGGGGCGATTGTGATCGGGAAAACCAACACTGATGAATTTGCAATGGGTTCGTCCACCGAGCATTCCGCCTTTGGCGTCACGCATAATCCGTGGGATGTAGAACGGGTACCAGGGGGATCGAGCGGCGGCAGCGCAGCGGCTGTGGCGGCCCGTCTGGTGCCCGCTGCGCTGGGAACGGATACGGGGGGCAGTGTCCGCCACCCGGCGGCATTTTGCGGCGTAACGGCGATTAAGCCAACTTATGGAAGGGTGTCACGCTTTGGCTTGGTCGCCTTCGGCTCTTCACTGGATGTCGTCGGCGCATTTGGAAAAACTGTCCAGGATACAGCCCTGATCTTCAATGTCATTGCCGGATTTGACAAGAAAGATTCAACGACCCTGGATATCCCGGTGACGGGCGCTGGCCTGGACGATCTCGGCGATTTATCGCTGAAAGGATTGCGCATCGGCGTTGCGGCTGAATATTTTGTGCCAGGGATGCAAGAGGAAGTGGAGGCAGCAGTTAATTCAGCCATCAAAGTATTCGAAGGATTAGGAGCTTCAATCGTCCCGATCAGTCTTCCCCACACTCAATACGCTCTGCCTGTCTATTACTTGTTGGCCCCGGCTGAGGCTTCTGCCAACCTGGCGCGTTACGATGGCATTCGCTATGGGCCGCGTGCGCCTGCTGAGGAGATGTGGTCAGTATTTCGCCAAACACGCGGCGGGATGTTCGGCGCAGAGGTAAAGCGAAGAATTATGCTGGGTACTTATGCCTTATCGGCAGGTTATTATGATGCTTATTATGGCCAGGCGCAAAAGGTGCGCACCTTAATCCGCAGGGATTTTGAAAACGGATTTGAACAATGTGATCTAATTGCCGCGCCGGTTACACCGACCACTGCCTTCCGGATCGGGGAACATGCCGATGATCCCTTGGCGATGTATTTGGAAGATATTTTCACCCTGCCCGCCAACCTGGCCGGGGTGCCGGGTTTAGCCTTCCCAGCCGGATTTGATCGCCAGGGCTTACCCATTGGGATGCAATTGATGGCGCCGCATTTTCAGGAAGAACGCCTGTTTCGGGTTGGGCATGCCTTTCAGCAAACTACTGGCTGGCATCTGCACAGCCCCAATCTGTAATTCAGGAAAGGATTGATTATGTTTGATTCGCTGCCTGCTGCTGCATCCGATTTTATGAAGTGGACTTGGACAGATATCAGCCCTTATTATGATGTCCTGATTGACCAAGAGGTTAATGCCAGCAATGTTATGGCCTGGATGGCAAATTGGAGTCGCCTGTCTGCCCGTATTTTGGAGACCTACCAGCGGCTTTATGTGTCGATAACCGTTAATACGGCTGACCCAGAAGCGCTGGGACGCTACGAAACGTTTCTGGATCATGTCTACCCTCGTTATCAGGCGGCTGAACAACGCTTGAAAGAAAAACTGTTGGCGAGTGGATTTATACCAGATGATTTTGAAATCCCCCTGCGAAATATGCGCACCCAAGCCGATCTGTTTCGTGAGGTTAATCTACCTTTGCTCAGCGAGGAATTAAAACTTAGCGCGGAGTATGACAAGATCATCGGCGCCCAAACTGTTGAATGGGAAGGTAAGGAAATTACCATCTCGCAGCTCCAGCCAGTCTATCTCGATTCCAATCGTTCCGTCCGTGAACGCGCCTGGCGAATGGCTGCACAACGCCAATTGGAGGACCGGGAGGGGATCAACCAGCTTTGGGCTAAATTCCTGGATGTGCGTGGTCAATTGGCAGTGAATGCTGGCATGGCAAATTATCGCGATTATCGTTGGCAGCAGCTATTGCGTTACGATTACACACCGCAGGACTGCCAGGCTTTCCATGAGGCGATTGAGCTGGTTGTCGTTCCGGCAGCGTCGCGCGCATACGAGAAACGCCGCCAGCGACTGGGGGTAGAAGCGCTTCGTCCCTGGGACCTTAATCTCGACCCAACTGGAATGCCTCCGCTGCGACCGTTTGTTGAGGTCGAAGAGCTTGTTGCAAAAACGGCGGCAATATTCCACCAGGTCGACCCACAGCTTGGGGCATTTTTCGAGATCATGCGCCAGGAAAATTTGCTGGATCTTGAAAACCGGAAGGACAAAGCGCCGGGGGGTTACTGCACTGAGTTTGTTGTCGCGCACCGTCCATATATTTTTATGAATTCAGTCGGAATCCATGACGATGTTCAAACCCTGCTGCATGAAGGGGGCCACGCATTTCATGTGTTCGAGAGCGCTGGCCTCCCCTTTGTCCAGCAGCTTGAGGTAGGCATCGAGTTTGCCGAAGTTGCTTCGATGGGTATGGAACTGCTTTCAGCCCCATACCTGGCGGAGCGTTATGGAGGGTTTTATTCTGAGAAGGATGCCGCCCGGGCGAGAATTGAAAATCTCGAAGCCAGCTTGTTATTTTGGCCGTACATGGCTGTGGTTGATGCATTCCAACATTGGGTCTATGAAAATCAAAATGCAGCCAGCGAATCTGCTAACTGCGACCGGTGTTGGTCAGAACTATGGGAGCGCTTCATGCCTGGGGTAGATTGGAGTGGATTAGAAGACGCACTGGAGACAGGCTGGCAGCGTAAAGGCCATATTCACGAGGTGCCTTTCTACTATATTGAATATGGATTGGCTCAATTAGGTGCTGTTCAAATTTGGCGGGCAGCGCGTGTAGATCAGTCGCTGGCAGTCGCCAATTATCGTAAAGCATTGTCCCTCGGAGGGACGGTGGCTTTACCCCAGTTATACGCTGCCGCCGGGGCCAGGTTTGCCTTTGACCGCTCAATTTTAGAAGAAGCAGTTCAATTAATTGAAAATACGATTGAGGAGTTGGAGCTTGTTTGATCGGTTGCCTACCCTGACCCAGGAATTTATGGACTGGTCCTGGGCGCAAATAGAACCCTATTATCAAGATCTGGAAAGCCGGCCGCTGGCCCAATTCAATTTGCCGGGCTGGTTAGCCGACTGGACCCGCTTGAATGACTTAATAACCGAGTGGTACGCCCGTTTAAACGTGGCATTGACGATTGATACATCGGATCGATTGGCAGAGGATCGCTACAATGCCTTTCTAGATGAAATATACCCTGGGTCTCAAGCAGCAGAACAGAAATTGAAACGCAAATTGCTCGAAAGCGGCCTTGAACCGTCTGGATTTGAGATACCACTTCAAAAGATGCGCCTGGAGGCAGAAATATTCCGGAGCGAGAACCTGTCATTGTTGTCCGAAGAACGCAAGCTGGCTTCTGAATATAATAAGATCATCGGGGCACAAACAGTCGAGTGGCAGGACGAGGAATGTACGCTCCAGCAAATGCGCCTGGTTTTACAGGACAGAGAGCGAGAGAAGCGTGAGCAGGTCTGGCGGCTGATCGCAGAGCGCCAATTGCTAGACCGCCAGGCAATCAATGATTTATGGGAAAAGTTCATTCCTCTACGCTCAACCCTGGCTAAGAACGCTGGGATGGAAGATTATCGGGCTTATCGTTGGGCTCAAATGCTGCGCCTGGATTACACCCCAGAGGATTGCCTGGAGTTTCAAGAGGCAATTGCCGAAGTGGTGACGCCAGCTGCCACGCGCTTGTATGAACGCCAGAGGTTAAAATTGCGGGTGACAAGCTTACGCCCCTGGGATCTGGATCAGGATCTTTACCCAATTCAACTGCCAGGGCTGCCGCCTTATGGCAGCGTCGTTGATCTTCAGAGCAAAACCCAGGTGGTTTTCGATCTCGTCGATCCCCAATTGGGGGACTATTTTCGATTATTGCGCGCCGAAAATCTCCTTGATTTAGACAATCGAAAGGGTAAGGCGCCGGGCGCGTACTGTACGGGTTATCCGGTGGTTCGACTGCCCTTTATATTCATGAATGCAGTGGGTCTCGCTGGTGATATCCGCACGATCTTGCATGAATCGGGTCATGCATTCCATAATTTTGTGCGGCTCCAGCTTCCATATGCCCAACAGCGCAACCCGGGGCTTGAATTTGCCGAAGTTGCTTCGATGGCCATGGAGCTCCTTGCTTCTCCGTATTTGCATGACCATCAAGATGGATTTTATTCAGCTGCAGACGCAAGTCGTTTTCGCGCCGAGCAACTTGAACACATCCTATTTTTTTGGCCTTACATGGCTGTTGTCGACGCTTTTCAACATTGGGTATATACCCACCCCGATCTGTCGAAACATCCCCAGGCGTGCGACGAAAAATGGCTTGAGCTGTTGCAGCGGTTTATCCCGGGTGTAGATTGGAGTGGATTGGAGGCCGAGGCGATGACGGGTTGGCATCGTAAACAGCACATCTTCCGATATCCGTTTTATTATGTCGAATATGGGGTGGCCCAGTTAGGCGCGGTGCAGATCTGGCGAAAGGCGCTGGATAACCAGCCTCAAGCGGTCAAGAATTACCGTGCGGCCTTAGCCTTAGGTGGAACAGCCAGCTTACCTGAACTGTACCGGGTGGCCGGGGCGAAGTTCGCATTTGATCGAAACACCCTGGAGGAAGCTGTTAAATTAATTGAAACCAAATGGCAATCATTGGGTCAAGTTTCTTGAGGCGAATAATGCTTTGGAATATTCCGCAACCGATATTAAACCGGATGGCTTCTTAGAGGCTGTGGATAAGAGCGACCGGTCAAATGGTACATCAAGATCGGTGCAGCTCCGCCAGGTTCCAGCCAGGTCGCGTTATAATTTGCACAAGTGCATTGAATAATAATTTCTATCTACTTCTTTGGCAACAAGGGGCTTTTTTTCTATGAACTCTACGACACTTAAAGTGGTAATCCCGATGGCAGGTCTCGGTACCCGCCTGCGACCGCATACCTGGAGCAAGCCAAAACAATTGGTAAGCGTCGCAGGGAAAGCCATGATCGATCATGTCCTTGACAGCCTTGCTTCACTGCCCAAATCGCAGAAAATCGAATTGATTAACATCGTAGGCTATTTAGGCGATCAGATCGAGGATTATCTCAAGGAACATTATCCGGATATCAAATCCTATTTCATCACTCAGGATGATCCACGTGGCCAATCGCATGCCATCCAGTTGACGCGCCAATATTTAGATGGGCCGATGTTGGTGGTATTTGCTGACACGTTGTTGGAGACGAACCTGTCTTTCCTGGAGGATGAGCAAGCGGATGCTGTTGTTTGGGTAAAGCCGGTCCCCGATCCACGACGTTTTGGCGTGGCAGTAATCAATGAGCAAGGTTATGTAAAACGATTGATCGAGAAACCAGACGATTTTACGAATAACCTGGCTGTCGTAGGCTTTTATTACATCAAAAATGCACAGGATTTACTATCCGCGATTGACGAACAAATCCGGCGCGGCGTTCAGCTAAAAGGGGAATACTTTTTGGCGGATGCGATTAATATTATGCTCGAGCGTGGATTACAGATGCGCGTGGAAAAGGTGAATGTCTGGTTGGATGCAGGCACCCCCGAAGCGTTGTTGGAAACCAATCGATACTTGTTGGAACATGGATTAGACAACAGCGAGTTAGCCAGCCAACGCCCAGGAGTCGTCGTAGTGCCGCCAGTTTTTATTCATCCAACTGCTCAGGTTAGCGAGTCAATTGTTGGTCCGTATGTATCTTTAGGCGCAGGTTGCCAGGTTGAACGAAGCATCATCCGCGATTCGATCCTTGAAGACGAGGCCAGGACGACCAGTATCATCTTGGAAAGCTCTCTAGTGGGGCGGCGGGCGCAGTTAACCAGGCGGGCTGGTGTTGTGAATGCTGGCGACCACACTGAGGTAATTTTTTAAAATTCATATTATTATTAACTAGTCAGGAGATGCCTGGCAAGTTGAACAGTTTCAATGAAGTGAGGAGATTTGATATGAGTGCAGTTCCCAATCGTGTGAATGTTCGCCAGAATTACTTGGCAGATCGAGTGGCGACCTTGAAGCCTTCGGGTATTCGAAAATTTTTCGATATTGTCGCAACAATGAAAGATGTCATTTCGCTTGGGATTGGCGAACCCGATTTCACCACGCCCGCTTCGATCTTGGAGGCTGGCATTCGTTCTCTCCAGAGTGGACAAACCCATTACACTTCGAATTCAGGTATTCAGGAATTGCGCCTGGCCTTGGCCAATCACATCCAGGAGCGTTATGGAGTGTCTTATGACCCTCAGAATGAAATGGTGATTACGGTTGGCGTTTCTGAGGCTTTGTACCTGGCTTTGACAGCACTGCTCAACCCGGGCGAGGAGGTGATCGTTCCTACTCCTTGTTTCGTAGCATACCAGGCAGAAGTGATCCTGGCTGGTGGAGTAGCGGTGGAAATTCCCAGCCGGATGGAAGATAACTTTCAACCCCGACCGGCTGATATCGAAGCAGCAATTACCCCTCGCACCAAAGCAATTTTAATTGGTTATCCCAATAATCCCACCGGCGCGGTGGTTTCGCGCCAGATTCTGACAGAGATATTGGAAATTGCGGAAAAATATGATCTGATGGTGATTTCGGATGAAATTTATGACCAGCTTGTGTATGGTCATCCGCATGTATGCTTCCCGGCGCTGCCAGGCGCCAAAGAGCGCACCATACTTTTGGGAGGGTTCTCGAAAGATTATGCGATGACAGGTTGGCGGATTGGGTATGCCGCAGGGCCGGCTGAATTGATGCAAGGGCTGTTGAGAATTCACCAATACACGATTATGTCCGCTCCTACAACCGCCCAGGACGCCGCCTTGGAAGCTTTGCTGCATGGTCAACAGTATGTAGACGCGATGGTAGCCGAATACGACCGGCGGCGCATGCTGATTGTGAACGGTTTGAATGATCTTGGTCTGCCAACTTTTGAGCCGCACGGCGCATTTTATGCATTTCCAATGATCACCACAAGCGGGATGGATGAAGAAACTTTTGCGCAAAAGCTGCTCGAGGAAGAACGGGTTGCAGTGATCCCTGGCTCGGCCTTCGGTGCTGGGGGAGAAGGCTTTGTACGCTGCTCGTACGCGACAGCTTATGAGAAAATCGAAGAGGCCTTGGTGCGGATGGAGCGCTTTATGCGTCGCCATGGTTAGGTTGATTGAATGCTTCTATGGAATTTGAACCGGTAATCGGTCTTGAGGTTCATGCTGAACTTAAGACCCACTCGAAAATGTTTTGTAGCTGCCGGGTGGTAGACTCTACCGAGGCAGAACCAAATACTGCAGTATGTCCGGTGTGCGCTGGGATGCCAGGTACATTGCCGGTTGTGAACCGTAAGGCAGTTGTCTTTGGTTTACGCGTTGCCCTGGCGCTGGAGTGTGAGGTGAACCTCACTAGCGTATTTGCCCGCAAGAATTATTTTTACCCTGATCTCCCCAAGGGATACCAGATTTCACAATACGAAATACCGCTGGCGCGGAATGGACGCCTGGTCATTCTGACTTCACAAGGTGAAAAGGTAATCCGTGTCCGTCGGGTACACTTGGAAGAAGATACTGGCAAACTGACCCACGTCAGCCAGGATGGGCAAAACTATAGCCTGGTCGATCTTAACCGTGCCGGAGTGCCCTTATTAGAAATTGTTTCTGAACCGGATCTGCATTCGGCTGAAGAGGTGCGGGCTTATGCAGTGGCCCTGCGCAGCTTGCTCATGTATCTGGGCGTGAATTCCGGTGATATGCAGAAAGGCGTGCTGCGGATTGAGCCAAACATTTCGGTGCGTCCAGTGGGTAGTTCGCAGTTTGGAACACGTACCGAAATCAAGAACCTAAACAGCTTTCGCGCTTTGGAGCGTTCAGTTTCCTTTGAAATCCAACGCCAAAGCGAACTTATCCGCAGGGGCGAGTGCGTCCTGCAGGAAACACGTGGCTGGGATGAGAGCCAAAACGTTACGTTTACCCAACGGGTAAAAGAAGGCGAGGAAGATTACCGCTATTTTCCCGAGCCCGATCTCCCACCCCTGGTCGTCGAACAAGCCATGCTCGATGATGTTCGGGTTCATTTACCCGAACTCCCAGCCCACAAGCAGGCGCCGTTACCGGGATGATTATGGCCTGAGTCAATATGACGCCGGCGTGCTAACTGTTGAGCCAATTGTGGCAGCATATTTCGAGGCAACCCTGGGTGAAGCGACAAATGTACCCCCGAAGATTGTGGCGAATTGGATCACAGGAGACTTGTTTGCTCTGCTCAATCAGGCAGAAGTTACGCTTGAAACCTGCCAGGTCAGCCCTCAGATGTTAGCGGAATTGCTGCAGTTGGTGGTGAATGGCGAGATCAACCAAAATACTGCAAAAGCAGTTCTGGCAGAAATGTTTAAAGGTGGTCGTACGGCCGGGGCGATTGTCCGGGAACAGGGATTGCGCCAGGTATCTGATATCAGCACCATCTCCGATTGGGTGCAGAGCACCCTGGCTGCCAATTCAGAACAGGTGGCCTCCTACCTGGCTGGTAAAGAGACAGTATCGCGTTGGTTGTTCGGTCAAGTGATGCGGCTGGCCCAAGGGAAAGCCAATCCACAGTTGATCCAACACGAGCTGGATCGACAATTGGCCGAATTGAAAGATGGACAATACCGCGGGTAAGATGACACCCAAGGAATGTGACACTCGGCACTTGACGAAGCCTTTGTCCTCGGTTAAGCTATTTGAAAGGTACAGTCAAGGACGACTCACAATGAGCTGCGTTACAGAAAAAGGACCAATCCCAAAGCGGGCGCCAAACCGGGGTGCCCGTTTATATTTTTAAAAAGAGATTCAGGAAAGTATGAGGAGAAATAAAGAATGGCAGAATTGATTAATGCATTTCAAATGGCGCAAAGCCAATTCGATAACGTCGCCCAACAGTTAAATCTGGATCCGCAGGTATCGGAAATGCTGCGCATGCCAATGCGTGAATTTAAATTTATGATACCGGTTCGTATGGATGATGGTTCGATGCGGGTCTTCTTTGGTTACCGCGTGCAGCATAACGACGCGCGGGGTCCATCCAAAGGCGGTATTCGCTTTCACCCATCTGAGACCCTGGATACAGTGCGGGCTTTAGCGATGTGGATGACCTGGAAGACGGCAGTCGCAGATATCCCGCTTGGCGGCGGAAAAGGTGGGGTTCCGGTCGACTCTGCCTCTTTAACCGTGCACGAAAAGGAACACCTTTGTCGAGGCTGGATTGACCAAATGTGGCGAAATATCGGCCCGCGCCAGGATGTGCCTGCGCCAGATGTCGGCACATCACCGCAAATGATGGGCTGGATGATGGACGAATATTCGAAGTTGGTCGGCCAATATACCCCAGGCGTGATTACCGGAAAGCCGGTGGGCGGCGGGGGCTCGCTAGGCCGCACCGAGGCAACCGGTTTCGGGGTGATTTATACCGTGCGCGAAGCAATGAAACATCTCAAGCTTGATTCCACTAAATCATTAGCGGCTATTCAGGGCTTTGGAAATGTTTCTCAATATGCCGCAATCGGTTTTACTGAGCTTTTGGGCGGCAAGGTAGTTTGTGTGTCCTACTGGGATAGGGCGGACCGGATGCCTTACACAGTCAGCAATCCGGATGGGGTCAACCCACGCTTCCTCCAGTCGATTACTGACCAATACGGCTCGATCGATAAAGACCAGGCCCGCCAGGCTGGGTATCAAATCGAAGATGCTGACGCCTGGATTAGCAAGGATGTAGACATCCTGATCCCTGGCGCGCTCGAAGGGCAGATTAATGCTGAAACGGTCAAACGAGTTAGCCAGCGAGTTCGGATAGTAGCCGAAGGCGCTAATGGCCCGACAACCCCAGAAGCTGATATGTTTTTCAAGAAGAATAACATTTTTGTGATCCCGGATTTTCTGTGTAACGCTGGCGGCGTAACAGTTTCATATTTTGAAAGCGTCCAGAATGATATGAACTATTACTGGAGTCGCGATGAAGCTTTGGATCGCCTGGATTTAAAGATGACCTCTGCTTTTAAGGGTGTTTTAGAGCTTGCCGAAAGCGAGCAGGTCTATATGCGCGACGCGGCTTATATGGTCGCGATTGGGCGAGTGGTTAAGGCGATGGAACTGCGCGGCTGGTTGTAGTGCGTAGGGTGCGCACTCTCCTGATCGTATGGGCGGACTGATAGGTCCGCCCTTGATCGCCTAATTTTGTTTACCAGGAACCGCCTTATAAGGCGGTTTTTTTATTGTGCATTTCCTGGCGCAATGCTAAATTGATGATCGATCTCGGGTGTCTGTCACAAATCTAGTTGGGAGTAAGGGAAAAAGGCAAGCTCTTTGGTAAGATAGGAGGTGACTAAACCACTATCCCAAAGAGCTTGCCATGTCGATTATTGTCCTAAAACTCCCCGATGTCAAGACTGAAGCCGAAGGTCGCCCCGAACAATGTCCATGTTGTGGATATGACATTCTGCAACGCTGGGGAGGACAGGGAAAACAGCTACGAGACCCACACGTAAAGCAGGTGGTGGTATACCGTTATCGGTGTTGTCGTTGTCGGCATACTTTTCGGCAATATCCAGAAGGTGTAGATCAAGCCCAGCAGAGCCAACGGCTGCGCAAATTGGCGGCGGTGTGCTGGGCACTAGGATTGAGCTATCGGGGGGTTGAAGTGGTGTTCGGCGTATTAGGGATTGGGATTGACCATATGACTGCCTGGCGGGATGTGCAGGAGCAAGCCGAGCAGTTGCGCCAGCAGCGGAAGCATCAGCCGGTACGCGTGTTGGGGCTCGATGGCGCCTATGTGCGCGGCTGGGGAGCGACGCAGCCGGTGCTGGTGGCAGTTGATTTAGGGAAAGGGGAGCCCGTTGCAGTGGGATATGTGGATGAATATAATCCACAGGCAGTGCGGCGGTGGTTAGAGCCTCTGGTCAAACAACTCGGGGTGAGTGTAATTGTGACCGATGACCTGGTACATTACAAAACCGTGCTCGAGAAACTGGATGTAGAGCACCAAATCTGCCAATTTCATGTTCGACGCTGGGTCGGGCGTGTTTTGAAAGAACTGCATGAGACTGTGCCGGAACCGTATCGCAAGGTGGTCGATGAAGTCAAACAGATCATCTCCGAGTTACCCCCGGAAGGCAGCAAACGCCTGCTTGAACTTTGGAAGCAAATCCCCGAGCGCCGAGTGGGACGAGACCAGCCTTTGTCCCCCGTGGATCAACTACGCTATCTGCTGGTCCGCTTGAGCGAACATTGGCCCAATTACCGTATCTTTACCTGGCAGAACGATGTGCCTTGGACCAATAATCGCACCGAGCAAGTCATTGGTCGCATGAAAGTGCGCAGCCGAACAGTGCGAGGCTACAAATCCCGCAATGGCTTGCTGGCTGGTCTGTTGGTCGCCGCCTGCCCTACCGCGTAGGCCACCGCTATCCGATTGGGCAAGCCTTGCCTTTCGTCGTTTCACATAATTCGCCCACCAATTTTGTGACAGACACATCTCGGGCGCTTATTGCATTTCTCTGGTAAATACAATACAATGAATTTAGTGAAATATTTTTAACCGGATCGGTGGTTCGTAGGGGTGCACTGTGTGCGCCTTCGCCTTCTGATTGATTACCGTGAGTTTGACCAGGTAAGGAGTGGTTTGTGAAAAAAGATCGCTTTCTATTTGCGCAGGACCGTTTTTTAATTGCGATTCTACTGGGAATCTTGGGAGTGATGATTCTCGCGGTGGTGGTTTTCGTCACTCGGCCCGATACCCAAGAGTTTGGGGTTGAGGATACGCCGGCAGGGGTAGCTCGGAATTATATCCTGGCCCTTCAGAAAGGGGATTACAACAAGGCTTATTTGTATCTTGATACAACTGGTAAAAATATCGACCTAAATAAATTTCAGAACGAGCTCCTTCCTAGCCAACCTGAAATTAAGCGTCTCTCCGTTCAACTAGGAGAGACTGAGCAAACTGGCGATAAGGCTCTGGTTGCGTTGACTTTACTACATCCTGGCAATGGCCCTTTTGAAGATGGTTGGCGAGAAAACGGCAGCGCTGTCCTGGTACAAGATTCGAGCGGAAACTGGAAAATCATCAGCATGCCGTATATTTTTTGGCCGGCAAACCTGTTTCTTGATAAAACTACGACGCCTTAACTGAGAGAAAAGATATGCAAAATATCCGCCGCCTGTATTTGTATGCTGTGAGCCTGGTCAGCCTGGAGGTAGTGCTTTGGGGAAGTATTGGCTTGCTGCGCTCGTTATTTGCTGGCCAAGACGTTGGCGGCGGAAGTACCGATCTGCTGGCAGGGGCGCTTGCCTTGATCTTAGTCGGAATCCCCGTCTTTTTAGTTCATTGGTTGCTTATTCAGCGTAGCCTACAGAAAGAGCCGGAAGAACGCACAACCCGCCTGAGGGCGATATTTCTTTACCTGGTCCTGTTAATCACCTTGATCCCAATCGTCCAAAATGGATTATCTCTGTTGAATCAGATGCTATTACAGATATTCGAGATAAATTCACGCCTGGCGATTTTGGGTAGTTCACAAAATTGGACAGATAGCCTGGTGGCAATCGTGGCCAATTCAGTTGCCGCGTTTTATTTTTATCGGGTGCTGAGAGCGGATTGGCGGTCTGGGGAAGTCGGGAATACCTTTTGGGAGGTCCGCCGGTTTTACCGCTATATCTGGCTGATCTATGGGTTGGGCTTGTTCATCATTGGCCTACAACAACTGATCCAATATATCTTAATTACCTGGAATGCTTTGGGAGATTATGTCCATGCGATGTTGGCTAATGGCCTGGCATTGCTCCTGATCGGCGTCCCAGTTTGGATGGCAGCCGGACGCTCGATCCAACATTCACTCTCGGAACCTGCTGAACGCAACTCCTTACTGCGCCTTGTTGTGCTTTTCTTAATTACATTCTTTGGACTGATCGGTTGTTTAACTGCATCTGGAATTGTCCTGTATCAATTGTTAAGTGTTGTATTGGGGTCCTTTAGCGGTCTTGGGGTATTCCTTAATCAAATTGCCGTCCCATTATCCGTTGCTCTATCATTAGGATTGGTTTGGGCGTATTACCATTACAGCTTATCGCCGTATTTAGGCGCCTTGACTGTCGAAGATAGCGACCTTGAGGCTGGAAACCAACCTGTGGCAGAACGGGATTGGCTGCGGCGGGTCGAGGTGCGCCGGATATATTATTACGTCCTGGCTTTCCTGGGATTTGTGGCGATATTTATAGGGTTGCAGCAATTGTTAACCGGATTGCTTGAGCTGACTTTGGGAGGAGAAATTCTTGGCGAGGTTGCTGTACGCAGCCAACTGGCAGGCGGCCTGGCTGCGTTAATCATTGGCTTGCCAGTATGGGTATTGCACTGGCGGGTGATGGCTGTTGAGGCCCGTCGAGAGGGTGAAATTGGCGATTATGCTCGGCGATCCTTGATTCGCAGGAGCTATCTTTACCTGATGCTTTTTGCGAGCGTCATTGGCCTGATGGTCAGCGCTGGGATGCTGATCTATCAAATTTTACGGGCGCTCTTGGGTGATCCTATCGGTCAACTGGTGATGGTCGTGCTGCAGCAGTTCGTTACGTTATTGCTGTTTGGGATTGTCTTGGTTTACCATTGGCTGGCTCTACGGGAGGACGGTCGTCTGGCCGAGCGATCCCTTAGCAGAAGATATGCGCAGTACCCTGTGCTTCTTTTGGAACCAGAAGGAGTGGGTTTTAGCGAGGTGATCGTGCCCGTTTTACAGGGTGAGGTTCCTGGGCTGCCAGTGGCAGTACATCTGGCGAGTGAGGGAGCCCCGGATCCAAGTTTGTCGGCGGCTCGGGCGGTGATCCTACCGGCTGACCTCGCCAGCCACCCAGGCGAAGCTTTACGATTATGGCTGCAAAATTTTTCGGGTGAACACATCGTAGTTGCTACGCCAACCGCCGGATGGTAT
Source organism: uncultured Chloroflexia bacterium (assembly GCA_963770655.1). GTDB lineage: Bacteria > Chloroflexota > Anaerolineae > Anaerolineales > UBA4823 > CAZAGA01. The sequence continues at coordinate 73,660 of CAVYQO010000014.1, read as the reverse complement.
TGGATACCTGCCAGCCAAAAAACCTTGGCGTCGTTAGCGCGGATGACTGCGCAGACCGTGCGCCAACTCGCTGAAAGCGGCGAGGCCGCGCCCCGCGTGAGAACCCTACCCTGATGATTGTGGTATACGTGTTCGCAGCCCTCTTCGGACTGGAGTTGCTCATCGCAGCATTCGGATTGGTTGCGTCGTTCGTGTTTCAATAGAAAATTGGACCCCCGTAAATTTCCTGGTCCGTTTTGGGGATGTTCCATAAACGGACTGGTAAAACTGGCTTAATCCTTGTATACTTGGATTACTTGATCGCCTGATAACGAATAGCCTGATTGCCTGATCGCCTGAACGCCCAATAGAGGAGAGCCCTTATGAAAGTCACTGTATTACAAGAAAACCTGGCGCGTGGTTTGAGCATTGTATCGCGAGCGGTATCGCCCCGCAGCACATTGCCGGTACTTGGGAACGTCCTGATCGCAACGGATGAAGGCCGCTTGCGCCTGTCCGCCACAAACCTTGAGTTAGGGATCACCTGCTGGATTGGCGCAAAGATAGAGGAAGAAGGCTCAACAACCGTACCCGCACGCACATTTACTGACCTTGTCGGCACGCTCGCAGACAAACAAGTAGAAATGAGCTTGAATGTGCGTACCCAGGTATTAAATATTCGCTCGGGGGCTTCGGTAACTGACCTCAAGTGTATTGATTCACAGGAATTTCCAATTGTGCCCATGGTGGATCTGTCAAGTGGTTTGCAAATCAACGTAGCTGATTTGAAAGAAATGATCCAACAAGTTGTATTTGCGGCTTCGGACGACCAGGCGCGACCGATCTTGACTGGAGTGTATGTCAATGTCCAAGGCGGCAAAATCACCCTGGCTGCTGCGGATGGTTTTCGATTATCGGTGCGCAAAGGCGAGCTTTCCTCACCGTCTGAACGCCCGATTACCGCAGTCATCCCTGCTCGAGCGATGAGTGAACTGGCGCGGGTGGCGAGCGATGGCGACCAGACGCTTACTATGGTGATGCCGCCCGGTCGCGGCCAGGTAGTCTTTCGATTACGGGATATAGAGCTTGTATCCCAATTGATCGATGGGGTTTTCCCGGATTATGAGCAAATCATCCCGAGGCGCTGTGATACCAGGGCGGTGCTGGCCACTTCGGCATTCTCAAAAGCCGTTCGCCAGGCCGAAATTTTTGCCCGAGAAGGCTCTTATATTGCGAGAATTGGACTGACCTCCGAAGGAGAATTGAAGCCGGGCCAGGTAGAGATCACCGGTCAGTCCGATGAAACTGGCTCTAATCAAAACCAGGTAGACGCCAATATCGAAGGCCCAAATTTATTGATTGCATTTAACGTTCGTTTTCTCCGAGAGGTTTTGGAGGTTATTCGAACTCCGAACGTGGCGCTTGAGACAACGTCTGAGACCAGCCCTGGCGTGATCCGACCTGTTGGCGGGCAGGCGGGTGATGGGGAGTATATCCACGTAATTATGCCGATGCACCTGGGATCGTGACAGCTAGCAACGGATTTAGACTACGGATTTTATGGATTGAGAGGGCGCACCGCGTGCGCCCTTATGCCCGTGTCCATCCTTTGATCGCCTGATAACGAAATCCTATTCCCTGGCTCTATGACCCTACCCTCCGCGCCATCTGATCAAACGCTGCATATTTACCTGGCCTTGGCGCAATACCCAATCTTGCGTGTCCAGATTCGAGCGCGAATGCGCAAAGAATTGTATAGCCGCGGAGTCATTACTCAGGGCGCGTTTGAGGCTGAGGTGCGTGAGAAGGCGATTCGGTCGCAAGCGCAAGAAGGTGTGCATGATCCCTTCTTCGAAGAACCCGCTGATGTTTGGGAAATTCGCCTGCTCCGCATCCGTGACCATTTGACGGATTTCTATTTTGCATATAACTTGCCCTTTGATCTGTTTGAGAAAATAATTCGGGATGCGTTGGCCGAGCGCGGCGCGCCGTCCTTGGATGTCAGCCTCTCGTTCAATCCGGAGCTGGCGCCTCAGAATATGCTTTTCGAGCAGGCCTTCGCTATCGAACGGATGCCGCCAGATGAACGCGCCTCAGCGGATGCTCGTCTGCAGGAGATCAAGGTCGTTCTCATTCGTACTTTGATCAGCGACCAATTGGCTTATGTAAAAATTGCCAAGGATTGGTTCAATATTTCGGATCTTGCCAAGATCCGAAATAGTAAAATCGGCTATGGAAAGATTGGGGGAAAAGCTGCTGGAATGCTGCTGGCCGCGCGGATATTAAACGATATTGGTGATGATGAGATTCGCGCCGCTTTGCGCATTCCCGAATCATATTTTATTGGCGCAGACATGATGTACACATTCATGGCGTTGAATGGCTTATTGCATTGGGGAGATCAGAAATATAAGCTCGAGGATCAAATTCGGGCTGAATATACTCAAATTCAAGATGATTTTGGCGAGGGCCGGTTCCCACCAGACATTACTGAGAAATTCCGAGCACTGCTTGATCAGATACAGGGCAAGCCATTGATCGTCCGCTCTTCCAGCTTGCTGGAAGACAATTTCGGTACTTCGTTTGCTGGAAAATATGACTCTTTCTTCTGTCCAAATCAGGGAACCGAAGAGCAAAATCTACATGATCTTTCTCGGGCTATTGCCCGGATTTATGCAAGCATTCTGAACCCCGATGCGTTAATGTACCGCCGCTCCCGTGGGCTACAAGACTATGACGAACGCATGGCCATCCTGATCCAGGTGGTTGAAGGTGAGCGTTACGGCGACTATTACCTGCCGCATGCAGCAGGGGTAGCATTTAGCCGCAATCTGTATCGTTGGTCGCCGCAAATTCGGCAAGAGGACGGGTTTGTTCGCCTGGTCTGGGGATTGGGTACCCGAGCAGTGGACCGAGTGGGCAATGATTATCCTCGCCTGGTTGCGCTCAGCCATCCACTTCTTCATCCAGAAAATTCCCCAAAAGAAATCCGGCGCTATTCTCAACAATATGTTGATTTGATTGATCTGAAACATAATCAATTGCGTACACTGCCTGTCCTGGAGGTGCTTCATTCGCGTTACCCAATCTTGCGTTATTTGGCTCAGGAAGATCAGGGTGGTTACCTGGCGCCTTTGCGGATTTTAATTAGCGAGAATGACAAAAATAAGCTCGTGCTGACCTTCGATGAGTTCCTGCGGCGCACCCCTCTTGCTCGAATAATGACTAAAATGCTGCAGCTTCTTGAGCAACATTATCATGCACCCGTTGATACCGAGTTTACCGTTCATATTCCTAATCCGACTGCGCTCCAACCCAATGTGCAAATAACGATCCTGCAGTGTCGTCCGCAGAGCCATATTCAAGAAAATGAAGCCCGCCTGCCCAAAAATTTACTCGAAGAAGATGTAATCTTTTCTACAAAAAGGATGGCGCCGCGTGGTCGGGTGAATGATATCGAATATATCTTGTTTGTTTCGCCAGAAGAATACTTTGCTTTACCCAGTGCCGTCTCCCGCGCTGAAATCGGTCGAGCGATTGGGCGTGTAAACAATGCCCTGGCCGGTAAAGTATTTATTTGTGTTGGACCTGGGCGCTGGGGAACGAACAATCCTGACCTCGGCGTAAGGATTGGGTATGCAGATATTTATCGGACGCGGGCTCTCGTAGAACTTACCGGTCGAGGCATCGGTCTTGGCCCTGACGCTTCATTTGGTACGCATTTTTTTCAGGACCTGGTAGAGACAAATATTTATCCTTTAGCGATCTACTTCGACGATGAGGATGCGCATTTTTAATCGAAAATTCTTTTATGATACCCCTAACCATCTGGCTGAGTTTTTACCCGATGATCAAAATTTGCCGGGCAGTCTGCGTCTGATCCGGTTTGCGGATTTTCGACCCGATTCACGCTTGACATTGGTTATGGATGACGAACAAGGCCAGAGCGCAGCCTTTATGGAGCAAAAATGAAGAAATTTGTAGCCATTGCTGGAAATATCGGCGTTGGAAAATCAACCCTGGTGACCATGCTCTGCCGCCGCCTGGACTGGCAGCCATTCTATGAGCCGGAAGGCGAAAATCCTTACCTGGCTGATTTTTACCAGGATATGCATTCCTGGGCCTTTCATTCGCAAATTTTCTTCTTGACCCGCCGCCTGCGAATGCATCGCCAGCTTGTAGATCATCCTACCTCAGCCATCCAGGATCGCAGCGTTTATGAAGATGCTGAAATCTTTGCTCGGAACCTTTATCGCCAGGGGCAGCTCAATGAGCGTGATTATGGCTCGTATTGGGATCTTTACCAGGTGCTGGTAGATTTTCTACCACCGCCGGATCTGGTCGTTTTTTTGCGCGCCTCAGTACCCACGTTGATGGAACGAATTCAACAGCGCGGTCGTGCCTATGAGCGCCAAATCACCCCTGATTATTTAGAGCGACTAAACCAGTTGTATGAAGAGTGGATCAACCATTTCGTCCTTTGTCCAGTATTGACGGTGCCCGCGGATGTTTTAAATTACGTTGCCCACCCAGGCCATTTAGATCTAGTGGCGCAGAAAATCCAGGAGAAATTAACCGGCAACGAAGAAGTTGTTTTCGATCTGGAAGAAATGAATAATAGCCGTTAAATTTCGTTGTTTTTGCGACGGGCGCACGCAGCGCGTCCCTACTCTGTTGTCATTGCGAGCGAAGTGAAGCAATCTTATGAACCCAACTCAGCGCCCAAGCCAGATGCGGAGCGGGCGTTTTACAAACTTACGCCCACTGACTAAAGGAGGCATGGGCGCTCTCTACCTGGCCAGCGAAACGATCGCCACGGGGACGCGGAAAGTTGTGATCAAGGAAATGCTGGATTATTACGATTCGAATGATCCACAGGCCCAGACAAAAGCACAGCACCGCTTTGAAGCCGAAGCAATCACCCTGGCAAATTTGAGCATCCCTGGCATACCCCAGATATTCGATTATTTCAGTGAGGGCGGACGAAACTATATTGTGATGCAGTTCATCGAAGGGAAGAACCTGGAAAGTTCCCTAACCCATGTGGATGAGAGCGGCAAACTTGTCAGGGGAAAATCCTATGCGCTGGAACAGGTACGGCGTTGGGGTATGGATGTCTGCCGGATGTTGGATAGCCTTGCTTCTCTAAATGTGATCCACATGGATATCAAGCCAGCAAATTTGATTTTGGATCCATCTGGGGCTGTCTGGCTGGTAGATTTTGGAACGGCCAAAGGAAGCGGGTCCGGAGTTATTCCGAGCAAAGCAACGATTGTACCCAACCCCAAGCAATCTGCTGGAGGTGGGGGAATGACAAGTCTAAATAAATCTTCGGTTTATGGAACTCTGGGCTATGCAGCTCCTGAGCAGGTCGGCGGAAAGGCCGAACCGCGCTCCGATGTATTTGCTTTGGCTGCCACGCTTTATCACCTGGCCACAGATGACGATCCTGGTCGCCACCCGGCAAAATTCCCCCAATTAGATCGCTTACCGGCTGATTTTGGCAGCGCGTTGAAACGCGCGCTGGCACTGGATGTTCGCCAACGAATCAGCGCACGGGAATTTGCCAGTGCTTTAGAGCCGCGCAGCACGACCCGGTCGCTGGGCTTTCACTGGAAGGATGGCGCTGTCACGCAAGATCCTGCGGACCTGGCCGCAGCCGCTGATCTAAGATGGGAGGAAGCCCGAGGCTATTTTTCTGGACCGAGCTGGGAGAACTGGCTTCAAGATATTCATCGCAACGACCTTGCGTCGAGAATTGCACAGATAAAGAAACAAATCACTGATGTAGATATGGGGCTGGATGCTTTTCTGCGTTCACTGAATGCGAATTACCCGGCGGCGAAATTGTATGTTCCGAACAAGGCTATCGATGCGGGGACAATTCCCTGGGGGACACAGAAAGTGCTCAATTTGGAAATTCAAAATCAAGGAAGTGGGGCCTTATATGCTCAGTTACTGAATTTGCCGGCTGGCTTAAGGGCGGCTCAAGCTGCAGTGGCTGTACATCGCAAGCATACCCTAACACTTGTTGTTGATAGCAGTATGTTGAGGCCATCCCTCAGGTCGCAGACGATCCCCCTGGTTATCAATGCTGGCAGTGCTGGCCTGGCGCGTATTCAAATTCAATTGATCGTTCCGGCGCCAGTGATGACCATTGATCCGGCTTCATTGGATTTTGGCGTGGCCTTCAGGGGTCAAGTAATCGAGGTTGCGTTGATTGTTCGCAATCCTGGCAGCAGCAATTTTCGCTGCGAAGTGAGCTCGCAGATGCTTGGTTTGATGGCAGCACCTGGACGGTTTGACTGCCCACCAGGCGGCGAACAACCGGTAAACTTTGAGCTTGATACCCACCCATATGGCATTGGACTGCACACCAGCTCGATTAGCTTTAAAGCCCAAGCCGGCGGCTGGGAGCAGATTGAGGGTATTCCAACTCAGCTCCATATCTCCCTTTTGAGATCCATCTGGAATATTGCCGGCCCAGCTTTATACTGGGGGGCAGGAATTGGGGTATATGGAAGTTTTCTTGGTTGGTTTCTGGTCAGCCTGGCCGTGGGTATTGACGAGGAGATCTCGACTTTGGCTTGGGGCGGCGTTGTTGGCGGATTTCCTGGGTGTGTTGGTCTGTCTTTTCCCTGCCCTGGTCATGGGTGTAATTGGTTGGTTGGGCGAGCCTCCCGGCCGAGCAGGGTTGCGCTGGGGTGCGGTAATCGGTATCGCTAGTGGGGTGCTCACGGGTGGGCTGGTTGGCGGTTTACTGGGCTGGTGGGGGGTAAGCGCAGGCATGTTTGGGGCTTTGGTGGGTGGGATCTCTGCCGCGGTATTAGGATTACTCCTACGGCACGAATATAGGCCGTGAGCGCCGGTCTGCCAGAGTTAGTCCATATGGGTCATCGCGAAAGAGGGATCTTTGCAACTGAAGAAATGCCTTTAGAAGCCTAACGCAGAGGAATGCTTCGTGAAGTGCGCTTGCAATGACTTACCAGCCGGATCATATTTCGCTCGATGAAGGGCTCACTGCGGTCCGAGAAGGGCGGCTAATTCCTTAATATGCTTTGCGTGCACGAGGGCAATGACTTCATCCACCGGGTGGAGGATGGTATCGCCGCGTGGCACAATCAGATCGCCTTTACGCAGAATTGCCACAAACACGCACTCTGGGGGTAGTTGAATTTCTCGCAATGACTTTCCAGCTACCTGGGCCTGGGGATGTACTTTTTCTTCGACCACTGAAAATTCACCTTTACGAAGCTTCAGCAAAGTCATCATATCCCCGAGCGACATTTCCTCAACCACCATTTTTGCCAGGATGTCTGTCTGATTGAGGGCGACATCTACGCCCATCTCTGAATTAAATAACCAGGCATTTTTTGGGTTGTTCACACGGGCAATAATGCGAGGGACATGAAACTCGAAGCGGGCTAACGTTGTTATGACCAGGTTGTCCTCATCGTCGCCGGTTACAGCCGCGAGAACCTGGGCTTGGGTGATACCGGCAGCCTCGAGAACATTGGGCGAACTTCCATCGCCTGCGATGACGCATCCTGGAGGCAGCTCGCCTTGCAAGCGTTCTAAAATGATTGTTCTGTTTTCGATAATTTTAACCTGGTGACCTTCAGCTAACAATGTCTTGGCCAGTTGCATCCCGGTTCGGCCGCCGCCGACAATAATTACAACCATGGCTAACCTCCCTCTGCAAACCCAAAAAATTCTTCCAAACGATCCATAGCGCTTGCCAGGACGACCAGGTGTAGCATGTCGCCTCGCTGGAGCTCAGTGCCCGAAATCGGAATAAATGCTTCACCCTGGCGGGTAATCGCGGCTACGTTGATTTCCCCGGATATGTTGATATTCTTAACGTACCGGCCAACCAGTTGGAAAGGCGTTTCGATCTCCAACAGGTGAACTTCGCCATTGCCAAATGTACGCTTTGGGTCCAAGTCGGTATGCATGATCAATTCGTGAATGCGTTCTGCGCCCCAGGTTGTGGAAGATATGGTCATCAAACCCAGGCGCTGGTAGATTTCTGCTTTGCGGGGATCGAAAAGGCGCGCGATAACGCGTGGAACATGAAAAACGTTACGGGCAATCCGAGCTGCGACGATATTGGCTGTATCTGACGAACTGGTCGCGGCAAAAGCCCCAGCTTCCTCGATTCCAGCCTGGATCAGCACGTCCCGATCGAAACCAACTCCCTTTATTCGCTGCCCTTTGAAATTGGGGCCGAGGCGTGCTAAAGCTTCTGCGTCGTAATCGATCACGACCACGTCATGACCCTCATTGGCCATCAATAAACTTACCTGCTCGCCAACGCGCCCACAACCCATGATGATCACTTTCATAGTAACGGCCCTCGCTTTCCTTGATGATAACATACTGCTGTTTTCTGAGGCAATACCCTCGCAAAAAATGCAAAAATGAAAGTTGCTTCACGCAGGTCTTCGCATACGGCGGATAAAAGATTTACGAATCCAATCCAAGGAATATAATATCGGCGCGTACAGCGCCAGCCAAAGCCAATAACCGCCGGGTAGGGGAGCCAGGCCAAATATTTGGTTAAGGGGTGAATAAATTAAGACCAACGCGATCAATATCTCGAACACAACCCCGAGTAAGAGCGAACGGTTGCTTAGCCATCCAATCCAGCGACCGCGCGCTCGTTCTGTGCGCGCCGCAAAAGCGTTTCCGACCTGAGCCATAACCACCCCGGCAAAGAATACTGTAGCTCCCAGGAGGTTGATTTGATCTTGCGGAACATCGATTAATTTTGGGAAGGTGAGCGTATCCAGGAAAGGGGAATTCAGCATGGCAATATTTCCTGAAAAACCAAATAATGCAAGGTAACCGCTATAACATAAGAGCGCTTCGATCATACCTAACCAGAGAAAAGAACGAATAATCAAACCACTATTCAGCAAAGGAGTTTCGCTAGAGCGAGGTGGGCGGTGCATTACCCCTGGTTCGGGCTTTTCTGTTCCCAGAGCCAAAGCAGGGAATAGATCAGTCCCCAGATCGATCGCCAACATTTGTAAGACTGTCCAGACAAAATGAATCGAAGTAGAGGCTGTTACTACAAAGGGCAAGATTTCGGGAACGTTACTTGAAAAAATGTAGGTAATGAATTTGCGCAGGTTATCATAAATTGCGCGCCCTTCGGCAATTGCGCGAGCAAGCGCGGCAAAGTTATCGTTAGTCAGGATGATATCGGCGGCTTCTTTGGCGACATCGGTGCCGATGATGCCCATCGAGACCCCGACGTCAGCTTTGCGTAAAGCCGGGGCGTCGTTGACGCCATCACCAGTCACGGCTACTACATGGCCTTGCGATTGAAAAGCTGCTACCAGGCGCAGTTTATTCTCCGGGGCCATGCGGGCAAATATCACCTCTCCCCGAATGATGGACTGTAGCTCGTGATCATCGTATTGATCCAGCTCTGCACCGGTGATGATTCGAGGGATGGCGTCGCCCAAAAGCCCGACACGCCTGGCCAGGGATTCAGCAGTCAGGCCATAATCGCCGGTGATCATCACGATCCGAATACCAGCCTGGTGGAGGATTTTTAACTGCCCTGGCGACCTCGGGTCGCGGGGGATCCATCATCGCCATCAATCCGAGGAATGTGAGATCTTTTTCAATCCGCTCAACAGCATAATACGGGCCACTGCCGGGTGAACGACTCTCAGATTGGGGGGGAAGTTCACGCTGGGCCAGCCCCAAGACACGCGAGCGCCCCGCGTGAATACTCATCAATGGCTTGTAAAATCTCTTCCCGATGGGCTTCGTCCAACTGCACCGTTTCACCATTGATTAGGATTTGCGTACAAAGACCCGAGAACCTCGCGTGGCGCCCCCTTAACAAAGGCAATTTCAATCCCGTTTGATTTTTTGCCTTTCAGGCGATGTTTGTGGATGGTAGTCATCCGTTTCCGCCTGGCATCGAAAGGAATTTCATGAATGCGAGGAAAACCGTCATTCAAATCCGGATTCAACCAGGCCAGCTTTCATAGCAGCCACCTTAAGCGCCGCCTCGGTCTGATCGCCCAGGCTGGACCAACTTGGTTTTTCGGGCGATGGTGGCAGGACGCGGGCGTTGTTGCTCAATGCCGCTGCAGTCAGCAGATTAAGAAGATCGGCCTGGTTGGGTAATTTGGATGGGGCGGGCGAAAATTCTCCAACAGGCTCGTAACCAACGCCTGTTACAGAAAGACGCTGCCCAGAAACCCAGATTTCGCGCACGGTCATCTGGTTTTGAGTTAGCGTTCCACTCTTATCCGTGGCGATGATGGAAACATTTCCAAGCGTTTCGATGATGGCTAATTTCTTAACCAGGACGCCTTGGAGTGTCAGGCGCTGGCCAGCAGCAGCTAAGGACAAAGTAACAATCGCTGGTAGACCTTCGGGTAGCGTGGCGACCACTGCGCCAATCCCCAAGATGAACGCATTTACCCAGCCCAGTTCGAGGTTTACCAGGCCAACCGAAAAGACGATTGCTCCCAGGCTGATCGCTACCAAGGCAAGCGTTCGAGTGATCTTGATCAGCTCGTGTTGCAGCGGGCTGGGTTCTTCCCTTACTTGTTGGGTCAGGCTGGCGATTCGGCCAAATTGGGTGAGCATGCCAGTGGAAAAGACGACAGCTCGACCAGTGCCCGAAACCACCGAAGTACCCGCAAAGATCAAGTTAGGACGTTCCAGCTCGCTGACGCCATCGCGGAGGGAAGCATCCGCCGTTTTGCGGGCAGGAACGGCCTCGCCAGTCAAGGTGGAGTTATTGGTGCGCAGTCCGAATTCTTCAACGACGCGTGCATCGGCGGGGATATTATCGCCTTCAGCCAGGACAAGGATATCGCCAGGAACCAGTTCACTGGCTTGGATCAAGGTTTCGATACCGGCGCGGATGACTCGCGCATAAGTGGGCAGCAGACGATGAAGCGTCGAAATGGCCTGCTCAGCGCGATATTCACGCCAGAAGGAAAATGCGGCATTGATCAGAACCACAATCCAAATGACGATGCCCAGTTCGATATGGTTTAGCGAAAAAGGCGATCAACCCGGCGATCCAGAGAGCCATGGCCATCGGATGAATCAAGTGAACGAAGAATTTCTGCCAGGCGGGCCTGTAAATGGGTTGGGAAAGGATATTGCTGCCATAAAGCGATTGACGCGCCTGTACCTCTTCGGGGTCAAGCCCATTTGGCGAGGTTTCCAGCGAGCGGAAAACTTCAGCAGCACGTAGCGTAAATCGGGAGATTTTCCATTAAAGTATGTGCGGATCCGCATGGGGCGGACAGCATAGGTCCGTCCCGACTATTTTTCAGCAGCGGTTTCCTTCGGCTTCCCGCCCACAGCCGGTTCAGAGTCGTCAGTGAGGTACTGATCCAGGAAAGATGGAGCATTTTCATCATCTAAATGGATGGCGTGATCATAATCGCCGGCTGCCACTGGCTGTGGGTCAAAACGGCTGGGACGATAAACGCCAAAGATGCCAAACAAGCGGGTAACACCAACCAATACCCGGGTGCGGATAGAAAAGCGATATTCCTGCATCTTCAGCGACTGCCATTCGACGATCGAACCCATTGATCCCTGGACTCGTGCTTTATCACGCACAATACGGTGAATTTGCTGCGGGCTGCGTGAGCCAATCGGGGAAATCAACAAAGCATGGGCGGCAAGGACCAGCACCGAGAAAGAAATGAGCACCACCCAACCGCCTTCTTGCCATTTTCCGACGATTTGGCCGATAAAAACGAAGCCTGCCATAATCGCAGCCAGGGCAGCAGCCCGGCTGCCCCAGACGCGAGTTCTTCCTGTGTAAGTCTTCTGTACGTGCTTGCGGATCGCCAGGGCCATGACCGTAATCGGCATAAATACACCGATCCCATAATAGGGCACCGCGGCCGAGGTGCGCGCCCGCACCAAAAACATGATCAGCAGAGCCACAACGAACCCGGCAGTTACGGAGCGGGTGAAGGTGCCTTGCTGGTTGCGATAGACCACAACTTCGGGGATTTCGCCGATGGCCACATCTCGCCAGGCAGTCGCTTGTAAATCTTGAAAGGCAGTCATCGAGGCGGCAGCCAGTAAGAAAACTGCCAGTATCTGATAAGCCCAAAATAGGATGATTCCACCACCGCCTGGAAGTACGTTAAACCCAATCCAGGCCAGGTTGCCGACCAAAGTCCGTCCCAGGGTTCCGTCGAATACATTAAAGCGGATTGCAAAGGTGGCCAGAAATAAGGTGGTGATCCCACCATAAAAGAGAAAAGAAGTTTGCACCAGGCGCCCGATCCCGGATTTGCCACTGTAGAAATCCCACAGTTTAATATAATGCGGCAGGCGGCGCTTACCCCATTTGACGATCCCGGCATCTTCATTTTTAACAAACTGGATGCCGTTCGACATTGCTTCCAGTCCGGACAAGGCGACCAAACCTTTCATAGAGGCGGTTAACATGTGATAGAGTGCCTGGCCCAACGATGCGGTTTTAAGCGTTTCGTCGTAAACAACTGCTGGCACACCTTGGAAATGGGCAGCAAATAAGCCAATTGCCATGGTGATGGTGAGCAACACGAATACACCTAACATCATAAAGACCACTTTGGCGGATTCGCCGCGCCCGCGGATGGTTAGATAATAGGTTGCAGATACCAGGAGCGCTCCGATGACAAAGTGCCAAATCCATGGGATCCCGGTGGCGCTGCGCAGGGAGAGCAGTTGATCTACTCCTGAAAGCGATGAGACGACAATCGTGAAGACATAATCCTGGATTAATACAACGGCCACCACCAGGCTTAAACCGGGGGTCAGGTAGCGCATGGAGGCTGTGTAGGACCCGCCGCCCTCGTTGAAAATTCCCAGTGAGTACATATACAGCAGGCCAAAGACCGCATTGGCAAGCGCAATCACCGCTACTGCGATGTAGGCATATTTCTGCAGCCCATAGGGGTGTAAGGCGCTCATCAATTCACCGGTGGCATAGAAAAAGGAGGTAAAGTAATCGACGCCAAATAAGGCCAAGGCTGCTAGAAGCCCAATTTGGCCGGCGCCGTGCACATGCGCGTCCTCCTGGCGTTCACGCGGCGAGACTTTGTAAGAAAGATAAAAAATAACAAGCAAAAGCAGAATAGAAAACCACATAGATTTATATCAACCTGTTCAATTAGCAGATAACCGTTAGCAGTAAGCTGTTTTTAGTAAGCGGTCGGATATTAGCGGTTTTGCTAGTAGCAAAAAGCTAGAGGCAAATTGCTAAGTTGTTCTCAACCGTAAGGAATCTCTTAAGAAAATGATTTTTCCAGGCGCATAAGTTGGGCCAGAAGATATTTCCGAGTAGATGGACTCAATCGGGTATCCTGGGCAACTTTAACCTGCTCTTCACGGGAGGCGCGCACGACAAAAGCTGGGGTGAACATAATTCGACCGGCGGGGACCACGTCGAAGTTGTACGTTTTAAGTACCAGGGATTGATCGTCGAAGTAAGGCAAGCTGAGACTTAAGCCGCGATTTAGATCGTTGGCGGCGGCCCGATGTTCAATAATCCCGATAATTTCCTCTGTTTCATAAGCAGCCAGAGCGCGGCCCTGGTTAACGAGCTGGCCAAGCATGCCGTAGCGTTTTTCTTGATACTGTACGTCGATTACCATATAGGGCGCCAGGCCGACGGCGGCATGCAAGATCTCCAGGTAGTGCTGCATGGAGGCGACATGGGCTTCGGCTTCGTTCACTGAGCCGACTAACAACTTTCCTTTATCGTCGAAGGCGACCCATTGTGGTAAGAAAAAGCGCCGGGCAGCAGGAACGTATGGGACTAGAAGCTCTCCCCGGTCAGGGTCTAAATTGTTTTCTTCTGCTATGGCATCTGTGACAGCGGTAATTGCCGATTTGGGTTCAAACTCATCTTTCACAGGCAGGGTGGGGATTTCTTCACCTTCGGCGGCTGTGTAGTTCACTGTTCGGCCCGAGGGCAGCATCTGGTGGATCATGTATAACGCGGTGACATGTCGAATTAATCCAGCGGCGGTTTGAACCGCTGGATCGGAAGACTGTTCCAATTCAGACAAGCGCATACGGAAAACCACCCGAATTTCGGATTTAGTCAAGCGGTCAAACAATCCACCCGCAAGCTGTTCGCGCAAGTCACTCGGTATCAAACGCAAGACATATTTGGCCGGATCATCCGTCGCGCACATAACCCGGTCGGGCAAGCTGAAACGGACCTGTGGTTGGCGTTGGATTAAAGCCTGCGCGATTTGGTTCGCCTGCGATTCGAAAAATCGCTGCACGAGGGGCGTTTGAGCCTGAAAAAGGGCTTGCAGGGTAGAATATTCCTGGCGGAGTTGGCCTGATGGCCCGTTGCTAGAATCGTTTTGTACCTGCGTTTTGGTGTTTTTGTTTTGTTCGACCATGTTTTCCTTGTTTTAGTGGTCACCTTTCAGCTATTAGCCTTTAGCAGTTGGCTATTAAGTCATTTCAGGCGCAATCCCATTATTGCGCGCAATCGTGAATCATATCAGGATTTTGCCCTTTTAGGGTTGCAAAGGGTGAGCGTTAATCTATAAAATGCGTCCCATCCGTATAGAGTGGAACGCATTTTTAGCAATTAACCTACTACCTTGCAACTTACAACTTTTACTTTAAACTTTCGATATAGGCGGGGTAGGCTCAGCCGGGTTCTCGATATATTGAGCCAGGATCGATGGCGCGTCAGGATGATCGATATGCAAAGCGTGATCGTAATCACCTGCTGGCAACGGGTTTGGGTTCGTAGCGTAGGGGCCGGCGAACGCCAAAAAGTTCAAAAATGCGGGATATGCCTATGAGGAGATCATAGCGGTACTCCTGCATTTTTAGGGATTGCCATTCAACGATCGAGGCCATCGCCCCACGCACTCGCGCTTTGTCTCTTACAATCCGCTGGATTTGTTTTGGCTCTCGATATCCTAGAGGTGAAATCAGTAAAGCATGGGCGGCTAACGCCAGGATGCTGAAGGAGATCAGGACAGCCCAGCCTCCCTCTTGCCATTTGCCAACGATCTGTCCAACAAACACCACTCCAGCCAGGGCGGAGGCAAAGGCAGCGCCCGCAGCCCCCCACTTTCGCACCCGCCCCGTGTAGTGCGTGAGGATGTGCTTGCGCACTGCTAGACCCATCACCGTGATGGGCATAAACACGCCGACGCCATAATAAGGAACCGCTGCTGTCGTCCGCCCGCGAACCAGGAACATGATGATTACAGCAACGATAAAGGTGATCGTTACTGAGCGAGTAAAGGTGCCGCGAGGATCCCGATAGACGATCGCTTCAGGAATTTCGCCAATGGCCACGTCACGCCATTCGGTAGCTTGGGCATCCTGTAGAGCGGTCATCGATGCGGCTGCCAGCAAAGCAACGGCAAGGATCTGGTAGACCCAGTAGAGCAGCGCCCCGCCTGGCACTTGATCGAACCCGATCCAGGCCAGGTTGCCGACCAGCGTGCGTCCGAGGGTGCCATCGAAGACATTGAAGCGGATGGCGAATATCGTCAGGAACATGGTTGTAAAACCGCCATAAAATAAAAAGGAGGTTTGAACGAAACGACCGATGCCGGACTTGCCACTATAAAAAGTCCATAATCCATGCAAACGAGGTAAACGCTTCTTGCCCCATTTGACCAGACTGACATCTTCATCGATCACAAATTGGATGCCATTCGACATAGCTTCCAATCCACTCAGGGCAACCATACCTTTCATCGCTCCTGTAAGCATGTGATACAAGGCTGTGCGTATGCTGACTGTTTGAACTACATCAGTCACAGCCACCGCCGGTGTGCCTTTCAGGTGAGCGATAATCAAGCCGATTCCCATGGTTAAGGTCAGCATTAGGAAAATACCCAGCAATGTGAATACGATTCTAGCGGATTCGCCTCGGCCACGGATCGTCAAATACCACGTCGCCGTCGCCAGTATCGCTCCGATTGCAAAGTGCAGCCACCAATAACGACCATACCATCCCAGGATGGAAAGCAATTGGTCGCCACCCGACAAAGCCGATACGACAATCGTCAGGGTGTAATCCTGGATCAGCACGACTGCAACAATCAGGCTCAGAGTGGGTTTCAGATAACGCATAGAGGCGGTATAAGACCCACCGCCCTCGTTAAAAATGCCCAGGGAGTACATATAAAGGGCGCCAAAGATCATATTGGCCAATCCAATAAAGATGGCGATGAGGTAGCCGTACTTTTGCAACCCGTATGGGTGCAAGGCGCTCATCATTTCGCCAGTGCCGTAGTAGAAAGACGTAAAATAATCAACCCCAAATAAGGCCACGGCAGCCAGCAGACCGATCTGTCCGGCGCCATGCACATGTGCGTGTTCCTTCTTTTCACGGGGGGATATACGGATGGCAATATAAACGATTGCCGCTAAAAACAGAATTGAAAACACCATAAAAATGAAATCCTTTAATTGAGTTGTTGGCTAATTGCTTATCACTCAGTTGTAATCAGCCGCAAGCAATGATCTAAGCAAACGCTTTTTCTAGTCGTTCCAATCCAGCCAACAAGTATTTACGTGTCGATGGACTCAGGCGGGTGTCTTGGGCGACTTTGCCTTGTTCGAGGCGAGCAGCGCGGGTCACAAAAACTTTGGCGAACATGACCCGGCCAGCAGGAATAATCTCGAAGTCATGAAGATGAATTTGAAGCACCTGATCGTCAAAATATGGCAAACTTAAACTTAATCCTCGATTGAGTTCCTGGCTAGCGGCTCGTTTTTTGATTCTTTGGATAATATAATTGGTTTGGTAGGCAGCGTAGGTTCTTCCCTGGTTAACCAACTGGCCGAGCATACCCGAACGTTTTTGTTGGTAAATCGGGTTCGCTACCATGTAGGGAGCCAGAGCTACAGCCGTGTGCAAAATTTCTATATAATTTTGCATCGAGGCAATTTGGGCTTCGGCCTCCTGGAGGGAACCAACCAGCAGGTGTTCTTTTTCATCGAATGGCACCCACTGTGGAAGATAGAAGCGGTGAGCTGCGGGAGCGTATGGGGTCTGGAGTGCCCCACGGCCAATTGCCGGTTCATCATCGCCGAGCACTATTGCGTCGCTGTTGGAAGTGATGGCCGATAGGATTTGTTTGCCATTATCAACCGGGATGCTGGGAATATCTTCTCGATCTTGGGCGACATAGGTAACGCTGCGGCCTGCTGGGAGCATACTTTCGATGAGACGCCTGGCTGTGGTAAAACGTACCAGGCGGGCTGCCGCGGCGAGGCCCGTTTCGGATGAGAGCTCGAGCTCAAAAAGGCGTTGGCGCAGGAGCACGCGTGAGTCGATGTGAGCTAGGCGCTCGACCAGACCGCCGACAATTTGCTCGCGAACGTCGGCGCTAAGCGTGACGGTCTCGATGTCGCCGGTTCTATTTCTTTCTAGAATAATTCGATCAGGAAATTGGAAGCGAAACTGCGCCTGCCGGTTGGGTACAGCCGCTGTTTGGACGATTGCCTGTCCTATCTGACTTGCTTGTACTTCCATAAAGCGCTGTACCTGCGCAGGTTGTAGGCTATACAGCGCTTTTATTGATTCGTACTCTGACTTAAGCTGGCTGACCGGCAGACCTGGCGGATTATTTTTTGATATAGGTAGTAATGTTTGTTCTGAGTAGCCTTGAATAGCCATTCATGCATTCCTGATTGTTTGATTATGGTTCTGATGACCATTGTGGTTATCGAGCGAGAGCTCAACCACAGGTAATTTAAGCCTTGCGGCGAGCATGCACCTCTGCGATTTTCGCCAGAATGTCTGCTCGGACATATTCTGCGCTGTGTAGCAGATCACTAAGTTGCCTGGTTTGGATGCTTCTTCGTAAAAATCCGTTGTCAGTGTAATCCGAGAGAATAAAAAAGTGACAAAAAAAACAGCCAAAGGAATAAAAAAAGAATAAAAGAGAAAGTAAAAAAACGACCAGCGCCAAGCAAATGCCGCTGATCGTTTATGGGAACTGGGATGAAATGATTGTCAATTAATCGTCGGTAATGAAGCGATAACCTACTCCAGGTTCGTTAAGAATAATTTGAGGTTGCTCAGGGTCGTCTTCCAGTTTCTTACGCAGCTGGCGGATATAAACCCGCAGATATTCGACATGGTCTCGATCGGTAGGATCCCAAACGTTCGTCAGAATCGCCTGGTGGGTGAGCACCCGCCCGGCATTGTGAGCCAGGTAGGCGAGTAATTTGAATTCTGTAGCGGTTAGCTTAACTTCTTCACCATGCCGTGTTACGAGATGATTCGCCAGGTCGATCTCCAGAGGACCGGATTTTATTGAGGTTCGTGGGCTTCCTTTTTCCAGGGCAGCGTGGCGCAGGGCGACGCGAATTCGAGCCAGAAGTTCTTCAATCCCAAAAGGTTTGGTCAAATAGTCATCTGCTCCTTTGTCCAAGGCTAACACCTTATCACGTTCGCTGTCTCGGACAGAGAGGATGATGATTGGGATTTTGCTCCATTCACGCAAGCGGCGAGTGACTTCGACGCCATCCATATCAGGCAGGCTTAGGTCCAGGATGATTAGATCGGGCTCCAAGGCGGTTGCCAGGACGAGGCCTTCTTCGCCGCGATTGGCCGTGGAGATCCGAAAACCTTTAGCGGACAAGATCGTTTTTAACGCTCGTAGGATTTGCGGCTCATCATCAATTACGAGGACATGGATCTGTGTGCTCATCCTGGCAAATCCGGGTGGTTGGGTATTTCTGTTACGTTGATGCCCGAAGGAAGGTGCGGTTGTTCCCCACCCCAGGTAAGAGGCAGCGTAAAGTTAAATGAAAAACCATCGATTTGGTTCTCTGCCCAAATCTGACCGTCATGAGCCAGGATAATCCCTTTGCAAATGGATAAACCCAGGCCAGTGCCAGTCACTCGTTCGCTGGCGGTGATGCGGTAAAACTTATCGAAAATACGCTCCAACTGGTCTTCTGGCACAGGCGGTCCCTGGTTGCCGACCTGCACCTGGAGCTGTTCCTTATTTACGACCCAGGCTCGAATGCGGATCGGGCTTTCCTCAGGCGAGTATTTCATGCTGTTGCTGATCAGGTTCGTAAACACCTGTTCCATTTGTAAATAGTCGACAGGCACCAAAGGCAGATCGTCAGGCAGATGAATATCAAGGCGATGGGAAAGTGGTTTATTCGGATCGAATCCGACGAATGGACGGCGAAAGCGTTTAACAACCCCGGCAATGATTTCTTCCAGGCTGTTCCATTCTCGCTGGGGCTTGAGTACACCGGCCTCAATTCGGGACATGTTGAGCAGGTTCTCGACAAGCTGGTTCAGGTGATCTGTTTCTTCGTCGACCGCTTCGAGCAAATCATCTCGGGCGTCGCTATCCCATTCGACAGTTTCGCTGCGCAGACTAGAGATTGCAGCCTTGATTGTCGAAAGAGGGGTGCGCAGCTCATGCGATACGGAAGAGAGCAAGGAGGATTTCAGCCGGTCGCTTTCCTCAAGCACTTGAGCACGAGTCTCAGCCATCAGCAAGCGGGCACGTTCAATAGCCAGCACTCCCTGACTGGCAAAAGTGCGCAGCAGTCGTTCTTCCTCAGGCGTAATCGGTGGATCTGAACGCCACAGACAGATTTCCCCCAAAAAACCGCGTGCGGTTTGTAAGGGGATGATCAGGGTGGGGACTGCTTCGGTGGGCTGTATGGGAGGATAACTTGAGCGCACCTGCGTCTGCGCTCCTACTCCGGTTTCAGCGCTGTGATTGCTCATTCGTTCTATGTAAACTTCAACTCGACTGGCTTGAAATACTTCCTGGGTCTGCTCGGTAATGGCCTTGATAATTTCAGCCTCGCTGTGCAGCCCGGCTAGCAAGGCGCTGAACTCGTACAGGCGGATGGCGTCCTGTTCACGGGCAGTTGCTTGAGCCAGGCTCCGCCGAACCCGACCAACCAATTGGCTGATTACCACCGCAGTCACCAGGAAGGCAAATAGCACCAGGAGATCCTGCGACTGGTGGACAATAAATGTGTAATAAGGTTTGATGAAAAAATAGTTGAAAGTCAGGAAGGCGGCAAATGCGGCGGTAATGCCGGCGCCTAAGCCCCAGGATGCAGTGCTAAATCCGACTGGCAACAGATACAGCAAGGCGATGACCGTCGGATTAATCACCGCTCTCAGCAGGTATAAGGCCACCGTCGTCAACCCCGTTAAAAGAATTGCCAACAAATAAGGGATACTCTTAGCAATCGTGCGGTATTGGCGGCTGTTTAAGAGAGGGGTCATAAAGAATGCCCGCAGTACTGGCAGAAGCTGGCATCTGGGGCGCTTTCTCGCTTGCACTGTGGACAGGTGCGCTTGGAGCGGCGCTTGAGGAGTTTTGGTTTGCTGACGGTCTGCGCGATCGTAGTTTCCCCGGCGGGAAGCAGTTCCTTGGATTTGCGTTTGGATCCTCCGGGCAGGAGTTTTTTGGCGACCCCTTTTCCCTTTAAATAGGCGTTTTGGTATGCACCTTTTATTTGTTTTGAGGAAACATGCCGGCCAGTCAGATACCACTGTAGGATTGTGTTTCCAACGACTACAGTACCTGCATATGCGACAGCAACCTTAGGAATAATCCCAAAGCCTGGAATTAAACCGACGAGCGTACGCGCGAACTGGCGAAAGACGAAGCCAAACCCCAACACGCCACCGAACTCTCCAGCGTAGCTTTTCCAATCGGTGGTGAAACCAAAAACCAGGCCGAGTTTATAAGCCAGGAATGCCTGGTTTTTGGTCAAGATAATCATATCGGTAACGACCAGGGGGATGTTCACGATCGGAACCAGCTCGCCAATCCCGGTGGCCATTGAATAAGCAGCATTGGATTGGGAAGTATCGGCGATCAGGTAGCGAGCAATGGGCACGCGAAACAATGGGAAGCTGCGCCCCAGGGGTAGGATTTTATCGTGCATCAGGCGGATCACCGCTGGAGAAAATTTCTCCAGCAAGAAGGCATGATCATCAACCGGACCGTAAATCACAAACCGAGGAATCCAGGGCAGGACTGGCAATTTAGGCTGTGAAATGGCTTGGACAGGTTGGCCATCCATCTGCTTGCGGGCGCTGGATGGATGTTCTTCAAGCCGATATGGCAATTCAACAAACACCAAAACACGTTTACCGGAATCGGCTAGTTGACGGGCTAAGTCCTTTTCTTTCGTAAAATTGCTCTGCTGGCCATTGATGAGCAGGATGGTCAAATCTGCCTGCCGGGCAAGTAAACCTGTATTGAGATCTAAAATGATGAGAGGGGTGTCCAGGGTTAAATCTGGGCGGGAAGGATCGCTGCGCATCTGATCCGCTAATTGCTCTGGGTGTGTTCCCGCAGTGGCGATGATAGCGATCTTAAGCGATTCGAGTGCTTCGGCGGCCATTGACCGCAGATCAAACTCAGTAATGATGCCCCAAAAGCTTTGAAGTGTCGATAGTGAAGCCATTCTGCCTCCAGATACCATTATTATATCCGAGAGAAATAAACTTTGCTCGACACCGCCGCGCCCAGCCATGACATTACATCGCTGGCTGGGCGCGATAATCATTACAGAAACGGATCGGAATTAGTGACCGCCGCTGCGAGCCATCCCGGCAGGCGCAGTTTGTTCACTGCCCGGTTGGAGCATACGCATGGCAATAAATAGCAGGGCCAACAGAACTACACCGCCAAGCAGAAATGGCCAGGAAGGCCCCAGGGCTCTGAAAGATCGCTCCCCAAACCAGTGGAGCAACCGCATTGGCGGCGCTGAGCAATGCCGCTGATATGCCTAACATCCCACCGATCTCGCCGATATTGATCCTTTTCGTGATCAGGCTGTTGATCGTCGGCTGCAGCATACCCCCGCCAATTGCGGCTGGAATCGTTGCTGCCAAAATCCAAAGTATTCCAGCCCAACCATTATTGGTATCGGGAGGGAGCTGGACGGGTAAATTCTGAGTCGTTGGATTCTCGTGGGCGCGTAGCGTACCTCCCGAAGTAAGCTCAGCCTGCAAAGTCTGCTGGGAATAACCCGGCGGCGGCACACTAGGGGTCAATGCCATCATGATCATGCCCAGGGCCAGCAGCGCCAGCCCGGCGTAAATCAGACGGCGATCTCCAAACTTACGGCTCCATTTTCCAATAAAGTAGCCCTGGACTGCCACAACGATGATCCCGATATATACGAATAGGATCGAATTGCCGCGTGCAGCCAGGCCTAACCGGCTGAGTGTAAACAAGGAGAATAACTGCTCGAAACCGCCAAAAACCACCTGCTGGGCGAAGATTAAAATCAGCAGAAGGCCGACAGCCGGATGGCTTAAGGCTTTAAACATCGCGCTGAATGATAAGCCTGGTTTGTGGCTGGCATCGCCGCGTTTTTCCACAGGCAGAGTTTCTGAAAACCAGAACCAGGTCAGCAAAATCGAAATCAATGAGAAACCAGCCGCGACAAAGGCCGGGACATGGTAGTTATTCCCACTGGCTGCCAGTGAAACGAAGGCGATCACCGGACCGATGACAAAACCCAGGCCAAAAGCAGCCCCGATAAGCCCAAGACCCTGGGTACGGTTCTTTTCTGTGGTGCTATCGGTGATGGCTGCCTGGGCAGTTGAGATATTGGCGCCTGAAATCCCATCGATAAGCCGCGCCACGAACAACATCCACAGGTTGGTGGCTAGCCCAAGAACGATGAACCCAATCAGGGTGCCGATTTGGCTGATCACCAATACTGGCTTTCGGCCATAACGGTCAGAAAGCCGGCCCAAGACTGGGGCGGCGATGAACTGCATCAGTGGGTAGGTTGCTCCGAGCACGCCGATTATTAAAGGTGTGGCGCTGAAACTGGCCGCATAGAGCGGCATCAGCGGGATGATAATTGTGACGCCAAGCAGGTCGATCAGGACGATCACAAAGATCGGCAGGATTTTCTTGAAATCGAGCTTATCTTGGGGAAGCGCGGTGGAAGCAGAAGTTTCTAAAGACATATATTTATCCTTTACGATTTGTCGTTGGGTGGAATTCTACGCAGTGGTTTTACGGGAGCGAGTTTTCCATCCCTGATATTTTTGTTTTTAAAGACGTGGAAAGTTCATTGATGACCTGATCTAACCAGACGGCTTCGTTGCGCAGGTAATAAATTTGGTGGCGAATCGCCCACTGGAAGCTGCCCGGATGTTCAGGTGTGGCTTCAAGAGCCTCTAATGCTAGCAGCAGGGCAGCTCGGCGCTGCTGCAGCAGGTTGAGCGCCTCCTCCACTTCCAGGTTGTCCAATAAAGCCAGGCCAATATCCCCTGGAAAATTAGGTGCGCTGAAATGGGCCAGGTTTTCGCTTAAGCAGGCGTTGAAATTCAAATTCGCCTTCCGGGGTCAAATGGTATACCTTGCGCGGAGGGCGGTTGCCTTCCTGAACCTGTTCCTCAGTAATCCAACCATCCTCCGCCATCTTGTTGAGCAGGTAATAGGCGGTTGGCTTGGTCAGGTCGGTGCAGGCAGATAGGCCTTGGTCGATATACTCGAAGAGCTGGTAGCCGTGCATTTCGTGGCGATGTAAGATACCCAGAAGAAGTAGTTTGCGTTCCATGATTACTCCAAAACTGAATAGTCAATTATTGACTATTCAGTTTTGGAGTATACTGGTTTCTTTGAATGTTGTCAAGCTGATTTAAAAAACGGATTGTTTTGGAGATTATTTCTGGCCTACTTCTGAATTATCGTAGAAAAAGCATCGATACCGCCCCGAAAACAATAAAAGGCACAAGCGGCAGAGCGGTCTTCATTCTGTAACGGTGACGGAACAGCATGATCAATTGGGTAACAATTCCATATGCTCCAGCGCTAATCAGGGCAATTAGCAAACACTTCCAGATATCTGGCCAGCCAACCATCAACCCGATACCTGCCCCGAACAGAACATCCCCAAAACCAAAAAAGACAGGTTCCTGCGGATTGATTGCCGATAAGTTGTTTGGATTTGATGGCAGCCAGTAAGATGACCATCGATACGATTGGCGACGGATTAGCTCCCCGAAGAAATACACTACCAGCAAAAGGATCAAAGCAGCTATCCCACCTGCCAGACTAGGACCCAAACCCAGGTGGGTCCAGCCAATCGTCAAACCGACCAGCCCACCAATGGCATTTATCGTGTACGGAATACGGTGATGTCGGATATCCACCAGGCTCGAAGCGCCAAAATATACCAAGACGACGAACCCCAGTGCAAGATTGATCTTTGGCGGCCACTGCCAGAGAAGGATCGCGGCTAGCATTGCGATGAACTGCACCAACCACACGTTAGGTTTGAGACTTTGGTGGCAGACCTGGCAGGGGCGAGGCCAGGGTATCCAGTTAAGCAGGTTGAGAGGCGCCTGGCAAGCGCTGCAATGGCGATCTCCTGGCCATGCTAATACAGCCAGGATGTTAATCAGATCGCCGGCAAACCAACCAGACAGAATGCTCGCTATGACTGGCATGTGGATCCCTTCGATGGTATATTTCCTGCTGTGATTATACAATCGATCTGTGTCTATTGCGGCTCGGCGGATCACTTACATCCTGAGTACTTGCAGGCAGCCGCTGAATTGGGTCGCGCAGCAGCGCGGCGCGGGATGCAGCTCTGGTATGGAGCAGGCCGCACCGGGTTGATGGGCGCCGTCGCGGACGGCGCTTTGCAGGCTGGCGGCGAGGTCATCGGGGTAATTCCCGCGATATTTAATAATCCACTGCTCTGTCATCAGGGGCTGACTCGCCTGGAAGTCGTTAAGGATATGCACCAGCGTAAAGCGCGCCTTGCAGATCAGGCTGAAGCATTCATCGCCCTGCCGGGAGGCTATGGGACTTTCGAAGAGTTTTTTGAGATCGTGACCTGGGCGCAGATCGGCCTGCATACGCGCCCTGTTGGATTGCTGAATACACGTCGATATTTTGATCCTTTACTGGCCATGGTGGATCATGCTCGCCGGGAAGGTTTTATTTACGCTGAGCATCTTAATTTATTTACAGTGGCCGATCAGCCAGAAGAGCTGCTAGCCAGGCTTGAAAACTTCCGGGCGCCAGATGATTTGGGGCGCTGGCTCATCCGCGACGAATAAACTGAGATCATGGGCTAGCGTTAAGTTTTTGTAAAAAAGTGTCTTGCAGGTTAGTGTTTTGCATGCTATAATCTATTTGTTCACATAGTTTTCTTTCCCCCTTTTGGTTATTCATTCGTGATTATTCCCCTGGCTTTTATAGCCGTTTGCACAGCGTCCAGTGATGTCACTTTTTGACTTGTGGGATTTAAGATCAACTGTTCTGAATAAGACCAAACTCTATACTCTTCACCATAACGATTGGAAAAATGTAAATGGCCATGAAAGTCCTTGAACTGGAAAATGCCCCACTTCCGCAGTTGCGCCAGATGGCGCGCGAATTGGATGTCCCCAACGCAAATCAACTCAAAAAAGAAGACCTGATTTTACGCATTCAGGAAGCCGAAGCTGGAAAGCAAGGCCTGGAAATGCGTGGCGGGATTCTCGAAATTATGAGTGAGGGGATCGGTTTTCTGCGCTCCAGCGATTACCAACCAGGACCCTATGATGTCTATGTGTCCCAATCTCAAATTCGTCGTTATAATCTGCGCACTGGCGATCTTGTCTTCGGACAGGTACGCCCACCGCGGGAAAGCGAACGCCATTATGGTTTGCTGCGGGTAGACTCAATCAATGGCATTGAACCAGATGACATTCGCTACCGGCCAACATTTGAGAGCCTTACCCCGATTTTCCCAGATAAACGATTTGATCTCGAAACCGACCGTTTTACCCTCTCCACCCGGCTGATAAACCTGATTGCACCGATTGGGCGTGGACAACGCGGCTTGATTGTTTCTCCTCCGAAAGCCGGTAAAACCACAATTTTGAAAGATATTGCTAACGCTATCTCGACCAAATATCCAGAAGTTCACTTGATGGTAGCGCTGATCGGCGAACGACCGGAAGAAGTGACGGATATGGACCGTTCGGTGGATGCTGAGGTGATTTCTTCCACCTTTGATGAACCTGTCACCTCGCACGTGCGCGTGGCGGAAATGGCTTTGGAACGGGCAAAACGCCTGGTGGAGATCAAGCGCGATGTAGTGATCTTGATGGATTCGATTACTCGCTTGGCGCGAGCTTACAACCTGGTGGTTAATCCATCAGGACGGACGCTATCCGGTGGTATCGATCCATCTGCGCTATATCCGCCAAAGCGGTTTTTTGGGGCTGCCCGTAATATCGAAGAAGGCGGGTCGTTAACCATTATTGCCACAAGCCTGGTAGATACCGGCTCGCGTATGGATGATGTTGTTTATGAAGAGTTCAAGGGCACTGGTAACATGGAGCTGCATCTTTCACGCCGTTTACAAGAACGGCGTATCTTCCCGGCCATCGACATCGAACGCTCCTCCACTCGACGCGAAGAGCTCCTGTTAGGCCCAGACCTGACGCCGCGAGTTTGGCTGATGCGGCGCATGTACGACCTGATGACCCAACCACCGCCCAGCGGGGGTGGAATGGACTCATCCAATGTCACCGAACAGATTCTGGATCGCTTGCGTAAGACTGCCAGCAATATGGAATTTCTGGAGCGGTTGAACGAGGCCTAAATCCGTGGATCGAAATCAAAATACCGGTCAAGGCCAGGGGAACCCTGACCGGCCGAATCAAACTGCTGCGGGTGGGAGGTGGCTCCCAGCAGCAGCCTGGGTGATTGCCTTGACCCTGGCTGCCATTGCTATTTTCCTGGGGTGGCGCGCAGTCCTCGCCGAGGCTGCTGACGAGCGTTCGAAACCAGGCAGCGCCTCCTTAAATTCTCAATCAGGAAGCCTTGAAAGCAAGCCGGGTTCTTCAGCGGAAAGCACACTCCCTTCAAAAGCAGGGAGCTTGACTGACAGTTCAGCCACGCTTACCCTCACTCCGGCTGGGGAGTTGCCGGACATCCTGTTGGGCGGGTCATCCCCTTCAATTTCCCGGCGGGCCGACTTGCGCACTTTGATACCTGATCGTCCAAACGAAGCTGTGCGTGCATATACTGTGGAAAAAGGCGACTCGGTATTTGAGATCGCTGCTCGTTTCAAGATTAAACCCGAATCGGTACTGTGGGCGAATTACGCTCAGCTCAATGACAATCCGGATCTGATATCTCTGGGGATGGTATCTGGAGATCCCGCCGGTGGATGGCGTGCTCTATGCTTGGAAAGAAGGCGATAACTTTGAAAGTGTGGCTGCGCAGTTTGAAGCCCGCCCTGAAGACATCTTGAACTGGCCGGGAAATAACATTGATTTGACGAGTCAGACGATTGAACCCGGTTCAATCATTATGGTCCCCAATGGGAAGCGTGAATTTCGGCAGTGGATTATTCCAACAATTCCGCGTGGTCGGGCTGGGGTGTCGCAAGCAGTCTATGGGGCTGGGGCCTGTGAAGGAAGTTTCGATGGCGCGTATGGCTCGGGTGCGTTTATCTGGCCGGCGGGCAATCACGTGCTCTCCGGCAACGATTACTGGGATGGGCATCTTGCCATCGATATCGCCGCTGGCGAGGGTGCTCCGGTTTATGCCGCAGATGGCGGCGTGGTCGTATTTGCTGGTTGGTCGAATGGCGGCTATGGAAATATGGTGATGATCGACCATGGCAATGGTTACCAAACAGTCTATGGTCACTTGAGCAGCGTTAAAGTGGGCTGCGGGCAGAGCGTTTCAGCGGGCTCGACGATCGGGTTTGGCGGAAGCACGGGTAATTCAACCGGACCCCATTTGCATTTTGAGGTGCGCTATCAGGGCGGCTTTATAAACCCCTGGTATGTTTTACCAGCACCCTAAACAAGTGTTTTATAATCAATGCCAGCCGATCCTCGTTGGAGGGTGTTCGGCATATAAATAATAATGATTGATCTAGGAGAGAAAAGATGGCCAAAAATAACCCCCAACCCGAACTCGAACCCGAAACAGATGGTATCGCAGAGACCGAAAACTATATCGCCTGGAAAGCGCAAGAACCAGATGGCGAGATCAGCTACCATTTGGAGTTGAACAATGTTACTTTGCATTTTTTCCAGGAGGAAATGGGATGAATTCCTGGATCTGGTGCGCATGTTGGTAGAGTAAATAAGGGAATCAAAAAGGGCGCTGATCAAAATCAAGCGCCCTTTTTATTTCAATTCAAAGACTTACCGCTCTGCGATTTTATCAACGTATGGGACGACGCCCTTACAGGCTTCGGTGAAACGGGCGGAAACATTTTCCCAATTTAGTTTTCCGGTGGTCTGCCACGCCTGGTGAATGGCAAAGGAGACACAGCCAGCTCCAGCATGATAGTTAGCAACCGTGAAGCGCCACAAATCTTCGTAGCTGGCCACCGAGCCGGGCGGCAGTTCAGTAGCAGTGTTCACCGTCTGGCCAACCTGAGCGCAGTTTGCCTGTAGGGATTTTGCGAACAATTCAATACTGAATTCAGCATTGTTTAGGTCAATCCCAGCTTCGCAGTCGGCGCAATCTGCTTTTGCCTGGTGAGCGAGCGCTCCCCGCAACAAGGCTTGTTCATCTGAAGACAGGTGTAGATAGCCTTTGGCGCAGGTGTCTTCGGCCAGGACGAGGGGGCAAAATTGTTCGTAAAACGAATCGTTCCAGAGTAAGATGGAGTCTGCTCCCAAATCAGTAATTTGGCCAAGTCCAAATTCATAGGGGACCCGAAAAACGCCAGGCCAGAATTGGCTTTCCTGGGAGAACAAGTTTTTCATGAGTTGGGCAGGCACCCCGGTTTCTTTGGCCACTGTGATGATGCGTTGGTCGAATTGGTTCTGCCAGGGGATTAATACAGGTTTGGCTGCCTCTAATCCGCATGCATCGGCATAGCCATTGGGGAGCAAACCGCCGCTGGGACAACTGCTTGCATCAACAACGTCTTGATAGATGAGCCGCCCGGCCAGGTAGAAATATGGCTCGCCCGTAGCGAGCAGCTCGTAGTGGTCGGGTGTGGATAACCAGGTAGGTGGGCTGCCGATGGGTGGGAAGGCCTGCCAAATGCGCGAACAAGATGCCAGGGATGGCCCTGTCCATTGGCTGCTGATTACGTCAACGTACCAGCCTCCGCTGCTTGGCGCACTGCTCGGCGCGCTGCTCAAACCGGTTTCGATCACCCGCACCTGGGCGGTGTAATGTTCACTTGAATCGCCATAGGATGAATCAGCCCAAAACTCTACCTGGATGCCCCCCAATGGGGTGGGTTTTAAAGGAATACGGCAGACAGAGCCAGCGCAGGTGAAAGACTGCCCATCGTAAACACCGTTTATGGCAGTGATGCGTTCGTTTGGAAGAGGTTCTTCGGCTGTGAAAACCAGCGATGGCAGACTCGTACACAGGTTTTCGGGAGGCCTGGGGGTACAGCCTTCCAGGTTAACCCAGACCGTTGCTGGCGGTAAGTCTACGACAACGTCGCGCTGTGCTGGGCGGGTCGAAACTAAATGGAGGTAAAGCCCATCGCAGCGTTCAACATCCTGGCCAATCTTCGCAGCTTGCTTGCATGGTGGGGTATTGAGCCATTCTGTTTGAAAACCCGCCCCGCATGATTTAAGTACCTCTGCGGAGGTAGGAAGCCCTGGGTGATCAACGATGATCCGACAGAGGATCTGGTTATCCAACCAGCGAATCAACCACCATTCATACTCAGTATAGGAAACTACGATGGTTGTTTGGCGCGAGGTTTCTTGGGCTGAAGCATTCTGCCCGCGTGGAGAGAACATCGCGATCAGCAAAACGCCTAACAGTAAAATCATGATGATTCTTCGCGCCATCTTCTACCTAAAATATCATGTTCACCCCAAGCTGTCAATCACCATTTAGAAGTATTATAAGTTCGATGAGCTCATCAGGGTTAATTCCTTTGCGCCACACGTGTTAACCTGCACCGGCCAGGCAAGGCTGTTCGCCCCCATGATATACTAGCAAGATACTTTCGAGCGGAGGTGACCTATGCCAGCGATGCTTTACCTGATAGATGGCCATGCTTTAGCTTACCGCACATTTTTTGCAATCACGCGCGGTTCAACTGGGGGATTTGTCACGCGCAACGGTGAGCCCACCGCGGGTGTTTTCGGTTTTACCAGCGTATTACTCCGGATTTTTGAACAGGAACACCCAGATTACCTGGCAGTCGCTTTTGATACCGGGCGTACTTTTCGAGACGACTTATTTCCCGATTACAAGGGTACGCGGGCGAAGATGCCAGATGAATTGCGTACACAAATTGATCGCATCCGCCAGTTGGTAGATGCATTTAATATCCCCCGCCTAGAAGTCGAAGGCTACGAAGCTGATGATATTTTGGGCAGTGTGGCGCGGCAGGTTGCAGAACAAGGATTGGGGGTGAAGATCATCACCGGCGACCGTGATCTGCTCCAATTGGTGAATGAGCGGGTTATTGTTACTTTGCCTGGTAAGAGCCTGTCTGATTCGAAGGATTATTTGCCCGAAGACGTGCTCGAGTTTCTCGGCGTACGTCCGGACCAGGTGGTGGATTATAAGGCCCTGGTGGGAGATACATCGGATAACATCCCTGGGGTTGCAGGGATTGGGGAAAAGACCGCGATCGGGCTTCTGCAGCGTTATGGCACTTTGGATGGAATCTACGCCCATTTGGATGAACTCTCCCCTGGTGTGCGGAAGAAACTTGAGGTGGGTCACGAAAGCGCGCGATTAAGCAAGACTCTAGCAACGATCGTTGTAGACCTACCAATCCAGCTTGATTTACAGCAAGCGCGTCCGGAGGCGTTTGACCCGGCTGAGGTAGAAGCAATATTCCGCGAGCTTGAATTTCGCTCGCTTTTAGCGCGGTTGACAGCGCTCGAGCAAGCTTACGGTAAGCGGGGTCCCCAGAAAGGCCAACAATTGGCCATGTTTTCTGAACCTTCGCGGCCAGTTTTAAAGATCATGGAAACTGCCCCGGTGGTTGATAATACGGTTGTAGTCGATACGGCGGAAGCCTTGCAAGAATTGGTAAACCGGTTGGGGTCTGCTCGGCAAATCTCATTTGATACGGAAACGACTTCAACCGATCAAATGAGCGCAAAGCTAGTGGGGATCTCATTGGCCGTGGAGCCGGGAAAGGGTTACTACATCCCGGTTGGACACCAAAACGGTGAGCAGCTTCCCCTGGAACAGGCCCTGGCGGCATTGGCCGGGCCGCTTGGTGATAGGAATATTCCCAAGGTTGGCCATAATGTGAAGTATGATTTTGTTATGCTGGCCCGCTATGGTCTCCGGGTCGCACCATTGGCGTTTGATACGATGATCGCCGAATGGGTCATCAATCCCAGTTCACGCAACCTGGGCTTAAAAAACCTGGCCTGGGTGCGCCAAGATATTCAAATGACTACAATCGAGGAGTTAATTGGCAAAGGGAAAAAGCAAATCACCATGGCGGAAGTGCCGATTGACCAGGCTGCCAGTTACGCGGCGGCGGACGCCGAGGTGGTCCTGCGCTTAATCCCTGAGCTTGAGACGGAACTCGTGTCTTCTCACGGCGACCGTTTGTACAAGGAAATTGAAATGCCGTTGGTAGCGGTCCTGGCCGATATGGAAATGGCTGGGATTTTCCTGGATACACCTTACCTGGCGCGAATGTCTGCCGAGATGGGCCTACGGTTGGCTGACATCGAACATGCGGTCTACCAGGCAGTTGGAGGCGCGTTCAACTTAAACTCTCCACAACAGCTTTCAGATGCCCTTTTCAACCGGTTGCACCTGGAACCACCTGATCGCACGGCAAAGACCGCCACTGGTTTCTATTCTACTTCCGCCGATGTGCTCGAATCATTGCGGGGTAAGCACCCGGCGGTGGACCTGGTGCTTGAGTACCGCGAGCTCTCGAAGCTGAAATCCACGTATTTAGATGCGCTTCCTCAGCAGGTTAACCCCCAAACTGGGCGGATCCATACATCTTACAACCAGACAGGCTCAGTGACCGGACGAATTGCATCGTCAGACCCGAATTTGCAGAATATTCCCATCCGCAGCGAACTGGGTCGCCAGGTACGCAATGCTTTTGTTGCCCAACCTGGTCAACAACTGCTTTCGGTGGATTACTCCCAGGTAGAGCTGCGGATTGTCGCTCATATGGCTGCGGACGAAGCTATGCTGGCGACGTTTAGAGCTGGTCTGGATATTCATACAGCTACTGCTGCTGCGGTATACCATGTTCCGTTGAATCAGGTAACAAAGGATATGCGCCGGCGAGCCAAGGGGATTAATTTCGGTTTGATTTATGGAATGAGCGCCTTCGGATTGACTCGGGTTACTGACCTGACCCTGGCTGAATCCGAAAACTTCGTCCAGGCGTATTTTGAACAGTTCCCCGGGGTAAAGCGCTATCTGGATAATATGCGCCGGCAGGCAGCCGATCAGGGGTACGTGGAGACGCTGCTCGGAAGGCGGCGTTATTTCCCAGGGTTAAAGAACCAATCTGATCGAAATATTCGCAACCGAGAAGAACGCGAAGCGATTAATGCGCCTATTCAGGGCAGCGCTGCTGACATTATGAAGATTGCCATGCTGCGGGTACCGATTGCGTTGGTTGAAGCTGGTTTATCTGGGCGGATGCTCTTGCAAGTTCACGATGAATTGGTCTTAGAAGCGCCTCAAGACGAACTGAAGAAAACCGCGGCGTTGGTGCAGGAAGTCATGGAAAATGCATACCAGATCAGTGTGCCTCTAGCAACCGAAGCACGCTCGGGTCCAAGCTGGGGCGATATGGTTGTGTTATAAAACCTATATTGGAGTTTTTACCACCATGCCCGGAAGGAGCTGATGCTCTGGCTCGATAATTCGCCGAGCTTAGCGGTCAGCAGGATGGTAAACAAACCAGGCTGGTTTGTTTCAAAAGGCAAGGTGATCTGCGCCAGTCCGTTTTTATCGGTTTGGGCATGGAGCGATGCAGTACTTTGGACAGAGGGATTTCTCTCGTCACTCGTAGGGCGGGCGCCCGACGGGGCGTCTATCCCGAAGGTGTACCCACTCGAGGGCGTGAACACCTGCAAACTGACAATTGCATTGGCAACGGGCAAGAGGTTTTGATCTTGAACGATGACATTAATCACCTGGCGCCCCTGCATTCCGCTCACAGCTTGTTCAGGGAAGGCGCGCAATTTCAAGCTTAAGATTGTCTGAGGAAGATTTTCCCCTTGGCGTAGATAATTCTGGTCAACAGCTTGCTGGTTAAAATACGCATAACCCAGGTTTCCCAACTGCACTCGCTGCCCAGATGGATATTCGGGATGCCATTCGAAGCGCGCCTTTTGGAAGAACTGGACGAAGCGCCCATCATGGCTCTCTAAATTTGAGATTGGATAGCCGAACTGTTTTAGGCCTCCGTGGGCATCGAAGAATTCTAGAAAGGCGTAGCACACCTGCAAGCTTTCATTCTCTTTTTCGTTGCCATTCTTATAGAAAGTTTGGCAGCTTGGCGAGTTTACTGCCAGGGCGCGCGGCTGTCCGGTTTGGTAAAGCCACTCTCCGAGGTTGCTTAGTTGTACACGTTGTTCGGGGGGTTCGTTTGGAAATAATTCAAAACGGGATTTCTGGAAATATTGGACCAAATGGCCGTAAACGGGGTCAATAAATGCTTCTGTGATCGGGTAACCATAAACGGTAAAACCGTCTGGAGAGCGTTCGTAAAATTCTAAAAATTCACCACTGAGGGAATGACCTGTTTCAGGAAAATCGCGTGAGGGTATCGCTGTGCTGCTGGCCTCAGCCTGAATGAGAGGACCGGAATTAGACCCAAACACAAATATTCCGGTAAGCAGCAGCGCTGCGGCGACGC
Source organism: uncultured Chloroflexia bacterium (assembly GCA_963770655.1). GTDB lineage: Bacteria > Chloroflexota > Anaerolineae > Anaerolineales > UBA4823 > CAZAGA01. The sequence continues at coordinate 39,853 of CAVYQO010000014.1, read as the reverse complement.
GACCGAGCTTGAGCAATGCGGAAGTTGCCATTCGTTCACGATTGAAGTGAATAAGCATGTATTGATTATAATGTTTGGGTTTGCTACTGGAATCAAATTGTCGTTAAGTCGATATAAAAAATAGTTAAATATCGATCAAATATGTTCGATCTATTTCATACCAATCATTTTTAGGATAATAATTCCAGCAGGTCTGCGGTGCTGGCCACGATCGCATCCGCACCAGCCTGGCGCAGTTCATTTTCCTGGCCAAATCCGCAAAGTACGCCTACGGTTTGGGCTCCGGCGAGCTTGCCAGAGCGGATATCGGCTGTGGTATCGCCTATCATTACGCAGTTCTTGGGCGAAATTCTCGCCTGGCGGACAGCCCAAAGGATGGGGTCTGGGTGTGGCTTAGTGCGCGAGCAGGTTTGCCCGGTAATAATTTGTTGAAAGTAGCCGGTGAGCTGAAAATGTTCCAAGAAAGCGAGGGTCTTGCGTTGACCGCGAGCGCTCACCACAGCCATTTGATAACGCGGCTGGAGCTGTATCAACATTTCTTGTACACCAGTAATCAATAAATAGTGACGTGGACGACTGGGCGTGATGAACTTATCGAGAAAATCACTAAAACGGTTGGCGGTATAATCCAGATGGAGGCGGTCCAAGGCTTCCAAGGCCAGGGATCCTGGGCTTTCCAGATGGTAGATTAACCAGCGAGCCAGTCTTTCTGGGCTGCGCCGAAAAAATGGCGCTAAGGGTTTCATCCAGGGAGTGATCCGGCGAAGATACTCGTCGTCAGTATCACTCAGGGTGCCATCCACGTCAAAGCAAATTAGCTCTATGGGCTTCGGATCAAAGGATGTCATGGATTATCGACCACTCCATTTTATTGGCGAACCAATTGAAGTCCATTTTGAAAATCCACCTGTGTTAGAGAAAAAACCAGGTTGTCCAAACGGTTTTAGGTGGCGTAATCAAATCTACCAGATCGTCGAGCTGCTCAGCGAATGGCACGACTACCAGCGCCGCGGACACTTAGCGCGTAACATGCGTGATACACACCTGGTAACTGCTGCCAGGCGAGGCTCCTGGGGGGTCGGTCAGGATTATTATCGCGTGCGCACAAATAATGGCCAGTTCTTTGATCTTTACTATGACCGCGCCCCGAAGGGTTCCGACGAACGCAAGGGCGCCTGGTTCCTGGATAAGGAGCTCGAAGAGGTCTTTATCTGATTCACGATAACTGGAAATAGGATTACCAGCGCCTTTCAGGAAGCATCGGTTACTTTTTCTTTAATAAACTTCCTGCCAGTACAAAACTTATCCCAACCAGGAATAAAACGCCGATGGCGATTAACAGGGGATCTGGAGAACTGCGCGATGCGTTAACCGGTGAATTTGTGATCGTGCTGGACACTGAGAGGGTTGGGGAGACAAATACTGTAGGTGTTGGCGTGCGGGTAGCCCGGCGGGTGGCCGTCGGAATGCGAGTAGGCGTTGATGTCTCCGTCGGCGTTGGGGTTGGATCTGGCCCTTTAATCTTGATCTTCTCGCCAGGATAGATCACGGATTTGTCATTCAAGTTATTGAGTTTATAAAGATCAGCGAGCTTTCAGATTGTAAGCTACAGCAATATTGAGCAGCACCTCCCCGGGTTGAACAATATGGACGATCGAACCATCCGCCTGTGGTGTGACAGTGAACACAGGCATGATCACAAAGCCTTTCCCAGGTCTGGCGGTTGGTGTTTGCGTTATGCTGGCTGTCGCTTGGGCAGTCTGGGAAGTTGGGTTTTGGGCGCTGCCTTCCTGACCGGCGATATAACCAACATCCAAGGTGATATAAGTCACCTTGCCGTCACTCGCCACTCCAGCTCCTGCATCTGTGTAGTTCGGGGATAGCAGCGTGTTAAGGTGCAGGCTGTCGCCCTGCCAGACCTGAACTGCGCGGTCAGGACTCATGTTTACCCCACTGGCAATGTTTTCGGAGACAAATACTGTCGCCCCACCGCCAAAGCCAGCCGAGATTGCGCGATCTTTGGCCGATGAGCCGTCGACCCCGGTGCGCATGGTATCCTGGTTGGCTGCCTGGTATTCGCTGTGCGCCTGCGCAGATGCCATCAAGTCGCTGTTCAATTTAAAGGGCGGGAGGCCGTTAGCGACTCGCAGGGCATTGACCAAAGCAATGACATCAGACCCGCTTCCCTGCAGGAGGGGTCTGGCGAAAGCAGGCTGGGGGTTTGAGCGGCCAGGCAGCCAGGCGAGCTGCGCTGTTAAAACGGCTAGTAGAAAAAGGAACAGAAAGATTTTCTTCATTTGGCCAATCATATCACAGGCAAGGATGGATTATCCTTTGCCCAAAAGCGCTCAGCGAGCTGCCAACCAGGTAAGCAGCCGCTCGGGTTCCCAGGTGTTAATCACATCTTTTGCTTGTACCCAACCTCGCCTGGCAGTGGCGACCCCGAATGGCGCCAGGTCCATGTCATTTGGACTGTGCGCATCGGTGTTAATGCTGAGGGGGATACCCATCTCGATTGCCCGCCGAGAGTAAATATCGTCCAGGTCCAGGCGGGATGGATGAGCATTAATTTCCAAGGCCACGCCGCTTTCGGCGGCTGCTTGCAGCACAGCATCCATATCTAAATCAGCGCCTTCTCGATTGGGAATCATCCGCCCGGTGGGATGGCCGATGATATCGACATTCGGATTGCGGATGGCATTCAATAATCTCGCAGTGACTTGTTCCCTGGGCTGGCGTAGGCTGGAATGCAGCGAGGCAATGACAATATCCAGGCTGGCGAGGGCCTCATCGGGGAAGTCGAGGGCGCCATCCGCGCGGATTTCGACCTCGGAACCTTGTAAAATCCGAATGGAGTCGCCCAACTCGCGTTGGGCCGCATCGATCTCTATCCGCTGGCTTTTTAATTCATCCACAGAAAGGCCTTGGGCGACGCCAAGGCTAACCGAATGATCGGTCACCGCTAACACACGATAGCCACGCGAGCGGGCTGCCTCGGCCATTTCTTTAATCGAAAGCCGGCCGTCAGACCAGGTGGAATGGGTATGCAGCTCGGAATGGAGATCGGCGCGCTCGATCAGCCGGGGCAACGTGCCTGCGCGGGCGGCCTGCACCTCGCCACGATCTTCGCGCATTTCGGGTGGAATCCAGGGGAGCCCGAGCAAACTGTATACCTCTTCTTCCGTAGCGCACAGGATTTCACTTCCATCAGAACGGGTGAATGCCTGGTCGGAGAGCGAAAGACCTTGTTTTAAGGCCAGTTCGCGCAGGCGCACGTTGTGATCCTTAGACCCGGTGGCATATTGTAAGGCTGTCCCCCAGCGTTCGGGTGGATGGACCCATAATTGCACGCGAAACCCGTGATTGAATTCGACGCTGGCTTTTGTCTCGCCTCGCCCAGAAACTGAAATGACCTCTGGGTGATTAACGAAAGCTTGCATCACAGGCCCGGAATCAACGGCTGCCACCAGGATATCCAGGTCTCCAACTGTGGCGCGCATCCGCCGTAGACTCCCGGCTGCAGAAAGCTGCACCACGCCTGGTGCAGCGCGTAATAAGGCCAGTAATTCTTGAGCGAAAGGCCAGGCCTTGCCCAGCGGAATACGACCGGAGCGGCGCTTCACAGCCTCTATACCGGCCAGGATTTTTGCCTCAGATTTTTCTCCCATTCCCGGTAAATTGCGCAGTTTTCCTTCTTGAGCAGCAGCCTGCAATCCGGGTAGATCGATAATGCCTAGCTGCTTCCAGAACATCGCTACTTTCTTTGGGCCTACATCAGGTACCTGGAGCATATCCACAAGGGTAGGAGGTACTTCCTGCTTTAGTTTTTCTAGAAACTCAAGGCGGCCTGTGCTGAAAAGTTCATCGATTTTTTCGGCAATTGCCTTGCCAACACCCGGGATATCATCCAAGCGTCCCTCGCGCCAATAGGCCTCGGCATCTCCTGCAAGGTTTTCAAGGCTATCTGCAGCTTTGCGATACGCCAGGATTTTGTAGATAATTTCGCCTTTTATTTCTAAAAGATTGGCGATGAAACTAAACGTATCGGCTAACTCGCGATTGGTGTAGCGATTGCGATATTCAGTCATTTTCTGATCCTCCTCCTATGGAACTTTTTGGATTACTGGAAGATAGACAGGCTTGGTGAGCGTGGCAAGTTTAAAGTCTCGATAATCACCGTCATAATAACTTATTAATGGATTACCAGCACCATCCACAACCAGGGAGGTGAATTGACCAATCCCCCAGGAATTAATGATCTCTTGGAGCTCCCACGCGCTGCCATTCCAGCGTCCAAAGCGCAGTCCGCCATTGCTCCCATCGAAATAACTGATCCAGGGCCAACCTTGAGGGCTTATCGCGAGCGAACTATATTGCCCTGAATTGGGTCGAGCGTCTACCACCTCGATCCTCCAATGATTAATATCCCAGGTAGCCAATTTTAAGTACGTGTTCGTGATGTCATAATAGCTGATGGATGGGTTGCCGGAGAGATCTAGAGCCAGGGAGGTGTAGGTACCAACTTTTCCCGCGCTATCGACTGTTGTGGTGTTCCATTGTAAACCATCCCACGCGGTGAATTTCAAATCCTGGTTGGTATTATCGAAATAGGCAATCTTGGGGTATCCATTGGAGTCAATGGCCAACGAAGTATAAAGTCCGGTATCGTTGATATCATCTAGACTGGAAATTTTCCAGGCGACGCCATTCCAGGCAGCCAATTTTACTGCGCCTGCGGTTTTGTCATAATAACTGATGGATGGCCATCCTTGGGTGTTCAAGGCCAATGATGTATATTGTCCAACGCTGCCAGCGCTATCGACAGTTTTGATAACCCAAGAATTGCCATCGAAAAGGGCATATTTCAGGTCTTCTGTCTTACCGTCGAAGTAACTCATATGGACCCGACCGGCTTTATCCATGGCTATGTCCGAATAGCCGCCGTTAATTCCAATGGCGTCGATGACTTGGGAATGCCAGACATTTCCTTCGCGGTAGGCATAGCTTAATGTACCGTGGGCGGAGTCAAAATAGCTGGCATGCAGGCTTCCTCCAGAATCCAAAGCCAGGGAGCCATGGCTGCCCACCTGGGGGCTGGCTGCGATGGTTTGTTTATTCCAGTTTGCGCCGTTCCATTGGCTATGGATCAATGCTCTTGTCCCCCAGCCATAATAAATAATGTGCGGCGTCCCGTTTGTCTCAAGCGCCAGGGAAGTGTACCAAATATTGCTGTCGAAGGTATTGAAAACCCAGGCAGAGCCGTTCCAATAAACATAGCTGGCAACTTTACTGTCATCTGCATAGCTGATGTGCGGATTACCAGCCTTATCGACCGCGATGGAGGTGAACCCACCGAACCAGGCGGCGGGTGCTACGTTTTGGATACGCCATTGGCTGCCATCGAAGTGTGCATATTTCAACTGGCTGTTGGTGTAGTCCAGATAGCTGATATGGGGTCGATCGTGCTGATCCAGGGCAATTGAATTGAATTCTCCTAGAAAACCTGCGGCATCGACGAGCTGAACTTGCCAGGCGCTGCCATCCCAACGAGCGTATTTCAAGTCACCAACATTGTCTTGAAAATAGCTGATATGCGCTCGGTCTGCACTGTCCAGGGCCATTGAGATGTGGTAGTCATAACATACAGCGGTTTCCACGTTTGTTCGCAGCCATTGGCTGCCATCCCACCAGGCATAACGGAGGGTACAATTCTTGAAATAGGCCAGATGAGGCCGGCCAGATTTATCCAGAGCAATTGCACTGTCATCGGTGAAATAGAATCCTGGGGTCGTCGTATCTACCGTCTGGATGACCCACCCACCGGCAGTGCGGTGGGCGTAGCGCAGCTCCTGGCTGTTGTTGTTTTGATAGACGATATGAGGTTGGTTATTTGCATCCAGGACCAGGGAGGCTGGAGGCTGATAAACCGTATCGATGCCCGGAGCCTTGTCGATCACCTCGCTCTGCCAGGCAGCGCCATCATACCAGGTGTAGATCAGCCATTCATTGGCATATACGAGGTGCGGCCGGGCTTGACTATCCAGGGCAAGGGACCGGTCGCCAATTTCCATGACATCTTTTGGGCATTCAATGCACTCGATTCGCCAGTCGACGGCGGGGTTTGCAGCCGGCGCTGACACGTCTGCCTGGCTGGCAGCCGACTTGAGATTGCTCCAGGGCAAAAAAAACTGGGGCAAAGAAGCGCTCAAACCAACCGTTCCAGTCACCATTGCCACGAAGATCAACAAATGGGTAAGCCTGGACATGCTGATCATTATATAATAGATTTATGGCGCCTGCTCAACTCCTGTTTAACCGTACGATTAGCCGTTCCCGACCCTGGTGGTTGTCGCTGGGATTTTGCCTGGTGCTGCTAGCAATGCCGATTGCGGCGGCGATCCTCGATGGCGCCCTTCTGAACCTGGTGGAACTGGGATTATGGCGAGTTTTGTTAGCACCGGTTGTGGTGAGCTTGTATATTCTCGTAATTGCACCGCCATTGGTAGGGGTTGGCTCAGCGGTGTTAACTGCATTACGTTCACTGACCACTTTAAACGAAATTGATTTTCAAAATCTGGTTGAAGCTCGGGGATATGTTCCGCCAGTTATTGAGCTGGGTGTGATCGGCATCGGACTGGCGGTTGGCTTTTGGCTGGGAATTCAGGGTCTTGTTGATAGGGCGATGCCTTGGCTGAGTGGCTATTGGATCGCCTGCAGCGCTTTGATGTGGGCTTTGCTCATCTGGACGATATTTGTATCCTTCGTTAGCACACGGGTAACCGCAGCGGCGCACCGCTATCTTGGGCCAATTGATCTATTTGACCTGTCCCCATTTGAACCGATCAGTCGGCAGAGTTTGCTGCTTGCCCTGGTCTTCGTGGGTGGGATTACACTAAGCCTGCTTTTCTCTTATTCCGCACCCAACCTGCGCAGCCCAGTCTTCTGGTTTGTTTATCTGTTGTTGGGATCGGTGCCGGTTTTGGTGTTTTTTATGAATATGCGCTCGACCCACCAGATACTAGCAATTGAGAAAAACTGCCAGCTCATGACCATTCAGCGTCAACTCCAGCCATTAGGCGGCAGCCTGTTGAACGGATTGGAAATGGATGCAGTGGATAGCGGAATGGTAAACCAGCTCATAGCTTTGCTTGCTTACGAGCAGCGCGTGAAAGAGGCGCGTACCTGGCCTTACAACACGACAGCCCTGCGTACGGTGTTTTTCTCTGTCTAATCCCGCTAGCCACCGTGCTGGCGAGGCTGCTTATCGAGGTAGTAAAACCATAATGACACAAATACATCGAATTACGGTCGCGTATGGCGATGGAATCGGCCCCGAAATCACTCATTCGGTTTTGAGCATCTTGAAAGCGGCAGGTGCGCAATTAGAGATTGACGTTATCGAAATTGGCGAGGCAGTATATTTAAAGGGAGCGCCTACGGGAATTCCCGCAGATGTCTGGGGAACCATTCGGAAGAACAAGGTCTTTCTGAAAGCGCCAATTACCACCCCACAAGGAGCTGGTTATAAAAGTGTGAACGTGGCGGTTCGTACAGCTTTTAATTTATTTGCAAATGTTCGCCAGGCAAAATCCTACGCTCCGTTCGTTGCCTCGTTTCATCCAGGGATGAACCTGGTGATCATTCGTGAAAACGAGGAAGATCTTTACGCGGGAATTGAGCACCAGCAAACGTCCGAAGTTACTCAAGTCTTAAAACTCATCACTCGACCAGGCTCTGAGCGTATCATTCGGTACGCATTTGAATATGCTCGGGCTTATGGACGCCGTAAGGTCACCTGCATGACCAAGGATAATATCATGAAGATGACCGATGGCCTATTTCACTGTATGTTCGATGAAGTTGCTTCCGAATATCCTGATATCCTCAGCGAGCACCAGATTATCGACATCGGCGCCGCCCGTCTTTCTGCCCAGCCAGAGCGCTTTGATGTGATTGTGACGCTTAATTTATACGGGGATATTTTGTCGGATATTGCCGCTCAAATTGCGGGATCTGTCGGGTTAGCCGGATCGGCAAATATCGGCAGGGAGGTGGCCATGTTCGAGGCAGTTCATGGCTCAGCACCGGATATCGCGGGTAAAGATGTGGCAAATCCTTCTGGTTTACTCCTGGCGGCTGTACAGATGTTGGTCCATTTGGGCGAGGCCGAGATTGCCGAGCATGTCAATAACGCCTGGTTGTGCACCCTGGAGGATGGAATTCATACGACAGATATCTATCGGGAAGGTTTGAGCCAGGAAGAGGTGGGAACTCAAGGATTTACGGAAGCGGTCATTACCCGCTTAGGGTGTAAGCCGAGAGTTCTTGAGCCGGTGCATTATCAACAGGGCGGAATTCATATTAGCACCTCCGATCAATTTCAACCTGAGAAGCTGCTGGTGGGTGTGGATGTATTTTTGGATTGGGACGAGGCCGGGCGCGATCCGGAGGTTTTAGGTGAAAGACTGAACGCATTGGATGAGGCTGGAATGTCTTTGGCGATGATCACCAATCGCGGGGTGAAAGTTTATCCACAAGGGCAACCGGAAACATTTTGCACGGATCATTGGCGCTGCCGATTTCTTGGCATGAGCCAACACTTGCATTTCGATCAAGTATTAAGGCTGCTCGGCTCGATCCACAGCTCCGGATTGGAGGTGATCAAAACCGAGAACCTTTACACCTTCGATGGCGCTCCGGGTTATTCCGGCGGGCAGGAAGAATAGAGACAACTCGACTAAAGGATATTGTTTAATTAGGCAGATATGCAAGTCTGCCCCTAGACAATTAATAGCAAAGGTAAATATGGAAGATTTAAAAAGAGTGATCCGGGATCCAGAAACCTGGATCTACCTGATAGCCATCGGTTTGGGTATTGTGATCCTGTTCACGCCGGTATTAAACGTCTGTGGAGGTATGTTTGTTTTAATGGGGATTCTGATGGTGGTTATTAAATACTTCAGCGTAAGAAAAAAGCGCCTGGCAGAGCCTTAGCTTTGTTTTTGAAATAACAGGTAGGGGACGGATGCTGTGATCTTGACCAGAATTGCTCTGCCGGGTCAATCGGCATAATCTGGCGCTGGACGGCGAAGCAAATGCCAATAAAAAGGCAGGCTGACCCCATAAGGAACAAAATAGTAGATGACTCGAAAAAGTAGGGCTGCCAGGACAGCCTGCTCGAATGTTGCCCCGAACAGCATGGCGATGCCGGTCATTGACCCTTCTTGAATGCCGATCCCACCAGGAAGGGCTGAAATTACCCCAGCCATGATGCCAATCATAAAGATGACGATGACCACGCCCGGTTTTAATGCCGGGCCAAACGCATCAAAACACAGGCTAAGCACAATTACGCTGGCGGTCCAATCGACAAAAGTAAGCAGCATGATCAAGCTCGTACGCGCTGCCTGCTTGCGCAGCACCAAGACCCCATTACTTATATGCTGATTAAAATCGTTAAATAAGATTGTCAGATCACGGCGCAGGATCAATTTTCCAGTTCGGGTTATGATCTGGATACAACGGATGCGCAGTCCATCTGAAAATACCAATAAGGTGCTAGAAATTGCGATAATGATTAACAGGATCGTCATCGCAGAAAGTAAAACAGTAATTGGGGTGGAGGTTGCTGTGTTAAATAAAAGATAGGCCAGAGCGACTGGCATCATCAGCAGCATATCCAAGCTGGTGAGGTAAAAATGTACCAGAGAAGAAGAGATGACTTCATTAAATTTCACACCGTGCTGGTTCATAAGCAAGTAGCGCACTGAGTAACCGGCTACGCCACCGCTGCGCACAACATGGTTGAGTGAGGTGGTTACGAAGGCAATCTCTGTCAGGTCACGGGGGTGCATACATATTCCCCACATCCGCGCTAACATGGCATAAGTGTAGCCGACGCAAAGATAGGAAATTGCAGTAAAGAACAGGGCGGCTGGGATCACCTGCCAATCGGCCTGGTTGATCGCTTGTGATATTTGGCGGCCATCGACAATAATCAGTCCCGCGCCAAGCAATAATATAGCCAGGATCGGGATCGCAATTCGGCTGGGTGATGCCGGTTTCAATTGCTGGCCCGCACTGGCACGGTGCGGGGCCGTTTCGGTTTCTAGGGGATCGCTGGGAGGCGCTGAAGATTGTGAAGGAGACATCGTCATCACGCAATTCTGAATAACAATCCAATTGAATTAATCATACCGGTCTACTTCAATTGTAGATAATCAAAGCTATAAAGTCAATCCGCTTTAAGTTTGATTGTCGCCCACATTATTTTGACAGCGATTAGCGAGAATCGAACACTGTAAAGTGTGCTTCCAACTCAGCCAGGTTTATCCCGCTAAGTTCGAGCTGCAGGCGGCTGTTGAGCGGTAGATCGTTGCGGAGATGGATCTGGGTTTCAAAGGCTAAATCAGGCAGGATCAAACGCCCTCTGCCCGAACGTTTACCAAGATTCTTTTCAACCAGGACGCCTGCTCCGCGCCAATCCGGGTGCTGCTGTAAAAAGACGAGAGTCCAATGTTGGCGGGAAAGTCTTTCGGTCTGGCTCACTGCGCTTGAAGCTGCCTCAGACTCTCCGGCGCGTTCCAGAAGGGCGGCGGTGTCCAGGGCTGGCTGAGCGCTCAAGCTGGATCGTAATTGTTGGTGTGCAAGCAGGTCTGAATAGCGCCGAAGAGGGCTGGTGACTCGCCCATACAACGCCAGCCCAAGGCCAGTATGGGCGCCAGGTTGGCTGCTTGTCTGGCTGCGTTTCTGCGCCCGGCGAAGCGCAAATGCCAGGGCAAGATCAGGAGCGCTTGCCAAGCGCGGTCCTTCGAGGCGAGCCAAGCTATCTGCCAGGTAATCTGGGTCGGCGGGTTCTTGAGTAGTATAAGGAAAAGGCAAGTTTTGCTCCACGGCAAAACGGGCGGCGGCTTCTCCAGCCATGAGCATGGCTTCCTTAACCATGACCCGGCTGCGAAGATCCAGAACCGGTTGGATGATGACCTGACCTGCCACCACACGCAAGATCACCTCGGGGAGGTCGATCTCAACTGCGCCATTCTGCTGTCGCCGCTCGCGATACCTCAATGCCATCTGGTACATGCTTTGAAACGGCTCTTGCTCCAACAAACCGTCGGCGTGATCATAGGTCAAGCGCTGAACCCGAACCCAGCTTGGGGTGATCTCGATCTCTTGTGGTTCAGCAGATGAATGCAGCCGTAAACCAAAAGAAAGGGCAGGGGAGACGTCATTTAAACCTAATCCTAGGGTTTGCACGGCGGCTGGTGGGAGCATACCAACAATGCCTTCTGGGAGATAAAGATTCGCGCCGCGTGCTCTGGCTTCCTGATCGAGTGGGCTGCCAGGGACAACCAAAGCAGCAGGATCGGCGACATGGATCCACAAACGATCCCCATCCAGGCTGAGGGCATCGTCGGGGTCCTGGTTGCCCTGATCATCAATCGCATAAGCAGCCAAATGAGTAAAATCGCGGCGGGATTCTGGCGCTAAGCCTGGCAGTGGCATCTCAATTGTCGAAATGACGATACCCTGGCGCGTTGGGTAAGGATTCACCGTATTATCCCAAATGCCAGTGTGGAGCAGCCAGGCGTGCGCTGTTTCAGGACGCTCAGAAAGGCCTATCTCTCGAAGTAAACGGCTTTCCACGCGCCTTCCGAATGCCAGATCAACGGTTTCTTGTAAAAAGCGGTAATCTTGGATTGGGTTCACCTGGCCCAAACGGGCTCGTTCTAGAAAAGCTGACCAGGCTTCGGTTTGCGCCAACCTAGATCGACGTGAAGAGAGCTCCGCAGCAACCTCATCTGCGGATCGCGGGCGAAGCGCTTCGGGCGAACCACTGAAGTACAAACCATCTTCTACGATCCGCCAGGCTGCCCAGGCGCTGGCTGGCGTAAACGTTCCAAATGTTAATTCGGCTAATTCAGCCAAGGTGTGCAGTTGACCATCAGCTTCCAGGATTTCCCGGGCGGTGTTCGCATCTCCGCTTAGATCAATCAACTGGCCGAGACTTTGCAGTGGGCCAGGGTGCAGCAGGACAACATCCTTTTCGCGGACTTTGAGGTGTTCACCGCCAGCCAGCTCAATCTCCAGACGCTCGCCAGATGCGCACAATCGTGCTGGATGTCTTTTGTAAAGCACCAAACTGTTTATCGCTAGAATAGGACACCTTCCGCTAATAGTATAGGACGAACAATCATCGTGCGCCTGTTCCGATCTCAACCTGCTGGTTATGAGTATAGTTTATATTCAGGGTGAAATCAATGCGGTGGCGCGAATGGGATCGATTGACGGATGATTGTTCAGGCTTTATACTAACTCACCAAACAATCCTATTAAAACAAGGCGATTAATATATCACCTGGATTGAAGCACACGAGGTGTATCGATGATCCGCTCGCTTTATTGCTCTCCAACCGAACAACTGCGCCTGGATATTTCCCTGGAGGAAATGGCAGAGATTGTCAAGAGTAATTCCGGTTTGCTCTGGGTCGATTTTGAAGGAATGCCGCCCGAGCATGACGAGCCTATCCTACGCCAGATCTTTGGATTTCATCCCCTGGCGATCGATGATGCTCTTCAAGAGACCCATATCCCAAAATTGGATGACTGGGAAACCTACTTATACATTGTATTGAATGCTGTAAAAATCGATGCGAATAAGCCAGGTGAGGTTGAACTGCAGGAATTAGATGTTTTCTTGGGAAATCATTACCTGGTTACTCATCACGATCAACCGATCGATGCGGTCAACCAGGCTTTAGAGGCAGTGCAGAAGGACGATCGCTACCTTAAGAATGGCGCAGATCGTTTGTTGTATCGTTTGGTGGATGAAATGATCAACTGTTATATGCCAGTTGTCGAACATCTCGACGAGACGATCGATCGGGCCGAGGAACAAATCTTCAGCGGGGCGCAGCCAGACACATTGGAGTTTATCTTCACCCTTAAACGTACCGTGCTTCAGCTCCGCCGAGCAATCGGCCCGCAGAGGGAGGTGCTTAACAAACTTGCTCGCGACCAGTATCCGGTGGTGGACCAGCGTACTCGTGTTTATTTTCGGGATATCTACGATCACCTGGTGCGTATGCAAGATTTGACTGAAAATATTCGCGACCTGATCAGCAGCGTCCTGGATACTTATTTATCCGTGGTAAATAACCGGATGAACGATATTATGAAAACCTTGACGGTAATCACGACCTTATTCATGCCCATTGCTTTTGTTGCCAGTTTTTTTGGGATGAACTTTTTTTCGCCTGTAACGCCATTGAATGTTTGGACTGGGTTGCCAGCCTTTGTGATTACCCTGGGAATAACGATATTAACTCCCGTCGTTATGTTTGCCTGGATTCGCCGGCGCGGTTGGATGTAACCTCGGTCGAATTAAGAAAGGAAGAGTTTGGAGATGCTGAGTCCTAGCGCCCAAAAAGTACAAGACGCTTTAAGTGAGCTTGGCCTGAGTTTGCAAGTCGTTGAGCTGCCCGGCTCCACCCGAACTGCTGTCGAAGCAGCCCAGGCGGTGGGCTGCCAGGTGGGACAGATCGTTAAATCATTGGTGTTCAAGGGGAAACGCAGCGGACTTCCGATTTTGGTCATCGCCAGTGGAGTGAATCGCGTCGATGAACATTTGCTCGAGAACCTGATCGGTGAACCGCTTGGCAAAGCCGATGCGGAGTTTGTTCGCCAGCATACCGGCTTTGCGATTGGAGGCGTCCCTCCTTTGGGTCATGCTGAGCCGCTGACGACATTCATCGATAAAGACCTGCTTAATTATGAGGTGGTCTGGGCGGCAGCAGGCACGCCGCATGCCGTCTTCCAACTGAACCCGGCGGACCTGGCCCGAATGGCAGGCGGGCAAGTGGTGGAGATCCATCTTTGAGGTTGCACTTTGGGCAAGTTTAGATTATAATATTAATCAATTATTTGATAATAATTTATCGGTATACCTTATGGCCCTCGATCGTTTTGGACGCGACATCCACTATCTCCGCATCAGCCTGACAGACCACTGCAATCTGCGCTGTGTTTACTGTATGCCGGAAGATATGACATTCCGACCTAACCCAGAACTAATGCAGGATGATGAGCTCCTGCACCTTGTTCGTCTGTTTGCCGGGTTAGGTTTTGATAAGATTCGCCTGACTGGCGGTGAGCCAACCGTGCGCCAGCATATCGTCGAACTCGTTGAGGGAATTACCCATACCCCAGGGATCCGGCATGTCTCGATGACCACCAATGGCGTCTTGCTCGGACGTTTGGCCGGCCCTTTAGCAAAGGCCGGGCTCCAACGGGTGAATATCAGCCTGGATACACTGGACCCGCAAAAGTTTCACCGCCTGACCCGCTGGGGGAAGATTGAAGACGTTTGGGATGGCATACGCGCAACTGAGGAAGCTGGTTTGGCTCCGATAAAGTTGAATGCCGTAATTGTACAGGGTTATAACGAAGCAGATGTAGTCGACCTTGCTCGACTGACGCTGGAGAATCCTTGGCAGGTGCGCTTTATCGAGATGATGCCATTTGCGGGGGTGACGGAGTTACAAACCAGTCAGGTGGTAACTGCAGAGCAAGTCCAGGCGCGCATCGAAGCTGGATTAGGGGCCTTGCTGCCATCTTACGGAGGTGAATTAGATGGCGAGGCAAGGATATTTCGCCTGGCAGGCGCCAAAGGTGAGCTTGGTTTTATTTCATCTGTCACCCAGCCATTTTGCGCATCCTGTACTCGGGCTCGCTTGACAGCGGATGGACGCCTGCGGTTGTGTCTTTTGCGTGAAGGCGAAGTTGACTTGCTTACCCCGCTGCGCGGCGGCGCTTCCTTAGACGAACTACGCCAGTTAATCCTCGATGGGATCTGGTACAAGCCCTGGGGGCACGGGTTGGCGGAAGGTATCATTCCCCTCAACCGGGTAATGAGTGAAATTGGGGGGTAAGTGTTTCAAGTAAATGATATCCAGGTCATTCTATTCGATCTGGACGGTACCCTGCGATTCAACCGCCCGGCATCCTTCGACGTGTTTCTGGGTCATGCAGTCAGCCTTGGGGCTACGGATGATCAAGAGACACATCGCCAGGTTATCCGCTGGACCCATTACTATTGGGCGCAATCTCCGGAATTAGCTGTTGATCTGGCAAAATATGGGGAATTAAATGACGCATTCTGGACCAACTATGCAGTCCACTGCCTGATCTTATTAGGGCAGCCAGCAGAACAAGCGGCGATCTTAGCGCCTGAAATGAACCGGTATATGAACGATGAACATCAACCGGAAGACTGGATCCCTGAGGATGTCGCTAATACATTAAGCGCCCTTAAAAAGGCGGGTTTTCGCCTGGGGGTGCTCTCAAATCGCGATGAATCAGTTAATGCTTATCTTGAACAAGTTGGTCTTTCCCAATATTTTGAACTTTGCCTTGTTGCTGGGGAAATTGCTGCCTGGAAACCTGACCCACAATCCTTCCGGCATGCACTACAACGCCTGGGGCTATCTGCCCAGCAGGTGGTTTACGTAGGCGACAACTATTTTGCAGATATTCTGGGGGCTGAGGCCGCAGGTATCTGGCCAATATTATATGACCCGACAGGCATATTCCCTGAGGCTCGATGTCCGATTATTCACACAATCGGCGAATTGGCGGAACTATTCCTGAACGGGCGATCGCATAGAATCGCCCAAAAAAGCCTCCAATCCGGCAGCTAGCGGCTGGCCAAAGCCCAAAGCCCGAGGGCGATCAACGCTCCAGTCACCGAACAAGCGAAATTTACCCAGTCATTGTTAAGCCAGCGCCAGCCGCGCCGCCAGGTTGTGGCTGTCCCGCAGGAGTGAACGGGGCTGCGTTCTGTTTCCTTGCCGCAAGTCGGGCAATAATAGATCGCCTGGATTTTTGCCCCTAGCAGCGAATCAACAAATGAACCTGCCACTCCACCGAGCGTGGCCGCGATAAAAAAACGCCAATTGGCGTCTGAAACAAAAACGGCGGCAATAGCAATCACAAGCGCCCCGCTCAAGGCAGCCAGGCTGCCTAATGAGCTGACCCCGCCCGATTCGCCACGTTCGACAACTTTCCCATTCGTCAACAAACGGGGGGGATGCCTGCTCAAGACGCCTAACTCCGTGGCCCAGGTATCGGCGTTGACCGCGGCCAGGGCGCCTGCGTAAGCGACCCACATCCACGGCGAGTCCGGTCGCCAGGTATAGCAAAGGACTAATAAGACCCCCAAACCGCCGTTGGCCAGAACCTGGCCCCAATCCCGTTGGCTGCCCTTGGCAAACTTTTCGTTGACAGCCGTTTTTCGGCGGGCAAACAGGCGGGAGAGGGCGCTGGATGAAATAAAAAAGACTAGAAGTAAAGCCGCCCAGGGCCAGCCTCCCAAGCCAAAAATTACCCCTCCGCTTATGGCTGCCGCGTAGGCGCCGCTGCGGCTTAACGCGTGGGCTCTCAGGGCAAGCCAGGCGAAAACGATCCCCAAGAATATACCGAAGACAAATTGAATCTGGGTTGGATTGACCACGAGTTAACTTGCCCGCAGGATGAAGAGCACACCTACTAGAAACAATATCGGAATCACGGCCGCGACGCCCCAGATCAGATAGGCAAGATCGTGGGTTTCGCCTCGCCGGTAGAAAAAGAGCCCGGCAAATAAATCGGCCAGAACGATCAAGCCATTCAGGATTGGCAGGAGTAGGAGTTGGACGGCAGGCGTCAGGTCGCCGGGGAGTCCATCCGGATAGAAACCCAGGTGCACCTCGGCGCGGCGTGGGATCACCAGGATGACCCAAAACAGTAAAATCAGGCTGAGCGCCAGGCTGGTCAGGGTGATCAGTCGGGCTGGCCGGTCCATCCACACTCGGTTTAGCAAAAAAGAGGGATAGATGGATCGGGCTGTAATCGGGGTGAGGGAGCCTAATTCGATCAGCCGTTGGTAGGTATATTGGAAACCGTTTGCATCTTCCGGTGAAATGGCAAAAATCCGTCCTTCAGCGCCGATCAACACCAGATCCCGTTTCTGGCTGGCCATATATTCCAACACCTGTCCACTCGGCAACTGGCGTATGCCAGTGATCCCACCTGGGAGGCGGAATACAGGGGCAGGAAGTGGTGAGCTCATTTCTGCCTGGCTATTTACCCATAATACTTTAGACATCGGAATGTGCTCAACCCGCAGCCCCCAGCGCAATCGAATTCCATCCCTTTCAAGGATATATTGAGCTGTGCGCAGGCAATAAAGATTGTAGGTTAGAAATGGGACTAAAATCACTGCAGCGATTCCGGGGAGAAGCGAGAATATAAAAACAGGGCCAATTTGCGCCTGGCTGGCCAGGTAAAGCCCCAGCGCGCCGAAGCCCAGCAAGATCAGGATTAAGCCCACCTGGATCAATATTCCCGACCGGCGAGGCGGTCGAAAGATGTACTCTTCTGGGGTACGGTTTGTTGGTATCAAGCTGTCTACCCTGTGCCATGTGCCATTTTTAACTTTTTGGGAGTCATTCTTCTAGGAAAGATCTCCTCATCCGCTTGGTTTCTCCGCGCTTTTTCTTCTCAACCAACCGCCGCTGCTTGGAAGCTAAGGTTGGCCGGGTTCTATGGCGGGTTTTTGGCGGCTCAGCTGCCATTTGAAGAAGGCTAACTAGATGTAAGCGGGCGGCCTGCCGGTTAAGTTCTTGCGTGCGGTATTGGCGGGCTTCGATAATAATTTCGCCTTGAGCATTAAGGCGTCTCCCTGCAAGACGGATCAAACGCTGCTTGATTTCTGCAGATAAAGACTCTGAAGCCAGGGCGTTAAAACGCAGACGTACGGCCGTTGATACCTTATTAACGTTTTGACCACCTGGACCAGAAGATTGGAAAAAGCTGTAAACGAGCTCGTTCTCATTGATCGATAACTCTGGGGTAATCTCGAGTATTGTACCCATAAGAACCTATTTTCTACCTCAGGTCAGAGAAGCATCCTGATTTTATTCATACGAAATCGGCGCACGCCGAAGCACCTGATCCATTTATTCATAGCGAAATCGGCGCACGCCGAAGCACCCTGATCCATTTTATTCATAGCGAAATCGGCGCACGCCGATGACAAAAAATAACCCAGCAAAGCCGAGCAGGATTCCTACCTGTGGCAAAATCGCGAAGAGCCCTTGATTACGAAGAACGACGTTCGAGAACGCCTGCATTGCCCAGTAGGTAGGCAACAATTGGGCAATTGTTTGCATGGTTGGGGGGAAAAATTCAAGTGGCCACCAACAACCGCCCAGTAGAGAGAGCAGCATTCCCAACATGATACTTAAACTAGTGGCCTGGCGTTCAGTCTTGATGAAGGCTCCCAGCATCGTGCCTAATGCCACCGAGGCCAATCCAAAACACACCATTACGACCGCCAATGCGCCAGGAGGACCGCCTCCCCAGGGTACATGCATAATATATACGCCGAATAAGATGAGTACTGCCATCTGCACCATAGCAACCGCGAGCTGACCGCTAATTGTGCCAAGGAGGTAAGTCGATTTTTTTGTCGGTGTGGTTAACAGGCGCTGTAAGGTTCTGCTGCTCCGCTCATAAGCGAAAAGTGCGGAAGTGCCAAGCAGCGGGATTAAAACCCAACTGACTAACTGACCAATCGATGCCTGAGTGCGCTCGTCCAAATTAACGGCTGCGGTCTCAACTGCCAGTTCCCTTTCTACCCGCTTCGGGGTATTGGAAAAGGCTTCTATTGCTGCAGCCAGGTTGTTTTGGTAATATGTTTCTCGTTCCGATTCAGCGGTGAATGGCCGAATACTCTGGGCTGTTTCCACACTGGCAAGGGCGGCTGCCGATAACCGGTTCAGCCAGGCTGCTTCTGACCAAATCGCGCGTTCAGCCGCATCGGCGCTTGTATCGTTCTGGGCTTTGCGCAAGTCCAGCTCCGCACGTTGTCCTGACCTCAGCCTGGCATTTAGACCGTTCGGAATAATTAACAGGGCGACTGCCTGGCGATCTTTGAATCCCTGCTCTGCCACCTCCCGTTCCGCCAGGGTGACCTGCAGCGTGTCATTTCGCTGCAGCGCTGAAACCAAGGTTGAAGATAGCAGACTTTGGTCTTCGTCAACAACAAAAATGATCCCTTTTTGCGTAGCAGGTCCGCCAACCCCGCTCAATAAGAATGTGAAAAGCACAGGGAGGAGCAGAAAGAACAGAATCTCCACCTTGCTTGAAAACCGCACCAGGACATCTTTCCAGATAATAGCCAGGAGCTTCATGGATGGCATTCCTGCTGACCTTGGTTATGATCAACCCTGTTCTTCATCTTTTTGCAAACCCAGATGTCCAGCGCTTTCTGGCGGCCAAAACTGAAATTATGAACAATGAAACTGCCATTAATAGCAGTGCGCCGATTATAGGCAGGATATCAGAAAGATTTCCACCGTTAATAAGGGTCACAAATCCTGTGTTCGACCAGTAATTCGGGGTGATCCAGGCGATCATCCGCACCGTCGATGGAAATTGGCTGATCGGGACGAATGTGCCGCCAAGCAGCCCAAAGATCAACATCATGGCTGAGCCAATCCCACCCACCTGCCAGGGTGAAGTCGCCATAGATGCCAGCAGCAAACCCCAACCTGTTGCTGCCAGGCAAACTGACAGGATTAACAATCCTACTGCCAGGGGATCCCCCCAGCGCAGCCCAAACAGCAAAGCGGAAGAGAGCACTAAGACCCCAACCTGCAGTACTCCAGCGCTGAAAATCCCGAAAACCTTTCCTCCTAATACCAGCGTAGTGTTGGTAGCCGTGGTCAGCATGCGCGCCAGGGTGCCGTACTCGCGCTCGATGAGAATACTGCGTCCACCCTGGCTGACTGTATACATCAGGAAGAAAACGGCCATGGCTGGCGCCAGGTATGCCAGCACATCAGGTTGTTGGTTTGACTCTGTCAGCGGCGAATCTAATAGCCGAATTGAAATTCCGGCGCCTGAGATTTTTCCGTTCGGTTCCGTCAGGATCTCTGCGGCGGCTTTGCGGATTGAATCCGGGTCAGAGGAGATTCGACCGCTGCTCAGCAGCCCATCGATCACGAGCTGCCTGGCCAGTGGTTCAGCTTCGAACTGGTGGATCACCTCGGTCACAACGGATTGGATAATATTGGCGCTGTTTGGCCGTTCTGGGCTTGTGATAATCTGGACTGGGGCTGTGTCACCCATTTTGCCAGTCTGAGGATCGGGGAGCAAGCTTTCGGAAAATCCAGGCGGAATCAATACGAATGCCGCTGCTTGATCGCTTTCGAACTCGTTGACGGGCAGCAATTAGATCACTGCCCACCTCGAGGCTGAATAGCTCCGCCAGGCCTTCAGAATCAAACGTTTGCAGGAACAAACCACCGAGCTCGCCGCGGTCTTGATTGATTACAATGACTGGAATATCCTTAATGGCTGATGACGAGCCGGAAAAACCACCGCTCACCGCGCCCAGACCTAAGGTGAGGGCGAACGGAGCGACCAACATGAGTATCATCGCTGCCCGATCACGCACCAGCATCAATAAGTCTTTCCAGGCGATACTTAAGACTTTAATCATCTCAATCGTGGTTTATATATTGAATATCCTGGCAGCCCAGCAGAGCGCTGCGCTCATCGAGAACGACCGGGGTAAATTTTCAATCACGCAGCGCTCTCCCGGTCAGATGTAAAAACACTGCCTCGAGGTTTGGCTCTTCAATATCAATCGCTCGGATCCGTAGCCCTGCCTGGTGAGCAGCCGCCAAAACCCCAGGAAGCGCTTCTTCAGCTTCTTGCACAGTCAGAATAACTTGATGCTCTCCTGCGGCAGCTACCTCGACCGAAGCTAATCCGGCGAAGATCGGTACTATGGCCTCGCCAATCTGGTCCTCGCCGAAATGTAGGCGGAGTGTCTCTTTCTTGCCAAGCATCACGGTCAAATCTTTTAAAGCTCCTAACGCAATTAATTTGCCGTGATCAATAATCCCCACGCGATCGGAAAGCTCGGCGGCTTCTTCCATGTAATGGGTGGTGTACATCACAGTCATTCCCTGGTCACGTAGTTGCTTGACCATATCCAGGATATTCCGGCGGTTCTGAGGATCGATTCCCACGGTGGGCTCATCCATGAATACGAGATCGGGTTTATGCAGCAGGCCAACAGCTAGATTCAAGCGCCGTTTCATCCCCCCAGAATACTTATCGATGCGATCATCGGCGCGATCCGTCAATGAGACCTGATCCAAGACTTCATCCACGCGGGCCTTAAGCTGCCTACCGCCCATCCCATACATTCTGCCCCAGAAGACCAGGTTTTGGCGGGCAGAGAGGGGTTCATAGATTGCCAGATCTTGAGGGATAACGCCAATCAAGCGCTTCACTGCCTGGCTGTCGGTCACGATCGAGTGCCCGCCAACCCAGGCTTCTCCAGCGGTTGGTGGCAGCAGGCAGCTCAGCATTGCGATCACTGTTGTTTTTCCTGCTCCATTTGGCCCTAGCAGGCTGAATATCTCACCGCGGTTTATTTCGAAAGTGACACCCTTGACCGCATCCAGGCTGCCATAAGATTTCTTTAAATCCTGAACAACAACGAGCGGCTCTGCCATCCAATTACCTCCAGCCCTCGGGGAGTATGCCTCGTGAAAACAAATCCAGGCGTAAAAGCTCTGGATTTTTGAAGTGGATTACCTGAAAACCTAGCTGGTAGGCGGTTTTGACATTTTTCTCTGAATCATCGATCAGCAGACATTCGGCAGGTGAGACTGCGGCGAGATCAAGAAACCTTTGAAAGATGCGTGGATCTGGCTTGATCAATCGTTCCTCGCCTGAAATCATGATTTGTTCGAACCAACCCAGGAATTCATACTTGCCGCAGACCAGTTGAAACTTCTCCACCGACCAGTTGCTTAATCCGAAAAGGCGATAATTGGCTTGCTTAAGAAACTTCAGAATCTCAACAGTTTCCCAGATTGGACCCGAAATCGATTCGGGCCAGCGCTCATCATACACCCGCAATAACTCACAATAATTCGGGTATTTTTCGCATCCCAGTCTTACACCTTCTGCAAATGAGCGGCCAGCATCTTGTTCTAAATTCCAATTATAAAAGTCCGTTTCCGCCAGGAACCGTTCCATAGCCTGTTCATTTCCGGCGAATAACTTTCGATATAAATAGCGAGGATCCCAATCCAGGAGAACGCCGCCAAAATCAAAGACAATTACAGGGTTCATAATGATTTCTAAAAAATTATTGCTTGACGTTTAATATTAAGGGATTATAACCAGTATTTGACTGTTCCCGGGCAGAGATTTTCGAAAATCGGCTTTCAAGAGAATCGTAAGCATGCTAGCTGGGCAGATAAGGATGTTCGCTATTCAATCGGCTTAAAGGATATCGGGTACAATTAAATTACGGAATCTCAAATGGCAAAACACAGATGAAAATTTATCGCGCCAAAGCGCCATTGCGGATCAGTTTTGCTGGCGGGGGAACTGATGTCTCTCCATACGCCGATGAACGCGGCGGCTTGGTTCTTAATGCGACGATTGATAAATACGCCTACGCTACGCTGAGCCTGAACGCAGAGCAGGCGATAACCATCAAATCGTTGGATTATCACGCCATCGCGAAATACAACCTTGACCAGCCATTGGTTTACAATGGCCAGCTAGATCTGGTAAAAGCGACCATTCAGCGCCTGAAAGCGCAGTTGAGTGAGGCTCAACAAAGCGAGGCAGCCCAGGGATTTGAGCTATTCCTGCATACGGACGCTCCGCCAGGGTCGGGCCTTGGGTCTTCGTCGGCGATTGTTGTGGCTATTCTAGGCGTGTTTAGTCAATGGCTGGGCTTGCCGATGACAAGCTACGAAACCGCCTCCTTGGCATATCAAATCGAGCGGATCGATCTTGGCATCAAAGGCGGCAGGCAGGATCAGTTTGCGGCGACTTTTGGCGGTTTTAACCTGATCGAATTCTACGGCGATCGGGTGATTGTAAATCCACTGCGGATACCCGACACCGTCCTTAATGAGCTACATTACAGTTTGATGCTTTTTTACACCGGCGGTACACGTCTTTCCGCGCATATTATCGACAGCCAAACCCAAGGTTTTGTCCAGCGTCAAGGTGAAGTCGTCGCTGCAATGGATCAGATCAAACAGCTAGCGACTGAAACGAAAAACGCATTGCTGCAAGGCAGGTTGGAGGATTTTGGGGCTCTGCTGCACGAATCCTGGCTCAATAAAAAGCGAATGGCCGCTTCGATTTCGACTCCACAAATTGATGAAATCTACCACGAGGCTCGCCGGCTTGGCGCCTTGGGCGGAAAAATCAGCGGAGCCGGCGGGGGTGGTTACATGTTCTTTTATTGTCCATATGAGACCCAAGCGGAGATCGCTGAACGGCTGGAGGAGTTAGGCGCAGCACAGGTTAGTTTCAGTTTTGAAAAGAATGGCCTGCAAACCTGGGAAACGAACTTAGGTTAAGTGCAGCCATGCCCGAATTCGAGTTGGATAGCGGTAACGAAATCCAAACTGATCAGCTCGCCGGTCTGGCTAGAGATATTCTCGCCGGGGGACGTTCGGTACATTTTCGGGTGCGAGGGGGTTCGATGCGGCCCTTCATTGTGGATGGCGATATGTTGGAAATCCGGTCTGTCCAAGAGGGCGACATTCACCTTGGAGACATTTTACTCTACCACTTCCATCGAAAACAGCTCCTGGTGCACCGGGTAATCGACATTAAGAAAAAGGTTGTTCAAGTGGATGGCTCCTGGGCGACCTGTTTTGTGTGTCAAGGAGACGCATCTCTGCAAGCGGATGGGTGTATTGCGGTTGAAGATATACTCGGCAAGGTGGTATCCGTAGGACATGCGGGCCATGCACGCTCCCTGGACACCAATTTTCAGAGAATGAAGGCAGTCATTATTGTTATGGGGTTGACAGGGGGCAAATGGATTTACCGAAAAATAAGGAAATCAAACGTTTTTTAATCCGACTGAAGCCCAGGGAACCAATTCGCAGCATAGGTTCGGGCGCGATCCACCATAATATTGATCCGCCCCATAATGTCGTCAGTAATATTGTGGACGATGCGAGTATATTGGAAGGGATTTTCCTCACCAGTGGGATCGACGGGCGGCCGCCAGGTATCGCCTATCGATATAAAACTTGGACCACCAAACTGCCAGGAGCCGTATGTAGAGCGTCCAAATAACCGGGAGGAAATTGGGCGCGAGAACTGTGGGGGAGTGTAAAACCCGATCGGCAGCAGCGGTGCGTCGCTCTCTAAAGCCAGCCGCGCTGCGCCGGAGTATGCCTTTAGCAACTGCTTGCCATCATTAAGTTTTCCTTCTGGAAACAAAACCACGGTCGCGCCTCGGGCCAGCTTTTCTTTCGCCGCTGCCAACGCTTCTTGACCGCGCCCTGTAACCACCGGAATTTGATCTGCCAAAGAAAGGATTTTACCTAATATGGGTAATGAAAAAATTTCAGATTGGATGAGGTAATGGATCTTTTCAGGAAAAATAAACGGCAATAAAAAACCATCCGTCGCCAAAGCATGATTCGCTACAACAATCTTTGCTCCGGTCGGGATATTAGCTCTGCCGTCAACTTGAATCTTTTGAATAAACAGGCTGACATATGTGCCTACGAGCGCTTTTGCGGTACTATACCAAACATCCATTTAGCTCACCCGAAATTTATGTCAAACAAAAATCTTTTCGAATTCTCCAAAAATAATTTTACCACTTGTGTGGGAATTCGAAAAATCTCGATCAAATTAAATTAATTCTCATTCAACCGGGCAACTCGGGAATGCACAGACCATAGGGGGATAAAACCGGCTGCCAGGCAGAACACCCCACCAAGCAGAAGGCCGATCACCTGCCCGAGGGCCAGTGGAAGCCCCAACACTCCAGTAAGCAGGGATGGTCCAAAGAAAACCCCCAGGCTGAGCACTAAAAAGATTATGCTAGCCAAAGCGCCAAAGCACCCCGCGCTGCCTTGGGCGATTCGCCGCGGATCCTCCCAATTGAAGTTTGCCCCCAACACGCCAAAAGTCAGGCTTAATGAAGCCAATCCAGCCAGCGTTATAACGACGACGGCAAGACTGAAAACGAACGTGCCAATGCTGATGTGCTGCAGGATTGAAATAACGATCAGGAATCCCATCCCCAATCCTAAAGTGGGCAGGTAAGCCACCAGGTACTTGGCGGTAATTAACTGCCTGACGCTAAGTGGAGCAGATTTTAGGATCCAATACTGTTTGCCTTCCTGGGAAAAGGCCATCGTTGCCAGGCGAGAAAGCAGCGACCAACCCACAAACAAAGAAATTCCGACATTGCCATAAACCATGAGGTTGCCAACCGCATCCATAAAAGCCTGAGGCGCTTCGCCCTGCCCGGCTGGCGGTTGGCCGCCGCGGCCGATTAACATAAACGCGTATAAAATGCCAAGAATCAAGGGGGTGACGATCTGTGACATGTTGCGCAGATCCCGGCGCAGCATCATAAAATCTTTGGAGATCATTCCACCAATGGCTGTTGGAATGACCCGGCTGAATGCGCTGGCCAACGGTGCAGTGCGCTTTTTTGTGTATCGGGCAGACGTAGTATTTTTCTTTTTTCGGGTGCTGATCTGGACGCTTGCCCAACCTGAATAATATAGCCTTTCGGCTGTCGCTAATGAAATGGCGAAAATCCCGGCTGTCAGAATGACTGTAATTAAGACTAGCAAGCCGCCTCTTAGCCAGCGTCCCTCGCCAATATCCACCATACTGCGACCGACCCAAGCAAGCGGCGACCATGGAGAGTTGAATCGGGTTGCTAGACCGATCGCTTGAGCTGCCTGGTCACCGGAAATATTTGCATAATTGGCGAACTGGCCAGACTGCGAACAAATCAACGAAATAATTGCAACCAGGAAGCCTAACATTTCGGCAACCCGGCGAGCTGGAAAAATACGCACAACCAGCATAACCAACAAGCTGGCCATACCGGCGATTGCCAGTGCTAACAAGGTAAGCAGAATGATTACAACCGGGTAATAGAGGAAATTGTAACCTTGCGCGGCGCCAAGCCCATACAGCACTGGCAATCCAAAAAGCAGAACCAGACCGAAGTTTGGCAGAATTGCCTGGAGCAGCTTTGAAATAAAGATTGCCCGGATGGGAACTGGCGCGCTGAAGCAGAAATTCCATATCGCCTGCGAGGTAGAGCGCCTGCAGCAAGACGCCAAAACTGGATACCAGGATTACCAGGCAGGATGCTGTTACCACCAGCGCCGTAATACTGTTCAATAATATGCTGGGGTTGCCAAAGTATTGGGCGACTTGGGGCGAACGTAAAAAACCGAGTAGCAGCCAGCTTAAAACAAAGGCAAAAACCAAACCGGCCAGCGCCAGGATGCCCAGCACAGCCATGCCGATTTTTCGGCGCAATTTTGATCGCCGAAATTCACTAATTACGATTACCAGACGTAAGCGAAGGAGTTTCCAAACGTAAGACCAGAGACTCGGTTGAGGATGCGCTGATTTACGCTCTAAGCTCATTTCAGCACTTCCGCGATTTCGGCGTATTCGGCCCCACCGGTCAGGCTGAGGAAAATATCCTCCAGGCTGGTTTCTCCCTGGCCAAGTCCGCGCAGTTCTTCCATGCTGCCGATGGCGATCAACTCGCCTTTGTTAATAATTCCAATCCGATCACACATCCGTTCAGCAATTTCCAGGATATGGGTAGAAAGAAACACCGCTGAGCCGCGTTCGGCCATTTGGCGCAGCATGTCTTTAATCAGCCGGGCTGAACGGGGATCCAGTCCGACGGTTGGCTCATCCAATACTAACACTTTGGGGTCGTGGATCAAAGCGCAAGCCAGGGCCGCTTTTTGCTGCATACCATGACTGTATGAGTTTAACGGGTCATCTCCAGCCTGTTCTAGTTCAAATAAGCGCAACAATTCCTCGGATCGTTGCTGGACTTGGCCGCGCTCAAGTCCATATAAGTCGCCAATAAAGCGAAAAAGCTCCCTGCCTGATAACTTTGGATAGAGATTTGGCGTGTCTGGTACGAAACCGGTCAGGGACTTGGCTTGTAAGGATTGCGCCTGCACGTCGTAGCCAGCGATCTTAACCGAGCCCGCACTGGGTTGGAGCAGTCCGACGATCATTTTAATCGTAGTGGTTTTACCAGCTCCATTCGGACCCAAGAAACCAAAAACCTCGCCGGCTTGTACTGTAAAACTGACGTCATTGACGGCAACTTTTTCGCCATAGCGTTTAATGAGATGCGTTGTTTCAATCAGGGTGGGATTCTCAATTGTATCCAAGGCAGATGCTCCTTCTTAATAATTTTACTCCCATTTATATTTATCTTATTTGAAAACTCCAAAACTGGACTAAAAAACAAAGACCGCCCGTGCGGACGGTCTTTGTTGTGCGAATAAAAAAATTTACGGACCGGTTCGGGGAACAGCACATTGTAAGTAGCTGCTCGAACGATCCTTCAGGCAGATCTTGAGATTCTTGACGTTCTGCAAGCTTGCCGGTAGTTTGAATTTGTACGATTTACCATTGGAAACATTGGAGATCGTACCAATGTTGACGAGATTTTTCGCAGAACCACTGGTTGTTCCTGCCTTAACAATAACAGACGTCTTGGGGTAAGTATATGCATAAACCAGGACAACTGTTCCGTTTCTGCCGGCAGTGAAATATGCAGCCGGGGCATTGGCATACTTGCTTTCCAGTTTGGCTAAACCACTCACGCTGCTGGACGGGATGCATATTTTTTGACCGACATAGATGGTGAAGGGTTCTTTCCAGTTATTGGTATAGGCAATCTGGTTTGGGGCGAATCCAAACCGATCGCCAATCTTTGTCAGGCTATCGCCCCGACGAACCTCATACGATGGGGTGCAGTTGGCGACAGTTGCGGCAGCAATTGCCCCGGATGGCGCCAGGCCAATGAGTAAAGCTGCAACCAACAAAATGCCGAACGCCCTTGTCAGCAGGCGTAGGCGGGTGGATTGGTAAAAATTCATAGATTTGTCTCCTTTCGGTAAAACGAGCTTACCAGGCTCGCCTCCTCATTAGATTATACAATATTTTATTTGCTTGAAAGGCGCCTCCGAGCCTGGGCCACACCTCCACGATCTATGCTGGTGGGCTAACGCGCCGCAGGCCTAAGGCTGCACGCCCTGGCCCGATGCTTGTCCCATCTATTCATATATGCTATACTGACCTCAACGACCACCCAACCTCGTTGATCATTCGCAGGTTGTTTCCCTTTTGAATAATGACTGGAGTAGAACAAAATGAAGAGAAACTTGTTAAACCTATTAATTTTAGTCAGTTTAATTCTGACGGCTTGCAGTTCGACAGCAACCCCTAGCTCTGCACCAATTGCGCAGCCTACCCAGGCGCCTGAAGCCGAGCCGAGCGCCATGCCAACGGAAACCTCCGCCGTGGAGCCCACTCAGGCGCCGGCTGCTGAGCCTACGGCGGAGCCTACCGTTGAACCAACCCAGGCTCCAGCGTCGCAGGTCCCGGCAACCCTCCGTCTTCCGGACTTAGGCGGGAAGACAGTGGTTGCGGTGACCGGGAACGATTACACGCCGCTGAACTTTGTAGACCCGCAGAGCGGCGAATCGGTGGGTTGGGAGTACGATGCGGTGAACGAAATCTGCCGGCGGTTGAACTGCCAGGTGGATTGGAAAGTGACCGCCTGGGACACGATGATCTCAGCGGTGCAGGAAGGCCAGTTTGATATCGGCATGGATGGGATCACGATCACGGACGAACGCAAGGGGCAGGTTGATTTTTCAGATCCGTACATGACCTCCGAGATGTTCATGCTGGTGCGGGCGGACGAGGATCGCTTCACCACGCCGGCGGAGTTTTCTGCGAACCCTGATTTGCTGATCGGATCGCAGACGGGCACGACCAACTTCTATACCGGCGTGTATGAAGTATTGGATGGCGACGAAGCCAATCCGCGCATCAAGCTGTTCGAGAATTTTGGGGCAGCGGTGCAGGCTTTGATTGCGGGGGATGTGGACATGGTCTTGATGGATGCGGCTTCGAGCCGTGGGTATATCGGGGCCAACCCGGACATGCTCAAGATGGTTGGCGATCCGCTCGGTACCCAAGATTTCGGCTTTATCTTCACTCCCAAGTCGGAACTGGTTGCTCCATTCAATGCCGCCATTGCTCAGATGCGAGCCGATGGCTTCCTGGATTATTTGAACACGCGCTGGTTTTTCTTAACCGACCCGAACAAAGAAGATGCCTATGATCAGCTTCCGGACTTAGGCGGGAAGACAGTGGTTGCGGTGACCGGGAACGATTACACGCCGCTGAACTTTGTAGACCCGCAGAGCGGCGAATCGGTGGGTTGGGAGTACGATGCAGTGAACGAGATCTGCCGGCGGTTGAACTGCCAGGTGGATTGGAAAGTGACCGCCTGGGACACGATGATCTCAGCGGTGCAGGAAGGCCAGTTTGATATCGGCATGGATGGGATCACGATCACGGATGAACGCAAGGGGCAGGTTGATTTTTCAGATCCGTACATGACCTCCGAGATGTTCATGCTGGTGCGGGCGGACGAGGATCGCTTCACCACGCCGGCGGAGTTTTCTGCGAACCCTGATTTGCTGATCGGATCGCAGACGGGCACGACCAACTTCTATACCGGCGTGTATGAAGTATTGGATGGCGACGAAGCCAATCCGCGCATCAAGCTGTTCGAGAATTTTGGGGCAGCGGTGCAGGCTTTGATTGCAGGGGATGTGGACATGGTCTTGATGGATGCGGCTTCGAGCCGCGGGTATATTGGGGCCAACCCGGACATGCTCAAGATGGTTGGCGATCCGCTCGGTACCCAAGATTTCGGTTTTATCTTCACTCCCAAGTCGGAACTGGTTGCTCCATTCAATGCCGCGATCAAGCTCATGAAGGAGGATGGCTTCCTGGATCATTTGAATACGCGCTGGTTCTTCTTGTACGAGCCAACCGCTCAATAGGCAATTTTGGGGCCGCCTGGTCGTTTTGTCAGGCGGCCCCATTTTCTAGATCCATATTTTAATTATTACGAGAAATCAGTGAATAGCGCTGACGCCCAACCGCAGAACCAGAACAAAGCCACAGGAGAATACCGCTCGCATTTTATTCCGGCAGCGGACAGACTGTCCAGGCTGCCTTATTGGCTGCTGGTGGCGCTCTTGTTGGCTGTGCTGGCCTTTTGGGTGATTGCAAGCAATAAAAACTACCAGGTAATTTTCAACGCAGTCCGGCAGGGAGTGGGCACAACCCTCTTCGTTTCAGTGGTGTCCTATACCCTGGCTATTTTGCTCGGGCTGGTGTGGATGTTCATGCGAGTCTCCAAGAATCGAGTCTTGCAGGAGATTTCATCTTTCTTCGTTGAGATCCTTCGCGGCATCCCGATGCTGGTATTGTTGTACTTTATCTCTTTTGTAGGAGCCCCTGCTTTAATCAGCTTCTTGAATTGGGTTGGCAAGCCATTTATAGAGCAGGGTATCATTGCCGAAATCAGCGTTCGCCAGGTGAATTTCACTGCTCGGGCGATCCTGGCCTTGACGCTTGGCTACAGCGCCTTTCTCTCTGAGATCTTTCGGGCTGGAATTGAGTCGATTGGTAAGGAGCAGACCGAAGCAGCCCAGACCGAGGGTGCGAGCTATTGGCAAACAATGCGTTTCATCTTGCTTCCTCAGGCGGTGCAAAATGTTCTGCCGGCTTTAGGGAATGAATTCATCGCTATGCTGAAAGATTTGGCGCTGGTTTCCGTATTAGGCGTGCAGGATATTACCCAGTTAGGAAAAGTTTATTCGGCGTCAACATTCAAGTTCTTTGAGACATACAGCATCGTCGCCCTGCTTTATCTGCTGATGACCCTGGGCCTGGCGATGCTTGTGCGCTGGTTGGAGCAACGTTTACACACGGAGTTATAACAAGACAGTGCTTGCCTCGCTGCGTGCCGATCTTGGTTTCCTGACTCGCCCAGCCCAAATCATAAGGGGTTATCCAAGAAGCGCCTTACGCCCAGATCTGATTGCCGGTCTGACTGTGGCGGTGATCCTGCTGCCACAATCCATTGCGTATGCTTTGATTGCAGGCCTACCCCCGCAAATGGGTCTATACACTGCGATCATTGCCGCCCTGGTTGGCGCGCTATGGGGATCTTCGAATCAGCTGCAAACAGGTCCCACAAATACAGCTTCACTGCTGGTCCTTTCCAGTCTGTTGTTTGTAGCCAAGCCCGGCTCGCCGGAATTCATAGCGGCAGCCGGATTAATCGCTTTGTTGGTGGGTACTATTCCGCTTGGCTCTAGGCTTGGCGCATCTGGGGTTATTAGTCAACTTTGTTTCAGACTCAGTCATTATTGGCTTTACGGCTGGGGCAGGGGTGTTGATCATGGTCAGCCAGTTGATACCGCTGCTGCGCCTGAATTCGCCTAGCGCACCGAGTTTAATCGATACGTTACAAAATATCTTCCCCCAGCTTATCGAACTTCACAAAATCAGCCTGGCATTAGGCCTGGGAACCATCCTCTTGATCGTCATTCTGCGCCGCTTCAAACCCAACTGGCCAGGCCCACTGATTGCGATGT
The DNA here is from genome assembly GCA_963770655.1 of uncultured Chloroflexia bacterium. Lineage (GTDB taxonomy): Bacteria > Chloroflexota > Anaerolineae > Anaerolineales > UBA4823 > CAZAGA01. The sequence continues at coordinate 8,261 of CAVYQO010000014.1, read as the reverse complement.
TGGCAGCTACAGCCCTGGTTGCAGTTCTTGGCTTAAGCCAGGCGGGTGTGAAAGTCATCGGGGCGCTGCCCCGCAGCTTACCACCCTTGACTATTCCCCCACTTTTGAATTTTGATTTAATCGGTCAAGTTTTTGGCGGCGCGCTGGCGATTGGGGCGATTGGCCTGGTGGAAGCCCTCTCGGTCGCGCGGGCGATCGCCAGCCAAACCAACCAGCGCCTTGACAGCAACCAGGAATTTATCGGACAAGGGTTGGCGAATATCGCCTGCAGCTTTTTTTCGGGTTACGCCAGTTCTGGGTCTTTTACGCGTTCGGCAGTGAACTTTAAGTCAGGCGCGCGCACCTCGTTATCCAGCGTCTTTTCTGGCTTATTCGTGTTAATGGGAATGTTTCTATTTGCCCCTTTAGGGGCCTATTTACCGCGCGCTGCTTTGGCAGGCGTTCTGATCGTAATAGCCTATGGGATGATCGACCAAAAAGAAATCGCTCGCATCTGGCGCGGTCCTCGCGGCGATATGATCATCATGGTATTAACCCTCACCGCCACACTCCTCCTTCCGCTGCAATATGCTGTGCTGAGCGGAATCCTGGTGTCCTTTGCTGTGTATATCTTGCGTACTAGCACCCCGCGTGTTGTTGCCGTGCTGCCGGATGATGAGTTCAAACACTTCCTCTCCCAACCTGCCAAGCCCTCCTGTCCACAATTAGCCATCTTCGATATTATGGGTGATCTTTATTTTGGAGCGGTCAACCACGTCGATAAAAGCATTCACGATCACCTGCATCGCCAGCCTTCGCAGCGCTTTTTGCTTCTGCGGATGCAGAGCGTCAACCAATGTGACATCAGCGGCATCCACGCACTCGAGAATATTTTACGCGCCAGCCGAGACAATGGCGGCGATTTGTATTTTATGCGTGTGCAGGATCAGGTTTTACAGACCATGCATTCAAGCGGATTCGTTCGCCAGCTTGGGATTGACCACGTGCTTGGCGAGGATCAGGCCATCCCATTTTTATTTCATCGAATCCTGGACCCGGCTGTGTGTATCTATGAGTGCGAAGTCCGAGCATTTAAGGAATGTCAGAATTTACCGAAACGCCTTCTACCGGTTGGATTTGGAGGATTTCACCTGGAAGCGGCAAGCGTACCCATCCCAGTGATCTCTCCCGAAGAATTATGGAAGCAGTTGCACTATTCCTCGCCGCCTCTGGTTATCGATGTTCGTGAACCGCGTGAATTTGCCCGCAACCATATCCAACAGGCGCTGTTAAAGCCGCTGCCTGTGCTCTTGACCCAAGGTCTGGATCTACCGCCTGAAAAGACCCTGGTCTTTGTTTGCAGAGGCGGCCGCAGAAGTACGCGCGCCGCAGGGATGTTCGTGAACAAGGGGTATACTGACATCCGGGTTTTACAGGGCGGGATGCTTGCCTGGGAGGCTGCCGGCTTATTGGAGGCGGTTTCGTCTGGTGAATCCGAAAGTGGAGGCGAAGATGCCTGGAATTCTACCGGCTAACCTGGGATTGGATCTGGTACGGGCAACAGAAGCGGCCGCCTTGAGTGCGGGACGCTGGATGGGCTTAGGCCAACCGGATCTGGCGGACCAGGCAGCCACAATCGCAATGGAACACGCCCTGCAAGAGCTTGAAATAGCCGGGCGGATTATGATCGGCGAAGAAGGCAAATCTGGTCAGCACTCTCCTTTAGATAGCGGTCAGCAGGTGGGCAGCGGAGCGGGTCCCGCTCTGGATTTAGTCCTTGACCCTATCGACGGAACGAGCTTATTGGCCATCGGGCATTCAGATGCAATTTCGGTAATTGGCGCCGCGCCGCATGGCGCAATGCGTTCGCTCTATCCTGCAGTATACCTGGATAAGATTGTTGTCGACCACAGCGTAGCCTCCAGTCTGGTGCCAGAATGCCTGGATGCGCCGGCTGCCTGGACTTTAGCGCTTGTGGCGTGGGCGAAAGGGAAAACGGTGCGAGACTTGATTGTGTTTGTGCTTGACCGCCCGCGGCATGAGCACCTGGTTGAGGAAATTCGCGTGACAGGAGCGCGCGTTCTGCTGCGCCAGGAAGGCGATGTCGCGGGGGCTCTGGCGGCAGCCGCAGCGCAGGCTGAAATCGATATCCTGATGGGGATCGGCGGCGCCCCAGAAGGTGTGATCGCGGCCTGCGCGGTAAAAGCTGTGCGAGGGGAATGTTGGCGCGCCTGGCGCCGCAGAGCGAAGCCGAGCGGGCCGCGATCCGCGCCGCGGGCTTAAATCTAAATGAAATATTTACCTGCGACGACTTAGTGCACGGTGATGCAGTCTTCTTTGCAGCTACTGGAATCACCAGCGGGGTGCTGCTTAACGGAGTGCGTTATCATGGAGATGAAGCAGAGACCGAGTTCTGCTGCTGCGCGGCGAAACCCACACCCGGCGGATTGTCCGTGCATTTCATAATCTATCCCTGGATTTTTTGACCAGGGGGACGAGAGGTGATCGATCCGTTGGACAATCTAAATGATGTTTTTATAAACCTGAAAATATCGGAAAGTTGAGCCAATCGATGTTAACCAACGCCGCGACGATTTAAGATCCGCAGCACACGATATTCATCATCTCGGGTGGAGCGGGAGCGAGCGCTGAACAGCTCGTTCACACGATCCTGGCCCAATTCCCAGAGAGTTGGGTGCGAGTGGTGACCGTTTCAAATGTGCGCTTCTTTAGCCAACTCGAAGATGTGATTTAACAGGCTGAGGCTTTGGGGGCTACTGTGGTACATACATTAGTCGACGATCGTTTGCATGCAAGCATGATCGCCCTGGCGGCTAGCAAAGGGGTGATCGCAATCGATTTGATGGGTCCGCTGCTCGAAAGGGTGTCGAATGTGCTGGGGCAATCTCCTCAGGGGCAGCCTGGTCTGTATCGGAAATTAAACAAAGCGTATTTTGACCGGGTGGCTGCGATCGAATACACGATCAGCCATGATGATGGCCAGCGTTCCGAGACCTGGTCACAGGCTGAAATATTACTTTTGGGTGTTTCTCGCTCTGGGAAAACCCCACTCAGTTTGTACCTTTCTGTATTAGGCTGGAAGGTTGCTAATCTTCCCCTGGTTGTTGGATTGAAACTACCTGCTGAACTGACTCAGGTGAATCGTTGGCGGGTGATAGGATTGAAGATCGAACCAGGTCAGTTGTTGGCCTTTCGCCAACAACGCCAACAGCGCTTAGGCGTTTCGGGACCAAGTGAGTACACCGATCCGCTTAAAATCTACGAAGAACTGCAATATGCCATTCAGATTTACCGCTCGAGGGGGTTTTCCACAATTGATGTCACCGATAAGCCAATCGAATCCACCGCAGACGAGATCATCCGCCTGATCAGCAGCCGGAGCGACTGAGTTATGCCTTTTAAGCCTGCTCTGGATGAAGTCATTCTGTATTCGGTCGATGAGGGCGCCTGGCAGTACTTTCGTAAGCCAGTAGAGATCTATAAGGCCTGGAGCATTGAGGAAGTCTTGGTCCGCCTGAATGAGATTGAGCGGGCGGTAGATGAACGTGGTTTGTATGCTGCGGGTTTAATTGCCTACGAAGCCGCCCCAGCATTTGATAGCGCCAATCGGGTTTATCCCAGCAGCGATTCGAATTTCCCCCTGCTCTGGTTTGGAATATACGAAGAGCCAGAACACTTATCAGCCTTGGAGCGACCGATTGAACAGGCAACTCAGCCGGTTGGGTGGAAGGCAGAGGTTACGGAAGCTAACTACCGGCGAGCGATCCACCGGATTAAGAGAGCGATTGCGCACGGCGAGACTTACCAGGTGAATTATACCTATCGGATGCGCATAGCCTGGAATGAAGATCCCTGGCCGGTCTTTGCAAACCTGGTCAACGCCTCGCCCGCGCCCTATGCCGGTTACCTGGAAACCGAAGACTGGGCAGTTTGCTCATTTTCTCCCGAACTTTTTTTTAGCCTGGATAGCGATATTATACTAAGCCGGCCGATGAAGGGTACTGCTCAGCGCGGTTTGCAATTGGAAGATGATCTTCGCAAGTCTGCCTGGCTGCGCCGTTCGCCAAAAAACCGAGCTGAAAATGTCATGATTGTTGACATGGTTCGCAACGATCTGGGTCGAATTGCCCAAGTCGGAAGCGTGAAAACGCCGGTTTTGTTTCAGATTGAAAAATATCCCACAGTGTGGCAGATGACCTCAACAGTCCAGGCCAGGACGGACGCCAGCCTGGGCGAGATATTTTTGGCGCTCTTTCCGGCCGCATCTATAACCGGAGCTCCAAAAATCCACACAATGCAAATCATCACTGCTCTTGAGACCAGCCCACGGCGGATTTACACCGGGGCGATAGGCTATTATGGACCTGGCCGCAAGGCGCGGTTTAACGTGGCCATTCGGACGCTGTTGGTAGATAAACACAAACAGCAAGCGGAATACGGGGTTGGCGGTGGGATCGTATGGGATTCGCGCCCAAAGCTCGAATGGGAAGAATCCAGGATTAAGCGCAAGTGTTGTTTGAGCCTCGCCAGGCTTTTGAGCTGATTGAGACAATGCTTTGGACGGACGCGGCGGGCTGGCGCTTGTTGCCGGAACACCTCGCCCGTTTGGAACGATCGGCAGCATATTTTTCGTATCCGCTGGATTTGGTCCCATTGCGCCAAAAGCTGGTAGAGCTGGCTCGTTCTTTTGGCGGCCAGGCCGAGCGTGTGCGTCTACTGCTCGATTGCCGTGGAGAAATCAACCTCAGTCACAAACCGCTGGCCGCTGACCTAAATCCTCAACGAGTTCACCTGGCGAAAACTTGTGTAAATTCTGCTGATCGATTTCTATATCATAAAACGACGATGCGCGGAGTATACGAGCGGGCTCGGGAAGAAACCGCCGGTTATGATGAAGCTCTGCTGTTCAATGAAACGCGGCGAACTTACCGAGGCCTGTATCGCTAACCTGGTTGTAGAGCTGGATGGCAGCTTATTTACTCCGCCGGCAAGCTGCGGGCTGCTGCCAGGAACCTATCGGAAATGGCTGCTCAGAAATGGAAAGATTTCGAGAACGGGTAATCTACCCGGCTGACCTGAGGCTGTGTTCGCGAATTTTCCTGGCTAATTCTCTGCGCGGCTTGTGGGAAATACAGGTTATCGGACCAGAGTTGAGAGAAGAAACACCGTGATGACCCTCTCTGCTGATTCTCAAGCGATCTTATTATTGTGTTCCCATCTTGGCCTGGCCTTAGATCCTGGCCTGGCGCCGCTGACCTTGCGCGAATGGAATCTATTGGCAAAAAGGATCCAGGATAGCGAGCTTAAGCGCCCTGGCGGCCTGTTAGTGAAAAGCGCCAACGAATTACAAAACTTGTTTGACCTGGCTGAAAGCGCGGCTGCGCGGCTGGCGCGTTTGTTGGGACGGACGGGATCTATAAAAGTCGAATTGGAACGACTGGCCTCGCTTGGGATTCGAGCAATGACCCGAGCCGACCTGGATTATCCTCAACGCTACCGCCTGCGTTTGAAGGAATCAGCTCCTGTGATTTTGTCTATGCTGGCGAGCCGGCGTTGTTGGGACAGCCTGGCATTGCCGTTGTCGGTTCACGCAAGCTTGAACCGGCCGGTGAGGAAACAGCCGCTTTCGTCGGAAATGCCTGTGGGCTTTCTGGCCTGGTCTTGTATTCTGGAGGGGCGAAAGGGGTCGATTCGATCAGCATGCATGCGGCGCTCGAAGCGCGCGGAACCGTAGTAGGGTTGCTGGCGGACAGCCTTGAAAAAGCAATCCGCGTCGCGGAGGCGCGTAAGGCCATTGAACAAGGCAATTTGTGCCTGGCAACGCCTTATACGCCTGGAGCAGGGTTTACAGTGGGAGGGGCAATTGGACGCAACCGGTTGATTTACTGCCTGGCTGATTATGCAATTGTCGTGGCCAGCGAGGTGGAAAAAGGTGGCACCTGGTCAGGGGCCAGCGAGACTCTCAAAGCCCACTGGGTTCCCGTATTCGTTTTAGAGCACCCCTCCATGCCGGAGGGAAACCGCGCCTTGCTGCAGCGTGGCGCTATCGCTTTCCCATATCCTTTCCCTGAACATTTTAGCAAGCTGCAATGCTGGCTGAGCGAGCACAGCCCGTCTCTATCCCCATAAATAAGCCAACTGAGGAGGTTTTGTTATAATATAGATATTGCGGAGGCGAATATGACCAATCACGAGGATATTTCTAAAACCGAAAGGGTGAGTTTACGCGAAATCCTTTCGCGCTACCAACACCCCAGCCGTTCTCACAGCGTTTGGCAGCTCATCAACTCCCTGGTACCTTACGCTGTCCTTTGGTTGTTGATGTTCCTAAGCTTGCGTGTTTCATACATTTTGACCCTGGCGCTGGCAGTCCTTGCCGCCGGATTTATGGTGCGCATCTTTATCATCTTCCATGACTGCGGCCACGGTTCATTCTTTGAATCGCGCAAAGCGAATGACATTACCGGTGTCATTACGGGTATCTTGACCTTCACACCCTACGGGCGATGGAAGCATGATCATGCAATCCATCATGCAACTGCGGGTGACCTGGATCGTCGAGGGACAGGTGATGTGCAGACTTTAACAGTACAGGAATACCTGGATATGCCGTGGTGGAAGCGAGCGGGCTACCGGATTGTACGGCACCCATTGGTTATGTTCACCATTGGGTCGACATTCGTTTTTGCGGTCTTCCAGCGTTTTTATTTGCCAGGGACCGCACGACGTGAACGAAATAGCGTCCTATGGACGGATCTAGCCCTGGCGGTGATGGTCGCCGGCCTGATCTACCTGATGGGCTGGCGAGCTTATCTGCTGATTTAGATTCCGGTCATGGTGATCGGCACATCTGTCGGTGTGTGGTTATTTTACGTCCAGCATAACTTCGAGGGCACGTATTGGGAGCGCCATAAAGACTGGGATTTTTTCAAGGCTGGATTAACGGGCAGCTCCTTCTACAAACTGCCGCTCATTTTGCAGTGGTTCACAGGAAATATCGGTTTTCACCATATTCACCACTTAACCCGCGCATTCCCAACTATTTCCTGCCAAAAGCTCACCGCGAGAATCTACGTTTCATGTGCGTCCGCTCACGCTTCTTTCCAGTCTGCGCTGCCTGCCTTTGAGGTTATGGGATGAAAAGAACAAACGAATGGTTGGTTTTGGGGCATTGAAAAAGGAGCGCTCGATGCCTCCAGCCTGAATGGGCTAAAGATAAATCAATCATTCTTGATAAACAGAAATCCACCCCGTGCCGCAAAAATGCACGGGGTGGATTTCTGAGAGGTGAATCAGGTGGGTTTTGAAACCTGGATTCCGATGAAAATTGAGGGCTAACCGCCTTTACCGCGATGATCGTCATCATTGTCATTACCGTGGTCGTTGACGTTCCCTTGGTCGTCGTTGCCATTATCGTCATTGCTGTTCAGATTTGTATTGCCATCGTCTGAGTCATTGCCATTGTCATCATTGCTGTTCAGGTTCGTATTGCCATCGTCCGATCCATTGCCATTGTCATCATTACTGTTCAGGTTCGTATTGCCATCGTCCGATCCATTGCCATTGTCATCATTACTGTTCAGGTTCGTATTGCCATCATCTGAACCATTGCCATTGGCAGCCTCATTTATATTGGCATTTCCGTTTCCTGACTGATCGTCGAAGGAACCATTCGAGTTGGTATTGCCATCGGTGCCGAACGCTCCGAGCGAGGCTGCAATTTCACGCAGGACCAGGCTGCCGTCTGCGGCTCGAAAAGCATGGACTTTGACCAGGTCGCCAACTGCCAGGGTACCTTTTATTTCTGAGCCAGGCTGTACAGTAATTACTTGTCCGCTAATTGTCCAGGTAGAACCTTCGATGGCCTGGATCGTGCCAAAGAATTCTACAGCGCCGTTCTGGCGGTCATCCAATTTTGGAGCTGTCCCAGTAGAACTACCGTGGTCATCGGAAAGTTCGGCCTGAGCTGCGGAGGCATTGATCACCCTGGCGCCGGCCACGAAAAGCAGCAGGACAAAAAGGGAGGTAATTACGATGGTTGTGAACTTGCTGGTTTTTGTAGTCATGAGAAAGATCTCCTTGTAGATTGTTTGTCATTCCCCGGAGACAGCCCGGAGAGAAGGGTTTTGTTCAGGATGCTTGCTGTGTTTCCTCAGTTTCGGATTTTCATGCGCATGAATTCTCACCCATTAAGACGCCAAGAATTTCGAAATGTGATGAACTAAACCCCATTTATCGACTTTATTTATTCAATACTCATT
>CAVYQO010000013.1:0-81378 GCA_963770655.1 uncultured Chloroflexia bacterium | reverse complement strand
GGATGAACGGTAGGGGCGACCGTTCGGTCGCCTCAACCCGGCCGGACCCCAAACAGGTCGGTCGCCCTTACTGCAGGAAACCCTCGGTCAGGCTGCCTTCTTTTGGGCAAGAACGCCGATCAAATCAGCCTCGGGACCGTCCAGGCTCCCAGCCAGCGATCGGTAAAACACGGCGCCAGCGAACCCACATTCAGCCAATAACCCGCGATAGTCGTCGTTCGTGAAGGCTTGCATGCTCGATGAATCGTACACCACCCCACCGCTCGCAGCATCGATTACAAAGTAGCGTTCAATCGCCGCCTTTTCCGCCGCATTCCAGAAATTCTCTTGAAGAACCAGGTGCGGCTCATCCGAAAACAGACCTTTCTCGGATGAATACCACGCCGCGGGCTGTTCGGCGGTATCACGGACGGTTTCAAACCGGTGCACCTCCAAAAGCAGGTGACCGTCGGGCAGCAAGGCCCGATAGGCCTTTTCAAGGATCGCCCGCGCCTCCCCTCGCCGGAAAACGTTGAGCTCGCCATAAATTGACATCACCAGGTCAAAGCCATCGCCAAAGTCCGCCGCCCGGAGATCTTCGTGGACATACGAACACTCCACGCTCTCCTGCTCAGCTTGATCTTTGGCGTAGGCGATGGCTGCGGGCGAGAAATCAATCCCGACGCAGCGGTGTCCAAGTTTTGCCAGCCGCTGGGTGTACAATCCAGGTCCGCAGCCGAGATCAAGCACCCGGGCCGGGTTTCCCTGCAGAACCTCGGTGTGAATCAGGCGACGTGTTGGTCGATGATCGCGAAGCGCCGGCTGGCGGCATCGTGCTTTTGAGACAAATGTTCTTTGAGCATTCGCCTGCTGAAATCCGGGTCATTCCACGGAATTGCTTCTCCCCCTCCGCCCAGGGCTCGGGGTCGCTCTGCCTATGAATGAGGTCAAGTAGATTCAATTCAATCCTTTCCGGAAGATTTGTTCGTTTTACCATTCGTTGGATCGCCGGTATCCGTAGGGGCGTCCGGCCGGTCGCCCCTACCAGGCCGGACGCCCCTACACGGCGATAATTTCCTCAATCGTCCCTTCAGCGCAAAATGTTCGGCAGCCAGATCTTGTAACCATAGGGCAGCACAGCCGCCACCGGGCCAGCAAGCTGGTTGTCATCCGTACGGACCAGTTCAATCCAATAGTATACACCCTGCCCGGTTCTGCGCTGGCGTCCTCGTATTGGTACGGGTTGCCAAATATCCGGCCGGGTGTTTTGGCCGGTAACAAGTTGGGATTGAGTTGCACACCGGTCCCCCCAGTCGTCTCAGACCTGTAAAAATTGAACCCACCAACTGAACTTCTTGGCTGGTTTCCCAGAATACTTGGATGGCCTGGTATTGAGCTGTAGCGCTGAAATTCGATCAAGCAACCGCCGTTGGGCTCATGCCTGGGTCATAAACTTCCACGTCGGGCCACTAACCGTATTTACGTTCCATCGTTGACGGTGACAAACCATTCATATTCGATGGTCATTTCCCGCTCGCCCCACAGAACCGAAGCACTTGAGCCAGATGCGACATCCGTGACCGTTTGAATAAGCTGGAATGGCTCGCAGCCAGACCCACCCATATCGTACGGCAAGTGTCGAACTGGCTGCCGGCATCCGTCTCCCATTGGTTGAGGAAGGGGCTGTAGGTATACACCTGGATCTGGTTTGCCACCGGCTGGAACTCCATCAGGCGCATCCAGCCGTTTCCGCCGGAGCGGGTTTGGTAATCTGAGCGCAGGGCATAGATGGTGTGCCCGCTGTCGGTGAGCGTCAACGTGATCTCGGTATCGGCATGCCCTCCCAGCATCAAAAACAGATTTGGATTGTGCTTGAGGGCGTCATAAACTACCTGACCAGGCGTGCTGAGTGCGGTGGTCGATTCCACGAGATTATGAAAGACGAGAATGCCGCGCCGGTTGGGGAAATCTGTCGAAAGAAGGTTGTCAGCCCAGGCAAGAACGTTCGCGTCGGGGGAGGCATTATACTCCAGGTTAATAACGATGAAGTCAAGGCTCCCCGAGCTGAACAGCCCGTACTGGTTATCATTATCGCTGCCATAATGCCCATCTCCCACCCGCGTAAACGGGAAGGTGTTGTTAAAGTTGGCAGTGCTGCTTGGCCCATCCATCGTGATTGCCAACGGTCAAACCATATTTCATACCTGCGTCGTCTAGCTTGGTTAGAGCACCTTTTGGATCTGTCAGCTTACCGGCGATATCCCATTGGGCTGTATCGCTCGCTAGATCAACAATATCACCCAGGTGCGTAGTGTAAAGCGATATTCCGCGACACTCGGTTGTCCACGATCCATTGCGTCTGATCGTCGAACATCTTTCGTGTACCGCCACTGGTTTGCGAGCTGTAGTACTGCGTATCGGGTAGAACCGCGAGGGTAAAATTAGACGATGGGCAGTAGGGACGCCCGTAAAAGTTTGCCGTCAGCAGGCTGCTATCGGGATCGCTGACCGTGGTCTCCAGCTCAACATATTGAAGCGGGACAAGGTCGCCTCCCGGGTGGATGATTACATCGATCTCACTATCGGTAGGCGTCGGTGAGATCGGCAGCTCAGGAGCACGGGTGGCATTGAACGGCGCGTCCTGGGTCCAATTCCAGCCCGTTGGGTTTGAGAGTGGATAAATACTGCCATTGATCGTGGTCCCTGCAGACCCGTTGACGGCTGTCCCGCTAGCCTCATCCAACGACCAGCGCGCCGACAACCCGGCTGTGACGTCAGCAATCTGGGAATTCATCATCGAACGAATTTCAGACTGTGAGCGGGCATAATTCCAAATGCGTACTTCATCCAGCGTACCATTGAAAAATCCCTGCGCAGTACCGCCCGTTGTCATAGATGTACCAAGGCCGATCGGTGAGATATTATCCCAGCGAGGGTAATCGACCCACCACCAACTCACGCTCCAGATTTCCATTGAGGAAAAGTTGCCACTTCGCCCCGTCGTACGTCACCGCGGCATGATACCAGGTATTGATATTGATCGGCGTGATACCGAGGATCGGGTGGTTGAGTCCTGCAGTACCTCCCGATGGGCATTCTGCAGGCGAATCAGCGTTGTCGCACTCTTCGAAATCAGCCGCCAGTACATCGCTGGCGTCATCAATAACCAATAGAAAGTTTTCGTCCTGGGTGGTCCCTTCTGCCTCCGCCGACCCCTTTGCCACCAGGGGAATAGCCTGCACAATTCCTCCGGTGCCGGTGGTGTTGGAGACACCTGCGCCCTTCTCGGCGGAACCAGGTCTCGATGGTGAACTGCTTCAGGTGTAGTACATCGCCGGGAAAGCGCACGTAAGCACTATCCCGACCCAGGGAGAGTGCGCTGTAGCTGTACCGGGGTGCTGGCCGTGGCGGTATTTGACCAGTCCGAGTCGCCTCCGCTCTCGTTGGCCCGCACCCGATAGCAATACTGGGTGTAAACGGTTGTATTCCAATGGCGAAAAGTGTTGACGTCCGGCGCCTGTGCTGCCCAGCGAAGACCACGCCGTACATGCGGGACCTGGGGCAACCTCAACTTCAAAGCCTGTTTCGTTGCTCGAGTTGTCCGTCCAGGCCAGGTCGATCTGGCTACCGGCGGCGAGTGTAGCCGTTAGACCGCTTGGCGCAGCCGGAGGCGGACTTCCGCTAGTATAGAGCAAGGATTTCGCTAGCGCTCAGAGCACGTTTATAGATGCGCACATCGTCGATATCGCCCTGGTAGCGGTAAGGTGTGGCTCGCTCCAGCCGGTTCCGTCCCGATTCCCAAGGTCTACGTCATTGGCCGCAATTGGGGCTCGCCATGGCCAGGCTGTTCCCTTCCTGAACAGCCGTTAATATACAGGCGAATATCTAGCCCCATCATAAGTAGCCGCTACATGCATCCAGTCCGTGTAGTTCAGGGGGTAGTTGGTGGTGGAATTGATCCGGTAGGTATCTCCGCTGGTCAATTGGTTGAAGCGCACAAAGACTTTTTGAGCTGAGGATAAGCTGAGCTCGTAACCATTGGTGGAACCCATGATCGTCTTGGCGATCACCCGCTGGGTGGCTGCTGCTGTCCTGCCCGGTCGAATCCAGGCCGCCAGGGTGACAGCGGTGGTAACATCCAGGCTGCTTTCATCCGGAGTGTACCCGTATTGAGTGGTGCCGTTGAAATTCAAGCCCTGGCCAGTCTTGCCGGCTACCCAGAGCGGAGCATCGACCGTTAAGTCCGTCATTGTAGACCGTATTTTGGACCCCATCCAGGAATACATTCCCGCTGCCTTCATCAAACTGGTAGCAGGCCACCAGGTCGGGATCGCTGCCGCAGATCCCCGCCCCGGAGCGCAAGGCGGTGCTGTCAGTGGCGCTGTTGTTGGCAGTGTTCGGATCGCTAACCCCAGCAGGGAGGCGTCACGCTTGCCGTATTCACCACCGACCCGCTCGCAGAGGCAGCAATCGTTGCATTGGCGGTATAGGTGACCGAGCCATTCGCGGCCAGGGTTACGCTGTCGTTGATATCTCCCGAACCGCTCGCCGTACAGCTCGAACCGCTTGCTGGCGTGCAAGTCCAGGCTACGCCGGTCAACGCCGCGGGGAACGCATCCGCTACCGTCACGCCAGACAAAGGCGAAGCGCTGCCGTTGTTGACCACGATGCGTATAGCTCGATGGCGTCGCCCGGGATAGCAGCGGTCTTGATTATCTGTCTTGGTGATCGATAAATCTACCCCGCCGCTCGGGACAGACGGTGCACAGGCTGCCGTTTACCTGTGGTTCCGTTTGAATAGATCGCCACCATCTCGCCGTTGATCATTTGTTTGGTGCTGGAAACGTCGTTGTTAGTGCCGCTGCGCATCGTCTGAACCGCCCCGAAGGCAATCGGTTGGATGGCGGTTTGCCGGTAAAGGATATTTCCACCCCCTTCCACGGAAGTGTAAATGACCGTTACCACTCCGGCGGTGTCGTCCAGCAGCACAATGGCACGCGTGCCGGTCTCGCTCACGCCGTACAGGTTATCCCAGACGCCGGCGCCGCTGGTACCGCTCAAGCGGCGCACCAGCATGGCGATCTTCGGATAGCCGGCCGTGTCGTAGCCGGTCTTGACTGCCGCATACAGTGTGCCATCGGAAGCCACGGCCAGTGTTCAGATGGTCGTCCGCCATACCTGCGCCGACCGAATCATTCGGCGGACTGCGACGCAGGCAGCTCGTCCGCTGACCAGGTCGCGACCGGGTCGCTGTCCTTATGGAACTTGAAGCCAAAGCGTTTGGTGTTCTGGTTGGACCACAATACGCCCGATCGTATTGTTCGGCAGGGCAGTGACCACCGAAATGTCGTCCTGGTAACGCGTGCCCGTCGCCAGGGTGATCGGGCCGTTCCAGGCTGTGTAGGGTGAATCGCTGGAATAGACGATGATTTCCCGGTTGTTGCTTGGGCTGGTCACATCCCGTTGGGTCGCCAGCCACATGCGTCCGGTGGAGTCGATGTCGATCGTGGCCGTCTCGCTGCCCGGAAGGGAAATCGATGTCAGGCTGGATCTGCAGGCTCCAGGCCTGGTAGACGCCAGCGTTATACTCCACCGAAGCCAGGTCGGCGCTGCTGCCGTTATACAGCAGAATGTGGACCACGCTGCCCGCCGGGCTGCCGGCCGGCTTGACATCCGCCCTGGCGCTGGTGCTGCTGGACAGCTTGAGCACAGGTGTCCAGGTCGTCCCATCCAAACGCCACAGCCAGGCGCCGGATGAGGAGACGCCCGAGCTGGCCGGGAAGACGCTCCACCACTTGCCGGCGTAAGACCAGACCTTGGACATCGGTTTCTCGCCGGTGTTGGCCGTGCCCGCCTGGGATTGCAGTGAGGTGCAGGTGAACCCCGCCGGGATGACATTGTTGTAAAGCGTCTTGATTTCAGCTGCGCTCAACGCGCGCTTGTACAGGCGGATATCATCCAAAGAACCGTTGAACCAGCGCGAAGCTGTCGGACCTGTTCCGGCAAGTTGAGCGCCGAAACCGAGAAAAGACTGTTGGCGGCAATGGTCAGCGCGGGAACAACCCTGGAATTGGAGAGCGCCCCATCGCGATAAATTCTAAGGGTGCTATCCGCACTGGTGTAGGTAACGACATAGTGTGTCCAGGGGTCCGTCGCCGTATACGTGGACAGGGAATTGATTCGGTAGGTGTCCGACGAAGCCGCGCTGATTGAAACGACCGAAGGCGCAGGGGTTGGTCCCGGGGGTGCAGGTAGTACCCGTATTTGTAGCAAGATCCAATTCATAGCCGTTTACAGTCGTCCCCGTGGTTACAGCCTTTTTTACCACATCCTGGGTGGTTACCACACCCGGTTTCACCCAGGCCGCGATGGTGATGTCACCGGTGATATCCAGGCTGTTGGCATCGGCGACCTTCACGTATTGGCTGGTACCGTTAAGGCAGAGCCTTGCCAGGGTTGCCAAACCGGTCCGCCGTCCACATATTGCCGCTTACATTGCCAACCAGCGCACCCGTATTCGAATTGCCAGAGCCATCGGCGGTCGTGTCACCGCTGCCTTCACTGAACAGCCAGCAGCCCACCTGGGCTGGATCGCTGCCGCAGTCTGGGCTGCTCTGCGCCGGGGCGGCAGTTGCCAAAGGCGCAGCCGGCATCCACACCCAAAACATGCTGATCAGCAATGCGCCTACAACCAGGATATTGACAAAAGTCTGTTTTTTCATATTTTCCTCCACACTGAGAAACACACAGGCCGAATATTCAATTTGTAAACCGAAAATGTTGAGATAATAATGACTTCTCGAATATCCCCCATCCAGTCATTAGGCGCCAAAGCAGCTTTCCATTACTATTTTATACATTGCTTTCACCCGGCAAACAAGTGACAAATGTCACTTTATTTAGCAATGAGTTTATATTATTACAAATTTAAATGCAATAAAGGGTATTTATGCTGGATTTTTGGTATAAATGACCTTTCCCTGCAATAATTTCCACTGCGCCCCTCCCGCCGTCGACCCGCACCCGGTCCCCAGTCTTCAGGCGCATCGTTGCATCCCTGTAGGAGCGACCGGCCAGTCGCCCCTGCATCTTAATTGCGCCTTAACCAGACAGGATTATAATGATCCATAATGTCTAGTTCAGGAGGAAAAAGGCGATGACATTCATCAAAACAATCCCCATTGACCAGGCGGCCGGGCTGGCCGCTGAACAGTATACGGATAACCAGGCCAAAATCGGTTATGTGCCCAACTATGTCCAGGCGCTCAGCCTGCACCCCGAGGTGTACGCCGCCTGGACCCAGCTAATCGGGGCGGTGCGCTCGAAAATGCGCCTGCGCCAGTATGAACTGCTGACCTTTGCCGCCGCCCAGGCGCTCGAGTGCAGCTACTGAATGCTGGCACACGGGGCGGTGCTCCGTAAAAACTTCTTCAACCTGGAGGAAATGCTGGCGATTGTCGGCGATTTCCGCCAGGCGGGCCTAGCGCAGGGAGAAGTGGCGCTGATGGCCTTTGCCCAAAAGGTGATCCGCCAGGCCAACCAGGTCAGCCAGGAAGATATTGCCGGGCTGCACGTCCTCGGCTTCTCGGATGCAGAAATCCTGGATATCGTCGTGGTCGTCACGGCGCGCAGCTTCTTCAGCAAGACGCTCGACGCCCTCGGCGCTGAGCCAGACGAGATTTATGCTGGGCTTGAGCCGGAGCTGATCCAGGCTTTGACCATCGGGCGCTCGTTTCCGTAGGAGATCATGACATGAGCGAACTTGACGATTTCATCAACCAGTTCCTACCCGTCAAAATGCCGCCGAAGAGGCGATCCACAATGGCGATCCGGAGCTGCGCCTGGCGTTGTGGTCAGCCGCAGACCCGGTGACTCTGTTTGGCGCCTGGGGGCCGTGTAAAAGCGGTTCGGCAGAGGTGACCCGCATCTCGCGCTGGGCGGCGTCGCGCTTTTCCAACTGCATTTCCTACGATTTTGAGCTCGTCGCCGCCGGGGTCAGCGGCGACCTGGCCTATACTGTAGGCTACGAGCGCTCGCTCCGGTCGCAGGACGGCGGCCCGGTTGAGGCGAGCACCCTGCGCGTTACCCATGTCTACCGCCGCGAGAACGGCGAGTGGAAGATTATCCATCGCCACGGCGATTTGATGCCCATCGATCAAAGCCCTGCCTGAGTGAAATTTTTGCCAATCCATGTTAAACTAATCTCATCCTGAACTTTATGGAGGAGATCCTGCCATGCTGTACACCCGACTTGGCTCAACCGGTTTGACCGTCTCGCGCATCTGCCTGGGGACCATGACTTATGGGACCCCGGCGTGGCGACCCTGGGTGCTGGATGAGAAAGCCAGCCGGCCCTTTTTCCAGCGCGCCGTGGAGCTGGGGATTAACTTCTTCGACACCGCCGATATGTACTCGCAAGGGGTGAGCGAGGAGGTCGTCGGGCGGGCGCTGCACGATTTTATCCCCCGTGACGAAGCCGTCATCGCCACAAAGGTCTTCTACCCGACCGGTAAAAGCCCAAACCAGCGTGGACTGTCGCGGGTGCACATCCTGCACGCCATCGACAATTCGCTGCGCCGCCTGGGGACGGATTACGTCGATCTCTACCAGATCCACCGTTGGGATCCATCTACTCCCATCGAGGAGACCCTCGAAGCGCTGCACGATGTGGTCAAGGCGGGCAAGGCGCGCTACATCGGCGCTTCGAGCATGTTTGCCTGGCAGTTTGCCAAGGCGCTCTACCTGGCCGATCAGCACGGCTGGACGCGCTTCGTTTCGATGCAGAACCACTACAACCTGGTTTATCGCGAAGAAGAGCGCGAGATGATCCCGCTGTGCCTCGACCAGGGCGTCGGGGTGATCCCGTGGAGCCCGCTGGCGCGCGGCTTCCTGGCTGGCAACCGCTCGCGCCAGGAGTGGGGCGAGACCCTGCGCTCGAAGACGGATGATTTCGCCCAGGCGCTGTATTATCGGGATTCGGATTTCACGGTTGCCGAGCGCGCCGCGGCGGTGGCAAAGGAACACGGCGTCGCCCCCACCCAGGCCGCGCTGGCCTGGATGTTAGCCAAGCCGGGGATCACCGCGCCGATTATTGGGGCCAGCAAGATGTTCCAGTTGGAAGAGGCGGTCGCCGCCCTGGATATCCAGCTATCTGCCGAGGAGATGGCCGCATTGGAGGAACCCTACCAACCCCATGCGGTCCTCGGACATTCCTAATTGTAAAAAAATCAACGGACGGCGCCGCGGCGCCGTCCGTTGGCTTTAACCGATTACCAATTACCAATTACCAATTACTAATAACTCATTACTCATTACCCCTCATGGATGTGAAATGGTTAGTGTGTACGGATTGGTCGAGTTGTAACCCGAAGAGTTGAAAATGTAAACATAGTAGCGGCCCGCCTGGCCGTTATACTGCACTTTGTAGGGCGGCAGATAGGCATAATCGATATAGGTCGTTCCGAAATACAGTTGGACCTGCAGCCCGCTCGTTTTGAAAGTGCTCAGTTCAACGGTAATTGCGCCTGGATTCGTTACATCGAAGTAGAAGTAATCCTTTTCGTCATTGTGGTATCCATTGTATGGAATGCCCGATAATAAAGGTCCATTTGCCTGGGCAGAGGTATTGTTTGGCTCTACTTCCCATTTACCAAAACCGTATTTTTTATAGACGACAGGCAGGCTTACTTGAGATCCGGAAACGAATTTTGAAACCTCAAAATCGTCGATAAAGGCGCCTTCGGGAAAAGTATTCGTGCTATCCGTGGTGAAATGATAGGCAAACCACACACTGCTCTGACCGGTCAGGTCGCCCAACGTGTAGACGTTCTTAAGGCTGAAGGATTTACTCGTCCAACCGGCGGTATCGCCGGAAGAGGAAAGGCCATAAAAGTTGCTGCCATCGATCGAGGCGCCGAAAAACAGCTCATCGTAATTGGCTTCGGTCTTCAGCCATAGTTTAAAATCGACTTTTGCATCCACAGCATCCTGCAGACTGAATGGCCCATAGATCAACCAGGATGTGACCATGGCCGGGTAATTGCTTCCGCAGGGAAGGATCGCGCCATTCGCTCCTCCGCCGATCATCCAGATGCTGTTACTGCCCTGGTAGGCGCGACAATTGCGCTTGGCGGGGGCGTAATCCCCGTTCGTCGACCCGTCGCCATCCCCAACTTCCCAGCCGGGGCCGGGGAAGGCCCCCTCGAAATCGTTCTCATGGATTGTGATCCATTGACCGGAAGGCTGTGGAGTCGCCGTCGGCGTTGGGGTAAGGGTGGGGGTTGGGGTCCGGGTCGGAGTCGGGGTGAGTGTTGGGGTTGGCGTCAGGGTTACGGTTGGAGTGGGGGTAGGCGTACCGCTATCGGGAAACCTGAAAGTGGCGATCCGGGTCCGCCAGGGAGCGGTTCCGGTGGTCTGGATATACTCCTGGGTGTACCAGAAGGTTTTCTGATCCACAGGATCGATTCCCATCATGCTGTAGTCACCCCAGCGGTAGCCAGTTCCCGTTTGAGACCCACTTCCAGCTATGATTTGCATTTCAGCGCCCATCGAATTCAGTGGATCGCTCGCTAGCCGCCCTGTATAGCGGATGGAAGGATAGACCGAGCTGCTGGACACCGAATACCCCAGGGCCAGGTTGCCATTGACGTCCTGGGCGATGCTGCCCATCCAGCGGTAAAGCCCGTCCGCCGGGGCAAAGGTACTATCCTGGCGCAGGGTCCAACCACTGCCGGAATTGCGAAATTCAAACCAGCGGATGCCTGCTCGACCCGAACCGGCATCGACCGTCATGTTGGTGGTCATGGCCTGGTAAGAACCGTAGTTGCGATAATTCAGCCGGTACATTAAGCGGCCGCTGATCGCATCCAGACCAACACTGGTGCCGGGTTGAGGGACGCAACTGCGCGTCGTGCAGGGCAGCGGGGAAGCATCTGCGGGGAACAATTTGACATTCGGCTGTCCGCTCACCCCAAATGTGGAGCTGAGCGGATTGGACCAGTTCACATCAAACTCCCAAATTCGAATTGTATCGGCTGTATCGCCGGTCACCCAGCCTAAATTATCCCATTCCATGAACAAGCCTGGGGCGCCGTTGGGCGGAGCCTGGCCATCCAGGTCTGCCACGGTATGATACCCCCATTCGATATTATAGTTAGCCATGTCGAAATAGACCATCGCTGCGCTAGAGTTGCCGTTGAGCAGCTTGTCTCGCTCGAAAGCAAGTGCACCGCCGCCTGCCCAATCATAGCCGCTGCCATTATAGGTCAACTGGTCGGCCGACATGTAATAGGCATCTGGCCACACTCCGAATTTTGGGTAATCATTTAGCTTGGTATCGCTGTATTTATAGGCATAGCGATACCAGCCGGCGGTTGGGTCGCTGGTCTGCGAAATGGCGAGGCACTGGTAGTACGGGCCGCCGGTAGTCGGATGGGACATCTGGCTCATAAACCAGCGCCCAGCCATGGTATCGTAAAGGGTAATCGGGTCGCCATGGTTGGTTGTCTCACACGGACCGCCAAAACCCGTCCAGAGGGTATTGCCGTTCACGGGGCCGTAGATCGGCGCAGCGCTGATCCCGGTAGGTTGGCCCGTGCCATCGCGGGTAACGCTCCAGATCGCAAAAGAGATATTTACCCATTGGACATAATGATTGGGGCCAACATCGCCCTGCGTGTCGGGCGGGTACACGCCATTGACGTTGTTGAGACCCTCGATATTCAAGCTGGGGGAGGGGACATTCGGCATGCCGGGCTGATCCTGGATCACCCGATCTGTGCTGAAGTTTTGATCTGACATTTTGCTTTTTAACAACTTCGAAGCCAGCGGTAAATCAGGCTGGGGTATCGCTGCATCGTTCGCAGTGTAGACTTGAGGCACGTCTCTCAAGGCGGCGAGGATATCAAAATTTTCAGGATAGCGGACTTCCGGCGCCAACCCTCCAACCGGCTGTCCGGCATATTCTGGCTTGGAAAGAACATCGGTTTGTTTGGGCAAGGTCAGACTCAGCAGGATAGCCCCGGCAACCAATCCGCTCAAAATCCATTTTTTCAAGTTCATGATTTCTCCTCCGATTCAATCAAATGGGAGATGTGGAGGGTGACATGCGGGCTCCCCCCGAACAGGCCGCTTCCACATCCCAAGGTTTTTTAATTCGGCGCGACCGTTGGCGGCGGTGGAGCAACCGTCGGCGGCTTCACAGGCGGCGGTTCGCCGGCCGGTTTGGTTGGTTTTACTCGCCGGGCCGGTGTCGGCGTAGCCCGGCGTAGGACGACTGTCGCTGTGGGTGTGGGTGTACTCGTTGGGGTGAGTGTCGGGCTGGCGGTTGGCGGCTTATCCTCACGGGTCAGCGTGTACACACCTTCAGCGCCAAAAATGGGCAGCTTTCCATCATTAGCCAAAAGTGTCAGGTAGACCGTGGTCGCCGGACAGCCATCTGGCGCGGTGCAGTTCATCTCAATCCGATAAGCCAACCGAGCTCCTGGATTATAGTTCCCCAGTGACACCTTTCCCTGGTCGTCAGGTTGAATGACTCGTTGATCTGCTAAAGAAACTACCACCACCTCATAACCGTTTAACCCCTTAGGATCGAAGGGCGTGAAGGCCAACCAGAGCGGATCGATCAAACTGCTCGAATTGGTAACCAGGCAGGTGGGAAAACCCCCAGGAGAAACAGCTTCCTGGCAAATCATTTTGGCATCGGGGACAATGGTCGGCGTTAAGACAACGCCCTGGGATACCGGACTTGCCAGAACCGGCGAAGGCAGGAGTGCTGCGGCTTGCACAGGAGCAGCCTGGGTCGATGCAGGTGCAGGCGCTGGCTGCCTCGGTTTCGACGCTGGGAGGGGCGCCGCGTTGATTGGTAACCAAGGCGAACAGGCCAACGGAAATGATTACGGCGAACACTGCCAGCAGAATCACCAGAACCGGCCGGGTTCTTTTTTTAGCAACCTGAGCAGGCGCTTCCTTCGTTGCCCACTCGGTGCTGGAAGCCGTCTCGGGCGCGATGCCGGCCGCCGGGGGCTTATCGATGGGTGTTGATGATAGCGACGCCAGCCTGGCCGGAGAGATATCCCCAGGAAGGTGGGCTGCTGCGCCAGCAAATGCCAATGCCTGGCTGGCGATGCGCCGATCGAGCAGCCCGCCCTGGCAGGTGGGACAGCGCCCTTGCGGGTCAGAGCGCACGACCTTATGGCAGGTGGTGCAGTAGCCAAGTTCGAAGACCTCAAAGCGCGCACTGCAGGAAGGGCAAACCTGCTCTTCGAGCTTGATCAGCTCGCCGCATTTAGGGCATGTCTTGGTCTCATCCGCCTGCGTATTCGGCGTGTCAACAATGGTCTCATCCGCAGGACTGAGCACAACCGCGGCTCCTGCCCCCACAGCGTTGATCTCTGCCGGCATCGGTTCGCCTGCACCCGGCGCCTGCTTGATTTTTTCGATATCCAGGTGGTGTTCCTGCATGCTCGGTAAAAATTCCAATGGAATGCTTAGCCCCCAAGCCAGGCGTGCGTCTGGCGGCACCGGAATACCGATATTCAAAACGACGTTTTCACCCACCCAGCCCCATCGATTGTAATCTTTATTGCGGTCGATGCGCCACTCGATTACCAGCTCTCCGCATAATGGACAGTACACGCGTGGCCGGTAAATGCCGTGCCCGGGTGGATTGAAAGTCTCCGAGCCAGGCGTGTCTTGGGAATGGTAGGCAGCCTGCCACGCAAACGACTGGCCGCAGGCGGCGCAAGTCGGCCGGTCGTCGAATTGTTCTTCGTCCATTGGTTTGCCTTCTTCTATAAACCCTGTTTTCTTGATGCGACTCAAAAATGAATAACTGCTTAGCGTCCCCTCAATGATTGCACCCGTAATCAAATTAGTCTTGGTGTGTTAACCAAATGTTGAACACGCACCCAGGCTTGGTGAATGGGGCGAACGCCTCTGCTATGATTGTACTCCTCTCCAACGCTCAGTCAAGTTTTTTGCTTCATCCTGGTTGAAGAAGATCTCACGATCGAGCAGTTCGGCGTGCATCCTGCGGTTGCCGCAGGGATACTGCGGTTGCCGCAAGGATACTGCGGTTGCCGCAGAAACCGTGAATCGTATTCAGTTTGCCAGCCGGCCGAAGCGTTTGAGCAGGATCAGCGTTTGCAGCGTGCTGCGGGCGGCGATTTCGGGCTGGTGCGCCTGCCATTCGGCAGGGTAATCCTCCCAGTTCCAAGGAACCGGCGACACGCCATGCGGGGTGATGGCGTCGATCCGATAATCCAGGTTCGCCTCCACGGCGCTGACCAGATGAGGATACAGAAAAGAGGCCGGGCTGCTGACAAAATCGAGGGGCTGGGCGCAGTAGCCGCTCCACGCTGCGGGATCGGTGCAGACCTCTCCCTTGACCAGCTCGGTAAGCTTCGGCTGGAGCGCTTGAGCCTCCTGGCTCGGAAGCTGCCCGGCGAAACGCAGGAAGCAGTAGAGCTGGTGCATATCCATCGCCCCGCTGAAGTTCTGGAAGTAGTCCAGGGTGTGGGCCAGGAGTGGATCGAGCAGCCCGGCGGGGACCAGGCGGCGGTAGCGAGCCAGGTAGCCGGTCAGCTCGGCGCTGGGGTTGCCCCAGGCAAAATCGATGACCGTGCAGCCGAGCTCGGGGCGGAAATGCCACCAGCTTGCATGCGCATAGTCGTTCACTGCAGGTGGGACGCTCATCCACCCTGGACGCTCCGCCCGGTAGCTTTCCACCAAATAGGCAATCCCACCCTGGACAAGCGGCTCACTCTCGGTCGCCCCGAGATCGGTGAGAACCTGGAACGCCACCGAAGTAGCCATCGGCGACGAGGCGGGCAGGGCAAAATCGCCTTCCAGGTTGTGGCCAAAACCGCCGTCAGGGTTTTGGTAGGCGGCCAGGGCGCTGAGCACACCGCTCGGATTGGGCGCTGCGAAGGCATGCAGGAAGCGTTGGCAGGTAAGCTGGCTGCCATGGGTGAAGATATAGCTGCGGGCGTCTGCAAAAGTTTGAGGGGATAATTTTGTCATTCTGGATACCTCCTTATCAAAATGAAGAGTGAACCGCTTGAAACATGCGTGAGTCGCCGGTTGCATACGAGGTATTGTCTATATCGAATAGACTATTATAGCCGATGATTTTTTACATTTTTATTACTTGATCCGTCTGGTTTTTCGATAACCACCCTTCAATTCCAAGTAAAATTGAGCCAAACGCTGACCTCGACGAACGTACTGCTCAGGAGGCTTTTCCCACTATGGCCGCAGCGCAAAAAAGCAAAATCGATCAAACCGCCAACCCAAATTTCGCTCTGCTGGTGATCGACGTCCAGCAAGGTCTCTTCGAAAAATCGACCCCGATCTACCAGGCGGCAGCGCTGCTGGAGCGTTGGAACAGCCTGGCAGCTGCCGTCCACGCCGCCGGGAACCCGGTGATCTATATCCAGCATGGAAACGATAGCTTTCTGCGTCACGACACCCCCGGCTGGAATCTGCACCCGGCCCTGGCCCACACCGCAAGCGACCTGTACCTGCGGAAAACGCATGCCAGCGCTTTCGAACAAACGGACTTGAAAGAGTTGCTCGATGAGCGCCAGGTGGGGAGGCTGCTGGTCTGCGGGCTGGTCACGCATGGCTGCGTTAAAGCCACCTGCCAGGCCGCCCTGGAGCTGGGCTACCGCGTGATCCTGGTCCAGGATGGGCACAGCAGTTTTTCCAAAGACGCCCCGGCCCTGATCGAGAAGTGGAATAGCGAACTGGCCAAAGCCGGGGTTGAGCTGCTGACCGCCGAGGCGCTGACCGCTGATTACTGATCGCTGATGTCTGACAACCTGCAACGCTTTTTGCTCAATATTGAGAGCATTTCTCCATTTGTTTTATGTATAATTTACATAGAAGTCGCCCCTATATCCGTCCAAATTAATGAAAGGATCGCCGGATTCTTTTTTGCATATGCGATCTTGCCTGAGCGCGTTTCTGTTTACGTTGTTGTTGATCGGCGCAGTGGTAGGGGTAGGGGTATTAGCGATGGGCCAGGTGCGAGTGGGGGTTTGCGCTGCGCAGCCTCTCCGGGTTGGATTAAGCCTGGGTGGTGGGGCTTTGCTATTGGCGGCTATCCTGGTTGCATTAATTTCCCTGGTTAATTTTGAGCTTTTTGAAAAAGGTTTGAGCAGCGCTCAGGTGGCGATTATGGCCGCCTCGCTGACCGTGGTCGGCTTCGGTGTGGCCAGCTATTACACCTTGCACTCGGCGCGCACCCGCTGTCCACGGCTGGACCTGGCGAGTGAGCTGCAAAGCGTGTGCCAGGGCCAGGGACTTGCCCAACAAGCGCTTTTCGTTGGTTCAGGCGCTGCCGCCGATATCGCAAACGGGGACGGGTTTAAAGTCTTGAGTGTCGCCGTGCCCGGCGCGGCGCGTGCTAATTTCAGCGTCGACCGCCTGGTGGTGCTGGACAGCGCGGGGAAGTCCATCCCCTGGGGTGAACAGGCCAGCCAGGAATGGAAACCTGCGAAGATCGAGGATGTCGGGTTGGTGGTATGTGTCGGGGAGGTTGTCCAGGAACGCCTGGAGACCTGCCGCTACGGTGGCGGGATCAGCATCAACCGCTACCAGGAGAGTGTGCCGCTGCGGCTTGTGGACGGCCAGAGCGGTGAAATCCTGGCCAGCACGGTGCTGACAACCGAGCCGCCCGCCTGCCAGCCGCTCGGCTTGCAAGACCTGGGCCGCCTGCGCGCCAAAGTTTCTTATGATGAAATGAAAGCCTGGGTGGTTGCTGCCCTGGCGGACGAGCCAGCCGCGGCGGCCGAAAGCGCCCTGCCCACCGTAAGCACGTCTCGCCCAACGCCCTGGCCAACCGCCACCCTTGTCCCCAGCCCGACCCCGACCCCTGAATACACCGGCGTTGTGAAAACCGGCTCCAGGTTACGCGCCGGCCCGTCCACGGATGAGAAGACAGTCGGCGGATTGGTGAAAGGCGACACCGTTTTGATCCTTGGCGCCAACCCTTCGCGCACCTGGCTGTATGTCCAGACCGCCAAGGGAGAGACCGCCTGGATTTTTAGTGAGTTGGTCAAACCTTCGGCGCCGCTCGACCAGCTTCCCCCCGCACCCTGAAAAGCGCTTCCATTTACATCTCTCATTAAATATTTCTATTGCAACGCTTATATTCGAATAATATTGCCCCCTGATAACTAAGATTATTTAGATTATAATAGTCAAAATATCTTAATTACTGTGGAGGTCAATTTTGGGTACCATGAATGCAGTTCGAATTCACACCTATGGGGGCACGGAGATGCTTACTTTTGAGCAAGCGCCCCAACCGACTATTGGCGCTGGCGAAGTCCTGATCCAGGTGCATGCCACCTCGGTTAATCCGTTTGATTGCGCGGTGCGTGCCGGTTATCTCACGGGTTGGTATCAATATCCGATGCCGCTGACCTTGGGCCTGGATGTGGCCGGGGTGATCACAGAGGTCGGGGCGGGGGTAACCGGTTTTAAACCCGGCGATTCTGTGTATGCACGCACCGACCCGGGCCAGAACGGGGCGTATGCCGAATTTGTGCTTTGCGCTGCTGCAAACGTCGCGGCAAAACCGAAATCCCTCGATTATATCCAGGCTGCGGCAGTCCCACACGTTGCCCTGACTGCCTGGGCGGCGCTGATCAGCAGCGCAAAGATCAGCAGTGGACAAACCGTGCTGATCCACGGCGCGGCGGGCGGGGTGGGGCATATTGCTGTCCAACTTGCCAAGCTGCACGGCGCAAAGGTCATCGGAACAGCCTCGGCCAATCATCTGGAATTTCTTCAGGAGCTCGGTGTCGATGAAATCGTCGATTACAACGCCGTCCCCTTTGAAAGTGTTGTCCATAATGTGGATATCGTCTTCGACACGGTGGGGGGCGATACGCAGGAGCGCTCCTGGCAGACGCTGAAACCAGGCGGGATTCTGGTATCGATTGTCCAGCCGCCGCCGGAAGAGACCGCCGCGAAATTTGGGGTGCGCGGGCTATTTGTCATGGGCGACCAGAGCTCCGGGGAGATGTTGGCTAAATTCGCCGGTTTGATCGATAGCGGTAAACTAAAAATTACCGTATCCCATATCCTGCCGCTCGAAGAGATCCAGCGCGCCCACCAACTGATTGAAACAAGGCACATGCGCGGTAAAATTGCCGTGCAGGTGCAATGATCCAACGACTAAGCGATTTTAGCGGAGCTGCATTCCGTCTCGGCCCAACCCTGTTTGATCGATGGATGATCGGGTGGGCCGAGACGAAAAATTTGCGTGTCCGCCTCGGGCTGGCGCGCCATCATCCTGGGCGCGTCTATCGCTTGAACACCCGCTATGGGCCGCTGTTCTTCCGGGACAACTTTGGCGATATCACCAACCTGGCTAACATCTTTTACCGCCAGGCCTACCCAATCCTGGAGCTGGCGAACCCTGGGATCATCCTGGATGCGGGGGCGAATATCGGGCTGGCCGCAGCCTGGTTTATGGCCCATAACCCCGGGCGGATGATCGTCTGTTTCGAGCCACTCCGGGGAAACGTGGGAATGGTGATGCGCAACTGCCCCTCGGCGCGAGTGATCCAGACCGCCCTGGGCGCAGCTACCGGCGAAGTTTGCCTGCAAGTCGATCCTGCGGCGGTGATGGCTTCGACGCTTGGGCGGGAGATGCCCACCCAGGAGCTGGTTTTTCCGATGATCCGCCTGGACGATGCTCCGGGGTTGGATCCGGAGACCGAGATCGCCCTGCTCAAGATCGATGTCGAAGGGATGGAGCTGGAGGTGCTCCAGGGCGCGACCGCGACCCTGACCCGCACCCACCAGGTGATCTTAGAAACCCACGGGCAAGAACGCCACAATTCGGTCAGCGAACTGCTCACCCAGGCTGGCTTTCACCTGGCCATCGATCAATTTAACGGGAGAACGGGGATGATATTGGCCGGGCGTGGGGGATAACCCATCACCCATCCCGAGCCCTTCGTTTCCTGATGCGGATGAGTTGTAGGTAATAAACAGCAGCGAAGGCCAGGCCCAGGGCGGTGGGGATGCTCAGTGGGCGTTGGGGGAGCAGGGCCAGGAAGGTGAAGCTCAAGCATGCGTGCAGAAAGGCAAGCTCCAGCAGGCGGGTGGATGGATTGGGACGGATGGGGAGCGGCTTCACCGGCGCCGGGCGGATGTGGACTTTGAGCAGCAGCGAATCGCTTTTACGCCGGGGGAATTTCGGCTTCCGCTGGGGCTCGTCTGGCGGGGCGAAGTCGGGGAAGGGCATGGCTTGATTATGGCACAGGCGGGGGAGTCTGTAAAGGCCTTTTAACCACTTGACAAGAACAAATGTTCGATTTATAATCCTGATTAGCTGCATCCTTGAACACGACACCCGTTACACACCTGGCCGCGGCCCTGATTGGGCTGCGCCCTGGCTTTGTTTAACGGGTTTTTCTTTGCTCAAAGGAGGCTTATGCCAGGTTTGACCCGTACGACCACTGCCATCTCGAACCAGATCTTATTCGATTACACCCTACCGCCGGCTGCGCTGCTCTCCTACCTGCGCTTGCAGGCGCTGGCTGGCGCCCAGGGAGGCCGCCAGGTGGGGCCGCTGGATTTTGCCGGGGAGCTCATGCCGCTGCTCGGTCTGCACAAGACCCAGGTCCGCCAGCATCTGCGCCTGCTGCGCATCGCCAAGCTGATCACCTGGGTGAATGACGCCGCTGGACGCTGCGTGATCACCCTGCATGGCGTGCCGCCGGCGGCTGGGACGCACCTGCCCGCGGCGCCTTTGGCTGTGCTCGAACAAAGCGCCGCCGTTCCTTCGCTGTCTCCAGACACAGCAGCCCAGCCTGTAGATTCGACCCTTGCCCAGGATCGCCAATCCGGCGGCCAGCCTCCCATACCGGGCGGCGCATTTTTGGAAGACAACCCGGTCCCGGCTGGCCAGGTGGCCGCACCCACCCTGGTTGAGCCAGCCGAAAATTCTGATGCCCCGGATCTGAAGTTTTTTCGCGAGACCGGAATCGCGGACTGTGTTGGTGGTGTACTTACTGATTTAAATTTGTTAATAGAATCACAAGATCAACAAACACGGATCGCAAATCCGGAATCAACAAAAATGGCCGCTGCTTCGCCAGTTCAAGATAAAGACGCGATAGCGCTCCCTCCAGGGACTTGTCCCGGTTTTTTGGCGGTGGAGACCGGCCAGGACCTGGAACCGCCCGCCGATCCCTGGACTTTGGAGCTGGAGAAATTATTGGCTGACCCGGCTTTTGCCCAGGCGCTGAGCTGGCTGGCGCGCGCTGGGGTGTGGACAGACCGGGCGGTGGGAATTGCCCGCCAGATCTGTGCCAACGAAAAACGCGGTCACGCGTACCTGCCGACGCGGGCAGATATCCTGGGCTGGATTGCGTACTGCTTTGCCTACCAGGAGGAGAACAAGATCAAGAAACCAACCCAAACCCTGGCGGGCAACCTGGCAAATACCCGGCGCTGCCCTGAAGAGCTGCGCCCGCCGCGGATCTGCACCCGCTGCAATTTCGCCGAGGGTTTTTGCAAGTGCAATGCCGAACCGGATTACGTCTACCCGGCAAATTATATCGAATTTGCTTTTAACTCGAACTATATCGCCGAGATCCAGACCTTTTGGGGGATCTGCCTGGAATGCAGCGGTTTCATGTGCAGGTGTTTACAGACAGATGAAGAGGAAACCGACGCCGAGGAAGAAAACGCCGAAGAGGACGAAACCTAGGGGCGGCTGATAAAAGACCTACGTCTTCAGAGCGCTGATCGCGGTGCTAGGTTTCTTCCTAACGCTTGGCCAAACGGCAGACGTTGGCGTCGGTGGAATTATTCTTCAAACACACGCTCACCTGGGCGGCCTTGGACAGCTTTTCCGGCAGGGCGAAGTTGAAGCTCAGGCTGCCGCCGCTGGCGGTGTTGAACATACCGATTTTCTGGGAGGGAACGCTGCCAGCCGGTCCGACCTTGACGTAATAGCCGCTGCCCTTGGGGAAGTTTTTGGTCTGGATCGCCAGGGTCTTGCCGTTGATCCGCGCCGTGTAATCCGCGGCCAGGGCATTGGCAAATTTGGGAATGTTGCTCAGCGGCTTGGCGCCGGAGGGAATGCACAGCTTTTGGTTGACGTAGATCGTGTAATACGGAGCGTAAAGCCGGTTGGCCTTAGTCAGGTCGTCGATGCTGGCGTTGTATTTATCAGCGATAGCGCCGAGCGTATCACCGGCGTGAACCATGTAGCTCGCCTGGCAGTTGCTGGCTTGCGCTTCGATCCTTGGCCAGGCGGCGCCAAGCAGCACTGCCAGCAGGGCAAGGCTGAGCAGGCTGAATAAAACGATCCTCCGTTTCACGTTACGGGTCATGGAAAACCTCCAGTCGGATGATTAGGCTTCCTCGATATGGTCATTCATCAAGCTATCGATCTCGGCCAGGCGCTGCATAGTGGGTTCGCCGACGAAATCGGGGTGAAACGTTTGCAGGAATGTGAACATTTTCCCAATGACTTCTTCCTTGGTTTCACCATAAGCAATATGGTAGTCTCTGATACCAAGGTCAAACGCGGCGAGCTTATACATGGGCGACCCTCCTTTTGGGTATTTGTTTGAATGAGGTTATGCTGAGTAAAATTATACCAGTCACCCGGTGGAAAATCTCGCGCTTCGTCAACGCTTGGAAAGATCCTATTTCTGCACCGCAGCCTTGACGGCTTTTTGCAGCCCGGTTTTCCATGTTTAACGCTCCAAGGATTTCCAGAAGCGGTCAAAGGATCGTATAATAAGGTAAAGCAGACTTTGATTATCCAGGATAATTCTATTTGGTACAACGAAACGGCTAAATATCCAGGTATTTTCGATACGTATTTTTTTGGCGGCAGCTGCAATGTGATTGACTTACCTTTTCTCGATTGAGATATGGTAAATCGCTATCATGACCGGAAGAATTGTGATCGGAGGAAACGTGGCTAAACCTACTCGAGTGACGCTGGAAATCGGACCGAAGGGCAAGATGGTGGTGGCGGTGGCGCCGGATTGGCCTGGGCTCGAGCGCGGCGCGAAGACCGGGGAAGAGGCAATCGAAAGGCTGCGCGCTTACATTCCGCGATATTCACAGGTGGCAAAGATCGCTGAAATGGATGCAGAGTTTGAGGCTGTCAATAACTTAGAGGTTGTCGAGGAGTATCCAGGAACAGGCTCAACGGACTTCTGGGGCATCTCGTTCGCTTTTTCGAGCCTCGACAAGCAAGGCATGTCGGGTGATGAATTGGAACGTGAGCTGACCCTGATGCAGGCGTGCTGGACGTTTTTCGACGGTGTGCGCAGCCGGGTTTCGGCTGAGATGCAGAAGGGTCCACGAGGGGGAGGGCGTGATCGGGACCGTATCGTCCGGCATACGTTTGCCGCCGAGCAGGGTTGGGCGACGATGATCGGAGTGCACTCGCCAGAGGATGCGATGTTGACTGCCGAGGGGCTAAAAGCACATCGCAATGCCTATTGCCAGGCAATCCGGGAGTATCACGCACAGGGCAGGTTGGCGGGCAAGATGGCGAAATGGCCGCTCCGGTACCTGATTTGCCACACCGCCTATCACACTCTGAACCACGCCTGGGAGATGGAAGACAAGGACCTGACGGGCAAAGCAGCGTGAGACCGAACGCTTAAGAAAGAGTATGGATATTGTTACGACTGAAAAGACTAACATAGGTCTTGGCGTTGATTCCGCCAACCTCACAGGAGCCACGCGGCTCTATCAACGGGCAGGTATGTATGTGGCAGGCGAATTTGCTTTGTACGAAAAGGAATTGAGTAAGGGAGAAAGTTAGCTTTTTCGAAAGCACCGCCCAAAATAGCGAGCACTTGACAAGAGGGATTCTGCTCCTTTGGGCTTTATCTACGCTTGAAATTTATCTTGCCAAATCCTGCCTGCCGCTAACGCGAGCCATTGGGCTGCAAAATAAAGGAACCTACTTGGTGATGGAAAGAGTAAAATAGCCAGATGATCATAAAACAAAAAAGCCAGGCGATCCATATTGCTAGGATATCCAGACGATGCTCGCCTGTTAATCATCAACGCCGATGATTTTGGCATGTGTCATTCAGTCAATGATGCAATCTTCCGTGCATTTGAGAAAGGCTTGCTTCATTCCACAACTCTGATGGTACCCTGTCCTTGGGCGCCACATGCTATGCATTTCCTCAGTGATCACCCTGAGATTTCCTTTGGAATTCACCTCGCTGTTATTTCAGATTGGGTTAATTATCGTTGGGGTCCGGTCGCAGACCGGAATAAGGTATCCTCTTTGGTTGATAAAGCGGGATACTTCCGTAACTTTGAACAAATGCACGATGTTTTGGATCACATCAACCTAAACGAATTGGAAATAGAATTCAGGGCACAGATCGAAACTGTGCTGGTTGCTGGACTCCATCCTACGCATTTGGATTGGCATGCTCTGCGGATTAGCAACAGGGAGAACATTTTTCACTTGCTATTTAGACTGGCAAAAGAGTACAGACTTGCCCTTCGAGTTATGGGACAATCTTCAATTCAGAATATACAAAACCAGGGGCTTCCTTGTAACGATTATGACTTTGTGGACAGTTACCTCCTTGATCCCGTGGATCAAACAGTACGCTATCATCAAATGTTATGCGAACTACCGGTGGGTCTCAGCGAATGGGCAGTCCATCCTGGTTTGGAAAACGATGAGTTGCTAACCATTGAAGGCAGCAGCAGACATATCCGCCAGAGGGATTTCAACTTTCTGATGTCGCCAGAGGCACACAATATTGTTAAAGAAGAGAACATTATTCTTATAGATTATCGGGCGTTGCAAGAGATCTGGAGCAAAAGTGTGTTGTGAAGCGCCTAAGCAGAGACCACACCCACCCCTGGGCAGGTAACCCAAACCGTTCGGCGATTAATGGTTAGGAAAGGAAACCAACATGAAATTTCTTCTCACCTCGGCAGGTATTAAGAACACGAGCATCCATGAGGCGTTGGTCGACCTCCTCGGCAAACCGATTGCCGAGTCCAGCGCCCTGTGCATTCCCACTGCGATCTACCCCTTCCCCGGCGGCCCGTCAATGGCCTACCGGTTCATCCGCGGATTAACCGCCAACCCCATGTGCGAATTGGGTTGGAAGTCGTTGGGCGTGCTGGAACTCACGGCCCTGCCCAGCATCCAAAAAGAGGTATTGGATCGCTGCAGTCCAGCAGGTTGACGCCCTGCTGGTGTATGGCGGCGATGTCCTGTATCTGTGCCGCTGGATGCGGGAGTCCGGACTGGCAGACCTCCTGCCGTCGCTGCGCGAGACGGTCTACGTGGGGGTGAGCGCCGGCAGTATGGTGACTGCCCCTATTTTCGGAGAGACCTACAACGACCCGGATACGCCCTTCGTCATCGAAAAGGGGCTGGGACTGGTTGACTTTGCGCTGCTTCCGCACCTGGATCACGAGGACCACCCGGAAAGTTCCACGGCCAAGGTGGAAAGAATGGCCGCCGAGGTGCCCGTGCCGACCTACGCGATTGACGACGAGACCGCTATCAAAATGGTCGACGGAATCGTCGAGGTTGTCTCTGAAGGCCATTGGAGACTGTTCACACCCTAATAGGGAATGGATACAGTTCCTTATAAGATTTCAGGAGGTATCGCAATTATGTTTCATTCAATACGGCCATCCGTCCTGGATCGGATGAACTACTTGGAGCAAATTGATATCACAGATCGAGAAGATGGAACCCCTCGGAGCCAACGTTTACGCCAGATACCACCAGAAACGGGAAAATTCCTTGCCTTATTAGCCGCCAATACTCCGGATGGGATGGTTGTTGAAATTGGCACGAGCGCTGGTTACTCCACACTTTGGATAAATACCGCTTGTGAAATGCTTGGAAGAACCATGCATACCTTTGAAGTGCTGCCAGAAAAAGTTCGATTGGCACGCGAAACTTTTCAAGCTGCCCAGGTGGAAAAAACAATCCATTTAGTGGAGGGCGATATCCGAAATTATCTTCCACAATTAGAAAATATAGCCTTCTGTTTTTTGGACGCAGAGAAGGAAATTTATGCCGAATGTTATGAAGCCATAATCCCCAAGTTATGTAAAGGCGGCCTGTTGGTTGCAGATAATGCGATCAACCATCAGGAAACTTTGAGACCGATGTTGGATCGAGCCTTAGCAGATGATCGTGTGGACGCGATGATTGTCCCAATTGGCAAGGGTGAACTGGTTTGCCGCAAGATTTGAAAAGGAAGGAAAGCTATTCAATATGAATGACATAGAACTTGAACATCTGAAGGCATCTATTTCTGTCGCCTGGCGTGCCCGAAAAAATGGAAATCATCCTTTTGGGGCTGTGCTGGTGGATGAACATCAGCATATTGTCCTGCAAGCGGAAAACACGGTTGTAACAGGGCGAGATACTACGGGTCATGCAGAGACAAATCTAGTTCGACTTGCCACGCAACAATTTTCGCCTGAACAACTCGCCCACTATACGCTTTTCTCAAGTACCGAACCTTGCGCCATGTGCGCCGGAGCCATTTTTTGGAGTCAAATTGGGCGAGTTGTCTATGCTCTTAGCGAGACCGATCTTTACGACATCATCGGGGCATCGCCAGACCACCTGTACCTTCCATGCAGAGAAGTCTTTGCCCATAGTCAACGCAAGATCGAAGTAATTGGTCCTATATCATCCTTAGAAATAGAAGCCCGGGCTGTGCATAAAGATTTTTGGGCGGCATGAAAACAGGATACCAGTTCTTGATGTATAAACATCTATTATGTGAGTAACCGTATCATTTTCACTTCTGGCGCTGCCGGGGTTTGAGATCTTTTTTTCGTACTAGAAGATAAAGAGGAGAGAACCATGCAATATCGACGTTTTGGCAAGACCGGTTGGGATACCAGCGCAATCAGTTACGGGATGTGGGGAATGGGCGGCTGGACAGGGTCGGATGACGAACAGTCCCTTCGTGCGCTGCAGCGCTCGGTGGAGTTGGGCTGCAACTTTTTCGATACAGCCTGGGCTTACGGAGGCGGGCACAGCGAGCAGCTGCTCGGCCAGCTCGTCAGCGCCATCGAATAGGCCAGCGAAACCAAACTGCCGCGACGACATAGGATCAACTGGATTGGGTCATTAGGTAGGATGCGTGTTAACTCAATTATTAAGGCAAATGTCTGCTCCGATATAAGCTATTGAAATAGCCTTTTGCACGATGAGATACCCACCTACCCAAGGATGAAAAAGGCCTCAATTTGAGCAGAGAGGCACTCTACCCAACGATCATCTCGCATCAATTCATCGATAAAAGTCGCTTTGTTTTGCCAGGTCCAATTGTTAGCGCCATCTAAATTCAGGATGCCATCGGTCCTGACTTAAAGCGGGAATTCTATCCCGATCCCCTGATCGGTGTGAGCTGAAGGACCATAGCAGGTCGAGCAATCGATCCTGATGAGGTTCCCGATCAAAATCAGTATGCCTGGAGAGAATGGTTTTTCGTTGACCGAGGATAGAAGGGCCCGGCAAGTTTCA
Organism: uncultured Chloroflexia bacterium; assembly: GCA_963770655.1. GTDB lineage: Bacteria > Chloroflexota > Anaerolineae > Anaerolineales > UBA4823 > CAZAGA01. Next base: position 54,863 of record CAVYQO010000013.1, on the reverse strand, counting down.
TCTGCAGGTTGCTTCCGATAGATTTTCACCAATGCTTTCGCTGCCACCTGTCGATCTTCGAATACAGGGGCTTCCAACATTTCTATTAGCACTTCCACCGGGCGGGGGCTGCCAATTTCTCCAAGGACAAAAGCTGCCGTCCTGCGCTCTTCCTGGTCTTTTTTTAGCCAGGCAAGCAGTGGGTCCACCGCTCGGGCATCGCCAATACTCCCTAAGGCCCTGGCAGCTGCCAGACGCACATCTGAATCATCGTCTTTGCATAGCAGCCAACAACGGTTCTGATGCCCGAACATCGCCGATCTGTCCCAACGCTTTACAAACGGCCTTGCGAACATTTTCATCATACGCTTTCAAAGCCACCACCAGCGCTCCTACTGCCGGAGCGCCGATTTGAACACATTTATTCCAGTTCGCTTTTTCCCGCCAGTAATATGCACCGATTTCATTATCAGGCGGTTTCCAACCCAAGGTATCGAGCGCTTTCACTGCTGATATTCGGCCTGCCTTCATCGTCAGCTTTCAGCCAGGTTTGCAGCATTTCTACTGCTCGAACTTTGTCGATTTGCCCTAACGCTGTTGTAGCCGATTGACGCACATCCTTATCGCTGTCTTTCAAACAGGCAAGCAATAATGGCTCCAGAGCACGTGCGTCACCGATTTGTCCCAATGCCTTGGTTGCCCATATGCGCACATTTTTTGAACCATCATGCAACCCATCAACCAGTGCATCCACTGCCGGGAGCGCCAATTTCTACACAATTTTGAAAATCTAAGCGGTCTCGCCAGTAATAGGCGCTGGCTGCATCGCAACCTGGCTTCCAGCCCGCTGCCACCAAAGCCTCGGCTGCCGCCCTGCGCATTATTCGATCGCTGCCTGACAATTGGGCCTGCAGCCCTTCCAACCCTGAAGCGCCAAGCCGTTCTAAGGCGGTCAGGGCTTCTTCGCGTAATAAACTATCCTGCGCTAAGGCACTGAGAGCCTCAATCACCTGGGGATCTTCAATCTGTTCCAAGGCCTCGATCGCCGCCAGGCGCACATTCCAAGAATTGTCTTGGAATGCATCCAACAATGCGTCCACCGCCGGAGCGCCAATTTCCACACATTTCTGAAAATCTAAGCGGTCTCGCCAGTAATAGGCACTGGCTGTATTAGTTCCTGGTTTCCATCCCGCTGCGTCTAATGCCTCGGCTGCCGCCATGCGAATCATTCGATCGTTATCGATCAATTGGGTCTGCAGCGCTTCAACTGCTCGTGCATCACCAATTTTCCCCAATGCGGTACAAGCAGCCCGGCTGACACCCCGATTACTCTCATGCAAAGTAATTATTAGGGCATCGACCGCCTGGGGATCGCCGATCTTTCCCAATGCTTCTATCGCCGTCTTGCGCCTATCCGGATCGCTCGCTCTCAATGCAACAAGCAGCGCCTCGACAGCCCCCACATCCCCAATGTTTGCCAATGCTGTGGCTGCTGCCTGAGACGAATCCTGTTCGCCTTCTTGAAAAGCGACAAGCAGCGCTTCAACCGCTCGCTCTCCGCCAATTTTACTCAATGCTTCTATTGCCACCAGGCGCACTTCCCGATCACCATCTTTCAGCGCAGCAAGCAGCGTATCCAATGCTGGAGAGCCAATTTGCACCAGCACTTTCTGCGCTGCTGCGCGGATTTTCTCGTCGTCGGCTGCAAGATAAACAAGAAGCGCATCTAATACTCGCAAATCGCCGATCTGCCCCAGCGCTTCTAGAACTGCTACCCGATTTTGGCGCGCCCTCACATCACCATCATCCAAAGCGCTCAACAGCGCTGGAACTGCCAGCGGACCAATCTCAACGCATCTCTGCCAATTTTCTTTTACTCGGTAATAATACCCACCGGTTTCGTCTTGGCCTGGCGTCCAACCTATTTCATCAAGTACTATCGAAGCTGCCAGGCGCAAATCCCAGTCTTTACACATTAATGCTGAGATGAGCGGCTCCACCGCGGAGGCGCCAATTTGCCTGATCACTTCGACCACCGTCTGGAGCGCAACCCGATCGCGGCCTGTCAATTTAGCCAGTAGCGCATCCACTGCCAGAGCGCCAATCTGACCCAGTGCTTTTACTGCTGCCTGACGCAGATCCGGGTTATTGTCATTCAATAGGCAAGCAGCAACCCAATCGCTCGCGCATCGCTGATCTTGCTTAAAGCATTTAACGCTTCTCGATCAATTTCTTGATCACGGCCATTTACTGCTGCCACCAGCACGCTCACTGCCGGCGCGCCGATTTCAGCACACTTTTGCCAACTTTTCTTTAGACACCAATAAGTTGCGCTGGTTTCGTCCGTTGTTGGTTGCCAGCTCAGCCTATCAAGCGCTTGAGCAGCCGCTTCACCCACGATATGATCACGGTCTTTTAGCACCGCCAGCAGCGGTTCAAGAGCGCGCTTGTCGCCAATTTGCCCCAGCGCCTTTGCGGCGAAATGCCGAACTTCCCAATCCGTTCCTTGTAGTTTGGCGATTAATGGTTGCAACGCTCGCACATCGCCAATCTCCCCCAACGCGGTTGCTGCTTTTTGGCGCACCATACTGGCTTCTGAGTCATTATCATCTGATACGATAATTCAGCGCCTCTAGCAAACCTGGAATATCGCAATTGGCTTGTAATTTCTCGATGTTCGGTTTGTGCAATTTATTCAAGAAAGACATTGATTAATCCTGCCTTTCACACTGGGTTAAAGTGGAAAATCCACACCAATGCCGCTATCAATATGAGTGGAGTAACATCCACTACTATTGGCTGGAGTTGCATAATCGTAAGTCCATGAATAATCGGAGTGGCCGCTAAATGATAAACTATCATTATGTGGGCTCTCAATTTTACTGCGATGATTTAATATTTGGGCGCGGCATGATTCTAGGCAAGGATCGTTTCTGATAAATTTGCACCAAGGCTTGCGCTGCATTCCGGCGCACGTCCCATGAGCCATTATTCAAATCAACAATCAACAACTCTACCGCAGGAGCACCAATTTCAACACATTTCTGCCAATTTTCCTTAATACGCCAGTAATAAGCGGCTGTTTCGTCGTCGGTTGGCATCCGGCGCAGTTTATCTAGCGCCGCTGCTGCATCTCTGCGCATTTCCAAATTTTCAGCTTTCAGAGCAACCAGCAGCGGTTTTACTGCTCGCGGACCAATCGCTACACAATTCTGCACATTCCCTTTGCCAAGCCAGTAGTACACACTGATTTCGTCTTGGCCCGGTTTCCAACCTAATTTATCGATTGCCGTATATACCTCCTTATGCATGTCAGATGTATCGCGGTACAACAGAGTATTCATAAGCGGCGCTACCGCTCTGGCGTCACCAATCTTCCCCAGTGTAACCACTGCATCCCGGCGCACATACCAAATACTATCTTGCAAGGCAGCAATCAACGCATCTACTGCTGGAGCCCCTATCCGTTCTAACGTATACCTGGCATCCAAATCAAGATCGCTGTTGTGTAATGCGACTATCAACGGCTCTACCGCTGGAGCGCCTAGCATCTCCAATGCGTCCCGAGCTGCGTAGCGCACATCCAAATCATGGTCCATAGTTGCAGTAGCCCACGTCTCCATTAACGGCGCCACAGCAGGGGCGCCGATCTGAATACACTTCTGCCAGTCCCGCTTGATACACCAGTAACGTGCACTGGTTTCGTCGAAAGTCGGTTTCCAGCCCAATTGTTCGAGCGCCTGGGCTGCCGTCCGGCATGCATCCGGCCTGATATTGCGCAGCGCGGCCAGCACCGGTTCTACCGCTGGGGCGCCAATCATCACCAGGGCTGATACAAATGTCTCTGGTTGACTGGCATTTAATCTGGCGATTAATGGTTGAACTGCGGGAGCGCCAATCAGTCCGAGTGCGACCTTTGCAGCCTCGCGCACATCACGATCCTTATCCTCAAGCGCATCGATTAACCCCCCAATTGCTCGTGAATCACCGATCTGATACAGCGCTTCCACCGTTGCCTGGCGCACAATTGCATCGCTACCATGCAGATTAATAAGCAGCGTTTCCAACGTCGGGGTCTCAATTTCTATACTTTTCTGCCAATTTCCCTTAACCCGCCAGTAGATTGCCCCGGTCTCATCGTTGGTTGGTTTCCATTCCAGCTTTTCCAGAGCTTCAGCCGCTGCAAGGCGAACATCTTTATCTTCGTCTTTAAGACAGGAGATCAGCGGGGCTATCGCCACAGTATCACCAATCTTCCCCAATGCTTCAGACGCCGCATTACGCACATCCGCATCATCGTCTTTTAAAGCAGCCAGAAGGGGTTCCACTGCCCGTATTTCACCGATCTGTCCAAGCGCTCGAGCTGCTGCCTTGCGCACATGTTTATCATTGTCCATCAGAGCTGCTAACACTGCTTCGACTGCTGGGGCGCCGATTTCTACACATTTCTGCCAATTCTCGTTAACCAGCCAGTAATTTGCACTGGTTTCGTCGTTGGTTGGTTCCCATCTCATCTTTTCTATTGCTTTGACTGCCGCCCACTTTATCTCCTTCTCGCCGTCCTTCATACAAACTAGCAAAGGATCAATTGCGCGTTTATCACCGATCTGCCCCAGCGCTTCCACCGCTACCAGGCGTAGACGTATATCCGAATCGGTGTCATTCAAAACCTCCAGCAGTTCGTTTACGGCCCGCCTGTCGCCAATTCGCCCCAGTGCTCCCACGGCAGCCAGACACATAACCAAATCGTTATCTTTCACTGCGACGAGCAGTGGTTCCACTGCCCGCACATCGCCAATCTGCCCCAACGCCTCAACTGCAGCCAGGCGGACGTCCGTAGCACTGTCATTTAAGGCGACGAGCAGCGCTTCCACTGCCCGCGCATCGCCAATCTTCCCCAGTGCCTGGGCAGCCATCTGGCGTACATCCCCATCGCTGTCATTCAAATCGGTTATCAATAGTTCCACAGCCGGTGCGCCAATATCCACATATCGCTGCCAGTTTCCTTTTACACGCCAATAAATTGCACCGGTTTCGTTGTTAGTTGGTCTCCAATGTAATTTCTCTAATACTTTCACCGTAGTCTGACGTACCACCACATCGCTGTCTTTCAATCCGGCTTTCAACGGCTCGATCGCCGGATCGCCAATCTGACAGATCACTTCCACTACTCTCTGAGGTGTATCTCGATCGTGGGCTTTCAATCTGGCTAATAACGCTTCTACTGCCGGAGCGCCAATTCGCCCCAGCGCTTCTATCGCAGCCTGGCGCAGATTTGCATTGCTATCATCCAACAGGAGAAGCAGCGTTTCGACCGCTTGAGGATCACTGATCTTGCCTAAAGCATTTAACGCTTCTCGACCAATTTCTTTATCGCGGCCATTCACTGCTGCCACCAGCACGCTCACTGCCGGCGCGCCGATTTCCCCACACTTTTGCCAATTTCGCTTTAGACGCCAATAGGTTGCGCTGGTTTCGTCCGTTGTTGGTTGCCAGCTCAGCCTATCGAGCGCTTGAGCAGCCGCTTCACCCACTATACGATCACGGTCTTTCAGCGCCGCCACCAGCGGTTCAATCGCGCGCCTATCACCAATTTGCCCAAGAGCATTTGCTGCAAAATCGCGCACTTCCCAATCCGTTCCTTGAAGTTTCGCGATTAATGGTTCCACCACGCTCACATCGCCAATTTCCCCCAGCGCGGCGGCTGCTTTCTGACGCACCAGACTGGCATCCGAATCATTATCATCGATTCGATAATTCAGCGCCTCTAGCAAACCTGGAATATCGCAATTGGCTTGTAATTTCTCGATGTTCGGTTTGTGCAACTTATTCAAGAAAGACATTGATACAATTCCTTCCCGATGATCCGACATCTTTTCCGGTTAAACTAACTGCCAAGGCAGTTCATTTCAATAAGACAATCCAGCCGCCTGCCAGCGTTCTGGAGTGATTTCCAGGATCTCCAGTGCGCTATGCAATTGGCGAAAGGCGCGGCGATAAGACGTAGCGCAGTCCACATGCGCCTCATCGTTAGCTTCCCCGGATTGCCAGGCGCGACAGAAACCGCCGCACAGGTACCGCACCGGACAGGAGCGGCACTGCGCTTCGGTATCTACGGTCATCCAGCGATAGACATCATTCCGTGCTATTACAGCAGCAACCCCTTCGACCAGGGCGTTGCCCAACGCATGCCGCGATCCGGTGAGCGCATAGCAGGGATAGCATTCACCCTGCGGATCCAGGAACAGGTTCATGCCTAATCCGCAGGTAATCCTCGGACCGCGACTGTGGGCGAGAAGATCCAAGCTGTCTTCCTCGTTATCCAGGGATGAATAATACGAAGGTGAAAGGTTTAAATCCATTCCCCTTCCCAACGGCAGCAACGGTCGCAAGCGAATCCCTACTTGTTCGCCCAACTGACCCGCCAACCGGCGAACCGCCTGGCCTTGCTGCCCGGCGATTTCCTCAGTGGTTAGCGCTGCAGCCAGGTACAATTGTTCTTTACGAAGCCCGGCAGGATTCTCGACCAGGTGTTTCAGATTTGCCGTAGTGCGAGCATAAGTACCGGGGCCACGCCGGGCGTCATGCGCGACTTCATCGCCGTCTACGCTCACCACGATCTGATCGAAAACCTGCTGGAGCTGCGAGGCCAGGTAGGTGGTAAGTGGTAAAACTAAGTTGGTGCGCAGGACGAGCAAGACCGGACCAAGAGTGGGTCGGACCGCCCCCAGGGCAGCCAGGAATGCGGCGCGCTGGGGGTGCAGCAGCGGTTCGCCGCCTGTGAAGATGATTTTGCGAAAGCCGGCTGCAGCCAGATCGACGGTCAGTGTAGCCAACTGCTCCGGCGGCATGAATTCGTTTGCACTTTGCCCGGCTTCGGCATAACAGTGCGTACAGGCCAGGTTGCAAGCCTGCGTCACGTGCACGTAGGCGTTTAACAGGCCTGTCTGCCCTTGGCTGTCCAGACGCTGACGCAGGGCTGTCAGGCTTTGCAGGGCGATTTCGGGGCGTGTGACCAGGCCGGCGCGATCCAGCCTTTCTAGCGCATCTTCTGAAGATGCGCTTTCAGCCAGGGCAACGGCAGCGGCGGTTTCGTCGGGCGCGCCCGGCAGTCTGTCCCGGTTTTGTCCCTCCACGCATCACCTGCAGCAGCTTGCCTTTGCGCAGCAGACCGTAGCGCAAGTGCGGACCAGCGGCTACCACTTCGGTCATATTTTCCTCAGAAAACACCTCGGCCAGGGCGCGCTCAGCGATGGCATTAAACAACCCCCGGTAAGCCAGGCACTGTGGATCGCGCTGGTCGCAAAGGTCATCCACACGGTGGCGGTTTACAATGACATTATAGACGCAGCCTCCCTTGCAATACGCAAAGTGAGAGCAGTCGCCGCAGTCTTGTTGGACGGTTTCCTGGCGATCTTCCAGGCGCTGCCAGGCTGGCGTCTGAGCCAGCGATTCCAGCGTGGGCGCCTCCTGCACGCGACCTAGCCGCCAGTCTGCATGACCAGCCAGACGATTGCAGGAATAGATGCCGCCATCCGGCGCGATGGTGAGATATTTCCCCAGGCAGTCACCAAAGGTACATAAACCGCCTGTTCCAGCCGCCAGGCCGCTTGCCATCTGGTCAAAGGTGGAAATGCGCAAGCGCGGCAGTCGCTCGACATATTCGGCGAATAACTGCCCCAACAGCTCACTATGCTCAATGGCAGTCAACCCCAGTGCGTCGTTGGTAGATGAGCCATTAGCGTTACCGTTGAGCGGTTGATCCATCCCATGTACGCTGAAGGCCAACCCCTCGCCCTCGAAAAAATCGAACACTTCGCGGTAGCGAAGCGCCGAAAGGCGGGTAAACGTGCAGATCACCCCCACTTTGAAGCCGTGACTGCGGGCAAGCGCCAGACCTGCCATGGTGCGTGCAAAATACCCCGCCCCACGCTGCGCATCGTTAATCTCAGCCGGACCATCCAAGCTGGTCCCTAGCGCCACCCCATATTCTTTGAATAAATCACAAAACTCCTCGGTTAGCACCCACAGGTTGCTTTGCAGACTCAGGCTCAACCCCCCTGTAAAGCGCTCTCGAAGACGCGGCAAGGCGTGGCGGTACCAATCTAGCCCCGCCAGGAGTGGTTCTCCACCGTGAAAGGTAAGGGCAAGTTTTTCATCTACCGGGGTGGTGGCGACTATCCACTCCAGAGCGGCATCAAATACCTCGATTGACATGCACGCCCCGCGATTAGGTCCAAAGCAGTAGCTACAGTGGGCCTGGCAGGCGGAAGCTGGCAGCAGCATGAGTTGTCGGGGCATGCATCCTTTTCTTACTTGAGTTCGTCAGGAAATAGCTTTTAAATTCTTCTCGCTGAATGTCCAGCTTCGGCGGTTGGTTTTCCACCTTGGAAAATATAATTAATAGCTAAGTATGCCTGGATCTGGTAGTTCTGTCATATGCCATTTATCACTTGAGCTGCAAAGTCGTCTGGGAGCGCACTCAACCAGCTATTCAGGAGATGGTTGACGGTGCTCCCAAGGCTAAACAGTATTTCAGCGATGCATTTGATGCTTATGATCGCTTGTGGTATCACTATGGACGGTATGAAGTTTCTGAAGGCAAAACCGACACCTACTCGGTGGAAGGAGACAATGCTGAGCTGCGCCACTACCTGGCGCGCCTGGCAAGATCGTCCCTGTTCCTCGCGCCGCTCTGGATGCGCTGACGTGCGCCTTGCGTTTATTTATTCTCTGTTACAACAGGCGACAACTTTATAAGCAGAGCTCCTGGTGCTATCCAGCGCACATTAAGGATTTCCTTGACCCATTATTTTAGCCACTCCCTTATCACTTAACTGCCTGGATATCGCCGGTCACTTGTTCCCCCTGCGAAGTCCATCTTGACCAGCAACAACAGATTGTAAGCCAGCATCATCAACTGAAAGATCGCTTCATTAGCCCAAAATGACTCCATCAAAGCGTGCACTTGTGGGACTGCCGCCTTCGGCGATGGCGGTCTTTTTAGCATTTTTCTGACTTCGGGTTTTTCCTGCTCCCAGGCAATGTCCACGCCCGCCCACACGCTGGTTATGCAAGCTATTGAGGGAACTTTTGCTATCATTACTCTTCATCCACCGGATATAATTTCTTGAGTTTAGATGATACCGAGGAGTTAACCATGCAATATCGACGTTTTGGAAAAATCGGTTGGGATACCAGCGCAATCAGTTACGGGATGTGGGGAATGGGCGGCTGGACAGGGTCGGATGACGAACAGTCCCTACGTGCGCTGCAGCGCTCGGTGGAGCTGGGCTGCAACTTTTTCGATACAGCCTGGGCTTACGGAGGCGGGCACAGTGAGCAACTGCTCGGCCAATTGGTGCGTGCAAATCCGGACAAGCGCCTGTACACGGCGACGAAAATCCCTCCGAAAAACCTCAAATGGCCCAGCCAGCGTGAGTTCAGCCTGGAGGACTGCTATCCAGCGGAGCACATCGAAAAATATGTCAAGCGCAGCCTGAAAAACCTGGGGCTGGCGACGATTGACCTGATCCAGTTCCACACCTGGGAGGATGCCTGGGCAGACGACCCGCGCTGGCAGGATAAGATTGCGGATCTGCGCCGCCAGGGGCTGATCAACGCCGTTGGGATCAGCATTAACCGCTGGGAGCCATGGAACGGGGTGCGCACAGTGAAAACCGGGCTGATCGATGCGGTCCAGGTGATTTACAACATTTTCGATCAAAATCCGGAGGACGAACTATTCCCGGCCTGCCGCGCGATGGACGTGGCTGTGATTGCGCGGGTGCCGTTCGATGAAGGCAGCCTGACCGGCGCCTTGACCGCTGACAGCCGCTGGCCCGAGGGCGACTGGCGCAACAGCTACTTTGTCCCTGAGAACTTGAAAATCCAGCCTTGAGCATGTCGCCGCGCTCAAACCGCTGCTGCCCGCCGGGATGGATTTACCCACCCTGGCCCTGCGCTTCATCCTGAACAACCCGGATGTCAGCACGATCATCCCGGGGATGCGCAAGCCGGGACATGTCGACGCCAACCTGGCTGCCGCTGACGCGGGAGGCCTGGAAGCCGAGCTGCATGCGGCGCTGCGTGCCCACCGCTGGGACCGCCAGCCGACAACTTGGAGCCAATAAAGGCAGCGAGACGCATATCCCACCCCAGGCGTTTGCGCGGAAACACCTGGGGTGGGGTCTTTATGCTTATCTCCCCCAGGCCATCGGCGGGTCGCCGGCCCAACTGTAGATCTTCAACTTGGCTACGCCGCCAGTGGCTGACTGCAGCAGGGTGTAGTCGTTGTCTATCTTAGTGAAGACAACCCAGGTACTGCCGTCCCAATAAGCCAGCTTCAGCGCCTCCCCGATAGGGGCGTTTTCACCCAGGACTCCGCTGGTGTAATTCAGTTCGAGCTCGATCGGGGGATCGAAAGAAGTGATAACCGAATTTAGATTATTGTAGTCAACCACAGCCACGTTGACCAGCAGACGGATGGGGGTGAAATTGGCGTTGCCGGGCATCGAGCTGAGCGGGGGCATATCTTTTTCGACGACGCTTACCCATTTCCCCTGGTCGGGAACGGTGACTTCTAGGAATTTATAGACTTGTTGACCTTGTGCATTAGCCACGTTGTCCTCCTTTTTCGCATAGGCAAGCTTTCAATAGGCAGTACCGGCGATTTGGCGGGCGTCTCCGAGACGCCCTTTTCCCCCGGTAAAGTTTATTAAGCGGTGTTTTTCAAGCGCCGCCTCATAAAACGTCTGGCGCCAGGCCGTGTCGCTGATCCGGCTGGCGGGATCTTCCAGCTCCTGACAGCCAGCGGCCAAGACCGCCTGCAGATGGGCTGGTTTGCCGGCATCTGGAACACACCGGGACGATCGATGAAAATAATAACCTGGCAGCTCACCGCGCAGGGTTCGCCCTTTTTTTGAGGAAATAATCCGGCATCGCTCATGGCTCACCTCCTCTGCCTATGATTACTATAGCATAAGTCAGAGACGAATTCAAGCAGATAAACTCAGCCCAACGCACTCCCAAAGGAGTGCGTTGGGCTGGATTTTTACGGCCCCTCCCCCCAAAGAGGAGGGTGGGCGTACACTTACATCCCGGCGAAGGTAGGCCGGGGTGGGGTCTTTGTGCTTATCTTCCCCAGGACATTGGCGGGTCGCCAACCCAGGTGGAAATTTTGACGTTGGCGACTGTGCCGGTGGCCGGCGGCAGCAAGGTGTACTGGTTGGTGGATTCGGTGAACACCACCCAGGAGTTGCCATCCCAGTAGGCCAGTTTCAGCGAGCGGGCGATACGGGCCGATTCCCACAAATCCTGGCTGGTGTAATTGACGTCGAATTCAATCGGGGGATTGAATGCAGTGAGCACCGTATTTTCGTTATCGTAGTCGACCACCGCCAGGTTGACCAGCAGGCGGATCGGGGTGAAATTCTCGTTGCCGGGCATGGTGCTGAGCGGGGGCATCGCTTTATCGACGACGCGCACCCATTTCCCCTGGTCGGGGATGGTGACGGTGACGCCTAAAAAGTTATAGACACGTTGACCTTGAGGACCTTGCATGTTTTCTCCTTTTGCGCATAGGCAATCTTGCAATGGGCAGTACCGGCGATTTGGCGGGCGTCTCCGAGACGCCCTTATCCCCCGGTAAAGTTGATTAAGCGGTGGTGCTCGGGCACCGCCTCATAAAACGTTTGGCGCCAGGCCGGGTCGCTGATCCGGTTGGCGCGATCTTCCAGCTCCTGACAGCCAGCGGCTAAGACCGCCTGCAGACGGGCTGGTTCGTCGCTTACCTGGAACACATCGGCGCAGGTCAGATAGGCCAGGATCGGGAGCTCGAGCCCTTGCGGCCCATTTTCGACCAGGTAGTCCCAGGTATCGCAGGCAGCCTGGCGAGCCTCCTCCACCTGGCCTTCGAGCAGGCGGATGCGGGCAATTCCGGCGTGGGTTTCGGCTGCCAAGGGCGTCGCGCCGAGCTGGCCGAAGGTGTCGTGGGCCTGCTGGTAGGAACCGGAAGCCGCGTTCAGCTCACCCAGTTCTTCCTGCACTAAGCCCAAGTAAAAATGGTAGGAGGCTAAGGCCATCTGGTAGCCCAGGTCGTGCAGTTCCAGCAGGCTGGTCTCCAGGGCATGCCGGGCAGCCTGGAACTGTTTGAGCCGCCAGTAAGCCAGCCCCAGGTTGAGCAGGCTGTAGGCAGTCGCCTGGCGCGATTCCAGCTCCCGCGCGGTCAGCGAAGCCTGCTCCAGGACATCGCGCCCGGCCTCGAATAGCCCGAGCGCCACGTAGTAGTACCCCAGGTTGGTCTGGCCGATCGCCTCGCCAATCCGGTTTCCCTGCTTCTGGTTGATTTCGACCACTTGTTGGGTGAGCTTGGCCGCCTGGGACAGGTCGCCGTTGGAAATATAGTAAATCGAGATATTGGATAGAGCCCGTGCCAGCACGTTTTCGTTGGCGCTGCTGTATGCGATCTCCAGAGCGGGCTCGATCAGCGGGCGGGCCGTTTCCAGCTCACCCTGGCGCACCAGGTCGAAGATCTGCAGGGGCAGGATGGTGGCTTCCAGGCGGGTATCGCCGGCGCGCCGGGCAGATTGCAGGGCGCGATTGTATGAATCCTGGGCGCGCGAGTGATCGCCCTCGTAATGCGCCTGGTGGGCGATACGCAGGTAGGCCTCGGCCAGGCAGGAATCGTTGTTGGTTTCTTTGGCCAGGGTCAGCAGAGCGGCGTCGTCTGCCTGGCGGGCTGGGACATCGCCGAGCAGCCCGACCACCTCATCGCGCCCGACCAGGGCGGACCAGCGCCGGGCCTGTTCGGCCTCGGGCAGCAGATCCAAGGCCAGGCTGTACAGACGGCGGGCTTCGCTGAGGGCGCCCAAGGCCAGGGCGCGCTGCCCGGCGCGGGTATAGCGATCGGCGGCGCTCAGCGGCTGGTCGCCTTGGGCATAATGGCTGGCGATCAGCGGCAGGTATTCCTCCAGGCGCTCGCCGGCGTTGGCTTCGATCCAGCCAGCCACCTGGTTGTGATAGCGCCGGCGCTGTTTCAATAAGACCGTTTCGTAAGCGGCTTCCTGAAGCAGGCTGTGCTTAAACAGATATTCCTCAACCCCGGCGATCGACGACCGATCACGGCGGAAGACGAGCTCGCGCTCGCGCAGCCTGGCCAGGCGAAGCGGCATCTGCTCCGCTTCGGCGGGATCATCGGTCAGCGCCTCGAGCAGGCGATCCCAAAAAACCCGCCCAACGACCGCGGCGCGCTGCAAAACCTGGCGCTCGGCGACCGGCAGGCTGTCGAGCCGCGCCTGGAGGATGCCCACCAGGGTGGGCGGGACGTGCAGCGCCTCCATGCGTTCCGGGTTTATCCGCCATGGGTCGTGCTCGGTGTTGATCACGGCTTCGTCGATGAGCATTTTGATCAGCTCTTCGATGAACAGCGGGCTGCCCTCCGTTTCGGCGACGATGCGCTCGACAAATGGGTCGGAAATATGCTCGGCTTTCTTCAAAATTTCTTCGACCAGGCGGCGGCTGCTGCGTTGTGAGAGCGGGTGTAAAGCCAGGCGATGGACGCCGGGGATGCCCTCGCCCCAGTTCGGCCGGCGCTCGAACAGGCTGGGGCGGGCTGCGCAGACCAGGGCCAGGCGGCTGACTTCGCTCCCTCCGACCTCGGTAACGAGTTGGAGGATCAGGTCGAGCGAGCTATCGTCCGCCCAGTGCAGGTCTTCGAGGACGATCAGCAGCGGGTCGGCAGCGATCTGGCGGAAGAAATTCAACAGGTACAGGGTGGCGAGCTGGGCAAAGGACGGGCTGCCGAGCAGGCGCGCCACGGCGGGGCTTGCGGAGAAATCGAAACCGACAAGTTGTCCGACCAGGTCGGCCTGGTCAGCCTCGAGGGATGCGGCCATCCCCTGGCGAAAAGCTTTTAAGGCCTGGGCGGCGCTGTCGCTTTCGCGGATTTCAAAGCGATAGGCAAACAGATCATGGAAGAGCGAATAGGGCGAGGTCAGGGAAGCGGGGGAGGCGCGCCCGCGAAAGTACCACACCTCTTGTGGGAGCAGGTCGACCCAGGCGACGAACTCATCGGTCAGGCGGCTCTTGCCCAGCCCGGCTTCGCCGGTGATCAATACCAGGCTGGCCTCGCTGCTGTGCATGGCGTCTTCAAAAAAGTTCTGAAGGGTGAGCATTTCGGGCTCGCGCCCGATCATGCGCGTTTCCACGCCTTCCACGCCGCGGGTGCGGATGCGCCAGGCGTGGGGTTTGATGCTCGAAACCAGGTAGGTTTGCACAGACTGCAGGCGGCCTTTGACGGTCAGGGGCTCCTGGGCTTGAGCGTTGAAGATCAGGCGCACATGCCGGTAGGTCTCGTGGCTGACCAGCACCCCGCCGGGCGGAGCGATCTGCTGCAGGCGGGCGGCGAGGTTGACAGCATCGCCCAGGGCGGTATATTCAAGGTGTTTATCCGGGCTGATTTCACCCACTACCACCAGCCCGCTGTGAATGCCGACGCGCACGTTGAAAGATTCGATCTGGCGCTCGGCTGCCAGGCGGGCGGCGTAGCCCTGGACGCAGCGCTGGATGTCCAACCCGGCGCGGATGGCGCGCTCGGGATCGTCTTCATGGGCTACCGGCGCGCCGAAGAAAGCCAGCACACCGTCGCCCATCACCTGGACGACGGTGCCGCCCTGGCGCTGGATCGGGTCGAGCATACATGGATAGGCGCCGCGCATAATCTCCATCAGCTCCTCGGGGTCGAGGTGCTCGGATAGAGTGGAATAGCTGATGATGTCGACGAACAAGATGGTGACCAGGCGGCGCTCATAGGCTCCGGTGAAGGCAGGATCCTGGGTCTGGAGCAGAGTGGGCAGGCTAAGCGTTCGATCGGGAGCGTCAAGCTCAGGGGTTTGGAGAACTACAGGCTGGTTGAGGTCGAAATTGAGGCGGGCGCCGCAGTTGGCGCAGAAGTGCGCCCCTGGCGTAACGCTGGCGCCGCAAACTGGACAGACTTCGGGCGCGCTGAGAGAACTCGCTGGGCGGGTCGTCTCGGGTAATTTCTCGCCGCAGTTGAGACAGAATATCGCGCCCGGAGGCGCTTTTGTATTGCATGAGGGACAATTCATACAAAATAAACTGTTAACCAGCAAAGCTTTGGCAAAGGGACGGTTAATTCAGATTAATTTTATCAGGAATGCGGGTATTTGGCGCGGGAAAATTGGTAGGAAAAAAACGAAAAACTCTCATATTTGCCTGTTGACATTTTTAAAAAGCCATGCTATAAACTATGTAATCGATTACATAATCGGATCGATCGAGCGGATTTATCCGACGCAGTTTCTCCCCAGCTAACCCCTACCTTGAGCGGCTGCTGGCGCTTTTCCGGCGAAATTCTGCGCTTTATACGCTCAAGCAGGCCATAATACCTTTTCGTCACCATCAACCGCTGGGATTTCGATCCCGGTCAGGGTCTTGTCTCCCCGAATCAGCGTTCCGGCAGCATCTACTGTCAGTCCCATGATCCGGCGGTTGAATAATTAGAGAAAACGATTACTTACTCTTGAAAGGACCGCCTGGCATGTCTCATTTTCCGGCTATTTTACCCATCAAAGATCAGGATGCCTGGGTCGTTAACGTCCTGCGCCAACGCCTGGATAGCATTCTTCCCCAGGCGATGCGCGCCGCAGGCATCGATATGTGGCTGATCATCTGTCAGGAAGACGATTACGACCCGGTGTTCAAGACGATGATCCCGCCTTACACCTGGGCGCCTATTTTGCAAATCCTGGTTTTCTTCGATCGCGGTCCCGAGCTGGGCGTCGAGCGCATCAACCTTTCGATGACCAACCTGCGCGATCTGTTCACCAAACCCTGGGCCGGGCGATACCACACCGAACAGTGGCCGCTGCTCGCCCAGATAATTGCTGAACGCGATCCGGCGCGGATCGGGATTAACACCGGCGAAATTCAATGGGCTGCGGGCGGGCTGACCCACAACCTCTACACTCAGCTTGTCGCCGCCATCGATCCAAAATACGCCGCCCGCCTGGTCTCCGCCGAAGACGCCTGCACGATCTGGTTGAGCGTGCTCAGCGAAGCTGAAATCCAGGCTTACCCCCAGGCGGTGCGCATTACGCGGGCGATCATCCAGCGCTGCTTCAGCGCCGAGACGCTCACCCCCGGCATCACCACCAGCGACGATCTGCAGTGGGCTTTCTACCAGCACAGCCTGGACCTCGGCCTGGAGCTGTCCTTCATCCCCTTCTTCAACCTGGTGCGCAGCAATGCCGAAAAAGAACGCTTCCCGGTCGATGATAAAGTGATCCGCCCTGGCGACATCATCCACTGCGACGTGGGCAACAAATATCTGCGCCTGTGCAGCGATCTGCAGGAATGGGCCTACGTGCTTCGCCCCGGCGAAGTAGCTGCGCCGGCTGGTCTGCGGGCTCTCTTCACCCAGGCCAACCGCTTGCAGGCGGTGTTTATGGCCGGTTTCGAAGGCGGGGCGAGCGGGAACAAAATCCTCAATAATATTCTCAGCGCCGCAAACGCGGCGGGCATCCCCAAGCCGCGGATCTACTCCCACTCCCTGGGCTATTACCTGCACGAACCCGGGCCGCTCATCGGTCTACCCTGGGAGCAGGTCAACAACCCTGGGCGCGGCGATGTCGTTCTTTCCGAAAATACCACCTTTACCATGGAGCTTTCCATCGAAGACCTGGTCCCCGAATGGGGTAATCAATCCGTCAATTTCAGCGTCGAGCAGGACGTGTGTTACACCCAGCAGGGTTGCCAGGCAATGCTGCCGCTGCAAACGGATTTCTATCTGATCTGATTCTCAAGGAGGTCCCTATCGAGTCAAACCTGCCGCTGTGTTTCGTTCGAAAGCAACCAACCGAATTCTAGTTTAACAACCTATAGGAGAATGTAAAACCATGAAGAAGTTTGCCTTCCTATTGCTCGTGATTGTGATGCTGCTGAGCGCGTGCGGCCCTGCTGCCACCGAAGCCCCAGCGGAACCCGCTGCCCCGGCTGCTGCTGAACCGGCAGCTACCGAGGCGCCAGCCGCCGCCGCACCGGCCGAGCCAGCGCCCACCGAAGCGCCGGCTGCTGCCCCTGCCGCGGCCGATCAGGTTACCCTCGAATACTGGCAGGTTGACTTCCCCAACTGGGATAAAGCCATCCTGAAAGTCATCGAAATGTTCGAGGCCGAAAACCCCGACATCAAGGTCAACTACACCCCGATTTCATACGATGAAATCAATGAAAAGATCGCCGCTATGGTCCCCACTGGCCAAGGCCCCGACCTGGTGAACCCGTTCTACGGTTGGGTTCCGCTGTGGAAGAAATCTGGCTTCCTGGCCCCCCTGCCTGCCGATCGTTTCCCCGAGGCTGCAATCCGTGAGAAATACCTGGCTGGCATCGAGCCGATGTTTAGCGATGGCGAGCTATGGGGCCTGCCGATGAACCTGAGCAACTGGGCGATCCTGTACAACAAGGATTACTTTGCCGAATCAGGGATCACCGAGCTGCCCACAACCTGGGAAGAAGTTCGCGAAGCGGCGATTAAATGCACCAAGCGCGCCGCAGATGGCACCCTGGAGCGCGCCGGTTACTACCTCGAATATGGCACCCAGGAGCACATCCTGTGGAAAGTCCTGATCGAGAAGAACGGCCAGGCCATGTTCTCGGATGACACCAAGACGGTCACCTGGAATGACAGCCCAGTCGGCGCTGAGACCTTCAAGTGGTTCAACGACCTGTGGCTGGTGGACAAGGTCATGGATGTCGGTTGGGGCGAAGGCCCTGGCCCCGCTTTCTACACCGGCGCCACCTGCATGCGCACGGGCTCTCCTGGCAACGTCCCGGTCATCAAAGAAAACGCTCCCGACCTGAACTGGGGCGCCTTCCCACTGCCCCCCGGAACTGCCTCCGACCCGGCCCTGGCCAACCGCAACCAGTCGCAGTACTGGTCGTTCAACATCACCTCCAAGGGCGTCCAGGATCCTGCCCGCGCTGAGGCTGCGTACAAGTTTATGGAATTCCTGACCCGTCCCGAAGTGGTCAAGGCGTACATCGAGATCGTCGGCGGTCTGCCTCCGCTCAAAGAGCTGATGGATGATCCTTACTTCAAGGACAATGCCGATATGGCTGCCTGGATGGCCACCCTCGAGTATGCCATTCCGTTCCCTTGGGTCGACGAGAAGGGCGAACGCCAGGTTTCATTAGACATGGGCGATAAAGTCCTGCTCAATGGCGAAGACCCGGCTGAAGTTCTGACCTGGGGCACCGAACAAACCCAGATTTTGCGCGACGAGTTCTTCGGCGAATAGATAATCTGGACCTCCTCCTCTTGTGGTTCCCCCTTCGTCTCCCCTCCTCTCCCTCTGGATCGGGAGCGGAGGGGGAACACCCTGAGACACACCCGCCGCCAACCCCAACCTCTAGGAGTGTTCGATGCCTGAAACCATCCTGACGGGCGCGCTCAATCCCAAGATTACCCCAATCTTAATTGCCATCGGCGTATTTCTGCTGCTGGTTTTCATCCTGGACAAAGTGCTGGCGCCGCGCTTAAAGCTCAAATCGCGCATGTCCTATTACGGGCTGGTGTTCCTGGCCCTGCCCTTTGCCTATTTCATCGGAATTATGATCTTCCCGATGATCGAAGCGTTCGTCTTTTCCTTTCAAAAATACAATATTTTGAACCCGGTTAAGCCCTTTATCGGCTTCAAGAACTACCAGGATATTATTGCCAAAGAGCTGCTGTGGAAATCCTTATGGAATTCGCTGCGCTTCACCCTCTTTCGCGTGCCGGTGGTGCTCAGCCTGGCGATGATCACCGCCCTGGCCTTCCAGACCATCCCGCGCTACAAGAACTTGCTGCGCACCCTGCTCCTGCTGCCTTTCCTGACCTCCGGGGTGGCGTTGGGCTGGATTTTCAACTTCATGTACTCCCGCCAGGGTTTCATCTTTTACATGCTGCGCCAATTCGGCGTCCCAGACACCAAAGCACTGCTGACCTTGAATGTACCGACCGCGTTGTATGCGATTGCCTTCGTCTCTGCCTGGGCTTCGATCGGCTACTACACCCTGCTCTTCTCGGTCGGGCTGGACGCCATTCCCAACGAAATTTACGATGCCGCCAAGGTCGACGGCGCCAACGGTTGGCAGACCTTCTGGAAAGTGACCTTTCCGCTGCTCAACCCGACCCTGGTGCTGGTGGGGATCCTGGCAGTCACCGCTTCCCTGAAAAACTTCGACTTGATCCGCACCATGTCGGGCAATAACGGCGCGGGAGGTCCGATGAACAGCACCCTGACCATGCCGCTCTACATCTATATGGAAGCTTTCACCCGCTTGAATATGGGCCGGGCGGCGGCGATCACCGTTTTCTTCTTCCTTATTATTATGATTATCACCCTGGTCCAGTTAAAGGTAACCCAGAGGAATTTCGAATACTAACCGCAGGGAGAGTGTGCATTGACTGCTCAGGCTATCGAACCCGTAACCCAACCGTCCCACGAGGCTGCCGTCCGCCGCAACCGCTTCAACCGCAACTTAACCCGCGGCGCAGCTTATTTTTGGCTGATTATCGTGGCAATCACCACCACCTTCCCGTTTTTCTGGATGGTCTCGACCTCGTTGAAACCGAAACCGGAAATCTACTACTACCGCCTGCTGCCGATCCAGCCCACCCTGGCCCATTATATTGATGTGCTCACCCGCTGGCAATTCGGCACGTGGTTCTTCAATTCAATTATCGTCACCGTGCTGACCACCTTCAGCGTACTGTTCTTCTGCTCGCTGGCTGGCTATGCCCTGGCCAAGTTCAATTTCCCTGGGAGGAATATCTTCTTCGTCATCATCCTGGCCACGATCATGGTGCCTGGGGAAATGCTGCTGATCCCCTGGTACGTCGGGGCGTTCAACCTGAAAATCACCAACTCCTTAATGGGGGTAATGTTCCCCGGTTTGATCGGGGCGTTTGGCGTGTTTGTGATGCGCCAGGCGTTTCTGAACCTGCCGGGCGAGCTGCTCGATGCGGCGCGGGTGGATGGCATGTCTGAGCTGGGGATCTTCTTCAAAATCGCCCTGCCGCTCACCTCCGGCGCCCTGGCAGCCCTGGGCGTGCTGACTGCGCTGGGGGTGTGGAACGACTATTTCTGGCCGCTCATTATTCTGCAATCGCTCGACCGCTATACCATCCAGCTCGGGATGGTGCATGCCGCGGCCACGGATGCAGCCCATGATTATCAAGTGGACTGGACGGTGATTATGAGCACCACCACGATCGCCGCCCTACCGATGCTGGTGCTGATTGCCTTGCTGCAGAAATATTTTGTGCGCGGCATTGCTATGACCGGACTGAAAGGTTAATTTCAACGATGGAAGCTGAACAAGTTCACCAAAACGCCCTGGTTTGGGACGCCCACCGCGATGTCGCCTACGAAGCGCCGCTGGAAGAGCGCTTCCTACAGCACTGGATGATCGGCGTCGATCTGCACCTGCCGCGCCTCAAAGCCGGCGGGATCGACGTGCAAACCTACGCCCTGTGCATCGGCCCGGAGATCGGCATGGAGCCGACCGCCCAGGCGCTCAAAGAGCTCGACGCGGTTTTTGCCATCCTCGAAGCCCATCCAGACCAGGCAGCCCTGGTCACCACCACCGCCCAGGCGTTAGCCGCCCGCCAACAGGGCAAGCTGGCCGTGTTCCTCAATTTCGAAGGCGCCGAGCCGATCCGCACCGAGCTCAGTCTGCTGCGCATGTTCTACCGTTTGGGGCTGCGTGCCATGGGTTTCACCTGGAACTACCGCAACGACCTGGCCGATGGCGGCTACGAAGGCCGCGAAGGCGGCGGGCTGTCCTTGTTCGGAGAGGCGGTCGTCAAGGAAATGAACCGCCTGGGGATGGTCATCGACCTGGCTCACGCCACCCCGCGGGCGATGGCGGATATCCTGCGCCTGTCCGAGCAGCCTGTGCTGCATTCGCACGGCGGGGTGCGCGCAGTGAACCCCAACCACCCGCGCACCCTGGACGATTTCATGCTTGAAGCCATCGCCGCCCAGGGCGGTCTGTTCTGCGTTACCACTGTGCCCCAGGCATTGGCCGAAGACCCAGAAAAAGCCAGCCTGGAGACTTTCCTGGACGCTATCGAGCACGCCGTAAAGATTATGGGCCCCGACCACGTCGGGCTGGGCGCTGATTTCGATGTCTACCAGAGCCACCTCCCCTATGCCATCGGCGGCTGGACGAAGGACCTGGAAGAAGCGGATCGCTGGCCGCGCATCACCCAAGGACTCTTAGACCGGGGACACCCGGTGGAAACCGTTCAAAAAATACTCGGCGCAAACCTGCTGCGCGTTTACGGGCAGGTGGTGGGGTAAACCGAGGCAAAAATTCACAGGAGGTAGTCCGTGTTTGTTCTCCAAGCAGGCCAGTTTATCGACGGCTCTGGCGCGGCCCCGCGCCAAAATGTCCGACTGTATATCGAAAAGGGCAAGATTGTCGATGTCCTCGCTGCCGGGGAGGGGAGCGTCCCCGATGGGGCGGAATTCTACGACGCAAACGAGCTGACCGTGATGCCGGGGATGATCGATGCTCACGTCCACGTGATGTGGAACGGCACCCCCGGCGACCCGCTGGCCGGTCGCGAAGGCCAGGTGGGCGATCTGCCGGGGACCTTCGCCCTCGAAGCCTATGCCAACGCAAAAAAAGACCTGGAAGCGGGTTTTACGACGCTGCGCGATATGCTCAGCTACGACTTCGTCGATATTTCGCTGCGGGATGCGATCAACAAGGGCATCGTCGTTGGGCCGCGCATCTCCGCCTGCGGCTATGGGCTGACCGCCACCGGCGGGCATATGGACCTGCGCAGCGGGCTGCGTCCCGACGTCAGCCTGGGCTATTTCAACAATATCGTCGACACGCCCGAGCAGGCGCGCATCGCCGTGCGCTACCTGGTGCGCATGGGCGTTGATCACATTAAGATCAACGCCGGGCGCGGTTACCGCGTCAAAGGTCGCCCGATCCTCTTTGCCCCCGAAATGCGCCTCGACGTGCTCCAGGTGATCTGCGAAGAAGCCCACATTGCCGGGCGCACCGTGGCCGCCCACAGCCTGGGCAGCGATGGAGAATTTTGGGCGGTGCAGGCCGGGGTGGATTCGCTCGAACACGCCCATTTTATCGATGAGCGCACCATTGCCTTAATGGCCGAGAAAGGCACGTTCCTGGTCCCGACCATGACCCACTGCGCCCGCAACACCCTCGATATCAGCCAAAACTTGCCCCCCGAGGCGTGGGTGAACAACCTGATCCTGGACGCTTACGATTCGATGTACCGGGTGATCCCGAAAGCCTTCCAAATGGGCGTGCCGATTGCCACTGGCACCGATGCTGGGGCGGATAACGTCCCACACGGCTGCAACGCCATGGAGCTGGAGCTGCTGACCACGATCGGGATGAGCCCGCTCCAGGCGATCCACGCTGCCAGCGGCGCGGCAGCCCGCCTGCTCGACATGGCTGATATCACCGGGGTACTCTCCAAGGGTCTGTGCGCCGATCTGCTCGTCGTGCGCGGCGACCCACTCCAGGACATCCGCCTGCTCCAGGATCCCGCCAATATTCTGTCCGTATTTAGAGATGGCCGGTTGGTTGTCGACCGCCGGCAATAGGAGACGCTATGTTCCAATGGTTTGATTTCGTCAAGATTGATAATCGCCGGCACTCGCACCGCTCTTCGAGCTATTCCCGCGAAGGCGACAACCGCGACCGGCTGTCCATGGTGCGCGGCGAAACCCACACCCTGCTGGACGTGGGCGGGCCGGGCTGCGTCACCCATATCTGGATGACCGCCTTCAACCCCGAGCCACACATCCTGCGCAAACTGCTGTTGAAGATGTACTGGGACGGCGAGGAAGAGCCCAGCGTGCTGGTCCCCCTTGGCGATTTCTTCGGGGTTGGGCACGGCGACACCACCACCTATGCCTCGCTGCCGATGGTGATGGCTCCGCACGATGGCACCGGCTTGAATTGCTACCTGCCGATGCCGTTCAGCGCTGGGGCGAAGATCGAGGTGGTCTGCGAAAACGATCTGACCGAGTCGCGCCTGTACTACAACATCGACTATGAAACCTGGGACGAGCCGCTGGCCGGGCTGGGACGCCTGCACGCCCAATGGCGGCGGCAGAACCCCTGCGATGGCATCCCCGAGCCGCCCGAAATGGACAACCATCTGTACCTGCACAGCGGGTTCAACCTTTCGGACGACGGTAACTACCTGATCCTGGAAGCCCAGGGCTCCGGCCAGTATATTGGCTGCAATTTGAACATTCACAACCTGCGCGTCAAAAAGGAAATCGGCGATTGGTATGGCGAAGGCGACGAAATGATCTTCGTCGATGACGATAACGAAGGCGTGCGCTGGCCGCCCACCCTGCACGGCACCGGCACCGAGGACTACTTTAACACCGCCTGGGGGCCGCGCGAAAAGTTTGCTTCGCCCTTCTTCGGGCTGACCCAACCCGGGGCGCGGGAGTTTTCCGGGCACGTCTCGTGGTATCGCTGGCACATCCCCGACCCAGTGCGTTTTGCGCGCTCGATCCGCGTTTCGATCGAACACGGTCATGCCAACCGCCGTTCGGACGATTATTCCAGCACGGCATATTGGTACCAGGACGAGCCGCACCTGCCGTTCGGTATCTTGCCTGCGCATGAGCGACTGCCAAGGGCAGATCATCCTGCACTTCCGGAGATTGAATAAAGATGAACTCTTACAATTGGTTTGATTTTGTCAAGGTCGATAACAGCCGCCACTCGCACCGCGCTTCAAGCTATGCGCCGGAGGGCGATAACCGCGACCGGCTGTGTATTGTGCGCGGCGAGACGCATACCCTGCTCGACGTGGACGGTCCCGGCTGCATAACCCATATCTGGATGACCGGTCACAGCATCGAGGAAGGATACCTGCGCAAGCTGGTCTTGAAGATGTATTGGGACGGTGAAAGCGAGCCGAGCGTGCTGGTTCCGTTGGGCGATTTCTTCGGCGTCGGGCATGGGCGCACGGTGACGTACAGCTCGCTGCCGATGGTGATGGCTGTGCGCGATGGCGCCGGGTTGAACTGCTACCTGCCGATGCCCTTCAGCCGCGGGGCGCGCATCGAGGTGACCAGCGAGAATTATGCCAGTGAAACCCGCCTGTATTACAACATCGACTACGAAACCTGGGACGCGCCGCGCGACGACCTGGGGCGCTTCCACGCCAGTTGGCGCCGCGAAAACCCGACGGACGGCATCCCCGAGACGCCCGAGATGGACGACCACACCTTCCGCAGTGCGGGGATCAACCTTTCGGACGCGGGAAATTACATGATCCTCGAGGCGCAGGGCAGCGGCCAGTTCATCGGCTGTAATCTGAATATCCACGCCATGCGCTTGCCCAAGGGAAATGACAACTGGTATGGCGAGGGCGACGAAATGATTTTCGTCGATGACGATAACGAAGGCGTGCGCTGGCCGCCAACTCTGCACGGCACTGGCACCGAGGACTACTTCAATACCGCCTGGGGACCCGACGAGCCTTTCTCCTCGCCCTTCTTTGGGCTGCCGCTGCCAGGCGGGCCTTTGTGGACCGGCCAAATCTCGTGGTACCGCTGGCACATTCCCGATCCGGTGCGCTTCACCCATTCGATCCGCGTTTCGATCGAGCACGGCCACGCCAACCGCCGCTCGGATGATTTCTCCAGCACCGCGTATTGGTACCAGCTTGAACCCCACATCCCGCTGACCTTGCAGCCGATGATGGAGCGCCTGCCGCGCGCCGATCATCCGGCTTTGCCCGCGGTGGAAAAATAACCAGGAGCGCGTTCCCTTGGCTACTTCAGCGCGCAAGACCCACCACAACGACGCCAACGCTGGCTTCAATGGCGTTGGGCACAGCTCGGCTAACGGCCTGGCGAACGGCCAGTCAAACGGCGCGCCGCCTAAGGATGTGGTCAATATCAAGGAAGTGGCCAAGAAAGCCGGGGTCTCGACTGCCACGGTTTCACGCGTGCTCTCCGGGCGTGGGTACGTCAGCCCAGAGCTGACCCGCCAGGTGGAGGATGCCACCAACGAGCTCAACTATCACCCCAACCGCACAGCGCGCAACCTGCGCCGGCGCGTGGCGCAAATCGTCGGAGCGTGCATCCCGGACATCGAAAACCCATTTTTCACCAGCGTCATTCGCGGCATCGAGTCGACCATCGCCCAGGAAGATTTCACCCTGCTGCTGTGCGATACGTATGAAGACCCGCGCCGCGAGACGCTGTTTTTGAATACGTTGTGGGCCGAGCGGGTCTCGGGGATTATCCTGGCCCCGTCGGGCAGCGAGTCCGAGGCGCTGCAGCGCCTGGTGAGCAGCGGGATGCCGGTCGTGGTGATCGACCGCATCCTGAAGAAGACCCACGTCGATACGGTGACCGTTGGCAATGGCCAGGGGGCGTATGACGCGATCCAGCACCTGGTGGCAGGCGGCTACCGCCGGATCGCTTATATTGGCGGTCCGGAGCGGGTGAGCACCGGCGTCGAACGCAAGCGAGGCTACCTGCAGGGGCTCGAGGCCGCCGGTCTGGCCTACGACCCGGGGTTGTGCCGCGTGGCCGATTTTCGCCATGCTGGGGGCTACCAGGCGATGAGCGAACTGCTGGATCTCGATCCGCCGCCGAGCGTGGTGCTGGTGGGCAACAACTTGATGACCCTCGGCGCGCTGCAAGCCATCCACGAACGCAGCCTGGCCATCCCGGATGGGATCGCCGTGGTCGGCTTCGATGACATGGTCTGGGCCTCTTCCCTGCAGCCCGCCCTGACCGTTGTCGCCCAACCGACCTCGAAATGGGCCGCACTGCCGCCCAGCTCCTCCTCGATCGCATCGCCGAGCCAGACCGCGCCGTGCGCCACGTCGAGCTGGATACGCGGTTGATTATTCGGGATTCAAGTGGTCGGGAATGAGTTACAAGTTGAAAGTTAAAAGGTTTAAAGTTCCCAACCTTTAAACCTTTTAACCTTCAACTTTCAACATCAATAGCAGTATTCTGAAACCAGGTTCCCCCGATCGTCCCACAGCGTCCCACATTCGCCAGCATTGCTCCAAACCGGGCTGCCGCGCTGCCAGTTGAAGCCGCACCATTCGGGGTGATTTTGGTTGGTGTACAGGCGGCAGACCTGGCCGGGGGCGATGCGGAAGTCGGGGAAGGTGTATACCGTGTTGTTGGCGTCGCGGGCCTGCCAGCCTTCGAGCTGGATCGGGCAGCGGTCGTTGTTGGCGAACTCAAGGTATTCGTCCGGCTCCTTGCTGCTGACCACCCCGTCATAGAAAATCGTGGTGATGGGGAGGGCGCCGAGGCCGGTCGGGTTGCAGCGATTGCGGTAGGCGAGCGGCAGGCGCACGGGGTGCATGAACTCGGCAGTGAGTTGGCGGCTGACCCCGTCGCTCTCCAGCCAAATCGTCCCGTTTTGGTCGGTGCGCCAGACTTCCACGCCGGCGGCATCCAGGCGCTGGAGCACCTCCGGGTCGGGATGGCCGAAGGAATTATTTCCACCCACGGAAATGAGCGCATCGGTCGGGTGGACGGCGAGGAGGAAGTCCAGGGTGGTGCTGGTATCGCTGCCGTGGTGGGCAATTTTGAGCGCCTCGGCGGCAAGCGGCGCGCCACGGCCCAAAATTTGCGCTTCGCCCTCCGCCTCGAGGTCGCCGGTGAACAGGAATTTTTTGGAGCCGTAGGAGACCAGGGCGACGACCGAGGCATTGTTCTGGGTGAACGGCTCGGACATCCCCGGCGGCGGATGCAAAATGCTCACCTGGGCCGCGCCCCAATTTGCGCTTGCCGGGTACTGGATGGACTGCAGGGGAGCGCCATCCAGGGCCGCCGCGGTGGCAAATTCAGTGAACAGGTCGCTCGTTGTGGGGTAGCCGTTGTACCAGACCGCGACCACCTGTGGTTGCGAAGCTTCCAGGATCTCTACCAACCCGCCGATGTGATCGGCGTCGTTGTGGCTGGCCAGGATCAGATCGAGATTTGTGACGCCCTGCGCCGCCAGCACGGCGAGCACAGTCGGGGCTGCAGCAGGTGGACCGCCATCGATGAGCACCGCGAAGCCGTCAGGGCCGTGGATCAAAGCGCTGTCCCCCTGCCCGACGTTGATGTAAGTGATGCGCAGCTTGTTCCCCGTGGCAGTAGCGGCGCGCCAGCCGGCGGATAGTAGAAGGGCGCCGAGCAGGATTGGGATGATAACCGGCCAGCGGAAACGCAGCGGGAGAGGCATAGATTGATTATTGCGGAAGAGGGGGAGGAAGTCAAGAGCAGACACGGCTGTCACCGGACACGTTTTGTCAAGGATAAAAAAGCATGATGGGCGCGTGAAGAGAATAGGGCTTAAATAGGTTCTTAAGACCTAATGAACATTTATAGCCTATTCGTGATACACCCATTTCTTCTGCCAATCCAGTTGCGAGAAAAAATCTAAAACGAAAGGTAAACGATCACGGACGCGGTTTACATCTTAGCATCCGTTGCTGCAGGTGGTAACCTTCATCATACGTTTGCCTTGTCTGCCATAACTTCCAGACGACGGCCAGCCATCGATTAGCCAGGCAACGAATAGCATGGCTTGTGGAGCTGCATTTTGGGCGGACTTGCTCGTAGTAGGCTATTGCCCAGGTTGACTCTTTCAAGGTAGCCAATGCCCACTGTTGGGCGATGTGGCGGAACTCATGGTCACAGGCATAACGAAACTTGACCGTCTTGCGTTTTCCGCTGGCGTCCGTCACAGGACAGGTACCGGCCAGAGCCTGGATGCTGGTCGCTGTTGGAAAGCGTTGGCGATCTTCACCAAACTTGACTAGGAGAGCAGGCTCCAGAAAATCGCCAGCCCGTGGTAAAGATTGGAAGATGAAAGCATCCGGGTGCTGCTGAAAGAGTTCCTGCACATCCCGTTCAGCCTGGTTCTTTGCCACCACCAGTTCCATCAGCAGTCGGCTGAGCAATTGGGCTTCGACCGAGTATGCCGTTGTGGTCGCTTCTGGCACAGGCTGTAGGCGCTGTAAACAAGCATAGTTGCGAGGCAGTCTCTTGGTTTGGACATGTCCCTGTTGGCGAGCAAAAGCTTGAAATGCCTCGAAGCTGAGTTCAGCAGCCGCTTGAGGGGTGGGATAAGCCTGGATGAAGGCCAAGGCGATCTGAGCGGTGAGGCTGCTAAACAGGTTGGCGGCAACCGGGTAGTAGCGGGTCAGAACCGCCCGCAAACGGTTCGACATGCGTTGACACTCTTTGGACAGGTAGTTGAGCATGGAAACTTTGACCCGTATCTGCTGCAGCAATGGGCTACCTGGCGTCCAGGGATGGTAGCGCTGACGATCCGTTCGTAAAATATCTGCAATCAACCAGGCATCGCTCTGATCACTGCGCGCCCCACTTTGCCGGTAGCGCCCTTGGGAACTGCGGACGACATTGGGCGGCAAGACGTACACCGCCTGGTATTCTCGATCCCACAAGAAATCCAACAGCAAGCTGTGAGCTGTCTCAATCCCCAGAATGCATTCGCTCGCTTGTACCCCGAGCTTTGCCCTGGCTTCATCAATCTGTTGAAATCCTTCCAGGTTGTGCGGGACAACCAGCTTCTGGATTACTCCACCGGCTTCATTGGTAAAGATCAAATCATGCTTGCGTTCACTCCAGTCGATTCCGATGTATACTTGCATTAGGACCTCCCTTCTCACAATTGGAGGTGCACAGATTCCATGCCAGTCCCTGGTGATCCTGTTACGGCGCTCGCAGCGCTACACGTTCTAGACAATGGGTTCTGGCAGGTCTGGGGGACGGTCCGTTGAAGGCGCTCGCAGCGCAGATTTTTGGTGGTCCTTTTCCCAGACCGGAAACCTATGGGGTAGGCAGCAAGATGATGGGTGTCATCCTGGTTGTTCTACCCCATATGGTTCCCTTTGTCCATAGTTTACTGTAACAGGATTTTTAACACGGATTTCTCGGATTAGCTGGTTGGAGGGCCAGGGAGGCTCGTCCATTGCCCATATACATGTTATAATTTGTATTAGAATATGTAGAAGGAGTGTGATATGCAGCAAATAGTCGGGGTGACTGAACTACAAAGGCAATTTCGTTCGTTTTTTGATCAGGTAGTGAAAAAACGAACCCCATTGGTGCTGACTCGCGGTTCGCGCCCAGAAGCGGTTTTGATCCCATATGAGGATTACCTGCGCTACCAACAGTTGGAAGAGAATGAAGTCACAGCACGGTTTGACCAGGTATGGAAGCGGTTGGCCGAGGCGAATGCTGCCTACAGCGCCGATGAAATCGCTGCGGATATCGAAGCAGCCCGGTCCGCCCTCAACCAACCGAAAGGTTAAGCGATGCGAGCCGTAATCGATACTGGAGTGCTCGTCAGCGCCCTCATCCGCCGCCAAGGAACCATTGGTGAAGTTCTGCGCGCCTTACGCGTCGGTCGGTTTGGAGCCATTTATACGAGCGAGATATTAATTGAGCTCATTGATGTGCTCGATCGGCCTATCTTCCGCACAAAGTATGCGATCGAGGTAGACGATATCCTGGCAACTGTCAACCTAATTCGATTGCGCGGCGAGTTGGTAACTCCGCAGCGGAAAATCAAAGCCTGCCGCGATCCAAAAGATGACAAGTTTTTAGAAGCTGCTATTGCGGGTGGTGCAGACTGTATTATTTCTGGCGATGCCGATCTCCTAAATTTATCGCCGTTCGAAAATATTTTTATTCTAAGCCCTGCCGAGTTTTTGGCCAGGTTATGACTGAGGGGGTTTAAAAATCCTGGCTGAGAGGGCAAAGATGTCATAAGATGGCTTACCCAACACGGAGACACGGAGAAAACCTTGTAATCTCCGTGTCTCCGTGTTTTTCATTAAACAACCACAATCACCTCGCTGTCGCAGGGCGCGTACGGCCCCTGGCCCAGATAGTGCCCCTGGACGCGCACATTCTCCAGGTCATCCCCAAATTCGACCAGAAAATGGCCGTTCTGAGCGGTCGCCTGGTGAGAGGTCTCGGGGCGGCCGTCGTTCGGGTCCAGCGAGATGATCGAAACCAGCACCGGGCCGTCCACGGGGGCGCCGTCGCTGTCACGGACGATATCGCCAACGATGATGTTGAAATCGTGCTCGAAACGATCGAAGCGCGTGGCGAAGCCGGTCATCACCAGGATGGATACCCCGCCGATCACCGCCGCAGTGCAGCTCTCATGGGTGTCGCCCAAGGCGGACAGGCGCAGGGTGGTCTTAATTCCGCCTTCGAGCGGGTCGAATTGGAAGTCCAGACCCTGGAACTGATCGGCGCCGAGCAGTGATTCGGTCATCACCAGCACCGGCTTGCTTTCGCCGGGTTCCAGGCGCAGCCAGCGGTGATCCAGGTACACCCGAAAGAAGGGATGCGGCTGGTTGATCGTGAAGTAAACCACGGCCGGTTTGTCGAAGGGGTTCTCGGCCATGACAACGGCGGCTTCGCGGCTGGCTGGCGAGGACGCAGTGGACGCCGTCCAGGTGTAGTTCGATTGAGCCTCGTTATTCTCCGGTGTCACCTCGAGGATGTTGCTGACCGGATCGAGAAACGGGGCGATCCGCGCCACCAGGCAGGCATGGTGCTGGTACGACAGACCGGCGAACATCGAAAACAGCTGGTAGAGGGACCCAGGCTTGTGGAGCTGTGAAAGTGACCGTAGCGCCAACCGGGATATCGTGGGTATCTTCCCCCAATGGCTGCTCGACCCCGCCGCCAAAGGTGAAATCTTTGACAAAGAACTGCACTTTCACCTTGCGCGCCGGGCTGGAGCCCAAATTGTGAACTCGGGCCAGGATGGTATTATCGTGGCCTTCCCAGGGGACGTTGTGAAAACCAAAGGGAAGCACGCTGCGACCATTGACGACTTCGAGGTCCGGGCTCTGCCAGTCGCTGCCTGCCGACCAGGGCGTTATCGCTGGATCGGGTTTTAGATCGGCAGCATAACGCACCCGCATCCTGGCCGAGTTGCTGGTCGTGCTGACGACATCCACGATGAAGGCATTGTCGAACCCTGGCGAGCTGGTATCCTTGTCGCGGTAATCCTCGCCGGTCGCAAAAGCGCCCTGGTCGATCACGGCATCCGCATCTTCCTTCACGCGCAGGATGTTCGGGCGGTCGGTTGGGTTGGTCGTCCGGAAGAGCGCTTCCGTTCCAAGGACGGTGTTGGCCTCCGGTGGAACGGGATCGACGATCTTACCGCTGACCGCCGGGCGGTATTCGAAATAGAAATTCTTGCCGTCCTCCAGGCGCACCTCGGCGGCAGCAAAACGCCCGGCTGGCGGCTTGCCCAACGAGGCCGCGTGCAGGGTGATCGTTTCGTCGATCTGGCCGAATGTGCCAAAATTGTACAGGCGCATCCACCCCGGCTTCAGCCAGCCGAGCATCAAACGGTGGACGGCTGAGGGCAGAGGCAGGTCGTGCTCCCAGGTCATCAGCTCCCAGCTCTGGTTGGGGTTGAAACCGGTGATGCGCGCCTTAGCGTCTGTAGAATATTTGGTCTGAGAATACTGATCGATCAGGCCCAGGTTGTGCCCCAGCTCATGGCAGACCGTTTCGTGGAAGGCGCGGGTGCCATCGCGGGTTGCCCAATCGTCCGGCATAAACAGGCGGGCGATGCCGCGAAAGATCGGTATCCAGGGGAAGTGATCTGTAGCGCCGATCAACTGGGTTTCGGTGGTAAAGGAAGCCCGCGGCCAGACGAACAAATCGGTGTCGGGCGGTGTGCGCACGACCGAACGCACCACGTAGATCAACGAGTCCATGTTGGAAAGATCCAGCTCGGGAGGGCTGCCGGCATCCGTCGCCGCCCGGTTGCGGCGCACGATTTCAGCGATGATCGTGGCGGGGGTGTCGTCGTTAGCGATCCAGGTGCCATCTCCGCCCGTGGCGGGGTCGCTAAAATAGAAATAGGAAGTAAAGTTGTTGGGGAGCGTGATCGGACCGACGATGCCGACGACGTTGATATTGAACAATCCACCCGAGGCCTGGTTGTAATACGTCGTCACCGAGCGGGTTTGGCCGCCGGCTGGCACCCCATTGACCATTTCGTTGCGCAAGTTATTGATGATCGTGTTCAAAGCCGCTCCGGTCGGGTAGCGGGCGCTCATCGTATCCACCAGCACTACGCCGACGTTGCGGGTCCCTAGAGCCTTGTTGACATTGACATTCTGGGGGACGGTAAAATCACCGCTGTCTGGGCCGCCCCAGGTTCCGCCATCCGGGCCGGATTGGATTGAGCCAAAGGTGGCGAGCGACGGGCCGTATTCGCTTTCGGTCCAGGTATCCAGGACTTCGAAAGGAACGCTGGCCAGGAGGGAGCCGTCGGCGCGGCGGGTGATCTCGAGCTGATGCTCGCCGGTCATCCAACCGGCAGTCAGAACGATGTGCGGTTTGAGCGGGTCGAAGCTGTTATCGCGCGAAGGCGAGACCATCGCCGCCGATTCGGGCGGGTTCACGGTGAAATCCAGGTCGTCGAAGGTTATCGAGGGGTCGTTCACTTGGATCGGGACGCGCATCCAGCCGCCGATAAACAGCTCGCCGGCGGAAAAGTCGGCGTCTACTGGGTCGGGCGGGCGGGCGGCGGGGATTTCGTAGCGCCACAAGCCATCGCCGGCGCCGAATAACACCACACCTGTTTCGAGCATCCTGGCTGCCCAAAGAGTATCCAGGCCGGTCAGCAGCTCGAGCGGTGGGCTCGCTGGCTGGTTGAGATCGAGCTGGAGCAGGCGCTTGCCAGCCGCATCGGCGACGAGAAGCAGACCGTTTGCCGGGTCGAGCCAATCCAGGTCGACCGGGGCGCCCAGACCGCCATTGAGGATGACGGGCAGCACTGCCGGGGAAGGATCGGGTTGGATGGCGACGATGCGCCCGCCAGATGCAGCCTCGGCAGCGAGCAAGCGGTTATTGGCCGGGTCTTCGAGCAGGGCGGCGACGTTGCGCAGCCCGCGCCCGCGTATCCCGGCGCTTGGCGGCGTGGTTGAAGCAATCGAAAACAGGCGGGCCGGGTTGCCGCCTTCGGCGGCGAACAGCTCGCTGGCGGTCAGCAGCAGCGCCCCTGGACGATACAAGCCGCGGATGACTCGCCCGCTGGGGCCGCCGGAGAGATCGGTGCGCCACACCCCCAGCCCATCGCCAGCGGTGTAGATCATCTGGCCATCGGCGCTGATGGCGAGCGTGTTGACCAGCCCCGGCGCCGCCCCGATCGGGACGATTTGTGGAGCTGCCAGGTCGACCGCCAGCAGGCGGCCATTCTTCTGGGCAACGATGGCCTTGTTCGCGCCTGGGACGATGCGCAGCGCGACTGGTTTGACAAATCCTTGTACAAGCAGAACGGGATCAGACATGGGATAAACCTCCCTAGAAATTAGGATATATAAGATGTATTATATCATAATAAAATCATTGCAGACTTTAATGTTTTCTCACAAATTGGTATTGGGCGGGGAGGCGTTCTCTCGGATGAAATAACCGTTGCATTCTATCCCTTCCTGGGTTATAAATAACCTATGACCCAAACAAGACGCGCCGCCTGGCGCGCAGCATTGATTTTGCTGCTGACCATCATCCAATTGGGGATTTTTCAACCCGCCGGGGCGCAGACGCTTTCGGCTGCGGCGGTGATTGCCGAGGTGAACACGCTGCGCGCCAGCCAGGGCCTGGCCCCGTACAAGGTCGATTCGGGTTTGATGGCAATTGCCCAGGAGCACTCCGAATACCAGGCCAGGATCGGGCAGGGCACCCATACGCACAGCAACGGGCAAAGCCCGGCCGCGCTGGGCCTCCAGGAGAATGTGGCCAATGGCAGCAGTCAATTTCTGACCAGCAGCCTGATTGTCTACCAGATCTGGGCGGATGCGATCCA
Source organism: uncultured Chloroflexia bacterium (assembly GCA_963770655.1). Lineage (GTDB taxonomy): Bacteria > Chloroflexota > Anaerolineae > Anaerolineales > UBA4823 > CAZAGA01. Next base: position 20,969 of record CAVYQO010000013.1, on the reverse strand, counting down.
TATGCACACGATGACTGCTTACGCTGGCGGGTCGGTCGGGGTGGGGGTGGCGTCGAGCGGAAATACGAGCTACGTGACCCTGGATGTACGCCCGTCTGGCGCGGCTTCTTCAAGCTCGGCTAGCTCGGGCAGCACAGGCAGCCCGAGCGGCTCGGGAAAACCCGCCAGCCAGCCTACCTCAATTGCCCTGGCTGCCCTGACCACCAACACCCCACGCCCGGACGGCTCGATCGTCCACGAAGTAGGCTACGGCCAATCGCTGTGGAGCATCGCTATCGCCTATGGGGTCAAGATAAACGAGATCCGCGCCTTGAACGGGCTGGCTGCCGAATTCGACGGATATCTACGCCGGGCAGAAGCTGCTGATCCGCAAGGGCGGGGAGATCACCGCAACGGTCGCGGCGACCCTCGAACCCACGCCGACCCCAACGAGCCAAGCCACCCGCACCCCGCGCCCCAGCGCGACCCTGCGCCCGACACAGACCGCCACGCAACTGCGCATAGCCACTGAAACGCCGCCTGCGCCAACCATAACCCCTTTCCGGTCAGGTTCTCCGTTGTTTACCCCCCGCAACCTGCTGGCCGGGGTTGTTTTCCTGGGCGCGGCCATCCTGCTCGTGGTGTTCTTTTGGTCCTTTAAGAGTTAGAGGTTGAGGTTGAACCATTTCGCGATGATCTCCCAGGGTGATACCCGAGCAGCAAGACCTTGACAATCTCAAATTCTCGGTGCGCGATGATATCCGTCCGGCGACGCAGCGAGAGCGCTCCGCTGTTAAAGCCCAGCCTGGTGCTCACCTTGCACAAGACATTATCGGGTTCTTTGAGAGGCGAAACCTTATCCCGACTGCTGATCGCCCGGTTCGCTCGTCTCAGAAATGGGAACGAGGGCGCCGGCGTCCCAGCCATAATCCCAGCCGTCGATGTCCGGCGGGGTGATCCCCAGCGCGGTGAGCATGCTTTTAATCTGCTCGCGATGCTCGCTGGCGTGGTTGATCACCTGGAGCATGACCACCCACGGATCAACCAGGTGGGCGTTCCTTGTTTTCAACGGGGATGGCATGCTCGAACGCATCGCGCCGCTCGCCAAGGCCAGCAGCGCCTCGCCGGTGCTGGAGGCGATGTTTGCCAGCTCAGAAAATTCGGCATCGTGGCGGGTTCGCTGTTCGAGCGGCTCGGTCAGCAGCGAGAGGTAGCCGCGTTGGGACGAGACGAAATGGACCAAAGTCTCGCGGATGCTTCCCAGCGCTGCCGAACCCGGCCTGGCGTCGAGCTGCTCGGCGCTCAAGCTGGCGCAAGCGGCGATAATCTCCAGGTTAGCCCAGGTGTTGTGCGCAAAAATTCGGGCCAAGATATTTTCGTTCATATTGATCTCCAATCAGAAATAGGCGAATTTCCATTAATAACCGGGATGACGCTGCGTGTAAACGGCGGCTTGCATTGGCGGCTAAATCCTTTCCCAGTCAGGACAGCGAGGTAGATTTGGGCAGCTTCGCGCCCAAATCTACCTTGAAACTACTTTATTCAGACCTGCTGATATTTTACCTTAGCTCGGTGAGCTGGCTGCTTCGTTTCTCATCTAAAAGTCGCTTGCCAGGCGGCGATACTTTCTGTATAATCCAATCTCTAAGGAACCATTTATCTTATGCTCCCAGCCCCCAGCATCTCCGTCGATCAGCTCAGCAAACACTTCCGTATTCCCACCCGCGAGGCCGGGCTGAAGGCATCGCTGCGCAGCCTGGTGCACCGCACCTACCGCACCGTGAAGGCGGTCGAGTCGATTTCGTTCTCGATCCAGCCTGGCGAGGTGGTCGGGTTCCTTGGTCCGAACGGAGCGGGGAAGACCACCACCCTGAAAATGCTCAGCGGGCTGCTCCATCCGAGCTCGGGGCGGCTGTCGGTTTTGGGGTATGCGCCATACCAGCGCAGCCCGGATTACCTGCGCCAGGTCACCCTGGTGATGGGCAACCGCAACCAGCTCACCTGGGATCTGCCTGCCCTGGATTCTTTCGAGCTGATGCGGGCGATCTACAGCATTCCCGAGGCGGATTTCAAGCAAACCCGCGATGCGTTTATCGAGCTGCTCGAAGTGCAGGACCTGGTGCAGAAGCCGGTGCGCAACCTTTCGCTGGGCGAGCGGATGAAGGTCGAGATCATCGGCGCCTTGCTCCACCGCCCGCAGGTGCTCTTCCTCGACGAGCCGACCATCGGGCTGGATGTGACCATGCAGAAGCGCATCCGCAGCTTCGTGGCCGGGTATAACCAGCGCTACGGGGCGACGGTGCTGCTCACCAGCCACTACATGGCCGACGTCGAGGCGCTGTGCAAACGGGTGATCGTCATCCACCACGGCCAAATATTGTTCGACGGCGATTTGAGCCGCCTGGTCGAGCAGTTTTCGGCGTTCAAAACCATCCAGGTCACCCTGGGCGACGGAGCTGCCCAGCTCGAATCGTATGGCGAAGTGATCAGCCGCGACGGGGTCCAGGCCGTGCTGCGGGTGCCGAAAAACGAAACCGCCCTGATCACCGCCCGCTTGCTCAGCGAACAAAATGTGGATGATTTGACCGTGGAAGATCCTCCCGTCGAGGACGTGATCGAACAGGTCTTCAGCCAAAAAGCACCGGAGGCGCCCGGCGGATGAGACGCTACCTGGATTATTATCGCTCGACGATGAAGATCGCCGTCCTGGAGCAGTTTCAATACCCTCTGGCGAACTATTTTTACATGATCGGGATGATCGCCGAGCCGGTGATCTACCTGGTGGTCTGGTCGACAGTGGCCGAAGCCCAGGGCGGGGAGGTGGGCGGATATACCGCCGGGGCGTTTGCCGCGTATTTCATCGTGTGGACCCTGGTGCGGAATATGAATATCGTCTTCACCCCCTACGGCTGGGAGTGGCGCATCCGCCAGGGGACGCTGTCCGGCGAGCTGATGCGTCCGATCCACCCGCTGCACAACGACGTGGCGTATTTCGCCGGGATGAAGATCGTGGTGATTGTGCTGTGGCTGCCGCTGGCCTTGATCCTGAGCCTCATTTTCAAGCCAACCCTCAACCCGACCTGGTACCAGGCGGTTGCCTTTTTCATAGCGATCTGGGGGGCGTACCTGATCCGCACCATGATGCTCTCGCTGCTGGGGATGATCACCTTCTGGACGACGCGGGTCGGGGCGATTTACGAGCTGTATTTCGCTCTGGAGCTGGTGCTTTCGGGACGGCTCGTGCCGCTGACCCTGATGCCGCTCGCCGCTCCAGCGCCTGGCCTGGTTCCTGCCCTTTCAGTGGACCTTCTACTTTCCGATCGAAGCGCTGGTGGGGAACCTTTCCCCCGAACAGCTCCTGACCGGGCTGGGGATGCAGCTCCTGTGGATCCTGATCGGGATCGCTTCGGTCTCCATCGTCTGGCGCTTTGCGATCAAGCAGTATTCGGCGGTGGGAGGGTAGCAATCAGCAGTCAGCCGTCAGCCGTCAGCCGTCAGCGGCCAGGTAATAGCGGGAGATTGTCTTAACTGAGAGCTGAAAGCTGAGATCTGAATGCTGAATAAACGAGAAACCTCATGAAACTGATTCGACTTGCCTTCACCTTTCTCCGCATCGGAATTGCCAATGAGCTGCAGTACCGCGTGAACTTTTTCGTGCAGTTGCTGCAGTCGATGGTGGCGCTGGCGGTGGGACTGATCGGGCTGTGGTTGGTGTTCAGCCAGACGAACGAGCTGAGCGGATGGAGCCGTCCGGAGCTGCTGGCGGTGATGGGCGTGTTCATCCTGATGGGCGGGGTGGTGCAGGCGGCCATCCAGCCCAATATGCAGCGCTTGATGGAAGAGGTGCAGACTGGGACGCTCGATTATGCACTGACCAAGCCGGTGGACGGCCAGGCGATGGTCAGCCTGCGTGAATTTCGGGTATGGAAGTTGGTCGATGTCCTCCTTGGGCTAGGGGTGTTAGCCTGGGCGATGGTCGTCCTGCACGAGCAGCTTGGCTTCTGGCAGATCCTGGCTTTTGCCGTGGCGTTAGTGCTGGGTGGAGTGATGCTGTACTGTTTCTGGCTGATGTTGACATCGATCGCCTTTTGGGTGATCCGCGTCGATGAAATGGTCAACCTGTTCGAGGGGATCTACGCTGCCGGGCGCTGGCCGGTGGGGATTTATCCGCGCTGGCTGCGCCTGGGGCTGACCTTTATCATCCCGGTGGCCTTTGCAGTGACGGTTCCCGCCGAGGCTCTGACCGGGCGCCTGAACGCCTGGACCCTTTTAGGCGCGTTTGCCCTGGCCGGAGTGCTGTGCCTGGCAGCCCGGGCCGTTTGGAAGCGGGGGGTGAAGAATTACGCGGGGGCGTCGGCGTAAAGCCTTTTACCGGTTCACCACCGGCAGATAATTTTGATATTCTCGGGTTGCCAGAAGAGCATATTCGCCGGGCTTACACAGCACTGTTTTGAAGGTGCGCGCGGCCTGATCATGAACCGGTGGAACCGGCAGGCCGCAGGTCTCGCTGGCATCCATCCAGTAACCCATCGGATCGTGGTAGTACAGCTTAATCGGCGTTTGGCTAAAGGTCGGCGAGCTCGAAATCGCCGTATCCGATCGTCACGGGTGCCTGTTTGTTGAAGGTCGCCTCCGGCGAGAGGCTCAGGATTAAGCTGTGACTGCCGACGATCATCGTCCCTTCTGGAGAGCGCGGTAGTGAGGGAATTCTTTGTTTACGGCGCTTTCACCCCCAGAATCTGGCTCTGGGAGATATAGCGCGGCCACTCAACCTCTTCTTCGTAAGCTGTCTGTTTCAGAAGCGCATCCAGGTTGGGCCATTCCAGGATCTGGATATAGATATATCTCTTCACGCGACCAGCGTGGGTTCATCTGCAGAAGCCGGCGGACGCCCAGCTTATCTGCCATCGCGGCGACCTCGGCCAGGCGGCTGTTGATTTCCGCCTCTGTGAACGCATTGGCCGCCCCCCTGGCCCATGGATGAGCTGGAGTGAATAAATTGCATTTTCAGCCGTTGGTTCGTTAACGGTAAACGGTGTGCCGAGGAAGATTTCTCCTTCGACGTAGCGAAACCAATCCGCCTTTTCGAGCATTTCGCTGTATTTCACGACCGCTTCCATATCCGGAAAGATCTCTGCGCCGAAAGCGTAATTATCATAGGTACACCAGCGAGAATAGGCGTTGACCAGGGTCCGGCCTCCACATTCTTTAAGGGCTGCCGCGCCCTTGCCCATCTGCGAATTGCGCTCCTCCACAGAAAGCTTATAACCAGCTTCCTTCCATCGCTTGACAATGAAGACCTTGCATACTTCGCCTGACATATTTTCCTCCTTAACTGCCTGATCGACTGCTTGTCTTAACCCTGTGCGGCTTGCACAGGGACCTACAAATATGGGGTCAATGGAATTGGTTTGAGGATAAAAAGGATAGGATTTCATTATTATACCACGCTGATGGATAGCACCTCGAACCTTACCTTCAACATGGTTGCATCCATTGTCAGTACCAGACGTTGTTCTGCATTGGTCCAATGGCTCAAGATCCACTTCAATAACGGGATAAAACTCTGACTGACTTGCCAGCCGATGCGCTTTTTGCCTTGTTTATCTTTCCTATCACAGCACCACTCGCGTAACCGTTGGCGTATGTTGCTCTCCTTCTCGCCAAGCTGGTAGGCCAACATTGCCGCCATCTGGCTTGCTCCACAGGTCCTGGCTCGGACGATCTCGTAGCTCCACAAGGCTAACACACGCCAGGCTGCTTTCAGAAAATGGTATCTTGACAGTCATATAATATATCAATATAATTAAGATCGTAATTGTTGTAATTCCTTGTAATTTAGATCAGAAAAAGAATCTATGGGGTATATCAAACTGTATTCGATTGTTTCGTTTCGCGCCAATTAGGGAAAACTGCGCTAGCAGCGCACTTAAGGGAGATATTTCGGCATGAAGACAACATTCGTTCTTAGCAACTTAGGATATGAACTACGATCACCCAACGGAGTTTTACTCTAAAAACTGACGGGCAGGCAGTTGATCGCTTCGCGCACAAGATTGTTGGTTTGTTGAATGAAGCTTGCCGCGGCGAGCGCGCTGCGCCTGAACACCCAGCCGTAAGGCTTTACGAGATACATCTTCTTTCTGCATTTTTGACCATGAGGTATTAGTTAAGGAGGTATTAATTATGAGCGACACATCTACTCCATCCGGAGACCCGACGACGCAAACCACGGACTTCAACCCGATTATGATCGAACCGGCCGCGCACCGCGCCGCGATCGACGCAGCGCTTCTATTCGCCGAACGTTCTGGCCTCGTTGATCGGCTAGGCCCAATTCCCATGCTGCTCGCCGGGGTGAGGCCGCGTTCCTGGTCGCTAGCCGCCGATCAGACGATTTTCAAGAACCAGTCTGACCGAGGCGCCTGCTGGGCATTTGCCGGTGCCTCGGCGCTGGAGGCTGCATACCATCGGCGCTTTGGGCTTACGCTGGATCTGTCGGAAGAGTACGTCTTCCATATGGGCAAGGCTTTTGCCCTAAACCGGACGTCACCTGGCAGTCCGGTGGTGGTCCAGCCGGTGGAGAACAATTCCTCACTCACACCGAACCAAGGCTCAGGCGACATCGCCCAGAAGCTGTCGGAGAATGCAGTGCCTGACGAACCGCTGGCCTCTTACCTTACCAGCCAGGCCGCGATCACCGGTATCCTGCCCACGCTCGGTTTCGCAAGCATGGCAGCGTTGGTCTCGCAAGAGGATTTTGACGCGCTTGAATTTTGCGAGCAGCACATTCCGCTGATCGCGCGTATCAACTGCCGCTACCGCGCGTCGGGCTTCGTCAGCATCGGAAATTCGCCAAGCATCACGGCGCTGGAGAACGTCATCCTGTCCAACCATGAAGTTATCTGCGACTTGCAGCACCTGACCCCGACCGTCGGAGGCCATGTTTTGACGCTGATCGGCTTCGACAGCGACCGTCAGGTCTTTATCGCCAAGAACCATTGGAACGAGAACGCCTTCATCGAGATTGCCTACCAAAACGACCCGAACTGGCAGATACTGAGCGGCTGGTATATCACCGACGTTGTCGACCCCACCTTCGTGCAGGGCCAGGCTTGCTGGCTTGGCAACTGGCGGGTGAAGACCGGAACTGGAGACTTCCGGCTTCTACTACGCCGCTCGGAGGACTTCGCCTTGCCTGGGCAACCGACGCGACTGGGGCACGCATATATGGCGGAGGGATGGTTCCCGCTGCCCGGACAGGCAGTCTTCGACCATGAACGGCAGCAGATCACCTCGGTCTCTCGCGCCCCTGGCAACCTGGACCTGTTCGTCATCGGCTTCGACAACCACGTATGGACCACTTTTTGGAATGACCAGACTGGCTGGAACGGCGACTGGTTCCCACTGCCCGGACAGGCAGTCTTCGATCGTGAACGGCAGCAGATCGCCGCGGTCTCTCGCGCCCCCGGCAAGCTGGACCTGTTCGTCATCGGCTTCGACAACCACGTATGGACCACTTTTTGGAATGACCAGACTGGCTGGAACGGCGACTGGTTCCCGCTGCCTGGACAGGCAGTCTTCGATCGTGAACGGCAGCAGATCGCCGCGGTCTCTCGCGCCCCCGGCAAGCTGGACTTGTTCGTCATCGGCTTCGACAACCGCGTCTGGACCACCTTTTGGAATGACCAGGCTGGCTGGAACGGCAACTGGTTCCCGCTGCCCGGACAGGCAGTCTTCGACCGTGAACGACAGCAGATCGCCGCGGTTTCTCGTGCCCCTGGCAATCTGGATCTGTTTGTCATCGGCTTCGACAACCGCGTTTGGACCACTTTTTGGAATGACCAGACTGGCTGGAATGGCGACTGGTTCCCACTGCCCGGACAGGCAGTCTTCGACCATGAACGGCAGCAGATCGCCGCGGTTTCTCGTGCCCCTGGCAATCTGGATCTGTTTGTCATCGGCTTCGACAACCGCGTTTGGACCACTTTTTGGAATGACCAGACTGGCTGGAATGGCGACTGGTTCCCACTGCCCGGACAGGCAGTCTTCGACCATGAACGACAGCAGATCGCCGCGGTTTCTCGTGCTCCTGGCAATCTGGATCTGTTTGTCATCGGCTTCGACAATCACGTATGGACCACTTTTTGGAATGACCAGGCTGGCTGGAATGGCGACTGGTTCCCGCTGTCCGGGCAGGCAGTCTTCGACCATGAACGGCAGCAGATCGCCGCGGTTTCTGCGCGTACGGCAACCTGGATCTGTTCGTCATCGGCTTCGACAACCACGTGTGGACCACATTTTGGAATGACCAAGTTGACTGGAATGGTGGCCGGCACGACGTTAACGGGCATTTCTCGGCCAATGGTCTGCGTCTGACCGCTTTTATCGCCTCCGGCACAAGGCCGACCATCCCGGGGACCGAGACCGGCCTGAAACTTGAGGCCGACTTCGACTTCGCTGATGTGCATGAGCAGCGCGGCATAGCGAACGGTCCAGTGGAACTCAGCCGCTTCAACACACGCTTCGCGGCGCTGTTCGTCCCCGATGGCGGTGAGGTCTGGCAGGCTCGGCACGCTATCGATGGCGCTGCATACCAAGAACTCTTCGACACTTTACCTGGCCAGGGCTTCCGCCCTGCATTCCTATCTGCCTTCTCTGAGGGCCGCGGCGCACGTTTCAACGTCGTGTGGGTCAGACGCGGCGGGCCGGCCTGGGTGGCGCGACACGGGCTCACTGGAGCGGCCTATCAGGTCGTTTTAAATCAGTTAGTGGCGGATGGTTTCAGACCGGTCGTCGTGTCTGGTTACGCGGAGAATGGCGAGGACCGCTATGCGGCGCTGTTCGAGCAGGGACCCACCCCAGAGTGGCAAGCCCGCCATGGGCTGTTGCCGGACGATTACCAGGCGACTTTCGAGGCGTTGGCCTCGGACGGTTTCGTTCCGGTTCAGGTCTGCGGATACCGTGTCAACTTCGGCCTGCGCTTTGCGGCAATATGGCAGAAGCTGCCGGGCATCGAATTTATCGGCAGGCATAACCTGACCTCCAGTCAGTACCAGGTTGCTTTAGACGACGCGCTGGCCCGCGGGTTCCAACTAGTCCATGTGAATGGCTATTCCAACAGTGGGATCGCCAACTATGCCGCGATCTGGCACCGCGGGATTCCGGCCATTGGCTGGCAAACCCGGTACGGGCTGGATGCGAGTGGCTACCAGCGAATTTTCGACGAGCTGGCTCAACAAGGATTCCGCCCGGCTGTGGTCTCCGGCTACGGCGACGGCTTTTATCCGGCATGAATTGACAAAAGATCAACTCGGCCCATCCAGCCGACGCCAAAAAAGCGGCGCAGCTGATAGTCGCTGTTGGGTGTAAACGCATTGGTCACGTTTTTGGTCGATGGAAGTTCCACCATCCCACCCGTCGCCCCTTAGAGCGGAGCTAATCGTCCGCTAGAAAGAGGCAGCGGGTGGGTTGTTCTGAGCACTTCCGCCGCAGAACAAGCTCCCGTAGCGGACGGGTTGGGGGCGTTACCCCAATCTTGACCCGTTCTGAGTTCTCCTCGAGCACAACCAGGCCGGCTGTGAAGAGGCATATGGGTGCAGAGTTCGCTTTGTTTACTTATTTCGTACAAACTACCGATACACGGAGTGCACTGAGTTTTAATGGATGGTCTTCTCGGTGTTCTGTGACGCCTCCGTGGTTGGGATCGTAGATAAGGTGCTGCGAACTGGCTTTTCAGTGTGTTACCAGAACGGGCTCTTTGGGGTCAGGCTGTTCTCCTGAAAGTACAGCCCATATGCTGAAAGCCAATATTTCCTGTAAACATATTTCAGGACTTGACAATGACGGCTGAAAGCTGATAGCTGACGGCTGTTAGCTTTTTTCACTCCCACTTGAAAAATCGGGCGGCGAGCAGTCCGCAGACCAGGATCATCACCCCCAAAACCAGGATGGGCAGCCACAGTTCATTCAAGGATGCGCCGAACCACAACCCGCGCAGCAAGCGGACGACATAGGTCAGAGGCAGGAACTTCGAGAGCGTTTGCATGCCTTCCGGCAGGACTTCGAGGGGCATGCCCGCGCCGGAGAGGAAAACCATCGGATAGAGCAGGATCATGCCGATAACCTGGGCGGCGCGGGCGTTGGGCGCCACGCTGGCAATCAGGTAGCCAAACGCCGCCACGGCCAGGAAGCTGTACAGCAGCCCCAGGGCGACTGCGAAGGGGTTGCCTTCGAAGCGCACGTGGTAGATCAGCCAGCCGAGCAGGACCATCACCACCATCCCGAGCAGGAAAGCGAGCAGGTAGGAGATCAGATCGGCGGCGAGATAGGTCAGCGGGTGCAGCGGGGTGACTTTGAAGCGGCGCAGCACGCCGAGCTCACGGTAGCCGGCGGTGACGATGGGGATGCTCATCAGCCCGACGGTGGCCAGGATCATGGCGGTGTAGCCGGGCATGGAGATGTCCATCGAGCCGTAGCCGCCGAACATCTCGCTGGGCTGGTTGCCGAAGATCGAGCCGAAGATAATGACCAGCATCGCCGGGAAGGCCACGGTGAAAAAGGTGGAGATCGGTTCGCGCAGGTAGAGGACGATATCGGTGAGGGTGAGGCGGGCCAGGCTTCGCATAGCCATTCCTTTTGGCGTTGATTTACTCATCAACAAATGATTGCTTCATTTAATCAATCTCGCATCTCGCGGCCGGTCAGGCGCAGGAAGACGTCCTCCAGGTTGGCCTGTTCGGTGCGCAGGTCGAGGATGTCAACCTCGGCGTCCTCCAGGGCAGCGACCACCTGGCTGGCAAAGCGCCGCCCCTGGCCGTAGACAATGACGCGCTCGCCGCTGCGCTCGATCCGCGAGACGGCTGCCAGGCCTGACAGATCGGGCAGCTCCTGGCCCTCCTGGGTGGTGAAGACCAGGCGCTTCTCCGCGCCCAGGCTGTTCACCAGGGCGGCAGGGGTGTCCACTGCGACCAGGCGGGCGTTGTCGAGGATCAGCACCCGGTCGCACAGGCGCTCGGCTTCTTCCATGAAATGGGTGGTGAGGAAGACGGTGGCGCCCTCGGCGCGCACCTGGCGGACCAGCTCCCACATCGCCCGGCGGGCCTGCGGGTCCAGCCCGGTGGTCAGCTCGTCGAAGAAAACCAGCTCAGGGCGCGGCAGCAAGGCCAGGGCGATAAACAGGCGCTGGCGCTGGCCGCCGGAGAGCTTGCTGACTGTTGAATTGGCTTTTTCGGTCAGGCCGAGGCGCTCGAGGAGCGGTTCGTAAGGCTGCGGATGTGCGTAAAAGGAAGCGAAGAGCTGCATGGCTTCACGGACGCGCAGGCGTGGAGGGAGGGCGGCCTGCTGGAGCTGGACTCCGATGCGCATAGCCAGCCTGGATTGGTCCACCTGCGGGTCGAGACCAAAAATGCGCACCCGCCCGCTGTCAGGGCGGCGCAGCCCTTCGATGATTTCGATCGTGGTCGTCTTGCCTGCCCCGTTGGGTCCGACCATGCCGAAAATCTCGCCCTGGCCGACTTCGAAGGAAAGACCGGCTACCGCCGGTTGGCCGTTGTATGCTTTGGATATGTTTTCAACCTGGATGATTGGGTCCATCGATTTGCTTCTTAATCAACAAACCATTTTAATTGCCCTGTACTTATTTTAGTCCCGGACGGCTTTAAGCAAACCGTCAGCGGATGGATTCGCCTGCGACATTAAGCGGATTAATGCCTGGAAATCATGGCGCAGCCTGGCTTAAGGCCTCCAACAGCGCCGCCACCTGGGGCCGGTACTCGTCCGACAGGCGCTCGAGCAGCTTCGGGCTGCGGTCGCCTTCGAGGAGGCGCTGCACGGCGTGGCCCAGGGCGGCCAGGGCGGGGGGTTTGCCGGGCGCCTGGAGGCCACGCGCGGTTTCATAGGCTTGCTGGCCTTGCGCCCGGTCGCCAAGGCAGCCGGCGTATGCCAGGGCCAGGAACTCGTCCAGGGTCAGGATGTTGGAGGCTGGCGGTGGTGGATTTGGCTCTGGCATGGCGTGATCCTCCCCAGGTAACGCGAAGACGGGCAATCGATAAAATGAGTATAGCATAAGAAATGCTTAATGAGGTTGATAGAAACTCTGAATGGAGCAATCTGAACGGCGGCACCGGCCCATTGGGCGACCTGCCCACCACGGATATCGCCTACGATGCGAAGACGGGCGATTTGTATGCCTCCACGGACTTTGGCGTGGCTCGCTTACCCTTTGGCACAACCAGTTGGGTCAACGCGGGCACGGGTCTGCCGGCAGTGGAAGTCGCCTCGCTGGAGCTGCACAGCGCCGGGCGGGTGCTCTACGCTGCGACGCACGGCCGCGGCGCCTGGATGGTCAGGCTGCCCTAGTTCTTAAGATAAAACATCCCCCATTCGGTACCGAATGGGGGATGTTTTATTCGTTTTAACGCGCATACCGCATTTGCTCCAATATATTCAATTAACCACGCATACCGCAGTTGGGCTGGCAGAACAGACAAGCGGGGGTTTCGAGCTGCAGGGTGGCGTGCTGAATGCCGTAGCGCTCGGCCAGGAGCTGGTTAATCCGCGCCTGGATCCCCGCTCCGGCGCTGAGCGCCTGGTCTGTGGTTACCACATGCGCTGAAAGGCTGCGCATCGATTGGTCCAGGCTCCACACGTGCAGCTCGTGGACTTCCTGCACGCCTTCAACCTGCAAGAGGTCGGCCATCAGCTCATCCAGATTGACGCCGCGCGGCGTGGATTCGAGCAGGATGTCGGTGGTCTCGCGCAGGATCCCCCACGCGCTCCACAGGATCAGGGCGCCGATCAGCACGCTGACCAGCGGGTCGAGCCAGTTCCAACCGGTGAATAAGATGATCACCCCGGCGACGGTGGCGCCGATGGTGGAGAACACGTCGCCCATCAGGTGCAGAAAGGCGGCGCGCAGGTTCAGATCGTGCTGGCTGTCACGGCGGATGAGCAGGGCGGTGACCAGGTTGACGACCACGGCGATCGCACCGACGACGATCAAGATCCCCGGTTGGACCTCGGGTGGGTTCTGCCAGCGCTGGTAGGCTTCGTAGAAAATCCAGCCGGCCATCAAGGTCAGGGTGGTGGCGTTGACCAGGGCAGCCAGGATGCCGGCGCGCGGGTAGCCGTACGTGCGCTTGGCATTTGCCGGGCGCAGGCTCAAGCGCAGTGCAAACCAGGCAATCCCCAGGGCCAGGACGTCGGTCAGGTTGTGCCCGGCGTCGGAGAGCAAGGCCAGCGAGTTGGCCGCCCGCCCGGCGATCACTTCGACGACCACGAAGGCCAGGGTGATCCCCAGCGAAAGCGCCAGGCGGGAGCTGGGGGCGTGCGAATGAGCGGCGGGGTAGGTGTGGGTGTGGGCGGCGTGGGTCATAAGTGGGCAAGGTGCTCCAGACTCTGGTGGAGTAAATCGCTGACGTGCGCATCGTCCAGGCTGTAAAACACGCTGCGCCCCTGTTTGCGGGCGCGGACGATATGCTGCAGGCGCAGGCTGCGCAGTTGGTGCGAAACGTTCGATTCGTTCAACTCGAGCTGCTGGCACAGCGCCCCGACCGACTGCTCACCTTCGAGCAGGAGGAACAGGATGCGCAGGCGGTTGGCGTCGCCGAGGGCGCTGAAGAGTTCAGCCAGGTGTTGGTAGGGCAGGTCGTTGATCGGGTTCATAATACATGAATACTTGTGCAAGCATTCATGTATTATACCCTGATTTTGAAGAAATGGGGAAATTAGTGCACGGGTTGTGGAGCAGCGAGTCGCCGTTTTTCGAGGGTGCGGTTGACCAACCAGTAGGTGGTCATGAATACAACGGATAAAAACGTGAAAGAATACATCAGGCGCAGCGCGGGGAGCGGCGCATCTGTGCCGCTGAACAACCCGTGCAGGGCTGCACCAAGGAATGCGACCAGGCTGAGCAGGTGGATCAGGCGGAATGCGCGCAGCCCGATGCGCTGGCGCAGATAGAAGGTCACGGTTACCAATAAAGTCAGGTAGAGCGAAATCACCCCAAGCCCCACCCAGAGTGGTTTTGTCGGGGCGATAAAGGGGATGAGCACCTGGATCGGTGAAAAAGGCAGGTAGTTATCCAGCAGCAGCACGCTCACGTGCACAGCCAGGAAGCCGATTGCCAGCAGTGAGATGAACTGGTGAAAATCGTAGGTATGGGTTCGGGCCAGGAGTGGATCGAAGATTTTACTGGACACGGCCAGCCCCCACAGGGTGGAAAGCCAGAGCAGCAGGTAAGCCAGGATGGCTGCCGAGCGGGTGATATACCACCAGATTTGCTGGCTATCCAGGGCGAACAGCGCTTTGAGCAGATTGGGGATTATGTGGAAAAGGTCAGCGGACGACATGGAAGACCTCCTGAAATGCAGGCGAGCCCCAGCAGTTTCCCTGGCGGTCGACGGCTATAAATGCCTGGCCTGGGTTTTTCTGCCACAGGGCGATCGCATCCTGCCCGCCAGCGAAGAGATAAGCTTTGGCGAAGACCTCGGCGGTTGGGGCGTCCGGGGCGAAGACCGTCACGCTCAGCCATTCGCCATCTGCGGGTTCGCCGCGGCGCGGATCGATCAAGTGGTGGCGCGGCTGGCCATCCTGGCGCCAGGTGCGCCGGGTAGTTGTTGAGGTTGCCAGGGCGCCGGGACCGACCTGCAGGGTGGCCAGGTCCTGGTTTGGGTCCGTGGGATCTTCGAGATCGATCTGCCAGGCGGGTTGGCCGGCAGGCAGGCCGACCAGGGCGATATCGCCGCCGGCGCTGACCGCGGAAGCCGGAGACGCGCCAGGAGCTCGATTTTCACTGTGCCGCGCAACCCACTGCGCCAGGTGTTCGACGCCGCGCTCGGCGATCCAACCTTTGGCGATTCCGCCCAGGTCGATTTGCAAACCTGGCGGCAGCCAGACCGCGCCCGTGTCCTCGTCGAGGAGCATCTCGCCGAAATAGGCGCGGGGAAGCGCTTCATCCACCACGGGTAAGCTCGGATCCGGGGCGGATTGCACAAGCTCCAGGCTGCGCGTGTAGCCGGCGCGCTGCAGATCCTGCAGAATGCCCGGGTCGAACAGCCCATTCGTCCGGTAATAGTAATCTCGCGCCAGGCTGAGCAGCTCGAAAAGCTCGGGCGAGGCCATGAACCATGCCCCCGCCGAGCGGTTGAGCCGGCAAAGCTCGCTTTCAGGGTTGAAGCGGGTGAAGCGTGCTTCGAAGGCTTCGATCAGGCGCCGCGTTTCCAGGAAAGCCTCCGCCAGGGCATCGCCTTCGCCTTCGGCGGCCAGGACGATGTCCGTGTTCATGGCGCGGAACTGGAACGTCTCCATGATGGCTTAGGATCCCCGCGTGCGCAGTCGCGGCGTGAAACTGCGGCTTGGCGCAAAACTACTGCTTGGCGCAAACGAATTGAAAGAGGCGGCGGAACCGATCCGTCTGCCCGAGCCCAGGTTCAACGGTTCCAGGGTGGGGACGGGCGCCAGCTCGACCTGCAAATTCTGAGTTTGCGCACTCGCTGAGACAGGTTTCGGGGCGTGGGCCAGCAATGCCCAACCGCCGAGAAAGCCGAGCAGGCTGCCGCCGGCGATCAGGCTGCGGTACAAGTTCTGGTGGTTTTTCATCTTAGTTGCCTCCGAGGCTGAGGCGTCCCTGCTGATCGACGCGCAAAATGCCGCGCGAGACGAGGAATTGGACGAGCTGCTGGTACTGCTGTATCTGGCCGTCGGCCTGGTCTAGCTGCTGCTGGACGTCATTCATTTGCGCCTGGTACTGCTGTTCGCGCTGTTGGTACTGGTTGACCAGGCTCTGCAATTGGTCGATATTCGCCTGGATCTCAGCCGGGCTTACGCCAGTGCCAGTGGTCTGTCCAGGCGCATCGGAAACAGGGACGCTGTTTGGGTTGGCTGCCGCTGCGGCGCCGATCCAGACCATCACCAGGCCGAGGACCAGGGTCATACCAATGGCAGCAACGAGAGCTGTGATTTTTTTGTTCATGGCTTTATTCCAAATCCTCCCCCGATCTGCAGGTCGTTGCTGACCTGCAGACCTCGGGAGAGGACGGTTGTATGCGATTGGGGTGGGTTTACCCCACCGGTACTGTCGACCGCTGACAGCGGATGGCGATCAGCGGAGCTCTAGCCGCGCTTAGTTCGCCGGCTGGCTGCCCAAAGTCAGCTCGATTGCCTGTTCTTTGCCATCGCGCAGGATGGTCAGGGCGATCGTCTGGCCGACTTCGGTCTGTTCGTAAAGGTACGAAACCAGGTCTTCGAAGCGGGTGACCGGTTGGCCATCGACTGCGGTGATGACATCGCCGCCGGTGTTCACCTGCTGGCCGTTCAGCTCAGCCTGTTTCGAGCCGCCTTGCAATCCGGCTTTTTCGGCCGGGCTCTTGGCGACGACATCCATCACGATGACACCGCGCTGGTTGGCGTCCAGGTTGTTGAGGGCCGGCCATGTCGGTGCTCAGGGTTGTCCCGCTGATCCCGATCCACGGATGGGCAATGCTGCCGTCTTTGATCAGGGTGGGGACCACTTTCTGAACGATCGCCGAGGGGATGACGAAGCCGACGCCGGAGTTCGAGCGGGTGCTCGATTCGATCGCCGCGGTCACGCCGAGCAGAGCGCCCTGGGTGTCGACCAATACGCCGCCCGAGTTGCCTGGGTTGATCGAGGCATCGGTCTGGATGATGTCGGGGATGGAGTAGGACGGAGCAGACGGGATGAGAGTTTGGTTATCGGTGACCGGCAGGCTGCGATCCAGGGCGCTGATAATGCCCGTGGTCATCGTGCCTTCGAGGCCGAACGGATTGCCGATCGCCACAACGATCTGGCCAACCTTGGCCTGGTTGGAATTCAGCGACGTCCACCGGAACCAGCTCGCCGGCCGGGGCATCGACTTTGATCACCGCCAGGTCGCTCTTGGGATCCACGCCGACGATTTCGGCGGGCAGCGAAAGACCGCTGGCAAATCTGACGGTCAGCCGGGTAGCGCCATCGACGACGTGGTTATTGGTGACGATATGACCCTGCTCGTCCCAAACAAAACCAGAGCCCAGGCCAGCCGGTACGGGGGTGTCATCCTGGCTGTTATTGGAGCCGTTATTCTGGTCATTATTCGGGTTGTTGTTCTGATCATTATTGTTCGGGTTGGTGAAGGGGTTGGTGAAGGGCAGGTCATTGGGTAAATTCTGCATGACGCTGCTGGCGGGCTGGTACACTTCGATATTGACAACCGATGGGTTGACTTTGGCGTAAATCGCGGCCAGGGCGCTTTCGTAAGCGGCAAGCAGTTCCGGGCTCTGAGTGAGGGCCTGGGTATTCGGCGCAGCCAGGGCGGATTGGGAAGTATTGGCCAGCAAGTCGGTGGCTGTGCTGGAGAGATCGGTCAATTTGTTCGTACCGCAGGCCGAGAGAACGACCAGGGCGACGAGCATGCTGACGATCAGGATGGATTGTTTAATCTTGGACATGAGTTACTCCTTTGAACGGATGGTTTGTTTGGGTGTCTTTTTCCGACAAAGAGTACTATAACAATCCAAGATGACAATCGGATGAAATCTTTGAAACTGCTTGTTCATCCAAAATTCATCTGCGCGGGCTATAATCAGGATATGCGAATTTTGCTTGTGGAAGATAACCGGCGCTTGAGCCATTCCTTGCGGGTCAGCCTGGACGATGACGGCTACGCGGTGGACTGCGCTTACGACGGCGAGGAAGGCCAGGAAATGGCCGAGATGACCGCTTACGATGCGATCATCCTGGACATTATGCTGCCGCGGCGCGATGGCCTGGAGGTGTGCCGCGAGCTGCGCCGCCAGCGTGTGCGCACCCCGATTTTGCTGCTGACCGCCCGCGACACTGTCGAAGATCGCGTCCTGGGGCTGGACAGCGGCGCGGATGATTACCTGGTCAAACCGTTTGCCCTGGCCGAGCTGCGCGCCCGCATCCGTGCCCTGCTGCGCCGTGATTTGCCCGAGAAAAGCGCGGTTTTGTCCGCCGGCGACCTGGTTCTCGATCCGGCCGCCCACCAGGTGAGCCGGGCTGGAAGCGTTATCGAGCTGACCGCTAAGGAATTCTCTCTGTTGGAATATTTCCTGCGCAATCCCAATCGCTTGATCACCCGCGAAATGGCCGAAAATCATGTATGGAGCTATGATTTTGAAGGCGGTTCGAACCTGGTGGACGTGTACATTCGCCGCTTGCGGCGCAAGATTGACGATCCCTACCCGCTCAAGCTGATCGAGACGCTGCGCGGCAGTGGGTATAAGCTGAATAAACCACCCGTTGGGCGAGTGAGTTCCTGATGGCCGGCGAGAAGACCTGGCTGCACAGGGCAATCCTGATTGCCAGCAGCATTCGCTTCCGCCTGGCGCTGTGGTTTGTGCTGACCCTGGGCATGGCTCTGCTGATCTTTGGGGTATTTGTCTATTCCCGCCTGGCAAACGACCTGCAGTCCACCGCCCTGGCCCGCCTGGAGCTGAAAGCCCGCCGCCTGGGCGACCTGGCCCGCTATTCCGAGCGTGAATTTTTCGACCAGGCGCCGGTGCAGCTTCCCAACGATCCCAACAGCGGGGCAGCCTTCATCGAGGAAAACGATGTGCTCTCGGTGATTGCCGCCAATGGGCAGATTATCAAGACCTGGGGGCCGCTTTCCGACAGCCGGGTGAGTACCTTGCTGAACGAGGCCAGCCAGGCAAACCTGAACGCCAAAGAGAACGCCCAGGTTTATTTCTCTTCGGATCTGCCGGGAAGCCCAGGGGAGAAGAAATATGTCTTTTTGACAGCGGCGTTGTTGTATAAAAATCGCCTGGCGGGTTACCTCTTGTTAGGAAATCCGGTCGATCCCGATGGGGCGCTGCCGCGCCTGGCCTGGTCGCTGCTCATCGGCGGGGCGCTCACCCTGGCGGCAGCCTTGGCCGGCGGCTTCTGGCTGGCCGACCGGGCGATGCGCCCGGTGAGTAAAATCACCCAGACCGCCCGCCAGATCTCCGAGACCGATCTCAGCCAACGCCTGCACCTCGAGCAGAATGACGAAATCGGCGAGCTGGCCGACACCTTCGATGACATGCTGTCCCGCCTGCAAGCGGCCTTCGATCGCCAGCGCCAGTTTACCGCGGATGCCAGCCACGAGCTGCGCACGCCGTTGACGATTATCGAGCTGGAAGCCAGCCGGGCTCTGGCTGCGCCGCGCCCTCCGGGTGAATACCAGGAGTCGCTGCGCGTGATCCAGGCCGAGAACCAGACGATGACCCGCCTGGTGAACAACCTGCTCACCCTGGCCAGGATGGACGCCGGACAGGCGCGCCTGCAGATGGAAGCCCTGGATCTGAGCGATGTGCTCGTGGAAGTGGTCGAGCGCATGGAACCGCTGGCGAAAGAAGCCGGGGTAAAGTTGGCCGTCGGCGAGCTTCCCGAGCTGCCCATCCTGGGCGATCGAGCATTCTTGATCCAGATGCTCACCAACCTGGTGGATAACGCGATTAAGTATTCGGGCGGGGACGAACCGCGGGTGGCTTTGAGCGCGGGCAGCAGCCCGGGTGTGCAGCCTGCCAGCGCCTGGGTACGCGTGGCCGACAACGGGCAGGGCATTCCCACGGAACACCTGCCGCATCTCTTCGAACGCTTTTACCAGGTGGACGCGGCCCGGTCGAGCGGCGAGGCGGATGGCCACGGGGCGGGCTTAGGCCTGGCGATCGCCCGCTGGATTGCCCAGGCGCATGGAGGGGATGTGCGCGTCGAGAGCACCTTGGGGGAAGGGACGACGTTTGAGGTGAGATTGCCGCTGAGGGGGTAGCGGTTCTTGTTCGTGGTTTTCCAGATTTCCACCAGGTTTTTCAGGGGTTGAAATTCTCACGGATCTTGATCCGGGGGGAACCTGATTTCTGCCCATACGGGATAGTGATCGCTGGCATTCGTCTGGCGGTAAACCCCAGATCGAACATCTTCCCCAAAGCTGCTGTAAATATGATCGAGGGTAAACTTAAAGGAAGCCCATTCGAAGGTGTATCCGGCGCCCTTTGACAGCCGCTTCAGGCCAATTTCAGCCATCTGTTTATCCAGGTTGACAATGCTGGCTGGGTTCCAGGTATTGAAGTCGCCCCCCAGAATTATCGAATGATCCTGCCCCCCGGCCGCTCTACTCAAGAATTCCGCTTGAGATTCGCCAAGCATGAAAATCATCCAGGTGATATCCAGATGGGTGCTGTAGATCGTGATTGCCCTGCCGCCTACGGAGATCGTGGCGCTGGCGCTGATCCGGCTTTCGAGCCAGCCGGGTACAAAAATCGGCAAAATGAGTTTGGTCGGGTTCGTGAGCGGCCATTTGGATAGGATTGCATCGCCGTATTCGATAGGGCGATGGTGATCTAAAATCGCCGGGAAAAATATGTAGTTATATTTCAGTCTTTTGGCGATTGTCTCCACCCCCACCGCATCAATTTCCTGGAAGAGGAGGATATCCGCGTCCTGGAGCTCAGGGGCATCTTCGAGCGTTGCGATGGCCTGTTCCAATTGATCTCCATAAAACATATTCCAGGTCACCACGCGGAGGGCGCCATCGAAATCCCCCGCCTCGCCGGCATAGGCGCCTTGATGGAGCGGTCCTGTCGGGTCGGAGTAGTCTCCTGAACGCGCGATGCGAGACCAGCGGCGCGGCAGCCAGCAGAACCAGGATCAGAAATGCGACCGCCAGGATGATCTTCACATTCCGCCGGGGTATTCTCATCTTTGCCATCCATGTGCTGGTCGATAAACTTTCCAAAGCATCTTTTCGTTACCTATGGGAGCTATGCAATCCGTCCGATTTTCCAGCGAATTATACGCCTCTATCCTGGATATTCGCCCTTCCACTTCTAATGATATTTATTTTTGACAAGCGAAGAATGCCAGGCGTGTCGAAAAAAGTGTGAATTGACCTGTGGGGAAACTCTTAGTACAATCCCTACTTGTCCAACCTCCGGGTAAGGAGGCAGCACAACATGGATAACACACAAGACCTCATCCCGCCGACTTT
>CAVYQO010000012.1:0-212598 GCA_963770655.1 uncultured Chloroflexia bacterium | reverse complement strand
TAAACCTCTCGCATGGCGGGATCTTTCTCAGCCTGTCGGATAAAATCCTTATGGAGCAGGTCGCTGACCACGTAACGCGCTGCAAAGCGATCGCGGATGACTTGCGAGGGCTGATCCACCCGACCGCGAGTAGGCTAACCCATTCTGCATACAAATCCGGGTTGTATAACTGCATATAGGTCGGATCAAGGCTTGATCAAATAACGGTTATGGGTGTTATAAAAAAACAGGCGGGGGAAATCGTCCCAATCCGTTTGAAAGATTTGCTCGCCTTCAGAGGTATTCGCCGCTAGCCAGGCGCTGGCGCCGGCAAACATGGTATAGGGTTTTGAAGTTTGAAGGCTAGTTTGAGCCTTGCGCATGCTGAAAAAGATTCCAGGAACTAGGATAATCGCCATGGCCAGGCCGGGTAGAATCTCTCGCAGCCCTGGCCGGTTGAGCTGGCTCCTGCTTAATTGGGTCAGAGAAAGGTTTTCACGAGTTTGCCAGCTCTCGATCAGCGGCGAACAGGCAAAGGCGGCGAAAATCAGGGCAAACGGCGGAAAATATTCGATGAACCGCCGGGATTGGAACAGCATCAAGCCAAAAATAAAGGCCAGGAACAAGCCTGCGGCAGTGCGCACATCCATCCGGCGGTTATTCAAACCTAACGCCAGCACCCCTGCTGCGAAAATCAATAAGGCGGGGACGGAGAAGTCCCAAGAGCTGGCCTGTCTCATAGGGATACCATTCCGAGCCGACGCTGACCGCAGTAGTGTCAGTCAGTTTGGCAGCAAGTGGGCGGATCAGGAAGATCAAGTTTTGCGGGAAATAGGGATTGATCAACACTCCGAGGCCGACGCCCAGCGCAGCGAAGGCAAGCGGGCGCCATTCCAGGCGACGTTCGATTAAGACGCCGCCAGGACATATGCACCTACCAGGGCGAAAATCAGCGGGAAAGCGTTATAAAACCAAACATAGAAAAAAGCCAGGGGAGCGATCAACCAATAGCGCCGTTCGAGGAGCAGGAGCAGGCCGACCGCTAGAAAAGCCAAGGAAATAGATTGGGCACGGGGGATGCTCATCCGATAGATAAATGCTTCGGACACGGCCAATAATCCGACCACACAAGCCAGAAAAGGGCACCTTTTGGCGATACAGCAGCCACCAGACGCTCAGAAAAGCCAGGGAGGCGAAAAGGATGCTGGCCCACTTTGCGCCAATACGCAGATCGCCAAAGGTGAAAGGGATCAAAAAGACGTGAAAGAGAAAATGATGGTCAGAATATTCACGTGAATTAAGCACGGAAAGCGGTAGGTAGGGAAAATACCGGTTTTAGGCCTTCGGTGCGCATTAAGTACGCCAGCTTGATATGATAATAACCGTCGTTATCGGGCAGATCTAGCATGGAAAACTGCACCAAGTACATGAACACAACGAAAACCCCGAAGAGCAAGACGCGCTGAATATTCTCCGAAAACCAGGCCGGTTGATGAAGGCTTTGGCTTTCTGCACCACACCTTCTTCAGCAGCAGAGTTTGCTGCGCTGGAAAGCGTTTCCACGGTTTTCATCCGTTTTCGTTCTTGTTCTGATCATTGTCATTCCTGCCATCATTATCGTTATGATTATCATTATCGTTATGATTATCATTATCGTTACGATCATCATTGTCGTTACGATTATCGTTGTCGTTATGATTATCATTCGCATTGAGATTGTCGTTGTCGTTATCTCGATCGTCGTTATCGTTGCTATTCGTGTTGATATCTCCAGCGCCGGTGCCATTGCTCTGCAGAATTTTCATTCTCGTTGACATTGGCGTTCGACTGATCGCGATCTTCATCGTTGGCGTTGATGGCTTCGTTCTCGCTGCCAGAGCCGTTCGAGTTTTGGTTGGCAGCGTCGCTTCCATTAAAGTTGCCATTTTCAATTCCTGGAGCAAGTTGGGCAAACTCGATTTCAGTAGCAACCAGGCTGCCATCGCTGTATCGGCGAGCATGCACCCTAACCAGTAAGCCAACCTGCAGGTGAGTCTTGAACTCAGTTTGTGCTGCCAGGCGGATCGTTTGGCCGTTCACAATCAGCTCATTGGGATTGATCTGCTCGATAAAGCCGACAAATTCGATCTCGCCATCGGGTTTGACATTCACCATTCCGCCAGTTTCGGAAGTTTGGATCGATCTTTGCAGCTCGCTGCGCACCATCTCGGGGACATTTCGACCATCCCACTCAAGGCTTGTGCATAGCGGGTCAGATCAGAAGTGATTTTTGCAGCCAGGGCCGCTGCGCGAACTGGGTCGACCGAAGCCAGTTTTTCAAGTGAAGCCAGGGCGCTCTGAATGTGGAGATTAAGATTCCGGGTGGCAATCTCGACATCTGCGTAACGTCCCTGGGCGATCAACGCTTCGATTTCATTCAAGCGGCGTTGTGCATATTCGAGTTGGAGATCTACCTGGCGGGCCGAACTGTTGGTAAAGGTGACACGAGTGTCTTCCAAACTTGTCTTGACGGGGTACAAGGCATCGCCAGGCAGCGCAGAGCGAGCTGCCAGGGCAGTAACACCTGCTCCACCAGAGAACAGCAGCAACAAAGCCACGGCAAGTAGGACGGAAGTGAGCACGGGCGCGGTGGCCGAGGCTTAACCGGAACCCTTTGAGTTTATCCAGCCAGGATAATGGTCGTTCGCCTGATCCCGCGGTTGGCTGGGCGCCAGCGAAAACCGCGTCGGCCTCGGCCAGGAAGTTGGCTTTGCCGCGGGCCGGTTTACCAGGATCACGAAGGGCGATGTCCGTTTTCACATTCGGCTACCGCCCTTTCGGCGAGGATCGATGGGTTCACTCATTCAGTCGGTTGGACATTTTCTTCTTTCCTAGTACACGAGCCTATGGTTCAATCAGCAACCGGCGTAGGGCTTCTAATGCCCGATGCTGCAGCGCCCGGGTGGCTTCAGCCGTTTTCCCAAGAATTGCCGCAACCTCTTCGTGGGAGCGTTCCTCGAGAAAACGTAAGGCAATCACCCGCAGGCGCTGCTCGGCAGGCAGGCGCCAGAGGGCTTTGCGCACTCGTTCAATTTCCAGGTTGGCGGCGACTGCCTCTAAAGGATTATCTTGTGGATCAGCCTGCATCTCAGCATCTAAAGGTTCGAACCGAGGTCGGCGTCTGTAGCTATCTGTTACCCAGTTATGCGCCACGCGGTACTAGATAAGCCTGGACGTTTTCAGGCATGCGCCCGTCCCGCAGCACGTGTAAGAACCGGCTGAATGTCTCAGCCACGCATTCTTCGGCCAGATCCTCATCGCCTAATAAGCGCATGGCGTAGCGATATATTCCTGGGCTATATTGTTCGTAAAGATCTGACAGGGCCTGTCTGTCAAAGGTGATTGGCGTTGCCGCAGCATAAGTTTCCATGTACATGATCATCTCACAAAATAAGACGCATTTCAAGTAATTATGTGACGTTCAAGGTATGTACTGATCGAATACTTAATCTTTATACGCTGCGAGCAGCGAATGGCGCGATCATTATGCGATCAGTAAAGAATAGAGAAGGCTACCTGCGCCTTCTCTATTTCTTACGGAAATTCCAGAAACTTGGATGTATCAGGTTGCAGTTATCCTCTTGGTCAGGATGCTGTTCGCCAGATCAAAAGTCGAACCCGTCATGACGAGGTTGGTTTTTGTCATTCTTTACGCACGCTTCGCAATTTTAGATTTATTTTGGAATCGGTTTATAATTTAAGCGAACAATCCTGAAAATCACAAAATGCAAAGTGGACTATACAAAATTCGACGATGAGAGCCTGATAAGACTGATCTTGCTTCGCCAGGAAAATGCGTTAGGCGTATTGTATGATCGATACGGCAGGCTCGTTTATAGCATTGCGTTAAACATCCTGAGCGAGGCGACTGCCGCCGAAGAAGTCACCCAGGATGTTTTTATGCGCGTGCTGGGAGCGCGCCGAAACCTACCAGGCCGAGCAGGGCAAGCTGGCCACCTGGCTGGCGCGGATTGCCCGCAATCGCTCGATTGATATCATCCGCCGGCGAAATGTTCGCCCAGAGATCTACCAGCATCACCTGGGAAGAAATGAGTGCTGGAGATTTACCCCGGTGAAGACCACGTCGAACAAACCGTCGAGCTCAACCAACAACAAAGCCGGGTTCGCTGGGCTGTCAGCCAATTACCTTCCGAACAGGCCGAAGCCCTGACCCTGGCCTACTTTTCAGAACTCACCCAACAGGAGATTGCCGCCCGACTGAGGCCAACCACTCGGCACTGTAAAAACTCGGGTGCGCCTGGGGATGTTGAAGCTTCGCACCTTATTAGAAGAAAACGATCGATGACCGCTGCGCATACATTCTATGAAAAAAATCCAGTCGATGAAATTATCCGTATTTATTGTTGAGAGGTTTCAGGAATGGTAGAACAAAATCATATCTTAGATCAAATCCCGGCATATGCACTTGGCTGCCTGGATGAGAGCGAAGCGCTGGAAGCTGCCGAGCATCTTGCGGTGTGTGCAAGCTGCCAAGATGAGCTGCGCACTTACCAAAATCTTGCGGATCTGCTTCCATTTGGCCTGGCTCAGACCGAACCACCCATTCAGGTAAAACAGCGCTTGATCGGGAAAATTCAGCGCGCCCCTTCTTTCTACGCCGGCTGCGGCAGCGCCGACCTGGTTTCAACGATTAATTGCCGCCCTAAAGCGCAGCACTCCTGCCTGGGGATTAGCCAGCCTGGTCGTGGTGGCTTTATTAGCGGTCAGTAATTTATCGCTGCGGCAGCAGTTCAACCAACTCAGCCAGGTAGAAATGCCTGTATTTGCATTACGCGGCAGCGATTATGCCCCCGGCGCGGTGGGGACAATCGTAGTGAGCCGGGATGGCGAGCACGGTGCATTGGTGGTAGATGGTTTGGGGACTCTGAACCCTGGTCAGCAGTACCAGCTTTGGCTGATCAGGAAGGGTGTGCGCACCAGCGGTGGGGTTTTCTCGGTCGATATTCACGGCTATGCCACCATGTATGTCCGAATCACCGCAGCCGTTAGCCAGCTACGACAGCCTGGGGATCACCATCGAACCTGCCGGCGGCAGCCCAGGACCGACCGGGCCAAAAGTCATGGGCGGCGAGCTATAAATAACGCCTGGAGTACAGGATGTCATCCAAACCTAAATCAATAATAAAAACACTTGCCGATCTCCCGCAACGCCCAGGGGTATGGAGCCTGACGGTTCGTAAGTTGTCCGTGTGGGTTGTAACAGAAGAAGGCCGGCCCGCCCGGCCCTATCTCACCCTGCTTGCAAATCACCAAATTGAGCAGATCTTGGAATACAGCCTAGGCTATGAGGAACCCGGTTTCGATGAGGTTCTCGAGCTTGTCTGGAAAGCCATGCTCCATCCTGCCCGCGAGCTGCGCCAACCGTCGCAACGTCCCGAAGAAATTATGTGTGATCAAGCGGCTCTGGCAGAGCAATTGAGTGGCCCGCTTGGGGAGATCGACGTAAACGTCAGCTTCCAGGTGGAATCCCCGATCGTGGATGCACTGGTGCAGATAATCGAGGACGATTTTGGCGAAGAACCGGAGGGCCAGGGACTACTGAGCATTCAGGGAACTACTCCTGAACAAGTTGGAGATCTGTTTGAAGCGGCCGCTGAAGCTTATCGCCAGGAATCATGGATCTACCTGAGTAGTGAACAGCCTGTAAAATTCTCGATACCGGATCTGAACAAAGAAGGTTTTATCCTGATTATGGGCAACAGCGCAGTGGAATATGGCCTGCTCCTGTTTGACTCGTGGCCAGAGGTTGAGCACGCGTTCTTGAACAGCGGCGATCCGCATCCTACGCTCCCTGAAAATGGCTGGTTAGGTCTCAGCTATGTTTCTGCCGAGTTGATGGCCATCGACGATATCGAGGCCATCGAAAATTACGGCTGGACTGTAGAAGATCAGGACGCCTATCCGCTGCCCATGGTGATGTTTGATGATCGAGTAGAGCTCCCTGATCTTGATACTTTATTAACCTTTACCGCCCTGCTCCGCGCCCTGCCGCTTTTTGTTCAAGCCTTAGAGCCAGATTTCAAGGGCGATTATCTACCGCTCGTCAGTCAAACCAGCGTTCTCGCAGCCTCGAAACCGAGGCTCGTAACCCTTGAATATCCAGCCGGGACCTTGCGCAGAGAATCATTCCCAGCCGCGATTGCTCTGGATGATCTCGTGGGAGAAGATGAATTTGAGGATAGCGAGGACGATATCAGCCAGATAGAGATGATTGAGAATATCGAGTTCGCTATGGATGCCGCGCTTGCCGAAGGCGAGCAAGACCAGGGTGAAATCGTTAATCGATTGGCAGACCAGCTCAGTAGCCGCTAACAACCCGGCACTAATCGAGGCCATGGGATTGGTATATGAGGCCTGGAATTTATCCAATCCTACAGAAATCGTCGAACTCGCGCGCAGGGCCTTAGAAATATCTCCGGATTGCGCTGAAGCCTATCTGCTGTTGGGGGAAAACCTGGCTGTGAACATCGGCCAGGTCTATAAATACTATCAAAAAGCAGTCGCTGCGGCTGAACGGGGCATCGGGCTCGATACCATCGATGAGCACTCCGGCCACCTATGGCAGGAGGTGACTGCCAGGCCGTACTTGCGCTCATTGGCCGAACTCTCGCGGGTTTTATGGGAATTAAACCGGCGAAGCGAGGCTTTGGAGCTTTGTTTAAAGCTCGTGAAGTTAGATGAGGAAGATCATGTCTGGGCTCGGATCGGCGCCCTTCACCTGTTCCTTGAATTGGACAACTGGGATGGAGCCTACCAGCTGCTGGTATCCATAGACGATTTACAATCAAGCTGGAAATATAGCCGGGCGTTGGTTACCTTCCACCGCGAAGGCGATACGGTTGACGCTCGATATAGCCTCGCTGAGGCATTTTCAGCAAATCCACACGTTCCCGAATACTTAACTGGACGCAAGCGCCTGCCGCCAGAAATCCCTGAATCCGTTCATGCTGGTGATAAACAGGAGGCCATCGCATACGCCGCAGATTTTATCCAACTGTGGCGGCGAGTACCTGGGGCGCTGGATTGGCTGCGTAAAGAAACACGCCGAAAAACAGAACCTTCGAGACCAACCGTCTCTCGCACTAAAACGAGACCGCCCCACCGGCGGTAATTCCCTTCGAGGAAATTCACATTCTTGACAGATGAGAGGTCTGTTCACAGCCGTGCTTTGCTGGCCTTGCGCAGAGTTCTCAGCCTTGGCATTATTTTTCTACTCACTGAGTTCTTCGATGAGTTGCATTACGGGATCCAAGGCGCGGCGCTGCCAGTCATCCGCCAAGATTTAGCGCTGACCTATGCCCAAATCGGGTTATTACTCGGCTTACCAAAGATCGTTGGCACACTGATCGAGCCCTTTTTGATGTTATTAGGGGACTCAAATCTTCGTAAAAAGTTGATCATTGGCGGCGGGGTAGTGATTGCGCTGGCGCTGCTGCTGATTGCCAGCGCTCATTCGATTATCCCCCTGATGGTCGCGTTTGTGATCAGCTACCCGGCTTCCGGGGCCTTCGTCACCCTTTCCCAGGCAACTTTGATGGATCTCAACCCCGGTCGCGAAGCGCAAATGATGGCGCGCTGGACCGTTTATGGATCCCTGGCGAACCTGGTCGGCCCAGCTCTGTTGGCCGTGGTTTTTGCGCTTGGCTTAAGCTGGCGCCTGCCTTACCTGGGCCTGGCTGCGTTTGCGCTGTGCCTGGCGCTCCTGATTTGGCGCAAGCCGTTTCCGAAACGAGCAGCGACGGACGCCGCTACCGAGACCGAAGAGCACGCTGCGTCCTTTAGGCAGACGCCAGGTTGGATGTGGCATAACATCCACCAGGCTTTGCAAGGGCGGACTCTGCTGCGCTGGGTGGGTCTGCTTGAGATCTCGGATTTGATGCTCGACGTACTAACCAGCTACCTGGCTTTATACCTGGCGGATATTGTCGGTCTAACGCCCTCGCAGACTGGCCTGGCCCTGACTTTGCTGATGGGAACCAGCCTTGTGGCAGACCTGGCGTTGATCCCGCTGCTTGAACGCTTCCCCGGGCGCAGGATTGTTCGGATCTCAGCTGCCTTGACCATCCCACTCTACGTGGGTTTTCTCCTCGCCCCGTGGATCTGGATAAAGCTAGGATTGATGATCGGGTTGCGCCTATCCACCATCGGTTGGTACCAGGTTTTGCAGGGTGAGGCATACGCAGCCGTACCTGGTCGTTCTGGAACCGTGATGGCAATAACCTCCGCAGCGGGGATTATCGGCGGCGCCTTGATTTGGTTCATCGGGATCTCGGCAAACCAGTTCGGCCTGCCGGCAGCGATGTGGATGCTGTTAGCCGCGCCAATCTGCCTGCTAATTTTTACGCCGCAATCCAAAACCGGATAAAATAGATATAGCGTATCCCTGAGTTGTAAAGGAGATCAAATCATGCAAGACTTAACCGAAGCAATCCTGGAGCTGGTGCGCCTGACCAGCAGCAGCTTACCGCCAGATGTTGAGAAACGTTTGCAAGCAGCCCTGGAAAATGAAGAACCTGGCTCGGCGGCGCGGGGAGCCATCGAGACGATCTTAAAGAATGTCGAGCTATCGCGGAGCGCTTCAACCCCGATTTGCCAGGATACCGGCACGCCGATCTTTTATGTTTATTATCCAGAGGGCTGGAGCACTCGTAAACTGCGCACCCAGATCGAGAATGCCGTCGACGAGGCCACACGGCGCTCGTACTTGCGCCCGAACTCGGTCGAGACGCTCAGCGGTCGCAATACCGGGGGGAACACTGGCGATGATTACTTTCCCACGATCCATTTTGAAGAGGTCGAAGGGGATAGGCTGACTATCGAAGTGATGCTCAAAGGTGGGGGTTGTGAAAATGTCGGCGCTCAATATTCGCTGCCGAACAGCGCCCTGGGCGCTGGGCGAGACCTGGCCGGGGTGCGCAAGGTCGTCCTGGATGCAGTCCACAAAGCGCAAGGTCAGGGCTGCGCCCCGGGGATCTTAGGCGTGGCGATCGGCGGTGACCGCGGTTCAGCCTACTATGCGTCTAAGGAAACGCTCTTTCGCAGTATGGACGAAACGAACCCCGAACCAGAGCTTGCCGCGCTGGAAGAACGGCTGACGGATGAAGCCAATCAGCTCGGCATCGGCCCGATGGGTTTTGGCGGCAAGACCACCGTCCTGGGCACCAAGATCACCAGCCTGAACCGACTGCCCGCAAGTTATTTTGTGACAATTTCTTATATGTGCTGGGCCTATCGCCGGCGCAAGATGATCCTCCAAAATGGCGAGATCAGCTATTCCTGATTGTCCTTTACGAGTCAACGATCTGCGTATTCTACGGTTAAAGAGGAGTTAGCAATGCAAAGGATCCAACTTCCAATGAGCGAAGAGGTGGTGCGCGGCCTAAAGGTTGGCGACAGCGTGCTGCTGAATGGGGTGATGGTTACCGGGCGCGATTCAGTCCACAAATGGTTGGTGGACACTTTTATCAGCCACACCCGCCAGGCGCAAGGTGACGACATGGAGGTCTACGCAGCCTTGAAGCCGCTGCTTCAAGACAGCGCGATCTATCATTGCGGACCGGTGGTTGCGGGGCTCGATACCCGGAAATACCGCTTCGTAGCGGCTGGACCGACCACGAGCATTCGAGAAGAACCTTACCAGGGCGAGGTGATGCGTCACTTCAGCTTGCGCGGGGTAATTGGAAAAGGTGGGATGGGCGCCAGGACCATGGCAGCCTGCCATGAGGTCGGCGGCGTTTATTTGCATGCCATTGGCGGCGCGGCCTCCTTGATCGCCCAAACGGTCGTGCAGGTGCTTGGGGTGTATAAACTGGATTTTGGGGTGCCTGAGGCGATGTGGGTGATTGAGGTCAAAGATTTTCCGGCAGTCGTTACTATCGACGCCCACCAGGGAAGCCTGCACGACCAAATCGAAAAAGATTCACAAACTGTTTTGAAAGAATTGTTGGCTAAGGCTTAAGCGAGCAACCCCTAATGGAAATCACCCTGACAACCCCTGCCTTGCTTTTCCCGGCAATTTCCCTGCTGTTATTAGCTTATACCAACCGCTTCCTGACCCTGGCAAACCTGATCCGTGAACTGCATGCAAAATATAAAGCTCATCAGGAAGATATCCTCCTAGCCCAAATTAAAAATTTACGCTACCGGGTGATTTTAATCCGCGATATGCAAATTTTTGGAGTAAGCAGTTTTTTCTTATGCGTGGTAACGATGTTTATGCTGTTTATTGGGCAAGAAATGGCTGGCAAAATCGCATTTGGGATCAGCTTGCTCTGCCTGCTGATCTCGCTGGCGCTTTCCCTACGCGAGGTTCAAGTGTCCGTCGATGCCCTCAATTTTCGCTTAAGCGATATCGAAAGCTTAGGTAAGTGAGCCGAGTATCCTATGCGTAATCGTGCTGCAGCAATCATTCAAAGAGATGATCGAGTGCTATTCATGCGCCGCCAAAAGCCAGGGCAGGAATATTACATCCTTCCTGGGGGCGGTGTCAAACTGGACGAGAGTTTTTCCGATGCATGTAAACGCGAAGTCATCGAGGAAACTGGCCTGGAAGTGCTGGGACTGACCCTGGTGCTGACCAATTTTACCCCCGGCAAAGAGGAACAGTATTTTCTAGTGCGGGTCGGAGAAGGCGAGCCTGTGCTCGGCGGCGCCGAAGCTGAAGTGAACTCAGCAGAAAATGCCTATTCCTTCGTGTGGCTTTCAGAGGAAGAGCTGCACAGCCGCAACCTCAAGCCCGAAGCCGCTAAAAGATTGAGTTTGAGCGTGCTTAAGAAGGATGCAAAAAGCTAGGCGATGGATCTGAAACCTGAAGATATATATGCCAGGTTGTATATGGGGATTTTCTTGGAAATTCGCTGCAGGAGACCAGCAGTGAAATGATCTGGCTGGCGAGACCGATCTTGAGATAACCAAACAAGTAGATATAGGATCAACCAAAGGAGTACAACCATGTCCGAACAACCATCTCCCGCTACCATCGCCCAAATGCACCGTTGGTTCGCCATCGAGTGCAACAATGCCGCCTGGAATTTGATCGAAAAGAATGTGCGTACTGCCGAAGATGACCGGGAAATGCTTTATCTTGCCTACGCCTCGGCCTACCATTGGTCCCAAGCTGGCACAATGCTAAACGATGCCCGGGCTGAATTGAATTTGGCTTATGTTCACTGTCTGCTTCGACAGGGTGAGCTAGCCCTGCAGTACGCCCAGAGCTGCCTGGAATTTTATGAAAACAACGATTGTGAAGATTGGGACCTGGCTTTCGGTCATGCGGCCATGGCTTTTGCCGCCGCAGTGAGCGGCGATGTAGAGCTCCACGCCAGGCATTATGCCGAAGCGAAACAGCGCGGCCAGGTGATTGCCGATGAGATTGACCGAGGTATTTTTATGGGTACTTTCGAGCAGGTGCCGACAGAGGTGCTGCCCCGGCCGTGAACCAGGATGCAGCTAGCACAAACCTGCTGGCTTTATTCGACCGGGAGATGCGCCAAGAACTGGTAATCCCCGATATGCGCAAAGATATTTTTCCGTGGGGGGTGCGCTTTGTTCGCCCTGCCCCAGGGATGAGCTTTATCCAATACTCCAAATTGGCCCAGGGTGATCTTGACAGAACGATCGACGAACAGATCAGCTATTTTCAGGAGTTCCAGCAGCCTTTCACATGGAAAATCTATGCGCATGATCAAGCAAAATTACTGCAAGAGGGCCTCATTGCCCGGGGCTTCGAGCCGGACGAACCAGCTGCTGTGATGGCCTTAGATCTTGAACAGGCCGCTTCCATCCTGCTTGCCCCGATCCAGTTGGATGTGCGCCCGATCGTCCAGCGCGATCAATTGAAGGATATCATTCTCGTGTTAGAAGCGGTTTGGGGCGGAGATTTTAGCTGGGTGTCAGAACGATTGGGCGCCCATTTGGAAATCCCAGGTTATTTGAGCGTGTTTGCAGCCTACCTCCAAAATCGACCGGTCAGCGCCGCCTGGGTTTATTTTCCACCGGGAAGTCAATTCGCCAGTTTGTGGGGCGGCTCAACCCTGGTAGAACAGCGCAGCAAGGGCTTGTACAGCGCCCTCTTAGCCCGGCGCGTCCAGGAGGCAATCCAGCGCGGCCGGCGCTACGCGTTCATCGAAGCTGGCCCAGAGAGCCAACCGATCGTCGCCTGGAGAGGTTTTACCCTGCTAACCACGGAACAGGATTTTGAATGGCAGCCGACAAAAACAATGCGACCCTGAAGCGGCCGCATTGTTTTTGTACTGATAAATTATCTCGGTTGAAGGATTAAGGTGGTGTGTTTTCCAGCTTCGGCCTCCGAACGCAGCCAATTGGATGGATAATATTGGAACATGCGCCAGGGCTCGATGAAATCATCATACTGCGCCGACATCGGGTGACCACTTTGACCAACGCTGTGGATCATCTGCGAGTTGCTTAAGTTGCCCAGATCAACTACCTGGCGCAGGGCGGGAATACAAGTCACAGCAAAGGGATTATTGAGTTTCCAACATGTCTTCTGCACTACAGATTCGCTGCCATTGACAGGGTAAGGACCCCGGTTGAACAGATTTTCGATCAGGCCAATGCCCGACTTGCCAAGGGTAGCATTTTGGAAGTAGATCGTGTGCAGATCACCCCAGCCCCAATCGCCCAAATCAGCGCCAAACTGCGCCACGCCTTCCCGGTAAGCCTTTTCAAAGGCCGTTTTCAAGATGGCATCACGGCGCTCTTTGACATCGGGAGTGGATAATTGATCCCACCAGTTGTTCTCCGGATCTTGCAAAAGATGGTACACCACATCTTCAGTCTCTGTGCCGCCGCCTGGCCAGATATCTTGGGGAAGCTGGTCATGGAAGGTTTCCGCCACCAGGTTCTTCCAGAAGATGGAATATAAGGCTGTCTGAGGGCTGTCCATCGTGGTCTGGCCATCCCAGGCGAGCAGGCTGTCGCGCCCAGCCGCAATTTGCGGATCCTCAAAGGACAGGTTTTTTAAGAATTGGATCAACTCCATACCAAACACAGACTTGTTATCGGTTTGGATCTTCTGCATATCCGCCACGCTGATTTTATCTGGATCAGCCTGGATTAATTGGGTAATCCGCGCCGCGCGCTGGCCCATATCATAGGATTTACCGAGCAGGTAGGGATAATCGACCGCTCGCAGTTGAGGATTGTTGGAAGTGACGATAAATCCTTGCTTTGGATTGAAAACACGAGGCGCTTTCTCGTAAGGAATAAATCCTTCCCAGCGATAATCGTCATTCCACCCTGGAACTGGCAGGGTGCCATCCCCTTTACCACGAATCGGAACCTTGCCCGGCATGACATAACCGATATTGCCATCCACATCGGCATACAACCAGTTTTGTTTCCCAGCGTCGAAATTTGCCAAAATCCGATTGAATTCTTCCCAGTTCTGAGCAGCGGCCATCTGAAAAACCGCTTGAGCAGAGCGGATCGGCTGCAGCGCAGGCCAGGCATAGACCAGGGCATACGGCTGCGGGCCATTTTCTCCGTAGCTGAAAGGTTTCTTATCCGTGATGACATCCGAGCCAACCAGGCCGTTGCGGGTGCTGCGCACGGTAATGACCACCGGCTCGTCCTGGCCGTGGACGATAATCTCTTCGCGGCGCAGATCCATATCCACCCATTTGCCATTTACTTCGTATTGGTTGGGGTCAGCAGGGTTCAGGCGTTCGATGAAGACATCTTCCGCATCGAAGGAGGCATTGGTCAGACCCCAGGCGATACGATCGTTGTGCCCGATCAGGATACCCGGCACCCCAGGGAGTGAAAAGCCGCGAAAATTATAGATGCATTCCGGAGTTTTTTCAACACACTGAGCGCCAATTTCAAACCAAAGCGAGGGCATACTTACGGCCATATGCGGATCATTGGCCAGCAGCGGTTTGCCATTTTCGGTTTTTGAACCCGAAACGGCAAAGCTGTTCGAAGCACCGGCCAGGCCAAAACCAAGGTCAGCCAACTGCTTCGGCGCCTGGCGAACCTCGCCAACCTGGCTGGCCAGGGAAATCAACAAGTCCAAATCAGCCTGGCTCAATCCGTTGGAGGCAGCCACAGGGGGTTCGAGCGAAGCGGACAGGTCCTCCTTCTGAATAATCGTCGGCCGGTCAGCCCGGTAAGCCGGGTGCAGATCCTGATAAAGACTCTGCCCAACGGCAGCCAGTTGGCTTATATTTTCCAGCTCGATATCCATCTTATCGGATTGGTCATAAATCATCATCTCCGCCCAGGCCATTGAGTTGACCGGGGTCCACGGTTCGATCTTAACCTCGTTTCCTTGCAAACCGAGCAGAGCAAACTCAAGGCCCAGTTTCGCCGGTTTTCGATTCTCGATATAGGCATTGACGCCCGCCGAATAGGCATCGATAATCCGTTTGGTCTGAGGATCAAGCAGCGCATAAGACTGCTCGCTCAATCCGTGAAAATTGAACTGGCGCAGATAGATATCAGTCTCCAGGGTAGTCTCCCCGAAGATTTCCGAGAGACGACCCGATGCCACCCGGCGCTGAAATTCCATCTGCCAGAAGCGCTCCTGAGCATGGGTATAACCCTCTGCAAAGAAGAGATCCTCGGGGGTATGGGCGTAGATATGCGGGACGCTGTACTGATCACGGACGATCTCGACGGACTGCTGCAGCCCAGCCAGCCTGGTCGTCCCGCTGACCTTTGGCAGCGCCTGGCGCGAGAACCAGCGCCAGGCGCCCCAGGCGACCAGGCCGAAAACGAGGATCACAATGACGACCGTGGCGAAGATTTTCAAGGATTTTGACATGGAAGACTCCGATAAAAACAGGGTTAGTGGATGTTTTTCCCCTACTTGCTCCAAATAAGTATACTTCGATATCGTATTTTTGAAATTAGGAAAGTTGGGGTTTACAGGGTGGAGAAAATCGCAATCAAAAACCAGGGCAGCATGGCGAAGAAACCGACCAATGCCGGCCCATCCAGCCCCAGCGTTACATCGGTGAGTATTGCGGTAAGACCATTGATCGCATAGCTGTAGGCAGGCAAGCGCTCAAAACTGGGATCGACCTCTGCGAGCTGCGTAAATAGAGCCAACGGTTTTGCAATCAATAAAAACAAGACCAAGGTGACGAACGAAGTCAGCCACCAACCCCAGTAGTTCTGCAGTGGAATGCCAAAATACGCCCCCTGGGTATCCCAAACCCAATGACCGGCCATTACCATGAAAGGATCCATAGCCAGGTCCCAGGCAGTCATCACCAAAGCGCCGACGGCTGCGACAGCCAGGCCGCGCCGCCAACCTGGCCAACTCACCGGGACAATCCGAGCGGCGATGATGAAGGATGGGTACATCATCATGAACCAGGCTAATGGAATCAGATAGGGAACCAAACCCAGGAACATCGGCCCAAGCAGGTGGGTGTAATGATACGGTCCATAAATCAAACCCGTGGCAACCCCCACACTTTCAAAGAGCAAACTGATCCCAAAGGTCAAACCGACCAACAGAAGGATTTTTGACCAACCCAGGCGCACTGAGCCGTGCAGGAGAGCAAAGGCAAAGGCGAGCACGGTTAACAGGGTTGTCACTGTCGGCGGCACCCGCCCCCCCACCATCCCATAAACGACGACCGCCCCGGAGGCGATCGCGTAGATTATGAGCAGGGTTTGGATCAGCTTACGCATCGAGATTAAATCTCTTCGAGTGTTGAGGACAGGCAGGAACTGCGCGGATCGCGCTCAAAATCCTTCTTACAAGAGGCAAGGCAGAAATAAATGGCTTTCCCTCGATAATACGCCCAAGGCGTTCCGGGTGTGAAAGCAGAAAGTCCACCGCAGGCTGTGGTTATTTCCTGCCCAGGTTGCACGGTGCGCGGATCAGGGTTGTTGACTGGGGACATGTCCGCGATCGCTTTCTTCTTGTAGAACTTCCAAGTCTTGCTTCAAGTTCCGCTGACGCATGATCAGGCTGATCAAATAGATCAGGATCATTCCGAAGATTACGGTATAACCGGCAATCATATAACTTGTGGTAGCCGCAGGGGCTTCTTGTAATAACATCGTATTTCCTCGTGTAATTATCCCATAACCTTAAGTTTGAGTTGTTCGACTTTGTTGGCTAATTCACCGAGACGGATGCGGTGCCACAATAAATCAGCGAACAGTACCGAAAAAACGAACAAGCTGAACAGAAAGGTCTGCAGCATCAATGGGGTCATGTCGAATGCGCCGGTCGAGCCAGGTTGGTTTGTACCGATCACCACCGGATGGATTGTACGGAACAAGCGGGCTGAGAAAAATGTCAGCGGGACGCTTATAAATCCGATAATTGCGTAGACGGCTCCAAAGCGAGCACGGCGGTTGGGATCATCAATCCCTGAGCGCAGCATCAGATATGCGGCATAGATCAGGAGCATAATCGTGGCAGTGGTCAGACGTGGGTCCCAGGTCCACCAGGTATTCCAGATGGGGCGAGCCCAGATTGCGCCGGTGACAACGTTGATAAAAGCAAAAACCATCCCAATTTCGACAGCCGAGAGCCCGACAATATCCCATTTTGGGCGGGCTGTCGCCAGGTAAACAATCCCTGCAATCGCTGCGACCAGGAAACCGAGCATGCCCACCCAACCCGCAGCGACATGGAAGTAGAATACGCGCTGCACATTACCCATTACTGCTTCCATAGGGGCGTAGAAAAAGACCATATAGGTGGCCACCAACATTAAAAGAACAGTCATAACATCCAAGATCGTTAATAAGGTGGGTTTTCGATCCATTTCTCCTCCGCAAATATAGCTTACAAATAAACCTATAGACCGCCTGCCCGGCGCCTAAAACCGGTAAAAAAGACTCAACGATTATTCTTCGACAATGAAGTCGAAGACCATAAATGATACCGCGCTGAAGATTAAATCATACACAATCAAAAGGTTCAACCAGGGGCTGATTTCAGTCATTTCGAGACCCTGCAAAAAGCCTGTACTGGCCTTCACCGAGGCGATTAACACTGGGAGAATCACTGGAAATAATAAGATTGGAAGGAGCACGTCGCGAGTGCGAGTTTGAACTGCCATGCTCGATAATAAAGTGCCAACGACCACGTAGCCAATCGAGCCCAGCAGAATTACGAAAATCAAACCGGGATTGAATAAATTGGTATTGTACAGGATGCTGTAGACGGGTAAGACAATGGCCTCGACGATCAGCATAAAGAGCAAATTGCCAATCGTCTTACCGAAATAGATTGCGCTGCGATCCACCGGCGCCAGGAGGAGCCCATCTAAGCAGCCACGGTCCTTCTCCATGGCCATCGAGCGGTTCAGCCCGAGGGTGCCCGCAAAGGCAAATGTCACCCATAATACGCCCGAAGTCACTGCCGCACGAGTTTTTGCATCCAGCTCAAGGGCAAAATTGAAGATCAGGATCACCAGCAAGGCAAAAACAAGCATCGAGGAGAGCAGCTCACGACTGCGCAACTCAGCCTGCAGGTCCTTCCAGACGATCGCTCCAACCGCTCGAAAAAATCCTGCCAATGCAGAGCTTCCTGTTTTTACAGGTAGGGCGCCAGCCGCCGTGCCAGGCGACGGATCCTGCAGCGGATATTCCACGGGTTGTTTTTCGGTCAATGGCTGCATCGTTTAACTCACCGCTGGGTTCGCCGGCGAACTCACTTCGCTCGCCAGCAGGGCTTTACGGTAAAACCCAAGTAGGGCGTCCTGGCCAACCTCACTGCTTGGCGTCGAGGCGATAATCACGCCCCGCGATAGCACATCAAAACGTGAGGCCAGCTCTGCTGCACGGGCCAGGTCGTGTGAAGTCATCACCACCGTGCGGCCGCGGGCAGCGACTTCGCGCAGGACATTGTCAAGCATCAGGCTAGCTTCCTGATCCAGGCCGGTATGCGGTTCGTCGAACAGCATTACTTCTGGGTCATGCAGGACTGCCCGGCCAATTGCCAGGCGCTGCTGCATCCCGCGTGAAAAAGTTCGCACCAAATCACGGCGGCGGTTTGCCAACCCGATCATCTCGAGAACCTGGCTCGCCCGGCGCTCAAGATCGCCGACGCCATACATCTTGCCATAAAAGCGCAGGTTCTCTTCGGCGGTCAAATCGCCGTATAAAAGCGGTTGGTGGGAGACTACGCCGAGGCGTTGGCGCACCGCAGCGGCGTGCTGCGGCAGGCGATACCCAGCGATGCGAACCTCGCCCAAAGCCGGCCTGGAAAGCGAAGCCAGAATCCGTAAAAAGGTCGTTTTACCGGCCCCGTTCGGTCCGAGCAACGCCACAAATTCACCGGGCTGGACTGAAAAGTCCAGCCCACGCAGCACCGTTTTAAGACCAAAACGCTTATACAGCTTCTTGACTTGGATCATATTTAATCAACGCCAATTCTATGGCTGATCCACCATGTCTTTCAGTTTGGCTTTAAGCTCAGCCCGGCGGGTGAGGTAAGCCTCATCGGAGATCTGACCAGAGCTGTGCAGATCATCTAGGGCCAGGATGGCATCCATTAGCTCCTCGCGAGTCTCTGCACCGGCCCCTGGTTCAGCTATTTCGCTAACAGCCTCGTCTGGGTTCGTTCTCACCCGGTTGCGCACATACATCCACACCCCACCCAGGAGCAATGCCAGGCCAAGGGCGCCCAAGCCGATAACCAGGCCGCTGGTGGTTGTGCTGCCGAGTGACATATTATTTGAGATCGTAAGATTTAAGACCTCCCCGGCTTTAACCCCCTCGCCATCCAACTGCTGATATGGCACGCCATCGATGTCGCGGGAGCCGCTGCTGGTCAGATTATCACCTTTCAGCTTGAAACTTTCCTGCGGCGCTAAAACGACGATGGCATCTGTGTCTAAACCCATCGGCTGTGAAAGCTCAAGTTTGCGCTGGTAGGGTAAGGTATAGGACAGAAGGACTTGATAGGTTTCTGCCCCAGGATAAATCGGCGAAGTATCGCCAAAACCGCCCGGCGTTTGCAGGTAACGCCCGCCTAACTCGCCATCCTGAAATTCCAGGTTTTGAAAACCTTCGGGAAGCTGGAAGGTCAGCGTGGAAGCGCCGGCTGCGGAAGGAGCAATCGTTTTATCCCCGGTGTTAGACAGGATGAATAACTCGGCTATGCGCATCGTACCTTCGTCTACCTGCTCGAAGAACAAGTGCAAACGATCAATTTTCAACGCAGATAAATCCTGCGTTGCATCATACACAGAGATGGGCAAGTCAAGCGTGGCCTTTCCAGCCTCCGCGCCGACCACATCCGATCCATAAGTCACACCCTGGTGCTGCAGGGTGGTAAAGAACAAACGCCCTGGCGTCATTTCGATTTTGTCAAAGTTATACGTGCCATCCGCAGCCAGGGCTGCGGTTTGCGATACCGTTAATTCCTGGGAATCGAATCCATGCAGCATCACCTCGGCGCCCACTGGCAGCTCGCCGCCAGACAAGTTGTTTACTTGTCCTGCAATGACCCCTACGGCTGCACTGGAAGTCTGGGTCGGTTCTGTGCTCGCTGATCCCGCTCCAGGCACTGCGGTTGCCACACCAAGTTCACCAGCCGGGACAAAGCTTAACGAACGGATATAAGCTGCTACTGACCAGCTTTGCGCTTCACTCAATTGATCGCCAAATGCCGGCATCCCTGGGGTAACCCCGGCGTTGATTGCCTGGAATAAATTGATCGCGGGCTGGCTGGCCATCTCTTTCCTGATCGGTAAAGTCTGGCAAGGCTAGGCCAGAGGCCGACAGACCGGAAGCCTGGGGTCCATCACCTTTGCCAGTATCTCCATGGCACGCCGCACAATTCTCATCATAAAGAGCTTTACCAGCCTCCAAGCTATCAGGAGGTTCGCTTAAGCTGAATGCATAAGCGATGACATCCCAGCGCTGGCGGTCATTCAGACTGGGGAAGGGCGGCATGAATCGTTCCATATTGCCTTGGGTCACGACTGCATACCATTGGGCTGGGCTGGCCGTCCGAGCGAGCTCGGGTGAACCGATCGCGGCGACGGGGTTTGGCAAGCCGCTGGATTGAGGGCCATCTCCCAAACCGGCGGGGCCATGACATGGCGCGCATTTCTCGCTGAAGATTGCCTGGCCATTGGCCGGATTCGGGGCGACTAAGGGGTAGAGCGGGCCAGAAATCTGCGGCGCTTCAGCCTGTGGGGTTCGCATGGCCTGGCTGGATCCCGGCGGGGGAGTGATATCCTCAGCCAGGGAAAAGTTGCACGCTGTTAAGAGCCCTGCACCAAGAATCAGGGAGATGATCAGTGAGATTTTTTTCATACTATTTTTTTGCCGCATTTCGGGCAGAATTTATCGGACTTTTGCAGAGCGGCGCCGCATTTTGAGCAGAAACCGGCTGCTTCATCTTGACGAACGCGCCGGCGCTGGGCAAGGAGCACTTCAACGTCGTCATCCGGAGCGGCGACAGCCGCTGGCACGACTTTTCCATGGTTTGTTTGGGCATATGCGCCATTTGGAGCAGGTTTGCCTACAGGTTGTGCGCCTTCCTGTCGGGCGGCTACCTTCGCTTCGATCCGCGCTTCAGCGGTCAAATTGGACGCGTTGGTCTGCCCGCCTTCCAACTCATCCAGTTGGCGCAAAATGCTGCCCCCATACTGCAGCAAACGGGCGCGCTGTCCAGGATAATCCTCCTCGGGGATTTTACCGAGAGCATAATCGAAATCAAGCTCCTGCAAGGCATTCAGCACCCGGTCATGTTCAGCCAACAATGTGGAGAGCTCATGATCCTGTTTTTCGGAGATGGCTGTCTGTGTGGAACGCTGCTTTTCGAGAAATGGCTGGCTGATAAAAAGAATTACCAGGGTGAGCAAGGCGAGAACAAGAAAAAAAGAACCGATATCCATACTTATTTCTCCAATAACGGATCAATTGCCGCCTGAATTTCCGCCATAGAGCTGAATGGGCTGAGCTTGAAGTAGGCCAGCTTACCAGATTTGTCCAGGATATAGGTTTCAGGCACTCCGGTGGTGCGATAGGATTGGGAGATGCGCGTGCCCAGGTCTGGTCCATTTGGGTAGGTAATTCCAAATTTTTCGAGGTATGCCTTTGCTTTTGGTTCAGTGTCTGTCCAGTCGACGCCTAAGAAGACCACCTGACCCCCAGGTTGATAGTAACGCCAGGCTTGTTCCATATCTGCAGCTTCTTGCTCGCATGGTTTACACCATGATGCCCAAAAGTTAACCAACACGACCTTGCCGCGTAAGTCGGACAGCCGGTAGGTCTGACCATCGAAACTCGTTAGACTGAAGTCGGGCATTTCGGAACCGATCGCCTTCGGAGTACCACGTTCTTGAGCTCGTCTAAGCCCCAATCCCATCAAGAGCAAAAGGAGCCCTAACCCTGCAAAGGCAATAATCCAACCAATGGGGAGTTTTTTCTTTGACTGACTTACCGGTAATTGTGATTCTTGCTTTTTGATTTCCATAGAGTCCATAAGATCATTCGCTTACTGCCGAGATTTGAGTTCTTCTTCAAGTTTAGCGATATACGGATCGCCATTTACTGGGGATGTGACTTCAGCGCTTATTTCCTGGGGAAGTGGACGTTTCCAGGTCCTGAACGCACGGTAGAGGACATACACGCCGATGAGGATGGCAATCGGCGGCAAGATATATACCAGCCAGTTCAAGCCACGGGCGGGCGGTTGAGCAAGCACCCGGTCGCCATATTGTTCGGCAAAATAGGCTTTGATCTGGGCTGCGTCCCAGCCTTCGGACAATTTCAAGCGGATTAACTCGCGCCACTCCGCGCACGCCTGGGTGGGGCAGACATCTAAGGGGACGTTCTCGCACACCGGGCAGTACATCTGCTTGGCCACTGCGTTAACTTCATCATCGCTCGGGCCGGCTGGTGGTTGGCTCTGCGCCAGGGCTGTACCAACCACGAGCATTCCCAGAGTGAAAACTGCTAATAACCAAAGAAAACGCTTCATGGTTTAAACCTTCACACTCGAATAGCTTGTTTGTTTGACCCGTTGGCGCAATTCTTCGGGATCTTTTTCCGGCCAGGCAGCAATCATCGTCCCAAGAATGAAAACAAAGGCGCCCAACCACAGCCAGTTTACCAGCGGATTGTGATAGATCTTGAAAGTGGCGCCGGCCGTGGAGATCGGCTGCCAATCCACCAGGAGCACATAGAAATCATCTTCCATCGTACTGCGCACCCCTGGGATCGTCATCGGCTGCTGCGACTCGAAGTAATAATCCCGGCGAGGATGCAGTTCAGCGACAAGTTTTCCATTTTTAGAGACATCCACCACCGCCCGTGTTACCAAACGACCGTCCGGGGTTTGGAATTCGGCCAGGTCTTTGAATGTCATCGTGTACGCACCCAGCGCCAGGGATTGCCCTTGGGTGATTGAACCTTGCGTTTCGGTCTGAAACATTTCGATCCCAATAATCCCCAGCGCCATCAGAACAACGCCAAGGTGGATGACGTAACCACCATAACGACGGCGGTTGCGCCCGGCCAGGTTCCACAAGGCCTGGAAGAAATTTTCATCCGATTTCCGATGGCGAGCCATGGCGCCGCGCCAAAATTCATACAGGGTCACCGAGGCGACAAAGGCGCACAGCCAGAAACCCACTAAGGCCGGCCAACTGCGTACTCCGGTAGAAAAGGCAAAGATTGGAATCAAAAGCGAAAATAGGAAAGGTTTCCAAATTGCTCTACCCAGGGTTTTCGCAGTGGAATGGCGCCAGGCGGCCAGCGGGGCAATTCCCA
The DNA here is from genome assembly GCA_963770655.1 of uncultured Chloroflexia bacterium. Taxonomy (GTDB): domain Bacteria; phylum Chloroflexota; class Anaerolineae; order Anaerolineales; family UBA4823; genus CAZAGA01. The sequence continues at coordinate 189,834 of CAVYQO010000012.1, read as the reverse complement.
TCAATAAAAGCAAGCCGGCAAATAAAGGCGCCGTGGCGCGCTGATAAAAAGGCGGACCAACGGTGACTTTTTGTCCGGTGACCAGCTCGGAAATCAGCGGGAAAATCACGCCCCAGAAACAAACCACCAGGATGCCCATGAAGAGCAGATTATTAAGCAGGAAAAGGGCTTCGCGCGAGAGCATCGAATTCATTTGGGTTTCTGATTTCAAGCTATCCCAGCGTTTGAGCAGTAAAGTGAGCGAGGCGATAAAGGTGATCCCAATAAAGCCGAAGAATAAGGGACCGATGGCGCTTTGAGCGAAGGCGTGAACGGATGAGAGCACCCCCGAACGGGTCAAGAAGGTGCCGAAGATCACCAGGGAGTAGGTCAGGATGATCAGGACCATATTCCAGTGCTTCAACATGCCGCGTTTCTCCTGGATCATCACCGAATGCAGGAACGCCGTACCCGTCAGCCAGGGCATGAAAGCTGCGATTTCCACAGGATCCCAACCCCAATACCCGCCCCAACCCAGGACATCGTAAGCCCAGCGGCCACCCAGGATCAAACCGAGCGAGAGGAACAACCAGGCCACCAGGGTCCAGCGGCGGGTCAGGCGAATCCAGCGGTCATCGGTCCGGCCCGTGATCAGCGCGGCAATCGCAAAAGCAAACGGGATGACAAACGAGACAAATCCCAGGTACAACATAGGAGGATGGATAATCATCCCCGGATGGCGCAGGAGCGGATTTAAGCCGCGGCCGTCGCCGCCGGTATACAAATGCGACCCGGCAGGCTGGAACATTGCTTGAATTACATTGCCAGACGCCGTTGCCCACAGGCGATTGAAGGGATTTTCGAAGAAGATGATCAAGATCAGGAAAAAGCCCAGGGTAACCAGGGCGACCATGATCACCCAGGGCAGAAATTCACGATCGCGATGCCACTTACGCAATGTAACTGCGCTGGCAAATGCAGACATCAGCCAGGCCCAAAAAACGAGCGAGCCGGACTGACCGCCCCACAGTGCAGTCACCCGCAAATACAATGGCATACTGTTGCTGGTAACAGAGGCGACAAATTCAACCTCATAGTGACCATATACCAGTAGATATATCAGGCTCAAGGCTGAGAGGGTGATGAGCGGAAAAGTGAGCAGCATTGCCAGGCGAGCGCTTTCCACCCAGGCGGGTTTGTTGCTGCGAGCGCCATAAACCGCGGCGATCACCCCATAGATCGACAGTAAAAAGGTGATGACCAACGCGCCGTATCCAAAGTTCGCAACCATAACAGCTCCGTTTGCTTTGCTAAGAATATATACTCAAAAAACAGAAAACGCGAGACAAGATGCAAGCTCTCGTTTCACGTTTCCAGGTTTAGAAAACATTAAAGTGCAGGAATCGGTGCAGGAGTAGTTTGACGCCTGCCAGTAAGCCAATCTCGACAGGATCCGAGAAATGGCTGACAAGGGTTAATCGCCTTGAACCTGGTCGGGAACAGCTTCCTCATACTTCGTTGGGCATTTTAAGAGAAGCTCGTCCGCCACGAAAACGCCATCCGCACCCATTTTGCCGGTCATAATCGCCTGGGCTTCATCGCGAAGCAGGTCGGGTTTAGGACCCACGTAGGTAACTTCCAGGCGTTCGCGATTCGGGTCGCTAACCGCGGCATGTAACACTGCGCCAAGGCCGCCTTGCTCTTCGATTACTTTATTATCCCCAGGAATATTTGCCACGGTAAAGCTGAGAGTCAGGGTTTGAGGATCATACTGGATCGAATCGCCGACGACTGCGCCGGAAATGCGCAAATCACGACCGCTGACCTTGCTCGCCTTCGCTGCCAATTCATCCACGGTTAGGAAGTATTGGGCGCTGGCTTTTGTAGATGAAATGATCAAATAGGCCACTGCTGCAATGATCAATAAGCCGCCGATAATGAACTTCACCCGGCCTGTTGATGATTTTGCTTCGCTGGGGACTGAACGCTCCATGAAAAGACCTCCAAAGATAATAATTGGGTTGATTAGACCAATAATCTGGAAAAATCCAGACTACCAAATTCTGTCACAGCCAGATTAATAGAACCTGAGATAACGGCAAAGAGACAATGAGAAAGGCGATTAAGTGGGTAGATGCACTCAAACTTGTGCAATTCCCGCAATGCATTGTCAATTAACATGTAACGACCCAATCTTTAATCGTTCTCTCATAATAAGGTAAAATAGGGTTGATAAGTTCATAATAACACAATGTTGGTAAGGAGGTAGCTTGATGAAGAAGATCTTATTTGCCGCCAGTTTGCTCGCTCTAATGGTTCTGCTGCTGGCAGCTTGCGCTGGGCCCGAAGGTCCACAAGGGAAAATTGGTCCAGCCGGTCCACCAGGACCAGAAGGACCGCAGGGACCTAATGGCGAAGTAGGACCGGCTGGACCAGCAGGAGCTGGGATTAGCGAGGCTGAATACGTTGGTTCTACAGTTTGCGCGGGTTGCCATAGCGAGATCGCCGCCGTCCACACCAAATCGGGGCATGCGTTTGCTCTACGCAAAGTCGTCGATGGCCAGACACCGGAATACCCCTTCTCACAGCTTGGGGATCCACCCGCGGGCTACACCTGGGCAGATATCAGCTACATATTAGGCGGTTATGGTTGGCAAGCAATTTTTGCGAACAAAGATGGTTTTATCATCACGGACGAGCCCGGCAAGTCCGGAAACACCGCCTACGAAAACCAGTATAACCTGGCCAATAAGACGCTAGAAAAAAGCGCTGGATTTATTTCCTTTCACGCAGGCGAAGCTGAATTAAAGAACGACTGCGTTGCCTGCCATACAACGGGGTACAGCCCGAACGGCAGCCAGGATGACCTGTCTGGGATTGTGGGTACCTGGAAGGAAGATGGCGTGCAGTGCGAACGCTGTCATGGACCTGGCAGCATCCACATCACCAACCCTGCCGTCGTCCCGATGCAAATAGACCGCTCCAGCCAGTTCTGTGGCGAATGCCACCAGGCGGATCCCAGCGGACAGGTGCTCGCTAAGGACAGCTTTGTCAACCATGCCCAACAATTTGCGGAGATTGCTAAGGGGAAGCATTTGGTATTGGATTGCACTGACTGCCACAATCCCCACTCCGGCGTCGTCCAGCTTGACCAGGCCGATCAAGCCACGACCAAGTTGGAATGCACCAACTGTCACTATAATGAGCAGAACAACCAAAAAGTGGCCATGCATAAAAATTTCTCCTGCACGCAGTGTCACATGGCTCCGCTGACGCTGAATGCCTGGGGCGTAGCCGAGAATTTTACTGCCGACATGCCCAGCCACCTGTTCGCGATTAATCCAAACCAAACCGGTCAATTCTCCGAAGATGGTTTGACATCACAGCCGCAGATCAGTTTGGATTATGCTTGTAAGCACTGCCATGGCGGTGGGATTGCTACTGTCAAGGAAGATGCCCTGCTGAAGGAAACAGCCGCAGGTTACCATGATCGTCAACCACAAGCAGCACCCTAATCGATAGATTTCATTCATCTGCGCAGGTTAAGGAAAAGTAACCTGCGCAGATGCTATTTCTGTCATACGCTTGTAATGTCTTTCGGGCAAAAATACCTTTTGACTTGGTGATTTTTATCACTTCACAATTCATCTCAAATTTGTCAAAATATGATTGAGAAAATTTTATTAATTTTCGAAGCAACAAAAAAAATGCCTTTCGGAGAAGAAATATGAACAAAGGAAACTTAAAAAAGCCGCACCCCGCATGGTTGGCTTTTGCGTTATTCTTTGGCTTGAGCCTGGCGCTTGGCGCGATTCTTGGCGTCACCCGCACCGCTGATGCCGCGCCTGCCCCGGTATCTCACCTGCAAACCGGCGAGGCGTTCGCCGGGCCCGAGACTTGCCAACAATGCCATGCACAGCTTTACGATACCTGGAAATCCACCCGCCACGCGAACGCATTTTCTTCTCCTATTTTTCAGCGAGATTGGGCGAATGAAGGTTCAGACTTTACTTGCCTGGAATGTCATACCACAGGCTATGACGCCGCCAAGCAAATGTATTCACACGAAGGCGTGACTTGCGAATCCTGTCACGGTCCTTTCCAACCAGGGCATCCTGAAACTCTGATGACCATCACCCCGAATGCAGAGTTATGCAGCCAATGTCATAAAACGACCACAGATGAATGGCGCGCCAGCCCTCATCATGCGGCAAATATTCAATGCCAGGCTTGCCATAATCCCCATTCGCAAACGCCGCGGGCGGCAACAGTCACCGAACTTTGCACCAACTGCCATAAACAGATGGGAGATTCATTTACCCACGGCACTCACGCCAATGCTGGATTGGAATGCAGCAATTGTCATATGTACACCGCGCCGCGCACTGAAGATGCGATAATGGGGTTGGTTCCGACCGGGCACACTTTTACGGTTGGATCAGAGACGTGCATCGGATGCCACAAGGATACGGTCCACACCCGCGATACCATTGTCAAGCTCAGCGGCGGAACGGAACAGATCAGTGAAGTAGATACAGAAACACTGAAGAAAACTGTAACCGAGCAGGAACAAGCGATCCAGCAACTGGAAGCGCGCAGCTCAGTCCGCTTATACACAGGTCTGGCGCAGGGGGCGATCGTTGGCCTGGTCACCGGCGCGGTGGCGGCCTGGGTTGTCAGCCGCCGAATCCGAGTGGTGGAGGAGGACGAGGAAGAATGAGCAAGAAAAAAGTAAAGGTAAAAGTCGATTTAACCCGCCGAGATTTCTTAACGGTAGCCGGTGCGGCATTCGGTTCAGCAGCTGCTGCTCAATTCTTAACCACCGGGCCGCTCTCGCCATTTTCGGCGCTTAAACAGGATCAATTAGAAGACACACCGGCAGTAGGACATGGGGCTGCCACCGGGCCGTTTCACTGGGGGATGGTGATCAACCTGGATGCGTGCATCGGCTGTGAATACTGCCAACGCGCCTGCTGTGCGGTGAACGATGTCAATCCAGAAAAACCGTGGAATATTGTGGTTGAGGAGAAAACATCCACCGGAAATACATTTTATTTCACACGACCCTGCCTGCACTGCCAGAACGCCCCGTGCGTTGAAGTATGCCCAGTCGGGGCAACGTATCATCGGGATGATGGTCTTGTGATCATGGATTACGACCGCTGTATTGGCTGTCGCTACTGCCAGGTCGCCTGTCCATATGATGCTCGCCGGTTTAACTGGAAAGCCTATACCGGAGAAAATCCGTACGTGCCCACCTATGGGGTGCCTGAGGTAGAACGGAGGCCGCGGGGAGTGGTGGAGAAATGCACCTTTTGCATTCAACGGATTGACGCCGGGCTCAAGAGCGGAATGATGCCTGGCGAAGACCCAGCCGCCACCCCTGCTTGTGTCGGTATTTGCCCGGTCGGCGCACGAGTTTTCGGCAACCTGAATGACCCCAACAGCAGCATCTCCCAAATCCTGGCGGAAAATCCGACCATCCGGCTGCGCGAAGATTTAGGGGCCGAGCCCAGCGTCTACTACATCCCACCAAAGGAAGGGCTGTAAACATGGCTACGATCACCGAAACACGCAGGACCCATAAGGTCTCACCCGGAATGTTGGCCTGGTTTGCTTTGGTCGGGATCCTAATCCTGATTGGCCTGGTTTCTGCCCTCCAGGTATTTATCAAGGGTTTGGACATCACAAACATGTACGACAATGTTCCCTGGGGGCTGTGGATTACTATCGATCTTTCAGCGATCGCATTGGGCGCGGGAGCGTTTACCCTCTCGGCGATCGTCTATTTGTTTGGCCTCAAACGGTTTCAGCCGATTGTGCGCCTGGCGGTTTTTGTCGGTTTTATCGGTTATTCGGCAGCCTTGCTAACCCTGGTCATGGATATCGGACGGCCGGACCGCTTTTGGCATCCCTGGGTCTATTGGAATGTTCACTCTGTGCTGTGGGAAATCACCTGGTGCATCACCATCTATCTCACGATTATGATCATGGAATTTTTGCCGGTCATTACTGAACACAAATTCTTCGATCGAATGCCCTGGATGCGTGAGGTTGCCGTGGTTTTACACAAAGCTGCGCCTGTCTTCGCCTTATTGGGGTTGGGCATCTCGCTGCTCCACCAATCATCGCTGGGCGCGACGTATGGGATCGTGAAATCGCGACCTATTTGGTTTAAACCCGAGCATGCCAATCATGTTCATACTTTCGGCAATCGCGGCCGGCCCGGCTTTGACCATCACCATCGCCTCGATCGTGCAGTGGATTACGGGCAAACGCTATATTTCTCAGGAAATCCTGCGCACAATTGCCCGGTTCAGCGGGTTCGCGCTCCTCATTTATGGTTACATCAAATTCTGGGATCTCGCCGCAATTACCTACTATGGCCGAATGCCTAGCGTGTCACAGGCGCTGCACACCCTGAACCAGCAAACTCCGTATAATTTTGCATTTTGGGTTGGGGAAGTGATCATCGGCATTATCATCCCAGCCGTGTTGTTTATTACCCCACGTTTCAACCGAAATCCGGCATTGATTGTTGTCGGAGGAGTATGTGCTACGATTGGGATAATTATTAACCGCTGGGACGTCACGGTGAGCGGTTTATTTGTCCCTTTAAGCTACTCACCGGGTACGCAGTATGTATTACCCGCTGGGAATTACTTTCCCAACTTGATCGAGCTTGGGGTTGGGATAGGTATTATTGGCTATGCCTTAGCCATGCTCACTCTGGGTATTCTTTTCTTACCCTTGTTCAGGGAGAAAGACCATTCCAGTTAAGGATCCTGCCAGATTTTAGGAGCATATCATGGACAAGGTTAACCTGAATCCACTTATTGTTTTTGGATTTTATTTCCTACGCTGCCTGGTTCCATTAGGGCTGATGCTCGGAATTTCCTATCTCCTCCGCCGTTTCGGATTAATCCGAGAACCTCCGCCGCCGCCCAAAGATTGGGACGGCGACCAGAACAACAACGGTGCAGCAAATGGAGGTCTGACGCATGGCTAAAAAGCTAGCAAGACTCGGTGATGACGATCTGGATCGCCGTGGGAATCCTGGCGGCAGGTCTCATTTTTTTGGCAGTGGGAAGGGCTGGCGCCCAAGAACCTGCGCAAAATACTGAGGCCTATTGTTTGAGTTGTCACAGCAACCCAGATCTAAAAATGACCCTGCCAAGCGGCGAAGAGATTTCGCTAACCATCACGAGCGAGCATCTCAAAACCTCAGCGCACAGCCCGCTCGGTATCGAATGCCAGGCCTGCCATACAGAAATACGTTCTTATCCCCATCCGGCGACCGAGTACCAAACGCGCCGTGAGTTATCCCGCTCGTTATCACTTTCCTGTAAAAAGTGTCACTCAACGATTTATGAAAAAGCACAGGATAGCATGCACGCAAAAGTCGCTGCGGATAATCCGACTGCCCCAATCTGTACAGACTGCCATGGTTCACATTATGTGCAAAAACCGAATGAGCCACGCTCCCTAATTTCCACCACCTGTTCGCAGTGCCATGAGCAAATATACGACCAGTACAAAAATAGCATCCATGGTTCTGAGTTGATCGGTAAAAATAATCCGGATGTGCCGGTCTGTACGGATTGCCATGGCGTCCATAACATCCAGGATCCGCGCACGACCCAATTTCGGATCGAAAGCCCCGAGATGTGCGCTAACTGCCACGCCAATGAAGAATTGATGAGCAAATATGGTCTGACTGCAGATGTTTATAATCTGTATGAGCTCTCCTGGCATGGCGTCGATGTCTCTGTATACAAAGCCCGCTGGCCAACCATTTGGCATGATAGCGCGGTTTGCACCGACTGCCATGGCATCCATGACATCCTGGATACGAATGACCCGAACTCGAGTGTAAATCCTGCCAATCTATTGAAGACCTGCCAGAAATGTCACCCCAACGTGAGCGCCAACTGGACAAGCGCCTGGACAGGGCATAATAAAATCGACAGTAAGCGCACGCCTTTATTGTATGCGATCGATGTCTTTTACGCATCTTTCACCCCGGTAGTGCTGTGGATCGCTGGGATCTATGTGCTGCTGCAGATCCTGCGGGCAACCGTCGACCGAGTCAAGAGGAGTATGAAATGAGTGATCTGATGGAGACACCCTCCTCCCCACAAGCGACCATCCAAACCGAACGAGTTTTCGTGCGTTTTCAGCGCAATCAGCGATGGGAGCATTGGGCGCTTTTCTTGAGCTTTACTACGCTGCTTCTCACCGGTTTACCCCAAAAATATCGCACGGCAAGCTGGAGCCAACAAATCCTGGCCACGCCTGAGCGAGTGGCTTTGATCCAGACCATTCACCATATCGCCGCGGTCGTGCTTATCATCCTGGTGTTTTACCACCTGGGGAACGGAATTGTGCGCATGAGCCGCCGCAAGCTGTCTAGCGATATGTTCGTGAGTTGGCAAGATTTTCGAGATGCCGGTCACATGGTCGCTTACTTGCTGTTTCTACGCAAAAATAAGCCGGTGTACGGCAAATACAGTTTTGAAGAGAAAATTACGTATTGGTTCCTGTTCCTAGGCATTGGCATTATGCTGATTTCTGGCGTCATCCTCTTGTATCCAGAAATAATCACCCAGGTTTTACCAGGCAGCGTGATCCCCGCCGCCAAGCTAGCCCATAGCACCGAGGCTGTGGTAGCAGGGATATTTGTGGTTATCTGGCATTTCTACCATGTTCATTTTCAGCGTCTCAATCTGAGTATTTTCAGTGGTAACATGAATGAAACCGATATGCAAAATTATCATGCCCTGGAATACGGACGATTAACTGGGGAAAAAACCGCGCCAGACGGAGAAGAAGAGAAATGATGCGTCGTTCAAATATTCTCCTTCTTATAGGTGGATTTATCTTATTGATTGCTGTCCTGCTGGGCGCAGCTTCGGGGAGGGCAGCTCCAGCAGCCCAGGAGGCTCCAAACGACCCTAACCTCTCGATCAGCGATGAATACTGCTTGAGCTGCCATGGGCAACCAGGCCAGACCCTCACCCTGGAAGATGGCTCGACCATGGAGTTATACGTCAATCCGGAAGAGCATGCGAACTCGGTGCACGGATCGGCAGGTTATGCCTGTGTACAGTGCCACTCAACCGTAGGCGAGTACCCCCACCCACCTTTTACGGCTGCAAACCGTCGTGATGCAACTTTGCAGCTAAACCAGGTATGTGAGCGCTGCCATGCCACCGAGTATGAATTGACGACCGACAGCGTCCATAACCACGCTCAACAGGAAGGCGACCTTGCCGCAGCAACCTGCAGCGATTGTCATACTGCCCATGCCGTTCAAGATTGGGTGGACGAGACAACCGGCGAGACATTGCCAGAGGCACGTTTACGCATTCCTGAAACCTGCGCTCAGTGCCATAATGCCATCTACCAAGAATATACCGACAGCGTTCACGGCAGCGCTTTAACCGACCAAAACAACCCAGATGTACCGACATGTATTGACTGTCATGGCGTTCATAACATCGCTGACCCGACAACAGCGGAGTTCCGAGTTTCATCACCCCAAATTTGTTCGGATTGCCACTCCGACCCGGCGCGGATGACGAAATATGGCATCTCAACGGATGTTGTCAATACATATGTAGCAGATTTCCATGGAACCACCGTTGCCATATTCGCGGAGCAAAGCCCAGACACGGCGACGAACAAGCCGGTCTGCTATGATTGTCATGGTGTGCATAACATTAAACGTGCCGACGACCCAGAAAAGGGTCTCCAGGTGAAAGAGAACCTGTTAGCCACCTGTCAGAAATGCCATCCAAATGCTCAAGATAACTTCCCGACAGCCTGGTTATCCCATTACATTCCTTCGCCCGAAAAATATCCAATCGTCTATTACGTCAACTTGTTTTATAGGTTCTTAATCCCCACGTTGATTGGAGGAATGGCGCTTTTGGTTGTGATGGATGCGTCACGAATGTTGATTAATAAGAACAAACGCAGGAAATCTCATCCCCCATCCGAGCCGACACCACCCCCCTCCTGCAGAGGCACTTGCCCACGCGGTTCCGGTGGAAGCGGTCGAGCCATCACCTGAAGAATTGATTAGCTTGAATGATACGGACCCGCAAGCGGATGAACCCGTTAGCAAAGATGAAACACCGGCTGAGTCAGATGAGCCTGGCGAGGAGGCCGCTCATGACTAATCCTACCAGCCACACTCCCGAGACCGGACAAGGCTACATCCGCTTTGATAAATTTCAGCGGATTGAGCATGTGGTATTCCTAATCTCATTTTCGATCCTTGGCCTGACCGGCCTGATCCAGAAATTTCCTAAATCACCCATCAGCCAGACAATCATTGGGATTCTCGGCGGGATCGAAACAACACGCTTGATCCATCACGCCTCTGCTGTCATTCTGCTGATCGTCTCGATTTACCACGTCATCAGCCTGCTCTATCGTTTGATTGTGCTGCGTGTGCCGTGGACGATGGCGCCGGTGATCGAAGATTTCAAGCATCTTTACGAAGATATCATGTATTATTTCGGGCTGCGCAAACATAAAGCGTATTACGCTCGTTATAATTATGCAGAAAAAGTGGAATACCTGGCCGTCGTCTGGGGCACAATCATCATGGCCATCACCGGGTTTATGATGTGGAACCCAATCGCTACCACTCGCTTCTTGCCTGGGGAATTTGTCCCGGCAGCCAAGGCAGCGCATGGCGGCGAGGCGATCCTGGCAGTCTTGGCGATTATCATCTGGCACTTCTATCACGTACACATCCGGCATTTGAACAAGAGCATGTTCAACGGAACGTTAAGCGAAGAGGAGATGGCGCACGAACACCCGGCAGAGCTGGCCCAAATCAAAGCCGGCGCCAGCTTCCAGCCTCCCGAACCTGAGATCTTGCGCCGCCGCCAGAAAAAATTCTTCCCGATCGCAATTGGATTGGCCATGACTGGCGCACTGAGCCTGCTCGTATTCGTCACCTTTGAGACTACCGCCATCGAAACGATACCCCCGGCAGAAACGGCCCAGGTTTATGTACCCGTGACCCCTTCCCCGCAGGCCGACAATCGAAGCTACTCCAACAGCCGCCCTGGCTGAAGGCGTCGCCGCAGATAGCTGGGATGGCTATTACTCGGCCTTATTCCGCAACCGCTGCAGCACCTGTCATGGCTTTACCAAAGTTGGCGGCCTATCCCTGGCAACATATGACGAGGCCGTAGCTGGCGGTAAGAGCGGCCCGGGGATCGTCCCTGGGGATCCTCAAGCCAGCAGCATTGTTATCATGCAGCAAAAGGGAAATCACCCTGGACAGCTCACAGATGAAGAATTGGACCAGGTGATCAATTGGATCCAGGCTGGCGCACCGGAAAATTAAAGAGGAACTAGCGCCAGGTAGTGATGGCGAACTTTTTTGTAGATAATATCACCACAGTCTTTTTCTTCTACGGCCTGGCCTTCTTTTCGATGGGCCTGGCCGTTTGGCTAGAAAGCAGCCACTCTTCTGAGCTTGATTTCGCTCAGGCATTAAGACCCCTGGCGGGTTTTGGTTTGATCCATGGCAGCCATGAGTGGTTCGAGATGGGTTTAATCATTAACACTCAGCTGACCGGCGAAGTCGAACCGCCTTGGGTGTTTTACCTGCGGCTGGTTCTGCTTGGGACATCTTTCTTAATGCTCGTCGCATTTGGGGCACGTTTGATCGTCGGTCCGGGAAATAACCGAGCTTATTGGATCATGATCGGCATTATCGGCGGGCTTTGGCTTGTTGGATTACTGTTCATCTTGAGCAGGGGCAACGTTGAGCGCAGCCAATTAGTCGCTGCAGATGTCTATACCCGCTACGCCTTAGCAATTCCGGGAGCAGCGCTCGCCTGTTGGGGGTTAATCTTACAAGGAAAATCCCTGGCTAAATCGGGAATGAAGAACTATGCTGTAGACGTGTGGATTGCCGCAGCAGCCTTTGCTTTGTATGGTGGAATCGGACAATTATTCGCCTCGCCGAGCATCCTTTTCCCCTCGGTCTATCTTAATTCAGAAAATTTCATTCGCTGGATCGGTTTTCCGATTCAAGGCTTTAGAGCTTTAATGGCAATTATTGCGGCGATCTTTATTATTCGTTCTCTACGAGCTTTCGACGAAGAAAACCGGCGCAGGATCCATGCACTGCGCAGCGCCCAGGAAGCTGAACAGAAACGTCTGCAAGCTTTACGCGGCGAACTGCTCCACCGCACCGTACAGGCTCAAGAGCAAGAACGCCAACGAATTGCCCGCGATTTGCACGATCAAACCGGTCAAACCTTGACCGCCCTCGGCTTGGGGTTGACGGCGATGTCTCAGAGCATCTCTGGGAACCCTCAGCGGGCAATTCAACAGGCAAAAAAAATGCAGGAGCTAGCCGATGACGGATTGCGTGATCTACAACGGCTGGTTTCTGACCTGCACCCTCCCCAATTAGATGAATTAGGTCTGCTGCCTGCCTTACGTTGGTACGCTAATGACGTAAAAAAATTCTATAACTTGAACGTAGCTGTCTCAGGATCAGTACCTGAAAATGAAGTGAATGGAGAAACTCGCCTGACGATTTTTCGAATTGCTCAGGAAGCCGTAACTAATGTCATCCGGCATGCCAGCGCCGACAAAGTGAGCATCGATCTTGAAACTGGAGAGACCGAGATCTGCTTGAGAGTGGAAGATAACGGACAAGGTTTCGATGTCGAAGCGGTGATGCAAGGCAGCGAGCTGAATTTCCTCGGTCTGATGGGGATGATGGAGCGAGCGAGCTTAATCGGCGGCGACTGCCAGATCCATTCGAGACGAGATAAAGGGACCATCGTCGAGGTAAAATTTAAACGTGCCCAAAAATCATAAATCTCAAATTCGAATATTGCTGGTTGATGATCATGAAGTCGTGCGCACCGGATTGCGGATGCTGCTTGAAACCCAGACCGACCTGGAAATCTGCGGTGAAGCAAGCGCCGCTGGACCGGCCTTGGAGCTCGCCCAGGAGCTACAACCAGAAATCATCCTGATGGATATCACCTTGCCGGATTTTTCGGGTATCGAGGCGACACGAAGGCTCGTCCAATCCGGTTCCAGTGCGAAGGTCATTGCCCTAACCATTCACGAGGATGAACAATTCTTTTTTGAAATGCTGCAAGCTGGCGCATGCGGTTATGTGCCTAAACGTGCCGCCCCCGAAGATTTATTAACCGCAATCCAGATTGTCCACCAGGGCGGCGTCTACATCTACCCGCAGCTTACCAAGCTATTAGTGGATGATTTCTTGAATCGCGCCAATGAAGTACCAGCGAACCGTGAAGCGCTGGATGGACTGACCGCTCGCGAGCAGCAGATATTGGTAGCTGTAGCAAACGGCGAGACCACTGACGAAATTGCCGAAAAACTGGTGATTAGCAAGCACACCGTCGCCCGCCACAGAGAAAATCTGATGCAAAAGCTTGGTCTACACAACCGCGGCGAGCTGGTGAAGTACGCCATCCGCAAAGGATTGATCAATCCCTGAGGAATAGTATATTCACCCTATCAAAGATAGTATCCCAAGCCAATTCCCATATCCCTGGCATTAAGCTATACTGATTCTGAACTCATCAATAAGTTCAGAAAGGAGTTAATGCCATGCGAAAAGTACAAATTACTGCGGTTGTTTGGACCCTGCTCCTGGCAGTGCCGTTGACTGCCATTGCGCTTTCTCTGTTGGCTTACACCACCGAAAATCTAACCCAAATATCCACTTCGATCGCAAACTTGAGTCGGGATATCTCGGTTGGCGGGCGCGGCGTCATCGTGGAATTTGCCCAGCGCTGGCCCGAAATTGCGGGGATGGTGATCGGCCAGATCGTTATCCTGACCATCTTGATCTTCGCCCGTCAGAATTACAAGGCGGATGAGAAATCTTAATTTCTCAGCTTCTTCCAAAAACGGACCCCTTGTTGGCAAATTGTCGACAAGGGGTTCCTTTTTAATTCTAATTATTTTCCTGAATAAGGTATAATTTATACATTAACAATTTATTAAGGAGGCGGAACAGAATTCTATGAAGGCTAAACTAAAAAAATTCTTCTTACCGGATAGCGGCGCACCGCTTTGGCTAAAAATTCTTCCATATGCGGTCCTGGGTTTCGCAACCTTATTTTTGTTCGTGGGCGGCGGGGCAGCCTGGGAATACACCAATTCACCCCAATTCTGCGGCGAATCCTGTCATACCATGCCGCCAGAATACACTTCTTACCTCACTTCGCCACACGCCCGGATTAATTGCACAGAGTGCCATATTGGGCGCGGCTACCTGGCAACCCAGGTGACCCGCAAAGCCGGCGACCTAAAACATGTAACCAAAACATTATTCAAAGATTATGAATTTCCAATCACCGCGGATGACATGCGCCCGGCCCGAGAAGCCTGCGAAAAATGCCATAACCCCGAAAAATTTTCAGACGACAGCTTGCGAGAGTTAAAAAGTTTTGAAAGTGATAAATTCAACAGCTCGGAGAGCACTTTTCTGGTGCTGCACACCGGCGGGGGCGTCAAACGCCAGGGATTGGGCAAAGGAATCCACTGGCACGTTGAAAACCCAATTTATTATTATCCCACAGATACCGGTGAGCAGACGATCCCATATATCCGCGTTGAAAATGAGGATGGAACCGTCGATGAATATATCGATGCAGAATCTGAGCTGACAGTCCAGGATATCGATCCAACCAAATTGCGCGAGATGGATTGCATCACCTGTCACAACCGAATCACCCATTTAGTCCCGCAGCCTGAACAATCCGTTGACAAAGCCTTGTCGAATGGTTTGATCAATCCAGATATCCCTGAATTCCGCCGGCTGGCTATCGAAATCTTACGAACCCCGTATACGACAAGCGACGAAGCCCAAGAGCGGATCTCCAGCCTGGAATCTTTTTACAAACTCTATTATCCAGGTTTTTACAAGGATAATTTGGCCGATATTCAGCAAGCTGTGCAAACGGTAGGAACGATTTATGCCGACTCGGTCTACCCTGAACAAAAATCAGATTGGAACAGCCATCCAAACAATATCGGGCATAAGTATTCTCCGGGCTGTTTTCGCTGCCATGATGGAAAACACGTGAATACCGCTGGGGAGACAATCCGGCTCGAATGCAACTTATGCCATTCGATACCGGATGTCGCCGGCCCAGACAATTTTGTGACAAATATCGAAATCAGCCGCGGCCCCGAACCCGAATCGCATAAGAATTCGAACTGGATTTTGATGCATCGCGAGGTCTTCGACTCAACCTGCAGCAACTGTCATGATACCGCCGACGCAGGCGGCGTCAGCAACACCTCCTTCTGTTCGAACAGCGCCTGTCATGGAAGTGTATGGAACTATGCTGGCTTCGATGCGCCAGCCATCCGCCAGATTCTCCAAGCACAAATGCCCACCCCGGGGCCAACCCAAGAAGTCAGCGCGGATGCACCGAGAACGTACGATGCGACGATCGGCCCGCTCTTGCAAGCTCGCTGCGGCGCCTGTCATGGGGGCAGCAGCCCGGTTATGGGACTAGATTTGACAACCTACAGTGGCGCAATCAAGGGCAGCGAAAAGGGCGAGGTGCTACTGGCTAATGATCCTGAAAATAGCCTATTGGTGCAAATACAATCCGGCGCCCAGGCTCATTTTGGCCAGCTTAACCCAGATGAGCTCGCCCTCGTCGTCGAATGGATTCAGGCTGGGCTCCCAGAAAAATAACGAGCACACTGGCGCCATACCAAGCCAAATACATAACAAAAGCGGGAAAATGTTAATTTGTCCCGCTTTTGTTATGCAAATAGCTAGAAATTTGCACTCACCAAATTCTAATCTGTAAAGTATAATGTAGGTGAAATATACCAAGGTGGTCATATTGCCGTAATTCCACCTGCAGGGATTTTGGGACTGCCATCCCGCTACTTGCAAAAGACGGCTATTCTTTTTTATTTTGGAGGTGGTCATCAGGCGATTATCGATATTTGAGCTACTCAAAAAGATTGATTTTTATCCTAATCCGTTTAGAGGAGAATGAGTATGAAAGCTAAGATTTTAATAATAAGTGGACTTGCTGTCTTGCTGGTGGCGACGCTGTTAGCCTTTGGCTATGGTTTTGCCACTGCCCAGGCTGTTCCAGCCGCACCGACGCCTCAACCGCCCGGTGTACCCTACCTGGTAGAATGGCAAAAAGGACCGCACTCCCAAGCCGAAGCAGAGGCGTTCAAACACTGGGACGCCGATGGCGAGATCCCCACAAGCTGTGCTACCTGTCACTCGACCACTGGCTACCAGGATTTCCTGGGCGCTGATGGTTCCGAGGCTGGCAAGGTCGATAAAGCACAGCCGATTGGGCAAGTGGTCACCTGCGAAGCCTGCCATAACCCGACAGCTACCGCCTTAAGCGCGGTTACCTTCCCGTCCGGCGTGGAAATCACCGGCTTGGGCGGCGAAGCGCGCTGCATGGTCTGCCACCAGGGGCGCGAGTCGAAGGTTTCTGTAGATAAGAAACTGGAGACTTACAAAGCCACTGATCCGAGTGTCGCCGATAAAGTGCCTGCACCGGTCAAAAATATTGACGGTACTGAATCGCCGATGGGTTTCACCAATATTCACTATAAGGCTGCCGCAGCATCGCTCTATGGCGGCCAGGTCATGGGCGGCTACCAGTACGATGGGAAATCCTATGACTTCAAGAACGCCCACGTTGAGCATTGCTGACACCTGCACCGAATGCCATGATCCACACACCGGCGTGATCCAGGTCGAAAAATGCCAGATCTGCCACGGCGAACAGGTGAAGACCGTTGAAGACGTCGTCAAGATTTGCGAGTTCACCTCGGCCAAGGATTACGATGGCGACGGCAGCAACACTGAACCAATCCTGGGAGAAATCACCGGATTGCAGGAAATGCTGCTGGCCTCGATCCAGAATTATGCCAAGGAAGTCGGTGGCGCTGAGATCAAGTATGACGGCGCTACCTATCCGTACTTCATGGGCGCTGATGGCAAGGCTTATCCCAACTGGACGCCGCGCCTGCTCAAGGCCGCCTACAACTACCAGGTTACCCAGAAGGATACTGGTATGTTTGCTCACGGCCCGAAATACGCCATCCAACTCATGTATGACTCGATGGAAGACCTCAACGCTGCCTCTGGCCTGAAGACCAAGACGGATCTGAGCAAAGCCAGCCGCGTGGACTACGGTCACTTCGATGGCAGCTCAATGGCCTTCCGCGATTGGGACGCCGATGGAGAAGTTCCAGCGACCTGCGCTAAGTGCCACAGTGCAACCGGTCTACCGCAGATCTTCGAGAATGTCGGTGCAACCGTCGTCACTGATGCGACCAACAAGTCACCGTCAGCGCTGTCTCAGCACGTTGCAAATGGCCTGGCCTGCGCAACTTGCCATGACGAAGCTGCTGGTTTCCCGGCCCGCTTCTTCACTTCCAAGGTTACCTTCCCCAGCGGCAAGCAGGCCTGGTTTGCGAATGCCGATGCCAACCTGTGCATTATGTGCCACCAGGGTCGCCAATCAACCGCCAGCGTAACGACTTACCTCTCAACGGTTAAAGGCGCTGACGGCAAGCCGGTCGATCTGACCAAGCAACCGACAAAGATCCTCGGCCTGAAGGATCCCAAGGCTCCGCAAAGCGCGGATAACACCCCGCTGATTTCCTTCCGCAACCCGCATTACTTTGCCGCGGGCGCATCCCTGATGGGCAACGAAGTCCAGGGCGCGTTCCAGTACGCCAACCAGAAGTACAGCGGGCGCACGGTTCACCCGGCGCCCATGGATGACTGCACCGCCTGCCACAACGCCCACACCCAGCAGCTCGAGCTCGAAAAGTGCACCGCCTGCCATGGTGAGGTCAAGTCGGCCGAAGACCTGGCCAAGTGGCGCAAGACAGACGACGCTGTCGACTATGACGGTGATGGAACCGCTGAAGGCTATGGCGAGGAAATCCAGGGTATGGCTGATGCTCTCTGGGCCCAGGTGCAAACTGTCGCCACAAAGAATAAATACCCGATTGGCTATGAAGCCAATACCAACCCGTACTTCTTCAACGATTTGAACGGGGACGGACAAATCGACGGCGACGAAGCCACGAGTGCTAACCGCTATGGCTACTTCAATGCTAAACTGCTTCAGGCAGCCTATAACTACCAGTGGGTCACCAAAGACCCAGGCGCCTTCGCCCACAACTTCTCCTATATCAACCAGGTGCTGTATGACAGCCTCAAGGACCTGGGAGGCAATGTAGCGAAGATGAAGCGTGCTGCAGTGACCGATGTCGCCCCACCCGAGGCGCCACAACCACCAGCCGCTCCGTAGTTTATCCTGATTGTTTCAAAAAAATAGCGCCCCAACAATAGGGGCGCTATTTTTTATATCCAGTCTCCCGATCAAGCGGAAGATATAAAATTCTTATGGGTGAAGTTGGGTTCCGCACGAACGGCAGAAATGATCATCCGGGGTAGCGCGCCTCCCGCAATTCGTACAATAGATATTTCCCCCGGCTGCAGGTACGCTTGAATTCTTCTGAGCAGCGGATTTGTGCCGAGATCGTGAAGATCCTTTTTCTGCTTTCGCATTCTTTGAGACGATATACCAGACTGCTCCTGCCGCCAATAGAACAAACCCTGCAATCCCGATCCATACTGGCAACATCGATTTATTTCCAGCAGAAGAGGTTTGTTCAGGAGCGACAAGGGTGGGCTGGAGTTTCTCCAGGCTGAGAACGTCAGAGGCTTTTGAATAGCCCAGCTGTATTTTGATTGGCGTTCCGGCCGGTACAGCGCCGATGTTTTCCGTGTAGTACCTTAAGGTATCTGCGCCCGCCTCGCCTGCGCCAAAATCATCTGGGGAAATCTGCATCTGGCTGGCGTCCCAGGGCTGCTGAACCTGAAGCGTCATAGCCTGGACGCCATAATCGCCCGGCCAGGTATATGTATAATTGCGCTGATTCCCGGAGCTGGTTAAGCCTGGATCGTAGTATTCTACCTGGATCTCGGGCGAGGTGGCGGTGATCTTGAGCGTATTCCAATCCCCGCTGGGCTGCAAAGTGGATTGAGCTTTCATCAAACTGCCATTCACATCGCGCACCGCCACTGCGTTGGGTTCGCCAGCGGCTTTAGGGATGCGCAGGGAAAATTCAGCAGGAAGCGACATACTCGCCGGCAGGGTGATCCGGTAGATCACCAACACTCCCGGATCGTCGTACTCAGGCCACAGATCAACCTCGACGGAAGGCAGGGTAACCGGCGTCTGGGCTTGCACTTTGCCTGCTGCGAACGGGACGAGAATAATTGCTCCCAATAAAAAAAACGTCCAAATCAGATTCTTAAGCATTCCTCTTCTCCAGATCATGCGGTGAAATGATTTCTTGAACCTGAATTGTATTCGAATTATTGGCTTCCAGCTTTAGTCTTTGGTGAAAATCTTCGCGGACTTTCAAGGCTCGCCAATCGCGGCGCGCAACTGTCCGGCCAGGCTGCCGAATTCGACACTGTAGCGGATGCTGTCCAGGCGAGGCCGGTCCAGGGTAACAGGTAATTCCAGGTTGATTTGCCCCGGCCGCTGGCTGAGCACCAGCACCCGGTCGGCCAGGAAAAGCGCTTCAGAAATCGAGTGAGTAACCATGACTACGGTTTTACGCCGCGCCTGCCAGATATTAAGCAGCTCGCTCGCCATTCGTTCACGGGTCAGCGCGTCCAATGCTCCGAAAGGCTCGTCCAGCAGCAGGACTGCCGGGTCGTGGATCAAGGCCCGCCCAATTGCAACGCGCTGGGCCATTCCCCCTGAAAGATCCCTGGGCAGCGAGCTTTCGAAACCCTGCAAACCAACAAACTCGACCATCTCCTGCGCTTGCTGCAAGGCTTGTCCGCGCGGCATATTCATCAATTCCAGCGGTAAGAGAATATTTTCAAGAACGGTGCGCCACGGCATCAAGTTGGCCTTCTGAAAAACAAATCCGATGCCGTGGCGAGCTCCAGATAAAGGTTCACCGGCAAAAAACACTTTTCCCTCGGTAGCTGGGATCAGCCCAGCCAGGATGCGCAGCAGGGTGCTCTTGCCGCTGCCCGAGGGACCCAGGATGCACACAAATTCTTGGGCTTCGATGGTAAAAGAAACCTTGGCCAATGCATGCAGCCCACCGTTTCCGTTGGGGAAGATGGCGCTTAACTCCTGGACCAGGATCATCGGCGACGTATCCATCATGCCTTTTGATTACACATGCCTAACACCGGGAAATTTGAAATTACCGTTAGGGTACGAACTCATTGGTATATGCCTTGGTCAAATCGATCGGCCCGCGCAGCAGCCCCATAGAAACCAGTACATCCTGCATGTTTTCCCATCCCTGCGCATCTGCTTTGCCCAACTGCGCGGCTTTCCAATATTCGATTGACTTATTCAGCACCTGCCACTGGACCGACCATTCGGAATCTTGTAAATTTTCGACATATTTCCTGGAAATATTAAAAGCCGCGGCTGGGTCTGCCAGGGTTTCTTCCAACCCGCGAATAACCGCGCGGTTGAAGCGCCGGACCAGGTCCGGATTCTCAGCTATCGTTTTCTCATTGGTGATGACCCCGTTGGATGCCAGTGAGACATAATCTTTTACGGGCAAATTCACAAAATCATAGCCCATGGATTTGAGCTGGATCGGTTCATTATTGTCATACACCACAACTGCATCCTCCTGCCCGGCAGCAAAGGCTTCGACCTGATTGTAGCCGATTGAATCCAGGTGACCTCGTTCTCTTGAATACCTGCGGCGTTGAGCAAGGCGCGTAAACCAACGTAGCTGGCTCCAAATAAGCCAGGCAGTCCGATCTTCTTTCCCCTCAAATCCGCGGGGGTTTTAATGCCAGCCTCGGGTCGGGCAAGGACTGCTACTGGATAGTCTTGCCACCATTCGAGGACGTACACAACAGGCAAACCTTGGGCGCGAGCTAATGGCACCTGCTCAGCCGATACCAAAGCGAATGGCAGCTCATTTGCCCCGACCAGGGACACGCCATCCGTTTCGAATTTATAATCAAATTCGATCTCAAGCCCTTCATCGGCAAAGAAACCATTCTCCACTGCCACATAAAATGGCGCATATTGGACGCTGGGGATATAGCCCATCGGTAGACGAATTTTTGTGAGCTCGCCAGTTTGAGCTTTCTGTTTCCCCGCACAACCAGCTAATAATAACCCAACCAGCAAAGCGATGACGAATAATTTTCTCAGCATATAAAAATCTCCTTCCTGAGTATTCTTACTGTTTCATGACAACCGGCTCATCGGGGCGCTGCTGCCAGGAGAGCAGCCGTCTTTCGGCGAGCATTACCACACCATACAACCCAAGAGCTAACGCCACCAGGGCGAAAATGGCCACAAATACCAGGGCTGTATCATATTGGCCTCGCGCCAGGTTGATCATAAATCCCAGACCGCGATCTGCGCCGACAAATTCGCCAACGACGGCCCCAATCACCGATAAGGTGACCCCAACGCGCAGGCCACCCAAATAAATTGGCAGGGCAGCAGGGACCTCCAGGTTGGTAAAAGTTTGCCACGGAGTGGCTAAGAGTGAGCGCATTAGATCGCGCAAGTCGTCTGGAACCGAACGCACGCCGACGATTGTGTTAATTAGAACCGGGAAAAAAACAACCAGGGCGGTGATCAGAACTTTCGATAGCAGCCCAGAGCCAAACCAAATTACGAGCAGGGGAGCGATTGCCACGACGGGAATCGCCTGGGATGCAATAATGTATGGAGAAGCCAGGCGCTCGAAGGTAGGCGACTTCGCCAGGAAATAACCCAGGCTGCTTGCGGCTGCCACCCCGAGAACCATTCCGGCCAGGACTTCCTGGAGGGTGGTCAGGGTGTGGCGCAGTAAAGAACCATCCAGCAGCACCTGAATAAATCGTTCGAGAACCAGGCCAGGAGCGGGCAAGATGAACGCCGGGAAGCGACCAGAGGCCGTCGCCGCCCACCATAAAAAAAGTGCGACTGCTGCCGAAACCGGCGCCAACCAGATACTCAAATGCCGGGTATGATAGCTCCGTACGGCCTGGATTGTTACTGATTGTGTTCGAGCAAAATCTTTTTCGCGCATACCCATCGAGACAAACGTGTCGCCTTAAATAACAAGGCCCTGAAGGGATTCCTTCAGGGCGAGATTCAGGCTGCTGGACAGGCGGAACGTGCTTGTGCGCCAGATGCGCGCCAAGCATTCCTGCTCAGATAGACCTTCTTTCATCCGGACTATACCGTCGGCTCCGGAATTTCACCGGATCATGCAGCGGAAGGCACCCTAAGGTAATCATTACCCTTATGAGTTTCCTTCCATAGGCTCGTGGGCTTTACCACCGATCGGGAATTGTGCCTCAAATATTTATTTGAGCACTCACCCTGCCCCGAAGGCTGCCAGGCCAGCGCAGAAATATTCAGCGGACCTGGGAAGATTGATACAATGATTATAATATTCAAAGACATCCAGGTCAAGCCGCTATTTCTAAAGAAAACTCATTAAAAATTAGTCTGCCAATTTCTGGACAAATTGGCGACTCTCAAGTAGAATTGCATGTTGCTGCTACCGTTTTTGACCCTCGGGGTCTGGGTGGTTGGTCACGGTCCCTTCCCGGAACCTGTCACCCGACGTACTACCGATGTGTAATTATTTGGAGGATCGCTTTGGCTAATATTAAATCTCAGATTAAGCGCAACAAGCAAAATGAAAAACGCCGCGTGCGCAATCGTCGTTATACCGCAGGAGCGCGTACTTTCGTAAAGAAAGCGCGCGCAAGCATTGAAACCGGCAAGGTGGATGACGCCCGCCAGGCAACCCTGGAGGCGATCAGCGCCTTGGATCGAGCTGCTGAGAAGGGCGTGATTCACAAGAACAATGCCGCTCGTCGCAAAAGCCGTTTAATGAAGCACTTAAACGCCCTCGAGGCGAAATCTGCTCAGTAAGCGCTAGACCAGGCAAAGTAACTTCTGAACCCCAAATACGGGAGCCATACCGGCTCTCGTTTTGATTCTTCTTGTTGTCACTACGCAGGAGCGCACATTACGACTGACCAACCTCTGTCAGGACATCCACACAAGGGTTTATTTCGCTGCGTCGCAAGAACAACATGCCCTTGCAATGACGCGTCCCCTTGGAACAAAATTTCCCATGATATAATCTTTGCGCAAATTCTAATAATTAAGTCTCAATTCGAACCTGCCAGTGAGAATGAATCATGTTTGAAGTCGAACAGACCTCCATTGAAACCACAATTTATGAATACGCCGCAACTAATGGCTTGCCAGCTCCCGAATCCATCCTGTGGAGTCCGATCCCATTCTCTGGAGAATGGGGCATTTCGACCTCGTTTTTCCAACTGGCTGCACAAGAAGCACGGCTAAAACAGGGCGAGCCTGGACCGCGCCTTCCCGTGCCGCAGCGCGCCCAGGAGATTGCCGCGGGCGTGGCAAATGTTTTGAACAATCTCGCCGGTTTCACACGGGTAGAGGCTGTTAAAGGTTATCTCAACCTATATTTCGACCCCAGGAATTACACCCAACGGGTTGTCGAGAGGGTATTGGCTGAAGGCGATCTTTTCGGCCATGGCCAGCCCCTCGCTGAACGGGTGATGATTGAATACGCCCAACCGAACACCCACCACTCTTTCCATATCGGGCACTACCGCAATGCCATCCTGGGCGAGGTATTAGCCAGGGTGGTGGAATTTGCTGGTTTTCCGACCATCCGCGCTTCCTATCCGGGGGATATCGGCCTGGGCGTGATCACTGTCCTGTGGGCGTATGACAAATTCTTCAAGGGCCAGGAACCTGTCGGGGTGCACGAGCGCGGGCAATGGTTGTTAAAAATATACGTCGAGGCGACCAACCTGCTTACTCCGAGAGAGAATGAAACTCCTGAAGAAATCGCGCAGCGCGAAATTTACGAAGCCGAAAGGCGCGAAATGCTGCGAAAATGGGACATGGGCGATCCCGAAGTGCATGCCTTGTGGCAGGTCACTCGCCAATGGAGCCTGGATGAGCTCGCTGATATCCTGGAAATGCTGGACATCCATATCGAAGCCTGGTTTTTTGAGAGCGAGGTGGATAAGCCCTCTAAATCAATCGTTGACGAGCTGATCAGGCTTGGGATTGCTGAAGATGAGCGCCCGCAGGGCGGTCCAGTGATCGTTAAAATTGACGAAAAACTCGGGTTAAACAAAGAAAAATATCGCACCGCGGTAATTTTGCGCAGCGATGGAACAACATTGTATCTCACCAAGGATTTAGCCCTGGCAAAAGTCAAATTCGAGAAATTTGGGGTTGATCGCTCGGTGTACGTGGTAGACGTTCGCCAAAGTCTGCACCTGCAGCAAACTTTTAAAATCTTGGAGCTGTGGGGCTACCAAAAAGCCGCCCAATGCTACCATCTTGGCTATGGTTTTGTGAGCTTACCCGAAGGCGCCATGTCTGCCAGACGCGGGCGCGTGGTATTGTTCAAAGACGTGATGGATGAAGCGGTACGGCGTGTTTTAGGGGTCATCGCCGAAAAAAACCCCGATATGCCGGAGAGCGAACGCCTGGGGGTGGCGCGCCAGGTCGGGCTGGGAGCGCTGGCCTATGCGATGCTCTCGGTGGATAATAACAAAGATATCGTCTTCGACCTGGAAGAAGCCTTGAATTTTGACGGGCATACCGGGCCATATATTCAAAATGCGCATGTGCGCGCCGCCAGCATCCTCAAGAAAGCTGGCGTTCTGCCAACCCAAGCGGAATTCTCATATTTGCTAAGCAAATATGAAGTCGACCTGATCGACCGGATCGCCCGTTTTCCAGAAACTGTCCAGCAGGCAGCCAGGGAATATCGCCCGCTGCTGATCGCCACCTATGTCTATGAGCTGGCTGCAATCTTTCACAGCTTCTACCATGGCGCGGCAGTGCTGCAGGCCGAGACAGAGGCGATGCGGATGGGTCGATTACGGCTGGTAATGGCAGCCAAACAGACCCTGGCAAATGCCATGCGCTTATTGGCGATCCAGGCGCCGGAAGTAATGTAAAAAAGTTGAAAAGTGAAAGGTTTGATTCTCTGCAGGTTACAAAATTATCCATGCAAGTAAGAATGACCTGTTCACTAAAAATACTCTGAGATTTAAAACCGTTCTAAGGAGAATTGAATGACCAAAATCCGTACCCTCATCATGGGCGCCGCCGGGCGCGACTTTCATAACTTCAATACCTATTATCGCAATAACTCGGATTACGAAGTGGTCGCTTTCACAGCTACCCAGATACCTGACATCGAGGGCCGCACCTATCCAGCAGAACTTGCTGGGAAGCTTTACCCTGCCGGCATCCCGATTTTTGCCGAGAGCGAGCTTGACAGGCTCATCCATGAGCTGAAAGTCGACCAGGTCGTTTTTGCGTACAGCGATGTGCCGCACGAAGTGGTAATGCACAAGGCATCCCAGGCGCTGGCCGCTGGGGCAGATTTTCGCTTACTCGGCCCGAAGGAGACTCAGGTCAAATCAATCAAGCCGGTTGTCTCGGTCTGCGCGGTGCGCACCGGTGCTGGCAAAAGCCAAACGACGCGGCGGGTTTCGCAGATTTTGATCGGCATGGGTTACAAAGTAGCGGCGATCCGCCACCCCATGCCCTATGGCGACCTGGTCCGTCAGACAGCTCAACGCTTCGCAGATTACAGCGATCTGGATAAGCATGAATGCACCATCGAAGAGCGCGAGGAATATGAGCCGCATTTGGACAATGGAGTGATTGTGTATGCGGGGGTAGATTATGAAAAAATCCTGCGCATGGCCGAACAAGAGGTCGATATCATCCTGTGGGATGGCGGCAACAACGACTTCCCGTTTTATGTATCGGACCTGCAGATCGTTGTCGCTGATCCACACCGCCCCGGCCACGAGCTGACCTATTTCCCAGGCGAGGTGAATGTGCGCATGGCTGACGTCTTTGTGATTAACAAAGTTGATACCGCCAACCCTGATCATGTGATCCGCGTCCGCGAAAATCTGCGCAAGGTTAATCCAAACGCGGTGGTCATCGAAGGTGCATCGCCATTATTTGTGGACGACCCGGCCGCTATCCAGGGCAAGCGGGTCCTGGTTGTTGAGGACGGTCCGACCCTGACCCATGGAGAAATGGCCTATGGAGCTGGATGGGTGGCTGCGCGACGTTTTGGTGCCAAGGAGATCGTCGACCCACGCCCGTTCGCCGTCGGCTCGATAACTGCTACCTATGCGAAGTATCCAACGACAGGCAACGTCCTTCCAGCTATGGGTTACGGTGATCAGCAAACCCACGAGCTCGAACAAACCATTCGCAACGCCGATGTCGACCTGGTGATCATTGCCACCCCGATCGATCTTCAGCGGGTGATTAAGATCGATAAGCCGAGCCAACGGGTGCGCTACGAACTACAAGAGATCGGCCAACCTACTCTTGAAGACATTCTGAAAGCCAAATTCGGCAAATAATCCGAATGCCTGGTACGATCTATTTCGGCGACAATCTGCCCATCCTGCGTTCGTTAGAAAGCGAAACCGTCGATTTAATTTACATCGACCCTCCCTTCAACACCGGACGCGTGCAGGGACGAACACAGATACAAACCCAACGAACCGGTGCGGATCAGGGCGACCGCACCGGTTTCCAGGGGATTCGCTACCAAACTGTCCAGCTTGGGAGGCGCCAGTATTCCGATATTTTCGATGACTACCTAGCGTTTCTTGAACCCAGACTGGTTGAAGCCCACAGAATCCTGAAACCACGCGGCAGCATCTATTTTCACATTGACTATCGTGAAGTGCATTATTGTAAGATCCTCCTCGATCAAATTTTTGGTCGAGAGAGTTTTTTAAACGAGATTATTTGGGCCTATGATTATGGGGGGCGCACAAAGAAGAAATGGCCGCCGAAGCACGATAACATTTTATGGTATGCCAAAGACCCGGAAAACTATACCTTTAACCTGGGGGACATCGAGCGCATTCCCTACATGGCGCCGAGCCTGGTCGGCCCAGAAAAAGCGGCACGGGGAAAGCTGCCCACGGACACGTGGTGGCATACGATTGTCCCGACAAACAGCAAGGAAAAGACCGGCTACCCAACCCAAAAGCCCTTGGGGATTATCAACCGAATCATCAAGGCTTCTTCAAACCCTGGCGATCTGGTTCTAGATTTCTTCGCTGGCAGCGGGACGCTCGGGGAGAGCTGCCTGAAATTCAACAGGCAGTTTATCTTAATCGATAATAATCCACAGGCTTTGGAAGTGATGCACAAGCGTTTTATGCTCGCAGACGACCTGGTTTGGATAAATTTTGGAGACGCAACTGCATGAGACTCTTTGTTCCTGGGCGGATATGCTTGTTTGGCGAGCACTCGGATTGGGCTGGCGGATACCGGCGAATTAACGCCGAAATCGAAAAGGGTTACACCTTAATTTGTGGGACCGATCAAGGGATTTATGCAAATGTCGAAGCCCACCCCACTTCCTTAGTTCTAAATTCAACAACGCCCGACGGGGTAAGGCACGGGCCGTATGAAATCCCAATGGAAGCAAAAGCTCTCTTGGAAGAAGCTCAAAGCGGTGGTTTTTGGAGCTACATCGCCGGCGTGGCGTATCAAGCGCTGGTAAATTACCACGTCCGTGGGCTGGTGATTGACAACGACCTGACCGATCTGCCAGTTAAGAAGGGGCTTTCATCGAGCGCGGCGATTTGCGTGCTGGCGGCCAGGGCGTTCAACCGGGTTTATGACCTGAAACTGACCGTGCGCGGCGAAATGGAGCTGGCTTACCAGGGAGAAATCACCACCCCCTCGCGCTGCGGACGCATGGACCAGGGCTGCGCGTTCGGCAACCGCCCTGTTTTGATGACCTTCGACGGCGACCGCCTGGATACCACCGAGCTGCAGGTTGCAGAAGAGCTGTATTTTGTGATTGTGGATCTTAAAGCGCAGAAGGATACCCTGGAAATCCTGAACCGGCTGAATCACTGTTATCCCTTTGCTGAGAATGAGCTGGAACGCGGGGTGCAGAACCTGCTTGGACCGATCAATAAACAAATCGTCGAACAAGCCGCCAGAGCGCTCCAGGCTGCAGATAGTGCTCGATTGGGATTGCTGATGAATGAAGCCCAAACTCTTTTCGACCAATACGCTGCGCCAGTCTGTCCGGAAGAACTCACCTCACCTGTCTTACACCGGGTGCTTGAGAGTGAGCCGCTGCGGCGAGCATGTCTGGGGCGGCAAGGGCGTCGGCTCGCAGGGCGACGGAACCGCGCAACTGCTGGCGCGCAGCCAGGCTGAACAGGACCAGGTGATCGAAATCCTGAAGAATGAGCTCGACCTGCCTGCCTATAGGCTGACCCTGCGTCCGGGTATGAAAGTTCGCAGAGCCTTGATCCCCGCGGCTGGCTTTGGTACACGTTTGTTCCCGGCTAGTAAAGCCGCTAAGAAAGAGCTCTTCCCAATTATCGACCAGGACGGCATCGCCAAGCCAGCGATCTTGTTAATCGTAGAGGAGGCGCTTGACGCCGGTCTGGAGGAAGTGGTAATCGTTGTTCAGAAAGACGATCTGAACGCCTTCGAAAGCTTCTTCAACACCCAGGTATCGATTGAGAATTTCAACAAGCTCCCCCAGGTCTTCCAGGAATACGCCCGGAGGATTATCGAGATTGGCCGGCGGGTAAAGTTTGTCATTCAGCCGAACCAGGAAGGATTCGGGCATGCTGTGTATTGCGCCCGCGAAGCGCTCGGTAACGAGCCGTTCCTGCTGATGTTAGGCGATCACCTGTATCGTTCCACGAGCGAGATTTCATGCGCGCGGCAATTGCTCAATGCTTACCAACAACACACTGCCAACGTGGTGGGGCTGCGCCGTACACCAGAAAGCCAGATTGCCAACTTTGGGACGGTGGCAGGGGTATGGATCGATCCAGGCCGGATGCTTAATATTACCGAATTTTCTGAAAAGCCAAATTTAGAGTATGCACGCAGCCGCCTGCACATCCCTGGGTTGTCGGGAAATGAATATCTGACGGTATTCGGCCAATATATCATTAAGCCGCAGATTTTCGACTACCTGGAATACAACATCACCAACAACCTGCGTGAACACGGCGAATTCCAACTGACTTCGGCATTGGAGCGTCTGCGCCAGGAGGATGGCTTTGAGGGCCTGGTGATCGATGGGCGAAGATTTGATATCGGCCTTCCCCAGTATTATCTTGAGACATTGCAGGACTTTGCGCTCAGCGAAGTCTAGAATGCCCCTCGCCCCCTAAGCACGGCAATGACGGTCATCATCAAGATTTTGAGATCCAGGCCGAGAGAATAGTGCTGGATATAATACAGGTCATCCTCGGTATGCAGGTGCATCGGTTTATCGCTGCGCCCATTCACCTGCCACCACCCGGTTAATCCTTGAGGCACACCCAGACGGCGGCGCTGCCAGGGCTGGTAGCGTTCAACGAGAAATGGCAGCTCAGGCCTCGGCCCTACCAGGCTCATTTCACCTTTTAGAATATTCCATAATTGGGGTAATTCATCTAAGCTCGTCCGGCGCAAAATGCGTCCAAAACGAGTGACACGTGGGTCGTTCGAGGGCTTATGCAGCAGGTTTCCATCGGCGTCAGTCGTTTCTACTAGATGGCGTAAATTTTCTGCATCCGGTACCATAGTCCGAAACTTATACATATTAAACAGCTTTCCATTTTCACCCACCCTGACCTGCTTAAATACTGCCGGGGCGTGGCTTTCCAGGCGGATAACCAGGGCAATCAAACCCATCACGACCAAAGCAGGAAAGATGCAAACGACGGTAATGAATAAATCCACCAGGCGTTTCAGCAAACGTTGGTAATCGCTCAAGGCAGGGAGCTGCAGATCGAGCATCGCTAACCCGGCAAAGTTTTCATACTGTGCTTGCTGCACAGCCAGGTTGAAATAATCCGGCACGGCCCATATCTTTACCGCCAGGTCACCTAATTCCGCCAGCAGCCAATTCGTCGTTTCATGGGCGTCTGGCGGCAGGGTAATCACGATATCGTCAATATAGTATGCTGCTACCACGCGGCGCGCCTCGCTCAGCGGGCCGAGCACTTCGTCACCCTTGGCGATCGATGGATCAGCATCTGCCAGGTAACCCGCTAGAACCCAGCCCAGGTTGGCATAGGCGAGGATTTGTCCCCCTACAGCCTGGGCTAATGGTCCACTCCCTACAACCAGCACCTTGCGCAGCGCCGGAACCAGGGTCGCATTCCGGCGAAAGATTAGCCGGGCGATGACCCGCCAGCTCAGCAGACTGGTAAGAGCAAGGATAAAAAAGCTTGCGAAAAGTCCGCGGGATACCTCGCGGTATGAAAGATAGAGCACCCCCGCCAGGGAAACCCCGGCCAGCAGGGAGCTGATCACGACCGAGCTGAACTCATCGATCACTCGATAATTCTTGCGTCCATCGTAAACCCCCAGGAATAACATTACTCCAACCCAGACGATGACTGCAAACAGATAAACCACCCCAGGAATCTCCACTGGGGCAGGCATGCTGATAATAAAAGAAAAACGATTTAGAACAGGGCGGATCAGCGCGGCCAGGCACAGGCTAAGCACAACCAGAATGCCATCCAGAAACATGGATAACAATGCAAAACTGGTTGAAAAGCGGCGGAACATGTCCGGAATTTGATTGGTGGGTTCGATCCTTTCCTGGAGTAATCCAGGCCGGGATCATAGATCGAGGCGATATCCTACACCACGTATCGTTTTTAGATACGTTGGATGGCGAGGGTTTTCTTCGATGGCGTGGCGCAGCCAGCTAATATGTACGTCCAGGGTGCGCGTGTCCCCGGTGTAATCTGTATTCCAAATTTGGCGGAAGAGATCTTCACGAGCCAGTACTTCGCCGCGTCGATCCATTAGCATCTTGAGCAGCATCGTCAGGCTGGGAGTGAGCCGGGTGACTCTGCCATTGCAATCTACGCGGCGGCTCTCAAAATCGAGGCGGATCGGTCCAGCCTGCAATACCTGATCGCCGCCCCAAGGGAGTAAAGGAACAATCCAGTTGAGGAGTTTTCGAGTGGTGAACGGAAGGGTCAGCACAGCGTTAGCACTATCAGCCGCTGGAGTGCGCTGCCCGGCAGACGTAATGAACACAATCGGCAGCTTGGCGGATTGTTTGCGCAGAGCACTGCAAATCCGCGTTCCGCTGCTTCGAAAGGAAGCTGCATTGACCACCACCAAGTCTGGGTTAAGGGTGGTTAGGCGCGCCAGGGCTTCATTTCCGGTAGAGGTAAGCTCAACCTGGTAGCCTTTCTTACGCAAGGTATTGATAAACGGTAATCCCTCGGTCTGCCGACCTTCGATCCAAAGCACAACTGCCTTCATGATTTGCCCTACCTGCTCCTGAAAGTACGCTTGCCCGGCACTCAAGAAATAAATGGGGGAATTGGTTGGGCATTATAAACGTAAAGCGAAAAATGAGCAACGTTATTTTTAACATTATGCGCTTTTTTGCGTAGATAACCAATGTTGCATCTATGCCCGCCCCATGTTAGAATCACTTTGAACTACGTCTTGAACGGAGGCCGTTTATGTCCGAAATGATCGAGGTTTCGATCGATAGTATCCGGGTGAGCTTGATGTCACAGCAGCGCATTGTTATCTTGCGCGAGAAAAATGCTGAGCGCTACCTGCCGATCTGGATAGGGGTATACGAAGCCGAGTCGATTACCATCGCTCTGCAGGAGGTAGAAGTCGCTCGCCCTCTCACCCATGATCTATTAAAAATGTTTTCAACCAGCTTAACGCCCGGATCCTGCGCGTCGAAGTCATTTCACTGCGAGATGACACTTTTTACGGGAATATTGTCGCTGAAGTTAACAACCGGACGATGAACATCGATGCGCGACCATCGGACGCATTGGCAATCGCCGTTCGATCTCACGTACCGATCCTGGTGGCGCGATCGGTGATGGATTCAGCCGGGATTATCCCAGAAGAGGATTTGCAGGAGGAAGAGAATCTTCCAGAGGAATCGGCCCCTAGCGAGCAAAGCGCAGAGGGTGAAAGCAGCGAAGAACGCCTCTCGGTCTTTAAGGATTTCCTGGAAGGACTTGATTTGGGCGATGCGGATGCACCCGAACCAGGCGACGACGAAGATTAATTTGTGTTCTTTAGCGGACGACCGGGGTAAGCCAGGCGTTGCGCGCATGGTTTCCCCGGTTTTTTATCCTTACGAATATTAATTATGGAAGATATACCCGGCTACCGAAACAAGCTCACCCAGTCTCGCAAATGGTTCCACACAGCCGCGAAGCTGAGGAATCAGTAATTGGCTCGGTTTTGATTAATCCCGAAGCTTATTACGATGTGGCTTCGTTTCTCCAAGCAGATGATTTTTATATTCATCGCCACCGCTGGATCTGGCAGGCCTTTGGGCGGCTTCACGAACGGCGGGTGCCACTGGATTTCTTGACGGTCTGCGAAGAGTTAGATCAGATGGGGGAATTGGCCGAAGTGGGCGGTCCAGCCTATTTGACGGCGCTGCTTAATAACGTGCCCACATCA
Organism: uncultured Chloroflexia bacterium; assembly: GCA_963770655.1. Taxonomy (GTDB): domain Bacteria; phylum Chloroflexota; class Anaerolineae; order Anaerolineales; family UBA4823; genus CAZAGA01. Next base: position 157,255 of record CAVYQO010000012.1, on the reverse strand, counting down.
TTGCACGCCGAAGCCTATGGGCGGATTGTTGAGGGCACAGCCATTCGACGCAAGATGCTCGCCGCCGCAAATGATATCGCCAAGCTGGCCTTTCAGGAAGACAGCGCCATCGACACGGTGATGGATGAAGCGGAAAAGGCTGTTTTCGGGGTCAGCGAGCGACGCATGACGCGCGACTTGCAAACGATCCAGCAAGTTCTGAGCGTTTATTATGACCGTATCGAACAGATCGCTAGCCGGGGGAGTGAAATGGCCGGCGTACCGACCGGCTTTATCGATTTGGATCGACTTTTAGAAGGAATGCAGCCATCCGATTTTTTGATTATCGCCGGACGGCCCGGAATGGGAAAAACCGCGTTCATGTTAACTGTGGCGAAGAACGCGGCCAAAATGCACAAGAAACATGTAGCGGTATTCTCCCTGGAAATGTCGAACGAACAGCTCGTTCAACGCTTGATCTCCCAGGAGACCGGCATCGACTCACAGCGCCTGCGAACCGGCAAGCTGGAAGATGACGAGTGGCCACTCTTTACCCAAGCAGTGGAAGTGCTTAATGACACCCATATTTTTCTAGATGATACCCCAGCGCTCACCCCGCTGCAATTGCGCACTAAATGCCGCCGTTTGCACCTGGAGTTCGGGCTGGATCTGGTGATATTGGACTATTTGCAATTAATGAGCAGCGGAACACGCTCGGAAAATCGCGTTCAAGAAGTCTCTTATATTTCTCGAAACCTAAAGGTTCTGGCGCGAGAGCTGAACGTGCCCGTCCTGGCTGCCGCTCAGCTCTCGCGAGCCATCGAGCAGCGCGCCGATAAAGAGCCCCAGCTCTCCGATCTGCGTGAATCAGGCAGCCTTGAGCAAGATGCTGACGTGGTGATGTTCATACACCGTCCAGAGTTGTATGAAAAAGATACTGTAATGCAGAATACAGCCCAAATTAAAATCGCCAAACACCGTAATGGGCCGACAGGGGACATAGATCTCATCTTTCGCAATCAAATTGCAAAATTTGAGAATGCGGTTACTCGTAATCACAACTTGAACCGGCGCTAATTCGATGACATTTAAAGGATTTCCAACCAGGAAACAGCACCTGACGCCAATTCCAGGTTCGTTCTTTAGCGAGCTGCTGCCGCAAATCGACCACCTGGGAGAGCTGAAACTTACCGTATATGTTTTCTGGCGTTTGGACCAGCTTACTGGAAATTTTCGCTGGCTGCAGCGTAGCGACTTTTTAGAAGATAGCTTGTTTATGAAAGGGCTTGCCAGCGACTCAGAACAAGCTGAGCTCGCCTTAGATGTCGCCCTGGCAAAGGTAATCCAGCGCGGCTTCTTGCTCCAGGCGGATGTAGCCGTTGGAGAAGGCATCGAGACGTATTATTTCTTGAATTCGGCCAAAGGTCGCGCCGCAGTACGGTCCATCCAGGCCGGTCAATGGGTACCAGGCACTGCTGCCGGCGCGGAGGTCGAGGAGCCAGGAGCGGTTGGGCTGCGCCCTGAACCGCTAAATATTTTTCGACTTTACGAAGAAAACATTGGCCCACTGACGCCCATCATCGCCGAATCGCTCGGTGAGGCTGAGGACACCTATCCCACAAGTTGGATCGAAGAAGCCTTTCGGATTGCCGTTGAGCGCAATGCCCGCAACTGGCGCTATATCGAGGCTATCTTAAAACGCTGGCAGGAAGAAGGACGCAATGCCCAAGAAGATCGACGAGACTCTCAAAAAACTGGCCGCCAATATATCGAGGGAGAACTCTCCGACTACATCCAGCATTAATCGCCCTGGCAGTTCACCGAGCGATTTAATTGGCGATCCGAACTGCCCGATTTGCGCTGGGATTGGATTTTATCGTACAGACGTTCCCGTTGGTCATCCGGATTTTGGGCGGATTTTTCCCTGCGAATGTCGCCAACGGGAGATCAGCCAAAAGGTTATCGATCGCTTATATAAGCTAAGCAACCTGAGCGAGCTGCGTCAATTGACTTTCGAAAACTTCCAGCCGCGCGGTCGGGTTGGCCTGGCGCCACGCCAGGCGGATTCGCTCGAAGGCGCGTACAACCAGGCGCAGCGATTCGCTCAGTCCCCTCATGGCTGGCTCGTCCTGCAAGGCGGCTATGGCTGCGGGAAGACCCACCTGGCCGCGGCTATCGCCAATTTCACAGTCGCAGTAGGAATGCCAACTCTATTCCTGACTGTACCTGATCTACTCGATGCTCTGCGGTTTAGCTACGATGACCCGCATGCGAGTTTTGAAGATCGTTTTGACCAGATCCGCGAATCCGGGCTGCTTGTCTTAGATGATTTCGGTACCCAAAATGCTACCCCCTGGGCTCAAGAAAAGCTATTCCAGATCATCAATTTCCGCTATATTAACAAATTTCCGACGGTGGTCACGACCAACCTGGCTATGGATCAGATCGAAGGACGAATTCGTTCACGCCTGGAAGATCCGGAGTTGGTCAGCCTGGTACGGATTCTAGCCAGTGATTATCGCCGTCCGGCAGGCGATCTTGGCCATCATGAGCTTTCCTCGCTAGATCTGCTGCATGAAATGACGTTTGAAACGTTCGACCTGAGAAAAAGCGAAAAGCTCAGCGCGGCAGATTTAAAAAACCTTGGAAATGCTTCAAAGACTGCCTCGCAATTTGCCAGGAAACCCCTCGGTTGGCTGGTCATCACCGGGGTACACGGCTGTGGCAAGACACACCTGGCTGCGGCAATTGGCAATTATCGCCTCGCCATCGGGGAAAATGTTATTTTTGTAAGCGTTCCCGAAATGTTAGATGAATTGCGGGCGACTTTTAGCCCCGAAAGCGGGATAAGCCTGGACCGGCGCTTCGAAGAATATAAAACCGCCGGGTTATTGATCTTGGATGATTTAGGAACTCAATCGAGCACTCCCTGGGTGCGGGAAAAATTGCGCCAACTGTTGGATTACCGCTATTACACACGGATGCCAACCGTCATCACAACAGTAAGTCAAATCGAAGAAATCGACCCACGCTTACTCAGCCGAATTCTGGATATGCGCCTTTGCACAATTTTCGCCATCACCGCCCCGGATTATCGCGGGGGCGGTCTGCGTACAGTTCCAAAACCTCCGCCAAAATCCGCTCCAAGGACCCCAAGTTCTGGTCGCGGGTAAACAATCTTTATATTAATGTAGAGGAATCATGAGCGAAACTTCTCCAACCTGCCTGGTATGTAAAAAGACGGATGCAGAACTGCCATTATTGACACTGCGCTACCAAGGCGGGGAATTTTATATCTGTCCATTCGACTTGCCGATCCTGATCCATAAACCAGAACAATTAGCGGATAAACTTCCAGGAATAGAAAACTTGACAAATAACACCTAATCGGTAGAATTAACCTCATCTTGATTTGGCGGTTCGACTGGCTGGGACGTTGGCCAGTTGTTCTGATCTATTGGAGGTTAATTTTGCTACCTGCTTTCCTGCTTGCCTTACGTGAGGGCCTGGAGATGGCCCTGATTATTGGAATAATCGCTGGAGCGCTGCGCAAACTACAGCGAAATGACTTGTTTCGGGCAATGTGGGCGGGGGTGGTCAGCGCCGCTTTGCTTTGCCTGGCTGCTGCGGTGCTGCTGCAGAGCGTAGGTGCTGTGCTCGAAGAGCCTTACGAACAAATCTTCGAGGGGACGCTGATGCTCCTGGCTGCGGGAGTGCTCACCTGGATGATCTTCTGGATGCAGCGCCAGGCACGCTACCTTAAAGGACAGATCGAAAGCGATGTACGCCTTGCCGTCCACGGGAGTGGTAAGCGAGGGATATTCTTAATAGCTTTTTTGGCAGTCTTACGCGAAGGGATGGAGCTGGCAATTTTTTTCACGGCTGCCGCCCTGGCCGCCGGAAGAAACCCGGCGATGATTGGTGTACTCATTGGTTTAGCCGCATCCGTCTTGTTGGGCTGGCTTTTGTATAAAGCCGCTCTGCGCCTGGATTTACGCCGTTTTTTCCAATTTACCAGCATCTTGTTAATTTTCTTTGCGGCCGGGTTGGTCGCGCATGGGGTGCATGAATTCAACGAGATCGGTTTAATCCCACCCATTATTGAGCCCGTATGGGATGCCAGCGCGATTCTTTCCGAAGAGTCGTTCCTGGGAACAGCGCTAAAAACATTATTCGGCTATAACGCAAATCCATCGTTGAGCGAAGTCCTGGCTACTCTGCTCTATTTAGCGGCCATTATTTTCGGGCTGCGCCGCAGCCAGCTTGACCCTCTAAAAACCAGTTAAGCTGATCTGCGATAAAATTTGACGTGGTAGTAAGCTAGAACCTATCTGTTAAGGAGTGAAGTGCATGTTAAGCCCTGTCGAATTCCGAGAACTTCCTATCCCCTCTTTCTTCGACCCCACTAAAGCGGACCAGGTTTGGGCGCTGCCCTACCAAGAGCGGGCTGACCAGGCCAGGGAGTGGGCTGTGGAACAGCATATCCCCCCTGCCGCCGAAGATCAATTCAAAATCGCATTAATCGGCATAGACATCCAAAATACTTTTTGCATACCTGGCTTCGAATTATATGTCGGCGGCCGTTCAGGATTGGGCGCAGTGCAGGACAACCAGCGCCTGTGCACTTTTATTTATCGCAACCTGGCGAATCTAACCCACATCGTCGCAACTTTGGATACCCATACAGCAATGATGATTTTCCACCCAATCTTCCTGGTGGATGAGCAAGGCCAACATCCAGCTCCGCTGACTTTGATCTCCTACGAAGACATTCTTTTTGAAAAATGGCGCTTTAACCCGGCGGTCGCCGATAACCTGGGAATCACTGCAGAATACGGTCAGCGACATTTGCTCCATTATGCGGAACAGCTCCGCCAGCGCCATAAGTACGACTTGACGATCTGGCCATATCACGTCATGATCGGCAGCGTCGGTCACGCCCTCGTACCGCTCTTCGAAGAAGCTGTGTTCTTTCATACGATTGCACGCAACGGCCAGGCCAATTTCACCATTAAAGGCAATAATCCCCTGACGGAGCATTATTCAGCAATCGGCCCAGAAGTATTAGAGGGTCCAGGGGGCGAAAGGATTGCATCGAAATCTGCAGCGTTCATCCGCTTATTGAGCGAATTCGATGCAGTTGTATTCGCCGGGCAGGCAAAGAGCCACTGTGTAGCCTGGACAATCGCCGATTTGCTGGAGGATATCCAGGTGAATAAGCCGGATTTGGCCCGGAAGGTTTATCTGCTTGAAGATTGCACCTCGCCGGTGGTGGCGCCGGGGATCATTGATTACACCGAAGCCGCCGACCAGGCGTTTGCGCGCTTCGCCGCTGCAGGGATGAATCTGGTGCGCAGTGACCAACCCATTTCAAGTTGGCCTGGGATCGCTCAAGCAAGCTATGCGCAGGTGGACGCCGGCCAGACCTGAAGCCACTGTCCTGAGCAAGACAAATTTACAATAGCTAATTCACACTAAAGTAGTCAGTATTGACAGTCGGGGTGTTTTGTGGTTTACTAAGCTTGAAAGTATGTATCGTGATGTAATCACCACCTTCCGCTATCCCACGCAAAGAGGAGGTGTTGCCGATGGACCATAGTCCTTGTACGACCAACAGCGCTGCGGCAGCCCTCCTCGACCTTCGATAAAGGGAGCCGCAGCGCTGCAAGGAGTCGCCTGACAAGGCGGCTCTTTGTCCTTAATCACAAGAAGGGGCACATGATGAATCTTTCTGCCGATTTGGAGCTGGGTATCCATCGCCGTGATCAAGAAAGCTATACCGTCGAGTTCCGCTTTTCTCTACCGGACAGCGATGCAGAAGTTCGCCTGGGGCAGGGACAACCCATCCTTACCCAATTTGACTTAGCAAAAATCAGAACCTTGCTGAACGATCCAAACGAGGTAGGTTTAGAGCTCGGTCGGGCGCTGTTTGCCGAGCCGGCGATTAAATCGGCGTTTGATCAGGCCCGCGCAGCCACGCATGCGCAAGATTTTCCGCTGCGCCTGCGCTTGCTCATCGGTCCCAGCGCCCCTGAACTGCATAACCTCCCTTGGGAGACGATGCGCGACCCGCAAGACCAGTCGCTTTTGTTCAGCGGTGATCAATTGTATTTTTCTCGATACATGAGCAGCCTGGATTGGCGACCAGTGCGCCTGCGCCCAAAAAGTGAGCTGAAAGCTCTCATCGCCGTGGCGAATCCGTCTGACCTGGCAGATTATGAGCTAGCAGAAGTTGACTTGCCCGGTGAAGTTGAAAGGGCCCGCCAGGCGCTTGGCAATCTCCCGGCGACAGTCTTACCCTCATCAGGCAATCCGCTCACGCTAGAAAATCTTCTGACCGAGCTGCGCCAATCCAACCCAGATTTGCTCTACCTGGTCGCCCATGGTTTATTGGTGCGCGATGAACCCTGGTTATTTCTTGAAAATGAACAAGGCGGCACAGCTCGAATTTCTGGCGCAGAATTCGCCGGACGAATAAAGGAATTAGGCCAGCGACCACGCCTGATCGTCTTGGGCTCTTGCCAATCAGCCGCAGCTCGCGGCATGGGGGCATTAAGCGCATTGGGGCCACGCCTGGCCGAGGCGGGTGTACCGGCGGTGCTGGCAATGCAAGGCTCGATCAGTATCGAAACGCTCGCCAAATTTATGCCGGTATTTTTTTCGGAACTGCAAACGGACGGGATGATCGATCGCGCCATAGCCGTGGCCAGGGGGAATGTACGCAGTCAACCCGATTATTGGATGCCTGCGCTATTTATGCGTTTGAAGAGCGGGCGGATCTGGTATGTGCCTGGTTTTGGCGAGGATCGTACTGCCTTCGAGAAATGGCCTTCATTGATCCGTTCCATCCGCAAGAACCAATGCACGCCAATTATCGGTCCCGGTTTGCATGAGGAGTTAACCGGATCCACTCGTGACCTGGCGCGGCGCTGGGCTGAAAACTATCATTACCCAATGGCGCCGTATGAACGCGATTCCATGCCCCAGGTTGCCCAATTTTTGGCAATCAACCAGGATCCACTCTTTCCCCTGGATGAGCTTACCGAATATTTACGCCGCGATTTGCAGGAGCGCTTTGCTTCCCAGCTTCCGGCAGAGCTTTTAGGACCAGCAGCATCGGTAGATGATATGATTAGCTCGATTGGGGCTGAACGGCGCAAGCTGAACCCATACGAACCCTACGCCCTGCTTGCCCAACTTCCTTCGCCAATTTACATAACGACCAACCTCAATAATTTGATCGCCTCAGCGCTAATCGATGCAGGGAGAGATCCACAAGTCGTCATCTGCCCATGGAATGAATACATTGAGCAGAGCGAAAATATCTTTACGCGTGAACCCGGCTACCGGCCGAGCGTGGAACGACCATTGGTTTATCACCTTTACGGCCGTTTGGACGATCCCCAATCCATTGTCCTGACCGAAGACGATTATTTTAATTTCTTAATCGGGGTGACCAGCAATAAGAACCTGATTCCTCCCGTCGTCCGGGCGGCTCTGGTGAATACCGCCCTGCTCTTCCTTGGCTTCCAGATGGACGAATGGAATTTTCGGGTGCTCTTTCGCACCATCCTGGCCCTGCAGGGCGGTTCACGGCGCAGTTTGTATGCCCATATCGCCGCCCAAATTGAACCGGAAGAAGGTCGGATTATGGAACCCGAGCGAGCGAGGCGCTTCCTGGAGACTTATATCGCCAAAGGGGCCGATATCAGCCTGTTTTGGGGCAGCGCTGACGATTTTGTAAAAGAATTCCTGCCGCGTTGGCAAGGTGGCACATGAACAACCCCCGCCCAAATCCATACATCGGTCCACGCGCATTTAAAATCGGCGAAACATTATTTGGCCGGGATCGCGAAAAAAACGAGCTTTACGATCTGTTGATCGCCGAACGAATCGTTGTCCTCCATTCTCCCTCCGGGGCTGGTAAAAGCTCTCTCGTTTACGCGGGTTTAATTCCACACCTGGAGGAAGAGGGGTTTCACGTCCTGCCGGTGATCCGGGTCAACCAGGAGCGCCCGCTCGACCTGGTTAAAGGCGACGACACCCTGGGTCTACTGCGTCAATTCAATCGCTACGTCTTCAGCACCCTGCTCTCCATCGAAGAGGGCCTCGAGCCACAGGAGCGAACCGACCTCGTTCACCTGGCCAGGGCTTCGCTTGAACTCGTACCTGGATATGATTATCCAAAAAGCTCATTCCAACGATGCAGGGGAGGTGACTACCTCGCACGTGCTGATTTTTGACCAGTTCGAAGAGGTGCTAACCCTTGACTCGACGGATCGTGAAGCAAAGCTGAGTTTCTTTCAACAGCTCGGCGCAGCGCTGCGCAACCGGGATGTCTGGGCGCTGTTCGTTATTCGTGAAGATTACCTGGCTGGATTGGAACCTTATACCCGCCCGATCCCAACTCGCCTATCCAATACCTACCGGTTGGATCTGCTCGGCGTGGAGGCTGCCCACCAGGCAATCGAAGGCCCAGCGCATTCCGCGCAAGTTAGATTTACCGAAGATACCGCAGACAGGTTGGTGGATGATCTGCGCCGCATCCAGGTCCAACAGCCGGATGGAACGATGCTGGAAGTGCCAGGCCCTAACATCGAACCTGTCCAACTCCAGGTGGTATGCTATCGCTTGTGGCAGAACCTCGCCGCGGATGACGCCGAAATTGACGCCAACGACCTGGCCACAATTGGGGATGTCAACCAATCCCTGGCCGAGTATTACGCCAGTTGGGTAGCGGAGGCTTCCCGAGATACAGCCGTCTCAGAACGGACGATACGCGCCTGGTTCGAACATCAATTAATCACCGAGAGCGGCATCCGCAGCCAGGTACTGATGCAGCCGGAGGCAAGCAGCGGGCTGGAGAACAAAGCAATCTGGAAGCTCGTCGATGCGCACCTGGTGCGAGCGGAAAACAGGCGCAATGTCACCTGGTTTGAGTTGGCGCACGATCGCCTGGTGGCCCCAATCCGTCAAAATAACGCGGCGTGGTTCGAAACGAATTTGAGCGATTTACAGCGCCAGGCGGAGCTATGGGAACGAAGTAAACGCTCCGACAGCCTGCTCGTGATTGGCGCAGCGTTAACCGCCCATTTGGCCTGGGCTGAAGCCCATACGGGGGAATTAAATGCCTCGGAAAAAGAGTACCTGCAAGCGAGTCAGGAAGCTGAGAAACTGGCAAATGAAAAAATCCAGCAGCAAGAAGAGCTCAAACGGCTCGAGCTTGAACGCAGCAGGGCTGAGGAGAAAGCCCGGAATGCTGCCCGTCTGCGGCGCCTGCTGATTGCTGCGGTTTTCGCTGCTGCGGCAGCGCTTGTCTTTGCTGTGTTTGCTTTCAGCCAGCGCAGCCAGGCTGTCCAACAGCGCAGCCTGGCCCAGCAAAACGCGGCGACCGCAAACGCGGCCAGCACCGAATCCGCTGGCAATGAAGCGGAGGCGAAGGGTAATCTGATCGTTGCTCAAACCCAAGAAGCAATCGCTGCCGCCCAAAAGGCAACCGCTGAGCTTGCCCGCGCCACCGCCACCGCCGCGCTTGGCACGGCTGTGGCGGATCGACAAATCGCCAGCGAGAAGGAAGCTGTCGCGCTGACCGCCCAGGCAAAGGAAGCCATCGAACGCGCTCGGGCGGAAACAAACGCGAAACTGGCAAATTCACGCCAGCTCGCGGCTGAGTCAGAAGGCATGCTGAACTCAAACCCCCGCCTGGCTGGGTTGTTAGCTGTGGAAGCCTACCGGACCAGCGATACGCGGTGAAGGGCGCGAGGCCATCCTGGCCAATCTCCAGCGGGATCTGGGGAAAAGCCTGGACACCTTTGGAAAACCCCCTGGGCTGCAAAACACTTTTATCTACACGGTTGCCATTCACCGGGATAAGCCGTACATCGCATGGGGTGATAAGGATGGGACAGTAACACTCTGGGATTATGAGCAGGGTAAACCGATTTGGTCGGTGCGCGGAAAGATCGGCAGCGAACAAGCGGGGCACACGGATGGCGTCTGGGGTATAGATTTCAGTCCTGACGGCAAGACCCTGGCTTCCGGTGGACTGGATAGCAAAGTCTTCTTGTGGGATATCGCCAGCGGCCAAGGAAAACCAATCGACCTGGAAAACCGCGAAGTGTACAGCCTCCGTTTCAGCCCAAAGGGGGATCAGCTCGCCGTAGCGGCCGAAGCCCGGGTGAGGATTTATGATTTGCTCCCGACGGTTACAGAGCATATGCTGCCCAATCGGATCAGTCACAGCAGATTTGTGAATGCGGTCGCCTGGTCGCCAAGTGGTGAACTCCTGGCAACGAGCGGCGAAGACGGGGCGGTTAAAGTTTGGCAGGCATCGAACGGCGCCTTGGTGCAAAATTTCAAGATCGGTGGTAAAGCGATCGGGATCGATTGGTCGCCAGACGGCAGCTACCTGGCTGCTGGAAATTCCCTTCACGATGTTGTTGTATGGGAGACTGACCTGTGGAATGAGGTAGGTCGGATGGTACATGATGAAACTCCTGACAACGTCGATCCAACTGCCATTTTTGACCTCGCTTTTACCGGGAATGACCTTTTAGCGACTGCTGGAAATGACAACCGGATTATTTTATGGGATATCAACACTTTAACTCCGCGTGAAAAACGATACCTGGGGAAGGGCCAACTGCGCAGCCTGAAAGCCAGGGTTAACAAGCGGCCAAACCTGCTTGTTTCCGGAGGCACGGATCAACAGGTGCGGGTTTTCGAAGTCAAAACCGAGCGGCCGATCAGCGAGAGCTTTCGAAATATGGGCGATGCGGTGACGGGGATCTGGGCTGCCAGTCTGAGATTCACTGGTCACACTGGTGAAAACGGCGACCGGGGTTACCATCCACACCGATAGCGCGAGTGATGAGCTTACAATCCCCGGGAAGTTTACCAGCCAGGCGATCAGCCCAGATAGCGCCCTGATCGCCTTGGGCGGGTCGGATGGCTCGATCCAGATCATCGATCGGAATAATCCCGAACAGCGCCTGCCGAAAATCCGGGCAGGCAGTGCAGCAGTGCAGGCTCTGGCATTCAGCCCGTCCGGTAATGCGCTTGCCGCCAGTCAATGCACCCGGCAGGCTGCTCAAACCAAAGGTCCGGCGGTTTGCCAGGAAAACCAGATTAGCTTTTGGAATCCGACCAATGGTCAGCCAGCCGGCGAGACGATGATTCTTCCAGGTGGAGCGATCACCGCGCTGGTCTACCATCCCGATGTGCCCAAATTGGCTGCCGGGGTCTCTGGAGGAACAGGAAATTTGAATGATCAGCCTCAGACTGGCGACCTCGGAAATTCTGCGGCGATTGACAGCAGCGGAATTCGTTTGATCGATCTGGGGACAAGCGAGAGCATTCTCCTACCAGCGGTTGATCAGGGCAACGGGATCACCAGCCTGGCGTTCAGCCCAGATGGCAATATTCTTGTTTCGGGCGGTGAGGATCAAACGATCCTGCTCAGGGACACCTATAACCTCCTCCCCATCGGTTCACCCATAAGCCTTTCCCAAATTCCGTTGAGCCTGACCTTTGAGCCAGACAGTCGGTATTTCTTTAGCGGCGGTCAAGACGGCACGATCGAGCGGTGGGAAGCAGACCCGAGCCTGTGGATTAAACGGGTTTGCGCGCTGACGGAATCGGACTTAAACCCGGAGGAAATACTTCAATTTTTGGCAGACAAGCCCGCGGGCTACCAGGCGTGCCCGTAATCATGTTCAAATCGTCCGGTTACCCTGCGGTCAGTTAAGCGTGAGGCATAGTATGGATGATCTGCTAAATTTTAATGGCATTGATGCAATTAGCGGGGAGTATCTGATGCCGGCAATTGAGCCAAAATTATTCTCCAAGGTTATCGAGGGCGTTAACCTGGATCCCAAGGAAGTCGACGAGCTGAAGAACTGGTATTTTTCGAAAACTCGCCCGAACATGGGATTAAAGACAGGCGATCCACGCTACCTGGATCAGGCAGGTTGGGGGATTATTTTCGCCAGCAGCAGCGATCCTGCGATCCGCATAGCCCTGCAGGAGCTCATCGATTGGCGCCAGGAACAGGCGACCCGAAAAAATCCCCTCTTTTTCCATGTATTCGCTGGGGAAGATGGCTACAAACCGGGCGAGAGCAAGCTCGGTTGGTTGGCGCGGCATGGCATGGGGCCTGGCCCGGCTGAACCGGAGCATGTGCCGTATTATCTGCTGATTGTCGGGGATCCGCAGGCGATCCCTTTTCGATTTCAAACCCAACTTGACGTACAGTATGCCGTCGGACGGATCTTTTTTAATACCATAGAAGAATATGCGCGCTATGCGCACAGTGTTGTCGAAGCTGAGAAGCGCCAGCTTGCCCGCCAACGGAAGATCACTTTCTTTGGGGTCAGCAATCCCGACGATCCGGCGACCAATCTCAGCGCCGTTGAGCTGGTGAAACCTTTAGCTGAGGTTACAGCTCGGGATCACACCGATTGGCTTGTGCAAACCGTGCCACCAGATCAGGCGGGCAAAGAACGCCTGGCGGCGCTGCTGGGCGGTGAGGATACTCCTGCGCTCCTATTTTCAGCCTGTCACGGCCTGGGTTTTCCCAATGGGCATCCGCTTCAATACACCCACCAGGGTTCGCTGCTGACCCAGGAATGGCCGGGGCCGAAACAGCACAGCGGGCCAATACCGGACAATTACTATTTTTCAGCAGATGATCTCAGCGAGCAAGCCCGCTTGTTCGGTACGCTCGTCTTTTTATTTGCCTGTTATGGGGCCGGGACGCCGCAGTTGGATGAATTTTCCCAGGCGGCGCTTAAGGACAGCCGGGCGGAAATTGCCCCAAAGCCATTCTTGGCAGCCTTACCGCAGCGCCTGCTTTCGCACCCAAATGGCTCTGCTTTAGCATTGGTAGGCCACGTTGATCGTGCCTGGGGATACTCGTTCTATTGGGGAAGCGCCAAACGGCAGCTTGCGGTTTTCGAAAGCGCCTTCAACCTGCTCCTAAATGGTTTTCCAATCGGGGCTGCACTGGATCCCTTCAATATCCGCTATGCGGAGCTCTCGGCCAATCTCAACGACCTGCTGGAAGATATTTCGTTTGGAAAGAAATATGAACCACGTGAGCTGGCTGGGATTTGGACTGCCAATAACGACGCCCGCAATTACGTCATTATCGGCGATCCAGCCGTGCGCATGATGGTTGCCGCGCCTGGTGCAGTGGGCATCCAGCAGCCGGTCTTGGAAACGAGCACTCCGGCCAGCGACCCGGTACCTGCCACGCCAGCGCGAAGATCGATGATCGGACAGTGATCTTCACGGTAGACGAGATGCTCCAACCTGGCCAGAATTGCCGGGCGTTTATACTCGCCTGCCAGGGATAGCAGTACCATTCTCCCGAACCAAGAAACAATCGTGATTGGCCGGCGCGACCCTGCCAGCGCCAGCTACCCGGATGTCGATTTAAGCAGCCAGGGTGAAAGCAGCACATCCGTCTCCCGGCGGCACGCCCAAATCATCCGCCAGAAGGAGGAAGTCTTCGTAGAAGATTTGAAAAGCAGCAATGGCACAATCCTGAATGGCAAAAATCTAGAGCCGGGCAGACGTTATCCACTAAAAAATGGGGATGAGCTGCGCTTTGGCCTGGTGATGCTGATCTTCCTGACCCAATAAATGGGAGGCTTTTGATGATCCGACTTAGACCGATGAATGCGAGCGAATATGAAATATATCTGGAACGGGCGATCAACGAATATGCCGATGAAAAAGTTATGGCAGGCAACTGGCATCCTTCGGAAGCGTTAGAGCTTTCGCGCCAGGAATACCAGAAACTCCTCCCGGACGGTCCGGCAACGCCCAGGCAGCACCTGTTCACAATTACCCTCGATAATCAGCCTGGCAGCCTTGGAATGATCTGGTTTGCTGAAATCGACCAGGCACTCCAACCCTACGCATTTATCTATGATTTTTACATAGACGAGCCCTTTCGGCGGATGGGTTATGGCGCCGAGGCGATGCTGAAAGTCGAAGACGAGGTGCGCGCCTGCGGATTGAATCGCATCGGTTTGCATGTGTTTGGCCACAACCATCCTGCCCTGGCACTGTATGAAAAATTGGGTTATGAACCCACAAACATCAATATGCTGAAAATATTAGGGGAGTCATGAGATGATCCGCCCGGAACGACCAACGGATTACGAGGCTGTCAACCAGGTTCACCTCAGCGCTTTTCCTGGCCCTGATGAGGCACAGATCGTGGCACGCTTGCGCGCCAACGGCAAAGCGATCATCTCGTTAGTCGCTGAGGAAGACGACCAGGTGATTGGACATGTGCTGTTTTCGGCGGTGCAGATCGCTGGCAGCCAGGTCGCACTGCGTGGGCTTGGATTGGCCCCAGTGGCGGTGCTGCCTGCCTATCAGGGACAAGGCGCAGGGACAGGGATGATCCAGCTCGGTTTGAAAATGGCGCATTTGCGCGGCAATGATTATGTAGTGGTTTTAGGCGATCCTGCCTACTACACTCGTTTCGGTTTTCGCCCGGCGAGTGAGTTCGGCTTAGCCAATGAATACGGGGTAGAGGCTGAATTTATGGCGCTCGAATTCCGGCGCGGCTGTTTGGCTGGGAATGGTGGTTTGGTGCAATACCCACCCGAATTCAATGAGCTGGGGGTTTAAGGCAGCGGATGCCAAAATTGTAATTTAACCGGTCTCAAGCTCGACATACCCAGCCAATTGCGCAACCATGGCCGGATCGAACACCCCTGCGCCGAGGGTTAGTGCATTTGCAGCGCCCGCTGCAACCGCCAGGCGCAGCGCATCGGGAAAGGTGGCCCTGCGGTGGAAGGCTGCAACCAGGCCGCCCAGGAAAGCGTCACCGCTGCCCACCGGGGCGATGGCGTCGATTTCGGGTGAGCGAGCAATCCAGCTTCCATCGCGATCTGCCCCAACGGCGCCTAAGCGACCCAGAGTGATAATCGCCGCACCTGCTCCCCAGCCTCGCAAGGTCTGGGCGGCTGGCAATGCCTGTATGAAATCTTCGATTTTACAACCTAATAATTCCCCTGCTTCGCTGGCATTGATTTTAATGATCTCTGGAGGGTCCTGAAAAACCGCCCGGAGGAATTCGCCGCGGGTATCTACAAGGGTCGGGTTACCCGCTGCCTTGGCCATGCTCACCAGAAAACCCAGGCGATCCGGCGCGACCCCAGGCGGAAGACTCCCCGAAAAAGTCACCCAGCCTACACCGGCAAGATTTTGCCTAACCAGACCTTCGAACTCCGCCCAGGCAGGCGGCAAGACTTCCTCACCGCGTTCATAAATCTCGGTTAATCCTGGGCGATCAGGATCAATAATCGAGGTTGAGATGCCGCGTCTCGCCTCCAGACCAGGCGGCTGCAAACGGGATGCCCTCCTGATCTAGCTGTTCGCAAATCCAGCGTCCGTTATAACCAGCCAGTAACAAGCATGCCCGCACTGGCACGGCCAGTGAGTGTGCTGCCCGAGCGACATTCAAACCCTTGCCGCCTGCCAGGGCTAATACTTGTCTCGGTCGATTGATTTCACCGAGCCGAAAGCCATCGATGATAACCGCCCGGTCAATCGAGGGGTTTGGCGTGACAGCCAGGATCATGATGCCCGCGCTCGGATATGATTTGTGCGCCAAAAATTGACCATTAAGAACACAACTAATCCCGAAAAAACGATCGCCGCGGCAGACTGGTACATCATGCGGATCCCGAAACCCTGGTAGAGAACCCCGCCCAAGACAGAGCCGCTGGCAAAGCCAAGCCCGCTGAAAATCCCACTAAAAATGCCTTGCGCCGTTGCCCCCATCCCTGGGGGAGCAATTTGGCTGGCAAATTCGACCCCGGCCACCAACACCAACGCAAACGTCGGGCCTTGCAGGAGCTGCAGGGCTAAGGCCTGCCAGGGTGATATCGCCAGTGAACAGATGAGGATGCGCAGGACAATCGCCAGACAAGCGATCACCAACAAGCCGCCAGCTTTAAAGCGCTTAAGCAGCCTGTTCGAATAGAGCATAAATGGTATTTCGCTGAGTATTCCCAACGCCAAAGCGACGCCCAGGAGCCCATCGCTGGTGCCAATCTCTTTCAAGAATATAAAATAATAATTATGAAACATCGCCAGGCCAGCCCCTGCCGCCCAGACCAGGCCTAGAAAGAGCAGCCAGCGGCGATTGGTGAACAACTGGCGGAGGTTGTGGCCCAGGTGGATCCCGATGGAGACCTCCGTCACCCGAAAATTTCGGGCAGCCAACAATCCAAAAACGAGCATTAGCGAATACAAGGGAAAAATGATCCGCATTCCAAATGCGCCGACGATCCAGCCGCTGACCAGGCCAGCCATTCCCCACCCGTAAGAGCCCCAGACACGCTGGCGGCCATATTCGTCTCGCCTGTCCCCTAGCTGCTCGACGACCGAGTTATCCACGAGCGGAAGAATGGGGACGGTAAAGAAGGCATACAGTGTAATAATCAGGGCAAGCCCGGCGAAGCTGTTCATGTACGCGATGATTGGGACGGAAATCGCGGAAAGGCTGATGGTCAGCAACAGGATACGTTTGTGTTGGTGGGTTGCGTCTGCCAGAGCGCCCCAGGCTGGCGCAGCTAACAGCGCCATTACCGGTGGGATTCCGGTCAGAATCCCGATCTGTCCACCCGAAAGACCCAGGTCCTGGTAATACAAAACCAAATAAGGTATCAGGCAGGCTGCCCCGGCAAAATAAAAGAAATAGATGGCGCGTGGGATTTTCATCGATTTAAGCCAGGCATTTGCCGAAATGTGATCCTTTCAATCAGGACGCCGCCATCGCCCTGTAGTGATCCGAGGCGCAGTCCTTTTGCCCGGCAGCGATTTAAGGTCTGTACTCTGCAAACCTGGTTGCGCTCATCCAGGCGACACAATTTCAAGTCTTTGCACGGGCGAAGCCAGATCAACGCATATCGCAGCCAGGGTGCTCCCCAGCGCCAGTTTGAAGCCCAGCGCAGCAGGCAGCGATCATAGGTCAGTCCATCCGTTAAGATGATCTGAGCACCTGGGAGGCGAGGGCTGTCCTCCCACCCGTTGGCAGGTAGATCAATATTTTGAAATCCTGCCACTACCTGGTCACACATGAAAAGGTTATAGGAATAGGCCTGGTAAGGTCGCATGCAGTGATGAGGAGTCAATGATGATTAGAGTGTCGTGGCCTGATTCTGTACCCTTTCGATCAGCTCCGCCCAAATCCCGTCAGGTGTCCACAGGTGGATCAGGTCTGCCCAGGCTTGTTCCCTGGGGATCCCAAGTCGCAAGCTGCGGTATAGAAAGACGAATACAGCGACCCGATAATTGGCCACGCAATGAACAAAGATTTTCTGGCCTTTGCGCCTATCCATCGCAGTAAAAAAACTCTGGACATCTTCGACGCGTGGATTTTCCCAGACGACCGGGATGTGCAGATATTCCATTCCCAGGGTGCTTACAATCTCCGCCTCATCAGGAAGCTGGCCTGGAGAATCAGCGCGGGCCAGGTTGATCACGGTCTGGAAACCCGCCGCGGCAATTGCGGGGAAATCGGCTCGAACAGGCATACCGCTCGTGCCGAGCTCACTAGAAACGGCATAAAAATTTACGATTTCGTTTAACTCGCGCATTAACCAACCTTAAAGACCAGGAATATTTTACTTGCCAGTCAGGAACTCAGATTATTGCTCAGCGCCAAGCAAAAACTCTGCCACCCGCGGATGATGATAAGCCAGGGCGAGATCGTATGCGGTTTGACCGTCGCTTTTTTGCAAGGTCGGGTCAGCGCCATAATCGAGGAGAAGCTCCGCCATCTCGAGCTGACCGTTTTGAGCAGCCTCGTGGAGCGGGGTGAAGTCGTCCGCCTGGCGCGCATTCACTTCAGCCCCTGCAGCAAGAAGAAGGCGCGAAATTTCAAGACTCTGCCGCGCAACCGCGGAATGCAATGGCATCACCTTCATCGGGTTGCGGGAGGCAGCGTTCACTTCCGCACCAAGATTGAGCAGAAAAGAAACCAGCGAGGTATGTCCAAAGAAACTGGCCAGACCAAGCGGCGTAAAACCATCGGCTGCGAAAGCATTGACCAGTAGCGGATCGTCCTCGGCCAATTGACGAACCCGCTCTACATTGCCAAGGGCGCTGGCTTCGAAAATATCCAATTCAGCCCGCTTAGAAGCCAGCAGAGCGGCAATTTGCGGCTCCCGGTAGTAAACCGCCAATAATACCAGCGATAAACCCTGTTCCGTCTGGGCCTGCGCCAGACCAGGCTCCTGCTCCAAGAGAGCACCCGCGCGCCCTTGATCTCCTTGCTTAATCGCCTCAATCATTTCCGCCAGGTTTTCATTCATCACCAATCACCTCAAGTGGATTATTCCATGGTTAGGAAAGGTCAGCCGGCATAGCAGCCCGACGCGCCAGGTTATCTTCTTTGGAGAGCTTTCGCCCTTGCTGGACTGTGTTGATCCCGAATATTGCAAACATAATCACGGTGATCAGGATCACAAATAGGTCGTACAAACTGAGCGTACCAAAGGGAAATTGCAGGACAGTATTGCCAATAAAAAACATCACGGTATTGGCTAAAATTACAACGACCCGCACCTCGGTCGGACCGAGTTTACCATAGGAAATGCGAAACTCGTTGGTAACAATTTGCTGGACATAAACCATAATTGAAAGCATCAAATAGCCGATCAAAGCCATGGCCGCCAGGTCAAAGCGCACGTACGGCGATAAACCCAGGCCGAGGACGATCATCATCTCTGTTACTGCATCGACGGTATGATCGATGAAAAAACCGTAGCGCGGTCGCTGGATATCCCGGTAGCGGGCGACTGTGCCATCCAGACTGTCGCCAAACCAATTGATCACAAAGCCGAGGCTGGCCAACCATAGAAACGCCGGGTTGAAACGGGTCAGCCAGTAGCTGGAGAGAATTACCAGGCCGCCAATGACGCCAATGCTGGTGAGCAAGTCCGGGGTGACCCAGAGTGGAAGATGGGCTGCAAACCAGCGCAGGGCTGGGCGCTCAAGGGGGCCAAGCAAAATGTCATTCGTACGGGTGTGTGTTTTTACATCGGGCTCCATCGGTCTCTCCATCATATCGTAAGTAATAAAATAGCATCCAGCCCGCTCAATCCAATCTGGACTGTCTTAATCCATTAAGGTCGGGTTGGATTGCGGCCAATAGTTCCCGGCGCTGACTTTTACCACCGGACCGGTTAAAGTTGTCTCTCCGTCGGGGGCGATAGCGACCTGGAGAATGCCGCCGGGCGTATGTACCTGGGTCGCTGCTTCACACAGACCCAGGCGAAACGCAGCATTGGCCGCGGCGCAGGCGCTGCTGCCGGAGGCCAGGGTATAACCAGCGCCGCGCTCCCAAATCTCGATCCGCAAATTCTTGCGGTCGAGTATTTGCAGGAATTGGACATTTGTGCGCCGCGGAAAGGTCTCATGGGTCTCGATCAACGGCCCCAGGCGATGGGCAATCTCGGGTGTAACCGGCGAGTCCATGACAACGCAATGCGGGTTTCCAAGGCTGAGAGCGCAAATTTTGAGATTTTGTCCGCCGACCTGGAGAGTTTCAGCCAGCACCTGGCGCGATGGTCCAAGTGCTGGAATATCCGCACTGGAGAAGCTGGCTTGCCCCATCTGGACGCGAACAATCCGCCCCAGCTCCAGGACCTGACATGTGACAATCCCGCCCGGTACGTGAACCGTGAAGCGTTCAGCGCTTACCTGGTTCGTCTCCCACAAGTGCCGGGCAAAGATGCGCAAGCCATTTCCGCTTTTCTCCGCTTCGGATCCGTCGGGGTTAAATATGCGCAGGCCAAAATCAGCAGGCGAATGGGTGAATGGCCCGAAAAGGACCCCATCCCCGCCCACACCATAATGGCGATCGCAAATGCCACGAACAAAATCTGCTAACTGCAGATCCTCAACCGAGGCAGGTTCGACCACCAGGTAGTCATTCCCTAATCCGTGATATTTTACAAAGGCAATGGGAAGTACGCGCTCCGCCTCCATGCACCAGCTCAGGCTTTATAACCAATCATGCGCAAGAAGCCTTTGCGCCAGGCGATCTCAGTCTCGTCCTCAAGCCCTTGCGGTGCATAACCATCGATGACGCCCAAAATACCTCGGCCTTGTTCGCTTTCCACGACAATGACCTGAGTAGGATTAGCAGTCGCGCAAAAGATATGACAAACTTCGGGGAGATTTTTAACTGCGTTCAAAATATTGACCGGATAATAACCCTCGCCGAGGAAAAGAATAAATGAATGCCCAGCGCTAATCGCCAGAGCATTTTGCTGTGCCAAGGCAACCAGGTTTTTGTCCGTGCCGCTCCAGCGCACCAGGCATTTTCCGGAGGCTTCACAGAAGGCCAGGCCAAACTTGATCCCCGGTACACTGGTGACCAGGACTTCGTGCAGGTCTTCGACGGTTTTTATGAAATGGCTTTGACCCAGGATAACGTTTATTTCTTCAGGTTTCTCAATCTCAATCAGGTGCAGATTCAAATGTAGATCCTTCATAATGGACTCCTGACAGGGGCTGATTTTATTAGAAAGCCTAGAGCCGTCCTGTACCTTCTATTCTACCTTGCTGGTGGATTCTATGACGCACCTAGCGTTCGTTGAAATGTAAAAGCAAACCCTGGCTGCTGTTATTTCCTCGCTTTGATGGCGCGCCTTCGGGAAGATTTTACCCAGAAAGCACACAGGGTGAGCAGTGCTAACCCGCCCAACCAAACGCCGCTCCAATCCATCTCCAGCTTGCGGCTGCCACGCGCTAAACAATTCGATCCCGGCCTGGCTGCCAGGACCAGATGATCCAAATGAGGGGTCAGGATACCGGCGCTGCAAGACAAAACGGAAAATTCCCGCCCGAGCTGGCGGAACTCCGGACGCAATCCCCCCGCATGCAGCAGAGCAAAATTCAGGTTGGGGTTATGTAACAGGCGGTTGGCCAGGCCGACTAATAACGGCTCAGGTAGGTAAAGAAACAAATTAAATA
Organism: uncultured Chloroflexia bacterium; assembly: GCA_963770655.1. Classification (GTDB taxonomy): domain Bacteria; phylum Chloroflexota; class Anaerolineae; order Anaerolineales; family UBA4823; genus CAZAGA01. Next base: position 136,267 of record CAVYQO010000012.1, on the reverse strand, counting down.
GGGGTGGGTCAAGCGGGATGCGGTAAGCGCGCAGCACCCGCAAGGCTTCTCGGATTCCGCGAACCAGCATGACATGCACATCGGGGGTCTCAGCTAAATTCACCAGGTCGCTGCCAGCTAGAAAATAAGCTCCAGCGAGGGGCAAGATTAAGGCGGCGTGGGATTTGAGCCAGGCCTCGATATGCTTGCTGATCTCGGTTGGGAACCCGGCATTCTCCATCATCGCCGCTAGCTCGATGAGCCTGGGTGTGACACTGCCGTCTAGCTCGCCAACAACGGAGACGCGCGGTTTGTTTCCGATCTCGTTAAATGCCAGGGCGATTTTACCTTCGATTTTTCCGACAGCCATCAGAAAGCCGAGCGTCACCCGCTCACGCCCAAGAGCCTCGGCAATCTCGCCACCGCCAGATACATTATTCCCCAGAAAGAGGAAATTAGATACCCGGGTATTTGCAGCCAGGTTTGGCAAGATTTCGAGCACACCAACCTTGCCCATGACGACGATCACCCAATCATAATCATCCGTGGGCGCAAACTGATCAACGATCGGTACCGCATAGGTGCGCCGCTGATGGCTGGTCAGATCTTCAACAGTCAAGCCGCTTTCGCGCAGATTGGCAAGCCGCGTTCTGCGGGCCAAGAGGCTGACCTCCTGACCGGACGCATGTAGGCGGGCTGCCAGCAGGCTTCCCAAGGCTCCGGCTCCATACACTAATATTCGCATAAATCCTCCGAAAGCACTAGGCAGGCTCCTTCTTTTTCAAACCGGAACACAAACTGGAAAGCAAACAGGCCATTTCGGTTTTCTCGCCGCTCTCCACACAATTCCAGGGTTCGAAAAAGAAGGTATTCGTGGATTCCTCCACTTGATCGCGAAACAACTGACCTTTTGACGTCAACCGTAAACCGCCTGGCTCAGCCTGGATCCAGTTCAGTCCGCGTAATTCGTCCAGGGCGGTGCGGTAGACCTGACGGGCAAAGCCGCGGTAGGCTAATTTATCGTAAACCTGGTCCAGCGAGGCTGCCTCGCCGCGCCAGATCAGGGTTAAGGTTTCTAAAGCGGGCGCGCTGACTCCAGCCGGCTGCCAGGCCGCCAGGTGACAATCGTCCCGAAAGGCCAAAAGACAGGATAGCGCCTGCTCGATATGGGGCAGCGGCGGCTCTTCGGCGGGCATGAGTTGGTAACTCAGGCGGATGCTCCAGGTATCCGGCGGGGGCGAAGTAAACAAACAAGCCTGCACCAGGCGGGCCAGGAGGCTCCCCAGGCGTTGGCTGTCGTGCGGCGGCAGCGGGTCGCTGCGCTGCATCGCTGCACGACCAGCGTCGATCAGCTTGTGCATTGTTTGGTGACCCTGCAGGGTGAGGCGAAATTCGCCTGGCTCTGGCTCAAGAAGAAAACCTTTTCCCTCAGCTGCATGCAAGCGAGCCATATACGTCTGAGGTGCAGTATAAGGTCCGCGTAACCGCAGGCGTTCTGGGCTGACAGAGTTAGGCTCCATGGTGATCGCCGCAAATAACAAGCCGATAATATTCTCGGCCAGGCCGCTGGACTGTTCGAACTCAGCAAATACCGGCTGGTAAGTATGGTAGATATTGTGCAAGGCAATCGTCATGCCTTTCCATAAAAGTTGGTTTTGCGGATCTCCAGCGCCCTCCTGCAGGCGAAAAACCTGGTCTCCCACGCGCACTGGCTCGTCCACTTTGATGGTCACAATCTCCCCCGGTTGAGCACGGGTAAGAATATGGTGTCCGCTTTCCAGCGAACAAGCAATTTGGGTGTGGTCAGTGGTGTGCCCAAGGAAGATAAGCGTATCCCACAGGTCCAGCTCGCCGTGCAAAGTCACAACCGCTACCCCTAAATGACTGTAATAATGCGTGACCTGTCCGATTAATACTTGCATGGCATCATCCTCCTAACAAGTCACATGAAACATGCCAATGACTGCTCCACCTGCTTTATTCCAGGCTTGCATGGCTTTGGCTGTGGGCAGTAATTCTACCTGGCAATTCCGCTGTTTAAAGTATTGGGCAGCTTCATCCGATAGATGCAGCATGCCAGATTGTCCGGAGCCGATTATAAGCCTACCAGCGCCTTCTTCAAAAATATGTTCCGCTTCTGCCCGTGATACGATATGAGATGTGCCATATAATTCCTTGGATAGTCTTTTCTGGCGCTTTTTTACCCGGCCATCCAGACGTATCAGAATATCATGGTCGAACAATTCCCCCGCAACCGTGATCGAGCCGAATGTAGTATGCTCGATAGCTGGTTTCATGCAGACCTCCATCCTGGCTAATGAATCTATCTTACTGCAAAATCACTCCTTGGGCAATGTTTAGATTAATCCTGAATTTGTCCCCGTATAACCAACCACCATCCCTGCCAGGGCAGCCAGAATAGCGCCACCCAGACCAAAGCAAGCTGCAACGCCAGGAGCGCTGGAGAGGGTGAAGATGCGCAACCACAAAGGATCACTCGCAGCCGGCATATAACTGCTAACACCGCTTATACCGCCCTGAAACAGGGCAATAGCAATAATCACACCCAAGGCCTGGCCAAGTAAGATGATCCCCCCAGCCAGTCCACCTGCTTCGGCGCCAGCCAAACCGCCCATGCGCTGAACGGGTAGATCAGCTTGTTTTGCAGTAAAGTATCCTGCTATCCCTCCTGCGAACAACGAAACAAGCGGCGTACACACCGCCATGACCGGGGCCAAGAGCAGATTGAGCAGCAGACCAGCGATCCCACAGATCAATCCAAATTTAATTTGTGGTTTCATGTTCACTAATTGTCAAAAACGTAAAGATAAACAGCTCAATCCGCCATCCATCTTTTGAAACTCGCTCATTTCCAGCAATATCAGGTGATAACCCTGGCTTTCCAACCGGGCTTGAAGAACAGGGAAGCCAGATGGTAGGAGGACGAAATCGTTTATCCGCACACAATTGGCAGCATAGTTCTCAGCAGGGTCGACTGGGATGCGATGAAAACTCGCAAATGCTGGATGATCGCTTAGCAGATCGCTCAATACAAGGTCATTTCCACCTAAAAAGGCAAGGCCACTTTTTAAGTGCAGTAAACCTGGAATGGCGCGGATATCGATCGCGTAGGCACTGAACCCTTCCAGGCGCAGGTATTCAATCAACTGCGCGGCGCCCTGCGGGTTGGTCCGCTCCGAGATTCCGATGAAAAATTGGTCGCCAGCCTGGCAAACATCGCCACCATCAAGGTTTCCCGGTGGTGCAATGGAATAACGATGGGCGAAGAATGCTTCTAGGGATGGCGTAAGTAAGGCTACTTCGCCCCTCCGGCTAGGGGCGCCTGGATTCGTTAGAATCGCGCAATTTCCAACCAGGATCGCCGCATCTTCGACAAAGGTAGAGTCCGGAAAACGGGGATCGGCTTGCAGGCGGATTAATTCCAAACCGCATGCTTCCAGTGCCTGGCAGTAGTGGGCATGCTGGGCCAAGGCCAGGTCGAAATCTGGACTGCCAAGATGACTGGTGGTCAGGCCATCGGCAAAATTATGGGCGGGCAGGCGAACTATGGCAGATTTAAAAGTGGACACCTTAGGTTAAGCGACCCGACGCCCACTTTTCAGCTTTGCAGAGAGTGCGGCAAATTGATCGAGATCGCCAGCAGCGAGATAGCCAGCCTGCTCAGGCCAACTCGAAGGATCGGCAAGTGCAAAACGAGGAGCCAGCCTCTTTCAATATCTCCACTAACCGTCCAGGCTCCGCTTGGGCGAGGGACGCGTAAGTGGTGATGCCTGCCTCGTTTAGCAAGCCGGCGATCTTAGGTCCGATGCCCTCGATCCGGGTGAGATCATCGGCGGCCGTGGGGGTTAGATCCGTCGCGGTTGAATTCGTCGATTCCTGCCTGGCTTTCCGCCTCAGGCGCCGCTTGCTCCGCTTCTGGGCTGGTTAAATCGCCTTCCGTGGGTTCTTCGGGTTGAGGGGTCTCGGTATCGTAAACTTCAGCAGCGATGACCTCACCGGCTACAAAGCTGCTTTCGTCATGGCCGTGCTCGGCGTCGTGGGCAGCATGATCCAGATGGTATCGCGCTGAGTTTTCTGGGGTTTTTCGGGATTGAAGAATTAAGAGTATTAGCCAGGATCAAAATGATGACAAAGACAATTGTCAGACCAGGCCAGCCTGCCTTGCCGGTCGGGGTGGGTTGATTTTGAAAAGTAAACCCGCTGGCTGCGAACCAGGTTGCAGCGATGATCATCCAATTCGATGCTTTTTGAGCCATACAAACCTCCCGGAGATGTGTGTATAAATTGAAAATAAAAGAGAGCTGTTAAAGCCGGGAAGACATCCCCCTTGATTATACCTGGTTAATCTTGGGTGAACTGCACCCGCCGGATGGCAGCCATCATCAATGCAGCCATTGGAATCATTAAAAGCGGAATCCAGATAATATTATTAATCGAAATATGAGCTGGTTCGGCAATTGCGATGGGCTGCTTAGCAGATGTGACCTGAGGCAATTCTGCGCCGCCGACGCCCCCCTGTTTTTCAGCCTGGTATCCGGTTATCCACGCTTGAACGTTCGCCGAAAGATCTACATCGGCTTGACCTGACCATTCCGCTACACGGATTTGCAGGTCGGCAGCGTAAGCGGCTAAATCTGGCGATAAAAGTGCAAAATCAACAATTCCAGCCTGCAGTGGAAATAACTCGCCTTTATAATCCAAGAAAACTTTCGCGGTGTAGAGACCGGGCTGGTTAATGGCCGGAAGGTTCCAGGCGATTGCAGTTTGCGAGCCAGTAGGCACCTCCACCGGGAGTTGGACGGTTGCTTTGATAATATCCGGGATCTCCACCAGGATTTGGGTTTCTCCTGGGCGCCAGGTTTGAAGGCCACGATTGCTGATTTCAAGATTAATTCGAGACTGCATCACCCTGAATTGCCACCTGGATTTCAGAGGGAGGGATCAGAATCGCGGCGATTTGAGGCAAATTTTTTACTGCAATTCCAATGGCTTGCGGGATCAGTCGCTCTGTATCGATGTAGGTTTGATCCTGGCAGACGAGCTGAGTGGAACCTCCGCCATCAAGCATCATCACCTTATCTGCACCGAAGGAGCGAAGTACTTCCGCGGCAGCCTGTGGTCGTGCGGTTCGAGTATTGAAGATTAACAGCGTTTCAAATTGGTGGTTACGATCGCGATCAGCAATCCCGATAAATGTCCGCCCAACTGCTTTCTTCGAGGCTTTTTCTGCATCTTCGGTTAAGCCGGCGACAATATCTGGAGCACTGGAAGTGTATAAATTCTCCTGAGTTAAATCCCGAATATCCAGATGATCCGGCCAGATCTCCAGGATGAGTTTTTGGTCAGGAAATTCCTTCAACCCATAGCCATCGGTAAGTATTTCTCCATCCTTTTTTAATGGGAACGGTAAAGGCGTTGGGCTGTCAGCCAGTCTGAAAAATTGACCATTGGTAACACAAAACGGTGTCTCGGTTTTGTTGGAGAGTTGGTTCCAAAATTGTTTAATCGATAAGCGATTAAAACGAGCATTATCGCCACCGTAAACCCCCTTCCCTGAGGCAGGATTGCTGATCGAGCCGTGCAACACGAATACTTCCGCCCCGAAAGCCAGGTCAGCAACTTGAACGTAATCCGGGCTGCCATTCGAATACTGCTTCTGGTAGATTGCGACGCCCTGTGCTGAGCGGAGTAGTTCGAACCCAGCCGGCGGGTTAATTCCATCGCCTTGGGCGAAGGCAGGTTTAACAGGCAGCCAAAAGTTTACCCATAATAACAAACCGATAAATAGCCAAAACGGTGCTTTTCTAAACATATATTCGATTATAACCGAACATTTGTTCGGATTTCATTGCATTTTTATGAGAGGAAAGATAAGAAATTCGTTCTTGCGGTTTTACCCTAACGTTTCGAACTTCGTGCGCTGCTCGTCAGGATGACCATGAAAAACAAATAGGTTAAACCCCCTAGTGCCGCAAAAATCACTGCGAACCCTATATTACGCGATCCCCATGAAAATCCAGCGAGGGCCAAGAATACCCAGGATAGCGAATGTCCCCAACGCAATAAAAATTTCTCGTAGGGTTGCAGCGCCGGATTATTGATGAGCTGCTTTGGCCATACAAAAGCATAAATCACAGCGACAATGAATACCAACAAGCTGAGAAAATAGACAGGAATTCCATAAAAATAAACAAGGTCGGTATTCATACGCTCAATTATAAAGTATAAGAAAAAAACTTACCCCGACGAAATGGGGTAAGTTTTTTTCATCGAGATCAATAGCTCAGCAGCCTTCTACGGCGATGGCCTTGGTTTCATCCACGTAGTGGATCACACCAAATCCGTTGCGCACCAACGGCCAGGCTCCCAAGGTCAAGGCATAAGCACATGTGCCGGGGCTGCTCAGCAGCGGCGCCACGGCCATACCGCTCAAACTCAGGTTAACCGGCAAGGGCGATATCCCCTGGTAATCGATTGCACCGCCCAGCGTGCCTGATGCTGCATTTAAGCCCTTTACATAACTCAAATTCCAATAGAACAATCGCCCATGGATCTGATTGGCAAAGACATTTAAAGTCAGCGATCCACGATTCGCGCAAGGCACCACCCCGCATTCGCCATTCGCCCCGATCACATCCAGATTGATCGTCGGATAGCGGTTATCGACCAATAGGTTTAGATCGCAGTGGTCTACCATCGGCGGCAGCGGTCCAGGAGGCGGTACAGCACCGTTCAGGTAGTTCACCGTTACCGAGGTCAGGTGGACACCCAGGTTGTTAAACACTTCCAGGCGGAGGGTATATAAACCGGCGTCGGGCTCATCGGCCTCTGTGTTCCACCATCCGATCTTGTCAGGGTTGTACCAATAAAAATTGGTCATATCTCGAACTTCAAAAAGATTGGGGGTGCCGTTAACCGTTGTCGGGCCAAGGGTGTGGAGCGCCGATACCAGGCTGATCTTATCCACGCGAGTATCAGATAGGGTCGTCGTCACCGGTTTGAATGGATCAGCCCCTTTCCGATAAGAGAGGCGGTAGTAGTGGCTGCCATTCGTGAGCGCACCACCAAATAGAGCACAGGCCAGCAGCCAACCGCCGTAAGCCCAGTTGTCGTATGGACCGCCAAAGGCCATATTTGAAAACTTCCCGGTGAGCTGGTTGATTTTGTATACCTCATCCAGACCAATCAGGGTGAAGAATACATCCGAACCTGGGGGCTGAGGCCGGCAACCGCTGCCGCATTGGACCGCGGGATCATCGACGTAGATATTGATAAATGTCGAAGTTACATTCCAGCGAGTGCTGGTATAGGGATCCATATAAATAGTTGTCTCAACGCCCCCAATTTCTTGGGTGATCTTCAGAATGATATCCGGGCGGAAGTCAAAGCGAAAACGTCCACGGCGGAAATGCCAGGGATACCAGGTGAAACAGCACTCAAAAAAACCATCGCAATCGGTAGTGGTCTCACAAACCAGTGCCCTGCTGTAAAAACACCATGGGAAAATCAACCATGGGGCGATTTTTGAGGAGATCACCAGGTCCGACAATGCACTGAAAGCCGATAGAATTCGCTGCGCTTTCAGCGCTGCGCAATACCGGTGGATCCGGCTGAGGGTTGAAAGAAGCGAGGCTTCCTGGATTTTGAAACTGCGCTTGGAGCATCGGTGCGGACGCCCCAGATACCCGCGGCGGGAGCGGTTGTGGGTTGAGCATGCCAAACTCACGCGGCGGCAGCGGCTGCGGGTTGAGCATTACAAACTCACCCGGTGGGAATGGCTGTGGGTTGAGCTGAACCGAATTCTGCTAAACCTCGAAACCTTTCCACCGGGCCTGGACCGATCGGAGGATGAGGCGGTTCTCGAAGCAGATCTACTGCCTGGACAACGACTTTATCGATCAACTGATCCCACCATTTGATGATTGGCGGTCTCCAACAAGAACTCCCGATCTACGTCATAAATCTCTACTTTGGCGAAAGGCACCGGGCAACTGCCTTCAGCGGTCAACTTGCGGACCCGCCCGCCAACGCAGATGGTCGTCGGGAACCAGGGAAACCAGATCAGCTTCGGGATATACAAGTTTTTCTTAAGCGTGAAGGGTGGTTTTTCACCGAATTCTGCGCGATCAAGCGGTAGGCGATGAACAGCGGAGCGAAGGACAGTTTCTAAATCGGCTTGTGGAGCAACGACTAAAACCATCGGTAGATTGATATCCATTTTTATGATGACCAGATATTCGCCCTGAGGGTCGATCTCGGCCATACCGAGTAGCTTTCCGCGTTGGTTGAGCACATAGGCCGTCAGTTTCAATTCTTCCGGCACACCTTCAACGCCTTCCAGCGTCACCTGACCTTGCAGGTGAGCTTCCTCGAAGGAACCTTCTCGATAATCATCTTCAGAAGCTTTCTTTCTCGTCGCCATGGGAATTTCTCCTTTCCAGATTGATGCGACTTAAACGCAAACGCCGCTTTCTACCTGACAGATTCTGCCAGGGGAGAGAGGCGGCGTTCCTCATTGATGATGGTAGGCCTACCATCTATTCAATTGCAACCGTATATTGCGGTTTTCGGAATTATATCATAAAATTTATCTGAATTCGTATGTTTTGATGAGTCTTGCATGAAGAATCAAATCTATCTCCCAGGTGCTTTGCATTCTGTAATGATCGTTTTCTCAGAAACAACCGCTGGGCCGACGATCACCGCGCGGCGTGCCTGGTCAATGAACCAGGCATAACTCCGGGCGTTATTGGCGTCTTTCAACATCCAACCATGCAGTATTTCGTGGGTTTGGGTGTACCCCAATGGGTTGTTGAACGAGATGCATGCGGCTGTCATCTCCACCTTCGTCACCAGGTTGATCTCTGCGGGCAGACAGGTCAGGGGAGCAGTCATCCAGTCCACCTGGGAAACATTGCAGCCTGGCGTGTTGCTCCAGGGTACTTGATTGGCAGGTTGAACTGGGCCGCTATCGTCCGGCCGCCTGGCCAGGATCAGGGTTAGCCCAACGGGGAGTTTATCCACTGCGCCAGACAAGCCTGGGTAGCGCAACAGGTTGAGCTGAAAGATATCTTCCAATGGAATCGAAAATTGACTGGCTATCTGAGGGAGCGTATCCCCTTCATGCGTAAGGTAGACGATCAGTTCGCTTTCAGCCTGGGAGGGAGCCGGCAAAGGAGTGGCTAGCAAGGGCGCAGCCTGCGAAGCGAGGATCGCCGCAGCATTTGCAGCGGTTGCAGCGAGATCGGCTGGCTGTTCGTCCAGGAGAGGTGGGAGGGTGGCAACCAGCGCCAGCCGTGCCTGAGCAGTCTGATAAAAAGCCGCCGCCTGGGTCATACTCAGCGGAAAATCCTGGACTGCGGCAGTTGCCAGGCGCGCTTCAGACGTGGCGAGGAGAATTGCGCTTTCAGTCTGAAGGACAGGGAAATGCGCGGCTGCCTGCGTTTGCACCCCCGCCTCGACAGTTCCTATCGTTTCGCTGAACTGTGTCGGCGCGGCGGTAATCTTTCCGGCCGATTCTGTCACCAGGCGAGCCTGGGCGGTGTCAATCAACCCGGCCGCGATCGTTGCCGCTTGCACTTTCGCCGTCTCTTTCAGGTCGGCGGATTCGGTGGCAATTTTTCCTTGAGCGGTTTGAAGCAGTTTTGCGGCTTGGGTCTGGGCAATTCGCCCACCCTGGGCCGCCACAGTCTGGGCAGGGGGAGCAACCACTGTGCCGAATTTCCAGCCGAAGATCTCGAGATCACACCCACTCAGGAGTACACTCAGCAATAAGATAGTCACCAAGGATAGGAATGCTTTTAAATGCATATCGCCTCACCTTTCGGATAAGATCATCTCCCGCTGATGATTTTACCACCGGGTGAGGCGATGTTATGCTGGAATTGCTTAGTTTAGCGCTTGCTCCATTTTCAGCACCATAGCCAGGTATTTTTCATGAACGCCTTCGCCCGTTTCCTCGTGCTCAACCCGTTCGAAATCATCCCATACCTGCTCCTGCGCGGAGACCGGGATGACCTGGTTCGCCATGGGGAAGAGAATATTATCCTCTTTGTGAATATGCTGCTTCAGCAACGCCACATATCCTTTGGCATGATCGACTACATCCTTACGAACAGTCTGATCGCCTGATCCCAATCGCTGCGCTGCTTCACGAAGTGATCGTGTATAAACCCGACCCTGCTCATGTTCGGCGAGCATCACGGCAATTGGCCCGCCCTGTTTTGGCAGGCCATTGTCTTGCATGGCAATAAACAAGACTTTTTCCTCTTTGACATGATGGCAGCCATCCGCAAACCCCTTGACGAATTCGGCCACATCCAAGAAGAATTCGGGTTGGATATCATCGCCTGCCTCAAGCCGGTTAGCGCCGGTCTCCAGAACGGCTAAAACGCGTTCGATCACGCGATGTTCTTCCATTAAGACTTCTGTTGCTTTCATTTGCTTATCTCCTTTTATATTAGTGACCGCTGCCACCGGTGGGAACACCATCGAAGAGCTCGGGTTGAGGATCGCCTTCAACGACCAGGTACCCCGCCAGGCCGCGCTGCAATCGAGACAGGGCATGGTCGACTAAAATGTATCTCCCAGGGACATCAACTTTGAATTCGACAACTGTCGCCCCGCCCGGCGGGACAAGGGTTGTCTGTACATCGGTCAACGGTGGGGAAGTTAACGAGGCTTGGTTAAATACCCTATCGAAGATTTCACCAATCACATGGAACGAGCTGGTGAAGTTTGGACCACCCACCCCAAAATAAATCCTGACTGTTTCGCCGACGTTGGCAGTGAGTGGGTGTAATGTAGTCAATGCGCCGACCGAGCCATTGATTATGAAATACTCTGGGGCTTCGTCTAACAACTTTTCTTCACTAAAAGTCAGGCGGCCCTTGGTTCCAAATGGTTCTTGAGTGTAGATTTCTCCTTGCATCACATAAAACTCTCTATCGACCGGAGGCAAACCGCCCTCTGGCTCCACCAGGATTAATCCATACATGCCATTGGAGATATGATGTGGGATCATCGGCGAAGCGCAGTGATAGACAAATACTCCAGGGTTCAGTGCTTTGAAAGTAAACATGGTCTCTTCCCCAGGTTTGCTCTGGGTGAAGACGGCGCCCCCGCCTGGGCCGGTGACAGCATGAAAATCAACCGAATGCATCATCGTATTCGAGGCCGGGTTAATCAAATGTACTTCCACTGTATCACCGACACGGATACGCAAGAAGGGGCCGGGAACTTTTCCGCCAAAAGTCCAGAAAGTATACGCCGCGCCATCCGCCAGCCGGCCTTCTAGTTCGACAGCAGTTAAATCGATGCGGACATTTTCAGGTCCAGTGCGGGTCAATGGCGGCGGTAAATCATCAGGCGGGCGAGAAACATCTGGAGCTTCGACACCAGTTATCTCTGCCGGGCTGCCCACGATCAGCCTGCCTTCCATCCCTGCAGCGCGGTGACCCGGAATTGCGCAGAAGTATGGGTAAACGCCTTCAGTTTCTGCCTTGAATTTGACGCTTACCTGGGAACCCTGCTGTTGGACATCCGCAGATTGCACACCAAAATCCGGCAAAGAGAGATTGTGCTGGATATTATCGCCGTTTTCCAGGATGATTTCAACCACATCCCCGGGCTGAACCTGCAAATCGGGATTGACCTTGCCATCCAGATCGCCGCCCATCCCCAGAAAAGCCATCTTTCCATCGCCCATTCCTGTCTTGAGCATAAAGGTAACTGTCGGCTCACCCAGGTCAGCCTGCGACTGGGCAGGCAGCGGCGCAGCAGGTGTTGCTTGGGCGGCAGTTGTATCCATCACCATTTCGCTCTTCTGCTCAGATTGACCCGCCGTGCTGCCAGTGCTGGCAGCTTGTACAGGCTGCTGGGCCTGGACAGTCGCCTGAACCGCAGACTGGACTTCTTTCAGTTGTTTCTCGGCCAGGGTAAAACCCCCTACTGAACAGCCGCTGATGACCAGGATGGCCATCAGAGATAACACCACGAAACCAAAATTTTTTAACCATTTTTTAGTCATCATCAAAGTACCTCCGCTGGTAAAAATATAACTTATTCACCCTTTTTTGTCTTTGCGCAGGCGCAAATTGGGAGGCGCAAATAACGTGGGGCAAAGATTGCGCTGATGAATATGAGAAAAATAGTAAAATAAAGCAACATGAATGAACCAAACCTGATTCCCATTGCTGAGTTGCAAAAAATTGCCTTGTTTCAGCACTTGGATCCTGTCGATCTGCAGCGCTTGTACCAGGCAGCCCATCCAAAGCAGGTCAGCGCCGGCGGTTTCTTTTTCATGCAGGGAGATCCTGCCGAACGTATGTTTGTTTTGATCCAGGGTCGGGTCAAACTCAGCCTGGCGGGGGAAGATGGGCTGCAAGCCTTGATCCGGGTGATTACCCCAGTATCGCTGTTTGCCCTTGTGGCAATGACCCAGGCGGAAAGCTATCCGGTGAGCGCCCAGGCTGCCATCGACAGCCAGGCGATCTATTGGACGCGACTGGAGTTGATGGAATTTGTGCAACAAATGCCGGTAATGGCGATGAATGCTATGCGCATCATGGCTGAACAGGTGAAAGAACTGCAAGAGCGCTTTCGTGAAGCTTCCACAGAACGGGTGGAACGCCGCCTGGCGCGCACTATTTTGCGCTTAGGCAGCCAGTCGGGTCGCAAAGTGGAAGAAGGTGTCTTAATCGATCTGCCGTTAACACGCCACGACCTGGCTGAAATGGCAGGGACGACCCTTTACACTGCCAGCCGGATACTCAGCCAATGGGAAGAACAAGGGTTGGTGATCTGCGGGCGCGAACGAGTGATCATCCGTTTCCCCCACGGTCTGGTAAAAATCGCAGAAGATTTACCGAATTAGCGCAGCGTATGAAATCCCCGCGCAAGGTTGCGCCCGCGCAAAGACAAATTTGGCGATATCGATTAACCTGGAACTATGCTGCAAATTGAAAAACCCGGTGATCGATCGATCGTCCCCGAAATGACGATGGCGGATGCCCTTGCCTGCCGCCCAGGTGCTGTGACCACGCTTGCCCGGCGCAAGATGGCCTGCCCAGGCTGCAGCATGGCCGGGTTCGAGACGCTGATCGAGGTGGCGGAGATCTACCAGATCCGGGTGGAGGACCTGATCCAGGAAATCAAGGAATCTGATTGAATACTTGAATAGCTGGGGATCAAACGGGTTCAGTCTCACTTAAGCTTCCAGGGGTAAGATATCGCCGAAATGGCTTCACCTGATCCGCTACATTATCTCTAAGAACATTCCCCGAGACATGCATCAGCGTGTCGCCGAAATCGCTGTCTTTACCCATGCTCGCCAGGCAGGGAAAGTGATGATGGAGCAGACCAGCTTTCTCTTCGGCTTCATCCACAGAAACCCCCACCAGGTTCTCAGCCACAAACCTTGCGCAGCCGCAGACAGCATCCCGGCAGACGGTAACCCCCACGATTTGCCTGGTTTCGGGTTCCACCTGTATTGACAAGTCTGGCTGGCCGAAAAAGCGAGCGAATTCACCAATCCAAGGGTCATCGTAACAGATACGTTCGCGGCGGGTCAGCCCAAAATCGTGTTCGGTTAGAGAGCAAAGCGGTTTTGGGGTGACACAAGTTACATGGATGCGTTCCAGCCAGCCGCGCAATTGGCGGGCCAGGCCACGCGGCAACCATGCCTCGTTATCGACTGCCGCGAGGACTGCTTTCGCCTGGGTCATCTGCGCTATTTCTGGCAATAATTCGGCGACTCCTTTATGCTCAGCAAAAGACAGGATCAGATCCACCGCTGGAAGGCTTGTAGGCAGGTAATCTTCAGGATAATCGATGACCAGTGGGAAAAGCGCCGGCGCCTGCCAGGTCTCAATCTGCCAATGCCCAGGTCCATTGGCGCGAATATTACGGACATGACGTGCGCCATATTCACCAGAGATAATTGCCAGGATATGCATACCTACGAAATCTCCTTGTTGCGCAGAACGACCATAACGGTAATATCATCGTACTGCGGCTCATCCCCAGCGAAATCGCGCACGCTGGAGACCAATGAATCCAGGGCGTCTTGGGCAGTAGGGTCAGCGAGAGAGCGGATAGCATCAAGCATTCGGGTCTCGCCAAAATTCTGGCGGCCGTGGTTCAACGCATCGACAACTCCATCGGTGTAGAGTAATAAAAGTTCGCCTGGATTGAATTTGACTTCCCCAATTCCCCATGAACCCTCGGGCATCACCCCGAGCGCTGGGCCGGTCTTGCCCAATCCTTGTGGCGCGTTGGCTGCGAATGTCGAGGCGGCAGCTGGTTTGCTCATCAAATAAGGAGGGTTATGGCCGGCATTGCAGTAACGCAAAATATTCTGGGTTGGATCCAACACCCCATAAAAAACGGTAACGAAGTGCCCGGTATCGGCGTCAGCCAGCATGCGTTCATTGGCAGCGCCGAGCACAAGATCAGGACGGTCGGGTGTTTCGCCGGCAAAAGCGCGAATCAGGGTGCGGCTGAGGGCCATATACAGAGCCGCGCCCATGCCTTTATCGGCCACATCTGCCACCAGAAAACCAAACAAGCCTTCGGGCAATTCGATGTAATCGTAAAAATCCCCGGAGGTCTCACGAGCTGGGCGCCAGGATGCAGCAAACTGCCAACCAGCCATCACAGGCTGTGACTCCGGCAGTAGGCTGGCTTGCAAACGGCCAGCCAGCATCAGCTCTTGACGGCGCAAGCTGACCACCTGGATCGCCCGGGCAGCCTGGCGTAGAAAGCCCAGCATGAATAAATCGCGCTCGCGCTGCTCAATAAACCGCCGGTTGGAGCGCTGATCCCACAGGGTAACCACGCCAATCGGTTGTTTACCCGAGATTACCAGGGGAATGGCGCGCACAACCTGGCCGCTGCTTTCTGGGCCGCGTACCACTTGCCCCTGGCGGAAGGCGCGTGCTTCCAACCGGTCCGCGCTCAGCAATATCTCCGGATTGGCCCATTCGTTATCTTCGGTGGCTGATCCCCACGTAGCCACCAATCGTAAACGGTTCTCCTGCGGCAGTGCATACCACATACGCGCTTCGAGCACCCCAAACGCCGCGAATAGCCCACGTGTCAGAAAGTGGGCTGCCTGGCGGATATCTTGGGAGGCGTAAATTGAGTTAATCACCGCTGGAAGCAAATCTGAGCGAGATTGTCGATCTCCTAAACGCACGGCAAGTTCTAGCTGATCGATTGCCTGGTCCCAACGTCCAGTCATCGCCAGCATATGGCCCACTCGCGAAGGCGCCAGGTAGCCGCGCAAAAATTGGCGATATATTTGATTTTGCAACCGGTAGGAATGCTCATCCACCAAATCCACAACCCCGGTCAGGTACAGCGGGTCCAGGTCTGGCGATAGCGGTAGGGGTAGATCTGTGCGGGGGACGGTTTCATGTTCGAGAAGTAATAAGATGCAGCGCAATAAGTCCGGGTCTTCTTCGATCAGATGAACGGCTTCGAGGAGCGGGGCGTATTGGTACACTTCCTCACGCAAAAATTCACGAGTGATCCTCTGCACATTTCCAGCGAGTAAGCGCGAGAAAGGGTGACTATGGGCTAATTCAGCGCTGCGTTGGGTAAGGTTGCGAATCAGGTACGGATCGCCGCTGGCAGCCTGGAGCAATCGTTCCTGGGCCAAGTGGGTTAAGGCAACTCCCTGTTCGGCCAGCACCTCACAAATAAGGGCAAGACTGTCATCCTCCGAGAGATCGCGAACAAAAACACGCCGGGCGATTCCCCGAAAAGGCGACGATTCACCCACGGTCAGGCTCGCCAGGCTGAGCGCCCCAGAAACCACAACGGTTATCCGCTGGTCGAGGTTTTGCTGATCCATATAGGCCGCTCGCAGCGAAGTAAGCAGGGCTTGAACCAGATCCATAGGTAGGGATTCCAGGTGTTCGATGATCAGAATAACATCCTGGCCAAGGGCCTGGGCGGAATCCAATAGGAAGGCGCGAAAGACTGCGCTGGAAGCCTCGATCTCCACCGGTTGGGCAAGCCAAGCGCCGGTGAGTTGACTGATACGCTCATCCGTCAGACGGATCAATTCTCGGAAAAAACCTTGTAAATGTGAAGAGCGCAGCTCAGCCAGGTCGATATAGACACAAATCGAACCCTGACTTTCAACCAGTACTTGTTCCACGTAGCGGAGTAATTCGGTCTTTCCGCCCAGACGCGGCCCTAAAACGGCGCAATACACACCGTCTTCGACGCATTGCATAATCTGGTCGAACTCAGCCTGGTGAAAACGAGCAGTTGAATACCCGGGAAGGCTGGATCCTTGCGGTCCGCTCATACGCCTTCCTCCTTCACCTTGCGGAAGAGGTAATCCAGATCGTAGGTCTCCTGGAGTACTCGGGTGAAGACTGGCGAGGCAAAATAGAATTCTCGCCCTTTACGATGAATGACCCCGGCCAGGGTGAGAACATTACAGGCTTCATCGATATCACCCTGCAGCAGCAAGACCCCGCCCTTGCGCAAGGCCTCATCCATAGTTTCCTGCGAGAAACCGCGCTGAGGCTTTTCCGGATAAGTAGCCAACAAGGCATATACCAAAGCTTTTTCGCGATTCTCAGTATTTTGCATAAAGGAGGTCAGCAGGTGCGCTCGGAATCCTTCATCACCATAGACATCAAATAAACTCTGCGGGCTGATTTCACGCGAACCTGAATAATCGAGCTGGCGCAGCAGGATCAGGCAATAATATTGAATCAGATTCGGCTGACCGGCTGTTTCATCGTAGATGCGGCTGATGACCTCCTCTTTGTTCTTAAAGTGAACACGCAGGTTTTCCATCGGGACGCTGATCAGCTCATGCGCCTGTTGACGGGTGAATTCGCTCAGGCGGATTTCCTGACCAAAGTTATAAAACGGCAAATCCAACAGGTATTGTTCTTTCATGGCTTCGCGGAACCCGGCCATGATGTATTGGCAAGCGCCTTTATTCGCCGAGGCACGCAGCATCCGAAACAGCTCCCAATCGCCGCGCTGCATCATCACCAGATTATCGACCTCGTCCAGTAAGAAAATCAGCTTGCTCTTCAGCATGCGCGACATGCGCTCGAGGAAATCCGGGAAAAAGAATACGTATTTCTGCATATGGACACGCGGCAATTCCCGAGGATTCAATTTGCGAACCACTTCGCGAATGTAATCATCGGTGCTGAGCAGATCGCTGCACTCCAGGTAGACCACGTGAGCAGGATCCTCGTGCTCCTTGAGGATGCGTTCAACTTCGCGCAGCAAGGAGGTTTTGCCGATCCGGCGGATGCCGAGGATGGTGTGATTGGTATCTGGATTGGAGATGATCCTGGCCACTTCAGTGTCGCGGCCAAAAAAGCGGCTGCCGGTGACAGGGGCGCGAGTTTCATAAGGCGAAAGGTTGGAAACGGGGACCTGGGCGGAGATGATATCGCGCAGCTCTCCACTCGGGCGCCGCGAGGCAATCACATTTTTCTGCTCTTCTGCGCCTACAAAAACGAGATTGCGGATCGGGCTGGTGCGGTGGCGCAATAATGTGTAGCTGGAACCATCCACTAATACCAGCGCGATCTGGCGGCCCCAATTTCGCTCGCGTAAAACGTCGGTCAGGCTCTGGATCATTTCCTGGGGGGGAATGTTATCCAGGTCGGTATGCTTTACCCAAATGACAGGCGTATAGTTGGACAGGCGCAGCTTCCACGCGGACAAATCGACTGTAAATAACTCATATCCAAGGGTATGCCGGGCATAACGCACCGAGTAGCCAAGCTCCTCATTGAGCAGACGTAAAATCTTCGGCCAATCCTTTTCCATCATCTTAGTCGCCCACCTTTCCACGGCCCAACCTGACCGCTACACCGCCATTTACCATGGCCAGGCTGGTATCCAGGCGCAACCGGGTCTGACCAAGCAGCGCCAAGTCATTACACAGCACCGCGACCTGCCAACCAGGGCATTTGGCGCGCAGCACATTTCCAAATTGAGCGTATAAATCACGCAGGTCTTTCGCCGAGCGCACACGCAGGCCATACGGTGGGTTCGTTGCCACCCAGCCTCGTCCTGAGAGCGGCTCAATAGCTGAGACTGCCCGGCACGAAAACACGATCTGGTCAGCCACCCCAGCGCGAGCAGCGTTGGCGCGGGCAATTTCAATCGCACCCGCATCCCGATCTGAGGCCTGGATCACGATTTGGCTGACCTCCCGCGGCCTGGATTGCTGGTCACTCTGGACAAGTAAGTTCTTCCAAACCACATTCTTGAACCCTGGCCAATCCATAAAGGCGAAACGCCGGGCGCGGCCGGGGGCTAAATTGCCAGCCAGGAGCGCTGCCTCGATAGCAATCGTCCCAGAACCGCAGAAGGGATCGAGTAGAGGTGATGAGCCATCCCAGGCGGAGGCCAGGAGCATGGCGGCGGCCAATGTCTCCCGTAGGGGAGCCTTGGCTGTCTCCAGGCGATAGCCACGCCGGTGGAGCAGCTCACCGGAGCTATCGATACTGATCGAACAATGATCATGGAGCAAGCGTACGACGATCAGCTGCGGTAATCGACCGTCGGGTTGAGTTTGCGCCTTGCAAACGGAAACAGCCCCCCCCAGACGGTCGTTAATCGCCCCTGCTACGCGCTCGGCGACCGCATCCGAATGGTATAAACGCGACTTTCGGGAAGTGACGCGTATAGCAACCGGCTGGTTGGGTTTCAGAAAGCGGTGCCACTCCAGCCGGCTGGCGCGCTTACGCAGCTCGGAAAATCCCACTGCGTCGAATTCGCCGAGGCGCACAAGGATCCGGCTGGCAGTACGCAGATGAAGGTTGGCGCGATACAGAGCAGCTAGATCGCCTGAGAAGGCCACGCCTCCATCACTTTCAAAGCCAGGGTGCACATCATTGGTTGTTGGTTGGGTTGATTCGGGAACCAATTCGAGCTCGTGCAATTCACGAGCAGTGAATGGTTCAAGGCCGGGAGCGGTGACCGCAAAAAGTTTTTCCATTTTGGAAATGATGCCAGTATTGGTGATTATTATTTTACCACTGCGTTAATGATTGTGAATTTTGGGCAAATCGTCCGGGGCGGCAGGGTGAGAGCAAATCCATACCATCTTGCTCGCACTATTTTTGACCACGAATAAATGCAGGGGGCGCAGAAAGCGATTAATTTAAATCGAGCGCGGCGTTTTTCCTTGTGGCATTCCCGGCGGATGACCTCGCGAAGGAGGTCATCCTTTTACATAGGAATATTTTGCGGAGATTTTCCCATCCTGGAATGTGTAAATATCGACCCCGCGAATGTAGCCAGATACGCCATTGTCTGTCCAACGATAGATCCAACGCATCACACACCGCCCAGCGCAAGCAAATATCTCCTCGATAGCAATGTTCTGTTCATGATCGAAACGAAAGAAATCTTCCCAAAAGAAAGTCACCGCCAGGCGACCCTCGAAGCGAGAACCCTCCGGTGGTGGATAAGTGTTTTCAAAAATCGTATCGTCAGTCAGATAGCTCATCATCTGCTGAACATCATGAGCATTTAAGGCATCATTAAATCGGATGACCAGCTCAACCAGCTTGTTTGAATCTGAAATTTCGTGCTTCTGATCCATCATCGCGCTCCTCAATCAAAACTGAATTCCGGTCTTCGCTATCGTTTGACCTGTTTCTAATAGGTCAACTCGCAAATCCGGATATAATTGCTCTAATTAGAATTCGATTATACCAGTTGCGGAATTTCTGCCGCTGAATAGTCCAGGATCGATGCTGCTCAGCTATAATCAAGATCCACAAGATCAGAAAATACCGAGGTTGTAGAGAAAACATGATGAAAAACGAAAATATTCCCCTTGAAGAAACATTAGATCCTCAGGACTGGGGCGAGATGCGCCGGCTTGGCCACCACATGGTGGATGACATGTTTGATTATCTCGAGAACGTGCGCGAGCGGCCCGTCTGGCAACCTTTGCCAGCAGAGGTACGTGCATATCTTAAGCAGCCCCTTCCGCAAGAACCACAAGCTCCTGGAGAGATATACCAGGAATTCGTCGAAAACATCCTACCCTACCCGATGGGCAATATCCACCCCCGCTTTTGGGGATGGGTAATGGGGAATGGAACCCCTTTCGCAATGCTAGCGGAAATGCTGGCAGCGGGGATGAATCCCAACCTTGGGGGCGGGGACCATGTCGCCAACGAAGTTGAAAAGCAGGTATTGAACTGGTGCAAAGAAATGTTTGGCTTCCCCCTCGACGCCAGCGGTTTGCTGGTCAGCGGCGCTTCGATGGCTAACCTGGTAGGCCTGACCGTGGCGCGCAACACCTGCGCCGGTTATGACATTCGCCAGCTAGGCGCCCGGGCCGCAGTACAGCCCTTGGTTCTGTATGCTTCACAAGAAGTCCATAGCTGCGTCGAAAAAGCTGTTGAGCTCCTCGGCCTGGGCCGGACAGCGCTGCGCTTGATAGCGGTAGATGAGCAATACGAGATGCGCCTGGATCTTTTGGAGGATGCCATCGCAGCCGACCGGGCGAACGGTTTCCTTCCGTTCTGTGTGATCGGCACAGCGGGGACGGTCAATACCGGAGCAATCGACGATTTGGCCGGATTGGCTGAGCTTGCCAAACGGGAAAAAATTTGGTTTCACGTAGATGGGGCTTTTGGCGCTTTTGCAGCTTTGTCGCCTAAACTCAGCGGTTGTGTCGCAGCTATCCAGCAGGCCGATTCGCTGGCGTTGGATTTACACAAATGGCTGTATATGCCTTTTGAAGCTGGCTGCATCCTCGTCCGCTCGGAGGAGTTTCACCGCCGGGCATTTTCTCTGACACCCGAATACCTGGCACATGCCGAGCGAGGGCTGGCTGGCGGTTCGAACTGGTTTAGCGATTATGGCGTTCAGCTTTCGCGCGGTTTTAAAGCCCTAAAAGTTTGGATGTCGCTGAAGGAGCACGGCGCCCAGAAATTTGGCCGGATGGTACAGCAAAACATCGAGCAGGCGAGCTATCTGGCCGGCCTGGTGGATCAGCACCCCGAACTCGAACGCCTGGCTCCCGCGCCATTGAATATCGTCTGTTTTCGATACAATCCAGGTGACCTTGCAGAGCCTGCCCTGAATACGCTCAATCAGGAGCTATTAATTCGCTTGCAAGAAAGCGGGGTGGCCGCCCCCAGCGCTACTACTCTGGGCGGGAAGTACGCACTGCGAGCGGCCATCACCAACCATCGCAGCCGGCTGGATGATTTCAACATCCTGGTAGATGCAGTGATTCGGATTGGCAGAGAATTAAACTCGTAAAATTGTTAGAATATTCGATTTGTAAACCAGGCGTGCTTCATGCGCCTGGTTTTTTCGTCTCTACAGCACTTGCTTTTCACAATACTCATTTACCCGAGTGAGGCTAAAACTCCTATTAGGGTGAATAGTTAAAGAACAATTAGAAATATGTACATATAATTTACATTATATATACAATATATTGACAAACGCCTATTTTGATGATATGATGGCACCTATCAAGGAAAATAAAGGACAAAACAATGGCATTCTTTCTCGCTTTCAAAGAAGTTTGGCGCAATAAAGGGCGCTTCTTTCTATTCTCACTCGTTATCGCTCTGATCACCACCCTGGTGCTGTTTGTTGCTGCCCTGGCAGAAGGATTAGCCCAGGCCAATCGCCAGTATCTGGAAAAGCTCGACTCTGAGCTGTTGGTTTTCCAGGCTAATACCGAGCTTTCTACCTTTAGCAGCCGGTTAAATCGCTCCACTTTAAATGGTATCAGCCGGATCGATGGCGTTCAAGCCGCCGGCCCGATTGGTTTTGCAAGCGCTGCTCTCCTCCTGCCAACTGGACAAGAGGATATCAATGTCTCAATTATTGGGGTAGAGCCCAACAAACCAGGCTCACCGCCTGTATTGACCGGACGAACCGTCTTCAGCGATCGCGGCAACGAGGTCGTGATAGATTCCGAAATCGCCACCGAAGCCGGCCTGCAGGTCGGGGATGAGTTCAAGCTCAGAACGATCCAAGGAACGGAAGAACAATTCTACGATCTTCGGGTAGGTGGGATCACGGATCCACGCGAATACCAATATGCGCCATCCATCTTCGTCCCTTACCAAACCTGGGATCAGATTCGCCCTCAAGGAGGCGATACAACCGGATTGGTCCAGGTAACAAGCAACGTCATCGCAGTCAAGTTGGACGATCCTACCCAAATTGAATCGGCAGCCGCCAAGATTGAAAAGGAAGTTCAGAATACCGAGGTTGCCGATATTCCGACTGCGATTAAGGCGCTGCCTGGCTATTCCGCCCAGCAGTCGACCTTACAGACCCAGCAGATTTTCGTCTTGCTCATTGGCATTCTGGTCATCGGCGGCTTTTTCCAGATCCAGATGCTGCAGAAGGTCCCCCAAATCGGGGTATTGAAAGCGATTGGAGTAGCCAACCGCAGTGTAGCAGGGGCAGTAATCACCCAGATCATCCTGGTCAGCACCTTCGGCGTGGTTCTTGGTGGATTGGTTACCCTCGGCCTGGCAGCAGGGATCCCCAATGTTGTCCCGATTGAA
The DNA here is from genome assembly GCA_963770655.1 of uncultured Chloroflexia bacterium. Classification (GTDB taxonomy): domain Bacteria; phylum Chloroflexota; class Anaerolineae; order Anaerolineales; family UBA4823; genus CAZAGA01. Next base: position 113,714 of record CAVYQO010000012.1, on the reverse strand, counting down.
TTTGCCGGACAGACAGTCGCCATCGCCCTCGTATCCTTACTAGCCATTGGTCCGCTTGGCGGATTAGTCTCGGTGAGGTTAGCCGTGCGAGTCGAACCATTAATCGCTCTGGGTCTTTCCCAATAACAAGATCAATTACGGTTTTTAACCTACGGAGAAATTATCATGCAGCAACTTAACAACACCCAAGTCACCGATCAAATTCCAGAATTCAAAGTGAAGCGCGAACTGGCTTTCCAGGTAGCAGCCGGAATGGTTATCGACGCTCAAAACGTCACCAAAATTTATGGGAGTGGCCCGAGCCAGGTCTTTGCTGCTGACCATGTCAGCTTTCAAGTACGCCAGGGGGAATTTGTCGGCCTGGTCGGCCCGAGCGGTTCTGGTAAGACTACTATGTTGGCCGTTTTGGCCGCCCTGCTGCGACCAAGCGAAGGTAAGGTTTTGATCGATGGATTCGATTTGGGGAGCATGAAAGAGGATGATAGGGTAAAATTTCGCCATGAACGAATTGGCTTTACTTTTCAAGCAAACAACCTGCTGCCTTACCTAACGGTTCAGGAAAATGTCGAATTGATGTTACGATTAAACAATCGCCTTAATAAAGCGGAGCGTGAGCATGCTGCCCTGCTGCTGGAACGCCTCGGGCTTACAAGACCGGATGAAAAGCCTTCCCAGCCAGCTTTCAGGCGGGCAGCGTCAGCGAGTCGCCATTGCCCGTTCATTGATCCACAACCCAAGCGTGGTCTTGGCAGACGAACCGACTGCCAGCCTCGACACCGAGCGAGCCTATCAGGTCACCCAACTCTACGCAGACCTGATCCATGAGCAAAACAAAGCCGGGATAATGGTCACCCATGATCTGCGCATGTGCAAATACGTCGACAAGCTGGTACAAATGAAGGATGGGAAGGTCATCGGGATTTACGAAGGCCGGCAAGCGATCGACGAGACCATCAACGGAGGTGTTCATTAAAGCATATGAAATGGATGTCCTGTTATTTTCCATCGTAGGGTATCTTTCTGGATCGCTGCCCTTTTCAGTCTGGCTGCCGAAACTGATCCTTGGTGCGGATGTTCGCAAAGTAGGTGAGGACGATAACCCAGGCGCCGCAAACGCATTTAAAGCTGCGGGGAAATCGAGGTGGTGGCTAGGTCTGACCGCCCTGCTCCTGGACGGTTTTAAGGGATTGATCCCAGTAGCTGTTGCCCGCTACAATTTTGGGATCGATGGTTGGGCGCTGGTTCCGGTTGCGTTAGCGCCCATCGCCGGACATGCTTACTCTGTCTTTCTACGCTTTCGAGGTGGCAAAGCGATTGTAGTCACTTTTGGAGTGTGGACTGCTCTGACGGTCTATGTGAACGAGCCTGTGCAAGGAGGTTATTTAAGCCCGCTGATCTTAGGCGGGTTTTTCATTTTCTTCATGGTCTTGCTTTCAAGCAGCGCCTGGTCTGTAATACTCGGAATGCTAGGCTTGCTCGGGTATTTGATAATCAGTCATGCCGAAGCCTGGCTCCTGGCTGTGTGGGTCGGTAATTTCCTAATTTTAGTTCTCAAACATTGGAGCGATCTCCAGCAATGGCCAAGTTTACGAAAGAAGTCATAGTTTATGTTCAGCCCAGTATTCCTACTAAACCCTGTTGTTGGAATTATAGCTTTCCTGGCAATCGCGTTATTGATCGCGGGCACGAACGCCGTGCTGCTGACTCGCCTGGAGAGACCTAACCTTCCAACCGGACAAGAATCAGCACCTGCTTTCCTCTCCGTGCTGATTCCTGTTCGCAATGAAGAAGAAAACATCAGTCGTTGTGTGGCTTCACTGCTTGAACAGGATTACCCAAATTATGAGGTGCTGGTACTGAATGATCATTCCAACGATTCAACCGGAGAGATTCTGGCTAAGCTGGCTGCGCAGGACCACCGGCTGCGAATTATAGAAGGCTTGCCCCTCCCCGAAGATTGGCTTGGAAAAAACTGGGCCTGTCAACAACTTTCTCAAGCTGCCATTGGCGAGCTGCTCCTCTTCATCGACGCTGACACTATTCATCATCCTGCCACGGTCAGCAGGGCTGTCACGGCATTGCATAAGAGAAAATGTCGATATGCTTACCGCTCTGCCCAGGCAGATTGTGCTGACGTGGGGAGAGCGGCTCGTAGTGCCAATCGTCTATTTTATTCTGCTGAGCCTCTTACCCCTGCCAATTGCCTACCGGCTGCGTCTGCCAGTTTTTTCGGCCGCAATTGGCCAGTTTATGCTGTTCCGCCGGAAAGCTTATGAACAGATCGGCGGTTATGCCGCGGTGCATAGTCATGGTGTGGATGACCTGGCGTTAGCCCGTCTTGTAAAACTCCACAGATTGCCCTGGCGCATGGCTGACGGAGGGGCTTATACCAGTACCCGGATGTATCGCAACTTCCAGGAGACATGCGAAGGGTTCACAAAGAACCTGTTTGCAGTTTTTAATTACCGTCTCTTGCCTTTTTTGTTTGCCTGGTTGTGGATAGGATATGTGTTTTTTCGCCCACCAATCGAGCTTGTACTAAATATCCTGAGATCATCAGGTAATCTCAGCACCCAATTTCTATGCGCAGTCGCTATCGCTGAATCCCTATTATTATGGTCCCTGATCATTATCCGGTTTCGATTTCCAGGGTATCTATTTCTTCTCTATCCATTCATTGTCTTCTTGGGTGTATTTATTGCGATGCGCTCAATGGTCTTGGGTATTCGCGGTCAGACGACCTGGAAAGATCGAAAACTAGCGCGAGCAAAAATCCGCTGGATATAATATACCGAAAGCCACCCCACGCCAATATTACTTCAGTCCATTGGCAAACCATCTGCCTCAAAAACATCCAAACCAGTTCAGCAGATGAACTGGTTTGGATGTTTGCAAAATAACGATGTTCGAGTTAACCTAGCTGCTCGCTAAGATAAGTCGACAACCCCATTTGTTCAATCTGATCTAACTGTGCTTCGAGCCAATCGATATGATCTTCTTCGTCATGCAGGATCGATTCCAGCAGACTGCGGCTGCCGTTATCGCCAACTTCAACAGCCAGGCGGATCCCATCATTGTAAGCTTTAATCGCGCCTTGCTCGGCTTCCCAATCATATTTAAGCTGCTTCGGCACATCGCTGCCGATATGAATGGTGTTTAATTCGCTCACAACCGGCAACCCTTCCAGAAACAAGATCCGCGCAATCAGTTTTTCTGCATGTTTCATCTCGCCAATTGCTCGCTTTTCGGAAGCCTCGTGTAATTCGGAGTAACCCCAATTAGCGCACATCTCGGAATGCACGATGTACTGGTTAATCGCAGTAAGCTCATCTGCTAATAAGAAATTAAGCGTACCCAGGATTTTTTCGTTGCCTTTCATTGCTTATTCCTCCATTCGAAATCTGATTCGTTCTTTATGACTGAATTTATCCCAAAGCAACATCGAGAGACATCATCAAAGCGAAGCCGAACAAGGCCGCAAGAGTAGCGATATCGGAGCCCTTTTCAAGCTGCGATTCTGGGATAAGCTCCTCAACCACGACAAAAATCATCGCTCCGGCCGCAAACGCCAAGGCGTATGGCAGCAGTGGGCGCAGCAGCACAACCGCTAAAGCCCCGATCACACCTGCAATGGGTTCAACCAGCCCAGAGAGCTGCCCATACCAGAAACTCTTGAAACGAGTCACACCTTCACGGTATAGGGGGATGGAGACCGCGGCGCCTTCTGGAAAGTTCTGGATCCCAATTCCCAGAGCTAAAGCAATCGCACCGGGCAATGTTGCCGAGGGGATGCCAGCCGAGACTGCGCCAAAAGCCACCCCAACCGCCAGACCTTCGGGGATATTGTGCAAGGTAATCGCCAGCACCAGCAGCAAGCTTCGCTGCCAACTGGTCTTGATTCCTTCAGCTTCTTCGATGGGCAGGCCAAAGTGCAGGTGAGGCAGGATGCGATCGACACCCCACAGGAATAACCCCCCGCTAATAAATCCGATTACCGCAGGCAGCCAGGCCGGCTGTCCATTTGCGCCGGCCATTTCGATTGCTGGAGCTAAAAGGGACCAAAAGCTGGCTGCTACCATTACTCCAGCAGCAAAGCCCAACATACCATCCAATACTTTCCGGTTAACGTTTTTGAAAAAGAAAACCATACTGGATCCAAGGGCGGTCAGGAACCAGGTAAACATTGTAGCAACCAGTGCTTGAGCGCCCGGACCAAGTTGAGCAAACGTTTCGAGCATAATGTCTTTGAAAAAAGCCTACGAAATCAGGATGAAATCCAGTAAAATCATATCATAAATCCGCCAAGGTTATTGCACGAATTATCACAATGTCTTGAACGGTTCAGCTTTTGCTACTGGCAATGGGTAAGTAGTCAGCCTGGAATGAAATTTTATTGGATTACATCTGCCATTTACTGTTGAGGTAATATGAGACCAAACTTGAAAATACTCTCCTTCGTATTTGCATTTTCGCTGCTACTGGCGGCTTGCACTGCACCTAGAATCGAAAACCGCGGTCTGCCAACAAATCCACCAAACGCAGCGTCGGTTCCCACAGAATTGGCGACGCTCCCGGAAACGCCGGTTGCCGTTCAACCAACCGCCGCTCCCAGTGAAAATCCCACAGCGGTTCCGGCGACGGCTGTTCCAACGACCCCGCAAGAACCCGCTGTGACAGGTCAGTATTGGATCTTTCCGCCATTCGGTTCGGGTGGAACGATTGCCTGGCAGATCGAGAATGGCCAAATTAACGAAATTTCTTTACCAGATTTCACCAAGAACACCTACGATTACTCCTGGAACAGCGGTAAGATCCTCCATCCAAGCAGCTTCCCGGGGCATGGCGCTGGTCCGGCCAACTTATCCGTTGACGATTTGTGGATTTACGATATTCAAACCCAGCAAGACCAAGTGATCTTCCCAGATCAGAATATCGTCGAGGCCGTGTTTGCTCCAAACGGCGAGGATTTTGTTTACCTCATTGCCACCGCAGACACGTATGAACTGCATTGGCGCTCGGCCAGTGGGGAAGACCGCCTGCTGGCGGTGGATGTCTCGCCAACTTTCAGCGTTTCTCCCGACGGAATGCTCGTAGCTTTCACCCGCGAGACCGGCTACAAAGTAGGTGAACCAGGCGTGTATATCGTCTCAGTGGATGGCGGCGGGGAAATGAAAATCGGTTCGGCAGATCGGGGCGGGGCGGGCTCTATCTCGGATCTCCCCATCTGGTCACCCGATGGTCAATCTATCCTTCTACCGATCGAAAACCCCTCCTATCCCGCACGGTGGGTGCTGCTCAAAACCGATGGCAGCGCTGAGCTTCCGCTCCGTTTCGGCCCCGAGGTTCCAGCAGAATATTTGAGACAGGGGCTGTCATTCTCACTGTGGATGCCAGACAGCCAGCGTGTGATCGGTTCGCAAGTTCAAGGGATGATCGGCCCCCCATTCGGGCAGGAAACAGCAATCTTTGATCTCGACCTGGTTAGCGGGGTCGTGACGGGTGTTGAATCACTTTCATATGGTGATAGTCTCGTGTTAGGCTGGGAAAAATCTGGGGAGAGTGCCTGGCTGCTGAGCAATGGCCAAGAGCTTGATCGGTTAGATCTGACCCATCCCCACCCACTCCCTCAGAGCTGCAAAGTACTGGACGAAAACTGGTTCATCAATCCCTCGAAGGGATACTGCCTGACCTACCCAAAGGATGTCACTTTACAGGCATTTGAATACGAGCGCCCCCTCTTCCTGGGACCGGCGTTGGATCAAAGTATTGAACCTTTGCAGGCGCGCCTCTGGGTGGAGGCGAATCCGCTTCAGCCTGGAACTGGATTGAGCCAGGCCGTCGATGAATTCATCGCCTCCCAACCCACAGGGGATCCTGGCATCACCCGCAAACCGTTCGGTCTTGGAGGTCAACCTGCCGAGCTGTTGGAAAATGTCCCTGGCCAGTTGTTCTCACGGGTCATCTTAGCCGTGCATAACGATCAACTTTACCAGTTATGGTTCAACCCGGTCGATCCCAGCGTTCCAGATGTCCAGCCGGAGGTGGAGCACTTATTCCAAACGATTATCCACTCGTTTGCATACCTGCCATAGAACTGCTCATCATGGATATCAATTTTTATGAACTATCCTCAGGAAAACATCCTGCTTTTTGAGCAAGCACGGTTGTTAATCAGCCGGCTCGAACGTCTATCGGCCGATTCGGTTTGGGCGCACCGTGCCAGCGGCGTTCGCGGCGCTTTGTTGAAATCACTTGATCGTCTTGAACATCCTTCAGGCGACCAGGACCAAATCGAGACTATCTGCTTGCAAACTAGCCTGGATGTTGGATTTCAATTGCTCGAAAACGCCGCCAAAGAATTACTGCGCTGATGTTTGTGAAAAAGAAAGCCTGGCCCTGCCAGGAAATTCGAACGGCATTAACACTATTTTGGAGGTCTTATGAAGATTAGGAAATGGCTCACCATTTTATCGTTCCTGCTCCTGGCAGGTTGTGCACCTGCCCAAGGCAAACCTTTGGCGATCACAGGTGCATGGGCGCGGCCAGCCCTGGCTGGCCAGACAAGCGCGGTCTACTTCACTATCGACAATCCAAACCGGGCTGCTGACCAGCTACTGGCAGCCTCGACCGACGTCGCCGGTCAGACCGAGCTGCATCAGACAATACAGGATAGCCAGGGTGTCATGTCGATGCACGCTCAGCATAGCGTCGAAATCCCAGGCGAAGATCAGCTTGTTTTCGCACCGGGAGGCCGTCATATCATGTTGGTCGATCTAAAACAAGATTTAAAACCTGGTGACCGGCTTGAGCTGGACCTCACTTTCGAAAAAGCTGGCGATATGACCATCCAGGCAACTGTTCAAGAAGAACCTTGAAAATTTCATTTGCAATCGGGTCAAAAATCCACACTCTGAGGGTGTGGATTTTTTTATGACATTCATCCAGAAAAATAGTGATATTGGTGAATTGCCTGGGGCAGGCAATTCTGTTATCTTATGGTTGACCATAAAATTTCCTCCATTTTAATATGGCGAGCCAAATAATCTTATGCAAACGAATCTTCCTTCCCCCACAAACAGCGTTTTAAGTGAAAGCGAAGAAATGTACTTGGCGGCGATTGCCCGGATCCAGGAGAGCAAGGGAACCGGTCCTGCGCCCCTTTCACAACTAGCCAGCTCTATGGAAGTGCTGCCTGTTTCTGCCAACCAGATGGTGCGCAAGCTAGAAGAAGAGGGCTTGGTGCGTTATACCCCATATAAAGGCGTCGAGCTCACCAGCGCTGGCGCCCAAGCAGCCCAGCGTATCCTCCGCCATCGCCGGCTGTGGGAGATCTTTTTGGTCGAGCTCCTGCATTACACTCCTGAGGAATCAGATCCATTAGCCTGCCGCCTGGAGCATATTCTGCCAACCGAAGCAGCCGAACGACTGGCTGTCTTTCTGGGTGGTCGCTCAGAGCCTCCGCAAAGCCAGCCAGCCTCGCAAAATCAGGAAGGGGTAGAGGGGGGTCAGTTTTCACAAACTCGCTCAGCCAGGCGCGCCTCAACGAAAGAGGCAAAATCGTTGCCATTCATGGCGATGCTGCCATTCGCAGTTTCCTGGAACTGCAAGGCATGTGCAGTGGAGCCTGGATCAGCGTTGTAGGGACTTCAGGCAGCGAGCTATTGGTCGAGAGCGAAACAGGTCGGGTTGTGCTTCTTTCAGCCAGGCTGGCCGATTCGATCCGGATCATCTTCGAATAACCATGGAAAATGTACTGATCAACGCTTCCCCACAATCCGTCTCCGGATCGTGCCATAACGCCCCGCAAGCTGAATTAAAAGGCTTGCCATTAGCAGTCATCGTTGGCTCGCCTAACGTTGGCAAGAGTGTATTGTTTAATCGCCTGACTGGTGCGTATGTAACCGTATCGAATTACCCAGGAACGACCGTTGAAGTAACCCGTGGCAAGGCGCGCCTGGGGGGGGTTGAAATCGGGGTAATGGATACCCCGGGGATGTATAACCTGCTGCCGATCACGGAAGAAGAACGGGTGGCGCGTGCAATCTTGTTGAACGAGCGCCCGGCTGTGGTGATTCACGTCGTAGATGCCAAGAACCTTGAAAGAATGCTTCCCATGACCCTCCAATTGGTCGAGGCTGGCTTACCTCTGGTGCTGGCGGTAAATCTAATGGATGAAGCTGGACGACTGGGGATCGAGATTGATATTCCGCAATTGCAATCCCTCCTGGGCATCCCAGTTCGGGCAACCGCCCTGGCCAATGGCCAAGGCGCCAAAGCGCTTAAGCAGGCGATTTTAGAGCGAGCGACTCCGCTTGAAGCAACCGGCCAGCATATCGATCAGACCATCCCCTACCCTGCGGTAATTGAAAGCGCCATCCAGGGGATCAGCAATCTTTTGGAAGGTTCCTATCCGCTTTCTAGACGGACTTTAGCCCTTCTGCTGCTGCAAGACGACCGCGAAACCCTGAAATATATCCAGGAGCGGCAGGCCCATAATGCCCAAGAGATTGAACAGTGGATTGCTAAAGCCCAGCAACAATACAGTCAACCACTTTCTTTTGTGATCAGCCGGGCCCAGCGCCAACAGGCTCAACAAATCTTCACCGCCGTCTTCCAGGTAGAACCAACGCGGAAGCACAGCTTTGCCGGAAGATTGAGCGATGCCATGATTCACCCACTGACCGGCGTCCCAATCCTATTAGCTGCCCTTTTTTTGCTGTATGAGTTTGTCGGCGTATTTGGAGCACAAATCCTGGTCGGATGGTTGGAAACAAACCTTTTTAATGCTTATATCAATCCATGGGTCGACAAGGCACTAGCTGCCGGAGTACCCTGGCCGGCGCTGCGCTCATTAATTGGCGGTGAATTTGGGGTGGTCACGTTAGGATTGCGTTATGCAATTGCGATCATCTTACCTATCGTTGGAACTTTCTTCATTGCGTTCTCCATTATCGAAGACAGCGGTTATTTACCGCGCCTGGCGATGTTGATCGACCGGATATTCAAGAAGATCGGTTTAAATGGTCGAGCAGTGATCCCGATGGTATTGGGTTTTGGCTGCGACACGATGGCTACAATTACTACGCGCACTCTAGAAACCCGCCGCGAGCGGGTGATCAGCACCTTACTGCTCTCGCTTGCAATTCCCTGTTCAGCGCAAATGGGGGTGATGATCGCCTTATTGGCAGGGGCGCCGCTGCTTCTCCCGGCCTGGCTGGCGGTTATCGCCGGCGTTTTCCTTCTGGTGGGCTTTCTGACCGCCCGCTTACTGCCAGGTGAACAGCCGAGCTTTTATATGGAGCTCCCTCCGCTGCGTCTGCCCCGCCTGCGCAATGTGCTGGTTAAGACCTATACGCGCATGGAATGGTATCTGCGCGAAGTCTTCCCATTATTCATCATCGCGAGTGTAGTGATCTGGGTCGGAACGCTGACCGGGTTATTTGACCTGGCAGTTCGTTCCTTAATCCCATTCGTACGCTGGCTAGGCCTGCCCGATCAAACTGCAGTCGCATTTTTGTTTGGATTCTTCCGGCGTGATTATGGAGCGGCAGGTTTATACGATCTGAAAGGAATAATGACCGCGGCCCAAATCCTTGTGGCTGTTGTTACAATGACCTTGTTTGTCCCTTGCCTGGCCCAGTTTGCGGTAACGATTAAAGAACGGGGATGGAAAACCGCATTAGGAATGGCAGCTTTCATCTTTCCTTTTGCCCTGCTTGTCGGTGGAATGGTAAGCTGGATCTTGCGTTGGACAGGATTATTCGCATGAACGTCCAGGCATATATCCATTGCGATTTCTGTGGCTTGGATTTCGATCCGACCTGCGCAGAGCAAAGCTGTCAGGGCTGTCCATTGGCGCGTGGGTGCAGCAAATTGAATTGTCCGCGCTGTGGCTACCCGATCTTACCTGAAGCTAAGCTGATCGGCTGGTTCCGCAACCTGCTTCAAAAACCTCAGACCGAGCAAAGAAAATCATGACAAAAATAAGCGAATGTGCTCAAGAGCAGCTTGAGCGACTATGGATGATCAGTGAAGAAAACTTATCCGTTCCTTCGCTGTTGAATGCGCCAAGAGAAGAATTTGCTGAATTGATTTCAATGAGACTGGTCGAGCTGAAAGGCGAAATTGTGCGCTTAACCCCGACCGGCAGGCAAGAGGCAGCCATGGCGATCCGCCGCCACCGCCTGGCCGAGCGCCTGTTCACCGATGTACTGGCTACCGAATCGGCCTTGATCGACGAGCGCGCCTGCAGCCTGGAGCACGCATTATTCGATGGAGTCGATGAAAGTATTTGCACCCTGCTCGGCCATCCCTCCTTTTGCCCGCATGGAAAGCCGATCCCGCCTGGGCGCTGCTGTCAGGAAATGCGCAATTCCGTCAACCCCCTGATTACCGCTCTGAAAGAGTTGAAACGCGGCCAGGCTGGACGAATTGCATACCTACATATGGCCGATCCACAGCGCTTGCACAAACTGATGGCTATGGGCGTGCTGCCGGGAGTTGCTATCCTGATTAAGGAAACCTACCCGGCATTCGTATTCGAAGCAGGCTACAGTCAATTTGCAGTAGATCAAGAAATAGCCGGAGATATTTTTATCCGCCTGGATCCTTAAAAGCCTCCAGGGCGTTTTCTTCGTCATAAAAAATCTGCAAGTAGCGATCCAAGGCGACCAATTCAATTACCGCTAAGACCTTGGGGGTCGGATTGAGCAGCTTTAGATGCGGCGCCTGGTAAGCGCCATCATGGATAGCCTTTGCCAGGGAGCGTTGGTCCTCCGCAGATTTTATCGGGTGCAGCCAATCGTAGATTGCGCTCAACGAGCGAATACCTACACTGCTCATAAATGGGACATTGCTAAAATCCAAGAGGATATTCATCGCACCGCTTTCAATCGCTTTGCGCGCTTCTTCTGTAAAAAATCCTGCACTGGTCGAATCAAGGGCGCCATCCAGGCGAAAGACAGTAACCGGCGCAACTGCCTTGATCGTCGTCTGAGTGATTTTCATCGTGCCTCCTTGGGATTTCCCAGATAAGCCAATCGGGTTGTTTGCCTCAGTTTCTATTCATTCCCCAATCCTGGATAACAATGAACGGGTTGCAATTTTATTTACTATACCATTTTTTGGGCGTGCAGAGAGTCAAGAAATCGCTATAATATCCTGTATGAATTCGAAAGAGCGTTTTCTCGCCCGTATTCGTGGGGAGCCTGTCGATCGGCCTCCGAATTTTGACCTATTTACGAGTTTTGCGGCGCATTATATCGACCAGCCACTCTCTTCGTATTACCTGGATTATCGCATCCTGGCTGAGGCAAACCTGGCCTTGTTAGAACCTTTCCAGGTGGATATTGTTCAAGTGATCTCTGATCCTTATCGAGAAGCTGCCGACTTCGGGGCAGAGGTGCTCTTTCCCCGCGATGCGCTTCCGTACTGCCAACAGCCGCTGCTAGGTGATCCAGGCGATCTGCTCAATCTGAAACCGCCCGATCCGTATACCGGGCGGCGGATGAGCGACCGGCTAATGGCTGTCCGTTATCTGAAAGAACAGGTGCGACAAGAGGTACCCGTCTCGGGTTGGGTGGAAGGCGCGCTAAGCCAAGCGGCAATTCTACGTAGCGCCAGCTACTTATTGGTTGACTTCATAGAACGGGCAGAGTGGGTTTCTGAGCTGCTCGAAATTGCGGTTGGCGTTGAAATCCAATTTGCAAAGCTGCAGGCAGCCATGGGCGCGGATATTATTGGGGTGAGCGACGACCTTGCCACCCAAATCTCTCCCGAATTATATCGCCGGTTTGGCCTCACCTATGAGCAGCGTATTTTTCAAGCGATACATGAAGTTGGCGCACTCGGACGGCTGCACATCCGTGGAGATACGACTCAACTCTTGCCAGACATGCTCGAAAGCGGGGCAGACATCATCGACCTGGACTGGATGGTTGACTTTGCCGGGGCGGCCAGGCTGGGAATGAGGAAAGCAGCGCTTTGCGGCAATATGGATCCACTCTCCATATTTCTTAATGGCGATCCTGAGCTGGTCTACCAGGATACTCAGCGCGCCTTGCGGCAGGGCGGGGAGCGCTGTTTGAACGCGGCCGGCGGCGAGATCCTCGATGGCACCCCTGAAGAGAATTTAAAGGCTCAAACACGAGCGATAAGCGAGTTCAAATGGGAAATATTTACGAACGATTAGCAGCAAATCTGGACGCATTACCCAATGGCTTTCCGGCGACCCCGGATGGGGCTGAGATCAGGCTTTTAGAGAAACTCTTCTCACCCGAGGAAGCTTATCTTGCTTGCCAGTTATCTCGCCAGCCGCAAACGGCTGCCGAGATCGCCGTCCAGCTCGATCCGCAGATTGAGGAACGCGAAGCCGGAAAGATGCTCAAGAGCATGGCGCGGAAAGGGCTGATCAACTCCGAGCGAACCGCAGGCGGATTGGGCTTTGTGCTCATGCCATTTGTCGTCGGCATTTACGAAATGCAGATTGGGCGAATCGACGCAGAACTGGCGCAATTATTTGAAGCGTACTATGTCCAAGCCTTTAGCCAGGCGCTCAAGTACCAACCCGCATTTCACCGCGTCGTTCCAGTCCAGGAGAGCGTCAAGGTGGGGATTGAGGTGCGCCCTTATGAAAGCGCCGCTGAAATCATCGACCAGGCACAGGCCTGGGGGGTGTTGGATTGTATTTGCCGTACCCAGAAAGCCCTGATCGGCCAGGGCTGCACACACCCAGTTGACGTTTGCATGGCATTCGCCCCATATCCAGGAGTGTTTGATAACCATCCGGTGATCCAAGCCCTCACCCGTGAGCAAGCCCATACCACGCTGCAGCGGGCGGCAAGCGCCGGGCTAGTCCATTCAGTTAGCAACAGCCAGGAAGGGCTGTGGTATTTATGCAATTGCTGCACATGCTCGTGCGGCATCCTGCGTGGGATCGCCGAGATGGGGATTGCCGACGCAGTAGCGCGGTCACCGTTTGTCAACACAATCAACCTGGATCTGTGCATTGATTGTGAGACTTGCCTGGATTACTGCCAGTTTCAAGCGCTGCACTTAGAAAATGGCCACACCCAGGTCATCGAAATTCGCTGCGTAGGCTGTGGGGTGTGTGTGCCAGCCTGCCCTGAGAACGCTCTACACCTGGTACGCCGCGAAGGAAGCGATGTCCTCCCGGTGCCGCGTGATTTCGACGAATGGTCGGCTATGCGCATGACAACCAGAGCCCCCCAAAGCATCGATTAAATCCCTCCTATTCAATCTGCAAAGGAAGCTTTATGGATATTCGCGCCTACAACCGGGAAGCCTGGAACCGTCAGGTGCAGAGCGGCAACCAGTGGACTCTCCCGGTCTCATCCGAACAAATAGAAGCCGCTCGCCAGGGCAATTGGGCGCTGGTACTCACCCCAACCAAGCCTGTCCCACGGAGCTGGTTTCCAGACGACCTGGATGGTAAAAAAATATTGTGCCTGGCATCCGCCGGCGGCCAGCAAGGGCCGATCCTGGCGGCAGCCGGGGCGCAAGTTACGGTTTTCGACAACTCGCCTGCCCAACTCGCTCAAGATCGCCTGGTTGCTGATAGGGATAGCTTGCAGATCGAAACCATAGAAGGTGACATGGCCGACCTGGCAGTATTTTCCGAGGGCACATTCGACCTGATCTTTCATCCCGTCTCGAATCTGTTCACACCACGCCTGCAGCCGGTATGGAACGAGGCCGGGCGGGTCCTAAAACATGGCGGGCGCCTGCTGGCCGGCTTTGTAAATCCCGTTAGCTATCTGTTCGATTTCGATCTGATGGAGCAAGAGAACCGCCTGGTGGTGAGCTACACAATCCCCTACTCCGATCTGGAACAATTGCCCAAAGAACGGCTTCAACAGTACATGGATGAAGGTTCTCCGCTTGAATTCGGTCACAGCCTGGAGGATCAGATCGGAGGACAAATCCAGGCAGGTTTATGGATTGCCGGTTTTTATGAGGATATTCAACCGGACTCGATCCTCGGCAGAACCATTCCTTCGTTTTGTGCGACATTGGCACTCAAGAGATAGGATACTGCTTATGGAAAAAGCATTCTTTCAGGATTTCTACCCCGACAATATGGCCTATTGTTATGGATGCGGAAGATTGAACGAATTTGGTCTGCAAATTAAGAGCTATTGGGATGGCGATGAAACAGTTTGTTTGTTTCAGCCACGAGCCTACCACATTGCCATCCCAGGCTACGTTTACGGCGGGCTGATCGCGTCTTTAATCGACTGTCACAGCACCGGAAGCGCGGCCGCGGCAGCTTATCGCCAGTCTGGTCGTCATTTGGATAGCTTGCCAGCCTACCGCTTTTTGACTGCCTCCCTACACGTCGATTACCTCAAACCGACGCCGTTGGATGTCCTGCTGGAGGTGCGCGCCCATATCAAAGAAATTAAGGGGCGCAAAGTGGTTATCGGATCAACACTCTCGGCGGCAGGGATCGAAACTGCTAGAGGTGAAGTCGTCGCAGTACAAGTTCCAGATCATTACCTTACGGAGCAAGCGCCATGAATCAAATCACACCTTACCGCGTTCTCACCCCCAGGCTGATGCTGCGTTGTTGGGATCCAGGCGATGCGCCTGCGCTGGCAGGTTTAGTCGCCCGAAACCTGGAGCATCTGCGCCCCTGGATGAACTGGGCAAGCGATGAAAACTCGGATTTAGAGATCCAATATCAGCGCCTGCGCCAGGCGCGCGCCCGCTTTGATCAGGATTTGGATTTCATTTATGGGGTTTTGAGTCGAGATGGACAGACGCTGCTAGGCAGCACCGGTCTGCACACGCGGGTGGGCGAAGGCGTCCTGGAAATTGGATATTGGATCGATAAGGATCACACCCGCCGGGGCCTGGCGACAGAGCTCAGTGCTGCTTTGACAAAGACCGCGTTTGAGATCTTCAAGGTTAAGCGCGTAGAGATCCATTGCGATCCTGAAAATCTGGCCAGCGCAGCGGTGCCGCGCAAGTTGGGTTACACGCTCGAGGCCGTTTTACGCCAGCGCACGGTTGATTATGATGGCAAGCCAAGCGACAGCATGATTTGGACCTTGCTCGAATCCGAATATCCAACAAGCCCTGGGGCATTAATAGCAATTGAGGCTTTCGATGCTGCCGGCCGAAAAATTCAATTTCAATTCTAGGGTTGAACAATGCACGACAGAGCCATTCCCCAATTGAGCCTGCTAACCCCCGATCAAATCGCGTTTATTCACCAAAGCGTTCTAAAAATCCTGGGGGTGAGCGGTGTCCGAGTTGACTCGCCCAGCGTTTTAGCACTGCTGCAGAAAAAGCTCGGTTCAAGTCAAGTTCAGGGGGAGCGGGTCACCTTCCCGGCTGAGTTTGTCGAATGGGCGATGCAGGCAGCGCCAGCCGCGATTGATGTTTACAAACGCAGCGGCGAATTAGCATTTCGCCTTGGCGCTGACCGGATGCGCTTTGGGATCGGGGTGACTTCGCTGTACTACCAGGACCCGCTAACGGATGAGCTTTCCCCCTTCAGCCGCCAAAATATGCGAGAGATGGTTCGCCTCGGAGACAGCCTGCCGAATTTCGACTGCGTCTCCACAGTCGGGATTGTCCAGGATTACCCCGCTGAAATGCAGGATCTGATTGGAACGTTGGAAATGGCCGCCAACACAACCAAGCCGCTCATTGTGTTGGTTTCGCAGGAAGAGCGCTTCAGCGACGTTCTCGATATGCTCGAGCAACTGGCTGGCGATTTGGCCAACAAGCCATTTGTTATCCCTTATTTCAACCCGGTGACACCGCTGGTGATGAATGTTGGCACTGTCGAAAAAATGCAGATGGCGATCGAGCGCGGCTTACCGGTGATTGTCTCGAATTACAGCCTGGCGGGGATGTCCACCCCACTCACCCCGGCGGGAATGTTAGCATTGATGCTGGCCGAGCTGCTGGCCGGGTTGGTGATCGGCCAGATCATGAAAGAAGGCGCTCCGATGATCCTCGGGATTTTACCGGCCTTCATGGATCTGAAATCGATGACGAACTTCTACGACCCGCAGAGTATGCTGCTCAACCTGGCCTGCGCCGAAATGATGGCGCATTACGATCTGCCGCATTGCGGAACTTCTGGCAGCGGTACAGGCTGGGGACCGGATATCCTGGCGGCGGAAACCTATTGGATGAACCATTTAACCGCCTGTTTAACGAAAGGCGGCCTGGCGCCTTTTGTCGGCGATACGCTGACCTCCAAGGCATTCTCGCCCACGAATGTCGTTTATGTGCATGAAATCATCGAGCAAGCTTTGCGCTATGCCCAGGGATTTGCCCTGGACGAAGCCAGCATGGGATTAGATGAAATCCTTCAGATTGGGCCAGGCGGCAGCTTCCTTTCTTCCAGGCTGACTCGCCAACATTATCGCAAGGCTTACTACCCCAGTCCAATCTTTCCGCGCTGGAGCATGGAAAAGTGGGAAGCCCAGGGTAGACCAACTGCCCAAAAGGTGCTGCGCGAATATGCCCTTGACGTGCTGGCAGGATTGAAACCCCTGGATGATTCTGCCGCGCTGCTTGAACGCGGCGAGGCATTTATCCGGAGCAGACCTGGTTAAATGGAAATCACCCATTAAATACCTGGCAAGGCGGGCGATTAGAGAGTCAGAGGAGCAGTTAGGGGGGACAGGACTTCGGTTAAATTATCGCCGAAAGCGACCTTGCGGTTTGGTATGCCAAGAAATTGAAGCTGAGCCAGGATTTTTTCCGGACCGGAGCTACCACCAAATGTGGCTGAATCGATCACAACCACCACAGGCCGTAAACCACGACGCAGGAGTGTGTCAGCAGTTTGGAAGAGGTTGAGGGCGGCGCTGGAGGTAACCAGGATGGCTGTGCTGCCGCGCGGTAAGTGCCGCGCCTGAATATCCACCAGACCTTCAAGTGGGAGATGGCCTTCGGCGCGCAGCAGCGCCAAGGTCTCCAAAATTTTCCCCAATTGGCGTCCGCCGCGATCTGCCGGTAACACTTGCACCGACTGACCTGCAGACACCAACCCGACTGCCCGGCCGCGCTGCAGGTAATAGCGGGCTAGCGAGGCGGCGATGCTGACTGCATATTCTTCAGTCGAGGGCGGGAGCTCATATTGCGATCGTTTGCGCCAAAACTCCTGAAAGTCGTAATCACCCTTTGGGTACGGTTTGGAAGAGTGTGCGCCCTGATTGGCATCGATAAACACCCAAACTTCGGCGAGTGGGTCAAGCTCAAACTCCTTGACAATCAAGCGCCCTCGCCGGGCAGTACTGACCCAATGGATGCGGCTTAGAGGATCACCAGAAACATATTCGCGCACTCCCGCGGCATTCGAAGTTATTTGTTGGGTGCGGCGGCGCAGCGATTCGCCGCCGGGGAGTAAACCAGGCGGGTTGGGAAAGTTTTGAATTTCGAAAATCATCGGATAAACCAGAATAAAATCCTGGTTTGTGAACGACTTTTCCACCGGGAACATCCCAAACAGGTCACCCGAGAGAGCCTGGGTGGGACCAAGGGTAAATACGCCTCGTTCCTGTAAACGGGTCCGAGACAAATAGGTGCGTCTTTCTCGTCCACCGATCATGGTCAATACATGTGAGCCCCGCGATCCAGGAAGGGAGGACTTGTCGCGCACTTCAATCCACAAGCGAGGCAGCCGGCTGGGGTTTTGGATTTCAAACCGCTCTTCGAAGACCTGCCCCACTTGAGAGCGCAATGTGCGGGCTTTGCGCCGAACTATGATATTGCGCAGCGCAAAAAAAGACATTAACCAGTTCAAGCCCAGCAGCAACGCCCATAGATAACTCATCCGATAGTACAACTGCGAGCCAGTGGCCGCGCCAACCACAATACTGACCACAAACAGGGTAAGTACAATCCAAAATGCGATTGCAGGACGTTTCTTCAAGGGCTTTGTATGCTGATTAACGATTAAGCGCAGCGGTCATCCCGACGGTGGGATCTCCACCAGGCGCGGGCATGCTGTTCAGGATATCCTCGACGATCTGCTGCGCGCTCAAATCACGCAAGCGCGCTCCTGGTCCCAGGATCACCCGATGGGCAAGGGTTGGGATCGCCAGAAATTTTATGTCGTCCGGCAGAACGTATTCGCGGCCTTGCATAGCCGCGCGAGCCTGGGCTGTATGATAGAGCGCCAGGCTGCCGCGCGGGCTTGCACCGAGGTAGACCTCGGCATGCTGACGGGTCTGGTGGGTCAAGTCAACAATATAGCGTTTAAGCGGCAAGGAAACGAAGATGCTTTTTACTGTTTCCTGCATTTCGAGCAATTCTTCAACGCTTACTACCGTTTGAAGATCTAGCACCGGGTGATGATGTTGTTGGCGCTCAAGCACTTGGATTTCATCCTCGGTGGAGGGATAACCCAGGCGCACCCGCATCAGGAAGCGATCCACCTGAGCCTCTGGTAGAGGAAAAGTGCCTTCATACTCGATCGGATTTTGGGTCGCCTGCACCATGAAGGGTCGCGGCAAGGGATGCGTGACGCCGTCGACCGTTATCTGGCGTTCTTCCATAGCCTCGAGCAGAGCTGCCTGGGTCTTTGGCGTTGCTCGGTTAATCTCATCCGCAAGGACAATCTGCGCTGTAATTGGGCCAGCCCGGAACTCGAACTCTCGACTGAGTTGATTGTAAATCGAAACGCCAGTGACATCGCTGGGCAGCATGTCCGGGGTAAATTGAATCCGGCTGAAGGTGCAGCCCAGGGACTTTGCCAGGCTGCGAGCCAGCATCGTCTTCCCAACACCCGGTACATCTTCGATCAGCAAATGGCCTTGACAGAGCAAACTTGCTACGGCAAGTTCTATGGTCGGGCGTTTACCGATGATAACAGTCTCGATATTACTAATCACCCGGTTTGCAAATTCTTGAACTGTCGGCATGAGGTTTCTCCCAGGTTTACGCAGGTTGCGCGAGGTAGTGTTAGACCAACTATTTTGTCGTCTAAATCTTTAATTTACACCTTGAGACACATTTTGGTTCAATGATACTGCAGAACTTCCATATTCATTACCCGATGAGCAGCGATCGATGGAATGATTAATACTAACATAAATTTGCCCTTGTCCGATCTGTCATCCGCCTCTATAATCAGAGGCAAGATGAGTCAGACTTTTAAATTATACCGTCTCCAACAACTCGATAGCCAGCTAGATCGGGCTCACGCCCGGCTGGATGAGATCCGACTGGCCCTGGAAGACGCCCAGGAGCTCCACCAGGCTGAAGCTCAACAAGATAAGGCAAATAAGGATTTGCAAGCCGCCCAAAAAGCCCTACGCAAAACCGAAGATATTGTCAAGGATCAGCGCATAAAAATTGAAACCACCGAGGCTGCTCTGTACGGCGGCAAGGTTCGCAATCCAAAAGAATTACAGGATTTGCAAAACGAAGCTGCGGCGCTCAAGCGCTATCTCACGGTACTCGAGGACCGCGAACTTGAGGCAATGCAGAGCGAAGAAGAGGCTATTAGCGCAGAACACGCGGCTCAGGTCACCCTGGAATTAACCCAGGCTCGTTTTGCGGCCCGCGCCCAGACACTTAGGGACGAACAAGCCAGGATCCGAAGCGAAATCCCAAACCTGGAAGATGAGCGCCTGGCTGCCGCCAGCAGCATATCGCCAAACGAGATAAGTCTGTATGAAAACCTGCGCAAACAACGCCGTGGGCTAGCGGTCAGCCTGGTAAAAAACAAAGCGTGCTCGTCCTGCGGCGCCACATTAAATGCGGCTTTATTGGATAATGCCCTAAATTCGGCTCAAATTGCTCGCTGCGATGGCTGCGGGCGCATCCTTTACGTCGGTTAACACCCTGGTATCGGCAAGTTCAACTTTAAAAAAACACCCAATCGGGTGTTTTTTTCGTGATCAGCGGAGCAGCGCCTGGATGATCATATTAAATACGATCAAGCCCAAGATCAAGACAACCGGGCTCAAATCCACCGGACTTGAATCAGGCAGCCGCCGGCGGATCGGCGCCAATAAGGGTTCAACAATGCGATCCAGGGCTCGGCGCACCGGGTGAAGCGGATCCATGAAATAGGTTAAAACAACATCAACAATGACAAGGATTGTAAAAATACGAATGATCCAATCGACTAAAATTGCCAAAGACGGCAGCATACTCCCTCCATAATTAAGAACGTGGTCCCATAATTGCTGTGCCAATCCGCACCAAGGTGGCCCCTTCCTGGATGGCTGCTTCAAAGTCGCCGCTCATGCCCATGGAAAGTTCATTCCATTTTACCTCAGGGAATTGAACGGATAAGTAAGTTTGCAGGCGGCGCAAGCGCTGAAAATATGGCCGGGCTTTTTCAGGTTCATCAAAAAATGGGGGCATGGTCATGAGCCCGGTAATCTGTAAATTTTTCAGGATGATCACCTGATCTAATTGGGCAGCAAGCTTTGGCCAATCCGCTTCATTCCAGGCCGGCCAACCAAACTTGCTTGCCTCACCGCTGACATTGCACTCGAGCAGGACCGGTAGGACACGCCCCGCCTGCGCTGCGCAGCGATCCAGGCGGCCGGCCAGTTTCAAGCTATCCAGCGAGTCGCAGGCAGCAAAATTCAGGGCTACCTCTTCCGCTTTGCGGCTCTGCACGTGCCCAATCATGCGCCATTCAAGCCCTGGCTCATGGAGCGCGGCGATCTTCGCCAGGCTCTCTTCAACGTAATTCTCGCCCAGGCAGGATGCCCCTGCCCGCACCACCTGCTCGACTGCCGGGATCGGGTGACCTTTTGTGACAACAACCAGGCGAACGGAGTCCGTTGGACGCCCTGCATCGGTACATGCAATCTGGATTCGTTCTAAGACTTCTTGATATCTCGATTCGATGGACGTCATCTTAATCCTTCAGGGCAAGCATCGCCCCAAAACGACCTGTCTTACCGTGTTCGCCACGGTGCGAGTACCAATCCTGGGGATTGCAGGCTGTGCAAATCCCTGCAAATTCCACCTGGCGCACCCCGGCGCTTTCCAACACCAGGCGATTGGCATTCCACAAGTCAAATTTTACCCCGCCTCCGCCATTATTGGACGCCTGTAATAAACCAGCCGCTTCAGTGGTGAACACCTGGCGAACCTGTTCAGCGAGCTCTGGTCCGACTTCATAATGATGGACGGCGATCGACGGACCCACAGCCGCGATGATTTCGGATGGGCTTGAATGATATTCCGCCTGCATGGCTTCTACAGCGCGCCTGGCAACCTGGTTCAGGACGCCTTTCCAGCCAGCATGCACGAGGCCAATTGCCCGGTGACGAGGATCGAATAAGAAGATAGGAACGCAATCCGCAAAACGCATAAATAAGGTAACCCCGGGTTGATCGGTGATGATCGCGTCCGCCTGGCGATGAGGTTCATCCAATGGACGCGGTTGATCTGCCCTGATCACCACAGCACTGTGCACCTGCCAGACATCAAATAAGCTCTCCACAGGCAATCCCAAGGCGTGGAAGGCGCGCTGGCGATTATCGCGCACGTGCTGCTGGGTATCGCCAACCGTTCCACCCAGGTTCAACGAATCCCAGGGCGCTGCGCTGGTTCCGCCGCGCCGGGTAAAGACAGCTTGAACCAGTGCTTCGCCAGCTAGCGACTCAAAAGTGAAATAACGGAGCAAGTCGTGTTCCTGAAAAGGCATGGACTCAGCTTTCCTGCGCGGGCCGGGGTGCTTGTGATTTTTCCTTCTTAATTTCCAGCATCTCGCGCGTATCGTTCATCGTTTGATCGACGATCGGTATGCCAAACCAGGCGGTCATGAACCCAAACAAGCTGCCTGTGAGCACCCGCAGCCACGGGGTGCTCTCGCGGTAAGGGATGAAATTAAACGGCGGCTGGCTGAATAATTGGCTAAATCCGTCAAGGCCAATCGGAACAAGGCCAAATATGACCCAAATGTACCAGGGAATGGGTGGAATGCGCCTGCCGCTAAGGGCGAAAATCAGACCAAATAACAAAATCGATCCATACAAGGCGATATCGCGCTCGCACAGAGCGAGCTTATAGCCCATCGCCGGGTTCCCCGTGAAATTGCGGGCAGCGATGACATCCTGGGTATCACTGGCTTCACTGATTCCGGTGGCTTGTTGAAAAGTCAATAAACCCGCGATCCCGGCTTCCTGGCGTGGATACACCGCTTGTTCTCCAAAAATAAAGAAGGAACGATAGGCCAATTGGTGACAAGCAGCCCCATACATGCGATAGATCAGGCTGGCTGGTCCTGGGTAACCCACTTTCAACAAGACAGGGGCGATGAAAGGCAGCAGGATATACAAAGCTAACAAGCTATTGATCACAGCCAGGTAATGCTTACTGAACCAGTACGAGAAATTGTCCGAGCGCGTCCACCTTGGGCGGGCTTGAACGCCAGGGGCCGTAGGCTGCACTCCATGTGTGCTGGCGGGTTTCCCCGCCGCGGTTGCGGCTAAGGCCTGGCGCAGCTCTGCCGGCGTGATTGGCGCTTTTAAGATCAGCGCGCCGATGGTCACCACGGGTACTTCGAAACCGTATTGACGCTGCAGCGCCGGTACAGTATCAATATCAATCTCGGTGAGCTCGTGTGGGTAATCTACCTGCAGAGCGTCCAGGTCTGCATGAACCTGATGACACAGATGGCAGTCTTCGCGGCTGTATAGGGTTACTTGTATCAAGGTTTTATTCCCAAATCCGAAAGATAACCAGCCAGGGTATCCTGGCTGAGGACGCCAATGTGTTGGTAACGAATGACGCCGGTAGGATCGATGAAAACCGTCGTTGGAAATCCACGCACCCGATAGCGCTCGGTCACGAGACGCTCCGGATCGAGCAAGACTGCCAGGCTCAAGCCGATCTCTTTGACAAAGGAGCGCACCTGCTCGGGCTCTTCGCCATCGTTTACCGCCAGGACCACCAGGCGATCGGGATAGCGATCTTGGGCTTGTTGGAGCAGCGGCATTTCAGAGCGGCAGGGACCGCACCAGGTGGCCCAAAAGTTGAGCAGTATCGTTTTTCCCTGGAGATCAGCAAGCGAGACTGCCTGACCGTCTAAGGTTTTCAAGTTGAGCGGCGGCGCGGGCGCATTCACTTGCGGCACTGCTGGGGAAATCGCTGTTGTAGCTGAACGCCATGGTAATAAACCCCCAGAAACGATTAATGCCAGTCCAGCCGCCCCGACGCCGATTCCTAACAAGACGCCTGCTGCAATCCACAGCCAGGCGTTTGTTCGAGCAGCAGGAGGTGAGGTTTCTTTCATACTTGGATGAAGCGCTAACGATGCAGGAAGGCTTCAAACTGGCTGACTCAGGTCGTCTCGGTTTTTTCCGCTTGAGGTTTAATCATCAAGGCCATCGGAAGCGCCAGCGGAAATAAGCCTGCACCAAAGAGCCACCAATCAAAGAAGCTGCGCCCGCGCCGTGAGGCGATGAATGCGGGGATCAAACCGAGCAGCGCCAGGGTAATTAAAATCAGCAGGATATTTCGCCCGAGGGCTAATTCATCATATACCCCAAAGAAAGAGCCAAATTGAGCCAGGGTTTCGAAGCGTCCCATGAATAACAAGATACCTACGGCGATGAGTATGACGCCCATGGCTTTTTCAATATAGACCATTGCGCGGCCATAGCGGCGTAATGCGGTAGTTACCACACTAATCTGAATTGCGGCCACCAGGAAGGGAATGGCTAACCCAATCGAATAAGCTGAGAGAAGCATTAACCCCTGGCTGATCGAGCCGCCATTTAAGGATAGGGTCAGGATTGCCCCTAGGATCGGGCCGACGCACGGCGACCAACCTGCCGAAAAGAAAATTCCCATCAAAAATGAGGCCAGGAAGCCGCGATTACGGTCTGGCATCGTCTGTGGGCGCAGGTCATATTCCAAAAATTTGATGCGGATGATGCCTGTCATATGCAGACCAAAGATGATCACGACGATCCCGCCAATTTTTTCTAACCAATCGCGTGTGTCGTAGAGCAATCCACCGAGGGCTGAGGCAGCCAGACCCAATGTGATGAAGACCGTGCTGAAGCCCATAACAAAAGCAAGACCATGTGCAAAGGTCATCAAGCGGTTTTCTCTACCCGTCGTTCCCAGGGCAACCGAACGACCCGCCAAATAACCTACGTATGCCGGCACCAACGAAAAAACACAGGGTGACAAAAAGGATGCCAATCCTGCTAAGAACGCCAGCCCAATTCCAATTTCACCAAATGCCATACCCAAAACTCCTGCAACCTGTAAACAAGCTAACCTTCCACCACGACAACCTTGGTAGATCCGCTGCCCGAAATTGTAACATCACCCGCCGTATAGGGCGTCGAAGGATTTGTCCAACGCCAGACCCAGCGGGCGTCGTCCGGCTGGGCATTGACACAACCATGCGATTTCGGAATTCCATAACTGTTATGCCAGAAAGTCGAATGGATTGCGACACCATTACCCGAAAATAAAGTCGTCCAACCGATCCCGGAGAGATCGTAACCACCACCGGAGCTGCCGCCGGTCATATGGACAGAGATAAGCTTGCGCCAGATAGAGTGGGCGCCGAGAGGCGTTGCCCATTTTTCCGAGGGGTTGCCGTCTTTATCCCATTTTCCGCCCGTCGAAACCCGGCAGAAAAATACTTCTCGACCATTTTCCCGGCAGACCAGGCTCTGATTAACCAGATTGACCTCCACCAGCTTATCTTCCACCTCAGGGTTAATTGGACTGATCTCTTCAGCGCGAATTGGGCGAAAAGCCTCGCCCGCACCCCAAAATATATCCCCAAACGTACCATATTTTTCTTTGATCCGATACCAAACCTCGCCATTTTCGCCAGTTTTGATCTGGTCGATCCACATCACCTGGCTGTAATACAAGCGCGGCTTGGCGCCAAGCTTCAACCAGGGCGAACGGGCTGGCGGGTTGGCTAAGACCAAATCCAGGTAGGGAACCGTCACCTCAGCCCAAAAACCTGTTTCGGCAGGCAGCCCAGTCAGCGGCACATTGGGTCGATTGCGCACCGGCTGCAGATTTGGGGCATAGACATAGCCCTGTGCTGTCTCCACAAAGCGCTGGCTGTACCATAAGGGGCGCTTTCCTACGACCTCGCTCAGCCAGGGTAATATATCGTCATCATTGACAAGTACAACATCAGGGCTGTCGATATCCGGGCGCAATTTGACCGGGACGCGCCCACCGATGACCCGTCCAAGGCGTTCAGCCTTGGGAAACTCGGGAAGCGAGGGCGGCGCGGCAGCCTGCGCCAGGACAGATTCCACGGACCAGGCTGGAAGGGTAAATCCTGCCAGGCCAATCCCAGCGACCTTAATAAATTCACGCCTGGAAACAATCCTGGTCATTAAGTTTCAACCACGGCTACTTTTGTGCTGGTCTCGCCGGTCAGCGTGCTATCGACCATGCCAGGATCATACGGTACATTGGGCATAG
Source organism: uncultured Chloroflexia bacterium (assembly GCA_963770655.1). GTDB lineage: Bacteria > Chloroflexota > Anaerolineae > Anaerolineales > UBA4823 > CAZAGA01. The sequence continues at coordinate 88,286 of CAVYQO010000012.1, read as the reverse complement.
TCCAGCGAAAAATCCATTTGGCGTCTTCGGGTAAACAATTGATGCAGCCATGCGACATCGCATCCCCAAAATTATTATGCCAAACTGTGGAGTGGATTGCTACCCCACCGGTGGCAAAGATCGTCGCCCAACCGATCCCTGGCAGATCATAACCGGCGCCGGTGGTGCCTCCGCTCATCTGTAAGGAGATAAATTTGCGTGAGATGGTATGTTCTCCAACCGGGGTGGCCCATTTATCGACCACGTTTCCGTATGCGTCAAATTTTGCCCCGGTGGAGACCCGGCAGTAATAAACCTCGCGCTCGCCTTCAAAACAAGCGAGAGTTTGGTAAGTCACATCGACAACGATACGTTTTTCCTGAGCATCTGGATGGATCGGGGTGAGCTCATCTTCCAGTATCGGACGAAATGCCTCAGCGGCTGCCCAGAGCATATCCACTCCGCCGTAATAATTCGGATTTACCCGGTAAAGGATCTGCCCTTGATCATTTTTCTTGATCGTATCCACCCAAAAAACCTGGCCGTAGTACAGGCGTACCGGCAGCCCCTGCTCGACCTTGGCTTCAACCCACGAATCAGAGGTGGGCGTCGTCTGCAGGATGACGTCAACGTAAGGGACGGTGACTTCAGCCCACATCCCTGGTCCAAGGCTGGTCTGATTCAAACTGGTGACCGGTTTGTTTGGCTTGTTGCGCACCGGTTGGATCAGCGGACTGTAGATATAGCCATCCGCCATTTCAATCCATTTTTGATTATTGAACACGTAAGCCGGCTTTTCGCCGGATACTTCATTAAGCCAGGGAAACACAGCATCTTCATAAAGTATCTTGATGGTTTGGGTCTCGATATCGGGACGCGCTTTGACCTCGGCCACACCCTGGGCAACCCGCCCGAGCAAGTCGCCTTCAGGAAAATCGGGGATTCCAGCAATCCAGGGCGACGAAGCCGTTGGGTAGGAAAAAGACGCCGCGGCGTTCTGCCAGGGTCGTAAAGCCAGGCCTCCCAGTCCGCAAGCCGCCAACTTTAGAAAATCACGGCGAGAAATCATTGGTCTCATAAGAATGTTAAGCATACTGGAAAAAGGAAAGAGGGTCAATAGAGAAGCGTGAAACAAGCGATTAAGGTTGTGTGAGAAATTGCACGGATCCGACCAGCGGTGTCAAGATTGAAATAAACCTGTCCATGCATTGGACATTCTGGATTATCCTGTTTATAATCAGCGTCTCATTATGTTTTCGTTTAAACAAAATCGTCGCGATATCCTGATTTTATTTTTTACAATGATCGTGGTCATGCTTGGTTTCGGCATGATCATCCCAATTCTGCCGTTTTACGTCAAGAGTTTTGGGGCCAGCGGGGCTACACTGGGAGCGCTTATGGCCACCTACGGCTTGCTGCAATTTATCTTTGCACCGCTGTGGGGCTCGCTCTCGGATCGGTTTGGGCGTAAACCGATCTTAATGATCGGTGTGCTGGGCAACGCCTTAGCCCAGGTGTTATTTGGGGCTATCGAACGCGGTTTGGATGCTCTTCGCAGCGCGAGCCTTGGCCGGGATCTTATCCTCAGCCACTTTACCGACCGCTATGGCTTATGTCGGCGACAGCACCTCGAAAGAGGAGCGCGGCGGCGGGATGGGCGTCGTTGGTGCGGCCATGGGCATCGGGATGGTCATCGGACCTGGATTGGGCGGTTGGCTGGCGGGTAAATCGCTTGCCGCGCCATTCTTCCTGGCTGGGGCGCTTTCACTCGCCGCCCTCGTCTTTATTTACTTCTTCCTGCCCGAACCGCAGCGCGAAAAACCGGAAGTCCAGCAAAAAGTACGCGGGGTGCAGATAAAACAGCTCATCCTGGCTCTTAGCGGTCCATTGGGCGTGCTGTTCATCATGGCTTTCTTGTTAAGCCTCGGCCTGGCAAATTTCGAGAGCGTCTTTGGTCTTTACACCGCCGAAAGATACCAGTACACTCCCAGCCAGGTGGGCCTCATTTTGATGGTCGTCGGGCTTATCTCAGCAATCATCCAGAGCGCCCTGGTCGGACCGTTGATCAAGCGTTTTGGGGAGATTAACATCATCCGGGCCTCAATGGCCAGCAGCGCGATTGGGTTTATCTTGATGACCCAAGCAACGAACTTCGTTGGAGTTCTGCTGAGCGTCAGCTATTTTGTAATCAGCAACGCAATGTTAAATCCTTCGGTGAACTCGTTGATTTCTAAACGCACTGAGAGCGGCCAGGGAATTACCATGGGGATCTCGAATTCTTTTCTCAGCCTGGGTCGGATCGTCGGGCCATTGTGGGCCGGGTGTGTCTTCGATGTCAGCGTAAACCTACCGTACACCAGCGGGGCGGTTATTATGCTGGTTGGCTTTGGAATTAGCCTGGCCGCGCTCAAAAAGGAAGAATTGAAACAGACAGCAGAGCTTGAGACTACACAAGTGACGTGAGCTGCTGGTAAGCGCATTCCTGATTTAAATTTTGGCCTTATAATTCCTCAGCCTAAGGCTGTTAGTCACCACAAACACGCTGCTGAACGCCATCGCTCCGGCAGCCAGGGCGGGCATAAGGAAACCCAAAGCCGCGGCTGGGATCAGGATGATATTGTAGATAAACGCCCAGAAAAGATTTTGCTTGATGGTGCGCAAAGTTCGCCTGGAAAGATCTATGGCGCGCGGCGCGCCTCGTAAATCGCCGCTAATTAACAGCACCGGCGCAGCCGCCATGGCTACATCGGCGCCGCTGCCGATAGCTATGCCGACATCCGCTTGTGCCAAAGCCGGGGCATCATTAATCCCATCTCCAACCATTGCAGTTGCCTGGCCGTCAGCCTGGAGCTTCTTGATTTCCATTGCCTTTTCTCCGGGCAGGACCTCAGCCAGGACCTTTTCAACACCCGCCTGGCCGGCAATTGCTTCGGCTGTCTGGCGATTATCTCCGCTGATCATCGCTACACTGAGACCCATCCGGTGAAGCTCGGCAATCGCCTGGATCGAGCCTTCTTTGAGCGTATCAGCAATGCCGATCACCCCAGCGGCCTGGCCATCGATGGCCACAATCACCGCGGTTTTGGCTTCGTCCTGCAAGCTTGTAATCCGATCCTTCAGGCCGTTGAGAGGGATTTCCCGTTCGGCGATCATGCGCGGGCTGCCGACCAGGATCATATGCCCGTCGACGACAGCCTCCACACCATTCCCGGCGCTGGCCCGGAAAGACTCTGGCATGCTTAAGGTCAAACCACGCTCACCCGCCTCAGCCACAATCGCTTCACCCAGGGGATGTTCGGACCCTTTTTCAACCGAAGCGGCTAGCTGAAGGATCATCGCCGCGGAATTGGATTGCACGTCAACTAGGTGCGAAATACTTGAATTTGGATTACCAATCACCGGCAACCATTCGCTAGCAACTAGAATATCCGTCACTGCCGGTTGGCCGCGGGTGATTGTCCCTGTTTTATCCAGGATCACTGTGGTAAGTCGTCCAGCCCGCTCTAAGGCTTCGCCGGATTTGAACAAAATTCCCATTTCAGCGCCTTTGCCAGCCCCAACCATCACCGCCGTCGGAGTGGCCAGGCCCATCGCACACGGGCAGGCAATCACCAGAACAGCGATCATGTTGATCAGAGCGCGGGTAAAGAGGGTCACATCAGAACCAGGCGGCAGCGGAACAAGGAAGTACCAGGCCAAAAAGGTCAGGAAAGCGATTCCCAAGACTACAGGGACAAACACGGCAGATACTTGATCGGCCAGCTTCTGGATCGGCGCTTTGCTCCCCTGGGCTTGTTCAACAAGGCGGATAATCTGGGCCAGGGCAGTTTCTTTCCCGACTTTCGTGGCCTCGAACTTGAGCAAGCCAAGTTTGTTCAACGTGGCGCCGACCAGCGGATCGCCAGGACCTTTTTCAACTGGGAGGGATTCGCCGGTGAGCATTGATTCATCCACAGAAGAACGACCGTCGACAACCACCCCGTCTACGGGGATTTTCTCACCAGGTCGCACCAGGACAATATCGCCCACCAAAACCTGTTCGGCAGGCAGTTCTAGTTCCTGTCCGGAGCGGATCACATGCGCAGTCTTTGGGCGCAAGGCCATCAGTTTTTTAATTGCTTCGCTGGTGCGACCCTTAGCCTTGGCTTCCAAATACTTACCTAATTTGATCAAGGTGATGATTACCGCAGAGGTTTCGAAATAGACGTGCCCTGGGAAAAAGCCCAGCATAACGAAGATCGAGTAGAAATAGGCTGCAGATGATCCCATCACCACCAAGACATCCATATTTGCCGAGCGATTGCGCAATGCCTTATAAGCACCGACGTAATAATCCCAACCAACATAGAACTGCACCGGTGTGGCCAGGACAAACATCAGCCAGTTTCCCCAGGAGGCATGGGCGATACTCATTGGGAGTAAATCGAAGTCCCGCGCCATCGAAAACACGAACAATGGCACAGTAAATATTAATCCAACAATCAGTAAGTGACGCTGATGAGCGATTTCGGCTTCGCGAGCGGCGCGCTCGACATCCTCAGCGTCGCCACCGGTCTCAACAGCTTCGAAGCCGGCTGCTTGCACAGCCTGGCGCAGCTCAGACTGGCTGACTACCGTTGGAATATAGCGCACAGTTGCCCGCTCGGTGGCAAAGCTTACCTGTGCAGATAATACGCCTTCGACAGCTCCTAAGGTTTTTTCCAGACGGCGCGCATCATTGTCATCGCTCATCCGTCGGATAACCAGGTCGGCCTCGCCCGTGGCAACGTCGTAACCAGAGCGGCGGATGCGACCGACCAGGTCATCCAACCCGGTCAAGCCTGGGTCAAACTCGACCGTGGCGCGTTCAGAGGATAGATTTACCATGGCGCTCTGGACTCCATCCACTTTTTTTAGATTTCTTTCAACTGTGGCGACACAGTTGGCGCAGGTCATACCAGTTACCGGTAAAGTTACTTGTTTTGAACTCATAAATCCCTATCTACGCGACGGATCATACGGAAAGGCAGCTTGATTTAATTCAGAACAGGGTAATTGATTTCAGTCAACAGGGCCTTGATCTTTTCTTCGGTCGCTGGCGGAGCGAAGACGATCACTGCGGTTTGGCTGGTCTGATCCGCGGTGACCGATTGAACGCCAACCAGCTCGCCGACCTCGGACTGGATGGTGTGGACGCAATGTCCACAGGAAATATTGGGGATGCGATAAGTTACAGTAGTCATGTCCGTTTCTCCATTCGTAATGTTGATAATCTACCGCCTGAAAACCAGGCCGTAGTTGTACCTTAGGTCTTTGTAGCCATATCGAACACGTCGGCAATTTCCTTGAGCACGCGTTCGCGTTCATCCACGTCTTCCCCGCGCACTGCAGCAATCAAACATGAATTTAAATGCTCTTCCAGGATCATGGCGTTGATTTTATTCAATGCTGACTGAACAGCCTGGATCTGGCGGATGACGTCGATACAGTAGGTATCGCTTTCGATCATCCGCTCGATCCCACGGATATGTCCTTCTACGGTTTTCAAGCGGTTAAGAGCGGTGTCGTGTTTCATTGGCGGGTAGAGATAGCAGGTTTGAGGGTTATCCCCCCCCATGGGGGGTGGGGTAAAAGTATTATATTCCAACCATCCCAGTTCGTCAAGGATTTTTAAAACAAAAAGGAGGGCGCTCCGGGAGCAGCCTCCTTTTAGATTGATAATTCACACTGAGAGAGGTCAGTTCAAGGCTGCGTCAAAGGCGGCGCGTAAATCGGCTTCGTCTACGTAGCCCAGCCACTGCTTAAGAATACTACCGCGTTCATCCAAGAGGAACAGGTGTGGTTGGTAGCGATAGCCTAATTGACTTTTAAAAATCTTTGTCGCCGGATCGTCGATATCTAGATAGATAAAATTCATCCGCTGTCCATATTCTGCTTCAAGCCCATGCACGATGGGCGCCAAGGCTTTACTGGTCCCATCCCAAAAGGCAAAAAACTCGACCAGTTGGACTTTACCCGAGGCCAGTTGGACTGTCCTCGGATCGGTCGCATGCAGCTCTTTTATGACATCCCTGGTCGGACGAATCGTGGGGACAGGCGCCTGGGTTGTTAGCGGGGCTGGATAGGCGCTCGGAGTGACGGGTAACGTAGGCGCCAGGTCCGCCGCTTGGGTGGGTGGGGTAGAAACGAGCTGCCCTGGAGCAGGATATGGGCTTGTGACCGTCGGGTCGCCTCCGAGTTGAACCGGTGGGAGAGGCGCAGCTTGCCCTGGATTGGGATATGCACCTGGCTGAGCAGAAGGCGCCGGTGCGCCTGACTGGTCCTGCATCGGGTAGGGATAGGCTGACAGCGCTGGATTGGCTGGTTGAGTCTGGGCTGCTGATGGATAAGGATTTCCTGGCTCCGACGATGCAGCCGCCACAGAAGCAACAACCGGTTGTGACGCGGTCGCCGACACCGTTGGGGATTGCTTACCGCCTGCGCAGCCCGCCAGCAGCAGGATCCCGGCGGCAAGCGTTAAATATAAAATGATTTGTCTCATACTCATCTCCTTCATACCAAAACCTAGGCTTTTTTATGCTGCCATCGATCCGATATTACTCCCAATATCCTTCTGCTTTTCCATCCACAATTTCCCCTTGGACCATCTGGTTGCCTGATTGCCAGGCGCATGTACCGCTTATCTTACCACCAAGGTGCGCCGAAGGATGATCCAGACTTGCTCTATTTTGAAACAAGGCTGCCTATACCCCCTGTTCAAAGTGGGTAGGCCATCCGCGCCGTTCCAAATCGACCACACTGCCGGGGAACTTTCTTTTTTAAGAACAATTAATACAAAGTTGATCTTGTTAGCGTATAATACGTTCCCCAGCGAACAGTTGCACACCAAAAATACGCCCAGCCGTCTCTCGCTGGGTAAGTCAACAGCCGATTTTTATAAAGGAACAATATGAGCACAAATCCTGATCATGGCGATCTTGCGGATCGCGAACTCGTTTTGACCCGCGTATTCGATACGCCGCCCGAAAAGGTCTACCGGGCCTGGACGGAGCCCGAATTGCTGAAACAGTGGTTCGCTCCGCTGCCATGGACCACACCTCGCGCAGAGCTTGAAGTTCGCCCAGGTGGGTCCAATGTGATTGTTATGCGCAGCCCAGAAGGTGAAGAATCCCCCAATCAAGGCGTTTACCTTGAGGTTATCCAGAATGAGCGCCTGGTCTTTACCGATGCCTACACTCGCGCCTGGGAGCCTTCAGAGCATCCGTTCATGACGGTTATCCTAACCTTTGAAGACCTCGGCGGAAAAACCCGCTACACGGCTCGCGTTCGTCACTGGTCGGTCGCCGATCGTGAACACCATGAGCAAATGGGGTTTCACCAGGGCTGGGGACAGTGCGCCGACCAACTCGGCGAGCTGCTGGCACGGATTTAGAACCGATGCCTGCAAGTGACTTTCTCACTCTCCTCAGCGCGCCAGCCCGCCGCGCCCTGCTTCAGGTGGGCATCTCCACAGCGGAGGATCTCTCGCAATACAGCGAGAGCCCAGATTCTAGCGCTGCATGGCGTAGGCCCAAAGTCGTTGCCAGTGCTCGAAAAGGCGCTGAGCGATGCAGGACTGGCCTTTGCTGAACCAACCCACAAAAGAATGGAATAAGGAACATGCACACCAAACTCAATCCCTATATCTCCTTCAAGGACAACACCCGCGAAGCGATGCAATTTTATCAGTCCGTATTCGGTGGAAAACTTACGTTGAACACCTTCAAGGAGTTCCATGCATCTGCAGATCCGGCGGAGGATGACCTGATTATGCACTCCCTGCTGGAAACCGAGAATGGCATGACCCTCATGGCGTCTGACACGCCGGACCGGATGGAATATCGCCCTGGTACAAACTTCAGCATCTCGCTGAGCGGCGATAATATGGCCGAGCTAACTGCCTACTTTGAGAAACTTTCCAGCGGCGGAATGGTTACGATGCCCCTCACCGCAGCACCCTGGAATGATACCTTTGGGATGTGCACCGATAAATTTGGCGTGGGCTGGCTGGTGAACATAAGCGGCACCCCATCGTCCTGATTGCAGGGTGAGTCCGCAATTATTCATCGCAGATCCTAGGGATCCTTGATCTCCGGGTGTAAGGACGAGCTAACACCATCTGATAAAATAGTCACATGGAAAAGCTCTCGTCCAAAACCTGGATTATTCTTTCGGCAGCAATTCTATTTGCCGGGGCAATCTGGATCTATTTCAGCCGGACAGAAGCGAACAGTGTCAGTGCAGGGAACATCCCGGCGCCAAGAACAGGTTTCCTGGCGCCGGATTTCAGCCTGGTTGATGCCAGCGGCAAGCTGATCCGCTTATCCGATTTACGCGGTAAGCCGGTGCTCTTAAACATTTGGGCAAGCTGGTGTGGGCCGTGCCGTGCGGAAATGCCCGCGATCCAACGTGTGTACCAGGATTATCAGCCTGCAGGTCTCGAAATCCTGGCGGTAAATTCGACCACTCAGGATACACCAGAAAATGCCCTGGCGTTTACCAGAGAGCTCGGCTTGACTTTTCCGGTGTTATTCGATTACCAGGGCGAGGCAGTGCGGCAATATCATGTCCAGTCGCTGCCCTCGACCTTTTTTATCGATGGGCAGGGGGTAATCCGTGATGTCGTCATCGGCGGGCCAATGGCTGAGGCGCTGCTGCGCATCCGCATTGAGCAGTTGTTATCCACCGGTAATCAGGAGCAGCCCTAATGCTGCCCACAGTTCAGTTAGGTCCGTTAGCCATTCAACTGCCTGGTTTGATCATTTTGCTTGGTTTATGGTTAGGCCTATCGCTGGCAGAACGCCAGGCAGAGCGCTGTGGGATTAAGGGCAGCGATTTGTATAATTTGGTCTTTATAGCGCTGCTCAGTGGAATCCTGGGAGCTCGCCTGAGCTATTTGGTTCGTTATCCCCAGGCTTTTGCTTCCAGCCCCTTCAGCGTTATCTCGTTAAACCCTGACCTGCTCGATCCAATCGGAGGTTTCGCAGCCGCAGCGATTGGCGCATTGATTTATATCCAACGAAAATCCATGCCGTTATTGGCGAGCCTGGATTCACTCACCCCGCTGCTAGCAGTCTTCCAACTCACCCTGGGCTTTGCCCATCTGGCCTCAGGAGCAGCCTTTGGCGCGCTCACCGACCTCCCCTGGGGGATTAATCTGTGGGGAGCCCACCGTCATCCTAGCCAGGTGTACGAAATACTGGCCGCGGGGCTTATTCTGGCCCTCGTCTGGCCTGGGCGCGGGTTCTTCCGCCCACAAAAACCTGGTATTTATTTTTTCAGCTTCATAGCCCTCAGCACAGCGGCGCGCCTGGTGTTGGAGGCTTTTCGCGGCGATAGCAGCTTGCTCCCTGGCGGTCTGCGCACAGCTCAGGTGGCTGCCTGGCTCTTATTAGCCATCAGTCTGTTTGCTGATACATCGACTTACTAAAAAATCAGCCCAGGCTGTGTCTCAACTGTAGGCGGTCTGGTAAAAAAATAAAAATTCAAAGATTAGGAGGATGAGATGACCCAAGAACTCGGATTTGAAGTCCAGCTTGATGTACCTTATGACCAGGCTCTCGAGCAGGCGATCGCTGCGCTCAAAGTCGAAGGATTTGGAGTCCTGACCCGGATCGATGTTCAGGCAACCTTTAAAGAGAAGTTGGGGGCAGAGTTCCGACCGTACTGTATCCTGGGCGCCTGCAATCCACCTTTGTCGCACCGTGCCCTTTCTGCAGACAGCACAGTTGGCTTAATGCTGCCCTGCAATGTCACCGTCGAAGCCCTGACTGATTCTGCTTCCCTGGTGCGCATCGTCAACCCTGTGGTGATGATGACCACCGGCAGCCTGGGAGAAAACCCCGTACTCGTTGAGGTCGCCAACCTCGCTTATGCAAAACTAGCGCAAGTCGCCCAGGCACTTCGATGAGCCTATCCGGTAAATCCATTCTGATCACCGGGTCAGCCCGCCGTGTAGGTCGAGCGATGATCATAGCCGCGGCGCGGGCTGGCGCGGATGTGGTCATTCACCACGGCAATTCTCCCATCCAGGCCGAGGCTGCCCGCCAGGAGGTAATTGCGCTTGGCCACCAGGCCAATGTCGTGCAGGCCGACCTGAGCGACCCAGCCAGCGCGGCCAGCCTGGTTGAGCGGGCCTGGGAGTTCGGCCCGCTGTTCGCACTGGTGAACAACGCGGCAATCTTCGAGCCGCTGCGCCTGGAGCAGGTCACCCTGGCTGCCTGGCAGCAGCATCTGAATGTCAACTTAACCGCGCCTTTCCTGCTCAGCCAGGCATTTGCTGCCAGGCTTCACGCCGCAGATCCCGAGGCGCACGGGCGAATTATAAACATCCTGGATTGGCGCGCCCTCAGACCCGGCCCTGACCACCTCCCGTATACGATCAGCAAAGCTGCCCTGGCTGCGTTGACCCGCGCCCTAGCCCAGGCCGTAGCGCCGTACATCACTGTGAATGGCATCGCCCTGGGCGCGATCCTGCCCCCCAGTGATGGCGCGGCTAATCCGCATTTGCTGGATGACTATCCGGCTGGCCGCTGGGCTGAGCTGGATGAAGTCGGTCAAACCTTACAATTTTTATTGGAAGGGCCGGGTTATATCACCGGTGAAATTATTCACCTGGATGGCGGTCGCCATCTGGTATAGATCACTGCAAAACTGAAAGTGCACAATGGACAAAATTATTATTCGAGATCTAAAAGCGCGTGGAATTATCGGCCTAAATGATTGGGAACGCGATAATCCACAGGAAATCTTGATTAACATCGTCCTGGAAACGGATCTGCGCCAGGCCGGGGAAACCGACGACTTAGCGTACAGCGTTAACTACCGCACTGTGGCAAAAAAGGCTATGCACCACGCCGAAACGGCTGGCCGGCTGACTGTCGAAGCGCTGGCCGCCGATTTGGCTAAAATCTGTCTGGCGGAAGAAGGGGTGCAGCGGGTTATGATCCGGGTTGAGAAACCCGGCGCAGTGCGCTTTGCCAATGCAGTTGGGGTTGAAATCGAAAGGAGCCGAGGCGATTAAGTGCTTATAAAATCGGCTCGCTGCCCCGAGAAATATTAGCCAGGAATTCCTGGCGGGTGGCCAGGCTGTTGCGAAATGCGCCGAGCATGGCCGAGGTGGTCATGCGTGCATTGCGCTTCTTAACCCCGCGCATGGTCGCGCAAAGGTGCAGTCCTTCGATCACAACTGCGACGCCCAAAGGCTGCAGGGTTTCATCGATAAATTCGGCAATCTGGCGGGTCATTCGTTCCTGCACTTGTAGGCGGCGGGCAAACATATCAACAATCCGGGGTATCTTGGAAAGCCCAATCACATGACCCCTTGGCATGTAAGCCACGTGGGCGCGGCCCATAAACGGCAGTAAGTGGTGCTCGCACAGGCTGAAGAATTCGATATCGCGCACAACAATCATTGCATCGTAATTTTCTTCGAAAATCGCATCGTTCACCAAGGCAACCGGGTCCTGGTTATAACCTTCGAGGAGCTCGACGTACATCCGTGCGACGCGTTCAGGGGTACGGCGCAACCCAGCCCGCAGTGGGTTCTCACCAAGAGCGCGTAATAAATCTTCGATAGCCTGAGCAGCATCGATTTGATCGACCTGGGTGCCTTCGATCAAATCCGAGATCTGATCAACCGAATCATTTTCTGGATCCATACGATCTGGTCTTCCTTAATAAAAAGATCAATAAAGTTGAAAGTGGCGGGGAGGCCTTCCCCGCCACTAATTTTACCTGCTATCGAGTGGTTTATCCAACGGTCGGTTCGATCAAACCGTAAGCACCATCGCGCCTGCGATAAAGCACATTTACCGAATTGGTGTTGGCATTAAAGAATAGGAAGAAATTCTCGTGGCCGAGCAGGCTCATCTGCTCCAACGCCTCGAGCTCATCCATCGGCGCCAAGACAAACTGTTTGCGGCGGACAATTGCCGGCGGGAGCTCGCCAGACTCATCCTCAGAGATGGGCTCCTCGGGCGCCCCTGGGGTAACTTCTGCAGCCGAGCGGCCATCGCCGCGACCATGATGGTGTTTTCCTTTAAAGCGTTCCATGCGGCGCTGCATCTTATCTAACGCAGTATCCAACGCAGCGAAAATATCATCGGCGCGCTCCTCCGAGCGTAAAATAAAGCCCTTGCCGCGCACTGTGATCTGCGCCACCTGCCGGTCCGATGCGCTGCGTGCGGACTTGATATACGCCAAGTCAACGCGGGCCTCATCGATTCCAGGCAGATAGCGATCTAACTTCGAGACCTTCTTGTTGACGTAGTCAGTTATGCGATCAGTCACTTCCATGTTACGCCCATAGATTTCGACCTCGAGTGCCATGATAACCTCCTTGGGTTATTAGGAAATATATTGGATCTGCTGACGGAGCAGCAGCAATCCAATGACTAACGATCTAAAGCCTCATACGCCGTTCGGGCCAGGGTCAAGCCATACACCCGTTCACAGCCTGATGAAAGCAGAGAAGCCGCACAGTTGTGCAACGTCGCGCCGCTGGTCGTAATATCATCGACAATCAGTATGCTCTTCCCGATTACAATCCGCGGGTCTGCTTGAAAAGCCCCGGCAATATTCTCATGCCGTTCAGCAAAGTTCAGCCCAACCTGGGACCGCGTTTCGCGCGCCTTGTTCAGCGCGTTCGGTCGGTAAGACAGATTACAGGCTAATGCCAAGGGCCAGGCCAATAAAGCTGCTTGATTATAGCCGCGCTGAGCTCGATGGCTAACCCCCGATGGTACTGGGACGACCATATCCACCTCCCAGGGCTGTTGTCGATACAATTCGATCAGATGGCAAGCTAAAGCCTCCGCCAGGGGAATATCGCCAGCGTATTTCAAACGATGCAGCGCTTCACGCAGCGCCCCCTCAAAAACTGCCACGGAGCGGACTGCGGTGTAGGGCGGCAACTCCGCCTGGCAGGCCGCGCACAATCCGGGGTGAGAATTGCTTTTTCCACAGCAATCACAGAGCGGGGGAAGCACCCAGTGTATCTCGGACTGGCATGCCTCACACCAGCGCGATCCAGGTTTACCACAGCCGCTGCAGTGCGGCGGGTAGACCATATCCAGACCGGCCCAGGCCCAACGATAAAGACGATAGACTGGCCTCGGGTGATCGATTGACCGCACAACTCCTGACTTGTCCATTAGATACCATTTAAGAACCCACGAATCCAGGTTGTTATCGCAGGTCCAAGCAGCGTCCAAATGATCCAGATGATTAGAATAACCAGAATGAGGATTAACAAATACTCGATGATACCTTGACCCTGTTCGTCCGGACCTCTCGGCATAATTGCTCACATCCTTCGCAACAGAAGTAAACCTTCTCGGTTTGAATTCATTATACAAAGGGAGGGTCAAAAAAGCAATAAAGAGCACATAATAACTTCCCCTGGATTTAAGTTTTGATTATGCGCTCAAATGGGCAGCCATCTCGGGCACAGGCAAACGCGCCGGGTGGATCGCCCACCACCGGACCCAATACAAACTGACGAGCATGAAGATGGGCAGGAAAAGAAAAAGCCAGGGGTTTTGGTCCGGCGGCATGCCGTTCTGCGTCGAAACCTGCACCAACCACCATGGAACAACACCAATGATTAGCAGGCTGGCAAGAAATAGCACGCGGCCTAATTTCCCCCAGCGCTCCTCCCATGTGGCCAACACCAGGATTAAGGCCGGGTAGATCACAATAAAATTATCTACGGAAGTTGGAATACCAAGCAGCGGCGTAATGGACAAGGTCAAACAGGCAGTCCAAAAAAACCAACGAAACTCTTTTCGTAACGCCTGGCTCCATTCGACAGCCAGCAGAATCACGGTCAGGATTGTCAGCAGCCAGCCAAGCTGGCGACCGATGCCTGGCAGCCAAAAAGCGATCAAGGTTCCCGGTGTGTTGGTGAGCGGCAGGCGCAGGTACTGGATCACCTGGCGTATATTTTGCACCACCCAATCCGGGATTAACAGACTGGTTGCTGCGGTTAGCAGGGCAAGGCTGCCCAGGAAGCCCCACACGACCAACCAGCGCCGCTGTGAAGCGCCCCAAACCAGTACGAAAATGATCAGGGGGATAACCGGCGCAGGTTTCATCAGCGCTAAGGCGAGCAGAAAACCAGCCAGGGAGTCCTGCTCGGCGCGCAAGGCTACTAGAGCAGCAGCAGCCAACAGCGCCACCAGGATCGACAGATCGCCGTCCATCAGCGGGCGCAGGGCATAGTACCAGGTCAATAAGGAGATGATCAACAGCAGAAGGGCCCAGGGCGGAACTCGCCAACGACTCAGACTCAGACTGAGCGCCAGGCAGCCGAACAAAGCCAATTCGAGCAGCGTCATCCACACGATGCGGGCAGTTGCCTGGTCGGCGGTCAACGCGAATGGAGCATAGAACACAAACGAATAGAAGGGATACAGGTAAAGAGATCCGCCTGGCGCGGTTTGTATGCTAGTTTGTTGGGATCTTGGCAATTGCAGCAGTGGTTTCAGCGCTGTATGGGCTTTGACCCTCCACCAAGAATAATCGCGTTCCCAGCCAGCGCGGCAGAAAATTGCCCCGGTTTGAATCCAGGCCGGTATAGAAAAGGTTGGCCCATACCAGGCCAACCATTAAGACCAGGGCGACGATAATCGCCAAGGTGGTGAGTGCGACGGGACGTCGTTTTTCCAAATGAGTTAACCCAGGTATTCGCGCAGCTTTCGACGAATGGCGGGATGGCGCAAGCGGCTGAGCGCCTGGGCCTCGATCTGACGCACACGTTCACGGGTGACGCCCATTTTACGCCCGACCTCTTCGAGCGTGTAAGCCTGTCCATCCAAGAGACCATAACGAAGCTGCAAGATGCGCACTTCGCGCGGCGGCAAGGTGTTCAAGACGCTCTCCAGGTGTTCACGCAGCAAGTTATAAGTGGCAGATTCATCCGGCGCGGGAATTTCTTCATCCTGGATAAAATCGCCCAGGGTGGAGTCTTCTTCTTCATCGGTAGGCGTTTCCAGGGAAAGCGGGCGGCGAGCCACCTGGATCATGTTTTCGACTTTTTGCGGGGTAACCTCCAGGGCATTGGCAAGCTCGTCGACCGATGGGTCGCGGCCCAGGCGCTGGGTGAGCTGGTGCTGGACGCGCAAGAGCTTGTTAATCTGGTCGCCCATATGCACGGGGACACGGATCGTGCGCCCCTGGTCGGCGATGGCGCGGGTCACGGCCTGGCGAATCCACCAGGTGGCATAGGTACTGAATTTGTGACCGCGGCGGTAATCAAATTTCTTAGCGGCGCGGATCAGGCCGATATTTCCCTCCTGGATCAAATCCAGGAAAGGCACGCCGCGTCCCATGTATTTTTTTGCAACGCTGATCACCAGGCGAGAGTTGGCGGTGATCAGGTGTTCACGGGCTGCCCAGCCGTCTTCGATTAAGCGCTGGAGTTCCTGACGACGGCGCGGGCTGACATTACCGCGGGCCAGCTCTTCACGCGCCAACCGGCCGCGTTCAATCCGCTGCGCCAGCTCGACTTCCTCAACTGCTGTCAGCAGCGGCACCCGCCCGACTTCTTTCAGGTACAGACCGATTGTATCGTCCGTATCGATATTAGCCAGGTAATTATCGTCGACGGCGACCTCGCGGCGAACTTCTTCGGGCTCATCGCCGTCTGAAAGCTCTTCCTCGCTTGGGCCGCCTTCAACCGTCTCGTCCACGTAGGCAATGCCGGCGCTTAATAGCGCGGCGAAGGCCTCTTCGAGTTGATCCACATCCTGCTCAGCTTCTGGAAAGAAACTCAGAATATCATCAATGGTTACGTATGTTTTTTGCCGCCCTAATTCGATCAGACGCGCAATCGCAGGGTGTTCGTCTGGTTCCTCGATATCATGCAGCAGTTCTTCATCAATCATAAGCTCTCCAAGTTAAAAAGAGAATACACTTTTTCGGAATTAAAATCAATAGTTACTCAAATTATTAATGGAAAATTAATAAACTAGCACTTTTGTTCAGACAATCACCCGCGTGTTACGGACAAGCAACCTTACTACTTTTCGTGGCTCCCCCAGGTTCAAATATAGGCGGCGCGGCGACCATTGGTGGGGACATTCACATAAGAAAGAGCACAGCGCCATGCCGACGTCAGTGCTCTTGTTCTCCAGGTTTTTTCTCCTGGTCGGCCAATATATTATGGCCTGAGTAAGGTTTTACATTAAAAAGAAAGCAAAGTCAAGTAGGTAGTCGGGTTCTAATTAAACACTAATGTAACAGGTTTCGACCTTGCGCCTTTTCAACTTATCAGGCAAAATAAAGCCTGCGGAATCAATCGTATGATCGAGATTACCTTACGAGAATATCTAAAAGAAATCGAGAACCTGCTCGAGGCCAACCAGGCGGAGGCAGCAGGACGCCATTGCCAACAGATTTTGCAATTCTTTCCGAAGGACCTGGCTGCGTACCGGTTAGCCGGGCAAGCATATCTAGAGAGTGGGCAGGTTCAGAAAGCAGCGGATATTTTCCTGCGTTTGCTTTCTTCGATCCCGGACGATTTCACAGCCCACCTGGGGCTGGCTGTCATCCGCGAAGGAGAAAGCCAGGTCGAGGCAGCCCTATGGCACCTCGAGCGGGCTTACGAAATTAAACCAGCCAGCCAGGCATTGGCGGGAGAAGTGGCCCGATTGTCCGCCAAACTAAAAGAATCCATCCAGCAAGGCGCCTCCCTTTCTCGCCCAGCCTTAGGCCGGATGTACTTAAAGGGCGGCTGCTTTGAACAGGCGCTGGCCGAGCTGCAATTAGCGGTGGACGAGAACCCCTCCCGCCCGGATTTGTTCATCTTACTGGCAGAGGCCCAAGAACAAGCCGGCCAGGCGGATTTAGCCGCCGAGACGTGCCAGCTTGCCCTGCAGAAATTGCCCTACAGCATGCAGGCAAACCGCATCCTATTTCAGATTGCGATGCAAGCCTCAGATCAAGCGCAGGCGAGCGCCTACCGGCAGCGCCTGCAGGAATTGGATCCATACTGGGCTTTTGTAACGCCCGGCGCCCTGGATCCAGCTCTGGCGCCTGACCATGCCGTCAGTTTGGAACGATTGAACGATACGAAAATTTAGTTTTTTTGAACAAGTCGACCAAGAATTAGTCGATTAACTCTTTTTGGAGGAATTTATGGAAAAAACTTTTGTAATGGTCAAGCCTGACGGCGTCGAACGCGGGCTGGTAGGCGAGGTAATTTCCCGCCTCGAGCGTCGCGGCCTACGCCTGACCGCCGCTAAATTTATGTGGGTTAGCCAGGAGCTTGCCGAGAAACATTATGCAATCCACAAAGGTAAAGCTTTTTACGAACGGCTGATCCAATACATCATGTCTGCGCCGGTGATGGCAATGGTTTGGGAAGGTCCAGATGCAGTTGCGGCCGTGCGCCAAACGATGGGATCCACCCGTCCAACTGAAGCGGCGCCGGGCTCGCTGCGCCACGACTTTGCGTTGATGATCGGGCGCAACCTGACCCATGCTTCCGATTCCGTCGAAAACGGTGTGTTAGAAGTCGGTTTGTGGTTTACCCCAGAAGAGCAGGTTGCCTGGACGCGTGAAGTCGATCGCTGGATTTACGAATAAACTTTCCTCGCTTATGTTTACCAGTTTCCGGCACAGTCGGAAACTGGTAAACCCGATTGCTTATTTATTGGTAGAAGGAAGAACCTTGTGTTTACCCCCGAAAAAATTGAAACTCAACTAGAACGAATCCTACCCAGGGTGCAGAAGCCCAGCCGTTATACGGGCGGCGAACTGAACCAGGTCGTCAAAGATTGGCAATCGATCAAGACCCATGTTGCCCTGGTCTTCCCGGATATTTATGACATTGGTATGTCCAACCTTGGGTTGACCATCTTGTATGAGCTGCTCAACGCACGGCCGGATGTCTGGGCGGAACGCGCCTATAGCCCCTGGCAAGATATGGAAGCCTTACTGCGCGCCGCAAACCTGCCGCTCTATTCACTGGAAAGTAAGCATGCCCTGGCTGACTTCGATATCGTCGGATTTTCCTTACCTTACGAAACGCTGTATACCAATACCCTGAATTCTCTGGATCTGGCAGGCATCCCACTGTTCAGCAGCGAGCGCGACGAACGGCATCCATTGGTAATTGCCGGCGGTCATTCGACGTATAACCCTGAACCGATGCATGCATTCATCGATGCCTTCGTGATTGGCGAGGGCGAAGAGGTGATCATCGAGATTGTCGATGCCTGGCAGGCATGGAAGGCCAGTGCCGCGCCGCGCTTCGAACTGCTCAAACGCCTGAGCCGCATATGGGGCGTTTATGTACCCGCGCTTTATGCAGCGCATTACGAGACCAGCGGGGTATTTACGCACATCGAGAAACTTGATCCCCAAGCGCCGCTGCCCATTGTAAAACGGATCACGGCCAAGCTGCCGCCACCGCCCACCCATTTCATCGTGCCCTATACCGAGACCGTCCACCAGCGCATCCCGGTGGAAATTATGCGCGGCTGTACACGCGGCTGCCGGTTTTGTCATGCGGGGATGATCAGTCGCCCGGTGCGCGAGCGGCCGGTGGCCGAGGTGCTCGAAGCAATCGAGCAAGCCCTGGAAAACACGGGGTACGAAGAGGTTGGCTTACTATCGCTTTCTTCGTCCGATTATACAAATATTCTCGAGCTGGTCAAAGCGGTCAGCGAACGCTTCGCCGGTCGTCATCTCTCCGTTTCGCTGCCCTCGCTGCGGATCGAATCTTTTTCAGTGGACCTGATGGACGCGCTAAAAGATACGCGGCGCAGTGGTTTCACTCTGGCGCCTGAAGCAGCCACCGAGCGGATGCGTGAGATCATCAACAAACCCGTCAGCACCCAGCAGCTTCTCGAGACTGCCCGTGAAATTTATTCACGCGGCTATCAAAATATCAAGCTGTATTTTATGATCGGCCATCCATCAGAAACAATCGAGGACGTTCAGGCAATCGTCGACTTGTGTAAGGCAGTCTTATGGGAAGGGAAAAAAGTGATCGGCAAGCGCGCCCAGGTCACGGCGGGTGTCAGTACTTTCGTTCCCAAGCCGCACACGCCCTTTCAATGGGTTCCTTGCGATTCAACGGAACAAATCCTGGCCAAGCAGGCGCTGTTGAAAAGCAGCTTGCGCGGACCCGGGCTGAAATTAAATTGGACGGCGCCAGAAGACACGCTGCTCGAAGCCTGGCTGTCGCGCGGCGACCGGCGCATGGCGGAGGTGATTTACGAGGCCTGGAAGCGCGGGGCGCGTTTCGACGCCTGGAATGAACACTATCGCTACGATCTGTGGCTGGAGGCTTTTCAGGCTGTCGGGCTCGACCCGGCATTCTATACTCACCGCGAACGCCCGATCGACGAAACTTTCCCCTGGGAGCATATCAGCACCACCGTGCGCAAGAAATTCCTGACCGAGGACTATTTGTGGAGCTTACAGGGCAAAACCCGGGTGGACTGCCGCGAACGCTGCTTTGCCTGCGGGATCCTGCCCACCTTTGCCGATCTGCGCCGTGAAAATCCGGGTGAGGTATGGCAGTGTCCGGAGGTGAAGAATAAGAGGATCGTGATCAGTGAGGAGTTATTGGTGATTGGCGAAGGATAAGGAGTGATTCGTGAACAGGCCAGGCAAGTATAGTGATTCGGGAGTGGTGATGATGGAGAAGGAAGAAGTGATGAGGGGAGGGCAGCGGTACAGAATAACGTTTGCCAAGACCGCGGCGATGCGCTATACCGGGCATTTGGATTTGCACCGGACCTGGGAGCGGATGATCCGCCGCGCCCAACTACCCCTCGCCTATACGCAAGGATTTTCGCCCCACCCACGAATTAACCTGGCCTCCGCTCTACCGCTTGGCTTTACCGGTCAGGCAGAGGTAGTCGACATCTGGCTCGAACAAACACTTTCCAGCGCTGAAGTAAGCACGGCCTTGCGTCAGTCTGCCCCGCCGGGGGTAGAGATCGGCCAGGTGGAGGCGATCGATCATCATTTGCCCACTTTACAAATAGCCCTGCTTGCTTCGGACTTCGAAATTACCCTGCTGGAATTTATCCCCGAACTGGAGCAGCTCAGGACGAAACTATTAGCCGCAGAGACCTTGCCGCGGCAGCGCCGGAACAAACCCTACGACTTGCGCCCATTGATCTTAACCCTGGAATTGAAACCCGCAGACGAAGCAGGCCTGCAGAGGCTGGCCGTGCGGATGCTTGCCAGGGAAGGGGCAACGGGTCGTCCGGAAGAACTGCTCGAAGCCATGGGGATCGATCCCCTGGCGGCCAGGGTGCAGCGCACAGGCCTGGTATTTCAAGCCTAGGCCAACCCGTCTGGCGCTGATTCAATCATCTCTGTGGATTCTACGGATCTCATGGTAGAATCTCCCCGCAATTGCCCCCATAGCTCAGTGGATAGAGCGTTGGCCTCCGGAGCCAAAGACGGCGGTTCGAGTCTGCCTGGGGGTACCATCGAAAAAGGACCCAGTTATGGGTCCTTTTTCGATAGCGCTTTGGTAAAGCTTTTTGTATAAGCCTTAAAATTAACCCATCCCCTATTTGCTGTATATCTACCCTTCGATCCATGGAATGATCTGAGCTACAACCTGATCGTTGTCTATCGGTTCAGGGATATTCTTAAACAGCCGCCAATGTTCGCTATGCTCAACGACCCCGCCAGGCTCGAGTTTACACAGCGGGCCAAGGCTTTCCAGCTCGAGGATATCGTGCCGGTTGAACACCTCGGCGTTACAACCCATATCCGGGTAGAGCTTTTCTGAATCGAGATCGAAGTATTTCACGAACATACATCCCTGGCGAACATAAGCCAACCAGCCCACCGAGTTGCGGTAGCCGATTTTCTGCGGGACTTTGTCCTGTGGATCTTGGCGCAGTAAAATAACATTTTTCCCCCAGGTCCAGCGCCCGTCGGAGAGATCAGTATACGACCACATGGTCAATGTGTTGGAGGGCAGCAAATCCACTTCGTGGGGCCGCCGCGGCGGGAGAGGTAATATTGCCGTCCCTCCCCAGGCCATCAAAGTCAGCCCCCAGGGTGCTAACTCAACCGCCCACAGGCTGGTGTTGCGTAAGCGATGGACGATCTTCACCCGAGGCTCGACCGGATCGAGGAATATTTCGAGCTCTTTTTGAATGCCGGTTGTCTTTTCAATCGGTTGGACCAATAGAAGCGATTCTTCTTTCACGCTGCCTTCGACCGTTTCATTATCCGGATAGTAGGTGCGCGGCTGCGCTTCTGGGGCGTGCCAAAAACGATGCCCCCCATACGCCCGCCAGACCTCCCCGCCGCTTTTGCCCTGGTCGCCGGGATACTCACACAGTTGATTTTCTTCGTCGACGAAGCCAAAGCGAATCACCCTGGGGCCGACATCGGCGAGAGCAACCAGGTCGACGCTTGAATTGGACAGGCGGTAGCAATTTTTCCAGCCGTGGTAAGTTGTTTTTTCAATTCCCATCTCGAAATCTTCCTTTCGGGTGCAGCAGATGCGTATGTTTTCAAATGATTATACTCTTAGTCTGTAGAAGGCCGTAAATATTCGCCGCGATTCTTCCAACCACGCGGCCAGGTTATCATCTCAATTGCCAATTTATGGTTACAATTCGCTTATGTATTTAAGGTGTTTATTCGGCTTGATCTGCCTTTCCCTGCTAGCGTACGGCTGCGCAGGGCCGATTTCAGCCACCATGCCTGGGGCGCTAACAACGACATTACCCTGGAAGTATGCCGATTTGCGCCGGATCGATCCAATCGATTCCAGGCAGCCCACACAGGAGCTGGTCGCGGCCTACTCTCGCCTGGATGAAGACAATCTGGATCTGCGCTTCGATTTGCTCGAGCTGGCGGAGGTCCCTGATTTTGATCTTTACCTGGCGTTTGATCTCCTTCCAGGCGGTGAGACAAGTCTGCCAATCCAGGCCAAACCGGGTTTTGGCTGGGAGGCGCTTTACAAAATCCCCGCGTATGGGGATATCGAGGTAACCCTGGGAAAAGCCGCCAAACCACTATCGGATTCCTTTGCAAAGATTCCTTCAGCACCTGGCGGTCCTGCGCTGGACTCCCCCGGCCTGCGCCTGCGGAGAGATCCCCGGATGGACAGCCTATCGATAAGCTTGTTACGCGCCAGCCTCGCTGATTTGTACCCGGCCCACAGCACATCCGTGCAGACCTGGCTCACCCCACCGGGGAGGACAGATGTGGTAGATGGCATGGGTCCTTTCCCCTTGAATGCGCCTCCACCCGCGCCAGCGCAGGTTTTACTGGCTTTTTGGAACAGCCTGCCAGCCTACACGCCGCTGCAAGCCCTGCGCAGGTGGGACGGCGCGCATACCGGTCCGCTAGGCGGGCGGCATGGCCTGCTGCACCTGCTGCGGGCTGCTCGCCAAACCAATTCACCGCTTTTTCTGCTCGACCTGAACCAACCAACCAGCTTATCGACGCTGGAATTCTTCGACCAGGCCAACCTCGTTCAGCAAATGGAAATCAGCGGGCAGCTCGATCTGCCGCGGGTTGTCCCCGGTTTACCACCAGCGAATGGTGAGCTGCAAGCGCCTGAATGGGCGCTCGCCCACATGATCGAAATTAATAAACAGGCGGCAATAGATAGCGGGCACACGGCGTCCTCGGGCTGGTTTATTCCAGGCGGCCTGCCAGATTTGGCAGTGTTGGCAAAAACAGTGACCGGCCATGGGCGCCAAATCGCATTCATGGCAGACGGAATCTTTTCATCAAGGAATGATTCAGGGGAGATACGTTTTACTCGACCAATCGGCTGGCAAAACTGGATGATCCTGCCCGTGCCGGGGATGAACCAGGATGCCGTGATAGAAACACAGGTAGATCGGGATGGATTAACCCTGGAGACCAAGGCTGCGCTGGTCGAAACTGCCCTGGCCGCTGCCCACAGCCCACCCGGAGCAGCGCCGCTGCTAGTCCTGGGCGGCGACCTGCCTGCCAGCGCCTGGGGCAACCCGGAAATTGCCCGAAATGCCATGGTGTACATCCGCGACCACCCGTGGATGCGCCTGCTCGCTTCAGATGACCTGGCGCGCCTGGCGCCGGGTGTGCCTCTAGCTGTCGATGACTCGACCTTCAATCCGTCCTCCACCTGGCAGCCCACCTGGCTGGAGGAGCTACGCAGCACTTCCGATAATCCACTCGGGCTGGCGGCCTGGCAGGCTCTCCACGCGCTCTTTGCGCCAACCTTCCCCAGTTCAAACAAGTTAGCCGAATTACGCAAGAGCTATGCCGGACAAATTGCTGTTCTCCTGGCTGGGGCGCGCTGGGCAGAACATCCCACCCCGCAAGCGGGCTGTTCATCCGACCTGGATGGAGATGGACAGTCTGAATGCCTGCTCGCCTCAGATCGTGTTTTGGCTGTATTCGAAAAGGAAAACGGCGGAGGCCTGGCATACTTGTTTATCCGCGACCCGAATGGCGATCCACACCAGATCATTTCACCTTCCAGCTTATTAATTACCGGCCAATCGCCAGCGGATAGCTGGGATTTCGCCGCGGGGCTGCTTGCCGATCCAGACACCCTCCCCGGCGCTTTTTTCAGCTCAAATACTTCACTGGATTCGGAGCCTGTGCTCGATCCCAAGTCTGATAGCCTGCATTTTTACGCTCAATCCGGTAAGATCAAGAAGGTAATTCGGCTTTTAGACGATGGCATTGAGGTTTCGATAAAAGATTTCAGCGGGGATGCCGCTCCGCTCAGCCTGCCGATTATCCTTGACCCGTGGCTGCGCTTCGAAACAGGCTGGACCGAGCGCTGCAAGTCTTCCCTGGACGGGCATACCTGGCGATGGGCCTGCAGCGGGATAGAGGTTGAGGTGCAGTGCAATGTGCCGCTCACGGCAATGAATTCGATCGATGGATCCGAGGGGTTGAACCGGCCAGAAAATCCCGATCAAGATGTCCTGCCCGAACAGCGCCTGTCGTTCCCACTGGCTCTGGCCAAAATGCCCGCCTCGGAGGATTTAAACTGTACGATCCGCCTGCGCTAATCCGCCATTTTGCAGTAGTCAAGCGCAAGGTGTACAATTAAGCTCGACCAACCGAAAAAATATGCGCCAGGCGCATGCTCAGCTTGTTCCGGATCCAATGAGGCTTTAAATGGAATTTTCGAATTTTAGCGATCTACAGGCACATATTCAAGCACTCTACCAGCAGGGCGATTATGCTGCCGTATTAGAAATGGCAACCCTTGAGACCCACAATTTTCCAGAGCAATTCCACCTGCTCTATTATTGGCGAATCTGTATGGGGGCGCGACTCCAGGACAACGGACTTACCTTGAAACTCTTGGATGAGCTGCTGGATAGCGGCTTCTGGTACGGCGAGACCTTGCTGCGTAAGAGCCCATCCTTGCAGGGCCTACAAGGCGTGACGGAGTTCGAAGCGCGGATTGCGCGCAGCCTGAGTTTGCAGCAGCTTGAACAAGAACAGCTATTTCCGCTCCTGGTCTTGAGAGAGAGCGAAAGCTGCACAGAACCTGACGAGCGCTGCCCATTGCTGATCGGTCTACATGCCAACGCCAGCACAGCACAAGCGAGCGTCAATTTCTGGCGGTCAGCGGCGGGCGCCGGCTGGCTGACTGCTATTCCACAATCCAACCAGGCAATTTGGAAAGGCGCCTACGTTTGGGATGATCGCGAAAAAACCGAAGGTCAGCTCAGTCGCCAACTCCAGCTTTTGCTGAAGCAGTATTCGCTCGATCCTGCCAGAGTGGTGATTGCTGGTCATTCGATGGGCGGGGAAATCGCGGCATGGTTGGCAGTCGAAGGGCTGCTTCCGGTCGAGGGTTTTATTGCGCTCGGTCCTGGCGGGCCTTTAATGAATGACGTCGAAAACTGGACTGCGATTTTGTCAGAAAAACCGGAGCGCGATCTGCGCGGTTATCTGATCGTTGGCGAAGAAGATAACACCATCTCCCACGAAAATATCCGTCTCCTGGCAGAAATCCTCAACCAGGCCGGCATTCCGACAGAATTAGAAGAAATTCCGGAGGCAGGTCACGATTTTAACGAAGAATATGCAGACGGCTTGCTGCGCGGGTTGCGTTATATTGATGATTGAAATGGGAATCAAATACTAAGGAGAAGCGTTGTAGAGCTTCGCCTGGCAAATTTTTTCGTACACAGCCTGTGGTAGAAAGTAGCGAAATGGGCGATGTTCAGCGGCGCGTTGGCGAATATCTGTCGAAGAAATCTCAAGCAAGGGCAATAGTAATCCAGCGCACTTTGCTGGAAACGCCCGGTAGAACAGTCTCTACTTCATCCAGGTGGGCCATCGCTCCAGGCCGGTGCATCACGCCAATCATCTTACAAGCGCGCACAAAATTTTGGGGATGATGCCAGGTGGGCAAATCGCGCAGCGAATTGCCGCCCATTAAGTACACCAATTCAGCGCCAGGATTCTGTTCGGCCAATAATTCCAAGGTGTCGACTGCGTAGTAAGGGGGTTGGCGCTCGATTTCCACGCGAGAAATCGCAAACTTAGGATCGTCGCCCAAGGCTATTTGTAGAATCTCCAAACGCTGCTCGAGCAAGGTAATCTGTTTGCCCTGCTTATGGGGTGGGTTCGGGGTTAAAACCCAAAGGACCTGGTCCAGTTTTAACTGGTGACAGGCTTCGGCAGCCAGGACCAAATGGGCGATGTGGGGCGGGTCGAATGTCCCACCAAATATTCCAAGTCTCATGCTAGTATCCAGTGAAATCCAACCCGGAATTTATTTCAATCCTGCCATTCCAATTCAAATTTGCCAATATAAACCGTGTCGCCTACTTCCACCCCTGCCTTACGCAGGTCGTCCTCGATCCCCAGCGCCTTCAGCAGCCTGGCAAAGCGCCGCACCGATTGGTAGTGTTCCCAATAGGTCATTTCAGCAGCCCGTTCGATGGCCGCTCCGCTGACTCGCCAACCATCATCCACCCGGGAAATCAAGTAAGCAGACGGATCAGCGTCCAGGCGATAAACCGGCATATCGGAAACAGGCTGAGCTTCCACAGGGGTCTCATCCAGCAGCTGCTTAGCCTTATACAGCACCAGGCGGAGATCCGTGCGCGCCAGGGCAGAAATTGCCTGTGGTTCAGGGGAATTGCTGTTTTTCAGGTGACGCTTCAACTGCGCGGCAATTTTAGGCCAGCGCTCTTTCACCTCGGGCAAATCCATTTTATTGACAACGACCACCTGCGGTTTTCGCGCCAGCGCTGGATCGAACAATGCCAATTCACTGTTGATCTGGGCGAAATCGAGCAGTGGATCTTCTGCGGTTCCGTCCAACACATGAATCAACACACGAGTACGCTGAATATGGCGCAAGAAAGCATCCCCCAAACCCACCCCCATGTGGGCGCCTTCGATTAAACCGGGAATATCCGCCAGGATCACGCTGTTTTCGTCATCCAGATCTGCCACCCCCAGGTTGGGTTCGAGAGTGGTGAAGGGATAAGGAGCGATTTTTGGGCGGGCGTTGGTCACCGCGGCCAGGAAGGTGGATTTGCCAGCGTTGGGCACACCAACGATGCCAATATCGGCAATGAGTTTGAGCTCGATGCGTAATCTGCATTCCTGGGATGGCACGCCTTTCTCGGCAATTCTGGGGACCTGGTGAACCGAATTGACAAAATGAGAATTGCCGCGCCCACCACGCCCGCCAGCGGCAACCACCAGCCTTTGACCTGGCTCGACGAGATCGCCGAGGATTTCACCCGAGCTGTCATCATAGACGATTGTCCCCGGCGGCACTGGTATTACCAAGTCTTCAGCCGAGCGACCGGTCATGTTCTGCCTGGCCCCGTTTGCGCCATTTTTCGCCTGAAAACGAGCTGTATGGCGGAAGGCCACGAGTGTATTTAGGGTCGGCGCAACCTGCAGAATGACATCCCCCCCTTTGCCCCCATCGCCCCCATCGGGTCCACCCCGCGGGACATATTTTTCGCGGCGAAAATGGACGACACCATCTCCGCCTTTTCCGGATGCAACGATTATTCTTGCTTCATCTATAAACATGGGCAGATTATACCATCCACCTTCGCCGCCGCGTTTGTACAGTACTTGTAATATTTAGTACAAGGTTGTGGTAAAATCGAAATCGGAACCGATTCTTTGTATATATTTCCAGAATAGCCCACCCAAAGGTCAGGAGGGATGAATGAATGAGAAGCTGATCCCCGACATCGTTATCGGCCGGTTACCAATTTACTTACGCTCCTTGCAGCGCATGGTTCAAGATGGTCGCCAGGTAACCTCATCACAGGAGCTCGGTGAACGGCTGGGCATTTCAGCTGCCCAGATCCGCAAAGATCTGTCGCAATTTGGTGAATTTGGCAAACAGGGCACTGGCTACCAAATCGATTTCCTGATCAATCAGATCCGTGAAATTCTCAACGTGGACCAGGTTTGGGAAATCGTCGTCGTCGGCGCCGGGGATATCGGTAGCGGCGTTGCGCGGTATGGCGGTTTTTCGAATCGCGGCTTTGCTGTGTGCATGATCTTCGATAATAGTCCAGAGGTGATCGGCAAACCTGTCGGCAACTTCATCGTCCAGGACACGGAATTTATGGTTTCAGCCATTCGGCAATCCGGGGTAAAAATTGGGATGATTGCCGTTCCCGCCAACCAGGCTCAAGAAGTAGCCGACAAGTTGGTAGAGGCGGGGATCAAAGCGATATTAAACTACGCCCCGCTCAGCTTAAATGTCCCGAATGACGTCCACGTCCAGTATATCGATCCGGTAATCCATCTGCAGCGCATGACCTATTATCTCGAGTAATTAGCCAGTATAAACAAAAACCCCCCGTCTCCTTTAAGAAAACGGGGGGTTTTGATTCTTCTACTTTAAACTGCCGGTAAGTTGCGGCGGAGTAAAGCGTACATCCCAATCGCCCGGCAAGCGCCTTCAGCGGTGCAGGTGGCAGGATTATCCACGCGGTAGGTGGGAACGCCCAGCTCCTTGGTGAGCAATTTTTCAATCCCGCGCAGCAAAGCCCCGCCGCCGGTAAGCGCAATTCCCCTGTCGATAATATCGGAAACAAGCTCCGGCGGGGTCTTTTCAAGCACCCGGCGAACGGTTTCAATGACGTCGCCAAGCGGTTCGCGCAGCGCTTCGACAACCTCGCCTGTAGTTAAGGTAGCCGGGCGCGGAAGTCCGCTCACCTGATCCTGGCCCATAAGCTCCATGCTCTGCTCTTCATCTTGCGGCACTGCCGCGCCGATGCGCATCTTGATCTGCTCGGCAGTTAGCTGGCCAATTACCAGACCATACTTACGGCGGACATAATTGACGATGGCCTCATCCAAAGCCACGCCACCACGGCGCATTGTCTCCGCGGCGACAATCCCATACATTGCCAGGACCGCTGCCTGGGTTGCCCCACCGCCAAGGCAGACAAGCATATTTCCGGAGGGCGTACCGATTGGCAAATCTACACCGATGGCAGCAGCCAGGGGCTGCTGGATCAGATAGGCCTCACGACTGCCCGCCTGAAGGGTGGCTTCGTGGACAGCACGGCTTTCCACGCTAGTTACCCCAAAGGGCACCGTAATCATCACCGTCGGGCCGAAGAAGCGCAGCGAACCGCTGACGCGTTTGAGCAGCGCTTCCAGCATAAATTCGGTCACTTCATAATCAGCAATGACGCCGTTTTGGAGTGGGCGGGTGACCTCAAGGCTTTCGGGGACACGCCCAAGCATATCGTGGGCTTCCTGTCCCCAAGCAACCATCTTTTGTTCCTGGACGACAATTGCAGCCACAGTGGGCTCTTGAAGGACAATCTGGCCACCTTGAGCAACGCGCGTATAGATCGTGCCCAAATCGATGCCAATCTCTTTGGAGAATAGAGCCATATTTGCCTAGGATTCTTCCTTCTCAGTTCCAGGAAAGCGTGTGGGCTGACCGGCCTTACGATATCGGCGGGCGGCTTCCAAACGGAGATTGGAGCGTTTGAGCGAGGCTTCCATGGCAAGATAGGAATCCAGGTCTGGCGGCGGTCCTTCTTTCAAGATTTCTTCCACGCGGCGCTTCGCAGCTTCGGCGCGGGATATATCAATCTCTTGTACGTTTTCAGCAGCATCCGCCAGGATGGTCACAATATGCGGCTGAACTTCCATTACGCCGCCAGCGATTGTAAAATCCAGCTCTTCGTTTTGGCGGCGAACCTTCAATACGCCATAGCGCAACGTGGTGAGGAGCGGGGCATGGTTGGGTAGAATACCCATTTCACCGGCCTCCCCAGGCACAACGACGATATCAACGTCGCCCTCAAAAACGAGACGGTCCTGAGAGACAATCTCACACCGGATTGGCATTGACTTTATCCGCCTTTCGCCATTTTTTCGGCATTTTCAACGGCTTCTTCGATCACACCAGTAAAAACGAAAGCTTGTTCTGGCAGATCGTCGTGCTTGCCATCCAAAATTTCACGGACTCCGCGCACGGTCTCTTTCATCGGCACATAGCGGCCTTCGCGACCGGTGAACTGCGTTGCGACAAAGAACGATTGGGAGAAATATTGTTCAATCTTTCTGGCGCGGGCTACGACGAGTTTGTCGTCTTCACTCAATTCTTCAACGCCCAGAATGGCGATAATGTCTTGAAGATCTTTGTAACGCTGCAAAACTTGTTGGGCTTCACGGGCAGTATAGTAATGCTCATCGCCGACGACATTCGGATCGAGGATACGCGATGTGGAAGACAGCGGATCTACCGCCGGATAGATGCCCTTGGCGGCAATGGCGCGCTCCAGGGCAATGGTGGCATCCAGGTGAGTGAAGGTGGCGACAGGGGCTGGATCCGAGTAATCGTCCGCAGGCACGTACACAGCCTGCATCGAGGTGATCGAACCGGTGCGCGTCGAGGTGATCCGTTCCTGGAGCTCACCCATTTCCGTAGCCAAAGTTGGCTGGTAGCCTACAGCCGAGGGCATACGCCCGAGCAGCGCGGATACTTCTGAGCCAGACATAGAAAAACGAAAGATATTATCGATAAATAACAAAACATCACGACCCTGGTCGCGGAAGTATTCAGCCATCGACAAGGCGCTCAATGCAACCCGCAAACGGACGCCAGGTGGCTCGTTCATCTGCCCAAAGACCATCACAGTGTCTTTCATAACGCCCGACTCATTCATTTCCCGGTAAAGCTGCGTTCCTTCACGGGTGCGCTCGCCGACCCCGGCAAAAACCGAGTTGCCGGAGTGCTCTTTGGCGATCGAGCGAATGAGCTCCATGATAATAACCGTCTTACCCACGCCTGCACCGCCGAAAATGCCGGTTTTACCACCCTTGGTAAATGGCGCGACCAGGTCGATCACTTTGATCCCGGTCTCAAACACTTCCACCTTCGTGGATTGGGCTGAAAAATCGGGAGCCGGGCGATGGATTGGATAGAACTGGGTTGCTTCCACCGGCCCTTTATTATCTACAGGTTGGCCTAAGACATTGAAGATCCGTCCTAAGGTTGCCGGACCGACTGGAACTTGAATGGCTGAACCCGTTGCATGCGCGACCGCGCCTCGTTCCAGACCATCCGTCGAATCCATCGCCACGGTGCGCACCCAGTTGTTACCCAGGTGTTTTTGGACTTCGAGGAGCAGATCGGGACGTCCTTGACGGGTTACCTCAATTGCCTCGAAAATTGCGGGAAGCTGGTCGGGCGGGAATTCGACATCCACCACACCACCCAATACCTGTACAACGGATCCTTTTGCTGCGTTATCTCTGAATGCCATTCTCGCCTCCACTACTACTGTTCTGGACCGGCTGAAGCCTGAGCCTGCGCTTCAGCACCGCCAGCGATATCCAACATTTCACTGGTAATCGACTGTTGTCGAACTTTGTTATATTCAAGCTGCAGCACATCCACCAGAGCGGTGGCACTGTCTGTTGCGTTTTTCATCGCCATCATCCGCGCAGCGTGCTCACTGGCAAGCGATTCAAGGATCGCCTGGTAAATTTGCAGAGCGGTGAAACGCGGTACGATTTCATCCAGGATTTCAACCTGGCCGGGTTCGTAAATATATGCAGCCGCTGGACCGTGTTCGCCTCGGGTAAACGCTTCTACTCGACCTTCTCCGCTTTCCATTTCCAGGGGCAGCAGCTTTTTCATCGTGGGGACCTGCTTCACCATGTTTATGAAATCAGTATAGATTAAATACACTGCGTCGATCTTGCCAAGCAGGAACTCATCCACCACAACCCGACCGATTGCAGAAACATCGCTGAACGATGGCGCAGGCGGCAAGTCGCTGAACTCAGCCAGGATATTTTGGCGGCGGCGAACCATCTGATCCCGCCCTTTGCGTCCTACGGTAATATATTGGACGGGGACTTTGTATTTATTAAACTTCTGCAAGGTATAACGAACAATATTCGAGTTATAACCACCTGCCAAACCTCGATCGCCGCTAATCATTACCACCAGCACGCCTTTGGTTTCTGGGCGCTCTGTAAGCAGTGGATGGAGGGTCTGGCGTCCCGGTTGCCCAGCGATATGGGTGAGCACCTGCCAGGCCTTGGTGGCATACGGACGGGTATTTGTGACAGCCTGCATCGATTTCCGCACTTTACTGGCGCTGACCGCCTGTAAGGCACGTGTGACCTGGGCGATATTTTTTACGCTCCGAATGCGGAGTCTAACTTCGCGTGTGTTTGCCATCGTCTATCCTTTTTCCAACGACCTTGGACCAGCCATCCCAATTCAGGGACTTACTGGTAAGAGGCGGCAAACTGATCCAAGGCGGCCCGCAGGCTGACCTGGGTTTCTGGCGTCAGGGCATTCTTTTCGGCGATATCTCTGCCGATTTCCGGGAAAGAGGTGGCCATGAAGCGAATTACTGCTAATTGCCATTGACGCATTTGCTCTAATTGCACTTTATCGCTATACCCATTGGTTGCGGCAAAGATGACAATCACCTCGTCTTCGAGCGAAACTGGCTCATATTGAGGCTGCTTTAGGATTTCCTGGAGGTGCTGGCCGCGGTTAAGTTGCGCCTGGGTGGATTTGTCAAGGTCCGATCCAAATTGGGCAAATGCAGCCAGCTCACGGAAGGCTGCCATTTCCAGGCGTAAACGACCCGCAACTTGCTTCATGGCTTTTGTCTGAGCGTCGCCGCCAACCCGAGAAACCGAAAGACCCACATTGATGGCTGGGCGGATGCCGGCATTGAACAGGTTTCCTTCGAGGTAGATCTGCCCATCGGTAATCGAGATGACATTGGTGGGGACATATGCAGACACGTCGCCAAGCAAGGTCTCGATAATCGGCAGCGCAGTCAGTGAGCCGCCGCTGCCTTTTACGCGAACGATTTTATACTCATCCGGGTTGTCCATGGCTTTTCGGGCTGTCTCAGCTTCGTGCCGGTTTAATGGACCGCCGTAGGAATTGCCATCGACTGCTTCAGAACGTTCGGCCAGAGCCTGGGAAAAGTCTTTTGAAACAATGACGAATTCATTCGCAACGCGGGCTGCGCGTTCCAACAAGCGCGAGTGCAAGTAGAAAAGGTCGCCTGGATAGGCTTCGCGTCCCGGTGGGCGGCGCAGCAGCAATGAGACCTGGCGGTATGCCCAGGCATGTTTGGAAAGATCGTCATAGACCACCAGGGCATCGCGGCCGGTCTCCATAAACTCCTCGCCCATCGCTGCGCCGGCGTAGGGGGCGATATATTGCAGCGCCGCAGGGTCGTCTGCAGAAGCAATCACAACAGTGGTATATTCCATTGCTCCAAAACGTTCGAGCAGTGCAACTGTGCGAGCAATCGCTGCTTTTTTCTGTCCGATTGCGACATAAATGCAGTAAAGACCTTTGCCCTTCTGATTAATGATGGCATCGATAGCAATTGCAGTTTTTCCGGTTTGGCGGTCGCCAATAATTAGTTCGCGCTGGCCTCGGCCAATAGGAATCATCGCATCGATGGCTTTGATCCCGGTTTGAACCGGGGTATCCACATCTTGGCGGGCGATAACGCCCGGAGCAATTCGCTCTATTGGGCGGAAGCGATCGAACTTAATCGGTCCCTTGCCGTCGATAGGCTGACCTAAGGGATTGACCACGCGGCCTAACAGGCCATCGCCCACTGGAACTGAGGCAATCCGTCCCGTCGAGCGCACGGACATCCCCTCCTCGATCCCGGCATAATCACCCAAGATAATTACACCCACATTGCTGCGCTCAAGGTTGAAGGCAATCCCAAGTTGGCCGTTAGCAAACTGAACCATCTCCTGAGATCGTATGTCGCTAAGACCGCTGACCCGGGCAATGCCGTCACCTGCTTCGAGAACCAGGCCGACATCGCGAACTTCGAGTTCTGGTGTAAAAGAATCTATCTGTTTTTGTAGTTCAGCAGTGATTTGAGTGATCAGATCGGACATTATGCCTCCGCAGGGTTTTAAATACTTGTTTACGCACCACAACCCGGATCCGTTTTCGTCTCCGGGCAGGACTTCTTATAATGCTATATACAGCAGAACATGCGCAGATGAACCCATCGCTATTGCTGTCGGCTGAAAATCGTGGTCAAATGATACCTGAAAGCGATTGTCTTGTCCAGTTATTCACAAACAAGATTATAGATCTCTAAATTACCGGTTTTTATCCACTAAGAAGAACCATTAGGCGGGGTTGATTTACCCCCGCGTCCAAGCTCCAGCGAGCGTTCATAAGCCGCCCAGATCGCCCTTGAAATTGCAGTGCGAAAACCGGCCTTTTCCAGGTAATACAAAGCCTCAGCCGAAGTGCCGCCTGGTGAGGTGACCTGGTTACGCAGCCGCGCCAGGTGGATATGTTCTTCGTGGCGTTGATAAAAATTCACCGAACCGCGTAAGGTCTGTGAAACGAGCTGTTCGGCAATCCGCCGTGGAAAACCCATATGGACGCCGGCGTCAACCATGGCTTCCATGAATAAGTAGACGTAGGCAGGCCCTGTACCAGAAAGAGCTGTGGCCATATCCAGATAATTTTCTTCTTCGACAAAAATCTCTTGCCCGAGGGCTAACAAAATCTGGCGCGCCATCGCCCTCTGCTCCAGCGAAGTTTCCGGCGCGGCCGTCCAAACTGTGATGCCTTCCCCGATTTGGGCGGGCGTGTTAGGCATGGCACGCACTACAACCCGATGCTGCAGCCCTTCGCTGATTTTATCTATGGAGGCGCCCGCAATAATTGAGAGCACGAGCGCAGATGGCTGCAGCAACCCCTTCAAATTGATCAAGACTTTATCCAACCGTTGGGGTTTTACGGAGAGCACGACGACATCAGCCTGGTGGGCTGCCTCGGCATTATTTGTATTGATCGCAATCGCATAATGACCCTGCAGTTCCTCGAGGCGTTCTAAGCGCGGACCGGCAGCGGTCAATGCCTCGGGGCTGGCGACCCCTTGGCGAATCAAACCAGCAATCATGGCTTCCGCCATCACCCCTGGACCGATAAAGGTAATCTTTTTTCCATCAAACAAGGTTTATTTTCCTCTCTATGAAAGATTTAATACCAGCGCCAGCGGGAATGAATTCAGCCTTGAAAAAGCTAGACGAAGTACTGCAGCGCCAGGCGCAGGCGTTCTTCGATGTCCGGGGATGCGTCGCGCGGGATGGATTGAACGGCTGCCTGCGCTTCAACAACGCTATAACCCAGTACAGTTAGTGCATCGATGACCTCGGTATCCAAATCGCCAATCTGGCTAAGCGGCTCCAGACCAGGAACCATCTGGATGCGGTCTTGGAGCTGAAGCAGGATTTTCTGAGCCGTTTTCTTGCCAACGCCCGGTACGCGGCTGAAGACCTCTGCCTGCTCGTGAAATACTGCCCGGCGGATGGCGTCTGGGGAAAGCACAGAAAGTACACCCAATGCCAGTTTCGGGCCGATTCCATCCACGCCAAGCAGCAAGTTGAAATAATCGCGCTCTTCGCGAGTTCTCAAAGCCATACAGCGCCAACAAATCCTGACGGACAATCAGGTAGGTGCTCAGCGATATTACATCTCCGAGGCGATGACGATCACGGGTAGGCGCCGGGACATATACTTGCAGTCCGACCCCGCCTCCGACCATCACCACCAAACTATCGGATAAAACTTCCTGGATTTTACCTAGCAGGCTCGCGATCATAATATCTTCACTTCGCTCACGATTACGCTTGATTATACAGACTTTTTATCCTGGCGCTGTGGGCATGGCAGATCGCCACAGCCAGGGCATCGGCCACGTCATCGGGTTTGGGAATATCTGGCAGAGTGAGCAAGGCGCGCACCATTTGCTGCACCTGGTTCTTGTCGGCGCCGCCATACCCGGCAACGGCTTGTTTGACTTCCAAAGGGGTGTACTCGCCGATTTCCAGTCCATGAGCCGCCAGCGCTAATAAAACGACTCCACGCGCCTGACCAACACTCAAAGCTGTGGTTACATTCCGGTGAAAAAACAACTTCTCCACCGCCCCACAATCTGGACGATGGAGAAGTAAGATTTCAGTTAACTGGCGATGTAATTCTAACAAACGCTGCGGCATCGGCAGGTTTGCTGCGGTTATGATTGCACCATAATCTACGACGGAAAGGCTTCCATCCAGGTTTTCACGCACCAGTCCGTAACCGGTGGTTGCCGTTCCTGGATCGATCCCAATAACCACCATCGCTGATCAGGCTTCTTCTAGATAGGCAAGGACCTCTTCCGAGATTGCCAGGTTTGAGTATACTGCTTGGATGTCATCCAGTTCTTCCAGGTTTTCAATGGTGCGGAGCACCTGAAGGGTTTCATCCTGGGTGAGCTCGATTTCATTGGTCGGGGTATAGCGCAGCTCGGCTTCCTCTGGATGAATGTGGGCGACTTTCAAACGATCACTGATTTCCTTAAACGCATCCACCGGACCCAGGATCTCGACAGTACCGCCGTCGAAGATGACATCATCTGCGCCGGCTTCTACGGCCAACTCGAAGAGTTCATCCTGGTTATGTTTTTCCTGAGGAAAAGAGAAATAGGAAATGCGTTTGAATTGCCATGCTACCGAACCTGCCTCGGACATACTCCCGCCAACCCGATTTAGAACGTGGCGGGTCTCAGCGACCGCCCGATTGCGGTTATCGGTAACCACAGAGATCATTAGAGCGATCCCGTGTTGGGCGTAGCCCTCATACATCACCTCTTCGAAGGCATTGCCTTCTTTGGCATCACCAGTGCCGCGTTTGACTGCTCGCTCGATATTATCCTTGGGCATATTTTGCGCCCGGGCTCGTTCCATCGCAAAGGCCAGGCGGATATTAGAATCCGGATCACCGCCGCCTTCACGGGCGGCGATAACAATTTCGCGGGCCAGGCGGGTGAATACCTGGCCGCGTTTGGCGTCAGCGGCGCCTTTTTTTCTTCGGATCGTTGCCCAATGTGAATGTCCTGACATAATACACTCCTACAAGTAAACTCTCAGTCGAGGTGATAAATAGCGTTTAATTATACCAACTATTTTTCATCGCCGCGAATGTACGCTTCGGTCATCTCTCGAGCGACTTCATCTTTAAACTGCTTCGGCGGGGACTTCATAAAGTAAGACGCAGGCGCATAGAGCGGACCAGACAGCCCTCTATCCAATCCCAGCTTGGCGCAGCGCACGGCGTCAATGATCACCCCAGCTGAGTTAGGCGAATCCCACACTTCCAGCTTGGCTTCCAGGTTCAATGGAACGTCGCCAAAGGTTGTGCCTTCCATGCGCACATAACACCACTTACGGTCAGTCAACCAGGGTACGTAATCGCTTGGTCCAACATGGACGTTCGTAGCACCCAGGTCGTAGGGGAGCATACTGGTTACTGCGTTGGTTTTAGATATTTTTTTTGATTCGAGGCGTTCGCGCTCGAGCATATTCATAAAATCGGTGTTGCCGCCAAAATTGAGCTGGTAGGTACGATCCAGGCGCACCCCGCGATCCACAAATAAGCTGGTCAAAATTCGGTGCAGAATCGTCGCCCCGAGCTGGCTTTTTACATCATCGCCAATAATGGGCAGGTTGTGATCCTTAAATCGCTTGACCCAATACTCGCTGCTGGCGATGAAGACTGGGATGCCGTTAACAAAAGCGCAGCCTGCTTCCAGGACCTGCTCGACGTACCATTTGGTGGCCATTTCCGAGCCTACGGGCAGGAAGTTAACCACCACATCGGTTTTGGTCTCTTTCAGAATCCCGACGATATCGGCAGTGGGGCCTGGCGCTTTTGTCAGCACCTGGGACAGGTACTTGCCCAGGCCGTCATGGGTCATCCCACGTACAACCGGGACATTCAGGTGCGGCACTTCCATGAATTTAAAAGTATTATTTGGATAAGCGTAAATCGCCTCGCTGAGATCAAGACCCACTTTGGTGTCGACCACATCAATAGCGGCAGAAAACTCGATATCCTTTACATGATAACCTCCCAGGTTGACATGCATCAACCCAGGGACTTTGTCGTCATCCTTAGTATTGCGATAATAATGAACACCCTGCACCAGCGACGAAGCGCAGTTGCCAACGCCAATGATGGCAACACGAACTTTTTTTCGTTCAGCCATAAATAAAGCTCCTTAACATATAGGTAGATTTGAATAGTACCAGGGATGATTTTACCACTTGTCAAAGGTTGGCGGGTCAGGTATAATCCGTTCGCCTGATCAATCGGGGCGTGGCTCAGCCCGGCTAGAGCGCTGCGTTCGGGTCGCAGAGGTCGGAGGTTCAAATCCTCTCGCCCCGACAGGAAAAAAAGAGTACCTAAACGGTTCTCTTTTTTATTTCTACCGAAAAGTAGCTCTGCTTATTTATGATATAATTCATCGATTTTGCCCAAAAATGCATAACTTCGACCCATTTTGCAATTTTTATAGTAACTTTACGTCCTATTTGGCAATTAACAGCTTGAATAATATCTTCTATTGCGGTAAACTGAATTTGTTGAACCGCTTTTGGTAAATTTGTTTTTCCGTTTGTCTCTTCGTAGAGGTGCAAAATCCCACGAAGAAATTTTTTATTGTCCCCTGTTCAATGAGGTAACCTGCTATGACCGTTTTCTCTGCGAATCCCGATCACGATCCCAGTCAAACTTCTGAACCGCGTCTCCTGCAAGACCAACAAATTAAAATGATTGAAGAAGCGCTGCGCGCTGTCGGAGAATACGGCGAGGTGCGCCTGATTGTGGAAAAAGGCCGTTTGCGTTTCCTGGTGACCCAAAAGAGTTTTGATACTTTGAAATGGCAGCCAGGCGTTTTAGACGCAAGAGAGCGATGAACTTATTCATGGCTCTTCGACTCCTTCCAGGCGAGCTGCGTACTTAACCTTTTTCATCCTTGGCCTTACCCGTCTTCTATAAACGATTACTGAAACCGCGGGCTGGCAAACTGTAATCAAATCGATCCAGACCTTATGAAAAACCCGCATATGTCGGAAGGGCGGAGCGCGCCCGAAGCTGGCCGCGAATCCGCCGATCGTTCAGCAGCAGTTCCAAAACCCAGCAGCCTGGCTCTATTGCGCCTCTATCTTTCACGCCAGGCTGCCTCTCCCTGGCGTTACTTCTGGGAACAATCCATAACCTTCTTGCTTGGTTGGATCCCAACTGTGATTGGCCTAGGGCTTCGCGCAATTTTCTATCGCTCCATATTGAAAATGGAAGGATTTGCCGCAATCGAGCGCAATGTCCGCCTCCGCTTTTGCAATCATATACGTTTAGGTCAAGGTAGCTATATAGATGAAGGGGTTTATATTCACGCTTGTCCAGGCGGTGTCGAGATTGGAGCCAATACCTATTTAATGCACGGCGCTATTCTGCACGTCTATAATTTTCGAGACTTACCCCATGCCGGCATTCGCATCGGGCGTGACAGCCTGATCGGGGAGTACACCGTGATCCGCGGCCAGGGTGGCGTGACCATTGGCGATCGGGTGTACACCTCACCAATGACCCAGCTCATCGCGGTCAATCATGTGTTTGACGATCCTCAACGGCCATTTATCGAGCAAGGCATCACTGCCCAGGGCATCATCATCGAGGACGATGTCTGGTTGGGCGCAAACGCAGTAATCACAGATGGGGTTCGAGTTGGAAAAGGTGCAGTCGTGGCTGCCAGTGCGGTTGTTACCAAAGACGTCCCCCCGCATACCGTCGTTGCCGGTATTCCCGCTCGGGTGATTCGAGAAATCGACGGCCACACAGAATCGCCCAATAATCGACCAGCGGACAAAGCCCAAATCTTCTTCTAAGAAAGAAATTATTATGGATCAAGAATTTAAATCCCCCGCCGATTCGCCTGATCTGACCGAAAAACCACTGCTCAGTGTGGTGATCCCTGCCTATAATGAAGAAGATGGCATTGCAGAAATTGCTGAGCGTGTCCTCGCTGTACGGCCTGCTTTATGCGCAATAGGCGTCGAATTGGAATTGATTGTCGTCGACGATGGCTCGAAAGACCGTACATGTGAAATTGTCGAATCCACGCCTGGCGCCCGCTTGATCCGCCACCCCAAAAACAAAGGGTACGGCGCGGCGCTCAAGACAGGCTTTCAAGCAGCCACAAAACGGGCGCTTAATCTGCTGGCATTTTTGGACGCAGATGGCACCTATCCACCGGAGTATTTTCCCCAGCTCTGTCAGGCCGCGCTGGATGGGGCTGACCTTGTGGTGGGTTCGCGTCGTTCTGGCGCAAGCAGTGAAATGCCTTTGGTGCGCCGGATTGGCAATTTGGTGTGGTCCAGCCTGGTCAGTATTCTCAGCGGCCAACGCGTCGCCGATCCAGCAAGCGGGATGCGTGTCTTTCGCGCTGAAGCGCTGGATAAGCTCTATCCCCTTCCGGATGGGTTAAATTTCACCCCGGTGATGAGCACCCGCGCCGTTCATGAAGGGTTGAAGTTTGTAGAAACGCCGATTCCTTATAAAGAACGGCTGGGACGTTCCAAACTGAACGTGGTCCGCGATGGTTTGCGTTTTCTCCAGACGATCGTATGGACTGCTATGTACTACAACCCGGTTCGAATTCTGGGCGGTATCGGGGCCGTCAGTGTAGCCATCGCCGCCCTGATTGGCTTATATATCGTTGGAATGCGTCTCACCGGGACTACCCAGCTTGGGCCAGCCGGTGTGGCAGCCACCTTTACGATGGTCGTTCTTGCCGTCGCCGGGGTGGACCTATTTGCCCTGGGAATTACTTTCAACTACCTGGTGGCGCTGTTTCACAAACGCCCGGTCCGCCAGGGGCTGTTTGGCAAACCCATGTTCAAGAAACCGCTTGAAGAGAGCTTCTGGTGGATGGGATTGCTGCTGGTGTTTGCTGGGCTGCTGATGGGCCTGGTGAGTTTCCTGCTCGGCATGGGTGGATGGACAATCGAGCGCCTCTGGCTGTATTTATTGGCTGGGAGCATGTTGATCTTGCTCGGTGTACAGTTGCTCATATTCTGGATTATTGTACAGGTGCTTAGTGAACTTAGTCAACGCGAGACCCAGATTCAAAACGATTTAGAGGCAAAATGATCATGAGGTCAAATCTGTCAAAACTCACCCGCGGCCTCAATCGACTGAATAGAAATACAATAACGGATGGAATCCGTCTAACCAACCTGGCAGTCATACTTACCCTGGTTATCCTATTTGCAGCCCAGGGTATTCAAGATTTTGGCTTCCAACAAGGCCATGCTCAAACAGAGACGCGGTCTTGGACCAAGCCTGTAAATTTGTCTAATTCTGGGGCAGCCAGCCAACCGCGGATTTTGGCCGGCCCGGGTGAGATCCTGCAGGTATTTTGGATCGATCGCTTTGACGGCCTGGTCACCACGATATTTGATGGAAAAGAGTGGTCATCGCCTCAATCAGCGCCAATATTCTCTGATTCGACGGTTAGCGCTTACCTGACCCAGATGCCATATCTGATCGCCGATCAATCTGGTTGGCTGCATGCTTTCTGGCAGTCGGCCAATCCACGCCCATTAACCAGTGGGCAAAGTTTTATCGCAAATTCAATTTACCACAGCAAAATGCCCGCGGGCGGAACTGCCTGGACTACTCCAGAGCTTTTGGCCGAAGATGCGCTGACGTATTCTGTTTATGCCCCGGTCGATGGCGGTCTAAACCTGGCCTATATCCGCCGCATCCAAGCGGATGGCGCACCAGCCGGGATTTATGTGCGCAGGTTACCAAGCGGTCCAACGAGTTGGGAACCCTCCGTTAATGTTTATGCTTCGATTTATTACAGGTTAATGACTCCAGGCAGCGCCAACGTCGCTATTGCTGATGACAGTTCTGGTAATCTATTTGTAATTTGGAATGATCCAAATCAAAATCTGACGCTTTCCGCCCAGTCGGAAGACAACGGCCGGGGCTGGAGTGAGCCAACGATATACAGCAACCAGCAGCTCGGCGACCCAACCCCCAATTCGCTGCGATTGACTGCCATGCCAGGTCAAGTATTAAGTATCTGGCAAACGCTAGGTTTGAACAACTGCTCGCTATATCAACAAGAATGGATTTCGACAACCGCAGGAGAAATCCAGAATACGGTGGCCCCAACGCCAACAGCCACAGCGATCGAAACACCTGGGGTCACCCCAACGGTCGCGGCGGGGGATCAAAGCGGCGCTCCGGCAGTGGGAAACGGTTCTTTGCCAGGTTGGAGCAACCCGGTGCGCATTTTCCCAAGCCTGGATAATTGTCCGACCGGCGACAGCCTGTGGCCTGAAATTGACCAGCAGCAAATCTATTGGTTGTGGGGCCAAGGCGCCAGCAGTATCAGCTTATCTGCCTGGGATAATGAACAACAGCAATGGTCGATTCCGATCAACGAAACCTTCAGCTTTACGAATCCAACCAGTGCAGGAGTTATTATTCTAGGCGATTTACACGCGACGATCGCTAACAACCGGCTCGATGTTGTTGGGTTCGATCCTGCCGGCGAGATCTGGGCAATTCGATCCGAAAATCCGATAACCGATTTTATCTATGCCCCCCAACCATCCTGGGATTCCGCCCAACCCGTAACCAGCAGTGATCAATCTGTAGGCGGATACGCCCTGGCTATGGAACAGTCTGGGCGGACCCATCTCGTATTCACACAACTATCCAATTCGGCTGTTAACCAGCAAAGCCCTTTAGGGGCGTCAATCATTTATACATACACCGCCGATTCTACGAGCGCTCTGGGTAAAAGTGATCCTACCAGCCAGGATCAACTCCAAAATAACCAGGTAGAAATCTTCCCCGGTAATCCGGTAGAGTTAATACGCCATCCAGCCCTTTTAGTGGATGAT
The DNA here is from genome assembly GCA_963770655.1 of uncultured Chloroflexia bacterium. Taxonomy (GTDB): domain Bacteria; phylum Chloroflexota; class Anaerolineae; order Anaerolineales; family UBA4823; genus CAZAGA01. The sequence goes on along the minus strand of CAVYQO010000012.1, from coordinate 46,049 downwards.
GCAGCGAGCTTCTTACATCTGGTCTGGAGCGGGCAAGAGCAGGGCAATATTCTATATAGCCGGGCGCCGCTGGATAAAGCCGATATTCCGGGAGAATGGTTCCCAACCCAAACCCTGTCCGGCGCGAGCATGGCTTCCTGGCCGCAAATCGGCATGGAAGCCGATGGGCACTTGTACGTACTATACTCAATAGCGCTCAACGAAGATCGCGGCATCTACTTAACCACCTCGGAGGATCATGGGGAAACCTGGAGCATCGCTGAACAGATATTCGATGCGGCTGCTGCCGGCCTGCAGGGGATCGAACGACCGACGCTTTACGTGGAACCCAACGGCATCTTACACGCTGCGTGGGTGGAGACATCTCCAGCGGGCAATGGGATTTCCCAAGGTATTTTCTATACATCTTCGGCGGATTCCGGAAAAACTTGGAGCGATCCGCTCGTCCTGGCTGGAGAAGGTAACGATTGGCCAAAGCTCGCCGCGGCAAATAACCAATTGCACCTGATCTATGTTCAATCAGGCCAGCTTTGGGAACGAATACTACCAATCGATGAGGCGCAGACGAGTTTAGACAGTCCCGGAAACCGCACAAATCGTTGGACGACCGCAATCCGTTTAGCAGGCTGGGGCGAAATCAGCCTACCCTTTGGCCTCGCCAATGACGGGAGTGTTAAGAATGGCAGTCTACACTTGACCGGGAACAATTCACAGAACGGAATCATCACCTACAGCACCTGGCGCAATGGCAGTTGGAGCTCGCCAGAATCGTTTTCTCCGGATAACATCATCTCGCTGGCGCCAGTTTCAGGCTTGGGAGTACAAGCTGCAACAAAACCAGAAGGGGGAAGTCTGGCGATTGCGTGGCTTTCTTCTACACAAAACGGACAGGAACAAACTGGGGCAGAGCTGCCCGGGTTATTTTTTACAACCCGGCAAATCGATGCAGTGGAACTGCCAGCCGCTCCCACCGCAAAACCAACGGCGACATCCACCCCCCCTCCCGCTCCGACCCCGACGCTCTTCTTACCGACGCCAACACCTGACTTGAACCTCGTCCCACCGCCGAATAGTACGGCGCAAGGCCCGCTCATCATCAGCACGATTATTATAGGCATATTTTTCGCAGGCTTTTTTGTTTGGCGCCTGGTGCGCAGCCGCAGGAAGTAAGAATGGAGGTCCTGAACAGTAGTATGTCTGCAAACATTCACCCCAAAATATTGGTCACCGGTGGCGCCGGTTTTATCGGCAGCCACCTATGCGAAATTTTCCTGAAACAAGGTAGAAATGTGGTGGCAATTGATGATTTGTCTACCGGCAGGCTTGAAAATATTCAACACCTACGCGTGGATCCAGGTTTTCAATTTGTCCGCGAAAATATCAACAATGCTTTGGTTTTGGACCGGCTGACCAGTGAAGCAGATATTGTCATTCACCTGGCCGCGGCCGTTGGTGTAAAACTTATCATCGAAAATCCGGTTCATACCCTCCGCACCAATATTATGGGCGCCGAGGCAGTCCTGGATGCTGCCAATCGCTATGGGTGTAAAGTTCTGATCGCTTCGACCTCCGAGGTTTATGGTAAAGGCGTAAAGGTGCCGTTCCGCGAGGAAGACGACCGGTTGATGGGTCCAACGACGCATAGCCGCTGGGCTTATGCGGCTTCAAAAGCTGTCGATGAATTTCTTGGTTTGGCCTACCAAGCTCAGTTTGGTTTACCTGTTGTAATTGTCCGTCTATTCAATACGGTTGGACCACGTCAAAGTGGCCAATACGGGATGGTCGTGCCGCGCTTCGTCCGCCGAGCTCTGGAGGGCGAATCAATTGATGTTTACGGAGACGGCCAGCAATCTCGCTGCTTTGCCGATGTGGCCGATGTCGCCGGGGCAATCGCCAGGCTTGCCGAGACCCCAGGCGCATATGGTCAGATATTTAATATCGGGGCGACACAAGAAATTACCATTATGGAGTTGGCACAGCGAGTCCTTACCTTGACAAATAGCCATTCGAAAATTCGCCTCGTCCCTTATTCGGAAGCTTACGCCCCTGGCTTTGATGATATGCGCCGCCGGGTTCCATCGATCGAAAAAATCCACAAGCTGATTGGATACTCCCCCCAATATACACTGGATGATACCCTGCAGCGGGTAATTGCCTACGAACGCAGCCAGCTTGAATAACGAATTATCTGATTACTCATTGTCTATTTTTCTCATCATCCCTGCCTACAATGAGGGGAAGGTGATCCTGGAAGTATTAGAAGAGCTGCTGCTAAAACTTCCTGCAGCCAGTTTGAACTGTCAGATCGTCGTAGTGGATGACGGATCTCGGGATGATACTTATCAATTTGCGGCGCAGTTTGTCCAAGGCGATCGCACTCCGAGTAGTAAGCCTTCCCTGACTCAGCCGAAGATCCACGTGCTGCGTCATTTGGTTAACCTTGGACAGGGTGCAGCACTGGCGACGGGGATCCAATACGCCTTGTCCCAGGGAGCCCAGATCCTGGTCACCTATGATGCAGATGGCCAGCATTCTCCTGAGGATATTCCGACGCTGGTCGCGCCAATTGCAGGTGGAATCGCAGATATCGCCCTTGGTTCGCGTTTCCTCGAAAAAGAAAGCGATATTCCGCTTAGACGGCGGATCTTGCTCAAAGCGGCAGTATTATTCACCGGATTAACCGAAGGTATCTGGCTGACAGACGCCCACAATGGATTTCGAGCAATCTCAGCAGAAGCAGCGCGCCGGATTGAAATAACTCAAAACCGGATGGCGCACGCATCTGAAATCGTTCGTGAAATTGCCCGCTTAAAGCTTCGTTATGTTGAAGTACCTGTGCATGTCCGTTATACTGAATACTCACAGATGAAAGGTCAGCGGGCCAGCGACGCTTTGAATATTTTGCTTGAGCTATTAGAAAACCTTCTCCCATGATCCCAATCCAAGCCATTCTACTGGGGCTGACCCTAATCCTAGGAATTTTTTTCTTGGGTCTCTCACGGAGGCGTTCGCGCCTTACCGGCCGGGTTATCCTGCTTGGGTTTGTCCTGATTTTATCTGTTTTCATCCTGTTTCCGAATATAACTACTCAGATTGCAAATCTATTCGGCGTGGGTCGCGGAACAGATTTTCTTTTTTATCTTTTCGCACTATTTATTATGTACGTAATCAGCTTGCTTTATATCCGACTTCGAGATCAGGACCGAAAGATAACGAAGTTAACGCGGGCGCTAGCCATCCGCGATGCGCTGGGTCCACCTGATAACTCATCACCGGACAACTCCACGCCCAATCACTGATGCCTAATCACCCATTGTCTGTTGACTCAAATTCGAAACCCGACCGGCTTCAAATTATCCTGTGGACATTAGGAATATTGGCTGGGTTGGGGCTGATGATTTACAACCTGCCTAAATTTCAGGTCGGAGCGCATTACGACGATGCTGCTTATATCACCCTCGCTCGTTCGTTCTTGCACGGCGAAGGATACGGGTTGATCAGTTATCCAGGGGCGCCTCGAATAGCCAATTATCCATTCGGCTATCCCTTGGCGCTTTCTTTGATTGCAGCCTTTTCACCGAATGAACTGGCGGCTTATAAATACGTGTCCGTTGTGGCGACGCTGATTAATGCCAGTTTGTTATTCTGGGGTTGGCGGCTGCTTAGCCGTTCCTTGTCTCATTGGTGGGCCTTGGCGATTAGTTTGCTCTATCTTTTTTCACCGGTGACAATCGATTTGAGCGGACGGGTTATGTCAGAGCCGCTTTTTCTGACGTGTTATCTCCTGGCGATGCTAATCGCTGAGTGGGGTTGTAAAAGCCAAATAAAACACAAAATAGTCCGTTGGCTATGGCCAGTTGGTTTGGGGATCCTACTTGTCGCCATCCCTTTTGTGCGGACGATCGGGATTGCGTTCACTTTTAGTATTTTGCTCTATCTCTTATTGGTTAAGCGCAGAAATTTTTACCCAATCCTAGGCGGCGTCTTAGTCGGGATGATTTTATTAACCACCCTGATCGTTGCTGTTACCCCAGTAACCTGGCCAGACTTGCTCCCGAAAAAATATTTAAGCGACCGGCAAGCAGCCTTATTAATTGGCCTGACCAGCTCATTAAACGACGAATCTACTAACCTGGCTCCGACGCAAACTGAGACTCTCGCCGAAGAGCTTGTCACGCAACGAGGTCTAAGTGGGTTGGTTCAAGATTACTTGATTGACGGACCCAAACAACACTTTGGGAAAGACCTTCGAACCGCTATTATCCCCTTTGCAGGCACCGGCGGTGAAGAAGCCTTTGCTTCCCGGATTGGAATTCCCTTCCTTCCGATCTTCATTGGCTGGCTGATTTTTGGGATAACCATTTTCGGTTATATCCGCTGGGTAAAGTTAGAACGTCTGACCGTTTTCATCCTATCCAGCATTATTTACTTTGCTGCTTTATTCGCCTGGGTCTGGAATGAGCCGCGCTTCCTTAATCCAATCGCGCCTCAATTATTGACAGCGTTCTGGTTAGGCGTTTCTGGAATTCTCCTGCTGCTCGCTCGAGGCTGGCAGCGAGTTTTCAAAAGTGAAACGGAAAGTAAAACGGCAAGTGAAACGGCACAGGATAACTCAAGGTTCATAAAACCTTTCCTTGCAGTGCTTGTTTCTTTGATTCTCATCCTATCGATCTATAAATCTGTGTCAATCTCCGACAGCCGAATCCATGTAGGCGAACTTTCCGAACGGACGGTGTGGCTGCGTGACAACACAATCCCCGAAGCGATTGTGATGAGCGAGTACCCTGTGATCGATTACTTGTATAGCAATCGCCAAACAGCTGCCATTCCGATGAAAAATCCTACCCTGGCGGAGTTTTCCGACCTCCTGATTCAAAAGAAAATAGACTACATCCTGATCGCCCCACAGATTTCCTGGATGAAACCAAAATTCGAGCCAGCATACAGCCCACACTTGACGCCAATCTTCCCCTTAATCGAGGCGCTCTTAAAAGAAAATCGTATTCAGGTAGTTCATGAAGGACAAACAGATTTGATCACCATTTACCGGGTAATCAATCGGTAAACAACGCATGATTAATCGGAAAAAATTGACTAAACTAAATCGAAGGTGGATCTTTCCCCTCATCGGGACCTTGCTGCTGTACAGCTTGTTATTGCCTCTCACCGGGCAGCGCATTTATAGTAACGAAGTCAGCCGTCCAGCCCTGGTTGTATCAGCTCTGGCTGATCCGAACCTTTTAGGAGCATATCCGGTACTTGCTGCACAAACAAGCCCATTTGATTGGTCTTATCCAATTCGAATACTGAAACGTCAGGAACTCACCTCTGAACCGGTTTTGATTGCCGATCAAAGCGGGCTTGTCCATCTCTTTTGGAGTCCATTTAGTACGGAAACACAAACCCTTTTCTATGCCCAATGGGATGGAAACGCCTGGTCAGAGCCTCTGGATATCTACAATGATACCCAAATCCTTGGTCCAAGCGCTGTGGTTGATTCACAAGGAATCATTCACCTGGTTTGGAGTGACGGAAATACGATCTATTACAGCCAGGCAGATACAGCCCAAGCCCTATCCGCCAATAACTGGTCAGATCCGATGGCGTTGACTTATGGATTTCAACATTCGCAGATTCTGCTCGATCCTTCAGATGAAAGTAGTCGAAAAGATCGGTTATACCTGGTATATCCAAGATTAGCATCTTCTGGGCCAGCGATGATTACTTCAAACGACGGCGGATATAGCTGGTCGCAAGAGATGCCGATTTCATTGACAAATTCGGCAGGTACAGGAGCAGATTATGTGAATGCAGCGATCAGCCCCGATGGTACGATCCATGTCGTTTGGACAGAGTACCAGCTACCCCAGGGCTGGCCACCTACAGGTTTATATTACAGCCATTCAAATGATGGCGGTGAGACCTGGTCTCGTCCCCTGCAATTGGCTGGTGAAAACTATAACCAGATCAACGTTGCTGTCTTCGGCGATAATGTTGTCCATGCAGCCTGGAACGGAATTGCCGGAACAGGAGGACGGTACCACCGTTGGTCCCAAGATGGCGGCGAGACCTGGTCCAACCCCCTTACAGTAGTTTCCCCAGGTCAAGGCGGCTCAGAAGGCCCTCCGCAACTTGACATTGACAGTCTAGGGACCCTGCACCTCCTGACTACTTATGACCAGCGCGTCTGGTACAGCTATTTTCAAGGGCAGCGTTGGTCTGAGCCGCAGTATATCCCTTCGGGCGACGAAACCAACATACCCCAAATTGGTCAATCGATCGACCCAAAAACTTTACGGCATATCGAGCACCCAGCTATGGCGCTCAATGGGGGCAATCGTCTCCACACTGTTTTTTGGGACGAAAGACCAGATCAGCAATTTATCCAATATTGGTACACCACCAAGCTAACTTCTGCAAGTCCAATCGACTTGCAGCCCTTCCCTACCCCAACTGCGATTCCCACGCGCGCCATCTCTACCCAAAGCGCTAATTCGGGAACCCCGGTGATCACTTCGACGCCTTTGCCTGGTATTGAAGACGATCTTGACCCACCGTCCGAAAGCCCGGCGTTACCCATTATCATTGCAGTGATTCTTGTTCTTTTTGCTTAATCGCTGTGATTATCTTCATTCGAATTTCCAAGCTGAACCGGAAACGATGACCCAAGCCGCGCCCCCATCTGTGGAAGATCCAAACCTAATCCATCCCCAAAAACCCGTCGCGGTTATTGAACCCACGCGGGGGATCGTCAATTTGCCTTGGGGTGAACTATGGAAATTCCGTGAATTGCTGGGTTTTTTGGTTTGGCGCGATCTCAAAGTGCGCTATAAGCAGAGTGTCCTTGGTGTAGGTTGGATCGTCCTCCAGCCGCTGCTAACAATGCTTATTTTTACTTTATTTTTTAATCGCTTACTAGGAGTCGGTTCAGGCAGTGATCTACCCTATCCCTTGGTAACCTTCGCCGCGCTGCTGCCGTGGACTTATTTTTCAACTTCGGTTACCCGCAGCTCTACTTCACTGGTCAACAATGCCCACCTGGTCTCTAAAATATATTTCCCTCGCCTCCTGATTCCTTTTTCTTACGTTCTACCGGGTCTGGTGGATTTTGGCATTTCATTCTTGTTTTTACTCGGCTTAATGGCTTATTATCGCATTCCCCCGACCTCAGAAATCATCTTCCTGCCGTTTGCCTTGCTGCTGGCATTAATCACCGCATTGGGAGTGAGCGTCTGGTTTTCAGCGCTGCATGTTCGTTATCGAGATATCCAATACATCGTTCCATTCGTGGTGCAGGTGTGGATGTATGCAACCCCTATTATTTATCCAATAAGCGTAATTCCGGTGAGGTGGCGCTGGGTGTACAGCCTGAACCCGATGGTTGGCGTCGTTCAGTATTTCCGCCGTGTTTTGTTGGGCGACCCAAGTTTTGGAAGCATCAATTGGGTTTCGGTGTTAATCGCCTGTGTCCTTCTCTTCAGCGGACTGATCTATTTTAGGGCCACCGAACGCACCTTCGCCGATGTCATCTAGTCCGAATTCGCTAATCACCATTCACACATCGCAAAATTGACCAATAACTCATTGACTAATCACTCCCTGGCAATCTCAATCCATAATCTGAGTAAACGCTATCAGATCGGCGCCATGCGCCACGACACGCTTCGCGATCAACTGGCGCACACTTTTTCCAGGCCGCTGCGGAGATCAGCCAAAATATTTCAAGAAGAGCACGAGTTGTGGGCCTTGAAAGGAATCAACTTCGACGTTCACCACGGTGAAATCGTCGGGATCATCGGGCGCAACGGCGCCGGAAAAAGCACGTTATTAAAAATAATTTCTAGGATCACTGAACCCACCACCGGGCGGATCGAACTATTCGGTAGGATTGGCTCACTTTTAGAAGTCGGCACGGGTTTTCACCCGGAGTTGACTGGACGCGAGAACATCGTTATGAATGGCGCTATATTGGGTATGCGGCGCAGTGAAATTAACGCCAGGTTCGATGAAATTGTAGAATTTGCTGAGATTGAAAAATTCATCGATACCCCGGTAAAACACTTTTCAAGCGGGATGTACGTACGCCTGGCATTTGCCGTCGCGGCCCACCTAGAACCGGAAATTTTGGTCATCGATGAAGTGCTGGCAGTTGGAGATTCATCCTTTCAGCGCAAGTGCCTGGGAAAAATGGGAGATATCGCTTCCACCGGTCGTACAATCTTATTTGTCAGTCATAACATGTCCGCTATCCAAACCTTGTGTACGCGGGGAATCTATATACAAGACGGGCAGGTGGCAATTGACGCGCCGATTGACCAGGCAATCGGCTATTACCTGAGCACCTTGGAACAATCCGCCACAACTGCGATTGCTGATCGCCAGGATCGCACTGGTGTTGGCAATATCCGCCTTTTGGATGTTGAAATTAGCTCGCCGGGGGAATGGAACGCCAGGTCTTTAGCAACCGGCCGGCCAGCCCAGTTTAAATTTTTTGTCGACCATGCCCAGCCTGACCTGGTGTGTACTTTCACGATCTTCGACCAGAGAGGTAATACAATCAGCGCCTTTCGCAGTTCATTAACCGGGCCGGATGATGTCCTTGATCAGTCCTTAATCAACACGTTCATTTGCAATATCGATGAATTATTACTGCTGCCTGGTCAATACCGCCTTGATGTCGGGTTACGTCGAAATAACGTTCTAGAAGATCGAGTTGAAGCAGCAGTCGTATTTCATGTGGAACAAGGTCAGATTCGCGGGCGGCCGGTTCCTGAGACAAACCAATACGGCAGCACCACGATGCTGCACCGCTGGACGATGCCCGCCGAGTAGGGGCACGGCTGTGTGCACTTTGCACCTCTTGGCGCGCTGAATAGAATGATAAACGGGAAATTATGAGCAATCAGAAACCTCTTTTTGTTTATTTTGGTCATCACAAATCTGCAAGTTCATGGATTGGAAAAATTGTAAGAGATGTGTGTTATCGCTTGAATTTAATGGATAAAACAGCCGATAGCCCAGATGACTTCGGAGGCGACCTGGGAAAATTTGTCATTGAGAACCAGGTACAGTTCCTCGCCTATATCAATGCTAATTTCCATTACGTCCAGCAGCTTAAACAATATCGAGGTTTTCACGTTATTCGTGATCCAAGAGATTTATTCGTTTCAGCATATTTTTCCCATTTGTATTCGCATCCCGTTGAAGATAACCCCTCGTTAGCAGAACACCGCCGCCGACTCCAGCCCGTATCCATCGATGATGGCTTACTACTTGAAATGGAGTACAGTAAAAAGATCATTGACGATATGCTTTCCTGGGATTACACCGTTCCAAATGTTCTTCAGTTAAAAATGGAAGCGTTAACCCAAAACCCGTATGAGCAATTTTTAAATATATTTCACTTTCTGGATCTGATTGTAGAAGGTCCGCTTGACGAGACGCAATTGTTCATTATCCGGGCAATTCGGCGCAGCAGTCGCGAACTTGGACGGCCGATCAGACTACACAATCGAAAATTATCGCTCAAAGACATCAATGAAATCCTGGACGAAAACGCGTTCAGTAAAAAATCAGGAGGGAGAGCCCCAGGGCAGGAAGATATCCAGAACCACTATCGTAAAGGTATCGCCGGTGATTGGAAAAACTACTTCAAAGAAGAGCACATCAACTACATCGTCGAACATTACAATTCAACATTGTTGATCTTGGGTTACGAAACCGATCCTGACTGGGCGGAAGATTATCTGCGGGTTCGCAAAGAGCCAGCTTGATCCAACAAAAATGAAAATTTTGGTAATTTCAGCCCAACCGCCCTCTCCATACAGCGGAGGAGAGATCCGGCTGATGAACCTGATCAAACAATTGGCTGGGAAACATGAATTCACCGTCCTGACTCCGCTTCACCCTGATCAGAAATCGCTTCTCGATGTCGCTAAACAGACCTGCAAGATTAGCCCGGTTTGGCTGCCAGAAGCGCCTCCACCTCGCTCAAGGCAATATTATCAATTAAATGCCTGGCGCCAGGCATTTTTCGACAGACAGCCCCGGCTGGTCAAGGAATTTTCATCTCCGCTAATCCAACAAGCTGTCGACGCGGAGCTTTCCAATTCCGAGTATGAGCTTATCCAGGTGCAGCAGCTCTATATGGTTCAATATCTACCTAGAAAAATTAAACGACCCACTGTCCTTGACGTCGACAACCTGTGGAGCAAATTGGTTAATCGCCAGGCAAATCTATCCCCCCAACGTTTCACCCAGCGATTACAGACCCGCCTGGATTTACGCAAAGTCCCTGGATATGAGAAGCGGTCTTTACAACGCTTCGCTGGTTTATTGGCAATTTCGCCGGATGAAGAGCAAATGATCCAGAATCTTGCCCCAAAAGCCCAGACGGCCGTCATTCCGAACGGGGTCGATTGCGACTTTTTTGGACAGGCTCTTCCTCCGTCATTGCAAGCGGACTTTGCGAAGGAATCCCGAGCGGATAGCCCAATTCTTCTGTTTACAGGCACAATGGCTTACGAGCCGAATGCTGATGCAGTGCGATATTTTGCTCAAGAGATATTTCCGATGATTCGCAAGTCCTTTCCCCGAGCAATTTTCCGAATCGTCGGGCGCGATCCGCTCCCCGCAGTTCGAGCGTTATCCCAGGATCCACAAATCCAGGTAACCGGTTTCGTGGAAGATATTCGTCCAACCATAGCCGAGTGCGACATTTTCGTTGTTCCCTTGCGCGCCGGTGCTGGAACCCGCTTAAAAATCCTGGAAGCCCTTGCCATGGGCAAAGGGGTCGTGACAACCTCGCTCGGAGCTGAAGGGCTAGATGTCCAGGATGGGGAAGATCTCCTAATTGCCGATAAGCCGCTGGAATTTGCTCAGGCTGTCTTAACTTTGATAAACCAACCCGAGCTGGCGCAGAGCTTGGGCCAGAATGGCCGGCACCTGGTTGCGAAATTTTATGATTGGAAACCAATCGCTGCACGATTAGAACAACTTTATGAAAATCTTAGTTATTGCTGAACGCCTACCCAGCCTGCTTGGGGGCGGGCCAGCACGCCCATTCAATTTGATTCGCGCCCTCAGCCAAAAGCACCAATTCACGATTGCAGCTCATGCCTTTTCCCAAGATTTGGTATATCGAGATTTGCTATCCAGTTTTGTTGAGCGATTGGAACTCGTTGATTTAGCCCTGCCCGAACCTCAGGCGCATTCAGCATTTTATTGGCAGCGTACTGCCTGGCAGCATGCCATTTTCGATCCCTTTCCAACTCGCGGGCGATATTTTATAACCGAAGCCCTTCGAAAGAAAATAACCAATCTGCTCGCCGAGGAAGTCTTCGATGTCGTCCAGGTTCAACAAGCCTATTTGCTGCCCCTGCTGCCTGAAAAAACACCGCCGGTGATCGTCGATATGCAAGATATCCTCTCAGATTTCGAGCGACAGGCTGTCTTGACGCAGCACAAAGCCAGCCATCGCCTACAAGCCTGGTTAGAGTGGCAGAAGATGAAAGCCCTCGAAAGGCGTGCCCTGCATCGCGCCAAAGTATTTCTGGCTGTTTCAGCCGATGACCGGGACCTATGGGTAAATCTCCACTCCAAGGACGCGACGTCCGCCGGCCGGGTCGTCGTCGTCCCGAACGGGGTCGACATCGATTACTTTTACCCTGGACCAGAGGGCGATCAGGAAGACCGCCTATTTTTCAGCGGCAGTTTAAACTACCAACCGAATGCGGAAGCAGTCCGCTGGTTTCACCGTGAAATTTTTCCGCTGATCCAGGCAGCCCGCGAAGGCGTAAGCTGGCAGATTGCCGGCTGGGGACCACCAGCAGATATTCAGGCTTTGAACGATCCTCCCACAATCGAGGTTACGGGATTTGTGGAGGACATCCGTCCTTATTTTTCGAACAGCTCGGTTGTCGTGGTGCCATTGCGCAAAGCCAGTGGGACGCGTTTGAAAATTCTGGATGCATGGGCCATGGGCAAAGCGGTTGTTTCTACACGTCTCGGCGCCCAAGGGCTGTATACCCAGGATCAGCAAAATATCCTTTTAGCTGACGACCCCCAGGAATTTGCCGCCTGTGTCCTACGCCTCCTGGCTAATCCTGGCGAGCGGCAGCGCCTCGGCCAGGCAGGTCGCCAAACCGTCGAGACCCACTATTCTTGGAATAACACCGCTCAGGAGCTGGACGCGGCCTACCACTCGCTCGCCTGAACGCACAAAGTTTGGATACACGCTTTGCATATTGCCTTTATATCATAATCTGCCTAGCGGCGGCGCAAAAAGAGCGGTCTACGAATGGATCAGCCGGTTGAGCATACCCGATGGGTCCCATACTTTCAGCGTCTTTTCGCTCAGCAGTGCGGATCACGAATTTTGCGATATTCGACCATTGGTTCAGAGCAGTCGAATTTATCCTTTCACACCGCGCCCCTTGTTCAATAGCCCATTTGGCCGGTTGAACTATTACCAGCGCTGGCGTGATTTACAAGACCTGGAAAAACTACATCAACAGATTGCCCAAGAAATAAACTCGCAAGGATTTCGACCTGGCTTTTATCAATCCCAGCCTGTTTACCCATGTTCCCCCAATTCTGGAACACCTGAAAATCCCAAGCATATATTATCTGCACGAACCCGTCGGAAAGGCTGACCAGCGGACAATCCAAAGGCCTTATTTTCGCAGATCATCCAGCGGGGCGAATTCAGGTTACCGTGGATGGCTTGATAAAGCAGATCCATTCCTTAAACGTTATCAAGATTGTCTGGCAGCGATCCAGCAAAGAAACCTGAACGCGGCTACATTATTATTGGCTAATTCGCATTTTACTGCGGAACGGATGAAGGCTTTTCAGCTCTCCACACAACAATCGCCGCAGGTATGCTACTTGGGCGTGAACACTCAATTTTTTCAACCATTACCTGAAACGAGTAAAGGCGCACCGGCTGATGCGCACGGCGCGGGCCATCACATTTTCTCCGCCGGGGAGCTAACCCCACGAAAAGGTTTTGATTTTCTAATCGAAAGCTTAGGACGCATTCCCGCTGAACAGCGCCCATCTTTACGGATTGCCAGCAACTGGGAGGACCCCCAAGAACGCAGCTACTTGAGCGGTTTAGCCGATTCCAACAAGGTGCTGGTTCATTTCTTAGGAAGATTGGATAATGAAGCCTTGCGAAAGGAATACACCCAGGCTCGGCTATGCGTATATACTCCTGTACAAGAGCCGTTCGGGCTTGTTCCGCTGGAAGCCATGGCCTGTGGCACGGTCGTGGTGGGCATTGCGGAGGGCGGTGTTCTGGAGACAATTGAAGATCAGGTTACCGGTTTACTGGTAGAACGTGACCCGGAGCAGCTTGCCAGGGCAATTATGGATTTGCTCGGTGATCAAACTCGGCGTGAGCATATGGCGACTGCCAGCCGGGAGGCTGTATTAATTCGCTGGAACTGGGATCAGGCGGCTGAACGCCTGGATGCCTGGTTCGAACAGGTTTCGCGTCAGGTAGCACGCATGGGTGCGCCCATTCCGATGGGATTGCAACAACAAACATGAATGACCCAACATTTCGCCAAACCAGTCAACAAGACATCCCAGCCCTGGTAAACTTTGCTGAGGAGGTATTTGATGCTGACTGGTCTCCTGAATACGTGGAATGGAAATATTTTACGAACCCAGCGGGGAGATTTTATGGCCAGGTCGCGGAGGTCGAAGATCCAGATCATTCAACCCGCCCTCTTGGCTTTTACGGAAACATCCCTGTGCGATTTAAATTGGGAGAAATGAATTGCACTGGCGCTCAGGCAGTGGATGCGATGATCGCCCCCGAAGCCCGGCGATTAGGATTGTTCGTCAAGCTTAACCTGCAAACCTACTCCCAGATGGATGCGGATGGCATCGTCCTCGATTATGCACTGCCAAACCCGGTATCCGAGGCTGGCTTTGTCAAACGCCTCGCCTGGCAGCCTGTGGGACGGATCCCGCGCTATATGAAAATCCTGGACACGGCGAGACTACCCCCGTCGATCAGCCCTGGTGGATTTCGAGGTGTATTAGCCAAGGGGATCGTCAAGACTATGGGATGGCAATCACAAAGGAGTGAGCAATCACCCGGGATTGCCCCTACTGAGCCTGTCCAGGTCAGGCTGGCCGCGCAAATTGACACACAAATGGATGCGTTGTGGGCGAAAATATCAAAAGACTTTCCGCTGGCCGTTCAGCGGGACAAAACGTATTTGGATTGGCGCTATGTACAAAATCCTCAAACCCATTACCTCCTCCTACACGCCTGGCGCGCAGACACCCTGACCGGACTGGCAGTAATCTCCTTGAAAGACCTGGCCAGCCAGGGCATCGCCGCGCTGGTTGAGTGGCTTTTCCCCCCAGACGATTCAATGACGGGGCAAGCTTTGCTCCAAGCCGTAGAAGAAGAGGCAGTGCAGCGCGGCGCGGTTCTGATCCAAACCTGGATGCTGCCTCAATATACCCAGTCCACCGGTTTGTTGAGAAAGCAAGGTTACTTGTATTCCACTGCTCGCCTTGCCCCAGGTTTCTTGCAATACACCACCCCGCTCATTATTCGCCAGTTGCCCGGCAGCCGGTTTTCTCCTGATCCTGGCCAAATCGAAAACTGGTATATCAGCATGGGCGATCACGACTATTTTTAAATAATGAAGATCCTCGAATACCATGAGATCGTGAACGGCGAACCGCGGGAGATCCATGCAGTTCAGGCCGCCCAGTTTAATGCCCAGATGGCCTGGCTGCATGAAAACGATTATCGAGTGATTCGGCTGAGCGATTATGTTCGATGGTCGCGCCAGGGACATTTTCCAGAGGATCTGACCGGTAAAAAAGAATCCCTGATTGCTTTGACATTTGATGATGGTTATCAAGACAATTACTATAATGCCCTACCCATTTTGCAAAAGTATGGCTTCCCAGCCACCATATTCCTGGCAACGGGATTGATAGGGAAATCCAGCGCCTGGCGGGAAGAAGAATTAGGGCAAACGGCCATGCTCACCTGGGATCAAATCCTGGAAATGAACTCCTTAAATATCGAGTTCGGATCCCATACGGTCAGCCATGCGGATCTAACCCAATTGGATTCAGAGCGTGTTGAGCAGGAATTGCGCCTTTCGCGACAGGAAATTGAAACCCGACTCGGTCAGGCAGTGACACTTTTTTCCTATCCTTTCAGCCGTTCCAATTCTCTGGTTAAGCGTGCGGTGCAGCAGGCCGGGTATCAAGCCGCGTGCACCTACCGGCCATTTTACGTCAACAAGGCTGGACGGGACTTATTTAATTTACAGCGAATCGGAATCATTGCCGAGGATGACCTGTGCGATTTTGTCGAAAAAATGACCTCCAGCATGTCCAAACGACTCAAATGGTCTCGGTACCTGGTGCGGAGGTCGATATTGAATCGTTAACAGCAGCCAGCCCGCTGATCGGGATTGTGGTTGTCAACTGGAAGAGTCCTGCAGACACCTTACGCTGCCTGGCTGCGGTGCAAAGCTCTAACTATAATAACTATCACATAGTTGTTGTGGAAAATGGATCACGGGACGATTCTGTCTCCATCCTTTGCCAAACTTATCCGAAATTGGATCTGCTTGTCAGTCCAGAAAACCTGGGCTACACCGGAGGAAACAACCTGGGGATTCGGCATATGCTCGATCTTGGCGTAGATTATGTTTTCCTACTCAATGATGATGCAGTATTAGCGCCTAATGCGCTCGAAATGCTGGCTAAGGCTGCGGCAGCCAATCCACAAGCAGGGTTTATCGGACCAAAAATCCTTGCCTTAGAAGAGCGAAGGATACTGCTATCTGCCGGCGGGTTGTTGGAAAAAGGCTACCTGCCCCATAATCGCGGAATGGGCGAAATCGATCGTGGTCAATATGACCACGATTATACTGACCGCAACTTCCAGGCAGATTTTCTTTCGGGTTGCGCCTTACTGGTCAGTTGTAAACTTATTCAACAAATCGGATTGCTTGACGACGACTTTTTCGCTTACTTCGAGGAAGTGGAATGGTGCCGGCGGGGGACACTGGCTGGTTATACTACCCTGTTCGTTCCAGAAGCATGCGTCTGGCATCCGGATACTCGGACTCGGGATAATAATTCGCCAGCAGTCATTTATTACACAACCCGAAACAGTCTTTTATTTTCACAAAAGCATCAACTTGGATGGAAAGTAAAGGGAACCCTGTTAGGTGAATATTGCCGGCGCTGGCTTAGTTGGAGTTTGCGTCCAAAATGGCGCCGGAAACATGGTCCCGCTCAGCGACAAGCCTTACGCCAGGCTATTGTCGACTTTGGGCTTGGACGCTTTGGGCGTCGACAATAAATCCGCCCTTTTCACCTATACGAATAATGGGTAATCTTTTACCAGTCACACCTGCCTTAAGCGTCATTATTCCAACCCATAACCGGCCAGAAGCGCTTTCGCGCACGCTCGATAGCCTCGCCTGTCAGATCTTGCCTGGATATCTTAATCCCGGGGGGTTCGAGGTCATTGTCGTTGACAATGGCGCTGACAATCCATATTCATCGGTGAACGCTATTGATCCAGACGACAGAAGATCCTATCCGTTCAACCTAAATATCCTGCGCCATGCCGAACCAGGTCCCACCCAGGCGCGCAATTTAGGCGCTCAAAACAGCCAGGCTGATGTTTTGGTGTTTCTGGACGATGATATTTGTGTCGCCCCATCCGGCCTTGCCGCGCTGTTAACCCACTGCCAGCAGTCGAAGCAAACAGTTTTTTTAGGCGCACTGACCTTACCCTTAGAAATCCTGGAAACTTCCTCTTTTGCCCGCGCTTTCGATGAACCAATTCCTCCCGCAGATTGTGAGGTCCATTACACCCTATGTAAGACGGGATTGCTGGCCATTCGCAAGGAAGATTTTTTTAGCCTGGGTATGTTTCAAGATCCAACGGGCGGCTGGCCCAACTGGGATGATGTCGATTTCGGCTGTCGAGCGCAGCGCCAGGGTGTCCGGTTCTGGTTGTGCATCGACGCAGTTGGCGTGCACTGGGATTATGCGGCGCGCAGCTTGGGCCAGGCTGCCAAGCGCCTGGAGCGGGCTGGCGCTTCAGCAGTCCGCCTGTTTCAGGTTTATCCAGAACTCCAGGTAGAGCTTCCGATGTTTCGCGACATGCTCCCGTTTGACCCCTATCAAGATGACCTCAGGCTGAGATTGCGGAAATTTACACGGCGGATTGCTTCCCAACGCCTGATGCTTTGGACTCTGGAGCAAATCGTCCAGGCGCTCGAAGCTTTTCGCCTGTCTGCGGCGCAATTGCGTCGATGGTACACCTGGGTTGTAGGAGGGTATATTTACAGAGGCGTACAAAAAGGGATTCGGACTTATGGATCTCTACCTGAGCGCCCAAGCACCTCGCTACCGACTTCGTAGCCAGCCCCTGACACAAGACTATGAATGGAATAATCAATACACTTCAACAACGCTATTCAGGTCGTGATCTTCGCTTAAAGCTTAGGCCAATGGTCATCCTTGCCGTTTTAATTGCCAGCTTTTTCTTGGGACGGCGGGCATCGCTAGAATTGATTATCCTGATCATCGGCGCTATTAGCGCGTTGATCTTTATGAGGGCGCCAATGCTGGCGATCATTCCATTGGTCCTCGGCGCATTCCTGGTGCCCTATGAAATCGGCACGGGGACACAATCTGCTGTTAATCTTCCGATGATCCTGATCACTTTGTTGTTGGGACTGTGGTTTATGGATATGCTTGTCCAACAACATCGTATCTATCTCTACCCATCACGCGTCATCCCACCTGTTATCGGATTAAGCGTGATCGCAATTATTTCATTTATCGCCGGCCAGCTTCCCTGGTTCGCTTTTGCCACACAGGTATCGCTCATTGCTCAGATTGGGGGCGTAGGTTTGTTTCTTCTTTCGACGGGTACATTCCTGTGGGTTTCACAGCATATAACCGAATTAAAATGGCTGCGCTGGCTGGTCTGGCTCTTTCTAGGCATGGGGGGCGTATATATCCTGGGCAACTTATTGGTTGGGGACAGGATTGGTCGTTTAGTCGTGCCAGATGCCACTGGCAGCATGTTTTGGACCTGGTTGGTTGCCATGAGCGCCAGCCAGGCAATTTTCAACAAGGAACTGAAGCCGCGAGAACGGTTATTGGTCGGTGCGATCACTTTCTTAACCTTGTTGGCTGGTTGGCGCAACCGCCAATGGGCGTCTGGCTGGGCGCCGGCTGCAGTGGCTTTAATTGTGGTTATTTTCTTCGTAAACTGGCGCGTCGGGATATTCGCCGCGATTCTTTTGGGGATAACCTTCATTTTCCTTAACCCAGAAACCGCCAAAGAATTTTTCAGCCGCGATCAATACAGCCTCTTCACCCGCCAAGAAGCCTGGCGAATCCTGATGCAAGAAATTGTTCGAGTAAGCCCAATTCTCGGTCTCGGTCCAGCCAATTACTATAATTACACCCCACTCTTTCCAATTCTTGGCTATTCAGTCCGGTTCAATTCACACAACCAATATGTCGACCTGATTGCTCAAACAGGCTTTTTAGGTCTGGCTATTTACTTGTGGTTTGTCGCTGAAATCGGGTGGTTGGGATGGAAGTTAAAAGACCGGGCCGCTCCAGGTTTTGAAAAAGCCTATGTCATCGGTGTGCTCGGCGGGCTGGCCGGCACCCTGGTAAGTGGATTCCTGGGCGATTGGGTGATCCCTTTTGTATATAACATTGGTATGACGGGTTTCAGAGCAAGCATGTTTGCATGGTTATTCTTTGGGGGTCTTTTGGTAATTGAGCGTTTTGTAAATCAGCGCAGTGTCAGTTCGCCCACAGCATGAAAATATCGATCCTGATTGCTAGTTGGAATACCCGAGATCTATTAAGAATGTGCTTACAAGCCATTTTCGAGCCGTCGGTTACGAATTACGAAAGGTTGCAGGTTGAAGCGATCGTCGTCGATAATGCCTCGGCAGATGGCAGCGCGGCCATGGTTCGCCAGGAATTCCCCCAGACGCTCTTGATTGAAAGCGAGATGAACCTGGGATTTGGCCGCGCAACCAATCTAGCTTCCACACTTGCCAGCGGCGATGGGTGGCTCTTGTTGAACACAGACGCCTTATTACATCCCGGCGCCCTGCACGAGATGGCTGCATACCTTGATGATCATCCCGAAGTTGGCGCAGTAGGTCCGCGTATCTTAAATCCTGATGGGACGTTACAAATTTCGTGTTCTCCAAGCCCAACTTTAGGGCGTGAAATATGGCGTCTTTTCCATTTGGACAACCTGGCTGCAATCAGTCGTTACCCACGCGATTTATTAGAAAATCACGCGGGATCGGGCACTCATGCAGGATTGCCCCTACGGGTTGATGTTCTCCTCGGGGCTTGCATCTTGCTGCGCCGCGAAGTTACCGAGAAAATTAACCTGTTTGACGAGCAATTCTTTATGTACTCCGAGGAGGTCGATCTATGTCTGCGCATCCGCCAGGCCGGTTGGCAGGTGGTTTGGCTTCCCGGGGCGACAATCACCCATTTCGGTGGACAAAGTACTCGCCAAGCAGCAGATCAGATGTTCATAGAACTGTATCGCAATAAAATTAATTATTTCCGCAAACATGGCGGCGAATACCATGTATTTCTCTACAAAATTATTTTATTCAGTGCATCTTTAGCGCGCTGGATCCCAGGCACACTGCTGGCAAGCACCCCAACCGGACGAGCGCGCAAATGGGGACAGGTTGCTTGCCAATATCGTTTGTTATTGGGTGAGCTGGCTAGTTTATAAAATAGTGAAAATACTCTGCTTGCTCTCATGGCAACCAGGAAGCCGCTGGTTATGGGATTATCTCCCGGACTCGCAAGATCAGGTTGATTTTGAGTATATAACCGCCCCAGCCGATCGCTATCCCGGCTATGGGAAAATGCTCGGGTATTATCAAAAATACTGGAGGCTTGGGCGGCGCGCTTTTGCAAAAATGCAGAGCTATGACGTTGTGCTAACCTGGGAAGCAAATACTGCTTTACCGCTCGCTCTACTGCGCTCAGCAACCGGACGGAAGACACCACCATTAATCATTTTGAACTTCGTCTTAAAAGGTAAACCGGTCTATGATTCCTTACCCATCGTTCGATTCGCAATGCGCAGCGTTGACCAGATTACTTGCCTTTCAACGCGTGAGATCCAGTATTATTCAGATATCTTAGGCTACCCATTGGAAAATTGTCAGAAACTCCAGGGGCCGTTTCGAGATTACTTTCCAAAAAATGGGCAATCACGGGGGATTGGGCAATCACCTGGGAATGCTCCTACATATATCTTCTCTGCTGGTCGCTCCAATCGAGATTATCGCACCCTGGTTAGCGCAGTAGAAGATTTGCCCATTCGCTTGATTATTAACGCCCGAGATTTCAACGTGAAGGATATCCGCCCACCAGCCAACGTTACGATTAATCCATTCCTTTCCTTCGATCGATATTTAGAGCTACTCGAGGGGGCTTGTTTTGTGGTTGCCCCACTGCTGTCTGCCCGGCACGCTTCAGGGGAAACTTTTATTATACAGGCGATGACAGCCAGGAAAGCAGTGATTGCCAGCGAGACGTATTCGACTGCCGAGATCATCGAAAATGGAATAAACGGGGTGTTGGTTCGACCTGGAGATCCCCCAGCTTTGCGGAGCGCGATCCAGGCGCTTCTCCAGGATTCAGGCGCAGCCCAATACCTCGGGACCATGGCTCGCAGGCATTATCTGGAGCGCTGGTCCTTTCCGATCGTATCTCGGGAGATCGATCAATTGTTAAAACAAGTAACCGGGCAGCACGGTCTCGTAAACTAACCCCAGGTGGTGCACTAGTCCAATGTCTTCCTCACAAAAGTCCACATCCTCTTTTAATCCAATTCGCTGGCTATGGTTAATTCTTATCCTGGCCGTGCTTCTCCGCATGGCCACCGCGTTTCTCCTGGGGAATCAAATCATAATCTTGCCATC
Source organism: uncultured Chloroflexia bacterium (assembly GCA_963770655.1). Lineage (GTDB taxonomy): Bacteria > Chloroflexota > Anaerolineae > Anaerolineales > UBA4823 > CAZAGA01. The sequence goes on along the minus strand of CAVYQO010000012.1, from coordinate 25,044 downwards.
GATTGCCGATCAGTTGTCTTATCACAGCCTGGCTTTGCGCTGGTTGGGTGGGCATGGTTTCACCTTCGCTGACAATTGGTGGCCGGCAACCCGCGCCGGCGAACCGACAGCGCATTGGTCTTATCTCTATACGCTTTACCTGGCAGCGGTTTACGCCGTGTTTGGACCAAACCCGCTCGCTGCGCGCCTCATCCAGGCAATCTTAGGCGGTTTGCTCATGCCGTGGTTGGTTTACCGGATCACCAACCAGGTTTTCAAACCACTCAAGCCTTCCGTAATAGAAGCACAAGATAGTTACCCAGATACCTTTCGAGGACGCTTTGCCAGGCTCTGGGCAAACCCAGGCATCCTCGCTCTGCTGGCCGCGGCTTGGATTGCGTTTTACGGTTACTTTATCTATTTTGGCGCAGCGCTGATGACGGAGACATTTTATATAACCGGCATCTTATGGACAATTGATTGCGCCTTGAGAATTAATCGCTACCCGCTAAAATCGCCTCAGCCGTCCGGTGGTCGATTTCACCTGCCAATTCCGCTGCGCTTGTGGGTAGAGCTAGGCGCAGCAATCGCGGTGACCGCCATGCTGCGCCAGGTTTTTCTGCCATTCGTCCCGATCTTAATGGGTTGGCTGGCCTGGAGTATCTACCGTCAATTCCACCAGCTGCCCATGACTCGGACAAGCGCATTTCGGAGCACTTTGACCGCTATCCTGATTGGGACTGCTGCGACGGGGTTTGTAACACTCCTCCTAATTTCACCAATTACCTATCATAATTACCGCCAGTTTGGAAGGTTTGTGCTGCTAAATACCAACGCTGGCTATGCTTTTTATTGGTCGAACCATCCAATCTATGGTGAACGCTATGTGTCAATCTTAGGTAGCGACCAACCAGATTATTATTCTTTATTACCCAAAGAAGCCCTATGGATGAATGAAGCTGCTTTAGACACGGAACTCCTGCGCCGTGGCTTCGGTTTTGTTTCTGCTGCTCCCGGACGTTATCTTCTCCTTTCCTTGAATCGAATCCCGGCCTACTTTGTTTTCTGGCCGCTTAGCACCTCAAGCACTTTTAGCAATATTACTCGAGTGGCATCCTATGGGATTGCTTTCCCATTTCTTATTGCTGGAATTATCCTATGGGGAGTCGATGTCAAACGAAAACGAATTACAATCGAACCCGGAGCCCTGGTGCTCCTCTTCGCCCTGGTTTATTCTCTGATCCACCTGCTCTCTTGGGCTGGGATACGCTACCGGCTCCCGGTGGATGCGGTTACCTTGCTGATGGCAGCCCGAGGTTTGTATGGACTTGGTCAATGGTTTTCTAGATCTTCAACCCCCCAGCAACAAGAAATCGAGCAGTCTCGATGAGATGCGTCATCCTCCAACCCTCTTATATACCCTGGAGAGGTTATTTCGACCAAATTTACAAAGCAGATGTTTTTATATTTTACGACGACGTTCAGTATGATAAAAACGGCTGGCGCAATCGCAACCGGATAAAAACGAGCAATGGTCCGCTCTGGTTGACGATCCCGGTGCTGCATCGCGGCAGTGTTATCGAACATACTCCGATTAATGAGATCCAAATCGATTGGTCAAAAGATTGGATGCGGAAGCATTGGCTCTCAATCCGCCAATCTTATTCCAAAGCGCCCTATTTTGAAGAAAACGCTGCAATTCTTGAAACCTATTACCAGACAAGACCTGAATTCCTGGCTGATTTCACGATCGATCTAACGATCGCCCTGGCTCGTACGATTGGGATAGAGCGTACTCGATTCGTCCGTGCTTCCAGTCTTGGCGCCAGCGGTCAAAAAACGGAGCGACTCATCGAGCTGCTGCTAAAGATCGGTGCAGATCATTACCTCAGCGGGCCATCTGCCAAAGACTATCTCGAGCAAGAAAAACTTACCGAAAATGGCATCGAGCTGGAATGGATGACCTATGTGTATCCGGAATATGCTCAACTTTATCCACCCTTCGATCCCCAGGTTTCGATCCTGGATTTACTTTTCATGACTGGGAGCCAGGCCGGCAGGTATATATGGGGCGACCGCTGAAAATTCTGTTCATTCTACCCTATACGCCAACATCTATCCGAACCCGACCTTACAATCTGCTTCGCAGCCTGTCCAAATTGGGTCACCAGATAACTCTGGCTGCAACTTGGGAGAATCCTACAGAAGAACGCGTATTGGAACAATTTCGAGCAAGCGGTATGGAGGTACTGGCTGAACCCCTTGGGCGAGTACAAATCGTAAAGAACCTTGCAGGTGCATTACTAATGCGTAAGCCCATGCAATCTAGATACTCATGGCAGCCAAAACTTGCAAACAAAATTGATAATTTTATCAATAATTCCTATCTGAATTGTGATATAATCCATATCGAACATTTACGCGGCGCTATTTATGGCCTCGAACTCTTAAAAACAATGGCGGATGGGACGCCCCGCCGGCCTATCCTTTGGGACAGCGTCGATAATATCTCGGCATTATTCCAACAAGCCGCTTCTCACAGCGGCCAGGGATTTGGACGCTGGGTAACCCGTTTCGAACTTCCTTTAACAGAGCGCTACGAAGCTTCGCTGTCTGGGAAGTTTGAACGAATTTTGGTGACTTCGCCTTTGGACCGGATTGCTTTCAATGCAATTACACAACAGGATAATCGCCAAACAAAAATCGACATTTTAGGTAACGGGGTCGATCTTGAAGCATTTGGACCCTCCGCCGGGCCGCGCCTGGCAGATACGATCGTGTTCTCAGGAAAATTGAGCTACCATGCGAATGTCAGTTCGGCATTATTCCTGGTAGAACAAGTCATGCCTATCGTCTGGGCTCGCCGGCCTCAGGTCCGGGTGAGGTTGGTTGGAAAGGACCCGCACAACAGCCTGCGTAAATTGGCTTTAGAGGATCAACGCATTGAAGTCACGGGAACTGTCCCTGAGATTCGGCCATTTTTACAATCAGCCAGCCTGGCAGCAGTGACCTTGACTTACGGAGCCGGTGTTCAAAATAAAGTCCTTGAATCAATGGCCTGTGCCACGCCGGTCGTCAGCACTTCACGGGCGATATCAGCTTTACAGGCCCAACCCGGCCAAGACGTCCTGGTATCCGATGAACCGAGCGGACTGGCTGAACATATTCTACGGCTCCTTGATGATCAAGAATATAGCCAACAAATTGGCGCAAATGGTCTGAGTTATGTCCAGAGATATCACAACTGGGAAAATATTGCTGCAGAACTAACCACAATTTATGAAGACATTATCCAGCTCAGTCGAAACCACATCCCAGTGGGATAAAGTGTTCCCACTCAGCCGCCGGCGGCGCCAGACGATCCTGAACTCTTATCCTGGTCGTCTGTGACATCCTTGCAATTGGCGGGGCATTTTGGATTGCCTACCAGTTGCGCTTTACCATCCTGCCTTACCTGTCACCCTTCTCGGAAGCCGAATACCAGCGGCTGGTCTTTGGAATAATTCCGATCTGGCTGCTGATCTTTGTCGCCTTCCAGCTTTACAACTTTAACCTGCTGTTTGGCGGCCTCCAGGAGTATTCCAGGGTTTTCAATGCGGTTACCATGGGCATAGTTGCCGTGATCATGCTTGGTTTTCTACGTCGTGAGGCGCTATCGATCTCGCGCGGCTGGTTGATCATCTCCTGGATCCTGGCTCTTGGATTGGTTATCGTGATGCGCTTCCTGGTTCGGCAGAGTGTTTTCAATCTCCGCCACCGTGGGCGCTTGTTATCTCCCACAATACTGGTGGGCGCAAATACCGAAGGTCGCGCCCTGGCAGAACAGCTCCAAGATACCAAGTCATCTGGACTTTACATTACCGGTTTTGTCGATGACAATTTGCCAAAAGGTACACTGGTCAGTAATGGCTATTCCGTCCTTGGCGGGCTGGATGATCTTGAGGTCCTGGTTGTAAACGGCAAAGTCGAAGACGTAATCATTGCACCGACCGCTCTTAGCCGGGAGCAACTGCTCAATATTTACCGGATCTTCAACCCTAATCCCGAGATCAAACTGCGCCTTTCCTCCGGTTTGTTTGAAGTTCTGAATACTGGCTTGCGAGTTAAAGAATTGGCTTTTGTGCCATTGATTGAAGTCAACCAGGTACGGATTACTGGCTTTGATGCCTTCCTTAAATGGATGCTGGATTATGTTCTAACACTTATCGGAATGATCCTCGCTGCTCCGCTGCTGGGTGTATTAGCAGTAGCTGTGCGCTTGGATTCACCGGGGCCAATCATCTACCGCCGGCGGGTGATGGGAACCAATGGCGCTCAATTCGACGCATTTAAATTCCGAACAATGCACAACAACGGCGACGAAATCTTACAAGCCTATCCAGAGTTAGTTATTGAGCTTGAGCGTGAGCATAAACTAAAAACCGATCCACGGATCACCCGCGTAGGCGCTTTTCTTAGAAAATACAGCCTGGATGAACTTCCACAATTATTCAATGTACTTCTCGGGCAGATGAGCCTGGTAGGGCCACGCATGATTTCACCGCCAGAGATGACGCAATATGGGAAATGGGGGATGAACCTGCTAACCGTCCGACCGGGCATTACGGGTCTTTGGCAAGTCAGCGGTAGATCCGATGTTTCTTATGAAGAACGCATCCGCCTGGATATGTATTACATTCGCAATTGGACGATCTGGATGGATATTTACCTGCTTCTGGCAACGATCCCGGCAGTCATCAAGAAAAAAGGGGCGTATTAATCCCAGAATAGCGCCATGATTATATCCCAAACGCCTCTACGCATTAGCTTTTTTGGCGGTGGGACTGATTTCGCAAACTTCTACAGGCAAGAAGAGGGTTGTGTACTCAGTTCAGCCATTGATAAATTTATCTACGTTATCGTCAAAGAACGCTTCGATCATATGATCCGCGTTGGCTACACGCGCACCGAGCTGGTCGAACACCCCGACGACCTCCAACACGAATTGGTGCGGGAGGCTTTGTGTTTGACCGGAGTGCATCGAAAAATTGAGATTGACACGATTGGCGATATTCCCGCAACAGGCTCCGGTCTGGCCTCATCCAGCACGGTCACTGTGGGCATTTTGAATGCGCTTTACACCCTGCGCAACCAGCCTCAGACCCATGAACAACTTGCCCAGCAAACCTGCCAGATTGAAATTCAGCATTTACAAAAACCGATTGGCAAACAAGATCAATACATTGTTGCCTATGGTGGATTGCGATTTATCCGATTCTTACCGGACGAGACGGTAACGGTAGAGAGCGTCGAATTAAGTGATGAGGAAGAGCGCCGGTTTAACGACCATCTGATGCTTTTTTACACAAACACGGCGCGGCGCAGCGAAAGCGTTTTACACGAACAAAACACCAATATCATTCAACGCATGGACGTGCTCCGCGAGCTGAAAGCAATGACTTTCCAAGGTCGCACCCTGCTCGAGAGCGGCAAATTTGACGATTTTGGCCGGTTAATGCATGAAGGTTGGCAGTTCAAGAAAAAGTTAGCCAGCCGGATCAGCAATTCCACAATCGATGAAATCTATTCAGCAGCTTGCCGAGCAGGAGCGCTGGGCGGCAAAATTACAGGTGCAGGCGGCGGCGGGTTTTTATTGCTCTATTGCCCGTATGAAAAGCAGCCTCGAGTACGGCGAGCGCTGGCGCAATTCACCGAACTCCCCTTTCATCTTGAAAGAGATGGCAGCAAGGTGATATTCAATTATCGAAGGTGAATCAAGATGTCGAATCATAAAGCTAAAATTAACCCTGAGGTTTCTGTGGACCCGGTGAGCGACTATTTATCCAGCCTGGCATACACAATCGCAGCAATCTCGCAAGAAGATGTGTGGGCAGTCATTGAGGTTCTCTTCCAGGCCTGGCAAGATGGGCGGCGTGTTTTCTTATGCGGTAATGGCGGGAGCGCGGCAACAGCTTCTCATATGGCGAATGACCTGAATAAATTTACCATTTCTGAGGGAAAACCTCGAATGAAAGCTATTTCGCTGAGCGATAATATCCCATTAATGACAGCCTGGGGGAATGACTCTAGTTACGAAGATATCTTTGCCGAGCAGCTAATCAATCTTGTTGAGCCTGGCGACGTGCTGATTGCGATTTCAGCGAGCGGCAACTCTCCAAATGTACTCAAAGCATTAAGGACTGCCCAGGAGCATGAAGCGATTACGGTCGGCTTCAGCGGAAATACTGGCGGCAAGCTAAAAGACCTGGTGGATTACTGCATCCTCATTCCTGACGAATATATCGGTCGCCAGGAAGACGGACACATGATCCTTGATCATCTCATATCCTATGCACTGCGGGGAATGATTGCTAGATATTCACGCGATTAAACTTGCTGATGAGTTTAAAGTGTGGTAAATTTATCTGATATGTATAATAGCTTTGGGGTCGGATGCCCTCCGCCCCAACATGCCGACCGGCTTTTTCAATGCCCGTACCTGTTTATCCGTAGACGGAACTGACCCATGGAACTACGTCAATATATCAATGTAATCTGGAAATGGCTCTGGCTTGTCATCTTGGCCGTTGTCGTTGCGGCTACTGCCAGCTACCTGGCTAGCCGGGCTTCGCGGCCGCTCTACCAAACCAAGGCTACTTTACTTGTCGGCCAAGGCACTCAAGATCTTAACCTGAATTCTTACGACCTCTATATCGGCCAGCAGCTGGCTCAAACATATGCAGAGCTGGTCAAACGCGAGCCCGTGCTCAAAGGCGTCGTTGCCACACTGGGGTTAAAACGCAATTGGACCTCCCTGGCCAGCCAGGTCAGCGCCCGCGCAGTGCCGAACACCCAACTGGTTGAAATATTCGTTGTCGATAGCGATCCATATCGAGCGAAGGTCATGGCAGATGCAGTCGCCGAGCAGTTAATCCTGCAGAGCCCAACCAATCCCAACGTGTTAAGCCCAGAGCAGACCCAATTTACAAAAGATCAATTGGGAGACTTGCAAAAGAAGATCGAAGATGCTAAAGCTGAATCGGACCGGCTCCGCCAGGAGTTGGATGCGTCGAACAGCGCCCGCCAAATCCAAAACCTGAACGGCCAAATCGCCCTTTTAGACCAGCGGATTAGCGATTGGCAAAATACTTATTCGAATTTGCTGCTTACTCAGGGCGGTACTTCCGTTGCTGCCCTAAGTATCTTAGAAGAAGCTACCATTCCAAATTTTCCAATCAGCCCGAACACGCGCATGAATGTCCTCCTGGCTTCAACGCTTGGGCTGGTCCTGGCAGTCGCCGGCGCATTTCTGGTTGAATATCTGGATGATACGATAAAATCACCTGAAGATGCGATGCGCGCCACCGGCTTGCCTCTGCTCGGAGCGATCGCTCGGATCGAAGGCGAAAATTACTCTGAAAAACTGATCGCAGCCAAACATCCCCTGTCTCCAACAGCTGAAGCCTACCGGGTCGTCCGTACCAATATCCAGTTTTCCTCGATTGATCGCCCGGCTCGCACCTTGATGATTACCAGTCCCAATCCTTCGGAAGGAAAGAGCGTGATGATCGCCAACCTCGCGGTTGTTATGGCCCAATCGGGGATGAAGGTAATTGTTGTCGACACCGATCTGCGCCGGCCAGTCCAGCATCGGATCTTTGGCCTGCCTAATCGCAATGGAATGAGCGATGCAGTTATCCAGCCGCATGGCGATATTAATGATTTTCTTCAGAATACGAGTGTGCAGAACTTGCGTCTGATGAGCAGCGGTTCTTTACCGCCCAACCCAGCAGAGATGTTGGGCTCTGAACGGTTGGTTCGCATCATAGAAGAATTAAAGGCAGTCGCCGATATCATCCTATTCGACAGCCCGCCCACCCTGGTTGTAACCGATGCTGCGATTCTCGGTTCGAGAACGGATGGCGCTATTCTCGTCAATGACTCGGGCAATACCCGTACGGCTGAAGCGCGGCGCGCCGCGGATGAATTGCGCCGAGTGCGAGTCAACTTGTTGGGGGTCGTGCTCAATCGAATTCCTCTGGGCGGGCGAGGCTCGTACTATTACTATAATTATTCCTACTACATGGCCGATAGCTCCAGAAAAACAGGCCGGTCTGGCCGCAAAGCAAATGCCAGCCAAAATCCACCCACACAGTAGTCTTGCAATAAGCCAGGCAAATTGTTCAGACCTGGCTTCGCAACCACCTAGAAAAGAGTCATGATGGCAATTGATTTTAATCAGCAAGTGCATATTCCCGCCCACGTAATTTTCCGTGAGCTTCAAGGCGAGGCGGTGGTATTAAACCTGGAAAACGAACGATACTACGGGCTGGATGATATTGGCACTCGAATCTGGAGCTTACTGGCGCAGTCCACGACGCTAAACGATGTTTATCAGACCCTACTGGGAGAATATGACGTTGACCCGGACAGCCTGCGCCGAGATATCACCGCATTGATCGAACAATTGCAGGAGCAAGATCTGGTGATCTTATCAGATGCAAGCCAGTAGAACCAATCAGGCGATGAGCTGGCCTGAACGCTGGTTCGCCCTGAAATGCATTTTCCTCCTACAGACGGTAAACATCAGCGTCCGCTGGTTTGGGTTCAACCCGGTTTATACCTGGTTGAATCGAAGAGTACAAGGGGTTCCCATTCTTCCAGTTTCACACAAAGATTTAGTAGCTGAGGCGATCCATCTTGGGGCTTTGGTGGATGTGGCCAACCGGCGCATCCGGTTCTTAAAAGTAAGCTGCTTGCCAGAATCGCTTACAGTCTGGTGGCTGCTCCGCCGCCGGGGAATTCAGACAGATCTACGTTTGGGGATTCGAAAATTGGACCAGCGTCTCGATGGGCATGCCTGGGTTGAAATAAACAACATCGTTGTCAGCGGCGATCCCAACATGGCCCAGGAATTCGTTCCCCTGGATGCGCTTTCAGGATCGCTATAAGTATCTTTTTTCACCCGGCAGACACGATCAGTTGTCTGTCTTTTTTTATACCCGCCCATGCGCAGAAGAATTAAAAACAGTCTAATCCAACTTCCATTTCTATGGCGAGCCATTGGTTTTGTCTGGGAGGCAGCCAAAGGCTGGATGCTTGCCTGGTTGGTTCTGTTAATCGTGCAAGGCTTGCTGCCCGTGGTAAGCGTCTACCTCACCCGCTTCCTGGTTAACCAATTAGTTTCAGCTACATCGGCCGGCCTTTCCTGGGAAACTTTACAATCCGTCTTATTGCCAGCGATTTTGATTGCCCTGGTGATGTTGTTGACTGCTGTATTGGGAAGCCTTACCAGTTGGATACGAACAGCCCAGGCTGAACGGGTTCAAGATTACATGAGCGCTTTAATCCACGAAAAATCGTACACCGTCGACCTGGCTTTCTACGATTCTCCTGACTTCTTTGACCACCTGCATCGGGCTCGGGCAGATGCAGGTTACCGTCCAGTCGCATTATTAGAAGGTATCGGCAGCCTGATCCAGAATGGAATAACGATGGTCTCGATGGCAATCGTGCTGCTTCAATTTGGCGCCTGGGTTCCGGCGGCACTATTGGTTTCGAGCATTCCTGTCTTTTATGTTGTTCTCCGTTATCGTGAACGGCTTTATCATTGGCGATTGAAAAACACACCCGCTGAACGACGTACCTGGTACTACGAATGGTTGTTGACGGAAAGGGAAAATGCGGCTGAATTGCGCTTGTTCCAGTTAGGGCCGCATTTCCGTCAACAATTTCAGAACCTTCGCCAGGTCTTACGCCAGGAACGGACAGACCTGGGAAAAAACCAGGCTCTGGCGGAATTAGGCGCCAGCCTGCTGTCGCTCATCGTCACCGGGGCGTCGATGGTGTGGATGTTAATCCAAACGATCAGCGGAGTTTATAACTTGGGGGATATGGCATTCTTCTACCAGGCTTTTATCCAGGGTCAAAGCCTGGCGCGGGCATTCCTGGAAAATATTGGCGAAATCTACACGAACAGCTTATTTTTACGGGACCTGTTCGAGTTTCTATTATTGGATGCGGAAATCAAAAGCCCGAACGAGCCAGAGCAGCTCGAAGTTGGGCTTCAGCAGGGTATTACCATCCAGGATGTGAGCTTCTCATATCCGGGGAGTGAGCGGATGGCATTGAGCAATTTCAATTTGCAGGTGCCGGCCGGACGCTTTATTGCTATTGTTGGTCCCAACGGGGCGGGGAAAAGCACCTTAATCCGTTTGCTTTGCCGTTTTTATGATCCGCAGGTGGGGGCGATTTACCTGGATGGGATCGATATCAAGAAATATTCATTAGAGAATCTGCGACGGTCTATCACGGTTTTGTTTCAACAACCCGTTCAATACAGCGCGACTGCAAGCGATAACATCGCAGTTGGCGATCTGGAATCACAACCGAAATTCGAGCAAATACAAGCTGCAGCCGTGGCGGCAGGCGCGGATGGAACGATCAACCACCTACCCCACGCGTACGACACTCTTTTGGGAAAATGGTTCGAAGGTGGGACAGATCTGAGCGTGGGCGAGTGGCAGCGTTTGGCCTTGGCGCGAGCTTTCTTACGCCAGGCGCCGTTAATCATTTTAGACGAGCCGACGAGCTCAATGGATCCTTGGGCAGAAGCGGACTGGCTGGAGCGTTTTCGACGCATGGCGACTGGTAAGACAGCTATTTTGATCACCCACCGCTTTACCACCGCTGCCCATGCAGACGTGATCTACGTCATGCAGGACGGGCAAATCGTCGAATCCGGCAGCCATCCAGAATTATTGGAACAAGATGGGCTTTATGCCCAATCCTGGCATACCCAAATGAAAAGTTGGAGTCATTAACAAGTCGGCGTTGATCGTTCCCTGTGTCAATGAACAAAAACCGCCGCCTTGGCGGTTTTTGTTCATTGACAGTTCATGCAAATGAGCCCGCTTATGTCTTCAGCATCGATATGAGTTGCCCCTTTACGATTGGCCACTCGCGATCCAGGATGCTGTAATATACTGAATCGCGCACATAGCCCGTGGGCGTTACCATGTGCTGGCGCAGGATACCCTCCCTGATTGCGCCGATTCTTTCGATTGCTCGCTGAGAACGCAGGTTGCGCAGATCCGTCTTGAATTGAACTCGTACGCAGCCCAGGCGTTCAAAAGCATGCTGGAGCAGCAAGTACTTGCATTCGGTGTTAACCGCAGTCCTTTGGAACTCTGGGGCATACCAGGTGCCGCCGATTTCCAGGCCACGGTGGATCGGGCGAATTTCCAAATAACGCGTAGCGCCAATGGCCTGTCCGCTTGCCAGGTGAATGACTGCAAATGGCAGGTCGGTTCCCTCAGCCTGCAGGCCAACGAGCATGCGAACCCAATCCTGCAGCGCGGTCTCAGTGCTTAAATTGCCATACATCATAAAATCCCAAAGTGCCGGATCCCGCCCAGCCATGACCAGATCTGGGACGTGATTTTCACTCAGTGGTTCAAGACGCACAACCTGGCCCTGCAGGGTGATCGGTTCAACTTTCAATATCTGTTTCTCTTCCATGACAAGTTCTCAACCTGGTTCAAAGGATTTCGCAAGTATTTTATCTGCTTTTAACAGGATTACAAGCGCTGTTATTTTCGATTGTAATTCCCCCATCAGGCCTAGCAGCCTCTAGATTAAGATATAATTCTGAACAAACGATCTAACTTTCAAGTGGAGCGAATGATGGAAATCGGTCTAGTCCAACGGATTGATATCGATGAGGAAATGCAGCAAGCCTACCTCGATTATGCGATGAGCGTGATCGTGGCGCGGGCGCTGCCTGATGCACGCGATGGGCTTAAGCCTGTACACCGGCGTATTCTTTACGCGATGCACGATATGGGTTCGCGGCCAGATTCACCTTACAAGAAATCTGCGCGTATCGTAGGCGAGGTGTTGGGTAAGTATCACCCACATGGCGACATGGCAGTATATGAAGCAATGGCGCGCATGGCCCAGGACTTTTCGATGCGTTATATGCTGGTGGATGGACAAGGGAATTTTGGCAGCGTCGATGGCGACGCTCCAGCAGCCATGCGCTATACCGAAGCGCGGCTTGAGTCAAATCGCAACCCAGTTACTGAATGATATTCAGAAAGACACGGTTAACTTCCAGTCGAATTTTGATGGCACATTAACCGAGCCAACTGTGCTTCCCGGGGCGGTCCCAAACCTGCTGGTAAATGGAGCGACCGGAATCGCGGTTGGAATGGCGACAAGCATCCCACCGCATAATCTCGGAGAAGTTGTCGATGCGATTCATTACATGCTCGAACGCTGGGAGAAGCTGGATGATTTGAGCGTTGAAGATCTAATGGCCTTTGTCCAGGGACCTGATTTTCCAACCGGTGGGATCATCCTTCATGAAGAAGAAAGCGATGGGTTGATCAGCGCATATAGCACTGGGCGCGGTCGAGTGACTGTGCAGGCCAGCGCACATCTCGAGGAGATGGAACGCGGGCGCAGTCGCATCATCATAACCGAGCTGCCCTACATGACAAACAAGTCTTCTCTGATCGAGCGGATCGCCGCCCTGGTTCGCGAGGAGCGCCTGGACGGAATTGCTGATTTACGCGATGAATCCGACAGGCAGGGTATGCGCATTGTAATCGAGCTCAATAAGGCCGCAGATCCGGAGAATGTCTTAAGCAGTTTGTATAAAAGCACACCGATGCAATCTACCTTCAGCATTAATATGCTCGCCCTGGTGGAGGGAGAACCTCGTTTACTGAGTCTCAAACAGGCTTTAAAGGTTTTTATCGAACACCGCTTGGAGATTATTCGCCGGCGAAGTGAATATGACCTGGAAAAAGCACGCCAACGCGCCCACATCCTGGAAGGCTTATTGGTAGCTTTAAATAACCTGGACGAAATCATCGCCCTGATCCGCAAATCCCCTGACGCTGAAACTGCCCGCGAACGGTTAATCAAACGCTTCAAATTAAGTCTAATTCAGGCTCAAGCGATTTTAGACATGCAATTACGCCGCCTGGCGGCTTTGGAACGTAAAAAAATCGAAGAAGAACATAAAGAAGTCCAGGCCTTGATTCGAGAGTTAGAAGCGCTGCTGCACGCCCCAAAGAGGATGCGCCAGGTCATCGATCAGGAGCTGCAAGCGATCAAAGCCACATACAGCGACCGCAGACGCACGCATATCGCCCACTTGAAAGCCGGAGTATCAAAGGTGGCAATGCTGACCTCGGCTGACATTAAACCGGACAAGATAGGATGGGTCTTTGTGACCAGCGACGGTTTGATCGCTCGTACCCTGGACGAACAGCCGCCCAAGGTGAGTGGGAGCGATGCGCCGCGTTTCCTGATCCAGGCCAACACCCGCGATACCCTTTATCTGGTGACGGACCAGGGAGAAGCTGCTGCCGTCCCTGTCCACGCCTTGCCAGAGGCTGAAGGAGCACAATCTGCGCAGCCGGTTCAAAAAATCTCTGCACTAAAGGATGCCAAATCACTAGCAGCGTTGTTCCGCCTTCCACCCAAGGAACGCGGCGCGGAGGCAGGCGAAGCAGGCTTTGTGCTCACAGCCAGCCGTTTAGGAATGCTCAAAAAATCATCTCTGTCCGAATTACCAGGCCCATCCGCCAACACCTTCACCCTTGCACGGGTGAACGACGGCGACCATCTGGGTTGGGTTCGCCTGACGGATGGTAAGAATGAACTCTTGCTGGCGAGTACAGGAGGAATGGCGATTCGTTTCAGCGAGGACGAAGTAAGACCGATGGGGCTGGCGGCGGCAGGGGTTATGGGCATAAAACTGCAGGAAAATGACGAGCTGGCCGGGATCGAAGTCCTGCCCGAACCAGGCGACTTGTTCCTTTTAGCAAGCGACGGCAGTGCAAAACGAGTCCCATTCGAGCAGTTTTCCCGGCAAGGACGCTATGGGTTAGGTTTAATCGCCTGGAAACTTCCCAACCAATTGAGGCTCGCCGCTGTAACTGCCGGCAGCCCGGCGGAACGTATCGTCATCCAACTGGCAAAATCCGCAGCAAAGGTCATCCGGATTGGAGACGCCCCTCTGGTCAGCCGTACCGGACGCGGCAGCGCTGTATTGGAGGTAAAAATTGGTGATCAAATTACCGCCGTCTACAAACTGAAGGAGAAAGGCTCAACGACCAACCAGGAGAAACCTTCCCGGGCAAAGAAACCAGCGGCGACCAAGGGTGCTGCAGCAGCCACGCCAGCCGTAAAAGCAGCGGCTAAAAAAGCACCAGCGCCGGCGCCAGTTGCTGCAACCGCACCTCCGAAGAAGCGCGCCGCGCCAGCCGGATCGCCGACAAAGCCCGCACCGCAAAAGGCTTCGCCTCAGAAGACTTCGCCAGCGAAACCACCCGCCACAAAGACACCAACGGGCACGGTGACCAAGAAGCCAGCGCCGCAAAAGGCTTCGCCTCAGAAGAACTCCGCCAGCGAAACCACCCGCCACAAAGACACCAACGGGCACGGTGACCAAGAAGCCAGCACCGCCCAAAAAACCCAGCCCATCCTAGATTTCAAACAAAAAACACCCGTCCGGGTGTTTTTTGTTTGAATTTTAAAATTCTTCAGGAAATACTGTAATCGGAATAGTGATACGCAATTTGATCTTTAACCATCCCAATCGTATCACTGCCATTATGGACGCTGCCCATCCGTGAAGAAGCTGTCCAGGTCAAGTGGCGTACACTGCCATCTCCCGAGTAGCTGGTTAAGGTGAACACACCATCCGGTAATACTTTTTGGAGGAGTTGATCATAATAGCTTCGGATCTGGCTTTGCCCTTGTATGGCGCGTGCATCGGTTACGTGCACAGCATCAGGCCGATACAGCTTGAGCACAGAGTTCTAATTTTCGCTCGTTTAGTGCGCCGACATAGCGTTGGGTGATATCCTGACTGACTGTGACCCCATTCGACCAGTCGAAGGCCGAGAACCAATTCCAAATTTCAGGAAGATACTTGCGCGCTTTGGACCATTCCCAGAAGTTAACACCGGTCATCTTCAGGTCGCGCGCCGTGGTAACAAACTCATTGATTTCTTCGACAGTTGGCGACCAGTCGCCCTGGCGAAAAATCGCCCCGGTGGGAACGATTGGCCGAAACGGGGTGATATTCTGAAAGCTTTGCAAAGAACGGCGGAGTTGGTCGCCTGGATTGCGAGCATTAATCCAGTAAACCTGAGGCATATTGAAATCACATTTTAGCAAGAATTCTGTCCAGGGTAAGCGCGAGTGCAAAGTCGGAAAGCGGTAAGAACTTAACCCAATCGGCAATGCTTGTAAACCCGGTCTTAACCGATCCATGAACAAACGCGCCGCCCGGTTTTGTTCCTTATATTCCATCTCGGCATCGATGACGTAGCCATCCAGGCCTAGCTGGGTGACCCGTTGGATCGCCCGGTCCGCCTCCGTTTTTGGATCATAACCATACACATAGTGCCAGCCATAAACCTGGATTTTTTTTGCTTTGAGGGCTTTGGTTAGCTTTTCGGCCAGGTCCTCGCCAGTTTTTGTGTCGATATTGTAGCTAAAATTCCCATCGGCTACCTTCAGCAGAATATGCGACAGGCCAGCAGCTTGAGCAAGATTGGCAATTGCGTCTACATCGCCGTTTTCGCAGCCTCGCACCCTCCAGATAAACATGCCCTTTCCATTGATGCTCATTTATTTTCGCTCCTGGTCATCCAATTGAGATTCAACTGATTCGTTGCAAGATGTCTGCCAGCCCAGGGATCTTTCTCGCTAAAAAATAAAAACGGGGCCTTTCGGCCCCGCCCTACTCATGGTAGATTTTGCGACTTACGAATGACCCGGCGTACCGCATCCATATTCGGCAGGAGCACCATCGCTCCGGCAGGTGTGATCCAATCTGACACCTGTTTCGGACCGATAAAGTAATGATTGACGTTATCAGGGTTCATTATTTTAAATACCAGCGGGACCATCGGCAGGACTTCGCTCAAACCCATGTCGGTAAAAACCATATCTTTGTAGATCGCATACAATTCTGGAACCCGAGCGATGTTCTCCAAGGTTAAAACTTCTTCCATGATTGCCTGCAGGACTTCCTGCTGGCGTTTATTGCGAGCAAAATCGTTGGATGTCTTGCGTGAGCGAGCATACCAAAGGAGGGTATCCGCATCCATATGCACTACACCCTTTGGAATCGTTGTCCAATAACCTTCACGATAATCAGAGAGCTCCTGACCAACGTTGACTTCCAGGCCCCCTAATTCATCCACGAATAACTTAAAGTTCGTGAAATCAATCAACACAAAATAATCCGGACGCACCCCAAAATTCGTCTTAAAGGTATCCGAAAGCAGCTCAAAACCGCCATATTCATAAGCGGTATTAATCCGATCTTGACCATGGCCGGGGATATCGATAAATAAATCGCGTGGAAATGAGGTCAGATTAAGCGTACCCAGCTCTTTATTAAGCGTCGCCAGGATGATCGTATCGGTGCGGTAGCGTTTGCCCTTTTGCCAGGGGCGTTTATCCATACCCAGCAGCAAGATATTGATTTGCCCTGGGAGCTGTTCGAACATTTCAGGCGCCATGTACGCATCCACGATGGATGTAGGCGTCGGCGTGGGTGCGGGGGTGCTCGTCGGGAAGAAAGCCGGGGTAGGCGGAACCGGGCGGAACGGGGTTGGAGTCGGAGTAGCATCCGGAGGGGCCTGAACGTAAACCGGCGGCAGGGTCGGTCCGGCCTGGGCTAATACGGTCTGTGGGTTCGCTGCCAATCCAGGGGCAGCGCAGCCGGCAATCAAGCTGGCAAGGACAAGGAATAAAAGGATGTGAGAAGCGTGTCGGGTCATAGATCAGCCTATCCAGTGACGATAATGAGAATACAGCACAATATAAGGCAGAGTGTTGAGCCATCTTCCGGGCCAAACCACGCCCAGGGTATCGATCGGGTCCCACCATTCCAGCAGCGCACCCATTGACTCATTGGGAAGGCTCTGTTTTTCAAGTGGTGCGATGGAACGAATGGGTTCTTGGGGTGGTTCCATTTGAGGAATTCGCTCCTCAGCCGGTTCTACGGTCGGGAGTGGGGGTTCGGTCGGTTCCACCGTCGGGAGCGGCGGTTCAGTCGGTTCCACCGTTGGGAGCGGCGGTTCAGTCGGTTCCACCGTTGGGAGGGGCGGTTCAGTCGGTTCCACCGTTGGGAGCGGCGGCTCCGTCGGTTCTACGGTCGGGAGCGGCGGCTCTGTCGGTTCTACGGTCGGGAGCGGGGGTTCCGTCGGTTCCACGGTTGGGAGTGGGGGATCAGTCGGTTCTACCGTTGGGAGTGGGGGTTCGGTGGGGATTTCTGTCACGGTAGGTGCAGTGGGCTGCGGAGGAATACTCGGCAGCGTCGGATAATGAGTGGGTACAGGTGTGGGCGGCACGGGGGTGGCGATTGGCCGCCGGGCTTGTGGGGAAGCGACAACCGGGTTTGCTGCAATGAATGGCACATATAAGGTCTGGCCAGCTCTCAGGCTGCTATCAGCTCGCATGCAGTTGGCCTTGCGTAGGTCCGCAACAGTCACACCGGTAGCGGCGGCAAGATAGGAAAGTGTATCTCCCCAGCGAACCGTATAGACTGACCAATAAGAAGGAGGACCGCAGTGCGTCTTCTCCTTAGCCGTCAGCTCGGAAGGCAGCGCTATTGGCAGACTGGCATCAGCGGGTTGGAGCGCCACCATCGAAACGAGAGGCGCAGGCATAGGAACAAAAACGGTACTGCCTGCGGGTAGGCTCTTGACTTCTACTTCAAGACAATTATTTTGGAAAAATTCCGCCAGGCTTACCCCAAAACGCTGGGCGACGCTGGCTGGGGTGTCATCGGGCATGACAATATAAAGCGCCCATCCGGATGGACTCGTCGTGCAGGATGGTCCGGCGCTGCTGAAATCGCCAATCGCGGCTGAGATCGCCGCAGTTTCAGGAGCCAGGTTCAAAGATACCGTGGGAATCTGATCGACCAGAAACGGACCCAGGGTGGGCAAAACGGGTTGGCCCAGATTCATCCCTTGTTCGGGGAGGCCGGCAACGACTGGTGTGCTTTCCACCAAAGATAACGCCAGCGATCCAAGCACAATCGCGCCCGATAGCAACGCAGTGAGGAGGCCCATAAAGCTCTGCTTAAGGCTGCTCACGGTCACTTCCTCGTGTAGAACCAGGCGGTGGCTCCTTAACCTGCTCGGCACTATCTTCACCAGTATTTAGGTCAGGCTGCGCTGGGTAGAGCGGAGCAGATCCTTTCGAATCGGAATCAGACAGCCCTGATGGAGAACGACCAAATATTATTCCATCGCTTCCAGGCGCTTGCTGCATAATCGTAACCATATCCAATAGGGTCCTGCGATCATTTTCGGCCTTGAGCACGCGTTCCTGGGATGACTGCAAGGACTGGCGTGCCTGGACCAGTTCGTCTTGAATCTCAGCAATTTGCCAGTTACGTTGCAAGATGTACGCCAAAGGTATGGCCAATTTTGCCAGGCGCTCCTGGTCAACCCCACTCCAGCGCCGGCCAGAAAATGGTAAGAGCATCACAACCTGGAGGATTGGGCTGCCATCTTCGCCTCTCACAGGCGCTGAAAGAAGCGCACCACTGCGCTGCAAATTGAGCAGACGGGCCAGCTCGTGCAGGTCTGGGGCGGTGCTGTTGCCCGGAAGCGAGAGAACATTTCCTTGCTGGAAGGCGAGCGATAAAATCGGCGCCGCCTGGCGGGGCGATGCGGAGCTCGGGAACAGGCAGGCGATGAACCATGTCATAGCCATAGCGCCCCACCAGGAACCCATGTGGCATCCGGAGGCCAGAGGAAAAGACAAATTTCAGCCTGCAGTTCGCTGGCTGCCCTTGCAGCCAATTGGCAACCAGCCTGGCTCGGGTTGTCGGCAAGCGTCCACTCCATGATTAGATCCTGAAGATATAGATCCGATTCGTAGATTGAGGCGGAGACTGCCGGCGAGCTTGTTTGTCCATCTTCTGAATTGCTGCTGGAGGAGACAGCTAAAACTTGCTGGCGAAATGGGATCACAATGAGCAGTGGATATGCAATCATCTGAGTCAGGCGAACAACGCCAGAAAAACTGCCCGGCAGCGGCTGCCAGAGTTGGATCAAGTGACCTGCACCCAGGATCGCCAGCATGACCAGTCCCATCGGCCAACCCGTTGGCCGGCGGATGAGGAGCAGGATTATCCCAAGCAGAGCCAGGCCAATCGAGGCAAACTGAGCATATCCATCAGGGGTCGAACCATTAAAGGTTTGATCAAGACCCAAGGGTAAGCCACCAGATATTCCTCGGAATGTCAGGATGATGACGGTTATCGCCAGAAGCAAGGCGGTTAGATCGGCGGCTCGATTGGGATATGGAAATGCCCACAACCAGACAATTACCAGCAAGCTGAGTAAATCAATGCTTCGCTCGAAAAAGGGCAGAATCCAATCCGTGCTGATCAGCCCTTGCCAGGCTAGCCCCGCAGTAACAAAAAGAGCCAAACGAAAAGTCAGCAGCAGGCTGAAACCGATCAGCATTCGCCGCTGAGACCGATCCGTTTGCTCGCCAGTTGGATTACGCGTTTGATTTAGCCCAACAAGGAGCGCTGCCAGGATTGAAAAGGCCAGCACCAGGTTATATGCCAGGCTGCCAGGATGGGTAAGCAAGAGGGAAAACACCTGCTGGAGAAACATATTCACGGCAGAATGATCAAGAAATACCCTTTATGAACCAATTACAGACGAAAGACCCACATCAATTACCAATAGGTTGATGGATTATAGCATGGAGGCGTGCTGCAGGCAAAGGAAATTGCCGGACGGCATATCGATCATATCCATATTCCTTTCGTGGATAAACGTCAGAGTTAACCAGATTACGCCGGAGCGTTGACAAATCCAAGAAAAAGGGTAAAATACCGAACGCATATAGCACCAGTTTTGCATTGGCCGAAGTGGCGGAATTGGCAGACGCGCTACGTTCAGGGCGTAGTGAGATTACTCTCGTGTGGGTTCAAATCCCACCTCCGGCACAAGACCCTGAATCCCCTCTCCGATGGCACAGCAATTGCATCAGTGAGAGGGGATTTTCTTTATCCGAATCCTCAAAAATCCTTGCAAATTGGGTCAGGTTAAGGTAATATTTAGTTACGATGACACAAATCCGTGGTTGGCGTTATATACTTTTGGTCCTTGGCCTGGCTATCTTGGCCTGGATGGTGATGGAATTCAACGGGCGCATGGCTCAATTGAAACGCCTCACTCAAGAGCGTGTGGGGGTGGATGCCCGGTATGCTGAAGTCAAAGGCACTCTCACCGCACTCGAAGCCGATGTAGCCTTCGCTCAATCCGACGCTGCGGTGGTAAAGTGGGCATACGAAGAAGGGCACCTGGTTCGCCCTGGAGATTATGCGGTCGTGCCCGTGGCCTCCGGCCCAATCACACCCACCCCTGCCCCCAAGCCCAGCATTGTCCAAACCAAGCTCAGCAACCCCGAAAGCTGGCGAGCCCTGGTTTTTGGTCTGAAAGCGCCTTGACACACTCTGTTTGACGTGTTAGAATGTGGGCCGCTTAAATAACGATGCGGGGTGGAGCAGTGGCAGCTCGTCGGGCTCATAACCCGAAGGTCCTCAGTTCGAATCTGAGCCCCGCTACTCAACTGAAACCATAGCCCTTCGGGCTATGGTTTTTTTTTCTTGGCCCGACGGTGAGAGATTGACAAAATCTCCGCTTCTTTATTGCCCAAACTCTTGTCCTAGGTTCATATTTTTGAAAATCGAGACATCTGTCCACCCGCGACGGGGAAAAACATCTCTGACTCGAAAATCCTTTGAAGTGACAGCCGGTCATGACGTCTGTCCAGTAAGTTGTCCATTGTACATAAAGTGAAGCTGTGAGAACGGTTCACTGAGCCCAAATTCGATGTTGACGACGAACTAAAGTTATAATAGCGTATACGTCAAGTATGAATACCAAGCTCAAGTTCGGAATTCTTGCCCTCGCCGCCTCCATCTGGTTAATCCTGCCGGTATATGCTGCATCCAGAGCGGCTGGATTCCCCTCAATCGCACCCATGAAGCTGTATACCCCAGCTTTGGCGCAGACCAGAGAGCCTTCCGCGCCGAAACCGCTCATCCTCACCGATGAGGAGCGTGAATACCCGCTGGGCTTGTATATGGAAACCCTGGAGGATACCACTGGGTATCTAACGATCCAGGATGTTAGTTCACTTCCTTATTCAGATCAATTCATTCCCAGCCAGGACGAAGCGCCGACCTTCGGCTACACTGCTTCGACTTACTGGGTGCGCTTCCGGTTACGAAATGAGAGCCAGTTGAGCGACCACTGGCTGCTGGAAGTGGGTTTCCCCAACATGCATTACGTAGACTTATACCTTCCATCACCACAAGGGGATGGATATGTTACAGAGCAAAGTGGTGTCCTGAGACCATTCAATACACGCGACATCCCCTACAACCATATCATATTCAATCTCCCTCTGGCGCCTAATGAAGAGCAAACCTTCTACATGCGCTTCCAAAACGGGGCTTCGATGACCCTTCCCCTAACCGTGTGGTTTCCCGAAGCATTTTTCCAGGCAGGTGTTACAGAACAATTAATTCTGGGTATGTTTTACGGCGTGCTCTTGATCATCCTGGTATATAACCTCTTTTTGTTGTTTTCATTGCGAGAAGTAAGCTATCTGTATTATGTAGGTTTCCTGGCGAGCGCAATCTTGTTTTTCGTTTCATACGACGCTTATGCCAACCAATATCTCTGGCGCGACCAGTTTGCGTTAATCAACCATTCAGTTCCCTTGTTTTTTATTCTGAGCCTAGCCTCGATCACACTATTCACGGATTCCTTTCTGGAAATAAGGGCTCGACATCCAAAGCTCCACAAATTGATCGTGTTAGTGATGGCAGGCTGGGGAATTGCCCTCCTGCTCATGCCTTTCGTCAGCTATCATACGATATTCAACTTGATCGCTCCTTTCGGAGTGGTCTCGTTAGGGCTAGTGGTTGCTGCAGGTCTGATTTCATGGCGTAGTGGATATCGGCCTGCCAGATACTTCTTATTAGCCTGGTTGGGGTTGCTATTAGGGGTGATAATTCACATCCTGGTCCGCCTCGGTTTCGCACCGAGTACAACCTTCACCGAACAATTCTTACGTGTGGGAATCGTCTGGTTAGTGGCATTCTGGGCAATAGCACTGGCTGACCGCATCAACCTGCTGCGGGCGGAGAAGGAGAAAGCAAGCCTCGAAGCGCTAGCCAGTGAAACCCGTTACCGTCAGCTGGTCGAAACAATGAACGATGGCCTGACGGTAACCGACGAGATGGGTCGCCTCACCTATGCCAATCAGCGCATAGCCGAGATGCTCGGTTACTCACCGGACGAGCTCATGGGGCATTTGGTTGCTGATTTCGTCGATGAGGAAAATAAACTCTTGTTGAGCGACCAGTTAGCTATGCGGCAGGCTGGTTCTACGAATTCCTATGAACTCAAAATGCAGCGCAAGGATGGCTCGGATTTGTTCGCCGTCGTTAGCCCAATACCGGTCTTCGAAGAAGGCAGACAATATAGAGGGTCCATTGCCATTGCCACCGATATCACCGAGCGAGTTCTGGCAAACCGCCAACTCGAGCAACGCGTCACTGAACGCACCCATGAGTTATCTACTCTGCTGGAGCTCTCACAAGAGATCACCGCTTTCCAAGGATTGGATTATATTTTGAATAGTATCCTCGAGCGGTTAAAAACAATTCTGGATCTCCGCGGTTCCGCGATCATCGCGTTCGAAGAGGAGTGTTGGAGGATAAGAGCTGCCCGACCGGCCAGCCTAGCAAAGATAGAAGAACTTTTTTTATTGACTGAAGACGCCGGTATGATTGCAGACGCGTTCGAATCCGGCAAGCCTGTGCTGCTAAGAAATCCGCAAGACGATGAAGCGCAACTGAATGGCTTAAAAACGGTGGCAATCCAACTTCCCCAAGATTTCCTTGCCATTTCCAACTCCTGGCTTGGAGTTCCCCTTCGGAGACAAGATCGTTTGGTCGGTTTATTAATGCTTAGCAGTGTGAGTGGTGATGGTTTTTCGGACAATCAGCAAAAGGTTACGATTACGTTTGCGAACCAAGCTGCGATCGTAATCGAAAATAACCAACTGCTTAAACAGGCTCAGGCTCTTGCGGCAGCCGGTGAGCGTAACCGTTTAGCGCAGGATTTGCACGATTCGGTTACACAGACCCTGTTTACAGCCAGTGTGCTTGCTCAAGCTACCCCGCGGATTTGGAACAAAGATCCGGAGCTCGCCAGTCAGAACATGGAGGAGCTCAATGTATTAATTCGTGGCGCCTTGGCTGAGATGCGATCAATGTTGCTCGAGCTGCGTTCAGGCGAGCTGAATAACCAGATGTTGAGTCAACTTTTAGCTACACTGGCTGATGCTGGCCGGGTACGCACTCGGGCTGCTATTTCCTTATCAATAATGGGTGACCCTACCCTGCAGAATAATATCACCATGACTTTTTATCGCATTGCACAAGAAGCATTGAATAACGCCATCAACCACGCTGGGTCCACTCAGATCAATATTATCCTGCACGAACTGCAAGACAGTGTAGAGCTTAGTATCAAGGATGATGGAGTGGGGTTCGACCCAGACACTATCCCAGAGGGACATCTGGGAGTCAATATCATGCTCGAACGTGCTGCGCAAATTGGAGCTAACCTCAGAGATTCGTAGTGAACACGGTCTGGGATCTGAAGTTATCCTCACCTGGACGGGCAGCGGAGAACGGTCAAACCATGGCTGATGCAAAACAGATTAAAGTGTTGATCGTCGATGACCATCCTGTTGTCCGTAACGGACTGAAGAAAATGCTCATGGTCTTTGATGACCTTGAGTTAATCGGGGAGGCAGAGAACGGCGGCACAGCTCTGACTTTCTGCGAGCAGAGTACGCCGGATGTTATTCTCATGGACGTTCTTATGCCAGTGATGGACGGAATTTCTGCGACTCAGGCCATTCGTGAGAAGTACCCAGTGGTTAGGATCATTATCCTGACCAGTTATCCCGATGACAATATGGTCCAAAAGTCATTTGAAGCGGGCGCGATCGGTGTATGTGCTCAAGAATGCCTCAATCGATGATCTAGCGAATGCCGTTCGCTCAGCTTATGCCGGACGGCCTGCCCTGGCTCCAGAGGCGACAATGGCGCTTATCCGTTCCAAAACAGGTCCTCTGAAGCCCGGAGGTGATCTGAGCGATCGGGAACGAGAGGTATTAGCGCTGATCGTCGAGGGTTTAAGCAATAAGGAGATTGCCGAACGGCTGGTAATCAGCCCCGGCACTGTCAGGCATCATGTAAGTGCTTGCATTGAGAAGGTAGGCGCTGCCAACCGTACACAAGCAGCCACATTGGCAGTAAAACACGGTCTGGTATCCTGATTTAAATATTACAGGCGCTACTTCTATAAAATCTGACGTGCGGCATGCTGCCAGCACGTCAGATTTTTTATACCATCGATAGACGAATATCCCAGAGGAAAATGTGACAAATGACCCATTGGAAGATGGATTGAACGGTAGATGCTCCTAGAAACATCGTGTGCCATACTACTGTCAATGGGTCATGGGTTTAGTGGTGACAATGCTCTCAACAGCAGTACAAGCGAAAAATTATGTCGAATCGATGGTTGCCTGAAGTGCAAGGAGAGATCTCTGGATGGGCCTATTGCGAATTTTTTTAGCCTGCAGCGACGAGAGACTCAGGGTGGCTTTGTTATTGCTACTGGACCACCAGCCCGGCATGGTTGTAGTAGGAATGTCAGAACGATTACTCGGTTTATTAACCCAGTTAGAAGGCGCACAACCGGATGTTATGTTGCTGGAATGGGATTTACCTGCCAAATCGATGAGTGATCTATTAACCGATATTCTAACCCTGCACTGCCGGCCTAAAGTCATCATCTTATCCACTAAACCGGAAACGAAAGATGCTGTCCTGGCAACCGGTGCAGATGGGTTTATTAGCAAGAACGCTCCGCCAGACGAGCTACTGCCCATCCTTAGAAGGATGCAGTCATCTGAAACCAAAGT
>CAVYQO010000011.1:0-706486 GCA_963770655.1 uncultured Chloroflexia bacterium | reverse complement strand
TTTACCCAATTTAAGCTCGGACCAAGGGATAAGAGTTTATCCTGGAATATCTTTAGCTCAGACTCGCTTGATTCAAGGTACAGCAATGGTATCAATCTGACGTAAGCCTGGCGGAGCGTCGGGTCGTGTTGGATAGCTCGTTGATAAGCAAGGATGGCTCCCTGCCAATCGCCAACTACCTCCTGATACCGCCCAATTGTGAGCAAGGCCCAGGCCGCCTGGTGAGGAGGCAGGGCGCTGATGATCTCTGATCTGCCCAACCATCCAACCGCATCTCCCCATTCACCCGCTGCTGCCAGGTAGCGCCCAATTCGATAACTCGCGGTGGCGTTCACACCCTC
Source organism: uncultured Chloroflexia bacterium (assembly GCA_963770655.1). Taxonomy (GTDB): domain Bacteria; phylum Chloroflexota; class Anaerolineae; order Anaerolineales; family UBA4823; genus CAZAGA01. The sequence goes on along the minus strand of CAVYQO010000011.1, from coordinate 706,145 downwards.
CTGGCTCAGCTTGCTTTTTTCCATCTCAGCCAGCGCCAGAAAATAATCCCGCTCATCAATCGCCAGCGTCCGCTCGTCTCCCCATGCCAGACCTAAACGAAAGTTTTTAACAGCCGCCTCCCATTGGGCCTGATCAGAATTCTGACGGGCCTGTACTAACTGTGCTTCATAACGAGAGTCTATCAACAGCGGGCTGAAGAGCGAGGAACTGCTGGTTTCGGCTAGAATACCGGCTGCTGTCTGCCTATCTCCAAGAGCAAAGGCAGCTTCAGCCAGATGCAGGCGAATCTGATCAGAATCGGGCTTGTATTTTAAGGCTTTGCTGAAAAGGGTCTGCGCCGCCTGAACCGCAGCCCGGTTTCCCTCATAAGCGATCAAAGGGTATGGTTTTGGTAAAACCTGACAAACAAACCACTCCGGATCACAGGCGCTGGTTTTTAACAGGCGAACGATCGCCAGGTTGTTTATCGCTGAACCCACCACAGCCGGAGCTGCAGCCAGCAACACGGCGGCTGCCAGGATGAACAACACCAGTCTCCACAAACGTTGAGAGGTGGCTTGTCTAAACTTATTCATCCAGGCTGGGCCTGATACTCTTTCAAGATCTGCATCATCCGGCTGCCATACCACGCCGGCCACAGCCACTCCGGCTGTGGCTGATACCTCCACAGCATATACTCTTTCGATGGAAACAGCAGCGCGCCTGCCAGGCGCAGGCGCGTGCTTCCCGGCAGCAGCCGGACTGATTTTTGGGTATCTTCAAAAATTTTCGAGCGGGTCGAATATTTTTGAATGTCTGTGTCGTTTTCGAAAACCTCCAGCTCTGCGAGCAGGTCGAGCTGCCCGGCCAGCCGGTAGAGCATGGCTCGATCTTGTATCCGATCCTTCAGCAGGCGCAGGTCGTAGCGCCAGATCAGGCGCGGCGCACCGGCGTGCTGGCGCAGCAGATGGGCGGCGCAATATATATAAGTAAACATTTCAAACAATTTACTTTGTAAATTGTTTGAAATGAAAAAGGTAGGAGGCAGAGGCTGGCCGCCGGGCAGGCACCAGTGCAGCTCGAGGGCGATGGAAAAATTCGGGCCGCCGCGCAGCACGGCGTGGTAGGTCAGCTTATCCAGGCGGTAGCCAACCGCTTGCGCCGCCCGCAGCGCTTTAAGCAGATCGCCGGGCTGGACGAGCAGGTCCAGGTCGTACATCGGGCGTAAAGCCGGGTCGGGGTAAACCGTCCAGGCCAGGGCGGCGCCTTTAAGCGGCAGGTAGGGCACGCCGGCCTGGCTGATTGCCTCATCCAGCCGGTCCAGCTCGAGCTTGAGCACCTGGCTCCGCCCGGCGCTCTCGTAATAGGATTTCTGCAAACGCTGCAAAGTTGAGGGCGGCGCCGTCCCTGAAATCGCTGAATTTTTTATCCGAGCATAGAGCAGCGGCGCCACCCCGTGGCTTTCGGCCAGGACGGCGAGCTTCCGCCACTCCTCCTGGTCCAGCTCACCGGCTGCCTCCCCGGCAGTTATCAGCGACCATAATGCCGTTTCGATCTTTAAAACCCTTTTTCTTCTTTCAGCCGTTCAAGATCCGCCTCGACCATCAGCTTCACCAGCTCTTCGAAGGAGACGGTTGGCTGCCAGCCGAGCTCATGGCGGGCTTTGGCGGGGTCGGCGACCAGTTGGGTGGGCTCGGGCGGGCGCATCAGGTGCGGATCCTGGACGACGTAAGTCGCGGTAATCCAGGTCCAGGCAGGCGAAGGCCAGCTCGCAGAACTGGCGTACGGAGTGGGTTTGGCCGGTGCCGATGACGTAATCGGCGGGCTCGTGCTGGAGCATCAGCCACATGGCGCGCACGTGGTCGCCGGCAAAGCCCCAGTCGCGCCGGGCATCCAGGTCGCCCAGGCGCAGCTCGTGCCCGAGGCCGAGCTTGATCCGGGCGGCGCTGTGGGCGATTTTACGGGTGACGAATTCGACCCCACGCCGCGGGCTTTCGTGGTTGTAGAGGATCCCGCAGCAGGCATGCAGGCCGTAGCGCTCGCGGTAGCGCACCACCGTCCAGTGGGCATAGAGCTTGGCGATGCCGTAGGGGTTGCGCGGGTGGAAGGGGGTATTTTCGTTCTGCGGAACCTGGTCGGGCAAGCCGAAAATCTCGCTGGAGGAGGCCTGGTAGAAGCGCGCCGCCGGGGTGATGCGGCGCATGGCTTCGAGCAGGCGGGTGACGCCCAATCCGGTGATATCGCCGGCCTGCACCGGCGCGCTCCACGAGCCCGCCGGGAAAGACGGCGAGGCCAGGTTATAGATCTCGTCGGGATGGGTCTCTTCGAGGGTGCCCATCAGCGAAGATTGGTCGCTCAGGTCGCCGGCGACGATGGCAATCTGCCCAGGTTCTCCAGAGTCTCCCGATCAGGTGCTCGATGTTTTCATACGAGACCGGCGCGGCAGCCGGAACCCAGCCGGTGACCTGGCAGCCCTTCTCCAGGAGCAGCTCGGCCAGGTAGGAGCCATCCTGTCCGTTGACGCCGACGATTAATGCTTTTGACATAAGGTTACAGGTTTAAAAGTTTTAAAGTTTAAAGGTTTTTTGGAACCGGTTTAAAAGTTAACAGGTTTAAAGGTTGAAGGTTATATCGAAACAACCTTTAAACCTGTAACGTGCTAACTTTTAACCGGACATGGAGGCGAGCTGGTCTTCCCATTTATGCCAGCGGCCATGCTGGGATTCGAGGGCGCGGCGGCCGGCGCCGGGGGTGGGTTGGCCGCTCAGCTCCATATCCGCGTCGACCATAATGCGCACCAGGTCCTTGAAGAAGATGCGCGGCTCCCAGCCCAGCTCACGCCCGGCCTTGGAGGGATCGCCGAGCAGGTAGTTGACCTCGGTGGGACGGTAGTAGCGCGGGTCGATTTCAACGTAGTCATGCCAGTCCATGTTCAAATAACCGAAGGATTCGTCGAGGAACTCACGCACGGAATGCGATTCGCCGGTGGCGATGACGTAGTCGCCGGGCTTGTCGTGCTGCAGGATCTTCCATTGGGCGGCGACGTAATCGGGGGCGTAACCCCAATCGCGCTTGGCGTCCAGGTTGCCCAGGAAGAGCTTCTTCTGTTTGCCGGCGGCGATGTTGGCCAGGGCACGGGTGATTTTGCGGGTGACGAAAGTCTCGCCGCGGCGTGGGCTTTCGTGGTTGAACAGGATGCCGTTGCTGGCGAAGAGCTTATAGCCATCGCGGTAGTTGCGGGTGACCCAATAGGCATAGACCTTGGCGGCAGCGTACGGGCTCTGGGGCTGGAAGGCGGTTTCTTCGTTCTGCGGCGGTTCGGCGGCCCCGAACATTTCACTGGAAGAGGCCTGGTAGAAACGGGTGGGGATCCCGCTCTTGCGCACGGCTTCAAGGATGCGGATCGTACCCAGCCCGGTGATATCGCCGGTGTACTCGGGCAGATCGAAGCTGACCCGCACGTGGCTCTGGGCGGCGAGGTGGTAGATCTCATCCGGCTTCACCGAGTAGATGATATCGGTCAGGTTGCCGGTATTGGCCAGGTCGCCGAAGTGCAGGTGCAAATTGACCTTCTCGCCATCGCCATGCGGATCGCGGTAGATATGATCGATGCGTTGGGTGTTGAAGCTGCTCGCCCGGCGGATAATCCCGTGGACTTCATAGCCTTGGGCCAGGAGCAGCTCAGCCAGGTAGGAGCCGTCCTGGCCGGTGATGCCGGTGATTAAGGCACGTTTCATTCTTTCTCCGGAAAAGTTTTAAGGTTTAAAGGTTTAAGGTTCGAAAGTTTAAACATTCGTAAAGATAAATAATCATAGGTTGTATTCGATGCCGGATTCGCCAACGTGGCGAGAATTTGGTTGGTGAGAAAGATATTCCATGAAACGGAATATCTGGCGACTGCACGTTTCAACGAGTTGGTATTGTTCACTGAATTGAGGTCTGGGTTATATATTCAAGATCAAGGGCAATGTAAAGCTGGGCGCGTAATTCCCCGGCTGATCCCTTTGCTCGACCAAGATAATTCCAGAAACATCGCTTGTGTGCGACTTTCAAATCCCTCGGCGATGTTGGACATGATGCTGACTGCGGCACGGCGCATCTGGTCCCGTAAACCAAAATCATGAGCAAATTTCCCTTGATCGGATAATTCGTAAATATGATTTGTTAATAGCCTGGCTGTCTGCCAGGCTTCTATCTCTTCAAATCGTAAAATCGTCGGCATATGGACTTATCAACTTTCTAACTTTCCTAACTTTAAACCTGATACCATGCCGCGCTCCGCCATTCCGACATAATAACCGTCAGACAACTAACGAGTTACCGATTACCAGTCACGAGTTACCAGTAACCAGTTACGAGTTACCAGTAGTACGTAGAGTGAGGAGTTACCGGTGACTCACCACTCATTACTCCTCACTCTTTTCTCCTCACTCATAACTGTTCACCCATTACTTCTTTTTGTCGATGGCTCCGCTGGGCAGCTCGATCGGGACGCGGCGTTTGCTGGTGAGCAGCTCGAGCAGCACCCGGACGCGCTCGTTTCCGTCGATGCGCGCATCGAAGATCGCTTCGTAACCTTCGAAGGGGCCGCTGCTGATGCGCACCGGGTCGCCCGGCTTGAGGCCATCGAACAGCTCGCCGCCCGCTTCGGCGATCTCGGCGACGCGTTTATGCAGCTCGATGATCAAGTTATCGGGCACATGGGCCGGCTCGCCGCCAAAACTGACCAGCCCCAGGGTGTGCGGCATCCACTGAAAGCGCGACACGCCGGTCTGTTCCAGATCGACATTGACGAACATATAACCGGGAAAATAGGGTTTGATTTTGCGGCTGCGCGGGTTGACCGGGTTGACCCGCAGGCGTGGGTAGAATACTTCGATGCCCTCGCTGCGTAATTGGCGCCAGATCGCATCTTCTTTACGCGGTTTGCTGCGCAGGGCGTACCATTGGTTTGGCATGGACTGAATTTCCTTCCAGGAAAATCATTATAACATTTTATCTTTTAGCCCCTTGCGGAGCGGAGTATAAAAAGGATAAAAATTTTACCAGGGCAAAAGCCGGAACCAGCAGAATAAAGTGGACAAAATCGCTGATAAAAAAGATCACCGCGGCGTTGAAGAACAGCCGGTCGAGCAGCGGAGCCAGGTTGTCCAGCAGCCAGGGTCCTGCCCCGGCCAGCAAGCTGAGACCCAGCAGCAGCGCGCCAACCAGGCCGAGCGGCAGCCAGGCGCTCCGGTCGGAGGCCGAGGGGAGCATGGTGCTGCTGACGGTGAACAGCAGGTAGAACCACAGCCAGAAATCCGCCTGGGAAAACAGGTCAGCGGCGAGCTGGCTGAGGGCTGCGGCCCCGCTGAACTGCAGTTGGCTCCACAAGCCCAGCAGGTTGAGGCGGTTCAACCCGGCAAAGGCGATAAATGCCCCGCCAGCCAACAGCGGAGCAGCGCCGATCAGGGTCTCGCGCAGCGGATCGGCAGCCGCGGTCTCGACATAACCGAGCTGCAGGCGCCCATCCGGCAGCGGGCGGGGCAGGATCGAGAAGCGCCCGGTGCGTACCCGCAAAAGAAGCGCCATCAGATAGTGACTGCCTTCGTGGAGGAGCACTCCCGGAAAGAACAACAGCGAAAATAACATCATCGCCAGGTCTGCCCGGCGGGTGATTATCAGCAGAATCGTCTGGATTTCGCGATGCAGCCAGCGCTGTAGAATCAACAGCGGCCCGAGGGCGATGACCAACCACAACAGGCCGCGAAATTGAACAATTTCGGTCATGTTTTAAAACGTTGATCCAAAAAAACGAATTTTTTTGGATCAACGCCAAAACGAACTTAAAGGGAGGCTGCCTGGACGATGCCGATGAATTCCTGAGCTTTCAGGCTGGCGCCGCCGACCAGGGCTCCGTCGATCTCCTCCTGGCCGAAGAACTCGGCTGCGTTGGAGGCCTTGACCGAACCGCCATACAGGACGCGCACTGCCTGGGCAAAAGCCGGGCCAAACATGTCGGTTACCACTGGGCGAATCGAATCGGCGACAATTGCGTTGGCGCTTTCGCCCGTAGCGGCCAGGCCGGTGCCGATGGCCCACACCGGCTCGTAAGCGATCACCAGAGGGATGCTTCCAGCCATCGCCAAGGAGGGATCGGCGGCCAATCCAGCCAGGCCGTCCCGAAGCTGGCGATTGAGCACCTCGGCGGTGCGCCCAGCCTGGTTTTCTTCGAGAGTCTCGCCAATGGCCATGATCGGATAGAGACCATGGGCCAGGGCGGCTTTGATTTTCTTATTCACCGTCTCATCGGTCTCGCCAAAGAACTGGCGCCGCTCGGAATGGCCGATGATGACGTACTGGCACAACTCGGCGACCATCGCCGGGGAGATCGCCCCGGTGAAAGCGCCTTGCTCCTCCCAATGCATATCCTGAGCGCCCAGGCCGATATCGCTGCCCTCCAACAGGGCGCGCACTGCCAGTAAGTCGGTGTAGGGTGGGCAAAGAACTTTCTCAACCCCGCTGATTACCTGCAGATCCAGGGACCAGCTCGGAGACCAGGTGGCGCGACTCCGCCACCGTATTGAACATCTTCCAATTTCCAGCAACAAAGGGTTTGCGGTTCATCGGTAGGTTCCTATTTGTCCTGCAGGGCAGCCACACCGGGCAGAGCCAGGCCTTCGAGCATTTCGAGCGAAGCGCCGCCGCCGGTGGAGATGTGGGTGATCTTGTCGCCAGGCCAGCGGCGTTGATCGCGGCCACTGAGTTGCCGCCGCCGATGATCGATACGGCCTTGCTGTCGGCAACCGCTTCGGCAACGCCAAAGGTACCCTTGGCGAAGCTGGCCATTTCGAAGACGCCCATCGGTCCGTTCCAGACGACCGTACCGGCGCTCTGGACGGATTTTGCAAAGGCCTTGACCGTATCCGGACCGATATCCATAATCCGCCAGCCGTCGGGGATTGGCCCGACCGAGATGGTTTTGGCAGCAGCGTCATCGGCAAATTTATCGGCGATGACCACATCCACCGGCAGGCGCAGCTTGGCCGAGCCGGCGCCGAGCAGCTCACGGGCTGTCTCGAGGGCATCTGCTTCGACCAATGAGTCAGCCACAGGGTAGCCTTCGGCCTGGAAGAAGGTGTTCGCCATGCCGCCGCCGATCAGAACCAGGTCGGCCACGTTGAGTAAATTGCGGATCACGCCAATTTTGTCGCTGATCTTTGCCCCGCCCAGGATGGCGACAAATGGACGCTGAGGGTCGGCAATCGCCGCGCCCAGGTATTGGATTTCCTTTTCCATCAGAAGGCCAGCCACTGCAGGCAAGAAGTGGGCCACGCCCTCGGTGGACGAATGCGCCCGGTGAGCCGAGCCAAAAGCATCCATGACGAACACATCGCCCATCTCAGCCAACTGTTTGGCAATGCCCATATCGTTCTTGGTTTCGCCAGGCAGGAAGCGAGTATTTTCAAGGACAAGGATTTCGCCCGGTTTGAGGGCAGCGGCCGCGGCAGAAGCCTGCGGACCGACGAACTCGCCCACGAACTGCACCGGCATATTCAGCAGCTCGGAGAGTTGTTCGGCGGTGGGTTTCATCGTGTACTTGGGATCGGGACCGTCTTTGGGACGCCCGAGGTGCGAGAACAGGATTACCGCGCAATTTTGCCCGAGCAAATACTGGATCGTGGGCAGCGAGCCCACAATGCGCGTGTCATCGGTGACTTTGCCTTCTTTGATCGGCACGTTGTAGTCCACGCGGACGAGGACTTTTTTGCCTTTTAAATCGATATCGCGAATTGTTTTTTTATTGAACATTTCTACCTCCGGTGTTACAAGTTTAAAGGTTGCAAGTTATCATGTTCAACCTGCAACCTTTAAACTTTCAACCTGTAACCCTTTTTAGAATTTCGAAGCCATCATAGCCGCCAGGTCGGCGGTGCGGCAGGAGTAACCCCACTCGTTGTCGTACCAGGTGACCAGCTTGACAAAGGTGCTGGCTTCTTTACCCAGGACGGTGGTGAAGGGCAGGTCGACGATTGAGCTGCGGCTGTCGCCCTTGAAGTCGATGCTGACCAGGGGTTCGTCGGAAGCGCCCAGGATGCCCAGCAAACGCGGCGAGGCGGCTGCGTCACGGTAGTCCTGGCGGAGCTGTTCGGCGGTGACCGGGATCTCGACTTCGGCAGTCAGGTCGATCACCGAGACGGTGGAGGTGGGGACGCGCAGAGCGTAGCCGTCCAGCTTGCCCGACAGGCTGGGGATGACCAGCTTGACGGCCTTCGCAGCGCCGGTGGTGGTGGGGATGATGCTCATTGCGGCAGCGCGGGCCCGGCGCAGGTCGCTGTGCGGCATGTCCAGGATCTTCTGATCGTTGGTGTAAGCGTGCACGGTGCACATGAAGCCGCGCACGATTTTGTACTTGTCATTGAGCACCTTCACCGCTGGGGCCAGGCCATTGGTGGTGCAGGAAGCGTTGGAGACCACGTGGTGCAGGGCGGGATCATACATTTCATCGTTGACGCCCAAAACGATGGTGAGGTCTTCGCCTTCAGCGGGCGAGGAGATGATGACTTTCTTGGCGCCGCCGGCGGTGATGTGGTTCTCTGCGCCTTTGACGGTCTTGCCTTTCTTATTAACGCCATCTTTCTTAATCGTAAACAGACCCGTGGACTCGATCACGATATCGACGCCCAGGTCGCCCCAACGAATTGCGGCGGGATCGGTCTCTTTGAAAACTGTGATCGCTTTGCCATTGACGAAGAGCTGTTCGCCTTCCACGGCGATTTCACCTTCGAACTTGCCGTAGTTCGTGTCGTACTTGAGCAAGTGCGCCATCGTCTTCATATCGCCGATGTCGTTGAAGGCCACAACCTCGAGAGCGCCGGGGTGGCGATCCTGGATCGCTTTCAAAACCTGGCGGCCGATGCGGCCAAAACCATTGATACCTACTTTGACTGTCATGAGAAAACCTCCTAGAAAATATTTGTTTTTTTTATTTTTCGATCATCCGGATGGGACATTTGAAAAATAATTAATTGTTCATGTTTCCAACATTCTATTCTACTATAGGTCCGGTTTTTTCTTGATACAAATTGATAATTATTTGTGACAATTTGCGTGGATCATGCCGCCAGGGATGCATCTCGTCAACCAGGTCGCCGCGGACCACCACGCAGCCAGCCGCAGCAGCATCGCCAGCCTGGACATATTCGATATTCCCCGGCAGGGCGGGCGTGTAATTGCTGTTCAGGATGGCCACATCGAACAGACGCCCGCCGATATGCTCGTCGAGGACGCGGATGTGATCATCCAGGGTGAAGCAGTCGGTCTCGCCGCGCTGGGTGGCGATATTGGCAATATACACCTTGAAAGCCCGGCTGACGCGGATAGCGTCGGCCAGGTCTGGCACCAGCAGGTTGGGCAGCAAGCTGGTATACAAGCTGCCTGGCCCGATGATGATCAAATCGGCGCTGAGCACGGCCTGGATAGACTGGGGGAAGGCCGGAGGATTGTTTGGCTCCAACCACACCCGGCGGATGCGTCCGGGGCTCTGCGGGATTTGGCTCTCGCCTGCTACCCGTATTTCACTGCCAGAGTGGGGCATCACCATATCTGCCAACAGGCTGACATCGTTCAAGGTGGCCGGCAGGACCTGGCCTTCCACGGCCAGAACACGCCCGGCTTCCACCACAGCTTCTTCGAAGCTGCCGGTGATGTCCGCCATTGCGCTGATAAATAAATTGCCGAACGAATGCCCATCCAAACCGGAAGCGCCATCCGGGAAACGATATTGAAAGAGCTGGGCCAGCAGCGCCTCATCGCTGGACAGGGCTGCCAGGCAGTTGCGAATATCGCCAGGCGGCAGGATTCCCAGGTCGCGGCGCAGCCGCCCGGACGAACCGCCGTCGTCAGCAACGGTTACGATCGCAGTCAGGTTCGTCGAGTAGGCTTTGATTCCGCGCAGCAGGGTCGCCAGGCCATGCCCGCCGCCAAGCGCCACAATCCGTGGACCACGTCCACGCTGGCGGCGCGACCACAGCGCGTCCATCACATTACCCCCTGGACGCAAGAAGGGACGGATCAAGGAGCGGTTCATCTCCAGGATGCCCCACAAGATCAACCCGAAACCCAGCCCGCCGAAAATGATGACGCGCAGCGGCCGGTCTATCCAGCGCAGGGATGCCGTCGAGAGGATTGGCAGCCACCAGGTTTGCGGGGCAGTGCGGTAGATTTGTGAGAATCAACACCCCCAGGCCAACTCCGAGTAAGGTGGTGCCGGCCAGGATCAAAAGCAGCCAACGTTTTACTCCCAGACCCGGCGTTAACCAGCGCGCCGAAGACCTAAGCCGATTTTTAAGGCGCTGCCGGGGGGGATATTTTTTATCATCCATTTTTTTGATCATAGCAGTCTTTAGCCAGGACGTCAACCATGTTATACTTTGCCGCATGAGCCATTATATTGCTGTTGATATAGGCGGGACACGTTTACGCGCGGCTCTTTACCCACCCGAAGGCCTTACAGCCGATGAAGTTGTTCGAATTCACACCCAAGGCGACGAGACGCCGCTCGAGCGTTTGATCGATCTGCTGGCGGACATCTGGCCGGAGGACGGTGAAGTCAAGGGGATCTGTGTTGCTGTTCCGGGACCGACCGATCCATACCAAGGGGTGGTCATCGATGCCCCGAATATCCCAGGTTGGGAAAATCTCCCGCTCCAGAGCATCCTGGAAGCGCGCTTTAACATCCCCGTAGCCTTGGGCAACGATGCCAATATGGCTGCCCTGGGCGAATGGCGTTATGGCGCTGGCCAGGGTCACCATGATATGCTTTACCTGACCATCAGCACCGGTATCGGCAGCGGGGTCATTGTGCGGGATAAGCTGCTGCTTGGGGCGCACGGGTTGGCCGGTGAGCTTGGGCATGTCACCGTAATGATGAACGGGCCGCTCTGCGGCTGCGGGCAAGCCGGTCACCTGGAAGCCCTGGCCTCCGGCACAGCCATGCTGCGCTGGGTGGAAGAACAGCTCAGCCGCGGAACGCCATCTTCGCTGCAGCAGGACCAACCGCTCACCGGAAAAATGATCAGCCTGGCAGCCGAGTTAGGGGACGAGCTCGCCATTCAAGCCTTAAGCCGCTCCGGAACCTATGTCGGGATCGCTCTGGCCAGCATTCTGCACATCTTCAACCCGAGCGCGGTTGTGATCGGCGGCGGCGTCTCACAAAGCGGCGAATTCCTGATGGACCCGCTGCGCCGGGCTCTGGAAAAGCACGTCATGGCCCCCAAATACCTGGAAAACCTGACCGTTTCACGGGCGCTGTTTGGCGACGAGGCCGGTTTGATCGGCGCGCTTTCTCTGGCGCGCGACCTGTTCCCGGCATAAGCCTATGCCTGAACATTCTCAACGCTGGCGGATTGCTCCGCCCATCCCAGCCGAGGCCAGGCAAGCGCTCCAGGACTATTCCCCGATTTTAAGCCAGCTTCTCTATAATCGCCAAAAACGCACCAGCGAGCAGGCGGACGAATTTGTGCGCGCTCTGCCCCCCGCGGGCTGCGACCCTATGGCGATGTTGGGCATGCCCGCGGCAGTTGCGCGCATCCGCAGTGCAATTTCTCGCCAGGAATCCATTGCTATTTATGGGGATTACGATGCGGATGGCGTCACCGCCACCGCCCTGCTGAGCCTGGCCTTCGCCGGATTAGGCGCAGATGTGCGCGGCTATATCCCCAACCGGTTCGATGAAGGCTATGGACTGAATGTCGAGGCCCTGGAAGAGCTGCACAACCAGGGAGTCAGCCTGGTGATCACCGTGGATTGCGGGATCCGCTCGCTGGTGGAAGCAGCCTATGCCCAATCCATCGGGCTAGATCTGATTATCACCGACCACCATCATCCAGGTGCGGAGCTCCCCGCGGCGCTGGCGGTGATCAACCCCAAACAAGCCGGCGATATTTATCCTGAGAAAAACCTGGCCGGGGTCGGTCTGGCGTATAAGCTGGCCGAGGCGCTCTCAGAGCCGGGCGACCCAGCGGTGGAACAATACCTGGACCTGGTGGCGCTGGGTACGGTAGCCGATATGGCTCCGTTATCCGGCGAGAACCGCAGCCTGGTGCGCCGCGGGCTGAACCAGCTCCGCCTGAAACCCAGCCAGGGCCTGGCTTCTTTAATGGGTATTGCTGGGGTTACGCCCAATACGCTGAACGCCGGCTCATTGGGTTTTGCCCTGGGTCCACGTTTGAACGCTGCCGGGCGGATCGATACCGCCAATAACGCCCTGCGGTTATTGACAACCAGCGACCTATTCGAGGCTGGCGAATTGGCCCAGGTGCTCGATAATCAAAACCGCGAGCGCCAGCGTTTGACCCGTGAAATCCAGGAGCACGCTGAGCAAATTGCCTTCCAGGAACATCCGGATGCATGGCTGCTCTTCGCAGCCTCTCCTGATTTCAATCACGGCGTGGTCGGGTTGGCTGCCTCGCGCCTGACCGAGCGTTATTACCGTCCGGCAATCGTCGCCCAGATCGATCAAGAAACCACCCGCGGCTCCTGCCGCAGCATTCCCGAATTTCATATCACCAATGCTCTGGATGAGTGCGCCGACTTATTAGTCAAGCATGGCGGCCATGCAGCCGCAGCCGGGTTTACCGTGCGCAATGAATACCGCCAGGAGCTGATCGAGCGCTTGCTTGGGATTGCCGAACGCGAATTGAGCGGGCTGGAATTACGCCAAAATCTGCGCGCTGATCTCGAAATCCCATTATCGGAGGTCAAACCGGCAGTATTGGAAGATTTAAAGAAGTTAGAACCCACCGGCCAGGAGAGCCCACGGGCGATCTTTGTCTCGCGTAATCTGCGTGTGACCAGGGCATCCCGCATGGGAAGTGATGGTTCGCATCTTAAGTTGGAAGTTCAAGGCAGCGGGATCACTTATACCGCGGTTGCATTCCAGATGGGCCAGCGCCTGGACACACTCCCCAAGCAGATTGATCTGATGTATTATTATGAGTTGAATGAGTACAACGGCCGCCAAACTCTACAACTTAAGGTGATCGACTTTAAACCTGCCGGCGCCAGCGACGATTAATCGACAAAACGATATTTCAGCAGTGTCCAGACGGCAACAAAGGCGTCCTGGATCTTAATCTTCTTGCCCTCTTCGTAGTCGCGGGGATTGAAACTGATCGGAACCTCGAAAATCCTGATCTTGCGCTTAAGGATTTTAGCAGTGAACTCCGGCTCAAAATCAAAGCGGCGAGCGTGAATGGTGATATCTTTGACCACTTCGCGCCTGAAAACTTTATAGCCGGTTTCCATATCCGTAAGAATATTGTTGTATAAGATGTTGGTCATGAAGGTTAGCAGTTTGTTGGCCAACATATGCCAGAACATCGTTGGCCGGCGCGGTCCCCCCAGAAAACGAGAGCCAAAGACGACATCTGCCAACCCCTCCTCAAGCGGCCTGAGCAAGGCTGGATAATCCCGCGGATCGTACTCTAAGTCGGCATCCTGAATGAGGAGCACATCGCCTGATGCGGCGTGGATGCCCGTGGTCACTGCGGCGCCTTTGCCGCGATTTTTCTCATGCAAGATCACCCGCACAGTCCCTTGACCATCCATTTTCGCCAACAGATCTCGCGTCCCATCTACCGAACCATCATCGACAATGATGATTTCGGAGGCAGTCTGCATGGCCTCCACCCGGCGCACAATTTCTTGTATTGTATGAATTTCGTTATAAGCAGGAATGATTACGCTAATTTTCATGGGGACATTATACAACGTTCAAACAATTGCATGCTATAATCCGGATAGCATTCTTAATCACCCTAAATTCATCCGATTGGTGGCTGCCATGTACAATGATCTTCCCCGCCCGATCATTTTTGCGCATCGTGGGGCCAGCGCCCATGCCCCTGAAAACACCCTGGCTGCGTTTGAACTTGCCCTGCGACAGGGAGCCGATGCTGTTGAGCTGGACGCCAAGCTAACCTCAGACGGACAAATTGTTGTCATTCACGATCAAACCGTGGACCGCACCACCGATGGTGCCGGGACGGTCAGAAAGATGACCCTGGCCGAGCTGCGCAAACTGGACGCCGGAAGTCATTTTGATATTACTTTCCAGGGAGAACCCATTCCAACATTGGAAGAAGTCCTCAAAGCGATCGGCCAATTAACCTTCATTAACATCGAGCTGACCAATTACGCCTCACTGACGGACGAGCTTCCTCAGAAAACTGCTGCGCTGGTCAAGCGCCTCAAGCTCACCAGGCGAGTGATGTTTTCTTCATTTAACCCAATTGCCTTGCGGCGCGTGGGACATCTCCTACCGGATACACCCATCGGTTTGTTAGCTTTTCCAGGCGGCAAAGGCTGGCTGGCGCGCTCCTGGTTTGGCCGGCTGCTGGTGCGTTACCAGGCACTCAATCCAGAACACGGCGATATCAGTGAGCGAATGCTGAAGAATATGCATGGCATGGGTCGGGGGGTGTTTACCTATACCGTGAACGATCCGCAAGAGATGCAGCGCTTGTTCCAGCTTGGGGTGGATGGTATCTTTACAGATGAAATAGCCTTGGCCGTACAGGCGCGCCGGGCCGCACAGCACAGTCCATCGCGCAGCAAATCGGTCCAACCATGATCCCGTCTGCATGGCTAAGCGAGGCTGCAGCCCGCCTGGCGCCCTACATCCGTCGAACCCCGTTAACTTATGATTCAGAGCTTGATTTATTCCTTAAATGGGAAAATAGACAGCTCACTGGCTCTTTCAAGCTACGCGGCGCCTTGAACAAAGTGTTGACACTCCTGCCCTGGGAACGCGACCTGGGTTTAGTGGCGGCTTCGGCGGGAAATCATGGCCAGGGATCTGGCCCTGGCTGCGAACCAGGCTGGAGCGCGTGTCCTTGTTTTTGCCTCAGAGCATGCCGTTCCAGCCAAGCTCGCCGCCATGCGTCAGTTAGGCGCTGAAGTTCGCCTGGTTCCCGGCGGTTATGGAGAAGCCGAGGAAGCCGGGCTCACTTTTGCGCGGGAGCATGGGGCAGTGTGGGTCTCGCCCTATAATGATGGCCAGGTCATTGCCGGTCAGGGAACGCTTGGAAATGAGGTATTAAACCAACTAGCAGAAGCGCCGCAGGCAATCAAGAGCCCCTTAACCTGGGTTCTGCCCGTTGGCGGCGGTGGACTTGCCGCGGGAATTGCCTGCGCTTTATTTTCTGATGAGCAAACCGGTTCGCCAACCCCCCGCCTTGTTGGCGTCCAGCCGCAAGCCTCGCCTTTCTTTCATGCACTCTTCCATACTGGCAGCCAGGCTGGACAGGTTGAACTCCCTACCCTGGCGGATGGATTAGCCGGTCCTGTCGAGGAAAATTCGCTGACCATTCCAATCTTACGCCGTTACCTGGAGGATTTCATCCTGGTCAGCGAGACTCAAATTCAACAAGCGATTGTTTTCGCCTGGAAGCGGTATGGTGAGGTTATCGAAGGATCAGCCGCAGCTTCCCTGGCCGCGATTCTCAGCGGACAGATAACCGCCCGTCCAGCCGTAGTGCTGCTATCGGGAGGAAATATCCAACCAGAAATACATTCTCAACTATGCGCATTGCCTCAGGGCTCATTTCCAGAGTAGAACGATGAGCAATCTCCCGGTCACTTACGATGAAATCATGGTGGTCTGCATTTCTCGCCAGATTCAAAACGGCGAAGTCGTCGTGCAAGGGCTCGCCACCCCGCTGGTTGCTGCTGGATTTCTACTGGCCCGCCACAGTCATGCTCCGGATCTTTACTTCGCATCGGCGATCGGGCAAAGTATGTGCCGCGAACCGGCCCCGCTGAGCTTGACTCGGGTTGAGAGCCTGTGGCTGGATCGCGCATTAACCAGCGTCGGCTTTGTGGCGGTTGCTGCAGATGTCCTGCCCACCTTGAAACCTACAGAGTTCTTTCGACCAGCGCAGGTCGATCAGGCTGGCAATTTCAACAACATCGCCTTTGGCAAGGATTATCGCCATCCTCGCCTACGTTTGCCGGGAACCGGCGGCATCCCCGATGTAACCACGTTCAGCAGTCATGCTTACCTGTATGTGCCGCGCCATTCTCGGGTAACCTTTGTGCCAAAGCTGGATTTTCTCTCCGGCTTAGGTCACCATCCTGAGCGGACATCTGGCGCTGGGCCAGTCTACCTTGTTTCGAATCTCGGCCAATTCGACTTTGCCAACGGCCGTATGCGCTTGATCAGTTATCACCCGGGGATTAGCGTTGATCAGATACAGCATCACACAGGCTTCGAGCTAGAGATCTCTCCAGAGATCGGTGAGACGCCTCCGCCCACCGCTGAAGAATTGCGACTGCTGCGTGAGGAGATTGATCCCCTGGGGATCCGCCGCCTGGAAGCCTTAAGCGGGGCAGAACGCAGGCGCCTGATCGCGGAGATTCTTGAACTCGAAACATAAGTTTACAAGGGTGGAATAGTTTACAATATAGGTGATGAAAATTTTTTCCCGCCTCGTCCGACCAAAACCATTTGGAAGAATCCTGGTATGGCTGATGCTGTGCTGCATTGGGCTGCAGTTGTTAATCCCAACTCTGAGTGTTGATGCCCAGACTCAAACCCCAACGCCCGATCCACGGACCTTTGCGAATGAAAAAGCACAAGAACTACTTACCCGAATGACCCCTGAGGAACGTGTCGGGCAGCTCTTCCTCGTCACCTTCAACGGCAGCGACGCTGGTCAAGGCACGGATATTTATGACCTGATCACAAACGGCTACATTGGTGGGGTGATCTTGCAGTCATCCAATGACAATTTCACAAATGACAGCCAGACGATTAAGAATGCAATCGGGCTAACTCGCCAGCTCCAAACCAACCGGCGAGACGCCTCCCGCGAAAGTCGCACCAACCCCAGCAATGGGGAGAGCTTTGTCCCAGCATATGTTCCCCTGTTTATCGGCATTTCCCAGGAAGGAGACGGGTATCCTTTCGATCAGATCATCGATGGGATTACCGTGCTTCCCAATCAAATGGCCTTGGGCGCTTCCTGGAATCCAGAACTGGCAGGTCAAACCGGTGCTCTCTTGGGTCAGCAAATGACCTCGGTTGGGATCAATCTCATCTTAGGTCCTTCGCTGGATGTGCTCGAAACACCTCACACCGAAGGTGCAAGCGATCTGGGGACACGGACATTTGGTGGAGATCCTTTTTGGGTAGGCAAACTTGGACAATCCTACATCCAAGGATTACATGCTGGCGGCAACGGAAGATTAGCTGTGATCGCCACTCATTTTCCAGGATATGGCGGCTCTGATCGTCTGCCAGAGGATGAGGTAGCCACCGTACGCAAATCGCTCGACCAGCTATTAGGTTTTGAGCTAACGCCTTTTTTGGCGGTTACCGGCCTGGCGCCTTCGACGGAAGCCACAGCAGATGGGCTGCTCACTGCCCACATACGTTATCAGGGTTTTCAAGGCAATATCCGCGCCACAACCCGACCGGTTAGCTTTGATCCACAAGCGCTCAGCTTACTCCTTGACCTACCTGAATTTGGCGTTTGGCGGCAAAATGGTGGGGTGATGGTCAGCGACAACTTAGGCAGCCGGGCAGTTCGAGGTTTCTACGATCTGACCAGCCAATCCTTCGATATGCCTCGCCGCGTGGCGTTGAACGCTTTTTTGGCGGGCAATGACCTCTTATACGTTGGTGATTTTTCCTCAGGAGATCTCAATTCGATTGAATCTGCCAGGCGCACGCTGGAATTTTTCTCCCAAAAATACCGTGAAGATCCAGCGTTTGCCCAGCGCGTCGACGAATCGGTATTACGCATCCTGGCCTTGAAGTATCGGGTCTATGAAGATTTTATCCTGGATAACGTGCTGGCCTCACCCAATCCAGATCCGGCGCTTGATGCAGTCAGCCCAATGCCATTCAGCGTTGCCCAGCAAGGGGCGACTTTGATCAGCCCCACCCAGGCCGAGTTAGACGAGACAATTCCTGATCCACCCAATCAAAACGATCGGATTGTCTTTTTGACTGATACGCGTACCGGCGCTCAGTGCAGCACTTGCCCAGAAGAGCCACTCATCAGTGAGCGCGCGCTTGAACAATCCATCCTGCGTTTGTATGGCCCTCAAGCTGGCGGCCAGGTCACAAATGCAAATATGATCTCCTACAATCTGGTTGATCTGCAGCAAATGCTCGATCAGGAGAGCGGCGGCGCACAGCTTGAACGCAGCCTCAGCCGGGCGAATTGGATTGTGTTTTCGATGCTCGATTCGAGCAATCGAGTTCCTTCCTACCAGACATTAAGTCGTTTCCTAACCGAACGACCAGACTTGTTCCAGAAAAAACGCCTAATCGTCTTTGCATTTAATGCCCCATACTTTCTGGATGCTACCAATATCTCGAAGCTAACTGCCTATTATGGCTTGTACAGCAAAGGTCCGGCGTTCTTAGATATGGCAGCTTACCTGTTATTCCAAGAGCAGCGGGCGACTGGCGCCTCTCCAGTTTCAATCCCCGGGATCAGCTATGATTTAAGTATCGCCCTTTTTCCAGACCCCAACCAGGTGTTCTCCCTTGAGCTTGATTTTCCCGCTGCCGAAGCCGATCTGACCGGAGGTACCCCTGAACCAAAACCACCGCCGGTATTCCATATCGGCGATAATATCCCCATAAGAACAACGATCATTCTGGATCAGAACGGCAATCCAACACCTGATGGGACGCCTGTTGAATTCAGCTTTGTTTCGGCAAGTCAATCGACTCCTGTGCGCCAAATTCAAACCACCACAAATGGAGTCGCCCGCACCGCTTTCACTATATCAGAAACCGGACGGCTAGAGATCGAAGCCGTGAGCGAGCCAGCGAAGTCCAGCGTGCTCACCCTGGAAATCCCATCGCCGAACCCTGGAGAAACCGTTCAAGCAACCGAAGCGCCAACAGATACGCCTTCGCCCACCCCAACTGCAACCGAAAATCCGGCCGATGTGGCAGTGCTCCCTGTGGAGCCGCCAATCAAACCGAACATGGGCGATTGGTTCATGACCCTGTTAATCGCGACCGGGTTGGCCTGGGTGAGCTATAAATACACCAGCAACATTCGCAGCGTCCCCTGGGGGGTTCGCACAGGATTATTGGTGCTATTAGGTGGTTTAGGAGCGTATACCTACCTGGCATTGCGCCTGCCCGGGACGGAGATCTTAATCGGCCAATCCACCGCCCAGGGTGTATTTCTGGCAACCTTGGCTGGTGCTTGTCTGGGGCTGCTGATCGCCTGGGGCTGGCAGGCAGCTCTAAAAAAGGGAAAAAGTTAGCGAAAGATTGTAACCAGGAGACTGAAGATAAAAGCAGCAACCGCCAGGAAGACTAAAACCCGCTCTGAAGAGGTCGAGATGGCTTCTTCGACTGAGGGCTGAACCCGCCGGTGATAGATCGAAGTATGAACCGGCTGCTCGCCGAGTAGAGCACGGCGGAAGGTATCAACATCTTGGGGACGTTCATCAGGATGGAGACTCATTGCCCAAAGGATTGCCTGTTCTGTGTGCTGATCAATTGCCGGATTGAGTTGCCGGGGTGGAACAAGTTTTTCGGGCTGCAAAAACAGTTCGCGAGCATCGGGCGGGGCACGATTGGTTAGCAAGTGGTACATCGTCGCCCCAAAAGCGTAAATATCGCTGCGGGTGTCGGTATGTCCGGCATCCCCGCCATACTGCTCCAGGGGCGTGTATAAGACAGTACCACGACCCTGCAGTATCGTTATGGTGACATCATCCGTCGCAAGGATCTTTACCAGCCCAAAATCCACAAGTTTCACGAAGCCAGAAGGAGTTAGCTTGAGATTGCTGGGTTTAATATCTCTATGCAAGATTGGTGGATATTGGTTGTGCATATAGGCTAAAGCCTCAGCCAGTTGGTTTGCCCAGCCTAATACCTCCTGCTCATCCAAAAATACGCCTTTCTGGCGAGCTTCATTCATCAGCGTGCGCAGGTCCTTGCCAGGCACGTAATCCATAACCAGGTAATCTCTACCGCCAATGGAAAAGAAGTCCGATACTTTTGGTAGGTTAGGATGATCAAGACGCGCCAAAACTGTCGCCTCGCGAAAAAACTGCTCACGAGCTTCCTTTATCAGTTCAGTCGAGAGGTTTCGATCGTGTTCGACTTCCTTAAGCGCACATTGGCGTCCTTCCAGACGCAGATCATCAGCCAGGTAGATACTTCCCATCCCTCCTTGGCCAATAATCCGGTTGATCCGGTAGCGAGCGCGCAAAACCTCACCGGCTTTCAATGGAGTAGGCACAGCTTGTCTCCATAGCCAATCATGCGGATTTGCCTCATTGTGTGGCGTATCGTATTTAAACGATACCTTGACGCGGTTCCTCTGCGAATCTTTGTTAGCTGAGCCAGGCTGCTCAGCACTCTCGGGCGATTGAATTTCGGCGTTATATGATATTATACCTGTGGAGACCGATAATATGGAGAATAACAACGATGAGGTAGCCCTGCTTATGGGGCAAACCGGCCCACTAAATGGCCAGCGTTGGGCTCTAGGGGATATAGTGCTGATTGGCCGGGATGAGTCATGCGATATTGTCATTCCCGACCGTCAGGTATCTCGCCACCATGCCCAAATTACCATGACTCCACAAGGATTGCTTCTAGAAGATTTAAATAGTAAAAATGGCACGCACTTGAATGGGAAACAATTGGCAGAACCAACCATCTTAGGAGATGGCGATTCGATTCAGATTGCAGTCGCTCAAAAATTTGTTTTCCTGAGCTCAGACGCCACTGTCCCACTCGCTCAAGATTTTGCCAGGTTGCCCCTTGATCGTCAGGTTATCGGCCCAATCGAAGGATCAGGATTGCAGAAACCGGGCGGTGGCGCCAAACCAATCCATCGCCTGCACCTGGACAAACGCGCCCATCGAGTTTGGATCCGCTTATCAAATCGCGGAGACCGCTTGAATGGCCATGTTCCTATAGAAACAGAAGTAGATCCCCCGCTATCCGCCTCGCAATTTCGACTGCTCGAAATCTTATACGACCAACAAGGTGAGGTGGTATCCCGCCAGGATTTGGTCGCTGAGGTATGGGGGGCGGAAGAGGCAATTGGCGTATCCGAGCAAGCTTTGGACGCGCTCATCCGGCGACTACGTGACCGCCTCGCTAACGTTGACCCGACCCATAATTATATTATTACGGTGCGTGGCCACGGGCTAAGGCTGGATAATACTTCTGCTGAGGATTAACCAGCCTTCACCAACCTGGCTAGCACTTACGCATTCAAATTCTTTTCCATCGAAAAGCGCAAAGTCACCCGGTTCAGCTCTTTCAGCCGCATTGCCAGTTCAGGATCATCTCCATCCTGAACCTGCGCAGTGATGTTCGCTAGTGCATTAAGAAAGTCCGGAGTTACCTGTTCTTCATTTTGCTTCAGGATTTCCAACCAGGCTTCCTTCTGGTGCTCATCCTGCGGGACTTCCATCAATTCCTCGATAATAGAGACTTCGGGTGCTTGCTGGCTTGCCTCTTGCAGCACCTGAACCATTTTCTGTAATTTACTGAGCTTGCTCAGATTGTTGCTGGCGCGTGCTTCTTGAATCGTTTGGTTTAATTCTTGTAAGAAATATTCATCCACATAGGGCAAGCTTTGAACCATCGCTTCCGTCGTATCTTCAGCTTCCAGGATTGCATCAAATAGCTGGCGGACTTCTTCTTGATGGGCCTCAAGCTGCTCATCCGCCTGGCGGGTCCATTCCAGCAGTTTGTCACGTAATTCAACAAGCCGTGTCCTACCATCACCACGAGCGCGTTCAATTCGATCAGTCAACAATTGAAAGAATTCGTAATCCATTCCTGAGCGAGCCAGGCTGACCATGGCGCGTTGGTAGTTTTCATTCGGGGCGTGGATAACCAAATCCAGCAGTTTTTCGCGAGTCAATTCCTTACCCGCTGCCTTCAAGTCATTTACTGCAGCTTCCACATCTTGGGCCTGAGCCTGCAGCTCACGTCCAAAGGTTGTGTATGGCAAGATATCTTCCTGGAGCTGCTGCAGCTCCTGTGCCGCAGCCTGATCGCCGCTCATTGCGGCAGATTCGGCAATTCTACGCAGTAAGGCGAAAAACTGGGCGTCGATTAATGCGTCTTCTTGCTGGGCCAAATCGCCGCGGACTTCGCTGCTTGATGCATTCATCAACCGCTGAAGCAGGTTCAAACGCTGCTGTTGGGCTTGAATCATCTCCTTCGTAATCCCATCGGACTCGAGAATGCGTTCCAGCATGCCCTGAAACGTAAATGCCGCTTGTGGCTTCAACAAATATCCTTTACGTTTTTCAAGCGGTAAGGCGTTGATTGCCTGATTGATCAAACCGCCGATTATTCGCTCCTGGTCATTGCGAGGCAATCCCAACTCCGGGGGAGCAAACGTCATCAATAACTCTTTCTCAGGGTCATGATAGACCAACACGGTGGGGTACATCCCTTGATAGCCGCAGACTGGGCATTGGATCATGTTGGAATTTCCAGAAAGCAGGCGCTGCTTTGCAGTTGGATCAATATTCACATCAAAAAGCTGCTCGATTTCCGCTGTGATCGGACGGCGGCAATTCGGGCAATTAACCATCATTTTGGACATACCTTACTCCGTTATTAGGAATTTAAATTAAAAAGCGAAAATCGCTCGACTATTATACCCCACGCATTCCCGCTCAGGTTTGACTTTTTTCGTCCCTTGGCAGAGAAAAACAAATCCTCGCTCCGCTGTTTGGGGTTGGATCAACCCAAATGCGCCCCCGATGCGCTTCAACGACCGCCCGGGCCAGGTAAAGACCTAAACCTGCGCCTTTTGTGGTACGAGAGGCCTCCGTGGCGCGATAAAACCGGTCAAAGACGTGCGGGATATCTCCAGGAGCAATTCCAGGCCCTTGATCGCTAACACAAACAACAACTTGTTCTGCTCTTACTGTACCCTTAATGCGAATCACCCCACCTTTTGGGGAATATTTGATCGAATTTGCGATCAGGTTTGACAACACCTGAGCCAGTCTATGATCATCTCCTAACACGACCGGAAAATCATCCGGAAACTCAACCTCAAACCCATGTACTCCAGATTGGATCTGAAATCGATCGGCAATCCGCTGGGCCAGGGTTGCCAGGTTGACGTCGGTGTAGTTCAAAGCCAGGACGCCCATTTGTAGGCGAGAAGCGTCTAACATATTATCAATTAATTCAGTCAATCGATCGGCTTCTTCCTCGATTACCTCTAAACTATCCTCAACAATTGCCCGCTCCCAGGTAGCATCCTCCCTGCGTAGGGTGCTCACGTAACCTTTTATCAGAGCAACTGGCGTCTTTAACTCGTGGGTGATAACTGATATAAAGGTGCTCTTTAATTCATCTGCTTCTCGAAAACGAGTGATGTCACGCAAGGAAGCAATAATATTTAGCAGATGGCCGTCCGACGACATCAATGGGGCATAAGTAATTCCAACGGGAAGCGGCATCCCTTGGTCCCGGCGAAGATCTCCCTCTACATAAAGGGTCGCATGCGGCGTCAGAGGCCATCCACCTGTTTCCGCTTGTGTCAGGGTTAGTCCATCTTTGACAACAACCCAGCGAATGACCTCATCTTGATGTTTACCTGCTAATTCAGCCGCTGGGGTTCCGAGCATCCGCGCCAGGGCAGGGTTAGCTCGCTCAATCTTATGATCGGTGTTCAGTATAAGAATCCCATCCGCCGCAGAATCCAGTATCGCATCCAGGCGTTGTTTCTCTTGATTAACCTGGGTATAAAGTTGGGCGTTATGAACCGCGATCGCGGCTTGATCAGCAAAGCTTTGTAGTAAAGCCTTATCATTCCCGGAAAAACTGCCCTGGTAATTTCTAAATATTACCAACACCCCCATGACTTGTTCTTGAACCAGGAGAGGCAGCGCTACTCCAGTCAGCAATCCCAGATTAGCTGACCTGATGATTACCTGAAGCAATTGATTTATTTCAGCCAGTTCCGAGCGAGCAGCGTTTTCATTTTCTGAGACTCGGATCAGCAAGGTTTCTAACTGGTGTAAAAACAGGGGGGAGATGCCCTGAGACACTGCAACAGACCATCTCCCCCCTGTTTCGCGCAAGGCGAATAAACCTGCCTGACCAGCCAGCATTTCCATCGAGATCTCCAGAATACGCGCGAGAACTGCATCCATCTCCAATTCTTGGGTGATAGCCCGGCTGATCTCGAGCAGATAGTCACGCTGACGGACACGAAAATCAGGCAGCAATGGGCATGCCTTCCTTTTCGCTGACAGTTAACGCTTCTTCGAAGATGTCCAACGCTTCATCGATCTCATTCCGAGTGACATTTAACGGGGGGGTAAACCGGATCGTGTTCTTGCCACATCCTAAAAGCAATAAACCGCGTTGGAAAGCCTCTTCCACGATTTGATCGCGCAATTTCTCATGCGGCTCACACGAGTAGGTATCTTTGACAAATTCTACACCAATCATCAGACCAATTCCCCGCACCTCACCAATCGTTTGGTGGTGTGACATCATTTCGCGCAGGATCTGCTTGGCATACTCACCAACCTCGGCAGCGTTCTGCATAAATCCATTTTCAATTAGATCGATCGTAACCAAAGCCGCAGCGCAGGCAAGAGGGTTGCCTCCAAAGGTATTTCCATGGGCACTCTTTGGCCAATCCATCACTTCCTGGCGAGCTACCATCAACCCCATCGGCATCCCCGAAGCAACACCTTTGGCAATACAAAGAATATCTGGTTCCACCCCAAAATGCTCAATCGCCCACCACTTACCCGTTCGGCCCATACCAGATTGGACTTCATCCGCAATCAATAATATTCCATAACGATCACATAGCTTTCGCAGCGCTGGGAAGAAACCAGCCGCCGGAACTACATAGCCACCCTCTCCTTGGATAGGCTCCACCAAGATTCCCGCGATTTCTTCGGCTGGTACGAGATGTCCGAGAATTTGTTCCTCCAAATAACGAACAACGGTTTCGCCATAGTCTTCGCCATTCTGAATTTGCAGGATTGGACGGTAAGGATCGGGAAATGGAATATGGGTGACGCCATTCATTAACGGATAAAAACCACGATGGTATATGGGTTTACTGGCTGTAAATGTTACTGAGCCCATGGTGCGTCCATGAAATCCGCCCAAAAATCCAATAAATTGTGACCGGCCAGTGTAATGGCGGGCAAGCTTAATCGCCGCCTCAACGCTCTCTGTTCCGGAGTTGGTCATAAATGAAAGCACATCACCGGAGATTGGTGCAATCTGATTCATTTTCTCACCAAGCTCAACCCATTTCGGGTGATAAAAATCGGATGAGATGTGAATGAATTGTTCTGCTTGTTCTTGGATTGCTTTTACAACGCTGGGGTGGCTGTGACCAGTCGAAACGACTGCAATTCCAGCAGCAAAATCTAGAAATCGATTGCCATCAACATCCCATACCTCGGTGCCCCGGCCGTGATCCATAACAAAGGGATAACCTCGAGGGTAAGACGGTGAGATGACTGCACGATCACGCTGGATGAGTGCTTGAGCTTTTGGGCCGGGTAAATTCATGTAAGTCATATAATTCTCCTGATTTTTACTTCTTGGTGCCGGGTGGAGCCTGGTTGAGCCAAAATTTTCTAACGTCGATTGAGGCAAATTGTCGGGAAATGTACATCGTGAACAAGATTCTCCTTTACGATTACATTGTCGATGTCGCTGCATTCAGTAATCTGTCAAATCACATTAAAATTATATCACGCCCATCCAGCGGCGCTCGCTTTATCGGTCTCGCATCCAGCAGCGTGGAGTGAAGTCCGTTATCGCTAATAAACCACACCAGAACAAGGTATAATCCTTGACTGCAAATAAACCTACTTGAAAGCAGCACGCGCCATTGAACGGATCCGAACCAAAATTCCATTTTCAAATAGAAGCCAAACAAGATAACGCCCGAGCCGGGGTTTTCCATACCCCGCACGGTCCAATCCAGACCCCGATCTTCGCCCCGGTTGGTACCCAGGCAACCGTAAAATCGCTCAGCCCGCTCCAGCTAGAAGCGCTGAGCGCCAATCTTGTTCTTTCAAACACATATCACCTCTATCTCCGTCCCGGAGACGCTTTAGTTGCTGAGTTAGGCGGCCTGCACAACTTTATGAGATGGCCTAAACCAATGTTAACCGACTCAGGTGGTTTTCAGGTCTTTTCCCTGGCAGACAGCCGAAAAATTGACTCCGATGGGGTTACATTTAAAAGCCACATTGATGGCTCTACCCATCGCTTTACCCCTGAAAAATCAATTGCAATTCAAGAAAATCTAGGGGCTGATATTATCATGGCCTTCGACGAGTGCGCCCCACCATACGACCGAGTTTACAATGAAAGAGCCTTGGCGCGCACCCTTGCCTGGGCCAAGCGCTCGCAGGAAGCTAAAACTCGGCCAGATCAGGCCTTATTTGGTATTGTTCAAGGGGGAGTGTTTTCAGATTTACGTGAGGAATCCGCGAAATACCTGGTCCAGCTTGATTTCCCTGGTTATGCTATCGGCGGATTGTCAGTGGGTGAGACAAAAGCGGAAATGAATGCGATGCTTGAGGTAATCGATCCGCTCCTTCCTCAAAATAAACCTCGATATCTAATGGGCGTAGGCACTCCCGAGGATCTTTTGAATGGCGTTCAGCGCGGAATTGATATTTTTGATTGTGTGCTGCCCACCCGGCTTGCCCGGCACAATGCTGCTATGCTCCGCCATGGCCGGCTCAATTTAGTAAACGCTGCTTATGCACGCGATCCTAACCCGATCGATGCTACCTGTGCTTGTTACACCTGCCAAAATTTTAGCCGGGCCTATCTTAGACATCTCATCGCCGCCCGTGAAATGCTCTCAGCCACACTGCTCTCGATCCATAATCTCCACACCCTGCTGCAGTTTGCTCGCGAAATTCGCCAGGCAATCCTGGATGGACAATTTGATCAATTCTATCTAGACTATTTCAATCAAGCATAAGCCCATGACTATCCTTCAATCTATTTTACTTGGCATCATCCAGGGATTAACTGAATTCTTACCCATATCAAGCTCAGCCCACCTCGTCATCGTCCCGTATCTCTTGAATTGGAATATACCCCCTGCTCAGGCCTTTGTTTTCGATGTCCTGGTCCAGGTAGCTACGCTGTTTGCAGTATTCGTCTACTTCTGGCAAGATATTCGGGAGATCATCAAGGCAGTGATCCGAGGACTTATCAATAAAACCCCATTTTCCAGCCATCAGGCACGATTGGGGTGGTTTCTCGTACTGGCAACCATCCCTGCCGGATTATTTGGAATTATTATCAAGGACTTAATCGAGAAGGCCTTCAACAGCCCTATTGCCACTGGTGTGTTTCTTTTTGGTACAGCTGGGCTGCTGATCTTGGCCGAAAAAGTAGGTAAACGCAACAGAGAATTACCCACGCTCAATTGGAAGGATGCAGTTTGGATCGGGGTGTTTCAGGCACTAGCTGTCTTCCCCGGTATATCTCGATCCGGTGCGACGATCACCGGCGGGATGACCCGTAACCTCGAGCGCCCCGCTGCAGCCCGATTTGGTTTTCTATTGTCCATTCCTGTGATGCTTGCGGCAGGCGCCATGGCGTCTATTGATCTCGTGCAAACTCCTGGGCTAGCGAATATGCTGCCCGTTTTCATCCCTGGGTTCATTGCCGCCGCGATCACAGGTTATTTCGTTATTCGGTGGCTATTACGCTTTCTAACAAGTCACACCCTCTATGACTTTGCCATCTACTGTGTAGCTGTCGGCTTGATCATATTGTTGGTGAGTTTTGTCAGAGGTTAGGTTTTCATGGATGTATCATTTCGTCAATACTTCTCGCTCGATCCATCAGTTGTCTTTCTCAATCATGGTTCATTTGGCGCCTGCCCGATCCCGGTTTTCCAGGCCTACCAAAATTGGCAGCACAAACTCGAAGAACAACCAGTAAAGTTTTTAGGACGTGATCTTCAGGGCTACGATCGTATCGCCCGAGGAGAATTGGGGACATACCTCAACGCCGATCCAGATGACCTGGTCTACGTGACCAATGCCACCTTTGGGATAAATATTATTGCTCGCTCCTTGAAGCTTGACCAAGGTGATGAAATTCTGACCAGCGATCATGAGTATGGTGCGTGCGATTACACCTGGGAATTTATTAGCAGCAAAACCGGTGCAATCTATCGTCGCCAGCCGATCACGTTGCCTGTGAACTCAGCGGAAGAAATTGTTGAAGAATTCTGGCAGGCAGTTACCCCCAATACAAAGGTCATCTTTCTCAGCCATATCACCTCCTCAACTGCCTTGCGCATGCCAGTAGAAACAATCTGCCAACGCGCCCACCAGGCAGGGATACTGACTGTGATAGATGGCGCCCATGCCCCCGGGCAAATTCCCCTGGATATCCAGGCAATCGGAGCTGATTTCTATGTGGGAAACTGTCATAAATGGATGCTCGCCCCGAAGGGCGCTGGATTTCTGTTTGCCCGGCGGGAGGTTCAGAACCTGGTTGAGCCACTCATTGTAAGCTGGGGATTTCATGCCACCGAGGCGACCACAAGCGGCTCAAGCTTTCTCGATTATCTACAATGGACTGGCACCAAAGATCCTGCCGCAGCTTTATCGGTGCCTTGCGCGATCCAATTCATGCAGGAACATGATTGGGATAATGTCAGCCAGCGTTGTAATCAATTACTCACCCAAGCTATCCAACGCATCTGTGCGTTGGTCAATCTACCGCCTGCCTACCCATTTGGATCAACATTTTATCGCCAGCTTGGAATCGCCCCACTTCCACCAACCACAAATTTGGATGCGCTAAAGACCTGCCTCTACGATGAATTCAAGATTGAAGTACCCCTCACCCAATTAAAGGATCAGCGATTTATCCGAATCTCGATCCAGGCTTACAATAATCAGGATGATATCGACCAGCTCTGCACGGCATTGCAGGCAGCGCTCCCCAAGGTGCAGGCATAGCTGAATTGGCGGGGGAAAATATTGCCTGTGTTTGATTTTAACCAGAACTGGCAGCCTATCTTACCGGCGACGTCCCCCAGAACCACCAATCATAGAAGCGAAGTACATCACCTGCATCACCGCGGTTACCAAAGCGGCCACATAAGTTAGCGCAGCGGCATTCAAAACCCGGTTGACTCCATTTTGCTCGTCTTCTCCAATGATTAGGCCGGATTCAACCAGGAGCTTTTTAGCCCGCGCCGAGGCGTTTAGTTCAACCGGGATCGTCGCCAACGCGAATATCGCTCCTAACGAGAAAATTGCCACACCTAACCAGGCCAGATTGGTCATTTTCATAATCAAACCCAAAAATATAAAGATCCAGCCCAACCAGGAACCAATATTGACGGCTGGCACAAGTGCAGCCCGCAAGCGTAATGGGAAATATCCTTCACGATCTTGAACAGCATGACCCAACTCATGCGCGGCAATTGCCAGGGAAGCAACCGAGGCTCCCTGGTATACCCCCTGTGAAAGCCGCAAGACCTTGGTGCGCGGATCATAATTATCGCTAAGTTTTCCAGCAATACCTTCTACGCGCACATCGTATAGGCCTCCCGTTTGAATGAGGCGATTGGCCGCCTGGGCTCCAGTCATTCGGCTCCGGGCAGGGACCTGGCTCCATTTCTTGTACGCCGAATTTACATACCACTGCACTGCCATCATTAAGATGATGGCTGGCAGCATGAAGCACAAATAATTTACATTCATATAAGGAAAAAACATGATCAATTTCCTTGATTAATCAACAATTCGATTGCCTTATCTAGTTGGGGATCACGTTCTGCCTGGCGATCTTCATCTGTCATTTCAACCTTAACATCCGGTTCGAGTCCTATCTTATTAATTTGACGTCCATTCGGCGTCAGCCAACGTGCTATTGTCACCCGAACTTCACCCTGGTCGCCAACCAGTTGTTCGATCGTCTGCACAGAACCCTTGCCATAAGTCGTCACCCCAACCAATTTGCCGCGGCCGCGATCCTGAATTGCACCGGCAACAATCTCTGAGGCGGATGCGCTGCCCTCATTAACCAAGACCACGAGCGGGATATCGGTCGCCACACCGCCTGCCTGGGCTTTGAAAGTATCCCGCTTCCCGTTGCCGAATTCCTGATGCATTACCACCCCATCGGGAATAAATTCAGAGACAACATCGATCGCTGTATTTAAATACCCGCCGCCGTTGTAGCGCAAGTCCAAAATTAAGCCTGCTGGTTTATCCGCCATGATTTCCTTTAACGCTTTTCGAAGATCGCTTCCAGTCGTATCGCCAAAAGTAAACAAACGAACGTAAGCAATATTATCATCCAGCATCTTACTTTCCAGGGTTGGTACAACAATCGAGGCTCTCGTAACTTCTACATCCAATGGCTCTTCCTGGCCAGTTCGCCGAACTGTCAGCAGTACCTTGGAGTCTTTCGGCCCGATTATCTTTTTCCGCACGAGCTCTCCGTCGATGCCGGTCATATCTTCACCATCCACCGCCATCACTAGATCCCCAGGTTTCAGACCAGCCTTTTCGGCAGGCGAGCCAGGCATGGGGCTGATAATTTTTAGATAATCACCGGTAATATCGACCCAGGCGCCAATCCCTTCATATTCCTCTCCATTCAATTGCGCCTCGAAACGTTTGGTTAACTCTGGATCCAGATAGGATGTATGCTCATCACCGAGGGCTTTCAGCATGCCTGAAATTGCACCACGCATCAGGGCAACGTCATCGACTGGTTGATCGACGTATCGTTGGTGAACTAGGTCCCAAGCCTGCCAAAAAGGCTTAAACAATTCAGTGCGACTGATCGGCTTTTGATTTGCAAGCGTAGTTTGAGTTGGGATAGCTTCCTGGTCTGTTTTGTTCGGGCTAACGGCATCCAGCAGGGAGCTGGCCGCCGCAGGGGTAAGAAAACGGCCGGTTGTAAAACCGCCCAGAAAGGTTCCTGCTAACAATATCATGGCGATCAACCCGATCAGCACACCAGTAAAAAGTTTAGATTTCATCCCATCTCTCCTCGTTTTTCAGCCTGTTAGGAGTAGGCTAATAGGCGCAAAATATTCCCTGGGTAAGTATCCTTCTCCAGGGAGCTAGATTCTTTTTTACGATCCATTTCAAGGTTTAATTCTATATGATCATGATCAGATATTTATTAGAAATATCTAAATATCAAGATAGAAAATTCGCCAGGTAAGTTTGGAAGGTTTCAGGGCTGCTCACTTGCTCGGCATAATCCAGGATCTCCCGACCGCCCATCGGATATAAAGGGTGACATGAAGTCGGCGCTGCGCCGCGTGGGGCTTCCACAACCGCGGTTACATAGGGAGCGACTATATCAGCCCGCTGCAATTCCGGAACCAATTCTTCAGTGGTTATTATTACAGTGTCAGCAGCTTGAGCCAGCTCCAAATCGACTCCTCTGTTAAGTCCTAAGACCGCATTCCCATCACGATCCGCTTGCAAGGCATGCAGCACCGCAACATCAGGCCGAATGGCTGGAAACGCCATGAGAATCTCCCCAGTGTATGGATCTTCGATGCTGCGTACATCTGGCCGAAGCTTTGGCAAGTCAGTTCCCAACCAACCTCGTCCAGCCATAAAGCCAACATCAGCCATTTGTGCTCGCAATCCAAATGCCAGGCTGGCTTCGGTTTCTTCTACGATTTCGAGCTCACCCCGGTTCGCGTAATATGTAAACATAGGCGCGAGACCAAATATTTCCAGACCGAAATAGCAAGTGCGAACTCGTTTCACGATCTTCGCCCCGACCAATAGATCACTCTCTAAGCCAGCGGTAAAGGCCAGCAAAGTAATATCACCAGGGTTACCGCGAAGTCGAAAACGGCGAATCAGGGCTCGGGTAAAAGCCATCGGTCTCCGGTACAAGGTAACCCCACCCAACGCCAGCATACTACCTGGCTTAATCAGCTCTACAGCTTCAATAAGCGAGATCGACTTGTTCATCCTTGTGGATCGCCCCTGGTTTCAGCAGATTCATCCCCTTGGGCAGTTCCATCCGGTTTTTCTTTTAAAAGGCTAACCATCTCAGACAATTCTTTCAAAGCCGTATCTTCTAATTCCCATGGGTTGCGTGTCTGGCCGACAGCTTTCCGCAGGATTTCAATTTGCTGTATCGTTCCTCTTCCTCTAACAGAGTAGTAAATGGCGACATTGACCAATATAACCCCTAATATCGTCAGTCCAATAACCAGAAATGCCTTTCCGGTATCGATATTAATATCCATAATCGCCAGACTCCCACAATTCAGGTAGGACCTCAGGAAGTTCCAATAGGGAATTCAAAGAATAATCAGCCTGAGAAATAGACATTCCATTGGTTCCGACTTGTACCGTGCAGAATCCCATTTGCCGAGCGACGGCGAGATTACTAGATACATCATCCAGGATGACGCAATTCTGGCAGCTCTCCTCCCCGGCCAATTTTAAAGCGGCCTGGAAGGCGCCTGGTTCTGGTTTGCAGACGAAATCTAAGGCGCATATATCAATGATACCCGTGAAACAATCCGCAATTTCCAAAATACTTAATACACGGCGTGCGTGGGCTGCGTCTGCATTCGTCAAAATCCAACGGGTTTGGGGTAAGCTAGAGAGCATCTCGCGCAGTCCAGGGAGAGGCTGGATGAATTCATTCAAGGGAAGTTCATGTACATAAGCCAGATATTCAGCTACATCTACCTGATGATGTAATTGCAAACCTCGTAAGGTGGTCCCATAGGTTTCGTAATAATGACGACGGATCGATGGAACACGATCGGGCGGCAATTGCATAACTTCGATCATATACTTACCCATTCGATCACGGATTGCTGACCAAAGACCACAGGTATTAGGGTAAAGGGTGTCATCTAAATCGAAGAATATACTTGTATAGCGCATAATGTAATTATAATTGAAGCATGCCCATCCGCATCCTTCCTCCCGAGATTGCCTCTCAAATAGCTGCTGGAGAAGTCGTCGAACGCCCCGCTTCAGTGATCAAAGAACTGCTTGAAAATGCATTAGATGCAAAAGCCAGCTACATTGCGCTTTCAGTACTCGACGCAGGCCGGCGGTTAATCGAGGTTGCCGATAACGGCAGTGGAATTTCGCCTGCGGAACTAAAATTGGCCGTCGAGCGGCATGCCACCAGCAAACTTGTAAATGCCGGGGATCTATTTCACATGACAACCCTCGGTTTCCGCGGGGAAGCGTTGGCCTCAATAGGTTCAGTCGCTTTGATGACGATTACATCACGAAACAGCGAGTTTGAAAGCGGAGCACGATTGCGGGTTGAAGGAGGACGGATTCTCGAGTTCGAACGGGTCGGAGCGCCAGTGGGAACTGTCGTGCGGGTTGAGAATCTGTTTTTCAATGTTCCCGCCCGCTTGAAATTTCTCAAACACGACACCACCGAAAGACGCCAAATCGACAATTTGGTCACGCGTTATGCTCTGGCATATCCAGATGTGAGAATTAAATTGCAGCAAGAAAATCGACCTGCTTTACAAACCAGCGGCAACGGCGACCGGCGGGAGGTATTAGCTGCTTTGTATGGCGCGGATGTCGCCAGGCAGATGTTAGTCGTAGTTGCTCAGGACAACGATCTGAAGGTGAATGGATTTATCAGTCCAACGTCAATAACACGCTCTAATCGGCGGGAAATTAATTTTTTCGTCAATGGCAGACCAGTTCAAGATACCGCTCTGGTCGCAGCCCTACTCAAGGCATATCACACATTATTAATGGTCGGTCGTTACCCTCAGGCTATTTTATTCCTAGAAATATCTCCAGAGCTTGTGGATGTCAATGTTCATCCAACAAAAGCAGAAGTGCGCTTCCGCGACCCGGAGAGAATTTTCAACGGCGTGCAGCGAGCCATACGAAGGGCCTTGCTAGCTCATAATCCAATCCCTGGGACGTCTGATCAACTCACCTGGGGGTCATCAACACCATCAATGGAGAGAAACACTGGCTGGGGGGCTAATCAGCGATTACCTATGCAAGATCCCTTTCCATCGAGGAGCAGCCTTGATGACACCTCAAGAGAACAAAAATCTGATGTGCGTCCCATCCAACCTGCTCTATCGGACAGCAGGACGCCAATTGTGCGGCTTGTAGGCCAGGTGGCCAATGCCTACCTGGTAGCTGAAGGACCGGATGGACTTTATCTCATTGACCAACATGCTGCCCACGAGCGGGTTCTTTTCGAGCGTATCATGGCCCAAAGCGCGACTACTAATCCAGCCCAATCTCTCTTACAGCCAATCACAGTCAGCCTCCCACCTGGAGCGGCCCGCCTCTTAGATGGACAGCTTCCAATTCTGGAAAAGCTCGGTTTCGTTGTGGAACAATTTGGGCCAAATACATATTTAGTCCGGGCGATACCAGCCGCGTTGAGCGGTCTTGATCCTGCCAGTGCACTACGCGTTTTAGTTGAAGATTTTGAAGAGGACGAGACTCCCCTGCAAGCTGAAATTGAAGCACGGATCGTCGCCCGAATCTGCAAGCGCGCGGCAGTCAAAGCCGGTAAGTCCTTAACCCCAGAAGAACAGCGCATCTTGATAGACGAGCTGGTTGCCTGCCAATCGCCGCGAACCTGCCCCCACGGTCGCCCGACGATGATCCACCTTTCAGTAGATCTGTTAGAGCGCCAATTTGGAAGACGCGGCGCCCGTTAGCCTGTGGATTAGAATGGGTTAGAGACGAACCAACGATTTTAAGCGCGATCAGGCGCCCAAAGATTCAACGAGCAAAGGAATAATTTTAGCCAAGTCTTCGTGAAATACCACGTCTGCACGGATGTCCAGGTAGGTTACCGACTGATTAATGATGATCAAATGTGCGCCGTTTTCTAACGCGCGCATCGGTAATCCAGCGACGGGAAGAACTTCCAGAGAAGATCCCACAACAATCATCAAATCACAATTTTTGCATGCTTCTTGGGCCTTCAACCAGGTACGCACGGGGAGCTGCTCACCAAACAATACCAGGTTTGGTTTCATGATCATTCCACAATCTGGGCAATGCGGAACGATGCCTTTGTCAATATATTGGGCAACAAATGGATCAGAAGGGAACTGGTGATAACAGCCAACACAAGAGAGAGTCTCCATGCTGCCATGCACTTCAAGGACATTACCAGAGCCGGCGCGCTGGTGCAATCCATCAACATTTTGGGTCACAATCTGGTTGACATAGCCGGCATGCTGCAGCGCTGCCAACCCGATATGAGCAGGGTTAGGTTGAGCTTCATTAATCCTGATTGCCAGCGGACGCATCCAGGCATAGAATTTTTCGGGGTGATACCGAAATGCAAGCTGGGAGGCCACCTCCATCGGGTTGATCTGCTCCCACAACCCACTATTGGTGGAACGAAAATCGGGGATACCCGAGGGCGTAGATATACCAGCCCCGCTGAGAACCACGCCTTTCGCGCTGCCGCGGATAATATCTGTGGCGCAGCGAATCCCAAATTTTGTCGAGGAGGATAATTCAGCCATTGAAATCGGAAATGTATCGTTTCTCCGCAAAGGATTCTAATCAATTTCAAGATAACATAAATATTTCTATAAGACAAGAGGGACAGAAATAATATCGACTATAATCCATTATCGATGCTTACTCAGTTAGATGGTGTAATGGCCGATGAATGCCAGGCCCTCACCAATCGCCCTATTTTGTTGGCGGTTTCGGGTGGCCCGGATAGCTTGTTCTTATTAGCTGCGCTCCACCAACTTAAATACCCAATCGTTATTGCCCATTTTGATCACCAACTCCGCTCAGAATCCGCGGATGAAGCTCAGGCATTATCCGCTTTAGCAGCAAGTCTTGGGTTTCCGTTTTTCTCTGGCCGAGCCGACGTTACCCGTTTTGCCAAAGACCACAGGCTTTCTCTCGAAGAAGCTGGCCGGCGGCTGCGTTACGAATTTCTCTTCGAACGTGCCGTTACAGCTTCAAGCCCAGGCTGTAGTCACCGGGCATACCGCCGATGACCAGGTTGAAACAGTTCTCCTCCATCTTTTGCGCGGCGCTGGCTTATTCGGGCTGCGTGGAATGAAGTATCGCAGCCTGCCGAATTCCTGGAGCAAAGATATTCCGCTACTTCGCCCGCTTTTAGGCATTTGGCGCAGCCAAATTGATTTGTATTTCCAGGAGAATCCCCTCAAACCATTTTCGGACCCAAGCAATCAGGATATTCGTTTCACCCGCAACCACCTTCGTCATGAAATTTTACCTGTTCTTGAAGGTCTTAGCCCTGGTTTCAAACAAGATCTGTGGCATTCGAGCATGGATAATCGGGACGATTTTTTACACCTGGAGCAGACTGTTTTCTCGGCCTGGCAGGGTTGTCTCAAGGAGATCGAACATTCCTGGGTGGCTTTCGATCACCGTGCTTTGCTGGCTACTTCACCAGCGCTTCAACGCCACATTATATGGCAAGCGGCCAGGCATCTCCTCACCGATGTACGAGATGTAGATTTTCCAACGCTAGAGCGCGCCTGCCAATTCATCCAGAATCCAGTAAAAAGCCGCCAGGTCGATTGGTTGGGTGGGTTAAGATTGAAGATTGCGGAGGACTGTTTATGGTTAGCCCGGTGGGATGCGATTTTACCGGATGAAATCGTCGAACAATATCCGCAAATAGAAGCGGGTGAACCCATTCAGATTAATATCCCTGGGGAAATACAACTCAATCACCCTTGGCTGATAACCGCTAATTTATATTCAATGGGAAGAACCGCATTTCCAGAGGTATTAACAAACAAAAATCCTTACCTGGCTTGGATTAATCCACGAGAGTTGGTGAATGGCTTGCAGATCCGTAAACGGCGACCGGGTGATCGCATCCAACCACTTGGCCTCAATGGACATTCCACTAAGGTATCCGATTTGATGATTAACTTGAAAATTCCTACCCTGGCACGAGCAGCCTGGCCTGTTGTCGTTTGTGGAGAAACCCTGGTTTGGGTCCCCGGTGTACACCTTGGTGAGCAATTTCGTTTGCGGCCAGATTGCGCAGACGCGATCGTATTAAAATTGATTCGAATGAAATAAATTTTTATCCGGTATAATCCTCAACATGCGCAAATTCGCATTCGCATTAATCCTGATGCTGGCTGTCACCTTTGTCATGGCCCGCACCGCAGAAGTTTCTAGCATCATCGATACACTAAAAGAAGCGGATTGGCGCTTTATTGTCTTAGCAATCTTCGTTCTAGGGGTATGGTTTCTCACCACCGCCCTATGCTATTGGTCCATTTATCGCGCGATGGATATGGAGGAGAAGCTTGGCCATCTTGCCTTAACTGCCGCAGGCGCATATTTTGTTAATGTCGTTGCGCCATCTGGAGGCGTGGGTGGGATTGCCGTGTTTGCTTCTGAAGCCAAGCGAAAAGGCATATCTCGGGCTCGGGTAATGGTTGCCACAGCCGTGGTTGTGCTAATGGATTACATCGGTTTCATGATTATGCTTGGCTTAGGTCTAATCGTTTTATGGCGGCGTTCATCAATCTCATCTACCGAGATAGTTGCCACAGCTATTATGGTCACCTTCATTTCCGTATTAGGATCCCTGTTGTATAAGGGTATGAAGTCCGCTGAAGGGCTGGGAAATACCCTGGCAAGCATGGCTCGGCGGCTTAATCGGATGTTATGGCCATTTTTACATCGCGAATATATCGCCGAGTATCGTGCACACGAGTTTGCCCATGATGCCTCCGGCGGGCTACATCGTTTACGTTATCAACCCAAAGGTCTGTTATTGCCGGCAGCATTGGCATTTTTGGGGAAGCTACTTCTTGTAATTATTTTCTTAATTACATTTTTGGCATTCAATGTGCCTTTCTCGGCAGGCACTATTGTCGGTGGTTGGAGTATTAGCTATCTCTTTACGATTGTTTCCCCGACGCCGGGTGGGATGGGGGTCGTCGAAGGCCTACTGCCATTGTCCTTGGTGACGCTCAACGTTCCTCTTGGAGCAGCGACTGTCATAACCCTGATGTACCGGGGGATCACCTTCTGGTTGCCGCTATTATTTGGTATGCTCGCCTTCCGCTGGTTGGTTCGCGAGGAGAAAGCACAAGCGTTTGCTTGAAAAAAGCCTGGTTATCAAGGGAGAAAACAAATAATGAAACTCATCGTTGTTGGGTGTGGCCGGGTAGGCGCAGAGCTAGCCTATCGGCTGGCAAAAAATGGCCACCTGGTGACAGTGATCGATAACAATCCACATGCCTTTCATGGATTACCTGAGGATTTTGCAGGAAGGACATTCGAGGGAGAGGCAATGAATCAGGATGTACTTCGCCGGGCTGGATTCGATTCAGCAGATGGCGTCGCCATCGTCACGAGCAGCGATCCAGTCAACGCGATCGTCGGCCATATTGCCCGTACGTTATACAATATTCCTATTGTTGTGGTCCGCAATTACGACTCGCACTGGCGCTCTCTTCACGAAACCTTCGGTCATCAAGTTATCAGCTCTTCCAGTTGGGGAGCCCAACGAATTGAAGAACTACTGTATCACGAGGAAGGCCAGGTTGTATTTTCAGCAGGCAACGGCGAGGTGGAGCTCTATGAGTTTACCGTTCCAAGAATCATGGAACGGTAAACGGGTAGCAGATCTGCTCGTAGATAACGAGTGCCTTGCGGCAGCCTTGACTCGCGCTGGTCGGGCATTGTTGCCAACC
This sequence comes from uncultured Chloroflexia bacterium, assembly GCA_963770655.1. GTDB lineage: Bacteria > Chloroflexota > Anaerolineae > Anaerolineales > UBA4823 > CAZAGA01. Next base: position 667,448 of record CAVYQO010000011.1, on the reverse strand, counting down.
GACGATGGTACCCTTGAGACCGGCGATGTTTTGCTGATTAGCGCAACATTGGAAGGCAGCCTTGCCTTACGAGCACGCCTTCAACCATCGCAGGCTTGAATTTTGTGATTTTATCCACACAAACTTTTATTCACACCAGGGAGCGCTTCTATGTTTGTCTTAATAACCGGCGGAGGCCGGACGGGAACCCAGCTTGCGATTTTACTTATGGCGCAAAACCATCAGGTTCGTCTCCTCGAGCACCGTCCCGAGGTGCTTTCGCGCTTGCATCGCGATTTACCCACCGAAATGATTTTCGAAGGCTATTCCACAGATCCCGAAATTCTTAAACAGGCAGGGATAAGTCAGGCCAATGTCCTTGCAGCCTGCAGCGCGGATGATGAGATCAACATTGTAACCTGCTACATTGCCCGGCAAATATTTAAAGTCCCTCGTACGATTGCTCGGGTCAACGATCCGAGACATGCCTGGTTGTTCGATGAAAAATTCCATATCGATGTAGCCCTGAATAATGCTACGGTCATGGCTGGGTTAATCGAGGAAGAAATGTCAGTCGGGGATATGATGACGCTGCTTAAACTGCGCCGCGGCGAATATTCACTCATTGAGGAAAAAATCTCGGCCGGCTCTCCGGTCGTTGGTAAAGCCATCCGCGATCTTGGGCTATCGGATAATTGCTCGATCGCAGCAATCATCCGCCAGGGGAAGCTTCAGGTACCACGCGGCGGGAGTACCTTCGAAGTTGACGATGAAATCCTGGCGGTTACGGATCGAGATGGGGTAGAACAACTGCGTAAGCTATTTACCGAACCTGATTAACGATTACCAAATTTAGTCATTCTCCGCCCTGATTAAGAGTTACTATGCCCTGCTTGTGGGGATATTTTCCAATTCGACCGGAATAAAATTTCTCGATAATCACAAAGTCTTTTTCGATATCTCCACTTGGAGCAATGAGAGGGCCAATTTCCAGCGTGCGAGATTTGTAATCGATTCCAACTAACTGGATCGGCACCTGGGCGCCGAGGGCCATATAATAAAAACCGCTCCGCCAGTGGGTGGATTTGCTTCGTGTCCCTTCAGGTGTAATGCCCACAACCAATTGAGAATTATCTTCATATAGCTTAATGATTTGATCGACAAAATTGTTTCGGGTCCGGCGATCGACCGGAATGCCCCCCAGCCAACGCATCAAACCGCCGAGCGGCCAACGAAACAAGTTATCTTTACCTACCCAACGCAGATTTACCCCCGTCGCGCCTTTAATGAGAAGCAGGTAGAAAAAATCCCAGTTGGAGGTATGCGGCGCTCCAATGACAAGATACTTGGGTAAAGTTGGAAAAGCACCAATGGTTCGCCATCGAATCAGTCGACAAAACGCCTGGGTAAAGATTTGCGTCAGCGTCTGCCGGGTATTTAATGTCTGGACTTGATTCATCTTGCTCCTAATCGATGCATAATCCATCCTGCTCAGGATCTTCAAAAACAGGGGTTCTACCGGTTTCCTCAACAGATCCATCTGGTTTAATTAACACCTCAACATAGGAAGTGGTGTGCGGTCCGCAGCCACATAATTGATAATCATACAAATAGACAAGATAACCCTGTTCAGCAGTTTTAACATGACTGTCTTCCACCCGGTCTACGAAATACCGGAATCCTTTTGGTGGCTCAAAACCAAAATACGCAGAAAGGCCAGTGGCAGCGATTGCATAGCTCAAAGCCTCGTCTGTTGAAGTAATCGGAGCAAACGCTTTTTGCAGGTCAGGTCGATCTTCTAACAACACATATTCCCCATCTCGTAAGATCACATACCGGGCGTACATTGGCAGCAAGCAGCCATCCCGGTAGACATACTGCTCGGGAGATAGAAATTGCCCGCCGGACCCAATTTTCCAGCACAAGTAAATTGGGTCGGAAGGTTGTAAACCCCCAAGGTAGTCTCCAGGTGTTGAGATCGTATCACAACCCATTTGACCCAGAGGGCTTTCCGGGGGACAAACATTTCTCCCGGAATCATCCATCGGGCAGCCCGCTTCCTGGAATGCGTCAGTATTCACGGTCACAACGGGTGGGGGAAAGTTGCTAATCTTAGGTGGGCGCTGTAAAGCCGAACAAGCGGTTATTAAAGGTAATATCAAAACAAGACAAATTACGATTCGGATGAGCAGCGGATATGACAATTTCATGGCGCCTCAATGAAAACGAGCAAAGTACCTGACGATTGGTTTGATACAATGAAAAAGCCAGCCTGCCCCAACTCAGTCAACCCCTGCCAGTTTCGTGGTGCTCTTGAGGAGAGCTCAAGTTGATAAGGCTGAACCGCGGCCAGGCTTGCACCGGTGGATCCAACCTGGAATGCAACCAGGCGCTCCACCTGGTCGAATACCTGGTGGGTTAATCCCTCTCCATATAGCTGAGCGAGCGGGTCAAGACCGTTTATCGCCCCAGAGTCGCCTGGTGCGAATTTATTAAGTACCCAAAATCTTCCCGTCGTTTCCGGCATACTCGCGTCAGTTGTTAAATACTCGATCCCGCTAATACTCTGCGGTTCCAGAATATTCAGATTTTTATCGAATCGCTGGATAACTGGCGTTGAATTAACCGCCGCGCCGCTTAATTGCGGAAGCGCCAGGATGTTTTCTCCCGAAATGAGCAGGGAGGAATAGATTCTTTGCGCAGCACTTGGTTGAATGGGTACCTCAACGACGCGATTGGCATCCAGGGTGATCGAAGAAAGATCACTCGCTATGTTTCCTGCGACCAGGTAGCTGCGCGCCCCACCACCGGGATCCGCCTGAGCTAATAGGAAGATCTTTTCACCCGAAATAACTGCAGCCTGATAACCCTGGAAACCAGTGAGCTGTATAGAAAGTCCACTATCTACGAAAGGTACCGGCTGCGGGGACAGCGGACCAGGTAAAACGCCATTCAGATAACCCGTCAGCTCAGTCTTTCCGAGTGTAAACCAATTCGATTTTCCATCTCCGGTAAACGTCGGAAACTGAGGAAGGAGCAAGAGGCTGTCATTGTACCAGGTGAGATCGGTAATTCTGGCTTCGGCGTTCGTCAGGGGCCCAGAAAGTGGGATCATTTTGATCGGCACCTCCTCTGCTGAGGCTACAGGCGTTGCACCAGGTCGGACTGGCATCCAAAACCAGGGCTTACCAGGGATCAAATTTAGCCGAACAGTACATGGGTCATTCACTAAAGTGAACTGGCGTTGGCTGTTCGATGGCGCCTGGAATTGATAAGCGCTTGTCAATCCTTTACAAGTGCTTGAGTTGAACGAGCCCGTCAAGGTAACCTGGTCTCCTACGATCGCATATTGACCTTCGTCAACCGGGTTATCATCGAGCTCCTTGAGAGAATTAGACAGTAAATAGGAATTATCGGATTTAAATTGGATTGCCAATCCCGTGGGATCCTGCTGCCAGATGCCGAGCAGTCCTTGTGGTGGCGGCGTAACCGGCGGTGTGCTCGTTTGAGGAAGTTGGGTCAATGTTGGGATAAGGGTGTTCGTTGCAAGTGGTGGATTAAACCCCGGAAGGCTCGGGGGCGACGGCGTGGGGGGAAGCAGGGGAGGGCTGGTAGATTGGGGAAGCTGCTGCGAGTCGGGTATCGTTGGAGAGGTTGCCAGGTTAGGTTCGGCTGGTTGTTCGAGTATCACAGGCTCTGCAGTGACTGGAGCCATACCAGGCGCGGTTGGGGTAGCTGTAGCAGTCGGCTGGGTCGGATTGGGCGTTGCAGTAGGCATTTTCGAAATCGCGTCGGAAGTTTTCGTAAGAATCACATAAGCCGTAGCATACATGTTCTCAACTTGTTTGGCTCTTTGGTTGCAGGCGGTCAGGAGAATTACAAGAAAGGCTCCTGCCAAGATCCCTATGAAACGCGCACATCAAACAATCTCCAAGAATAAACCAACCTCACCTGCTAACGAATTAACATCCATGTTTTACCAGAATTTTCGCTGCAACTATATCACAAAAGAAGGTTATGGTACACTTTAATGAAACCACACGGAGGCAGAATAATGCGAGCAGGGATTATTGGATTGGGGAACTTAGGGACTGCGATTGGCAATCTTATCAGCGGGAATGGACATGAAGTAATCGGCTGGGAATACGTTGCTGAAGTCGTAGATGAGATTAATGAGTTACACACCAACAGCCGATATCTACCAGGGGTGATGCTCGACCTCAAATTAATAGCTACCAACGACCTTGCTCAGGTTTTGACTTGCCCGATTGTCTTCATCGCGATCCCTTCAATATTTATCCAATCCACTCTGAAACAGTTTTGCGGCCAGATCGATCCAGACACTATCCTGGTGAACATGGCTAAGGGAATCGATCGTCAATCTGGTCTTACAGCATTTCAAACAGTCTCTAGTCTTTTTCCTAAAAACCCGAAAATTATGCTTTCGGGTCCATCCATTGCCAATGAATTCGCCCAAGAAATGCCAACAATGGTGGTATTGGCTGGCAAGAGTTTTCAAGATCTCCTCCAAGTATCCCACCTGATGGATTGCGACTACTTTCGAACCCGATTTTCGGACGATGAAATCGGTGTGGAGTTAGGTGGAATATTGAAAAATATTTACGCAACCGGATTGGGACTGTTTGATGGTGAGGGAATCACAAGCATTAACTTTCGAGCAGTGTATTTGACACTTGCCCTTGAAGAAATGAGCCGGTATGGATTGTGCATGGGGGCGAAATTAGAGACCTTCCTCTATCTAGCCGGTATGGGCGACCTTGTCGCCACCGGATTAAGCGAACACAGTCACAACCGTCATATGGGCGAACTCCTTGCAAAGGGAATGACTCTCGAGCAAATCAAGGAAACAATTGGGGTAATCCCTGAAGGCTACAATACTTTGCGAGCGATATTATACTTTGCCGAGAAAAACCATCTAACATTACCGATCGCCAAGGGTCTTTGGGATGTAATGCACGGACGAATCAGCGCCCACCAATTTATTTACGCATTCATCCGCGATTTTGTCGATCGTGGGCCACGGATAAATTAGCCTAAACAGCCAAGGTTTCACCAAAACGACCTAACAGGAGATTGAAATGTACACACTATATAACAATGCCACAGGTGCAGAAATTGGAACGATTAGCGATGAGCAGCTAAAATTTTTGAGGGAACAGCTCGAAGAAGAATTGTTGGAAGATCGTGATTATGCAATCGAAGCTATGACGCTTGCCTATTTCGAAGAACAAGGCATCGACCCTGAGCTCTCCAAGATGCTGCGTCAGGCCTTAGGTGATCAGGACCAGATCATCATCCGCTGGGGATGACCACCTGCATAGGAGTATCGCGCTTTGCTTACTGAAGATTACCTCATGCGCATGATCAACCTTGCAGTGGCTGCGATACTGCAAGCAGTTGGCCTGCGCAAAGCCGGCGAATATACAAAGGCGCATCAAGAAGTCGAACAAGCATTGGAACAGCTTACTGGTTTACGCTGGGAAATCCTACAGAACCTGGAAGATCCGACCCTACTTGGCATGCTCACCACTCAAGAACATCTAGACCGTGATCGCGCACTTTTAGTTGCTGAGCTTTTCCAAGAACAAGGTGAAATCTACTCGGCCCAAGGGAAAAACAACCTGGCATGTTCGAGTTGGAATACAGCTCTATTTTTGACCCTTGAATATGCGTTTGAAGCCTCATCTGAAGAAGCGAAAGCGCTCCGAGAAAAGGTTGAATATCTTATTCGGGCCGCCCAATCCTGCAACATTTCCTTCAATGCTAATTACTCCTTATTTAATTATTATGAACTCAATGGCAACTATGCGAATGCTGCTCAAGTGATAACACAATTAGCGGCCAGCGGCAGTTTTCAATCAGAGCTCGAAGAAGAAATTCACGATTTTTACCTTCGTTTACTCCAGTTGCCCGATTCCACTTTAATCCAAGGCGGGTTGACGCGCAGCCAGGTTCAACAAATGCTTCAAGGCGACCAACGCTAAATTTGACCCATGCAAACTATTGCAACAGATCAAGAAACCTTACGCAAATCGATCACCGTAGAAGCCAGTAAAACCGCCGGAATAAAACCGGGAAGCTGGCAAGACCGCCTGTTTACTACGCTTTTCTGGCTACCAGCCCAGCGTTTCAGCCGCCTTGGAACCGAATTCGATCATCACATCGCCCAAGATGGAATAACCGCAGCGTTTCGCTGGCTGCTGCCTAAATTTGCTAGCCAGGTAACAGTTAACGGCGCCGAAAATATCCCCTTGGATGGCCCGGTTCTTTTAGTCTCGAATCACCCAGGCGCGTTCGATGGCGTGGTTATCCTGGCACAATTACATCGCGATGATATCAAAGTTATTGTCAGCGATGTGCCATTTACCCGCGGGTTTCAGGCTGCTAAACAGCATTTGATCTTTTCAACCGGCGATGATACTCAAGAACGGATGAGCGCTGTACTCCAGTCGCTGCGGCATTTGCGCAAGGGGGGGGTGTTAATGCTTTTCCCAACCGGTCTGGTGGATCCAGATCCCGCCTGCATGCCAGGCGCTGAACAATCCTTCAACGATTGGTCGCCCAGTTTAGAATTCTTCTTAAGCCACGCGCCGGACACTCGCTTAATTCCGGTAATCGTCAGCGGGATTATCGAGCCAAAATACCTCAACAATTTCATCACCCGCCGCGAAAAAACAGTTCGCAGCCGTCAAAAACTCGCTGAGTATTTCGAAATCGGCAAGCTAATGGTCGTACAAAAAGATTTGGGATTGACACCCCGGATTAGTTTTGGTCCCCCCATTACCTTTGATGAGCTAAGCGAAGGGCCTGGGGGATCGATCATGGATCGAATCATCCTAAGTGCCCGCCAGCTTTTAGCCCAACACATCCAGGTCAATCCTTAACAAAAAAAAGCGCTCTCAGAAATTTCTGAGGGCGCTTTTTCATTTGGTAGAGTTTAGAACAAGCCTACCACTCGGCCAGTTTCAAGATCTAAGTCAACATCGTAAAATACTGGGCGGGTAGGCAGACCTGGCATTGTGCGCATTTCCCCTAACAACGGGTAAAGGAATCCAGCGCCAACCGAGGCGCGAATATCCCGAATAGGCACACGAAAGCCTTTGGGGACACCTTTCAACTCGGGTAAATGGCTCAAGCTTAAGTGTGTCTTTGCCATACACAGCGGCAGGTTGGAAAATCCCAGGCGGGTGTAAAGCTCAATTTTTGTTTCAGCTTCGGGTAAATAATCGACCCCGTCTGCGCCATATATTTCTTTGCAAATAATTTCGATTTTCTCCTTGATCGAAAGCTCGAGCGGATAGAGGAATTGGAAATTACTGGGTTTTTCAGCCGCCTTGACAACGGCTTCAGCCAGCATGGTAGCGCCTTTGCCGCCCTCCATCCAATGTTTACAAACGATCGCGTCTTCAGCGCCAGCCTCAACCGCCGCCTGTCGCACCAGCTCGACTTCTGCTGGTGTATCGGTTGCGAAAGAATTCACGGCAACCACTACCGGAATGCCGTAGCGGCGCGCATTGCGGATATGATGCTGGAGATTGCCCAACCCGGCGGACAGCAGTTCAAGATTCTCGTCCGTATAAGCCGGAGCAAGCGGTTTGCCAGCAACGACTTTCGGGCCGCCACCATGCATCTTCAGGGCGCGCACAGTAGCCACCATGACAACCACATTCGGGATCAGGCCTGAATAGCGGCATTTAATATCGAAGAATTTTTCCATGCCGATATCCGCACCAAAACCTGACTCGGTCACCACATAATCCGCCAGCTTCAGGGCAATTTTATCGGCGATGATCGAGTTTTGACCGTGAGCGATATTGGCGAATGGTCCGGCATGGACGAAGACAGGAGTGCCTTCAAGTGTCTGCATTATGGTAGGTTTGATCGCGTCTTTCATCAAAACAGTCATCGCACCTGCTACACCTAGATCCTCTGCGGTCACGGCTTCACCTTTCCGGCTCGTACCGATCACAATTCGACCCATTCGATGACGCATATCGGCCAGATCAGAAGTCAAGGCAAGGATCGCCATGATTTCGCTTGCTACAGTAATATCATACCCGGTGCGCCTGGGCATATCTTCTTCAGGGCCAAGACCAATTTCAATTTCACGCAAGAAGCGATCGTTGGTATCTACGACCCGCCGCCAGGTCAGGCTGGCTGGATCAATATCTAGCCGAGCAAACCGGCTTTTTTCTTCAGCAGTCAAATCGTCTGGATTCGTTTTGTCAATCCCAAGCTTTTCTAAGCGGCGCAGCATGGATGGGGAGAAACGCCGAACGCCCTGTTTGTTCGGTGGGCACAAAGCGTTGAAAAGCTTCAGATCATCGGGCTGCTTGGATTCGTGATAGATTCGAGCATCGATCGCCGCGGCAAGCAGGTTGTTCGCTGCGGTGATAGCATGGATATCACCGGTAAGATGCAAATTAAAATCTTCCATCGGTACTACCTGGCTATAACCACCACCTGCAGCCCCACCTTTAATTCCAAAGGTCGGTCCCTGGCTTGGTTGGCGGATGCAGGTGAATACGCGTTTGCCTAGATGAGCGCCTAATGCCTGGCTGAGCCCCACCATCGTTGTACTTTTACCCTCGCCAAGCGGGGTCGGGGTGATCGCAGTCACATCGATGTATTTGCCATCTGGTACATCTCTGAGGCGATCAAGGACCGACAGGCGGACTTTTGCTTCATATGTGCCGTGCAATTCTAACTCTTCTGGCAGCAGACCAACCTCATCTGCAATCTGGGTGATCGGCTTGAGCTCAGCTTCTTGAGCAATCTCAATATCCGAAGGCACTGGAAAACGAAGATTTAGGCGAATTGGAGTGAACTGACGCAGACCGGGAAATGCGTTTTTATTCATTTTTAATCCCTTTCGATATATTAAATGGGGCGAATCACATTATCCTATATTTTGACAGAAAATTCGCTCAAATGCAATGGACGCTCTTCCTCACTGTATGCGTCATGTGTCACATCTTTCCATGACTTGTCACCCTTTTTTCTTACGTTATGGGCAAACACCGGCGATGCAGTCTCCTTTTCATGCCCAGAAGACAAATTTTTAAAAGCCGTGCTAACCATTTTTTATCCAGGTTGCGAGATTAACCACGATAGATTAGAATCGAAAGTATGCCTAATATTTCCGTTTTCAAAGTTGGCCTGGTTGGTTTTGGCATTGGTAAAAATTACGCCGCAGCATTACGCAGCGCACCACTGTACTATCCAGACCTGGCGCCGGTGGAGCTGGTGGGGATTGCAACATCGCATTCGGAACGCGCCGCACAAGCAGTTAAGCGAATGGGGTTCGTGTTCGGGACGACAGATTACCACGAATTGCTGAACCGATCAGATATCAATACCATTGTGTTGGCTGTGCCAAACGCGGCCCATTTTGGCATGCTGCAAGATGCCTTGCCCAGCGACAAGGCAATATTGACAGACAAACCGCTCACGCGCACATTGACTGAAGCAAATCAGCTACTCCAGCAGGCGCGTCGACTTGGCCGAGATGCGCAAGTGATGTTTGAAATGCGCTATAACCCAGCCTTACAGCATGCCCAGCAGGTAATTCGCGAGGGAAAACTCGGGGAAATCTATGCTGTGCGCGCAGAATATTTTCGTTCAAGCTACAGCGATCCTCAAAAACCGCTGCGTTGGAAAGCAAGCGCTAAGCATGGCGGCGGGGCGCTGAACGATCTGGGGTCTCACCTGATCGACGTGGTGGGGTGGTTGGTTGGTCTACCCGTCCGGGTAAATGCTCAGCTTCGTACCTTTGTACCCCTGCGCCCTGCTCAGGTTGGCGACTTAACCCTGGCGCAGGTTGAGACAGATGATCACTGCCTGCTCCAGCTTGAATTCGCGAATGGCGCTATCGGTTCCATTGAGACTGGCCGGCTGATAACAGGTGCGATTAATGATGCCAGCCTGGCAATTTATGGCAGCCGAGGCTCGTTACGATGGAGCTTGATGGATGGCAATTATCTATATCTTACTGAAAATAACCCTGCCAGCGGCGAAGCCGTTTGGCAAAAGCTGCCTACCGTGCAGCACTATCCAGGCGCCGATCTACCCGGGGCCGATTATCCGACCGGGATGATGCGCACCATTATTGCCTGCTGCGCTGATTTCTTACGTCGCAGCGCTGCGGGCCAGTTTTACAACCCCGGTTTACTCGCCGGCGCCAACGTCCAGGCAGTGCTCGAAGCTGCGGAAGGATCAACCGAGCAAGGAAAATGGGTCCAAATCAACTACCCAGCGCTCGAAAATCCAGGGGGTTAAGCGCCAGGTCTTGAGCCGGGCAAGTTTCTCCACTCATCAAATCCCGAAAAGTATATCCCAGGCCATAGAGTCTTAAAAGATTGCCGGGTATGGTTTGTTCCCGTTCGCTGAAGTTTGCCAGGATCAAGGCGCGTTGGTTGACGCTGCTGCGAACATACCCTAAAACATACGGGTTGCCCGTGGTAATCACCTGCATTTCCTGACCGGCAAATGCAGCCGTGCTCAAGCGGAGATTAATTAACCTACGCAGTCCAGTGTAGATCCGTCCTTCCGGAGTACCCAGATCATTGCGGAGCTCAACACGTTCCCAATTCGTATAAGGTCGGTGGACCCAGCGGCTGTCTAAAGCTTTTGCTGGGTTCTCTCGATAGCTGTAATCATTAAGCGTACCTATCTCGTCTCCAAGATAAAGCAGTGGGATGCCGCCGACGGTTAAAATGATGGCATGAATGAGTAGAATCCTACGCACCGCCAATTCCACTTCGACCGGCGTCTCATCCCGCAATGCTTTTTCCAACCCAGCCAGCGAGGCACAAGTACCTGAAATACGCACATCGCCAGTTTTCGGATTCTCTTGAAAAGGTAATCCACGCCCGAAGCTCCCCGGGAATCGGCCTGTATAGAATGAATTTAAAAATTTTCGATGTTCAAATCCATCGATCCCCAGCCGAGCTGCATCTTCGTCTGAGAAAGTCCACCCTATGTCATCATGACAGCGCACATAGTTAACCCAGGTCGTACCTGCAGGGAGTTTAAACCGCTCGCGCAAAGCTTGCTCCAAGAGCTGAACTTTGCGTGTGGCTAATGATTCCCATAGGAGCGCCATCAAGAGTGGGTTGTAAGATAGCTGGCATTCACCAGGTTTGATATATTTCACGACTTCATCTGGATGAACAATGGCTTCAGATTTGAATAGCAGGGCAGGGGTAGCAATCCGGGCTACCACGTTGAAAGCTTGGATTAACTGATGAGCCTCAGGTAGATTTTCACAATTAGCGCCTAACTGTTTCCAAATGAACGCGACCGCGTCCAGGCGCAGCACTTCGATCCCTTGATTAGCCAGGAAAAGCATCTCCTCAGCCATTCGATTGAAAACCACTGGATTGGCGTAATTTAAATCCCACTGGTAAGAATGGAAGGTGGTCCACACCCATTTGCTCAATTCTGGCCAGTAGGTGAAAACACCCGGATGTTCATCTGGGAAGATTTCACGCAGACTTCTTTCGTAAGCATCCGGCATTTGGCGATTGGGAAAGATCCGGTAATACTCGAACAAATCAGGGTCGCCGGAAATCGCCCCCAAGGCCCAGGCATGTTCGTGAGAGGTGTGGTTGAAGACTAAATCCACAACCAGGCTAATTCCATTGCGGCGGAATTCTGCCGCCAGTTCAGTAAGCTCTTCCATGCTACCAAGGGTTGGGTTGACCTCTCGATAACTACTGACTGCATAACCGCCATCATTTTCACCCTCCGGCGCCTTGAAAAGCGGCATCAGGTGAACATAACACAGCCCTAATTCTTTAAAGTAAGGAATTCTCTCTTTGATCCCGGCTAAGTCATGAGAAAACAAATCGACATAGACCACTCCACCCAACATTCGATTAGATTGAAACCAATCCGGGTTGGCTTCCCGTTGTACGTCCAGAGTCTTTAAATCGATTGGGCGTTCGAACCATTTACGGGCCATGGTTACGAGTAAATCCTCCAGGTGATAATAAAAATCAAATTGACTGGCATATAAATGGAAATACAAATCGAACAAGCGTGGGAAATTCAACCGGAGGCGCTGTGAAAAAGTTTGCCAATCCTCCGGCTGGTGAATCAGGCGATCCGCAAAAGTCTTTTCTAGATGAACAAGCATGCGCGCCTGAGATATTTCGATTTGGCGAGAGGTAGGTTCTGGCATGGTCGAATCCATTTTTTAAGAATATACGAATGTAATTTTTTTATTGCGATTGAGAAATGGCGTTTTCAGCTAAAGCGATTGCTCCCAAGACCCCAGACCGGTTCCCTAAGGCAGGTGGAACGATATAGTCATCGATATATTCGAGAATTTCAGGCGTCTGTACATACCTATTTAGAAATTGCTGGACTTTACGCCGCAGCAGAGCAAAAATCTGCGGCTGCTGCATGACGCCGCCGCCCAGGATAATCCGTTGCGGAGATAGAGTCATAATTATATTCACCAGGCCTAGCGCCAGGTATTCTGCTTCCAAATCCCAGGCAGGGTGGTCAGGAGCCAGGGTTATCGCCGGCTGACCCCAGCGGCGTTCGATCGCCGGGCCGCAGGCCAGACCTTCAAAGCAGTCCCCGTGATAAGGACATGTTCCGGGGAACGGATCCCGATTGCGGTCGTGGCGGATGAGCATGTGGCCCATCTCGGGATGCACCATGCCATGCACCAGTTTCCCATTTATAAAGCCTCCACCCCCAATCCCGGTGCCTATCGTAAGATACACAAAAGTATCCAATCCCTGGGCAGCGCCCCAACGTGATTCCCCTAAGGCAGCCGCATTGACATCCGTATCGAACCCGATCGGTACGTTGAAATGGGTTTGGATTGCTCCGACAATATCAAAGTAGGCCCAACCTGGCTTGGGTGTCGTCGTGATAAACCCATATTTCGGCGAGTCAAGGCGTGGATCAACCGGCCCGAACGAGGCCAAACCAATTGCGGTAATTGACCCATAAAGATCTTGTTGTTTATGTAAGTAATCCAATGTACGCTGAACTGTCTCGCCAGGCGTGGTCGTTAAAAATGACTCAGGAGGAAGAAGAGAGTCTGGATTGTCGCCTATTGAACAGACAAATTTTGTCCCACCAGCTTCTATTCCAGCAAAAATTCTTTTCATTGTTTGCACCTGTATGGAGCGGTTGTAGAGCGCACGATTAACTCACCTGGTAGCACCTCGCATACAGGCAAGATCGCTGGTTGATTCATGATCGACAGGAGAAGTTCCACACCGCGTTGACCAGACTTATAAAGCAACTGGCGCATCGTGGTTAACCCAAGATATTCAGCAATCTCGATATCATCATAGCCTATTAACGAAAGATCATCTGGGACACGCACCCCCAGCTCGCGGGCAGCCTGCAAAACTCCCAGGGCTTGAGTGTCGGAAGCAGCAAAAATTGCGGTCGGACGGTCGATCACGGAAAGCATCTGTATTGCCATCAAGTAGGCTTCATGCCGGCCATGATTTCCTTGAGCAAGATAATCCGCTCGAATAGGGATCCCCGCGGATTGCAAAGCTTGCTGGTATCCTTCAAGGCGAAATTTGCTGGAGGTGAAATTGAACGGCGTTTCTAAGGTATCGCTGATGAAACCTATTTTTCGGTGTCCAAGATCAATCAGATATTGCGTGGCAGTTCGGCCGCCGCAAACATCATCGACAATAACCCGGTTGAAAGATGAAAGAAACGGATGGTTCGCGTCCACCAAAACAATCGGAATGTCAGCTCGCTGAAGGTGAGGAATATCGTCATCTCTGGGCGACAAAGAAAGAATGATTACTCCATCAACCCTGTCGCGGCGTGGGATTTCTCGGATACAGACATCCCGCCGCTCGCTCGTTTCCACATTATAGATAATCAGGTCATACTCACTCCCCGCAAGGACGTGTTCTATCCCACGCAGCCGCTCGATAAAGGATGGTCGCGTAAAGAATGGAACAATCACGGCAATGTTTAAAGTCCGTCCAATGGATAATTTTCGAGCTGTTGGATTTGGAGTGTACTGTAATTCAACGATCGCATCGAGCACTCGCTGGCGAGTGACCCCACGAACCGAAGGGCTGTCATTAAGCACCCTGGATACAGTGCCAAGGCCAACTCCCGCACGCCTGGCAACATCTCGAATCGTGGCAGTCTTTGCTCCTTGCATTACACCATCTAACCTTCTAACTCCAACCAGGCAAACTGGTATGGTTGAAGCTTAATCGATAATTTTCCTGCTTGATCCACGCGGAAGCGTTCCTGGGAAAACAGATCGACGAATACCGACCCAGCTTTGATATCTAAGACACAGGACTGGGTCAATCCGGTCAAATTATTAATAATTATCAGATTTTCTTGATCATCAAAGCGCGTGTAGCTGATGATTCCCCGGTTGCCTGGTTCAATCCAGGAAAAATTACCCCAGCCCAGAACCGGATGAGCCTTACGCAGTTGAATCATTTTCCGTAAACAATGCCACAGTGAATCTGGATCTTCCTGCTGGGCTAAGACATTAACCCGGTCTGGTCCATAGGGAGGTTTTGAAATAATTGGAGCATAGAACTTCTCCGGGGCCGCCAGAGAGAAACCCGCCCCGATCGTGCTATCCCACTGCATTGGAGTACGTACGCCATTGCGGTCGGGCAGGAAAATGTTATCTCCCATACCGATTTCATCGCCATAGTAAATAATCGGCGATCCAGTTAGGGTGAATAAAAGGGAATTCGCCAGCTCGATTTTTCTCCGGTTATTGTCCAACAATGGTGCTAAACGTCGTCGAATTCCTAAATTTAAACGCATTCGTGGCTCCGGTGCGTATTCCTGCCACATCCATCTGCGTTCTTCTTCGGTTACCATTTCCAGGGTCAGCTCGTCATGATTTCGCAGGAAGGTGCACCATTGACAGTCGACAGGAATCGATGGGGTCTCTTCAAGGATCCAGGTCAGCGGCGTTTTATCCCCATTGCGTAAGGCCATGAAAATACGCGGCATCACCGGGAAATGGAATCCCATCTGAAACTCGTCCCCTTCGCCGAAGTAAGGCCGGACATCTTTCGGCCATTGGTTGGCTTCACACAGTAAGATACGACCCGGGTAGTGCTCGTCGATGAATCGACGCAATTTCTTCAGGTAGTTGTGCGTCTCTGGTAGGTTCTCACAATTCGTACCGTCTCGTTCAAAAAGATAGGGTACAGCATCGGCGCGGAAACCATCTACCCCGAGATCCAGCCAAAATTGAACCACTTCGAGCATCGCCTGCTGGACCGCAGGGCTGTCAAAATTTAAGTCAGGTTGGGTAGCATAAAAGCGATGCCAAAAGTATTGGCCAGCTTCAGAGTCCCAGCTCCAATTGGATTTTTCTGTATCCAGGAAGATAATCCGGGCATCCTGATATTTTTGATCGGTATCACTCCAGACATAATAATCGCGATAAGGCGAAGAAGGACTGGAGCGGGAAGCCTGAAACCATGAATGCTGGTCCGAGGTATGATTTAATACCAGGTCGGTGATAATTCGCATGCCACGCGCATGTGTCGCGACAACGAGTGCTTTAAAATCATCGAGGTCGCCGTAAGTTTTTAGTATTCCAAAATAGTCCGCAATATCATAGCCGTCGTCACGCAATGGCGAGGGGTAGATCGGCTGCAGCCACAGGCAATCCACACCCAAATCCTGAAGATAATCAAGCTTGGAGATTAATCCGGCCAGGTCGCCATGCCCGTCGCCATTGCTATCGCAAAACGCGCGGAGATAAACCTCATAAAATATCGCATTCTTATACCACAAAGGATCGACGCTATTCATTGGCGATTAGGGTGTAAACCCATTATCCTTGATCGCCTGGCTGTACCAAAGGGCGCTTTGTTTTGGCGTCCGCACCAGGGTGTCGTAATCAACCCGCACGATCCCGAAACGCGGACGATAACCCGAAGACCATTCGAAATTATCCATAAGGCTCCAGGTATAGTAGCCTTTTACATTTGCGCCTTTCTGAATTGACTTATGCACTTCATGCAGATGGGCGCGCAAGTAGTTCACCCGCCCCCAATCCGCGACACAACCATTTTCGTCCGGTATGTCCTCCAAGGCAGTTCCATTTTCTGTTATGAACACTGGCGGATTACCAAAATTTTCCTTCAGATCGGTAAGAACCGCGCCAAGTCCAGGAGGATTAATCCCCCAGCCCATACTGGTCCGACCCCAACCCGACGCTGAAACCGGTTGACCTCCAACCTTCAGAGGTCCACCTGTAATTGAATATGAGATTCTTTCCGTGGAATAATAGTTCACACCCAAGAAATCGATTGGTTGGTTGATCGTTTGTAAATCGCCTGGTTGGATTTTCGGCTGATGGTAGCCGATCCAATCCATCATTTCTGCGGGGTATTCCCCTTTATAAACCGGATCCAGATAGAGATTGTAGAATTCTTGATGAAGACGCCGGCAAGCGGCGAGGTCGGCCTCGTCGTCGCTATCCGGTTCCAGGCTGCCGAGGTTTAACACCAATCCAATTTGGCCTGGATAACCGCCTTCCCGGAAAATTTTAACGACCTTCCCATGGGAGAGCAACAAATGATGAGTCACCTGGAAAGCGGCTGAAGTATCGTGGATCCCCGGAGCAAAAATGCCCATCTGGAAGCCCAGGAAAGCAACTACCCAGGGTTCATTGTGGGTAACCCAATAAGGCACTCGATCACCCAAACGATCGAACATAAGGCGGGCATAATCGCTGAACCAGTCAGTGCTGTCACGATTTAGCCAGCCCCCCTGCTCCTGCAGAGCTTGCGGAAAATCCCAATGGTTCAGGGTCGCATTTGGCTGAATACCCGCAGCCAGAAGTTGATCCACCAGGCGGTCATAAAAATCCAGACCACGTGGATTTGTAGCGCCGCGTCCCTCAGGAAGCACGCGCGGCCATGAAATCGAGAAACGATAACCCTTCAACCCCAGACTTTTCATCAAAGCGACATCATCGACCATGCGATGATAATGGTCAGCAGCCTGATCACCGTTATCGCCATTCTCGACCATATAGAGCTTATGGCTGAAGCGATCCCAGATACTCTCTCCCTTACCATCCAGATTCCAGGCGCCTTCGATTTGGTAGGACGAAGTAGCCGCGCCCCACAAGAAATTTTCAGGGAATATTAGGCGAGTCAAGGAATTACCTCCAAACGAATTGAATTGCTGGTGAGCATTGTTCACAATTGAGGGGAGGTTTGGTTTAACCTCCCCTCAATCATCCTTGGTAAATGAATGTACTGGTTTACGTCCGCCAGGCAATGAATTTTGGATTTAATTATCCCTTAACCGACCCAGCCATCATCCCGCGTACAAAGTAACGCTGCAGGCTAAAAAAGACCAACAACGGCAGCGCCATAGAGATGAATGCAGCAGAGGTAAGCAGATGCCAGTCGTTGCCACGTGACCCAACAAGCTCGGCAATGCGCATCGTAAGCACCTGAACATCTGGCTTGGCGCCAATAAAAACCAATGCTACCAGGTAGTCATTCCACACCCATAGAAATTGAAAAATTGCAAAGGAAGCCAGGGCAGGCACCGATAGCGGTAGAACCAAACGTCTGAAAATCGTAAAGTGGGTCGCGCCATCGATGAAAGCAGATTCCAGGATTTCTCTGGGCAGTGTTGAAATATAGCCATACAGCAAATACGTGGCTAAGGCCAGGCCAAAACCCGTATGCGCCAACCATACGCCTAGAAAAGTTCCGTTCAAATTAAGAACGACATAATCCCGTAGGATCGGAACCAAGGCAATCTGCAGTGGGACAACCAACAAAGCAATCATTGAAATAAAAATGATCTTTCGCCCCGGAAAACGCATCCAGGCAAATCCATAGGCCGCAAAGGCTGCGATGAGGATCGGGATGAGTGTTGCAGGGATGGTGATTGCCAGGCTATTCAGGAATGCACGCGTGAGGTTATTGCCCTTCACTGTCTCCACTGTTCCATCGGGCCGTTTGAATTCAAACTGTTTGCCTCCCAAGACTTCTTGGTAGTTATTGAGGGTAAATTTTGTATTCATCGTCCAGGCCTTAGCCTGGATTTGGATGACGCCCAGACGTTTATTCCCAACCCAAACAATCGTCTGGCCCTCCGGATTGGTAATCCCATTGCGAAATTCTTCAAACGTCCCTTTTGCGCCTCTGATCTCCATCACGCCATTGCGATCCAATCCTTCAGGAATGGGAAATTCCTCCGTCATTTTGAATTCTTTATGAGGGAGAATGCTCCACCAACCCGATGTTTGGATATCAAACCGGTCTCGAAATGAAGAGACCAATAATCCAATAATCGGCAGGGTCCAAATAAACACGATTAGGGCAAGGGTGCCATTAATCAAAATATCGCGGGTAACTTTTTGCCGTTTCCCGGCATTTTCTTTGGCGCTCATTAAAATGCCTCCTGTTCACGGAACTGGCGCAGGTTATAGATCATCACCGGTACCACTGCAATCAGCAGGATGATTGCGATCGTCGAACCGTAGCCGGCATTTCGGGCTGTAAACAGTTCCCGATAAAACTGGGTCGCGATCACCTGGGTACTGAACTGGCCGCCTGTCATCACCCAGACAACATCAAAGATCTTAAGTGTGAAAATGACCACAGTCGTCCCCACGGTGATAATCACCGGCATAATCGAAGGGATTAAGATCTTGAAAAATACTTGCCCTTCCGTGGCGCCATCTACTTGCGCAGCCTCCAGGATTTCTTCTGGGACGCCTTTTATCGCTGCCGAGAAGATCACCATCGCATAACCCGTTTGCAGCCAGATCATAATCAAGATCAGAAACAGATTATTCCATGGCTGTAGATTGGCGGTCCAGGCTTGCGGTTGGCCGCCCAGACCGACCCAGATGGCGTTGAGCAAACCGATTTGGGCGCTGTTGATATCTTTTACTTCGTAGATGAAGTTCCAAATAACACCTGCTCCCACCATTGAAATAGCCATCGGCAGGAAGATCATCGCCTTTGCAAAAGTCTCAAACCGGCTTTTATCCGCCAGGTACGCCACCAGCAAACCCATTACAATGGATGCAGTAGCCCCAAAAAGGATCCACAACAGATTGTTGCGAAAGGCTTCGAGCATCACCCTTTCGGTAAAAACATCAATGTAATTCTTGAATCCGACAAATTTTGAACTATCTTCATTTTGTAAACTCAAAATGAATGTACGCACAACTGGCAGCGCTAAATACCAGAAAAGGATCGCTACCGCTGGACCAACAAAAACAAATGGCTGCAGACGACGAGTCCATACTGGGGAAAGTTTTTCCACCAGCCAATTCGCCACAAAATATAGTGCAGCGACGCCGCCTACACCCCATACGATCGCCACAATAACGATAATCCACTGCGGGGCATCACTGTCCCGTAAAAAGATAAATCCCCGCCAAAGGACGACAAAAGTGATTGCGGGGATGATAATCGCAATGAATATTCTCCCCAACAGGCTGAGCAGCGAGTCGAGGAAACCCCGAGAATGGGTTCCCATATCCGTCATTTCGCCCATTAGATCCTCCTCAGGTTATCCACCTGGGATGATCCAGATTCGAATCGTCCCAGGTGGAAAGAACAAATAGCGCTAAAAGAACAGGATAGCTCTTCAAGCTATCCTGTTCTTTATTCAGGTTATTTCGGCCAGGAGGCGTCGATTTCCTTCAAGACGGTGTCCATATCAGCCGCACCGCTGAAGTAATCAGTCATGCCCTTCCAGAACGAGCCGGAACCAACTGCACCCGGCATCAAGTCAGATGCGTCAAAGCGCACCGTAGAGGCAGCTTTCACCAGACCAGCAATCTTCTGTTCGGCCGGGTCGGTGTACCACTCCGGGCAGGTGTCATTCTGCGGAGCCAGAGCCCCGTTTGATGCCAACCACTCCTTGAGCGATTCGCCCCTGGTGAAGTACTCGAAGACTGCCTGGACTTCAGGAGCATCCCGCGAGATGGCATAGATATCGCCTGCTACCAGGTAGGGTTCGCCATACTGCGCGTCGATCCCTGGCAGGTAGAAGAAGTCATAATCCTTGCCATACTGCATACCTTCGGGGAAGAAGCTTGTGATGAAGTTCCCCTGCTTATGCAGCCAGCATTTCGGAGGCTGCTCAAACATCGGCGCAGGCGCATCCCCAAAGAAGGTCGTCGTGATTGCTTCCTTGCCGCCATACACATAGCCGTCCTTCAGCCACAGATCCGACAGCTTCTGCAGTGCATTCCGCACTTCCGGCGAGTCAAACTTCAGGACGCCCTTTACCCACTTGTCATAGTTCTCCGGCGTGGTCGTGCGCAGCATGAATTCTTCCATCCAGTCTGTCGCTGGCCATCCGGTCGCAGCACCGCTCTCGATGCCTACGCACCACGGCGTGTCGCCGTCCGCCACAATCTGGTCGCTCAAAGCGATCATTTCTTCCCAGGTGGTCGGTATCTGGTATCCAGCCGCTTCGAAATCATCCTTCGGATACCATACCTGGCTCTTGCCATTGTAGCGCGCCCAAATGCCGCCTACACCTGGCCCATCCGGCCCGTCCATCTTCGCCATGTCCAACCAGCCCTGGTTGTATTGCTGCGCCAGGTAGTCCGCCGGCAGGAAGGTCGTCGGGTCGATGAATTTGCCCTGCTTGAAGAAAGCTGCCAGCAAGCCTGGCTGCGGGAAGTCCACGATATCCGGCACGTCTCCAGCATCCACTCGCACGCCGATTGTCGCTTCGAATTCCTTGGTCCCTTCATACTGTATGTCGATCCCAGTCTTCTCTTCAAAGGCTTTGATCGACTGCTCGAATTTCACAGTGTCGCCTTCTGTGAAGGGCCCCATCATCGTTACGACTTTGCCCGTCAATTCACCGTTATATGCCTTCTCTAGAGCTCCACCCGGCAGTGCTGTCCACAGCTCAGTCGTGCAAGCCGCAGCAGCCGTGCTGCCCGTTCCACCCGCCTGAGCTGCCTGGGCCGGCCAGGAGGCGTCGATTTCCTTCAAGACGGTGTCCATATCAGCCGCACCGCTGAAGTAATCAGTCATGCCCTTCCAGAACGAGCCGGAACCAACTGCACCCGGCATCAAGTCAGATGCGTCAAAGCGCACCGTAGAGGCAGCTTTCACCAAACCAGCAATCTTCTGTTCGGCCGGGTCGGTGTACCACTCCGGGCAGGTGTCATTCTGCGGAGCCAGAGCCCCGTTTGATGCCAACCACTCCTTGAGCGATTCGCCCTTGGTGAAGTACTCGAAGACTGCCTGGACTTCAGGAGCATCCCGCGAGATGGCATAGATATCGCCTGCTACCAGGTAGGGTTCGCCATACTGCGCGTCAATCCCTGGCAGGTAGAAGAAGTCATAATCCTTGCCATACTGCATACCTTCGGGGAAGAAGCTTGTGATGAAGTTCCCCTGCTTATGCAGCCAGCATTTCGGAGGCTGCTCAAACATCGGCGCAGGCGCATCCCCAAAGAAGGTCGTCGTGATTGCTTCCTTGCCGCCATACACATAGCCGTCCTTCAGCCACAGATCCGACAGCTTCTGCAGTGCATTCCGCACTTCCGGCGAGTCAAACTTCAGGACGCCCTTTACCCACTTGTCATAGTTCTCCGGCGTGGTCGTGCGCAGCATGAATTCTTCCATCCAGTCTGTCGCTGGCCATCCGGTCGCAGCACCGCTCTCGATGCCTACGCACCACGGCGTGTCGCCGTCCGCCACAATCTGGTCGCTCAAAGCGATCATTTCTTCCCAGGTGGTCGGTATCTGGTATCCAGCCGCTTCGAAATCATCCTTCGGATACCATACCTGGCTCTTGCCATTGTAGCGCGCCCAAATGCCGCCTACACCTGGCCCATCCGGCCCGTCCATCTTCGCCATGTCCAACCAGCCCTGGTTGTATTGCTGCGCCAGGTAGTCCGCCGGCAGGAAGGTCGTCGGGTCGATGAATTTGCCCTGCTTGAAGAAAGCTGCCAGCAAGCCTGGCTGCGGGAAGTCCACGATATCCGGCACGTCTCCAGCATCCACTCGCACGCCGATTGTCGCTTCGAATTCCTTGGTCCCTTCATACTGTATGTCGATCCCAGTCTTCTCTTCAAAGGCTTTGATCGACTGCTCGAATTTCACAGTGTCGCCTTCTGTGAAGGGCCCCATCATTGTTACGACTTTGCCCTTCAACTCACCGTTATATGCCTTCTCTAGAGCTCCACCCGGCAGTGCTGTCCACAGCTCAGTCGTGCAAGCGCCGCCGGAGGGAGCAGCAGCGACAGGTTCTGTCGCCGCAGGCGCCGGCGGTTCAGTTGCAGCCGGTGCTGGCGGTTCAGTAGCTACTTGGGTCGCTGGCGCAGCGCCGCCGCAGGCGGCAAGTATAAGAGCCATCACTCCCAAAAGCCCTAAAATTAACCACAAAACTTTCTTGTTATGCATATTCTTCTTCCTCCAGATATTGAATGGTTGTTTTGTTGAATATGAACTGACGGTCAAGGGAAACTATTTTCGCTGTCGCCTCCTTTTCAGCATTATGGAAACAAGGTAAAAAATCAAAAACGCCCCAGATTATTATCCGCGGCGTATTGATCAGTTTGTATCAGGAGTTATCCTTCCCCAATTGGACGGAGCAAAAAACCATTTTTCGCTGCTTGCCTCAGGATTCATTGAATGACACCTTTTTTTGTTTTTGGAACCGTTTCCATTATAGCAATTTTTGGCTATATGTCAATACTCATAAAAAATTCATAAAAATAATTCCTATTCTGATGGGTTTGCTGCAGGTCGAGCCAGGTTTGTCGGTTAGAGCTGCTTGACTAAGTAATACTCCCCTCGTTTGTAACCACGTTCAAGATAGTACTGGATTGTTCCAATCGCTGAAATAACAGCCAGGCGTTCAAAGCCGTTCTCCCTGGCGACTTTCTCGGCGTGAAGTAGGAGTCTGTGTCCCCAATCCAACATGCTGGGCTGCGCCGGATTCTTCCATGCCGACCGGCAGAGATTGCCCATACACGTGCACCTCGCGGATAATTGCTGCACCTTTCAAATCCGCTATCCCGATTTCAGGCGCCGTTTTCCCTGGCAGCGATAGTCGCAGGAAGCCTGCCAGGCGATCAGTCTCGGTGACAAAGGAGAGAAAATGTTCACCAACACCGCCGGCAGAATATACCAAGTCATCTAATCCTAGCTTGCTTTGATCTACACTCTGACCGCGGACCTCGCGGCAGCGAATGCATTGACAGCTCGTTCCCCGCCGGTTTAATTCTAAATGAACATCCTGGCGTAAACTGGTACGCTTGTTCCCTTCGACGACATTTGTCGAAGGAATATCGCGAATAATTCGATTCACCCGACAGTAGCGAGGGATAGATGGCTTGATATCCGCAATCAAGCCAACCAGCTCTTCGGTAGAGTAGGGTCGATATTCACCACGAAGCCAATATGTGTACAACTCAGCGTTTTCAAGCAATTGATTTGGATATATTTTTATTTCGTCAGGGCAAAAATCCTCCCACAGGTGCATAAAATCTTCTCGATCTCCTTGCGGTGTCGCCCCAAGTAGATTGGGCATCCAGTGCAGCACGATTTTAAATCCGCCAGCGCGTAACAATGCAACTGCGCGGCGTGTCGCTTCGACATTATGGCCGCGTTTATTCAAGCTCAGTATAGGATCATTCAGGCTCTGCGCCCCAATTTGTACTTTCGTTACCCCCAACCTTCGCAGCCAGGTTAATTCACGAAGATCGATATGGTCGGGTCTGGTCTCGATTACCAACCCCACGTTGCGGCGCCTGGCCTGTTCATTTGCTTCCTTGGCTTCGTTTAGCGATTGAGAATCGAACCCATTCAGCGCATCCAGGCAGCGTTGGATGAACCATTCCTGGTAATCTTTTCGATACGCGCTCCAGGTCCCCCCAAGAATGAGCAATTCGATTTTTTCAGCAGGATGACCGATTGCCTGCAGGGCTTCAATTCGCCCAGCAACTTGAGCAAAGGGATCAAAATCATGCTGCAGGCCTCGGCGTGCTCCGGGTTCGTCAGGGAGATAACTTTTCGGCATGCGCACATCCGTGGGGCAAAAAATACACTGTCCTGGGCAGGGGTATGGCTTGGTTAAGACAGTCACCGTGGTGACGCCCGAAAGTGTGCGCACCGGTTTCATCCGAATCCGCGCTAGAAGCTCCGGCTGGGGCTGCCATTCTCCGCTTTCGACAAGCTCCCGATAGGCTGCCACGAGCATGTGTTTGCCCATGTAACCACCTTCTGGTAATGGGTGCCGGCGAAGTACATCTGTAACTTTTCGGCCTTGGCAACTTCAAGCAGCGCCAGACGGGCTAAGGCTAATTTCTCAGGGGTGTATTGGCGCAGTTCTTGCCAGGATCGTTCTTCGGAATTTTGGTCCATCGTTAGATCAACAGGTCAGCAGGCATTGCAGAATGACACTGAAAGTAGCTGCTCCTTTCAAGCTATAATAGCGGTGTGGATATCATCGTCGCCAAGCAATTAATCGAGCTCAACCAACAATTTTACCAGACCTTTGCACTCCAATTTTCTGAGACTCGCCGCCGGATCCAACCTGGCGTTCGAAAGCTGTTGAGCGCTATTCCAAAATCTAGCTCTATCTTGGATATAGGCTGTGGTAATGGCGAGCTCTGGCAATCCCTTCATACGAGCGGTTTCAAAGGCACTTACCTCGGGTTAGACTCCAGCCCTGGGCTCCTAGAAATCGCTCGGCAGACAGTCCTCCCCAATATCTCGAGTAAACCAGTGTTTATCCATGCCGATCTAACAGAGTCATCCTGGAATCTTGAGCTTTACCCTGGCGAAACTATCCACGAAAACAAAACTCAGCCTGGGCGCTTTGATTTTGTCCTGGCATTTGCCGTCCTCCATCATATCCCCTCGGTCAAACTAAGACTGGAAATCTTGAAAAAAATTCGTGGTTTGGTATCCCCCGAAGGACAATTTATCCATTCAGAGTGGCAATTTTTGAACAGCGATAAGCTCAAACAACGCATTCAACCTTGGGGGGCAGTAGGTCTGCAAGATTCTAGCGTTGACGAGGGGGATTACCTGCTGGATTGGCGTTCTGGCGGAAGAGGATTCCGCTATGTCCACCTTTTCCAAGAAGATGAATTGGCAATGTTAGCTAGCGAAGCTGGCTTTGAAATTCAAGTAACCTATTATTCGGACGGTCAAGGCGGCAATTTGAGTATATACCAAACCTGGAGTGCGGTAAAATAGAACTATTATGCGCATACTGATTATCTCCGACATCCATGCAAACCTGACCGCATTGGAAACTGTGCTGGCAGGAGCTGGAACTTTCGATGCGGCCTGGTGCCTGGGCGATTTGGTCGGGTATGGACCCAACCCCAACGAAGTCATCGATCAGATCCGTGGCCTGCCCAATCTTCTTTGCCTAATCGGCAACCATGATGCTGCTGCACTGGATCAAATCGATACCGGCGCTTTCAATCCTGAGGCGCGCCAGGCTGTCCAATGGACTCAAAAAACCCTCACCGAAAGCAGCATCAAATTCCTGCGCTCACTACCGGAGAAAATTCAGGCGAGCAGCGAGGTTACCTTATCCCATGGCAGCCCGCGTTACCCAGTCTGGGAATACCTTCTAGATACTCGCTCCGCACTGCATAATTTTGATTATTTTGAGACTCCTTTCTGTTTTGTTGGGCACACCCATCTACCGGTCATTTATACTCTTGACGGAAATAACAATTCAGTCCAACTTGAAATTCCCGAACCAAATACCCGGATTAAGCTTACCTGGCGGTCGATCATCAATCCCGGCTCGGTTGGTCAGCCACGCGACCGCGATCCACGCGCTGCCTTCGCAATTTACGACTCTGACGACGCAACCTGGGATTATCGACGGGTTGAATATGATATACCGAGCGTCCAACTGCGCATGCTGGCCGCCGGATTGCCGGAGAGACACATCCAACGCTTAACGGCTGGTTGGTAAACTGGCTCTGAAATCACCCCCAAAAATAAAAACTTATGCTGCGTACATACCTTTAAATCTTTATGGTATATGCAGTTTTTGACCCGTATAGAGAATATATGGAGCGGTGAGGTGATTTACACGCGCCAGGTTTCGCCAGTTCACTCCAAAGCGTCTGGCTATCCCGGTCAAATAATCTCCCCGCCGCACGATATAAATACTTTGGGTTTCTTCGCTGCCTGCTTGATCTCGCGTGATTGAAGTTGGCTCTGGCGTTTGCGTTGGCATGCTCATTGTCGGGTCTGGGGTTTCTGCCGGTGGGATGATCGCCGGATTCTGAGTTTCCAAAGGCAGGACCATGGTCGCGTCGGGTAACTGCGTCGGAGCGCCCAAAGTCGGATACTGAATGACTCCAGGTATCTGAGGGAGCGGCTCGGTGGTATCGACATCATCCGTTGGGGATACTGTTTCTTTCGCTGTATCAAAAATCACAGCCATTCGTCCAAGAACCTTCCAGGATGTCTGGAAGGTGCTTAATGAATACGTTCCCTCTCGACCTGTAGCAGCATCGATTGCCATCACGAATTTTGGAGTGTAACCCACCACGATCATCGTGTGCTCGTAGCTAGCCACGGTGGTCTGTTCGCCATCAGAGGCTGTATATTTTACAGGCGTACCATTCCACATCTGCCCGATCACCCAAACAATCACTGGACGATCAGCAGTAATTTCCGCCCGGAGCTGTTCCCAGTCATAATCATAAACCGCCTGGGAAGGTAACCCATATTGGCTTAATAAGGCAGCAACCGGCCCGGCGTAAACCCCATAGGACTGTGGTGGGATATTCCCTAGAGGATCTCCGGGATTACCGACAAATCCTTGATTTGGGTTATCTGAACGAGGCAGATGATTTAGGAATTTCTTCTCGCTAATCTCCACGCCAAAATATGCAGCCCAATCCACCGCTGAGCGCGACTCGCATGAAAGCGAGAAAGTCTGCGGGTGACCCTTTACACCGGAAACATAGGCCTTCGCCGGCAGTTGTTCTTCGGCTCGGGCTGGCCAGGGAAATAAAACCAAACAAAGGATGAACCATAAACAGCGAATTATGGTCTTTTGAATTGGCTGATGGCGATGAAACATAGCATGCTCCGTTTGTAATCTGATGTCAGTTTCTTTGCAATTCATATGCCAGGTGTTTCACCTTGTTTTGAGGATACAGATTCACAAAAAGGTATAATCGAAGTATGAAAGATTTTGCACAAAATGCTCAACGCGTGCTTGGCATAAAACTAACTCCAGAACAGTTATCAGCATTGGAATGTTATGAAAACCAATTGCTCGAATGGTCCTCGCGTTTTAACCTGACCGCGATCAAGGAACCCGAGAAAATTCGGACTAAGCATTTCCTGGATTCGTTAACCTGCCTGATTGCAATGCGAGATACACCGATGGATAAGGTAATCGATGTGGGCACTGGCGCTGGTTTTCCTGGTTTACCGCTCAAAATTATCTATCCAAAAATGCAGCTTACTTTGGTCGAATCGGTTGGTAAAAAGGTAGATTTCTTGCATCATATCGTTAACTCGCTGAACCTCGACGAGGTAGCGATTTTGCAGGAACGGGTTGAAACAATCGGCCAGGTTTCAGCCCATCGTCAGAGCTACGATTGGGCAATCGCTCGAGCAGTGGCCGTAATGCCGGTGATCGCAGAATATCTGCTCCCGCTTGCTCGAGTCGGTGGGGCGGTTATTGCCATGAAAGGCGAAGGCGCTCCAGCGGAAGTTCAAACTGCTGACCATGCGATTCGCGTTCTCGGTGGGCATCTGCGGAAATTGATCCCTGTAGCCCTTCCCGGCGTCGCTGATGAGCGCTACCTGGTCGTTATCGATAAAATTGCCGCAACCCCTCCAGGATACCCTCGCCGGGTTGGTCTTCCCGCGCGGAAGCCCCTTTAGACTGCCAGCCTCAGCTAGTACAATACGATCCGATCTCCGACGAACAGCCTACCGGATGTGATCACCCGCGCGCAAACTCTTGACCACCCGGGAAAATGGTTTTGGGATACGCGCCCATAATCCCCATCGATCAAGTATGGTGCCAGCTTGTTGCACGGGCTGGCAAATTTAGTAATTTCAAGAACCACCCGTTCTCCCAACTGCATTTTTACCCCAGGCTGAATTTCTTCCCAATCCAACCCAGCCAGCGTAAGGTTTTCTCCGAGCGCGCCAGGAAAAATTTGGTGTCCTTCCAGTTGTAATCCCAGGATTCTTTCTAAGGAAAATAGGGTTACAGCGCGATCTGGACCACCGTGTACGTTCAAGCTCTGTTGGCGATCACCCTGCAGACCCAATTCGCCAACATCTGCAGTCTGCACTGCCAGCTTCGGAACCCCCCCGTCCGAAATATTAATCTGAAAAATCTTGGGGTCAATCCTACCATCGAATACCGATTTAATCTTCATCGCTCTCCTCAAGTTTAATTTGCCCGGCTCGAACCCGCCATGTACACGAAGCCTGGATAAATGTTTCGGTAAACAGCTCAAGGTCGGTCGTAGTCATAATCGCCTGCTCTGTCGCCTTTAGCCGGTCTAGTAAGTCAAAACGCCGGTTTGGATCCAATTCGGCTAGGACCTCATCCAGCAGGAGAACTGGCCATTCACCAGTTTTTTCCTTCATCCAGCCGACTTCAGCAAGCTTCAAGGATAGAACTGCCGTGCGCGCCTGACCTCTTGAGCCATATGTCCCTAAATCGATCTGGTTGGCTAAAAAGCGCACTTCATCCCGATGGGGCCCAATGGTTGTAACACCACGGGTTATTTCTTCAACACGCGAACGCTCTAACTGCTCCATAAAGGCCGTGTAGATCTTTTCCAAGGCTAAGCCACTCCGGTCAACTGCTGCGTCTAGCTTCATGGTGAACTGCCCTGGTCTTTTTGGCAAAGGTTCAAATGAGGGTTGGTAAATCATTCGCAGCACCTCATCTCCATGAGTAAGTTGACGATGAACCTGGATAGCCAACCTTTCTAGATCTCGAATTGTCTGGATTCTAGCGCTCATAATTTCCGCACCCTTCCGCGCCAGTTTCTCGTCCCAAAAGGCCAGCTGCCCGCCCACCATAGCTGGATCGGATCTTCTTTCATTCAGCAGCTTCAACAAAGCATTGCGTTGGCTCAAAATTTGGTTGTAATCTGCCAAAACCTCAGCAAAATGCGGCAGCGCTTGCGCCATCGCCAGGTTAAGGTAACGCCGGCGGTCTTCCGGTGATCCTTCGACGATCCGCAGCATCTGAGGCAGGAATAATACTGCGTTGAATTGGCCAATCACTTCACTGATTTTTCGTTTGACGCCATCCAGCTTAACATCCTTACGCAAGCGAATAGAACCGTTTCCTTGGGAATCGTCCAGAATGAGTTTGATTTCCAATTGGTGAGTCTTCATCTGGGTGTAGGAGCCCTCACCCTGCTGACGGCAAAAGGCGGCCTGGATCCGCGCCCCAGCAAATGGCTCACGCTTGGCCCACATGTTGATCAACTCACGTTCATTCGAGGTATTAAATGAAATGAATGTCGCCAAAAAATAGATTGCTTCTAAAAGGCTGGTCTTTCCCTGGGCGTTGTCGCCAACTAACATTAATTGGCCGCGTGGAACCTCAATATCCATCCGTGCGAAATTACGAAAATTTGTCAGTGAGAGATGAGTCAGGTACATTAATCCAGGGGCACTGATTGGCCTGGCTCGGCTTTGAATTCCCAAACCTTTTCGGCGCGGTCGATGAAGAGAACGCCTTCCAGATGATCAATTTCGTGCTGAAAGATGCGCGCTAACCAACCTTCTGCTTTAATTTTTATCGGCTGTCCTCGTCTATTAAGCCCCTTAACTGTAATCGCGATCGGCCGCTCCACATCACCCACGTAACCGGGGATCGACAAGCACCCTTCTGTGCCGACCTCCGTCTCTACGTCCATCCGTGCTATCTCTGGGTTGATCACGGTGTAGAGTTTTAATGGCGCTTCATCATCTTCATCGTCGCCAAATTCGACAACGATCACCCGGAGCGGTACGTCGATCTGCGGCGCAGCTAAACCAACGCCTGGCGCCTGGCGCATGGTTTCCACCATGTCATCAATTAACGTCTGCAAGTCCGCCCCGAACTCAGTGACTTTGCGTGCCTTTTTCCGTAATACCGGTTCTGGAACGGTAACAATTTTTCGGATTGCCATAACGACCTCAGTCAAAAATAAATAATTGCATAAAAACAGCCTATTTTACCTTGAAATTCTGCATCGAAAACCAATATTGTTTTATTTAATTATCGGATTCACTATGATAAGCCACCAACCAATTGACCATGCGCTCTCTTTCGCGGGCTTCTTCAAGTCGCTTCTTCCGTTGGCGAAGATTCTCCTGAAAATTGGCAATATCCTGGTGAACCCGATCGGGATTGTAGACCGAAAAGAAGAAGAACTGCGTCTCACCTACGGTGATAATAACATCTCCAAATTTGAGTAAAATCCCAAGAAAATTCCGGGTGTGGGTGATCGTGAGGATATTTTCCAGATCGGCGCTTTTCTTAAGTTCAGAACCCAGTGGTTTTTTCTCGATATCGAAAATCTGGGTTGGCGTAAGTCGGTAAATATCATTTTTCCAGTCGGTGTAGTTATACCATAACCAAAATAACAATCCTAAGAGAAAGCCAATCATGATAACCCACCAGAATAACAGGGTACCTCCCGTATTTCCCTGGCTAACCAGGAAAACCATGCCCACCGACCAGAACAAAAGAAGCAGCGAAGGCAGCCAAATCTTCCAAACCAGGAGGGGCCAGGCTTTACGGTAGGTTATTGTGCCATCCTGTTCATAGCGAACTTTTAGAAAGTTCTGCAGGCGAGCGCCTAATCCTTTTGACTTTTGCTTTGGTTCTGCTTTTTTCTTTACAGGTTTGAAGGGCAGCGGTGGTGGAATATTGGGAATTACCTCCACCGGCGCTGCCGCCTTATGCCGTTCTAATCCTCTGGCGATGGCTGCTTGCATCTCTTTTTCTTCTAGTTCACGAGTTATTTGTTCCGAACGCTTCCGTAGTCCTTCCAGGTAAGAGGCTAAAACCCAGGGTTGGTTGGCACGCTGCATATATATCCTGCCAGTGAAGGTGCGAGCTGAAACGTCTCCATAATCCAGGATCTGCCCAAAAAAGCTCGAGTATACATCGACAGCTAAAATGTTATATAAAGGCGCTTCATCGCGGCTATCATATAATAAGAGGATTTTTTCAATCCATACGACCCTTTGCTGGGTAATAATATAATAATCATTTCCCCAATCGAGCCAGTTCCAGATGAAACCGAGAAAACCAAAGAAAAGTAGCCCAAGACCAAGCAGCAGAGCGACCCTCGAATTTGCCACGCCAATCGTCAACAGTGGAATCGAGCCAACGATAAATAAGATTGGCAGAATCAAGCTGCGGATCAGAAAAATGTAATGTTTCCGCCCAATAAAATAAACCGATTCATCTGAATTAATCCATGAAAATCGAGGAGATCTTGCCATCCGGCGACTTTCCATCGTGATAAGTAGGACCGAGCGAATTGTAGGATATTGCTCCAAGAATTGCTTGAATTGCTCCTGATCAAGTGTGACTAGCCTGGTTTGCTCAAGAGCTTTGATCGTCTTTCTAGGCGATTCGCCAGAAAGAAGCGCTTCTTCACCGAAATAATCACCGGATTGGAGGATGGTTACATGGGATTTACCACCCCGTTGTAAAATTTTGACCTGAAGTTTACCATCATAGATGATATAAAACTTTTTCTTCGGCTGGTCATGCAGCTCAAAGCTCTGGTTTTCTTTGAATTCAAGCGTTTCAAATTGATCAGCAAGCGCGAGAAGTTGTTCTGGCGTCAGGGAATGAAAAATGTATTCGCGAGCTAGTATCCTTGCAATTTGAGCGCTGTTTTCGTTCATAAGAATAGCAAGCAGATTAATCCAAAAGTTCCAAATTTCCTAATGGCGCAGTGATAATCTCGCCATCTGCTAATTGCAGGGTAGCGGCGGTAGTATTCAAGCCATTTTGCAAAGTGGTTTCTCCAATGAGATCTACCAGGTAGGCGGTAATACCCAGCATCGAAGTCCCGATAAAGCGTACTTTTTTACCAGGCGAGAGGAAATCGAAGGTTTTGGACGGTTCCGAGCTGTTGATGGGGTCCTTAGAAACAACCAATTCAGGACGAGAAACCGATAATCTTACAACGGTTTCTGCGTTGAGCGCCCCGATCATACCCTCGCAAGCAGCTAATATTTGAGAAGCGACTGGATTTAAGGGATGCTTGCCAAAACCATCCACGATCATTATTGGAACCGGCGAATTTAAAGCTGGAATAATTAATGATGGTTGCAAACTTCCTAAAATAATCCCATTAAGCTGAACCTGGCTGGCTATCTCGAAGACCCTGACGTCCTCACAATAACTACCGACCAGGAGAGACCCTGCCATATTTTCTTTCACCTGGTCTCCGGTCAACCCTTGATCAGATTCTTCTAACATCACCCGCAGATGCCCTTGACCAATCTTTCCATTACCCCATACCCCTTGAATCAAAGAGCCATAGGCGCGGATAACAACCCCGCGATCTGGGATTAAATCGACGACTTCACCGGGCATCCCCGCTAAAATCTTGTTGGAAGAGCCTTCGAGCTCAAGCAGGATCTGACCATGCTCGCAATTAACAATCTTACCAGAAGAAGGAGACCTAACCGTACGCCGCGCTAAGCCAACTGGCCCAGCCAGAATATCTCCCGGAGAAACACAAACACCCACCTTTCCGCTGATGAGTTTGTCCGCCCGGGACGGCGAAACACCTAAGCCGCGTGCAGCATTCAGCAGCAAATGTTGGGATCCAAATAAATCCTCAACCACTGGGTCGAAAGTCGTGATTTTCTGGCCACGGCGCACCAGAATCCTGGCTGGACCAAGCAAGAGTCGTCTGCGTTCGATAAGCGTATCAGAAAGATAGTGAACGATTGCGGTGGTCAATCGCCTACCCTCCTAACATCCATAACCACTTCCGGTATAAGGTCCCTCGCTGTCCTAGATCTTCCGGCAGGATCAACGGTCGACCCCGGGCATCAATTACGATCCCGAGAGCGCTCCCCGTTATACGAACACTGCCGCCGCGACCCGCACCCCCCATACCAATGTCGTAACGATGGAAAGGCTGAAGCTGAAGTAAGGCGCTTTTCCCAGGCGAGATTGGAATGACTTCAAGATCCCCCTGGTGTACATCCATCGTACATTCTGATCGATCGTCGGAGGTCATCTTCACCCGCAGGATTGGAGTACCTGCTGGCGCTTGCCCTACCGGGCTGATAACCGTTGCCAGGTGCAAGAAGAGATCCGAGTCAAGAAGCTGGGCAGCAGCGGCTGGATTGATATCTGCCAGCGCACCAAGGCAGGCGGCAATCTGCCTGGGATCTAAAATTAATGTAGTGATACCCATAGGCTGAAGGGTATCTAATAATGCCAGGCATGCCTGGCTCAGCGAGGCGGCATGGGTCAACGCGT
The DNA here is from genome assembly GCA_963770655.1 of uncultured Chloroflexia bacterium. GTDB lineage: Bacteria > Chloroflexota > Anaerolineae > Anaerolineales > UBA4823 > CAZAGA01. The sequence goes on along the minus strand of CAVYQO010000011.1, from coordinate 633,968 downwards.
GACCACTTGCCAAGATTGGTTCACCCCAGGAAATATTTGCATCGTCCGATTCTCGCATCTTCAGAGTAGCTTCATTACGCTGAAGATCAACGATATTTCCAAGAAAATACCGGTTTAACTGATTAACAATCTCTCGCTCTGCCTTTGAAAACGGTAGGCTGGTCGGGTACAGACTGTGATTAAAATAAAATTCCTGGATGGCGTCCAACGGCGGGTCGTCCGATGTTACCCATTTTTTCAAAATTTGTTTGTCCGCTAAACCCGGAAATAGGGAGATAGATCCAGACCAATTGTGTACTGGATATATGCCAAAGGAAATTTGTTCCGAGTAGGCGGCGACAAAGGTTGCAGCGCCATAACCGAAATCAATCCCAGTGACGCCTTTTTGGGCGCGAGAGGCTTTGGATAGGTACTGGATCACCCGCCCAAACCCCCAATATGTTGGGAACACATTCCCTGCAGCGCATTGGATAACATCCGCTATTCCTGGTATCTGGCGAGAACGGATGATTACCGTAACTTGCGCCAAAGTAGCTCTGGCAGTCATTATCTCCTGCTGATTTGCTCCCGAACGAGAATAACCTACGATATGTAGCCGTGAAGAATGACCGAATACTTCCCCGATCAAGGGTTGAAGTGTTTCGATGCCAACGAATAATAATTCTGGTTGGTAAGCATCTGGGAGCTGACCCAAAGCCCATTTCACGGGTTCTAAAATATGGAGAAGAACTGGTGAAGCCGTTTTCTCTATTCCCCCGGTGATCATGATTAAATCCGGCCTGAATGTCAATATTTCGTCGACTATCGCGATAGGTTCACGGTTGTCATTCAAACAGGTTGATTTGATTTGTCCTATATATGTAGAACGAGCACACCATTCTGGGCTAGTAAAGGACATTTCATTGGATAAATTCACCAGATAAAGCTTGAGGGGATCTCCAGCCGATATTGTGGCAACACATTGGTCAACTCCATAACCATCTCGATTGACGGGCTGGATCAAATTTTTATGTCCGTCGAGCAATTTCCTGCCGGTATTCGCTTGAAGCTCTTCTAGCGCTAGCTGCAGTCCAAGACGGACATCCGAACCGCGCCCACCGAGCGTCGTCATTGAAGTCCCGATTCCATGCAAACGGTAATGCTCGCCGGTCTTATCGAAAAGCATACAACGAGTAGAAATACCGCCAATATCAATTGCCAATAACGGGCCAGGTTTGAGGTCTTCTATACTCATCAAAAGCTTTCAGTCCAATTGCAGATTATCTACGATAACAATGGCGCTTATAAGGATAACACCGGCTTTCGATGAATGCAAGCGCGCAGCGACAAGATCGATGAAGAATTTTCGGTTGTGAACAACTTTATGAATAATGACATATCACTGTCTTTTACATGCCAAATATTACTTCCCTTTTTACGATAAGCTTACTAAACTTAATAGTTGGGAAAACCCAAAAGGAATACGAAAAATGATCACAAACCTAAACTCCGTAGAGGAATGGAGAGAGAAATGAAAAGAGAAAAAGTAACAATCGACGGGAACGAAGCAACTGCTTATGTTGCCCACAAACTTAGCGAGGTCATTGCTATTTACCCAATTACCCCCTCGTCCGGGATGGGTGAGTTATCGGATGAATGGTCCGCCCAAAGTCGCAAAAATTTGTGGGGGACTGTACCATTGGTGATTGAGATGCAATCCGAAGGCGGCGCAGCAGGTTCGGTGCATGGCGCCTTACAGACCGGATCGCTTACCACCACTTTTACTGCATCACAAGGTCTGCTCCTGATGATCCCGAATATGTATAAGATCGCTGGCGAGTTGACCTCGACTGTATTCCATGTCTCTGCACGTGCCCTGGCCGCCCAAGCATTATCCATCTTTGGCGATCATTCCGATGTTATGGCAACCCGGCAGACTGGTTTCGCTTTAATATCCTCGAATTCTGTCCAGGAAGCGCAGGACATCGCTGCAATCGCTCATGCTGCCACCTTGGAAGCGCGCATTCCATTCTTACACTTCTTCGACGGTTTCAGAACTTCCCACGAAGTGAACAAGATCGAACAGCTTGCCGACGATGATTTGCACGCTCTGATCGACATGGAAAAAATTCACCAACACCGTGCCCGAGGTCTCTCACCAGACCATCCGGTTCTACGCGGAACTGCCCAAAATCCGGACGTCTATTTCCAGGGACGTGAAACAGTCAATCCATATTACGCAGCCACCCCGGAAATTGTCCAAAAGACCATGGATCGTTTTGCCCAACGAACTGGGCGCCAGTATCATTTATTCGATTATGTTGGCGCCCCTGATGCTGAGCGGGTCATCATCATTATGGGTTCTGGCGCAGAGACCGTCGAAGAAACCGCAATTTACCTCAACCAGAACGGTGAAAAAGTGGGCGTTTTGAAGGTCCATCTTTACCGTCCCTTCTCCGTCAAGCTCTTTGTCGAAGCGCTGCCAGCTACAGTGCGCACACTTGCTGTCTTGGATCGCTGCAAAGAACCAGGGGCAGCCGGCGAACCACTCTACCAGGATGTTCTGACCGCCCTTGCTGAAGCCTGGGTGGGTGACAATCCACGGGTTATCGGCGGTCGTTATGGCCTTTCATCCAAAGAATTTACGCCTGCCATGGTTAAAGGCGTTTACGATGAAATGTCAAAGGCAACTCCTAAAAACCATTTCGCTGTGGGAATCTTCGATGATGTCTCCAATAACAGCATCGATTACGATCCCGGTTTTCATATTGAACTGCCCGAGACTGTACGCTGCTTATTCTGGGGTCTTGGAGCTGATGGAACCGTGGGCGCTAATAAGAACTCAATTAAGATTATCGGGGAAGAAACGGATAATTTTGCTCAAGGATACTTCGTGTATGACTCGCGAAAATCTGGCACGGTTACCGTGTCTCACTTACGATTTGGCCCCAAACCAATTCGCGCTCCGTACCTGATCAACCAGGCTCAGTTTGTCGCCTGCCACCAATTTTCTTTCCTTGAACGACTGGACGTGCTGAAGGCCTCTGAGCCAGGCGGGGTTTTCCTGCTGAATAGCACCTATGGCCCGGAAGAAGTCTGGGATCACCTTCCGCTTGAAACCCAAAGATCCCTTATTGACAAAAAGCTGCGCTTTTTTGTAATCGATGCTTACGAAGTCGCCAAGCAAACTGGGATGGGCGGACGAATTAACACAATTATGCAGACTTGTTTCTTCGCCATCAGTGGTGTTTTACCACGTGAACAGGCCATTGCAGAGATCAAACACGCTATCGAAAAAACCTACAGTAAGCGAGGCGAGGCGGTCGTTCGGGCTAACTTCGAGGCTGTTGACCAGACTTTGAAAAATCTTCACGAAGTCGCAGTCCCCGCGCAAGTTTCCAGCACAATTTCTCGGCGCTTGCCCGTTCCGGCCACAGCGCCAGACTTCGTCAAAAAAGTGCTTGGTCCGATGATCAACATGGATGGCGACAGCCTACCTGTCAGTGCAATGCCAGTTGATGGCACCTTCCCGACAGCCACCACCCAATGGGAAAAACGCAATATTTCCCTGGAAATCCCGGTCTGGGAGCCAGACCTTTGCATTCAATGTGGCAAGTGCTCCTTTGTCTGTCCCCACGCAGTAATTCGCGAGAAGGTGTATGACAGCGCCAACCTTGTCAATGCTCCCGAGGGTTGGATCGGTGTGGATGCGCGTTGGAAAGAATTCCCAGGTATGAAATATACCCTTGCGGTGGCCCCTGAGGATTGCACGGGTTGTAGCCTGTGCGTCGAAGTCTGTCCGGCCAAGGATAAGAGCCAGGTCGGTCGTAAAGCGATTAATATGGCCGACCAGCCGTCAATTCGTGAGCGCGAGGTCATCAAATGGGATTATTTCCTGAGTATTCCCGAAATTGATCGCACGACCTTCAGTTTGCGGACCGTCAAAAATTCTCAGTTATTGCAACCGCTGTTTGAGTTCTCCGGCGCCTGCTCCGGTTGCGGCGAAACCCCGTATATCAAACTACTCACCCAGTTATTCGGCGATCGGATTGTTGTTGCAAATGCAACTGGCTGTTCCTCGATCTACGGGGCGAATCTACCCACCACCCCTTGGGCTCAAAATCACGAAGGGCGTGGCCCAGCCTGGTCGAATTCGCTGTTCGAAGATAACGCCGAATTTGGTCTGGGCATGCGTCTTACGATGGATAAGCAGACCGAGTATGCGCGTGAACTGGTCGCCCAGCTTGCTGGCGTCATTGGTGAGGGTTTGGCAGATGAGCTTCTCCAGTCCGATCAACACGACGAAACCGGCCTGAAGGCTCAACGACAGCGCGTCGTCGAGCTCAAACAACGCCTGGGTGGGCTCACGGATCCAAAAGCAAGAGACCTGCTGAGCATCGCTGATGTCCTGGCGCGGAAGAGCGTTTGGATCATCGGAGGTGACGGCTGGGCATATGACATCGGTTATGGTGGCCTGGATCACGTCTTGGCTTCAGGTCGAAATGTCAATATCCTTGTGTTGGATACCGAAGTTTATTCAAACACCGGCGGTCAGGCATCCAAATCGACCCCACGGGCTGCAGTTGCAAAGTTTGCAGCACAAGGTAAAGGCATCCCGAAAAAGGATCTTGGTATGATCGCTATGGCCTATGGTTACGTGTACGTCGCCCGCATCGCCATGGGCGCCAGCGACCAACAAGCCTTGAATGCCTTCCTAGAAGCCGATGCATACGATGGTCCCTCTTTGATCATCGCTTACAGTCACTGCATTGCCCATGGCTACGATCTTAAAATGGGTCTCGAGCAGCAGAAACTTGCCGTCGCGTCTGGTCACTGGCCACTCTACCGCTACAATCCGGCTTTGATTCATCAGGGCCAAAACCCGCTTTCTATTGACTCCAAGGAACCCACTGTCCCCTTGAGTAAGTACGCCTATAACGAGTCCCGTTACCGGATGCTTCTCCAAACCGATGAGATCCGTGCAGAGACATTAATGCGCCAGGCGCAAAACGATGTCAAAGGTCGTTGGGATCTCTACCGTCAGATGGCAGCAATGCATTACGAAGCAGATGCTCCTGAAAACCCTGAAAAGGGCTCCGACTAGAAAACGTTTCATCTGAATCACAAAGAGGAGTATGCAAATGACTGATCTTACTAGCATGTACCTGGGCTTGACCTTAAAGAACCCTTTTGTGGCATCTTCTTCGCCGCTCATCGAAAAGTTAGATATCGTAAAGCAGATGGAAGAAGCTGGGGTTGCCGCAGTGGTAATGCCTTCCCTTTTCGAAGAACAAATCATCAATGAAAGCTGGAAGCTGCATCGCGACCTGCTTCGTGGCTCCGAATCTTTCTACGAAGCCCTGAGCTATCTCCCGGACACCGGGCGATACAGCATCGGCCCAGAAAAGTATCTCGAACGCCTGACCAGAACCAAGGAAGCTGTCAATATTCCCGTTATGGGCAGCCTAAACGGTGTTACCACAGGCGGATGGGTTGAATATGCCCGAAAGATTGAAGATGCAGGGGCAGATGCCCTTGAGATTAATCTTTACGATGTCGTCACCGATCCGGGCATGACCAGTGAACAGCTCGAAAATACTCATATCACCCTTGTCCGCGATATTCGCGCCCAAGTAAACATCCCAATCGCTGTAAAAATAAGTCCATTCTATACCGCTATCCCGAATTTTGCCTTACGGCTTGCCGAAACCGGCGTGAACGGTTTAGTTCTTTTCAACCGCTTTTACCAGCCCGACTTCGATTTGGAAGAACTGAAAGTCGTTCCAAACCTGGTCTTGAGCAATTCGAATGAGATGCGGCTGCCGCTGCGTTGGACTGCGATCCTGTATGGCAAAGTTCACGTTGATTTCGGCCTGACTGGCGGCGTCCACACCGCGACAGACCTGATTAAAGCCCTGATGGCTGGCGCTTCGGCTACGATGGTCACTTCCGAATTATTACTCCACGGTGTAACCCGGATTTCCGAAATCCTGGCAGACGTCCAAACCTGGATGGAAGAACGCGAATATGATTCCGTGGCTCAGATGAAAGGCAGCATGAGCCAGATGGCAGTTGGCGATCCATCAGCCTTTGAACGCGCCAATTACATGCGGGTGCTCAGCTCGTATTAAAACGCAGATTTTGAAAAAAAGCCCTGTCGCGATTGAAGCGACAGGGCTTTTTCAGATAATGCGTTATAATCCCAGCGTTAATTATATTCCCAACAAAATGGTCAGCCTAAGCATATGATCCAAGACCCGCCAGATCCAACCCAGGCAGCTTCTAATCGAAGACTCTGCAATGGTTGGCCTATTTTGTGGTTGATAGCTGGCTCTGTTTGGCTAATCGCCATAGTGTTCCTTCTTGTTATTCCTACCGATCCGAAGAACAGCCATATTTTGGGATTTTCAACCAACCGGCTTGCTCTCCTAGGGGCAGCTTTCCTGTTCTTTTCTACCCATCTCGGCATGGCCTGGACATCGTATAGCCGGCCAGATTTTCGCTCCCGGACGCTTGATCCACTCATCCTCGATATTCACAAGTTTCGCTTCACACTCTCGTTGCTATCCATTTCCATGGTAGGGATATGGGCAACCTTATTGATTACTGATGGCTTTCATCGTCCGGGACGTCTTTTTCTATCATATTCGGCTTACATTGAAAGATTATTGCCATTCGGTTATTGCCTGGTGCTGGAGTGCGCAGTATTGCTCGCAGGGATCATGTTGCTGCGTTTTGGCCCGCATTTCGAAGAGTTCCGCCGAGAAAAGTCGCTATGGCTCATTACCGCTATAACGACTGGGGTTTTATTAATCCTTAGCTTTTTGATGGCGGCCACCGGCTTGGGCATTACCCCAGATCGGGTTGGTTGGGGACAACCTGGGGTTCCACTCCTTTATTATCAGGTGGTTCTAGCCTGGCTAGCTGGGCTGATGATTGCAGGATTATTATTTCTTACCAAGCGACAAAATTCCAGTAGATTGGGAATTCTTGTCGATATTTTGGTTTGTCTAACGCTGTGGATTGCGGCGGCACGAAGTTGGTCCAACCTGGATGTACAGCGCAGCTACTTTGCTCCCTCCCCTACGCTTCCGAATAGCGAAATATATCCTTATTCTGATGCAGGCTATTACGATTACCAGGCCCAAAGCCTTCTTTTAGGTTACGGTTTCGTCAATGGTCAGGTTGTGCCACGCCCGCTGTATATCTTGTTACTGGCAGGTTTTCATGCGATTGCTGGCCAGGGCTACGAGCAGACCATCTATATTCAAACGCTTTTACTAGCCATTCTACCCATTTTCTTGTATCTCCTTGGAAAGGCAATCCACAGCAGGCCGCTTGGAATCTCCATTGGAATCCTTGCGATTTTGCGTGAATCGAATTCCATCCTATCTACGCCATGGGTTGAAGTATCCCATTCGAAATTGTTCCTCGCAGATCTACCCACCGCCATCGCAGTTATTGCCCTTGCCTGGCTCAGTGTCCGTTGGTTTACCAACCCAAAACGCAACTGGAGTGATTCTTTTCTCGTAGGCGGAGTTTTGGGCATCGCCGCCCTGCTCCGTACGCAGACACTTCTGCTCTTGCCGGCATTACTACTGTTTGCAGCCTGGTATTACCGAAAAACCTGGAAAGAACTAATCAAGGTAGGCGGGTTGGTAATGGTGGGCTTAATCCTGGTAATTTCGCCATGGTTAATTCGGAACTGGGTAAGGACCGGCAGCGTGGCCTTCGATGACCCATCAACCCAAACTGCCTTACTCGCTCAACGCTACAGCTCGGAATTGGGTGAAATGCCTATTCAGCAGCTAGGCGAAACCCAGGCCGAATATGCGCAAAGAATTTCAAAGGATATCCGCCAATTCATCTCCGCCAATCCATTGGTGGTGACTGGTTTCGCCACTGCCCATACCTTGAATAACCTGGTATCGACCACGTTGGTGCTTCCGATGCGATTCCATTTCGACCAGCGCTGTGACACCCTGATTATTTGTGATCCTTTTTGGATTTCCATTCTTGAAAAATTTACATATCAGGATGGAATTCTTTTATGTATAAATCTGCTCATCGTAGCCTTTGGGATCGCCAGCAGTTGGCGGCGGTGGAAAGCCGCTGGGCTAATTCCATTGGTTTTCTTACTCGTTTATAGCCTTAGCAACGGCCTGGCGCGTAATTCTGCCCGGCGCTATATCCTGCCTGTAGATTGGGTGGCTTACCTCTACCTGATGATTGGGTTGTTTGAATTGGCGATTTGGGTTGCAATATTGTTCGGGGCATCAAAAAAGAATGTCCAACAAATTCTGACCGATGAAAGTCGTGTAGAATCTCGCCTTCTAATGAAGCCAACGCTGAAACTGACACTCTCAGGAACATTCTTTCTTCTGATCGGATTGTCAATCCCTCTGGCGGAGCTATCGATCCATCCCCATTCGCCTGCCCAGAATAAATCCCAACTATTCGCAGATGTTGTGAATTCACCAGACATCAACGAGCTGCCGTTGACAACCTCAGATCTGCAATCCTATGCTGATCAAGAGAAAACGGTAGCCCTTTCTGGTACCTTGTTCTACCCCCGCTTTTATCCGCCTGGCGAAGGCGAATCTGGCAATGGCTGGCCTGCATATAAGCCGTATGAATACCGCCTGAGCAGCAAGCTTGGGGCCGTGTTAATCGGTCCTAATGGAATGGCTCAAGTAAACCTGATCGTGGACCAGCCGCCTGGGCAATTCCCGAATGCAGCCGATGTGATCATAATTGGCTGCCAGGAGCGAGGTTATGTAGATGCACTGCTGGTTTATTTCAGAGATAATCAACAACTCGTTGCCCGCTCTAGCCTGGACCGGCTTGCCTGCCCGTTAAAGTAGTTCACGGTTGTGTAAAGAATATAAAAAGCGCCTCGAAAAAACGAGGCGCTTTATTTTTGACTGATCGAACAGCCGGGTAGTCGACAATGTAAATGATACAGAGGGTGAAAACCGGGCGCGAAAACAGAATAAATAAACTGTTTACAATTCTAATTCAGGTTCTTCAGCGTGTTTTCGATGGCGATACACAATTCGGCCTCGAGTAAGGTCATAAGGAGACACTTCAACGCGCACACGATCGCCTAACAAAATGCGAATATAGTATTTGCGCATCTTACCCGACAAATACGCCAAAACTTCATGACCGTTGTCCAGGCGGACTTTAAATTGCGTACCAGGCAAGGCCTCAACAACCAAACCTTCTACCTGAATTTTATCTTCATCTTTTGCCATAATCCCTCCGCGTTCTCTGCGGTCTAGCAGACCAAAATCCGCAAAGATATCATTCGAACTCTGTCATCTGACGGCGCTTAATCCGGCGAATTGCCTTTTTCTTATTGATTCGGCGCAGTTCGCTTTTCGAGACGAACCAGCGCTTACGGCGTACGGTGCTCAGGATACCGCTTTTAGCCACTTTCTTTCGAAAGCGCTTAAGCAATTGGTCCTGGCTCTCATTAGGGCGCAGGGTCACTTGGGTCAACCTGTTCACCTCCTTTCGATATAAAAAAGCTCGGTGTGCGTTCGCGGGCTCACCGAGCTGCTATTCTAGCTGCCAGTCGTCCTGCATTCTTCGATGAACAGAACTTCGATATGCTCTCTCCTTACTACTATATCAGTCTAAGAGCAAGCCCGTGACGAGTATCAATTATAACATGCTTTAATAATTAGCCGGAGTAGTTTTTCTGCCCAGGCTAAGTCTAAAGACATGATCTAATTAAAAAGAAAGAGTCTCTTGGCAATGACCTACTCTCCCAGGGGGCTACCCCCCAAGTACCATCGGCGCTGACGGGCTTAACGACCGGGTTCGGGATGTGTCCGGGTGTACCTCCGTCGCTCCAATCACCAAGAGACTGTTTTCACATATTTTATGCCGAATAATGGGTGACGCTTTTTTCTTTGAAGACAATCCAGTTCTCCGCACCAGGCAGTAAGCCCTCGACCATTAGTACGGATCAGCTCAATACATTACTGCACTTACACCTTCCGCCTATCAAGCAGGTAGTCTTCCTGCGGTCTTACTCCTTTCGGATGAGGGATCTCATCTTGAGGCGAGTTTCCCACTTAGATGCTTTCAGCGGTTATCTCTGCCAGACTTAGCTACCCAGCAATGCCGTTGGCACGACAACTGGCACACTAGCGGTCTGTCCACCCCGGTCCTCTCGTACTAGGGGCAGCTCCTCTCAAATCCCTTACGCCCACAGCGGATAGAGACCGACCTGTCTCACGACGGTCTGAACCCAGCTCGCGTACCGCTTTAACGGGCGAACAGCCCGACCCTTGGGACCTTGTCCAGCCCCAGGATGCGATGAGCCGACATCGAGGTGCCGAGCGAAGTCGTCGATATGAACTCTTGGACTTCACCAGCCTGTTATCCCCGGGGTAGCTTTTGTCCGGTAAGCCACGGCCCTTCCACTCAGTACCGTGGGATCACTAAGCCCGACTTTCGTCTCTGCTCGACGCGTTGGTCTTGCAGTCAAGCTCCCTTGTGCCTTTACACTCTCCGGTTGGTTTCCATTCAACCTGAGGGAACCTTTGGGCGCCTCCGTTACCTTTTAGGAGGCGACCGCCCCAGTCAAACTGCCCACCTGGCACGGTCCCCCACCTCGTTTAGAGCGTGGGGTTAGGGTCTAGACACCATCAGGGTGGTATTTCACCGTCGGCTCCACCGAGGCTTGCGCCCCAGCTTCTCAGCCTCCCACCTATCCTACACAGACAATGCCCAAACTCAATGCCAAGCTGCAGTAAAGCTCCACGGGGTCTTTTTGTCCTGCTGCGGGTAAGACGCATCTTCACGCCTATTTCAATTTCACCGGGTCCTTCGTTGAGACAGTGCTCTAGTTGTTACGCCGTTCGTGCGGGTCGGAACTTACCCGACAAGGAATTTCGCTACCTTAGGACCGTTATAGTTACGGCCGCCGTTCACCGGGGCTTCGGTTCAAAGCTTCGCTTACGCTAACCTCTCCCCTTAACCTTCCGGCACTGGGCAGGCGTCAGCCCCTATACTTCGCCTTTCGGCTTTGCAGAGACCTGTGGTTTTGTTAACCAGTCACTAGAGCCATTTCACTGCGACCCACTATCCCTCCAGTTGTTCACTCTCAAGACAGCAGGCACCCCTTATCCCGAAGTTACGGGGCTAATTTGCCTAATTCCTTAACGAAGGTTCTCCCGTTCGCCTTGGTATTCTCTACCCGTCTACCTGTGTCGGTTTGCGGTACGGTCACCTGTCTCTCATCACTTAGTGGCTTTTCTCGGCAACAAGGCTCAACCACTTCGCCTTGGGAGGGCTCGCCTTCGTGCCTCAGCTCAACCAGCGGTTTTCCCTGCTGGTCTCATCGCCTACACACTTACACCCACACCACCATTCGTGGGCTGGCCTACCTCGTTGCGTCCCCACTTCGCTCCTGACAGCTGGTTCCGGAATATTGACCGGATGTCCATCGCTTACGCCTTCCGGCCTCAGCTTAGGTCCGACTAACCCGACGCGGATTGACCTGCCGTCGGAAACCTTAGACTTACGGCGAACACGGTTCTCACGTGTTTTTCGCTACTCATGCCTGCATTCTCACTTCTGTCCGCTCCAGCACTCCTTCCGGTATGCCTTCTCCGCTGACAGAACGCTCCCCTACCATAGCAACTTCCGTTGCCATCCATGGCTTCGGTGCTATGCTTAGCCCCGTTATGTTTTCCGCGCAAGACCACTTGACCAGTAAGCTATTACGCACTTTTTAAAGGGTGGCTGCTTCTAAGCCAACCTCCTGGTTGTCCGTGTAGTCTCACATCGTTTCCCACTTAGCATAGACTTGAGGACCTTAGCCGATGATCTGGGCTGTTTCCCTTTCGACCACGAAACTCATCTCCCGTAGTCCGACTGCCATGTTCTGGAGTAGCGGCATTCGGAGTTTGGTTGAGTTCGGTAAGCAGTAAGCCCCCTAGCTCATCCAGTGCTCTACCTCCGCTACTGAACACATGACGCTAGCCCTAAAGCTATTTCGGGGAGAACAAGCTATCTCCGAGTTCGTTTGGCATATCACCTCTACCCACAGCTCATCTCCTAATTTTGCAACATTAGTGAGTTCGGGCCTCCACGGGCGGTTAGACCCGCTTCACCCTGGCCATGGGTAGCTCACCCGGTTTCGTGTCTAATCACCGCGACTATACGCCCTTTTCAGACTCGCTTTCGCTACGGCTCCGGGTGTCTCTCCCTTAACCTCGCCACGATGATTAACTCGCAGGCTCATTCTCCAAGAGGCACGCCGTCAGGCTTAGCGCCGCGCACCCGGATCTCTCCGGAGCACAGACACGCCATTAGCCCTTCGACTGCTTGTAAGCTTATGGTTTCAGGTTCTATTTCACTCCCCTCACTGGGGTACTTTTCACCTTTCCCTCACGGTACTTGTTCACTATCGGTCGCCAAATGTATTTAGCCTTGGAGAGTGGACTCCCCAGTTTCCTACCGGATTAGCGTGCCCGGTAGTACTCAGGTTCCCGGTCAGAGACTGTCTGTTTTCGCATACGGGACTCTTACCCTCTTTGGTAGGCTTTCCCACACCTTTCCGCTAACAGACCGTTTTGTAACTCTACGTGACCAGGCCCTACAACCCCCAACCAGCTTGCTGGTCGGGTTTGGGCTTTTCCCCGTTCGCTCGCCACTACTAGGAGAATGTTCTCTTTTCCTCTGGGTACTTAGATGTTTCAGTTCCCCAGGTTCCCCTCCCTTACCCTATGTGTTCAGGTATGGGATCCCACAGGTTCGCTGTGGGGGGTTTCCCCATTCGGATATTCCCGGATCAACGCCTGTACACGGCTACCCGAGACTTTTCGCAGTGTCCCACGTCCTTCATCGGCATTTGGCGCCTAGGCATCCACCATAAGCTCTTACTAGCTTCTTTCCTGATACGGAGAACTCGATTGTCTTCGCATCTTCTTTCCTTCTTCCTCTATTTGCGCCTTTTCGACGTATCACATCTCTGCGCTACGTCCTTTTTTACCCATTATTCGGTTGTTAAGGTGCTGGCCGTTTAGACAAAACAGCCCGGCATACCGCCGGGCCGCGCCGCTATCCGGTATAACCAATCAGTGCTTCAGGTTTTCAGAATTTCGATAGACAAGCTGTTATTTTACTCGCTTTTCTCGATTCCAATCTGCCTTAGCAACTGAGGAGTGGTAAGAAGACTTACTTTATTCTGGGGTTGTCTCGCCACCGCTGACGAGACGGTACTACACGGGGTCCTTGAATTCAAGCCCTCAGGCTCTCCTTCAGTTTCTCCCTAGAAAGGAGGTGATCCAGGCGCACCTTCCGGTACTCCTACCTTGTTACGACTTCGTCCCAGTCACCAGCCCCACCTTCGACGGCTCCTTCCTTGCGGTTAGGATACCGGCTTCAGGTGTTGCCAGCTCCCATGACGTGACGGGCGGTGTGTACAAGGCCCGGGAACGTATTCACCGCACTAATGCTGACGCGCGGTTACTAGCAACTCCGACTTCATGTAGGCGAGTTGCAGCCTACAATCTGAACTGAGACCGGCTTTGAGGATTGGCTCCACCTCGCGGCTTTGCTACCCATTGTACCGGCCATTGTAGCGTGTGTGTAGCCCCGGACATAAAGGCCATGCTGACTTGACGTCGTCCACACCTTCCTCCGGCTTTATACCAGCAGTCTCGTATGACACTTGTAACATACGACGTGGGTTGCGCTCGTTACCGGACTTAACCGGACATCTCACGACACGAGCTGACGACAGCCATGCAGCACCTGTGCAGGCTCCCCGAAGGGTCGGTCCCTTTTCAGTTCCCTACTACCTGCATGTCAAACCCGGGTAAGGTTCTTCGCGTAGCATCGAATTAAACCACACGCTCCGCTGCTTGTGCGGGCCCCCGTCAATTCCTTTGAGTTTTAACCTTGCGGCCGTAGTCCCCAGGCGGTAGACTTATCGCGTTTGCTTCGGCACCGACGGTTTTTACACCCCCGACACCAAGTCTACATCGTTTACGGCTAGGACTACCGGGGTTTCTAATCCCGTTTGCTCCCCTAGCTTTCGCGTCTGAGCGTCAGGATCGGCCCAGAAGGCCGCCTTCGCCACTGGTGTTCCTCCCGATATCTACGCATTTCACCACTACACCGGGAATTCCACCTTCCTCTGCCGTCCTCTAGTCTGACAGTATTGTACGTCCCCTCCCAGTTGAGCCAGGAGATTTTACATCCAACTTACCAAACCGCCTACACGCGCTTTACGCCCAGTGAATTCGGATAACGCTCGGATCCTACGTTTTACCGCGGCTGCTGGCACGTAGTTAGCCGATCCTTATTCCGGGGATACCGTCCTTCCTCGTCTCCCCGAAAAGCACTTTACGACCCGAAGGCCTTCATCGTGCACGCGGCGTTGCTGGTTCAGGCTTTCGCCCATTGACCAATATTCCCTACTGCTGCCACCCGTAGGTGTCTGGCCCGTGTTTCAGTGCCAGTGTGGGGGGTCACCCTCTCAGGCCCCCTACCCGTCGTCGCCTTGGTGGGCTTTTACCTCACCAACTAGCTGATGGGACGCAGGCCCCTCCCATATCGGATCGCTCCTTTCATTACGGTAACCTAACTTCCGTAATTTCATGCGGTATTAGCAGTCCTTTCGAACTGTTATCCCTCGATCTGGGGCAGGTCACCAACGCGTTACTCACCCGTTCGCCACTAATTTAGTATTGCTACCTCTTCCGTTCGACTTGCATGTATTAAGCACGCCGCCAGCGTTCATCCTGAGCCAGGATCAAACTCTCCGCTAATTATTTTTCATACTTTAGCAGTATGTTTGTTCCTTCAATTTCAAAACTCTCCAGAATTTCTTTCAGGCTTCTTACCACTCTTCAGTTGTTAAGGTCCGGCTTTGAGACAACGGGCTGAATTATACGCTCTTCTACTTCTTTGTCAAGGCTTTTGACAGACTAAAAACCGATGTCTATTCAGACATCGGCACGTCAGACCGACAAGCGCTTGCTCTGGTCTCTGACGCGAAAGCGTCTCATTCAGTTGTCAACGATCTGCCTGTTGGCGAGATCTGGTATGTTCAAAGTGCGTTATTGATTATATGCACATTATAATATTTGTCAAGGTTAAATCGAGTAAAATAACATATGACCATTTTACACCCTACTTACACCTTAATGGTCCTTCCATAACCAGAAATAGTCATGTATCCTTTCTAAAAGGAGAAATTTACCGATGACGAAAACTATTCATGTCGTGATCAATCCCGGCTCTGGCCAGCCGCAGCCTGTTCTTCACATCCTCAACCAGGTCTTTCGCAAGGCAAAAGTCGACTGGGATATCTCCCTGACCAAGCACAGTGGAGATGCAGAACGGTTAGCTCGCCAGGCGGCCGAGGCGGGGGCGGATGTGGTCGCAGCCTTTGGCGGCGACGGCACGGTCATGGAAGTCGGCCGCGGTTTAATTGGCAGCCAGGCCAGCCTGGCCATCCTTCCTGGCGGCACAGCAAATTTAATGTCTCTCGAGCTCGGCATACCCAAAGAACTTGAATTAGCTGCCGCTATCGCAGCCAGCGCTAGAAGCCAGACCCGCATGGTGGATATGGGCAAAATCGGCGATACATACTTTCTATTACGGGTTGGTCTGGGTTTCGCTGCCGAGAAAGTGAAAGTCGCTGATCGCCAGTTAAAAGATAAATACGGCAAAATGGCTTATACGATCGGCGCATTAAAAGCCATGAAACAAGCAAAGACAGCGTACTATAAGCTGAACCTGGATGGCAGTGAAATCGAAGCCGAGGGAGTCACCTGCCTGGTGGATAACGCCGGCAACTTGGGCACGGCTGGGATTAGCGCAGCGCGCACAATCAATGTCAGCGATGGGTTATTGGATGTGATCCTGGTACGTAATGCCGGGTTTAGCTCAATGTTTTCGATGGGCGCCAGCCTCGTTGCCTCTTCACCGGTGGATCGCGATAGTTTTCACCATTGGCAGGCCCGTAACATCACCATCCTTGCCAATCCTGCCCAGCCAGTCCAGGTGGATGGTGAGATGGCCGGCGAAAGTCCGGTGACCATTTCCGTTGTACCTCAGGTCATTCGAGTCCTTGTTCCTGGTTGATCCTACAAACTTTCATAGTCGGATCTTTTGACATTCTAAATTAATATGAACGAATTAAACTTATCCAGCATTACGGATTATTTATACATTTCCAATTGGCCAGAAGTTCAGCACCGCGAGCAAATTCAAGCCATGGGAGTGCAGGTAATCTTATCCATGCACTGGCGAAAGCCTACGAAGCAGCTTAATCAGCCTCCCCTGCGCTTGCTTTGGCTGCCCACCTTCGACTCTCCACTCGCCCCAATCCCGATTTCTACCTTGCTGCGAGGGGTGGAAACAGCCCTACCTGTAATTCAGCAAGAAGGTGGGGTATTGTGTCATTGTAAATATGGAATTCACCGCAGTGTAGCCATGGCCTGCTGTGTCTTAATTGGGAAAGGTTATTCGGCAGATCAGGCGATGGCTTTGGTTAAAGAAAAACGCTCGATCGCGGATCCCTATGCGAGTTATATCCAACAGCGAATTAGAATATTCGAGCGTACCTGGAATAAGTAAACATGCTCTTCACCTCTTCCATCCATGCTTAATAAAAAAGGTGTGAGCTTTTCAACTCACACCTTTAGGATCACGGCCGGTTATTCGTTTTTGGGTTCTTCAGATGCTCGTTGTTCGATCTCCGTAGAGCTAGTGAATGCATTCACACCTTCCTGTGTGGAGAAACCACTGCTTAATTCAGCCTCCCTTTCCGCAGCCGCTTTTTGGAGTCGTTCAGCGATTTCTGCCGCAATCGCAGTGGTGCTAACTTGAGCGCCAGCCGCAGCTTGTTCCTTTTCAATGGGGCTCGTCCAATTGGGATCAATCACAACCACTAAAGCTGAGCTTTCTGGGGGCATATCGGATCCGATTTTGAGCAGCTCTTCGTTTTTTATACCGCTGTCATGCAGCTTGGCCGCAATTCCGCCAACGAGTGCACCGCCCGCTCCCCAGGCCACCAGACCGATTGGGCCTCCAATCAATCCGATTGCCGCGCCTAAGATCAATCCTATTCCTGCCCCTTTACCACCGCTTGAATCAGCAGTTTCCTTTACATGTAACTTGCCGCTGGCGTCTTTCTTAATAATTGCCGCGTCCTGAATTGTAAAGGATTTTTCTTTTCGCTCCGCCTTAAGGTTATCTAACGCCTTATCAGCGTCTTTCTCATCCCGAAAAGTTGCTACGATAACCGCATACGGAATATCCTTCATGGATAACCTCCTTTGCCTTAGCGTCCTTCGTGGGACATCATATCGATCACAACCGCTACGGCCAGGATCAGAGCATCATTCTGACCAGCGGCGACTTCGATGCCGTACGAGTCGGCGATTCGGAACCATTTTTTGGATACTTCAGCAACATGTCCAATCCGGTATTCGTGGTCGAGAATGTTGCCTTGAACTTCCAGGTCTTTGGCGCCAGGGATATCCACTGACCATCGATCCCGAATAGGGGTGATGAGGGCCTTCTTGACCATGGCGACTCGCTGACCATGGGCATCTTCGATTTCCATGCTGTCTTTTATGCGCAGCATCCGTTCTTGAATTTTGAAGAGTTCATTTCCATTCCGATCTTCAAAGATCAAAGTCGATCTCACGCGCAAAGCTTTTCCATCGATCTTGAAGAGCTTTTCGCCGCGTTCGTTCTCAATCCAGAAATCATCTCCAATTGAAAGAATCTTCTGGCGCATCTTATAATGCTGCGGACCACCAGCTGCAGGACCAGGGCCTGGGCCACGATCCTCGCGTCTTTCTTCACGTCTGCCTCTCATAATCGCCATTCTCCTTGTGAAATCAAGAATTATTATCGTCGACTATTTTGCTCTTTCTTCCAGGGCTTCAGCAAAGCTTTCTGTAGCCGCGGCAGCGCCTAAATCTGCTGCTCCGGCAGCAACCTCAGCCACTCCTTGATCGACCAAACCCCTGGCTACCTGCCCTGCAACCGCAGCGGCAACCACTAGTTCTGCACCTCGCTCTGCCAGCATCTCTCCTGCCGCAGAAAGTTCGGTGCTGCGTTCGGCCATTCCTTCCGAAACTGCCATCCGCACTATTCCTTCGGCGACTTCATTCTCGCCCAGATCGGCAATTTGCTGTCCCGCGGCTGCCATCGCCTGGGCCAAGCTGCGGCTGGTAGCTGCCTGCCGAATTTGTTCCACGGCCATTTCCTGCAGCCTAGCGCTGCGCGCCGCCAGGAATACCGATAATACGGGCAATTGCATCGCATCAACCACCTGACCGACGACAGCAAGCTCCCCAGCTAGCCGCGCCAATTCCAGGCCGTGCTCGGCGTCGCCGACGCTCATCAACCCAACGAGAGCGCTCATCACACCTACATCATCCGAGGCAGCCAGCAATTCCACCCCTTGTTCCAAATCAGCCACGCCTGCTTCGGCCACCACTCCGCTTAATGTTGCCATGCGTTCAGCAACCACTTCGGCATCGACAGCCCTGGTCAGGTCACTGGCGCCAGCAGCAAGCGCGCCAGCCCCAACGGCGGCGATTTCTTTGGCTGCGTCTACGTTCTGCGCTCCCTCGGCTACTTCCTCAACACCGCTGATCGCGGTCACTGCAGCAGCCATTTCTAGCGCCCCTGCTGTTTCAGCAAGTTGATCTTTTCGTACAGAAACTCGTTTCGGTTTAGGCTTAGGCTTGTTTGCCATGGTC
The DNA here is from genome assembly GCA_963770655.1 of uncultured Chloroflexia bacterium. GTDB lineage: Bacteria > Chloroflexota > Anaerolineae > Anaerolineales > UBA4823 > CAZAGA01. The sequence goes on along the minus strand of CAVYQO010000011.1, from coordinate 615,237 downwards.
AGTCTCCTTTCGCATCATTCCTATTTTACTCGATTGGGGCTACAATTTTCCTTACAGAAATAAGCGTGAACCCCAGGTTATATAAAGTATTTAAAACCCCGATCAGCGCCGCCTGGTCGGTTAGTTCACCAGCAAGAAATGTCTCATAGCTGCCATCTGCCTGTTTCTGCGCAGAAATCCGCATACCGCTCAGGCTGGCGGACCAATCTGCGCTCAAACATCCAAGGACGTCGATCTCATAGTTCGCAGGGATATCAAGTGAATACTTTTGATGACGTTCCATAGGGTTATCCTGGTCTAATCCTATCTTCAGTATAGAGGATTTCGGATCAGATCTAAAGCACCAAAAGGGTGCAAAAATGGTGTGAATAATTGCCAGGAAAATACTTATGAAATCATGAGAATGCCCAATTCACTCGCTTTAAGCACCGCCTCGCGCCGGCTGTTGACCTGGAGCTTCTGATAAATATTAATTGTATGCCTTTTAACCGTAATCGGCGAAATAAATAAACGCTGGGCGATTTCCTTATTGCTCAGGCGCTGCTCCAGAAGGTTCAATATTTCCATCTCCCGCCCAGATAGAGGGTTAATTAACCCCTGCACTGGGACCAACGGTGGTAATTGGATATGGGCAGGAAAGGCATCTAGTAGGCGCTGTACATAACCTGGCATTACCTCTCGACGATGTAGATGTCGAAGTAGGGCTGCCATGCTCATCCCGTAGTCAGTAAAGATGCGGATAAATCCGCCAGGTTGTGCCAGGGTAAGCGCCTGTTCGAGTCTCGTTAATGCAGCCTCTTCATCGCCCTGAGCCTGGTAGAGCAGGGAATGCAAGGCTAAGACCTCGATTAAAAAGCGAGTGTTATGAATTTTGGTGACAAAGGTGTGTAAGCGAGAAAGTATCTTTTCGGCTTGCTCGAGACTGGAAGGGGTATTCTGCGCCAAGAGTACCTTTGGTAGGATAAATTCCGGAGCGAAAAATAAAACCATGGCTCGAAATGGAGGGTCAGATCTCATACGCTGGACACCTTGCACTGCATCCGAAATACGTCCCTCGAAAAGAGCTAATTCCGCCTGAAAACCTTGAAGTAATAACAGCAAGGATTCAGCGCCTATGTCAGTCAGGTAATCCTGGGCATCTTCGATCACCCGAAAAGCTTGTTCTGTCCGTCCCTGCGCCCGATAGACCAACGCCAGGATAATCGTGGAGTGGGTGAAGGAAAGAATATGATTTTGATAACGCAAATCAAATACCATCCTGGCATGCAATTCGGCCTTCATCAATTCATTGTGATGGTAATAAGCTGAGGCCATAAAAAAATGCGCCCAGCCAGTGGTGTACGGCAATGTTCCTGACTGAGCCAATGCAAGCGATTGGCTGGCTGTCTTCAGCATGGCGTTTAAATCCCCAACCATCCAATGGACAAAACAATTCCCGGTAAATACCCGCATGAACGCCATATCATGTCTGGCGCGTTCTTCTACCTGGCCGCTGCGGAAAGCGGCATAAGCCTCTGAGAGGCGGCCATTCAGTTGATAAGCAAGGGCGAGGTGTAACCAGGCAAAGCTGCGCACCCAATAGATATCGTTATTTTCCAGCGCAGAGTGGGTAAGCGCTAAGGTATTCTCGCCATCTGCCATCTGATAGACTTGGCCAGCCCGCAATGCAGCTATTTCCCCGCGCAATTGGCGATTACGTTGTGGGGACAGCTCACTACCTTCGAGAAGCTCTTCAGCCAGATCCAAATAAGCAAGGACTTCTACTGAATCAAAGCGAAAGGTGAACGCAAACCAGGCTTGCAAGATGAGAAGATCCGGAGATCTGCGTATCGTTTGCAAATTGAACAACTTCAACCAGCGCGCCAGGCGCCGCAGATTCTCTTCTTCCAAAATCGCATAGCGGTGTTCACACACGAGCTTTTCCGCCAGTTGGCTATCGCCGGCTGCTATGGCATGATTTAAAGCCTCATCAATCATTTGGTGTCCGGCATACCAGGCACTGGCGCGTAGATTCAGATCTCTGATATTAGTCGCACTGCTCTCGTGTGTTAACCGATCGCGGAGAAAACTCTGGAATAGATGGTGATAACGATACCATTGGTGCCGGTCATTTAGAGGGATGATAAATAATTCTGTATATTCAAGCCAATCAAGGGTTACCTGGCTCGAGGCAACCGGCTCTTCGCCCCCAACAACGGCTTCACATAAGTCAGCACAAAATTGATCTAGAATGGAAGTTTTGAATAAAAAATCTTGGATTGAAGCAGGCAGCCGCTCGATCACCTGGCTTAACAGGTATTCCATGATAAAGCGATTATTTCCTTGTAAATCAACCAGGCTCTGGTTTAAATCCCGGCTGTAACGCAGAGAGAGTACCGCCAGGCGCAGCCCAGTTGGCCAACCCTCAGTTTTTTCTTCCAAGATGGCAATTGCCGAAGAATCCAGGTTTGAACCCAGGGCTTGCTGGATAAAAGCCGTCGCTTCTACCAAAGTAAATCGTAGATCCTGCGTTCGGATCTCAGCGAGTTGATTGTGAGCGCGTAAATTAATGAGTGATAGGGGTGGATCATAACGGGAAGCGAGTGCCAGGTGTAAGCAGCGCTGCGGGTGGCGCAGCAGATTACTCAACAAGGTTTGGATTGCAGGGTTGGTGATGACGTGATAATCGTCGAGCACCAGGATGAAGTCTTTATCAATTTGATCGATTTCATAGATCAGGGTTTTAGATAAAACTGGCAGCGGTGGCATCGAAACGGCTTTAAGCATCGCAAGGCTTTCATCCATGGCCATGGGAAAAATACTCCGAATTGCAGCCAGGAAATAGGCCAGGAAAGTAGCCAGATCGTTGTCGCCATCGTCCAAGGCGATCCAGGCATTCAGGCAAGGATTCGTCTCCAACCAGGCGCTTAATAAGGTGGATTTACCGTAGCCAGGCGGGGCAGAAAGCAAACCAATCGGTTTTTGGAGGATTTGATCAAGATGCTGGAGGAGGCGGGGGCGCGGTACATAGTCCTCTGTTACTGGAGGCCTGTAAAGTTTCGTACGAAAAAGTGGCTTAGAGAGAAGCGACTCAACCATAAGGATTTCTTTTCAAAAATTATAACATTTATTGATTCTTCATTAAATTGACGGTAAATCTACTGCATCCTCCCTCAATAGATTACTTGGCAAATATTCTCATAACGGTTACTGCGAGCGCTTTTTGTGGCCGGAGCACTCCGAAACATCTGAACTTAGAAGCCTCGCAATGTGCGCCCGTAATGACAACGGAAAATGCAAAATGCGCTCCTTCGCATCGTCTGAAAATGCAAAGGAGCGCTTGCCTTACCGGTTGTACTCAACTGCACAGTTGTACTCAACCGCACAGTTGCTTACCCAACACAAACCAAAAATAATCCGTCAATCGAAATAGCGCAGCCGATCTCCCTCGTTGAGCACGTACCCCAGGATTAATAATGGAATGGCGTCATAAAAAACAACATATAAAGACCCGGTCAATACCAGATGAGCAACCATGGCCATGATTTGGGTAGTAACATATAGATAAATACCCCATTTTTTCCACTGCCACAATCCGATCGCGGCAACGACCGTTAAGAGCCCAGCAAGGATCAATAACGGCAGCACCCAAGTTGTCTGCGTCAAATACTCCTGTTTCAAAGTTAGCCGGGCCAGGTAAACGCCGAGCAACCCAAGCATACCGATCAGGATAATAATTACCGACAATAGCGTCCCACGTACTTTTTTTATTGGCTTGTTGGGCTGCCTGGTTGTTTGTTTGTGGGTTTGCTTCGCAGGCTGTTTTTTCGTCTGATTTTTTGCCATTTTTGTACCTTATCGAAATAATAGGATTGGGCTGGATCGTCTGACCCAGGCATTTCATCATCAGCGACAAGCGCTTCTTCATTGACGCGTTTTACCTGGCCAAGACTGCTGGCCAGGTAAAACGCTTAAGGAGAATACAGATGACTGCGGGAGGTGTTTATCCCCAGTTATTGTAAGATTCCAGGTTAAAAGAACGCGTATTCTGATACTGGACAACGATGCCAAAGATCGCGGTGGCAACCGCTATGATCATCAGCAATGGTGAGGCTGACAGGAAAGCCTTCATTGGGTTCTCAAGCAGCTCAGCAGCTACCGGGTTAAAGATCACATAGAAACCGGCATAGATCACAGCCGCGCCCAAAAGGGCTGTAGCGATGATGATCACCCATTTCTGCACGTTGAAGCGCAGGGTTACAAAAGCCAAGGCGATTGCAGCCACGATCCCGATCATCCACACCAGGAAGCCCATATTCATGCCAATTCCTGTTAACAGGCCAACTGTTACAATATAACCCAGAGACCCGGCGATGACAGCCACTGCCACAATATAGAACATGTAGGACAGCACTGCAAATACCGCCCCAACAATGAAACCAACTACCCAACTGCTAACTTCGGCTATGAACCCGGTCCCAAACAGGGCCTGCATGGTTTGGACGCCCAACCCTACACCAAATACAAAGCCCCAGATTGGCAGCAAAACCAGGAAGAACTTATAACCGGCAAAACAGAGGGTCATGCCAAACAAGAAAGCAATCAAGCCTGCGCAAAGAAATTGAAATACCAACATGCCTTACTCCTTTTTGAAATTGAATAATTAATTTAGCTGCTGAGAAAAAAATGAAAGATTATTGATTGGTTTGTATGCTCAATAGACGCCTCCTCAACTCATCATCCATATCTTATCACTATTTCACCTATAACTAATATAACCCTTTAGGTGCAAAAAAGGTGCAAATTTGCAGATTTTTTTGGGTAATTGGAGCTGCTTCGCGGCTCCAATTACCCTATCCCTATCTCTCAGACTGAAACTAATTTGGCCGACGACCACCGGGTCGCGACCTGATTGTCTGATTACTCATTTCCTGGTATAGCTCACCGCCAAGGCACCATCCTTGGTGCGAAGCTCCAGCACTTGGCCTTCGATCTGGTAGGTAGCTGCAGTACCTAGAGCAGCTTGATACTGGGCTTCTTGATCCATCACTCCCTCTGGATCGCTGCAGAACATCATCGTCGAGGCCAAGGTTCCAATCGAAATTTGGTCCCCAGTAACTGTATAGCTCCCTGTGTATTCATTACAACCGGAATTCCCCGAGAGCGTGCCATCTTTGCCAAAATTCGCCGTGATACTCGTTTCCAGGATCACGCTCGTGACGGCCTGCTTGCCGTTGTTATAATTGAGCACCTCCCAGGAAGTGCCTGCCAGGTCCTGTGACTGTGCTTGATATTTGGCCAGGACGGTATTGTCTGCGCCGACAAGCGACAATTGATCGCCGCTTACCGAAAACGTCTTTGCATCTCCCAAAGCTTTCAAGTACGCCGTTTCCTGATCCATGACTTCCTGTGCGCACATCATCATCGTCGAAGCCAATGGAGATGCAAACGTGATCTGATTGCCGGAAACCGTATACTTACCCACATATCGGTTGCAGCCGGCTGAACCACTCACCTGACCATCCGAGGTGAATTCAGCAGTGATCCCTGTACCTGGCGCGGGCGGCTTGCCTACCAACTCCGTTAATCCCCACACCTTTCCGGTCAGGTCGCCCCCGCTTCCTTGATTGGAGCCAGAGCTAGCGCAAGCTGCCAGGACCAGCAACAGACCAGCGCAAATTCCGATTGAAAGCAAAAACCTTTTCATCTTTTTTCTCCGTGTGTAAACTAAGTTATTTTTAAGTCCTTACAGACTGCCTGAGGTAACTCAATGCGCCTCTTTTTCAAGGCGTGATCGGTTTTTTGCACGAAGCAGGCAGTTTCACTGCTGTATTGGTATTGACGCCAGTCAATTCGATTTGGACATCGAAGTCCCCTTCAAATTTGAGCGGTTCGTAAGCGCCGCTAAAGCCGCCGCGAAAAGCGACCGGATAACCGCCTTTGGAATCTACATACAAATCGATATCGTCGGCTGACCACAGCGCTTCGCTAAAGGCTTTCAGCTTTGGGTCGCTGCTCTTTTGTGCGGCGGCGAGGAAAGCATCGCCGTTGATCAGATAGTGTTTTACCGGTGTTCCATTCAGCTTTTCTTCGCCAACTAGTTGTCCGCGGGCCACATCACTGTTCGTCAACATGCTCAGCAAGGTCTGCGGGCTCATATCCTCCAGCGCTGCAGTGGCTTTACCGGTTTCAGGTTTGATGCACACCGGGATCAAGCTGTTCACTACAATGTAAGCGCCTTGAGGCGTCTTATAGATATCGACGCTGGAAGGTGTGAAAAGACCCACCAAAGAACCACCAACTTGGGCCGCGATATCGCCAAGCAGCCCACCCGTCACGGTTATCCGGCTTTGTCCCTGGTCATTGGTCGTCAGCTCAACATTCAGATCGCCTACGGCGCGCTGACCATCAATCAGACCGTTCACCTCGATCTTGACTGTGGCATTGAGCGAGGTGAGATCCTCGATCGATTTGAGGGGGATGACTTCGCCAGGAGGCGGGGTCCCGGTCGGTTTTAGCAGTCCCGAGATCGCTGCAGAGAAAGCCGGTCCAGCAGCGCTAAACGCCAGGTACACAATGATGGCGATCACACCCAGGGCAGCCACGACGGAAAGAATCTTATTTGTCATTTTCATGATCATCTTCTCCTTTTTTTTAAGTATCCTATAGTGCGACAAAAGTACACATCTTAGCCAACAGATAAGGAGGGCTGCGGTGCGCATTCCTGGCTGCGCTTACCCATCCACTTTGCTGTTGGCAGCAAGATCAGAAGTCTGAGAGGTTCATAACATCATCTCGAGTGGTGGGAGCCAGCATAATGTAATCCGATTCTAACTTGTTTTTTCCCTCCGCGCTTAAGATAAAATACAATCATGCCTGAAAGCGAAGCGTTTTGGGATTTTTATTGGGAATTCCGTCTGCAGGAAATGGAAGATCTGGGTAAAAGAGAAGCTATTCTGGCTGTCTCGAAGTTGATCCGCAGCCTGGCAGCCGATCCAGACCAACCGGTTCGGATCCTTGAATTAGGCTGTGGAGAAGGCCAGATTATTGGAACGTTGGTAGATGCTCATGCCGATGTCTTCTCGATAAAAAGCTCCGTTGGAGTCGATCTTTCGGCGCGCTCACTCGAGGTCTGTCGCCGCCGCTACCCACACATCAAGTTTATCATGGGGGATTTCACCCAACGAGACTTGTTAGCAGGGCTCGGCCAATTCGAGTTTGTACTTTTCATCAATGCCCTACATGAGGTTTTCTCCGCTTGTTTTTCTGCCGAGACCGGCGAGGTGGATGTTACCGAGGCAAAAATACGAGTGGAGGAGGCGCTTTCCAGTGCAGTAGAGCGCCTGGCGCCGGGTGGATTCCTGGCGCTTTTCGATGGGTTAGAAAATACCGGCGATCTTCAAGAGTGGCTGCAAATCCGCTTTATTGACAGGCAAGCCCGTCGCCGCTTTGAAATTTTCGCCCGTGAGTACCAACCTTTCCGCATCGCTTTCCGGGAAACCAACGATCCGTTTGTGGTGGAGTTGACGGTGCGGGATTTTACCCGCTATATCACTAAATCGATTTTCCTGGATAAACAGCTTTGGCAGACCGAACGCCTGGAGAGCTACCAGTATTTCAACGAGGCTGAGTTCAGGGACGCTTTTGCCCGCCAGGGGTTGACCATCCGCGAGCTGCGCACGCTTACGGTAAACTATGAGAAATGGCGCAGCGCTGTCGAAATCGAAACTGAAGGCGCAGACTTTCCAACCGAGCACATCCTGATCCTGGCTAATAGGCAATAAACAGCGTCGAGCTGCTATGAAGCTGGATTCAATAGATCTTCAATTTCCGGTAGCTGCTGTATTAAAGCAGCGTTGGTTTTCGCTTGGTCATCCAGAAATTGCTTAAAAGCATCAAGCTTAATTCCAGCATCCGTTGGCTCGGAAGAATCCTTTTCAGTTCTTTCTTCTTCTTTTGCGGCGGATAAAAACATATTTTCCAGGTAGCCAGTATTCTTAAGTTCCTTGTTTGCTTGCTGCGTCTAAGTCATTTGAGAATTCTCCAGATTTGATTAACACTATTTTTAATCCAAAATCAACCATCCAAACAGGATGGTTGATTTTAGAATGAGGATTTAGGTAAATTCGATTAGCTAGCCAACAGTTTCTGTTTGGCTTGGGCGAATTCCTCATCACTCAGCACGCCCGCGTTGTGAAGCTGGGCCAGTTGCTGAAGCTGGGCAGTTAGATCATCCCCGGCCGGAGCGGCTGGCGCTGGTGGTGGGGGGGGAGCAGCCTGCTGCTGCGCCTGGGCATCCGCCGCACCCTGCTGATAGGCCTGATCCAAGGTTGCCTGTTCGTTAGCATTTTTCTGAGCATATTTGTTCTGCTGGTGATGGCTTACCGCACCTGCTGTCCCGACAACCACTGCGGTGGTCGCCGCGGTGCGCATTACGCTTCTTCCTACAGCTCGTCTTCGCATCATATTAGCCTCCTATAAATGGATCCAACAACCCATATTCGCCAAGAAATGGATCGTTGGAAAAAACGGATTGAATATTTGATTAAATACCCGACATATCCTGCAGAGTCTCGAGCACAACCTCGTGGGGGATGCGTTCCTGCATAATCAATTCAGCATTCGCGTTGAGCAATGCTTGTTTAAACCTGACTGCCCAGAGGTTTTCAAACAGCATGACAGCCGCGGACGAATTGTTTTCAAGCTCCACGCCGATCATATTTAAATCATCCAGCTTGATCATCCCTTGTGTTTCCAGTTTGCTCGGATCGAAAACGACGAGAAGATCATCATCGGGTTGTTCAAGCTCGCGCATCCCAATGTTGCCATCTTCGTCTTTCATGACGAAAACCAGGTCGAGAAGACGGATGACATCTCTCTCGATCAGATCTACCAAAGCCGGTAGGATCTCACCCTTAAATTGATTCCCGGGGAATTTTATTGCCAGGAAGTCGATTGGACCGTAAGTCATTACATTTCTCCTTTTTCTGATTATAGCCTATGATTTGTTCAAGTTTTCGCAGCCCGGTCGGCTGGCGTTAAGCTTGCTCGCCTGCTGACAGTTCATTGGTTCCGGTGGGTAAACTGATACCACCTTCTTCCGCAGGCATGGTGATTTCCGAGGAGACCGATTGCGCAATTTCACCTGACATTTGGTCGCCGACCGTCATCGTAACGACCTGTGCATTATACCCCTGCATGCTGTCAATAATACCTTCAGCTTCTTTATCTTCGATCAGAACAAGGAATGCTGAACTGTTCAAGGGCAGGGCTTCTCCCATAGCCTTTAATTGCTCAGGATCAATCGGGCGAAACCCATATTTTCCAATCAAACCGCCCGTCACTCCGCCGGCTACCGCCCATGCCAACAGTCCAACCGGCCCACCGATTAAACTCAGCAGACCGCCAGTGATCACCCCAACCGTTGCCCCCACGCCGCCCTTGCCCGGTTCGTGAAAATGTACTGCTCCTTTTTCATCCTTTTCAGCCACGCCTTGAGCCAGGATTTTATAGCCACCCAGCTTTTGCTCTGAACGGATTTGTTTGACGATTTGGTCTGCCGTATCTTGCCCGGCAAAAGAAAACATGACAATATGATATATGGAGGATTTTACTTCATCAGCCATCAAATAATCCCTTTCTTGAACCTGTATTTATATTTTGTATATTTTATTCTATTTTCCAGAAAAAAGTTAACCTAGGAGCAAAAAGGTGCAAAAAGGGGATATTTGTCAATAACAGCCTTGACAGTACAGATCACGAATTTGGATATTTTTTTGGATATAATATCGTCAAAATTGCTCAGACCAATCGGAACGATACGATCATTAAATATGTAGAAAAATAAGATATTAGTGCCTGACCCCAAAATTGTCTACGAGCTGCCTTTTGGCCCGGCGGTGGCTGTTTTTCTATTGCTTTCGGCCATTGCTCACTTATTCCTGGCTACGTTCGGTTACAAGCTTTACGATGAAAACGTGAAGAAGGGTATGATTCCGGTCAGGTATTATGAATATCCGCGCTCATCCTCGGTCATGATTGTGTTGATCGGCATGTTGGTGGGCATTTATGACCTAGGAGCAATTATCTTGATCTTCGGGAACAATGCAATGATGAACCTGTTCGGGATTAGGATGGAGCTGCATCTTTGCCGTCAATATGGTGCTGCAATACAAGAAAGTTGGTCCGTGGAGAGATTACCTGTATGGCGAGCGGGTATATGTCATCCTGAGCCTTCACGCCAAGACAGTCCTGGCTTGGATTATCTTTGCCGGCACCCTGGCGCCTGTTTAAGTAGCCGATGAATACACTACTGGAGAAACACTGGCACCACCTTCCCTTAGAGGAAGTAATTGATTTGCTGGACACAAACCCCCAGCAAGGGTTGGATATTTTTGAAATCGGGCACCGCCACGAGCGCTTTGGACTGAATGTGCTGACCCCCAAGAAGGGGAAAAGCCCTTTTATGCACTTCCTCCAACAATTCAACAACCCACTGGTGATCATCTTGCTGGTCGCCAGCGTTATTACTGCCGTGCTTAAGGATCCGCTGGATGCTCTGGTGATCTTTGGTGTGGTGCTGATCAACGCGATCATCGGTTATATTCAGGAAGCGCGCGCCGAGCATGCCATTGCTGCCCTGGCCCAAACCATGACCACCGAAGCGGCTGTCATTCGTGGAGGCCAGATTATCCGCCTGTCAGCCGCCGAGCTTGTCCCAGGCGATATTGTGCAACTGCAAGCGGGAACGCGCGTGCCAGCCGACTTACGCCTGCTCGCTTCTCGAGATCTACAGACAACCGAGGCTGCGCTCACCGGAGAATCCCTTCCGGTTGAAAAAGATGCCAGGTTGCTCATCACGCACGACGCAGTACTGGCCGAGCGCCGCAACATGGCGTATGCCTCGACCCTGGTCACATACGGCACCGCGACCGGCGTGGTCGTCGCTACTGGTGACTACAGCGAGATAGGACGCATTTCCAAATTAATCTCCAGTGCAGTTGAGCTGGAAACGCCCCTCACCCGCAAGATAGCCCAATTAAGTAAATTGCTCCTGGTAGTTATCCTGATCCTGGCAGCGATTACCTTTGGCATCGGCGTGCTGCGCGGCCAGGACGCGGTAGATACCTTGATGGCGACGATCGCCCTGGCAGTCGGAGCCATCCCAGAAGGCTTGCCGGCGGCGATGACCGTTACCCTGGCGATCGGCGTATCGCGCATGGCTCGCCGGCGCGCCATCATCCGTAACCTGCCAGCAGTCGAGACGCTTGGCTCTACTACTGTGATTTGCTCGGATAAAACCGGGACCTTAACCCAAAATGAGATGACTGTACAAGCGATTCACACGCTGGGCGGAGCATTCGCCGTCAGCGGTGTGGGTTACCAACCCATAGGGGCAATTGAATCGACCGGCGAGACCAGCCTGGATTGGCAATCGAACGCGGCCGTTCTGGAGACACTTAGAGCCGGGTTGTTGTGCAATGACAGCCAGTTAGTGGAAATAGATGGACGCTGGACAGTCCAAGGCGATCCAACCGAAGGGGCGTTAATAACCGCTGCACGGAAGGGATCTTTGAGTCCCGAGCTGGCCTTTTATCCGGCCCGGATTGACTCAATTCCGTTCGAATTCGCAACACCAATATATGGCTACGCTTCATGCTGATGGGATGGTCTATGTCAAAGGCGCCGCAGAAGTGCTGCTCGAGCGCTGTACCGGGTCGCTCGATCCTAATGGACAAACCTCGCAGTGCAGCAGTGAAGTATTCCGCGATGCAGTAGAAGGGATGGCCTCGCAAGGCCTGCGCGTGCTGGCTTTTGCCCGCCTGGAAAAACCCGAAGCTCAGAACATCAATTTTGAAGACATCAACAACCTTACCTTACTGGGCTTGCAGGGAATGATGGATCCGCCGCGTCCGGAGGCGATCGATGCCATCGCCGCCAGCCAGCGCGCTGGTATCACGGTCAAGATGATTACCGGAGATCATGCACTCACCGCTGCCGCGATTGGCCGGCAGATTGGCCTGTGCCAGAAGGACTGCACCACTGTATTGACCGGGGCTGAGCTGACCCGGCTATCTGATGCCGAGTTAATCGAGCAGGCCAATCAGGTGAATGTCTTTGCGCGCGTAGCCCCTGAACAAAAACTGCGCCTGGTCGAAGCGTTGCAGGCGCGCGGCCACATTGTTGCCATGACCGGCGATGGCGTGAATGATGCGCCAGCGCTCAAGCAGGCCAATATCGGTGTGGCAATGGGTATCACCGGCACGGACGTTTCAAAAGAAGCCGCCGACATGATCCTGACCGACGATAACTTTGCCACCATCGAAGCCGCCGTCGAGGAAGGCCGTGGCGTTTTCGATAACCTGACGAAATATATCTCCTGGACGCTGCCAACCAACCTCGGCGAAGGTCTGGTGCTGCTGGCTGCTATCGTCGCCGGTGTGACTCTGCCGATTCTGCCCATCCAGATCTTATGGATCAACATGGTGACGGCTGTAGTACTAGGCACTGCGCTATCCCTGGAACCAAAAGAACCAGACATTATGCGCCGAAAGCCGCGCGATCCACAGGCGCCTATTCTGAACGAGGTGCTGATCTGGCGCATTGTCATGGTCAGCCTGATTATCCTGGCAGGCGCTTTTGGACTGTTCGAATATGAGCTAGCACGTGGCGCTTCAATTGACGAAGCGCGAACTGTTGCAGTCAATGTGGTGGTTTTTGTCGAAATTCTTTTCCTGTTCAACTCCCGCTCTTTGACTCGGTCCCCCTTCCAGGTGGGCTTCTTTTCCAATCCCTGGGCGATTGGCGGGGCGCTCTTGATGGTCGTAATCCAGCTGCTGTATACCTACCTCCCCTTCATGAATAACTTGTTCAGCAGCGCACCGATGTCCTTCGCGCTTTGGCTAGACGTGATTGGGGTTAGCCTGGCAGCATACATCTTGATTGAATTCGAGAAATGGCTGCGCCGCAGGTCAACGCGTAAACAGTAGTTTCATCCACGGCATCTGCGAAATTTCGTCCAGAACCATCAGATTCTGCATGCCGCCTACCACCAGATTAAGGTTTTTCTGGTTACGACGGTAGGGTGACTTATTCGGATATCTGCAATGGATTGTACTGCCCAATAGAAATTAACTTGAACCACTCAGGCAGCCTCCAGTAAATCCGCTTGGCTTCGATTACGCCCTGTCCTTAGGTATTGCGTTTTGCCTGACCTAACAGTTTTACCATGTTTGGATCGCGATGATCGAAGAAGCTGCTCGTTTTCGTGTCCAGTTTTGCAATCGCCGCCATGTCCTCGGGGCTGAGTTCGATATCGAACACGTTGAAATTCTCCTCCATCCGATCCTTGCGGACGGATTTGGGAATTGCCACGACGCCGCGTTGGGTCAGCCAGCGCAGGATGATCTGCGCCACTGTTTTCTTGTATTTCCCTGCAAGCGAAACCAGCAGCTCATTCTGGAATATGTTGTGTTTGCCTTCGGCAAACGGACCCCAGGATTCAATTTGCACCCCGTTCTCCTGCAAGAACTTTTGGGTGTCAATCTGCTGGTTGAACGGATGGGTTTCGATCTGGTTCACAGCCGGCGCCACCTGGTGATGTACGATCATGTCCATCACCCTGTCAGGATGGAAATTGCTGAGGCCGATGGCGCGGACCCGGCCTTCTCGATACAGCTCCTCCATTGCGCGCCAGGCGCCATGCACATCCCCGTAGGGCTGGTGGATCAGGTAGAGATCCAGATAATCGAGCTGCAACCGCTGCAAGGATCGTTCAAACGCCTTCCTGGCGCTTTCATACCCAGCATCCTGTATCCACAGCTTGGTGGTGACAAATAGCTCTGTTCTTGCCACGCCGCATCCTGTGAGCGCTTTGCCGACCGCTTCTTCATTTCCATACGAAGCTGCGGTGTCGATCAGACGATATCCGGTCTGGATGGCTTCGCAAACGCTCCGTTCGCATTCTTCGACATCATTGATCTGAAAAACGCCGAACCCGAGAATCGGCATTTCCACACCATTGTTTAATTTTACAGTTTGCATCATTTTCTCCTTAATTGGGAGCTGCTCCGGGGTAAGCAGCCGGGTGAACGAAAGCGAGGCTAACTTCCAACTGCCATCTTGCTGCACATACACTTCGGTGACCATGAAGGGATTGGTGACTTCATTGCCGTTGACTACGGCTAGCAGCGTGATTCTGTTCAAGAGAATGGCTGTTGTGCCAATGATCTGCACCGACACTTCATGGATGTCCGCTTGCTTATAGTGAATTCCGCTGCCCTTGATAATCGCAATTTCCTGCTCTTTTCCCCAGGATCCGCCCATGTGGACAAAGACAGCCTTTTCGTGGAATAGTACGTCCAGTGAATTTATATTGCGCTCTGACATCCAGCGCCATTTCTCTTTAGAGACCTTGATTACTTCTTGTTCCAGGTTCGCATTTTGCATAATTCACTCCTATCGCACTCACATAATAAGCTAGAGCTACTTCTTGAAGACTTCACGCGCGACCTTGACAGCCGAGAACGCTCGCGGCCACCCGGCGTAGAAAGCCAGGTGAATGATCACCTCAGCGAGCTCAGTTTCGGACAGACCGTTATCCTTAGCCCGATTCAGGTGACCTGTGAGCTGCTCAGTGTTTCCGTTGGCGATGAGCGCCGCGACGGTGACCAGGCTGCGGTCTCGCTTCGATAGCTCTGTACGTTCCCAAACATCGCCAAACAACACATCGTCCGTGAGTTCAGCCAGCTTGGGAGCGAAATCGCCGACCAGCTTTTGTGCGGTTGATAATCCTTTTTGATTCAGACATTTTGTATCTCCCGTTCTAACTCGTTCACCATACTAATACCGGTCGCCAACCACTTTGATCTGGGCCATGGCGCTCCTGATTTCGTCCAGGTCACTCGATGTCAGTTCGACATTCGCCGCGCCGAGGTTCTCGTCCAGCCGTTCGAGTTTTCGCGATCCGGGGATGGGTACGATCCAGGTTTTTTGGGCCAGCAGCCAGGCAAGCGCAATCTGGGCTGGGGTGGCTGCTTTCTCTGCACCGATTTTCTCCAGCAAGTCAATCACCACCCTGTTGGCCTTGATGGCTTCCGGCGTAAAACGCGGATTGTGGGCTCGGATGTCGGAGCTGTCATAAGTGGTGTTTTCGTCGACCTTACCGGTCAGATAGCCGCGCCCCAGCGGGCTGTAAGGCACCAGACCGATGCCGAGTTCTTCGCAAGCTGGCAGGATGTCCGCTTCGATATTTCTCCACCAGATCGAATATTCGCTTTGCAAAGCCGTGACTGACTGCACCGCGTGGGCGCGGTGGATCTGCTCGGCGTTGGATTCGGACAGGCCAAAGTGCTTGACTTTGCCAGCCTGGATCAAGTCCTTCACCGCTCCAGCCACATCTTCCATCGGCACATTCGGGTCGGGCCGGTGCTGGTAGAACAGGTCTATCACCTCCACCCGCAAGCGCTTGAGCGAAGCATCGGCTACCCGTTTGATCTGCTCCGGGCGGCTGTCCATCCCAAAACGGGGATGCGGGCCAACTTCAGGGCCGTGCTTCCAACCGAATTTGGTAGCGATGATCACTTTTCCCTTGAAAGGCTCCAGAGCCTCACCAACCAGTTCTTCGTTGATAAACGGCCCGTATACTTCCGCTGTATCGAAGAAGGTGACGCCACGATCGACCGCCTTATGCAGGAAAGTAATCATCTCCTGCTTGTCGGTTGGTATGTCGCCATAACTCATGCGCATACAGCCTAATCCGAGCGCCGATACTTCCAGGCCACTATTCCCTAGTTTTCGTGTTTTCATCGATCAGTCTCCTATAATTCATCCATATACTATCAGCAATCTTCATGGTTTCATCTCTGTGATGATAGTTTAACACCTGGAGCTAACTCCAAGTCAAGGACTATTTATGATTTAATGACTTGAATTTTATTTCATCAAGGATTCGGGGGTAAAGAAGCATCCATGAACTAGAAACCTAACAAAACAAAACTCCTGTCTTATTTCACAGATAAGACAGGAGTTCGACCAGTGCCCCCACAGGGGTACCGTACGTTTACGTGTCTTATGGGCGAAAAGGTGATTACTTTTATTGAAGGTTCCTATTTTAGAACAACTCAAGCTGCGTAAGCTGGGTTTTAGGAGATGGACTGTGCTCTCTTAACCACTCTGGCAATTTGCTGTAGTGCTCTGGGAAAGGATGAGGATATGATATTCCGCCCTTTTGCAGGAGCATACGATTCCCTTCTGGCATTGCAGCATGATCCAGAATAAAAATAGGAACCCAGCCATTTTTTAGTGCTTCGGTCGCGCCAGCCCAGGTGCCGCCCTTTTCGGCATCGCTGGCCACGACAATAGCATAATCCGCCAGGCAATAGATTAACCTATTACGCCCCATTGCAGCACCTACGGAAAAGCCGGCATTAGGTGAGTAGGGAGTGACGAGACAAAGATCGCCTCGTTCCAATGCATGTCGAATTTCAGGATGGCGGATTGCCATTTCCAGGTTGTCAGCCAGGATACCCACTGCTGAACCACGCGCCTCGAGTGCAGCATTCATACTGAGTGTATCCACGCCCTTTGCACCTCCAGAATATAACACCAGCCCAGATAACCCACAAGCATCTCCAACGAAAGTGGCACATTCCTGGCCGGCTTGATCCAAATGGCGCGAACCTACCACCGCAATGCCAGGCTGGCCTAATAGAGCGGGTTCTCCAGCATAAAACAAAACAATTGGGGCAGATTCTCTTAAGCGTTGCCGATAGCGTGGGGGGTAATCCGCATCGGCGCGAGTAGTTACCTGAATACCCAATGATGCAAGCCGCCTGAGTTCGATTTCCATGCTCTCTCTACGCGACAATAGTTCGATCAAACGCTGTGCTTCTTTATCAACGAGATCAAGTTGGCTTTTCATATCTCCAGCAGTAAGCTCTAACAATGCATCGGGACGTTTGAACACGGACTCATGGATTTTACGCGCCAGTGGATTCCATTCGCGCAAAGTCAATGGAGCGAGATCAGAATCCTTGCTCAAACCGAGATGTGAACAGAGCAATAGCAATACCTGCGCGTCATGAGTAACCATTGAATAAAGCCCTTATGCATCTGAATGAATTGTGCGAGTTAATGTTAGAACATTTACCTGAACCGCTCCAGCCTTTCTAAGCAAACGAGTGATTTCTTCGAGAGTCGCACCAGAATCAAATAGATCATCGACAATCAACAACCGCCTGCCGCGGATGGGAGATTGTAAATCAAAAGCTCCTGTAATGTTGGCGCGTTTTTGCGCCAATGTGTGCATCTCTTTTTGTGGGGCAGTTTGTCTAGATTTTGTCAGAACAGGTAAAAAGGCTAAATTCAACTGTTGAGCCAGAGCTTTGGCAAAGCTGCTGACCGGATCAATGGAACGTTGCATAGAAGGCGGCACAGGTACAATGGCATCTACTTCAGCCAGTTCAAGGTGATCTGCAATCAATGCTGCAGCCTGCTCAACCAATTCAGGAAGCGCAGTTAAATCACAATGGTACTTCAGGCGATAAGCCAGTTCCCCGGTTTTACTGCGATTCCAATCTGCCCCTGCAAACTGGCTGTGAAAGCTCAATGCCCAGCCCACATGCCATGGACCCAATAAAGGACGGGGATGTGAATGAGAAAGAAATGCAGCGACCGTGTCTTCGGATCGAGTAGCCACGTAAGGTCGATCTATACCCACAGGAGATGTTCGTCTCTTTTCTTCTGAAGATAATCTTTTTATGGCATTTCTGGCAGCTTCTCGGGTGTACTCTTTTTCTCGGTCATCTTGTGCAATGGCTTCTAACATATACTTAGCTGATGGATCCCCAATTTTTCCCAATGCTTTCACAATATACTGACGCACCTGGGGCATTTCTTCTCGTAATAGCAACTCCAGAAGGGGTTTTGCTCCCTGTTTATCGGCAATTTTTCCCAAAGCAGATACAGCCAATCGACGGATATTACCATCCTGACTCTGTAGATAAATAATTAGTTCTGAAATGGCCGAGGCCGATCTGGAATCTCCCAAAGCAACAATATGCTGGATCGAAGGCTTAGGAAAACTATCCGTAGTGATCTGAACACGGTTTCCTCTGTTGCCAGGAACTAAACATCCATGCTCATCTTTCATTACCAAACCATCTGCCAATAACTCATCCACTTCATGCAAAATCTCGGCTCGGCTGTGACCTGCCAAACGATTGTAGAAAGGAGAATGGCAAAAGATGTTAACCCGTTCAGATTCCGATCCAACCAGTAGCTTAGCTACGCCGCTGCGTGGCAACTTACCTGGAATTGCGTGCACGCAATCGAGAATGATGATCGGGATATCCCCCGGTTGTTCTGTAAATTCTAAAGTTCCACCAGCCTGGTGCGCTTCTGTTGTACGTTCAATCTCCTGGCTGTCATTTTGGCGTGAAAGTTTCAAATCAATAGGAGCATTATCTCGAATGGCTGTTTCACCCTGGGGCGTTAAGCCTACAACAGGGTACGCGCCGCCAATCACTTTGAGATATCTCTTCTCAAGTAGTTGATCAATCACTTGTCTTAACTCGGCCGATGAATAACCAGCCAGCCTGCCATAATAAGTGGTTTTATCATATCCAAACTGCATGATATCTTTCGCTCTTGAGCCTTTGAGGATTTGGGCAATCTTTTCTTTCCCAACACTACGCGGCAGCCGGCGTACAGTATCCAATACAATCAAGGCAATTCGCTCTGATCGCTTCAGCGTTTCTGTTGGCCTCAGAACGGGAAGAGCGGGCTGGCGCGCCTGACAGTTATCGCAGCACACTTCTGGTTCCGCAGACCCCTTATCGCCAAAATGTTGGAGAATGATAACACGGCGACAGGTATTGCTCTCAGCATAAACGATCATACGTTCCAATTGGGATTTGCGATACGCTTGATGCTGTTCGAGCCTTTTTGTAACCGCCTGGATTTCTAAATTCTTCCAGGCATGCAGTTTTATTAACATCCGCATTCCTTCATCGCCCAAATGTTCCAATATACCCGCGCGCTCTAGCTCAGACAATCCTACTCGCACTTTTACTTCTTGCAAACCAGTCGAACGAGAAAGATCATCCAGGGTAATAGCTTGCTGTTTAGCGCTGATAGGCTGTAAACACTTGAAAAGTAATTGCAAATCTTTTACTGTAATGGCACTGTTTTCGATAAACCATTCTTGCAAAGCTCGGTCTTCTGGCGCATACAACAATATAGCCCTGGCAGGCAGCTCGTCTCGCCCAGCGCGCCCGGCCTCTTGATAATATGCCTCCAACGAACCAGGCAACGAGTAATGGATCACCTGACGTACATCTGGGCGGTCAATGCCCATACCAAAGGCATTCGTGGCGGCAACAATAGACAGATCGCCAGCCATAAATTCATCCTGGATGCGGGTACGTTCTTCGGACGGCAACCCCGCATGATAGTGCTGAGCACGAATTCCCGCTACAGCACGGATAAATTCACCCACTTCTTCAGCATCTCGGCGCGTTCCGGTATAGATAATTGCTGCGCCATCTTTCATTTCCGCCAACAACTCGTGCAAAACCTTTAGCCGAGTGATCTGATTCTGTACATATCGTACTTCCAGAGACAGATTTGGGCGGTTAAAGCCGGTCACTACTCGCTGGATCTGAGAGATGCCCAACGATCGAGCAATGTCATCTTGAACTTTGGGCGTCGCGGTGGCTGTCAGCGCAGCGGTTAAGGGATTCCCAAAAGCTGCACGAAACTGGGCGATATGCAAATAATCAGGGCGAAAATCATGTCCCCATTCTGAAATACAGTGAGCTTCATCCACCGCCAAAAGGCTGATCTTTTGGTATTTCAGAGCTTTTACAAACTGCGCATTACGCAAACGTTCTGGCGCAACATAAACAATCCGATAATTGCCTGATGCTAGATCTTTCAACCGTTGGTTTTGTTCGCTACTTGATAGAATACTATTGATGAAAGTTGCGGAGATACCGCGGCGATCCAGGCTGTCAACCTGATCTTTCATTAGAGCAATCAAAGGTGAAATAACCAATGTGACGCCCGGTAGCTGCATCGCTGCCAGTTGAAAAATCAATGATTTTCCCGAGCCAGTAGGCATTACAACCAAAGTATGCTGGTTATCCAGCAAATTCCGGATAGATTCCCCTTGTCCAGGGCGAAAGTTGCTGAAACCGAAATATGTTTGGAGGCTGGATATCAGATCTGATGTCATAAAAGCCAATCCTCGGAAAAAATGATCCCAACAGTCTCAAATCAAAATCTCTTCAACAGAGATCAGATGGATATTTTTCTCAGTAGCGGCTCGCTGCTGCAAAGCCGACGTAAAACCCGATTTGGCAAACAGGAAATAAGCAATATTATCCCAAGATTTCTTCGCCTGCAAGAATTGTGCTTTATGCTTGAGGTCTTGTAGAATATCAATCCCAACCGGATTAGCCGACCACTTGCATTCTCCCACCAACAACGTCTGTTCACTATCGCTGATCGCCAGAACATCGATTTCCGTGTTTTGATCCCACCAACTTCCCACTCGTTCGGGAAGAAAAGAAAGCCTTCCTTTTCGGGCAAGACGGGTTATATAAGCCCTGGAGGCATGCTCAAATGCATAACTAACATACTGCTCGAAAGTTGGGCGTACCCGGTGCGCCAGGATACCATCTGCCATCCCCAAATCAAGAGCATTTTGGTAAGGGTGAACATAACGAAACCAAAAGCGCAGGAAAAAATCAGAAATATGATACATCCCCTTTTTGCTTTTTTCCGGCTGGCTTTCGGTTGCTGGAACGCTGCGGTGAACCAATCGCATTTGTTGAAGAATATCCAGATAGCGGGCAGTGATGGAACTGTCACCGACCCCTGCCTTTTGAGCAATTTCATTCAGGCGAGTACTCCCCTGAGCAATCGCACGCAGAATGGAGAAATAATTACGCGGTTCGCGTAATTCTTCTAGGAGCAAGAGGCGTGGTTCTGCATAAAGCAATCCCTTTGTATCCAAAACTTGCTCACGGATATTGGTAAAAATATCCATCTGATCGGAAAAGGCCGATAAATAATAGGGCATGCCGCCCAGAACCGCCCAGGCTTCGATTTGCTGAATTGGTGAATAATGGGGAAAGAACTGCGTAACTGCTGTAACCTCCAGCGGATTGAGCAAGTTACTGCCTGTGCGCCGCCCATACAACGGCGCTTTGTATCCAATCACATCGGTTTCCATCATTCCAATATAAGAGCCACACAATATCAAGAAAACATTTGAGTTTTTAAGCCGCTCATCCCAAACTTTTTGCAAGATCGATGGAATGGCTTTGCTGCCCCCGATCAGATAAGTGAACTCATCTAAAACAACCACCGGTCGACCAGGCAGTTCTCCCAAAGCTCGAAACACGGCTTCCCAAGATGGGTAGCTAAAACCCTGCGGTACCTCTGCATGGGTGAAACGGTAAACATCCTGAGAGAACGCTGCCAACTGGTCGTGATCAGAGCTGAGTGTGGCAATAAAGAATATATGAGCTTTCCCAACACAAAATGCACGCAGCAGTTCTGTTTTGCCAACCCGCCTGCGCCCGTACAGAATAAACAGCTCCGCACGCCCTGAAGTATAGAGTGTTTCGAGATGAGCCAACTCAGCCTCGCGCCCAATAAACATAATCTAATCTCCCTTTCAAATACAAATTATGATTATTATAAATTGGATTTGTATCTTTATAAATTAATATTTTGGGCAATTGGTTAAACAAAAAAGAAACTGCCATATGGCAGTTTCTTTTCAAAAACAAGTGCCCCCACAGGGATTCGAACCCTGGTTTTAGCCTTGAAAGGGCTGCGTCCTGGTCCCCTAGACGATGGGGGCGTTATTAATTTAGCGAGCGGATTTTACCATCTCAACCTACCGCGGTCAAGGACTATTTTGGATTGATCGTCACTTTTCGGCGCGGCTCGTCCCCGATGCTTTCAGTGGTAACCAATGGATTACTGCGCAGTTCGATGTGAACGATCCGGCGCTCGTTGGCTGGCATAGGTTCCAATACCTGGCGCCGCCCGGTTTTCACTGCCTGGTCTGCCATCCGCCGGGCAAGCTGGCGCAATTGCTGAGTTCGCCGGGCGCGAAATCCTTCAACATCCACCACCAACGAGACGGTGTGACCAAGTTCCTTGCTCGCAATGAGACCGGCAATGTACTGCAGCGCGTTCAATGTTTCGGCCTTTGGCCCGATCAATATACTCAGATCGCTTCCGATAACATCAACCCACACCACTTGCTTGCTGCGTTCATCTTCAGGTTTCGCGTAATGGACGCTTACCTGTGCTCGAACCTTCATCTTCGTAAGTAAATCTCGCACCACATTCGCGCAAACTTGCAGGGTAGGATCTTGTTCTTCGTCCTCATCCCCAAACTCGGCAGTATCTTCCTCAAATTCCGAGCCTGGCTGAGTTATCAGGTCGCTTTGGGTTGATTCTGCTTCATCTTCTTCATCTGCCAACAGTTCATTACGATCCGGTTCTGGGTTGATCTTTTCAGATTTCATTTGCGTGCCGCGCAAGGTCAAGCGAATGCGCGCTTGCCGTGACCCCAAGCCAAATAGCCCACGACTGCCCGGGTCCAAGATCTCGATTTCGACCTCATCGTTTGTCAGGCTGAGTTCAGCCAACCCCTTCTCTACTGCTTCTTCGACGGTCGGGGCGATTACCTCGAGGTTTGTTTGTTGTTGACTCATACCCGCCTCTACCTTACATAGTTATTTAGCAGAACGACCTTTAGGGGACTTCTGTTTTTCGTTCTTCTTGACTGGCTCAGGCTTTGGAAGTTCTTTTGTCTTTTTCCCATTTGCGGCCACAGATCGGCCCTTTAATGCTTTGGGAAGGACATTACTCCAATCGACTTTTCCCATCACAGCATATTGCCCAATCGTCACTAAGTTGCTCGTAACAAAATAGAGCGACAAACCAGCCGCGAAGGTAAGCGCCAAGTAGCCCATTAATAGTGGCATATAAAGGTTCATCGCCTGGGTCATCTGGGCCCCTTGCTCGCCGGGTTGTCCCGCCGGGGTCATCAACCTGGATTGTAACCAGGTGGTTGCAACGACGATAATCGCTAAAAGAGGTATTCCAATGCCGAAAATGTAAACGCGCTCCGGCTGGCTCAAATCCATCCATAGAAACTGATTGTTAATCGGTACCAATTTTGCTATCGGTACGAACGGATAAACATGGTTGTAAAGATCGGAAAGTTGAATTGGCGATCCGCCAAGCACCCGGATAATCGCTTGATAGAGACCGATGATAATTGGAAACTGGATCAAGGTTGGGAGACACGAACCCATTGGGTTAATCCCTTTTTCCTGATAGAGTTTCATCTGCGCTTGCTGCAGCTTAGTCTTATCGTCCTTGTAAGTTTTTTGCA
Source organism: uncultured Chloroflexia bacterium (assembly GCA_963770655.1). Lineage (GTDB taxonomy): Bacteria > Chloroflexota > Anaerolineae > Anaerolineales > UBA4823 > CAZAGA01. Next base: position 591,833 of record CAVYQO010000011.1, on the reverse strand, counting down.
GATCTTGGTATTCTTTTGATCGCTGCATTTCCTGCATCTTTTGCCCACTTTTTATCTGCTGCACAGATAAAGGGTGAGTGATCAAGCGGATCAAGATCGTGAACAGGATAATGGCAATCCCAAAGTTGCCGACCAGCATGTAGATGATCAGCAGGATATTGACCATTGGGTTGATAATCAGGGTATCCCACATCGCTTATTTGTTCCCATTCGTGGAGTTCTGAAACTTTTGGTTCATTAAATTTATCTCGTCTCTATTTTTTCGCTGGTGGATAAATCCAGAGTTGTTTTCCGGTTTGATCCAGGCCAACCAAATTAGCCCCGGTACCGGTCAGGGTAACGACAACCGTATCGTTATAAGCCTGGATCGGAGCGTAAATCTTGCCCTTCAATTCCACCGGTTGATCCCATGTTGGATCTGGTGCATCCTTTGTGGCGTCAAAGGCAAACACCTTCCCAGCCTTAATCCCAAAGTACACTGTGTCCCCTAAAATCAAGGGCGTTCCATTGATCGCCCGGTCTTTACTAGTGTCCGGTTGGATTTGCCAAACAATTTTGCCAGTGGCCGCATTTACAACGTAGAAGAAGCCATTCGTATCACCAAAGTACAATCTGCCGTTGTGCAGAGCAGGGCTGGAATATACCCATCCGGCTACGGGAAGCTCCCACAGGATCTTCCCGTTCGCTTTGGTATCAATGGCAATCATCGCACTTCCAAGCGTGCCAATAAACAAAACGCCGTTTTGATCTAATACCGGATTACCAACCAATGCCCCACCCAGGCTTTCGGTTTGCCAAAGCGCCTTACCGCTTTGAGGATCTAAAGCATATAAAATATGATCCATCCCACCTAGGAAGAGCGTTTTACCATCATCTGCAGGTTTGCTCCATAAAGCATCTTGGGTGGCAAATTTCCACTGAAGCAGCCCGCTGCTATCCACGGTATATAAATTATTGTCGATGTTCGGGGCATAAATCTTTCCATCAAGCAAGGCTGATTCGGCATAGTAGCGGTTTGTAGCATCCTGGTTGACCCATTTTTGCGCCCCGGTCGCCGGATCCAGGCTGTATAACCAATGATTGTATCCGCCGATGACAAGCTGCCCATCCGTGGTTAACGCCGGAGGGGCTGTAAAAGCGACATTTTTTGTGGCTTCGAGTGGGAATTTCCATAGTTCGGCAGGCGAACTCGAAATCACCAAACCTGTCTTTTCATCGGTCTGTTCGCGAATATCTTTGAGGTTAAGTGCGTGGACGAATTGTCCATTCGCCAGGTACGCAATCCCGCCGGCAGGTTCAATTGTTAAACCTGGCCAATTATAGGTTGTTGCAGCAGCGCCGGCTCCCATACAAGAGCTGAGCAGGCTGCTGAGAATGAGAATTACAAGAATTAATAAATAGAGTCGCCGATTTTTCATATTTTTTTTAGTCAAGGCACGGGGTCAAAACCCCCAGAATTAAACGGATTACAACGGACAATTCGCCAGGCAGCCATTGCACCGCCTTTCAAAACTCCATACTTGTAGATGGCCATATAACCATAGCGAGAACAAGTCGGATAGAAGCGACAGGTATCTGCAGGAAGCGTGCGCGAGAAAGTAGCTTGATATAACCGGATCAACCCCAATAGAAGCCATCGTGGAATATTCCACAGGGTCAGCGGCAAGTCTCGCAGACGTGGTTCTGCAGGAGGCTGGTAATCAGCCGGAATATGGTGAGCATGGCTGCGAGAAGACATCGTTTTGTTTACAGTAAATTGGCTTTACCTAAGTAAGGTTTCCAGCGCCGAACAAATATCCTGGAAAGGAGCCTCAAGCAAGGGCCGGCGCGCAATTAAGATTACGTCCCATCCGGTTATCGTTTTGTCTAGCAGTGGTTGGATTGCTGCGCGTAAACGCCGTTTGGCCCGGTTGCGTTTGACCGCGCCCCCCAACGAGCGGCCAGCAGCGACGCCAAATCGGGTAACTGCCAACTCGTTGGGCAGGGCTACAAGCACCACAAGCGGGTGGGCATAGGACTTTCCAAACCGCCGCACCCGCTTGAAGTCGTTTGAACTGGTCAGGCGGAACCTGGGTTTCACTGAAACGGTTCAATTTTTATGCTCAAGCGTTCCAATTTACCTTTTTGACATGGTTGTTTTTCGTCACCGTCAATCGGATGCGGCCTTTTGCCCGGCGGCTCTTTAGAACTCTGCGACCATCGGCAGTGGCCATTCGCGCCCGGAAACCATGCACACGTACGCGGCGCCGTATTTTTGGTTGGTAAGTACGTTTTGTCATCACTTAAATCCTATTTTGATAATATCAGGGTACAGACGAAAAGTGATTATACACTAAGAAAGAAAAAAATGGGAGCCTTTGACCGCCGCAGCGGTCAAAAACTCCCCAAATCTCAATGAAAGTTTTATTAAAAAATACTCTCGACAGGAAGTCCTTGAGCCAACTTGGCTGCGCGGACTGTGTTCTTCATCAATAGTGCTATCGTCATCGGACCAACCCCGCCCGGAACAGGCGTAATTGCCCCGGCAACTTCCTTGGCTTCTTCAAATTTGACATCGCCGACCAGGCGTGAACCCTTGGGGTGTTCAGGATCCTCAATCCGGTTAATTCCGACATCGATGACCACTGCACCAGGCTTTATCCAGTCCCCACGCACCATTTCTGGTCGTCCAACCGCGGCGATCAGAACATCCGCACTACGCACAACATCTGCCAGGTTCTTTGTGCGTGAATGGCATATCGTCACGGTCGCATTGCGCCGCACCAAAAGCAGGGCGACAGGCATACCAACAATATTGGAGCGACCAAGCACAACCGCGTTCGCGCCATCTAACTTTACCCCTAATTTATCCAGCATCAGGATACAGCCGGCAGGTGTGCACGGTACAAAAAGCGGATCGCGCCCCTTCTGCGCTAAGCGGCCTATATTGATCGGATGAAAACCATCGACATCTTTCTCCAAACTGATGGTTTTTAACACATCTTCCTCATCCAACCCGCTCGGCAAGGGGAGCTGAACGAGGATCCCATTTACACGTGGATCGGCATTTAGCGAGGCGACCAGTTGCTCAACTTCGGTTTGTGTGGCTGTCGAAGGCAGATTGTAACCGAACGATTCCATCCCGATTTCAGCACAAGCTTTTTGTTTTGAGCTGACGTAGACTTTTGAGGCTGGATTCTCACCAACCAGAACTGTAGCCAGGCCTGGGCGCGGAAGTCCCGCTGCTGTCATCTCGGCAACCTGGACGGCAGCTTCTTGACGTACCTGTTGGGCGAGTTGTTTTCCGTCAATTATCAGTGCAGTCATTGTTCTCTCCTTTTTCCATCTTTGTGTGGTCATCGCCAGCGATCTTTAAGAATTATTCTTTTGTATTTCACCTTGCAAGAAACGCCCGGCATCGTTCGAGTAAAAGCATTTTCTAATATTATCTTTAAATAAGGGATGCTTGGCAATTGATAAATGTCACAAACAAATCAATAAACTGTCCTTATTTTTAGCTTTATAATTAAACCTAACTGAACTATTTTAGTCCAGAGCCAAATCATATGTATATTTTTCGTTTGAGGAGGAAAAAGATGAAACCTATGCTCCGTCTGATCGTTCTATTAACTATTGCAAGTCTAATTCTAGGCGCCTGCCAGTCCAATGCAGCCGCGACCCCCGCCAAAACCCCTGGTAATGAGACGATTACTGTCATTCGCACCGGAACCGGTGACGGCGGTGATGGTTTGACCCCACATCAGCAGATCATTCAGAATTTTGAGGATAAAAACCCAAACATCCTGGTTCAGCTCGAGGCCGTATCCGGGCGTGACTATTACGCTCGCCTGCTCACCCAACTCGCCGCGAAAGCCGCCCCAGATATTATGCAGATCGGCGATGACGCGGTTCCATCCTTTGTCGAAAAAGGTGCATTTATTCCCCTGGATGAATGCATCAAACAAAATAACTTTGACGCTTCTATATACTTGCCTGGACTACTCGATCCCGGGAAAATAAATGGTAAGCAATACCTGCTGCCTAAAGATTACTCGCCCCTTGGCGTTTATTACAATAAAAAATTGTTCGATGCCGCAGGGCTGCCTTATCCCAAGGAAGGCTGGACCTGGGATGAATTGTTAGCGACTGCCCAAAAACTGACGAAGGACGAAAACGCAGATGGCGTCCCTGAAGTATGGGGGATACAGCTTCCCGCTACCTGGACTACAGGATTCGAATATTGGATTGGAGCAGCGGGCGGTAAATTGATCAGCGATGATGGCAAGAAATTTATCGGTTATATGGATTCTCCTGAAGTCATCCGAGCCGTTCAGTTTTATGCAGATTTGTACAATAAGTATAAAGTCGCCCCACCGCCAGCAGATTTAAATCAATTTGGCGGCGGAAACAGCGAGTTCGACAACGGCACTGCGGCGATGCGTTTGTTTGGCCGCTGGCCGCAGAGTGGGCTAAAAAGCAATCCAAACATCGACCTTGGCGTAGTCGCCCCACCCCAAGATGCAAAGCGCGCGAATGTCTTGTTTTGGGGTGGCTTTGGGATTGCCAGCACTTCTGAAACGCCCGATGTTGTTTGCAAATTCTTGACATATTACACCGGCGAACCTGGCGCTCAAATCTGGAAAGACTGGGCATTACCTGCGGTTACGTCGGTAGCTGTTTCATCTGGTCAAACAGCTGATCCGATTGAGGGAGTTTGGATTGGTGAGCTGAACCACCTGGTCCCACGCGCATATACCTTTACTCCTTATTGGAATGAAACCGCCGACCCGGCACTGCGCAAAGTACTTGAGACGGTTCTCCTTCAACCAGGAGCAGATGTTGCCGCGGTGGTGAAGCAGGCGGCCCAGGAAGCGCAAGATGCCCTTGATAAACTCAATAAATAAAGCGGATTGATGAGCAGTGGGCGGTTGTGCGCCGCCCACTGCAATTCCTTAATGATGACGTCTAATCCACGAAAACGTCGGGATTTCCTGGCGTTCTATCTCAGTATTTCTCCTTGGCTGATTGGTTTTTTCATCCTTACTCTAGCTCCAATGCTGCTGTCTTTGTTTGCCAGTTTCACGGATTGGGACCTGCTCTCCTCACCGGTTTGGGTCGGCGCTTCAAATTATATACAGATGCTCGACGACCAACGCTTTGCTCAAGCGCTCAAAGTAACTGCGGTTTACACCCTCTTCTACGTACCGCTCGATCTGGTCGGCGGATTATTCCTGGCAATGTTGGTCCGCGCACGCTTGCGCGGTATCAGCATTTTCCGAACCATTTTTTACCTGCCAACCGTTTTCTCTGGGGTAGCTTTTGTCGTTGTATGGATGTGGATGCTCAACCCCCGCGCTGGCCTGGTTAATATCGTCCTGGCAGCGTTCGGGATCGATGGACCGCGCTGGCTGCAAGATCCTAATCTTGCTTTATTCTCCCTGATTTTGATGAGCTTTTGGGGTTGGGGACGTTCAATGGTTATTTTCTTGGGAGGCTTACTCAGTATCCCAGGAGATTTATATGAAGCCGCTGCCATCGATGGCGCAAACGCCTGGAAACAATTCTGGCGGCTAACCATCCCCTTGTTGACCCCAACCATTTTCTTCAACCTGGTCTTAAGTGTCATTATGACCTTTCAAACCTTCACCAGTGCCTTTGTTGCTACAGATGGTGGACCTTTAGATTCCACTCTATTCCTGGTGTTGTATATCTATCGTCAGGCTTTTCAATTCTTTAATATGGGCTATGCTGCTGCCCTGGCTTGGGTTCTTTTCCTGATTATTATGATCCTGACCCTGGTGCTTTTCAGGAGCCAAACTTTTTGGGTGTTCTACCTTGGGGAAGGGAACAAATGAACCGGGCTGCGGGGTATGAACCTGAAATATTACAATTGAAAGGTTGGAGAAAGTGGCGGCGCTATGTCATTCTGGTCCTTGTCTCGATCGTCTTTTTAGCCCCGATCTTTTGGATGATCTCTTCATCCCTGAAACCCGTATATCAGATCTTTGCTGTTCCCCCTGTCTGGTGGCCAAATCCACCCCGTTGGGAAAATTATAAAGAGGCCTTGACTTTATTGCCGTTTGGTCGTTTTGCGATCAATACCTTGATCATTGCCATCGGAACCGTCATCGGTCATCTGATCTCTTGTTCGGTTGTGGCTTACGGCTTTGCGCGCTTGGAAGCGCCTGGTAAAGATTTTTTGTTCATTTTGCTCCTCTCCACTCTGATGCTCCCCTACCCAGTGACGATGGTTCCGCTTTACATCATCTTCTCCCATATAGGTTGGGTAAATAGCTTCTTACCATTAATCGTGCCAACATTCTTCGGAAATGCATTTTATATCTTTTTACTCCGCCAGTCATTTAAACAGGTGCCTGCTGAGTTGGAAGACGCTGCGCATATGGATGGAGCAAATTTCCTTCAGGTCCTACGTTATGTGGTATTGCCGATTTCTACCCCCGCCCTGGCAACTGTGGCTATTTTTTCGTTTCAAGCAGCCTGGAATGATTTCCTGGCTCCCCTGATCTTCCTCCACGACCAATCCAAGTACACTCTCCAACTAGGATTGAGTTTCTTTCGCGGCAGTTACACTGTGAATTGGGCTTATATCATGGCCACATCGTTGGTAATTACCTTACCGGTAATCGTGATTTTTTTCTTGTTTCAAAAAGGATTTATCGAGGGAATTGGTTATACGGGGACAAAGCTATGAGCCGTTCAGGGATAGGCCAATCTAGGGGAAAGTTCCCGGTTCGGGAGTTGGTGAAAATGCTTGCGCTGCCCTGAGAAGCGGCGCTTCAATCTCACTTCCCGCGCGGACATATAGCGCGCCGGCCTGGTCTTCATATACCAATGTCCACCCTGACTGGTATTTCATCAGGTTGTAAACTGGCGAGTGATCATTGATTAAAACGAGATTCGTCTGATCGTCGGTTAACAACGCATCCCAGCGATCTAAACCTAACAAAAAATACATTGCTTTTGAATAGGCTGTGGGCGAATAAACCGTTTCACGCCGGCCATCGACAGAAACTTTGATATCAGGGCCGAGATGCCAGAGGACATATCCCCCCCAATTATATTCGACCGCCATATTGGCTTTAATCTGGCTATTCTTGATTAGCTTCACTGCCTGCACCGGATAGGGAGGCGTGGTATTGATTGAGATGTACCTCAAATTCGGTGCGGCAACCATAAATATTCCCAGGGACGCTGCCAGCACAACCCCGCTGGCCCAGATGGGGACTCCTTGAGCCTGCTTGCGCATCCACCCTGCACGCATCACCAAATCAGCGATATGCTCGCCGGCCAGCATCACCGCTGCTACCGCAAATAATGAAAGATTCCTCTTCGCAAGAAGCGGCAGCATGGCCGCAATACTGAAAAGGATGATCATCGTGACCGACCGATGCCGGCGGCTGTAAATGAAACCTGTAACCGAGCTTGCCAGAATGAAAAGATAAATAAATCCAAAAGGACTTACCAGGGCTAATGGAGACCAGACCCAAACTTCAAGCCTGGCGTCGCTCAATGAACGAAACAAATAATAATAAAGCTGGATTCCATAAGGATTTATCAGGGTTACCAGGATGCTCGCCCCGGCCGGCAGCAGTACTTTTTGCCAATCGATACCGCTGCTCCACAAATACATTAAGACCCACAAGATAAAGAAGAGCAGGCCAATCTGGAACCCCCCATGCAGGTTTACCCATACTAAAAAGATGCCTGGGGCAGCCCAAAGCCACTTCGTCTCGCCCTCCTCAGCCCGCAATAGGATAAAGAACAAGGCGGCAAGCGCTGGCAGGGAAAATATTTGGGGATAAATCGTCGAAAAATCGGAGGCTAGCAGAACAATTCCGATAAAGATCACCATTACGCCGGCGAGCGGATCCACCCTTTGTAGGGAAAAATTCCCCCACAGAATCCCGATTGTGAGCAATCCTAAGAAGAGCTTTAAGATCACCAATCCGGTGACGTTCCCAAGCGTCCATGCTAATCCAAAAAAGATCTGCGCCAACCACTCATGGTTAATCCATGTTTGGCCGCCAGTCAGATAAGAATAAACGTCGATCCTAGCGATTCCCCGACTGCTCAGGTTATCCAAACCGGCGCGCAGATGAATCCACAGATCAATATTTGCAAGGGAACTGGAAAAGGCAAAAAAGGCCAAACTGAATAAGAGCAGAAGCAGGGTGACCTTCCACAGCTTTTTGTTCCGGTTACTCTCGGGCAAGTATGCTTCGCGTTGATCTGCCATCATGGATGATTATAGCATTTGTCTGTTTCTTGGTACAATTACCGCCGCGTAACCAAAATCGATCCAAATATCAGGATTTTTGTGATGAAGAATACGACCAATCGTTATTTTGCGACTTTTTTCATTTTTGTTTTGAGCCTGGCTGTGTTTTTTCTTGCTGGCTGTTCTAGCCAAAAAAGCGTTGGTCCTGTCTCAGGTATTGAAAATTATTTGAAAGCGCTGGTCGAAAAAGATTCTGTACGCCTCGTTAATGCTGCCTGCGCCAGCTGGGAAGAAAATGCCCGCCTGGAGCTGCGCACATTTGACGCTGTTGAAATTACCCTGGAAAATTTGGCGTGTACAGAAAAGGACCAAGCTGGTGATTTCAGCCTCATTTCATGCGATGGGAAAATCGTCGCCAACTATGGGAATGAAATCCTGGAAATCAATCTGAGCGAGCGCACATACCAGGCAATCGAGGAAGGTGGCGAATGGCGAATGTGCGGTTATCATTAGTTCCCCCTTTTTAGCACTCAAGCCGACACCAATTTACAGGCTTCTCAATGTTCAAGCGTATCCTCTCCCGTGAAAATCTGTTTGCGATCCTACTTTGCCTGGTTTTGATTGCGATTGTAATTGCCAGCGCCGACCAGGCGCCGCAGTGGATCTATCAGGGTTTCTAGTTGGCGCTATTATCGGTTCTAGTTTTTGGCCTTGCCGCCCTGCTGATCGGTTGGCTGGTACCACCACGTTGGCGGGTATGGCCATTGCTCTGTTTCAGCATCCTGGCTCTTTTTTGGCTTCAACCAGCCCTACCAATCCGCAACCTGGATTTTTGGCTGCCAACGGCCTCGCTCATTTTGGTTGTCCTGGTATGGGCAATAACCCAAAAGAACGAAAAAGTAGAGATAAGCAAACGCAGCTATCTAATAGCCGCTGCAGTTCTAATCCCTGGGGTGGTGCTGCTCATTGCCCTTAATCGTTACTTAGGCCCTTGCTGCCTGACCCCTGGCCGACCTCCAATTTTTACCCGGGTGCTTGTTTTCCTGGTCATTGGCAGCGTCCTCGCACTGCTGCCCTTTCTATTCCCGCGGTTTAGAAAATTTTTCTCCACGGTTGCAATCCTGGTTCTGCTTGGTTTGTTCATTATTCTTAAGAGTCCTGCCGCTGCGCAAGCGACCAGTACCTGGCTGCGCAATCTGACCGGTCAGCCTGTCGATTTATCCAGTTCAGGAGATGTAATTTGGTTCGGTTTTTCCTTTCTGGCCTTCCGCCTCCTGCATGTCCTGTTCGATTATCGCGCCGGCAAGCTGCCCGGTTACCGCCTGGACGAACTGTTCACCTATGCGCTCTTTTTCCCTACCCTCCCCGCCGGGCCGATCGACAGGTCACAGCATTTTATTGGGGAGTTGCGAAATACGAATGGGCTTTCAGGTGAAAATCGAATTCAGGGTTCTAAGCGCATTCTTTGGGGGATCTTCAAAAAATTTGTCGTGGCGGATAGCCTGGCTTTGATCGCACTCAATAGCCAAAACGCTTCCCAGGTGAACAGTACAATCTGGCTGTGGCTGCTTCTTTATGCATTTGCATTGCGGATCTATTTCGATTTTTCGGGTTATACGGATATCGCGATTGGAATGGGGCTGTATGTGGGGATTAAGCTGCCTGAAAATTTCGACCGCCCTTATCAGAAGCAGAACATTACCACTTTTTGGAATAGCTGGCATATCACCCTGGCTCAATGGTTCAGGGCTTATTATTTTAACCCGCTGACCCGCGCTCTGAGGTCCAGGCCTGAAAAGCTACCAACCGGTTTAATCCTTTTTATCGCTCAATTCACTACAATGCTATTGATTGGCTTATGGCATGGAATAACCTGGAATTTTGCCGTTTGGGGCGCCTGGCACGGATTCGCCCTATTTATTCATAACCGTTGGAACGACAGCCTCCGCCCGTACGCTGGCAAATTGGATTTACACCCGAGGCTTCGCCGAGCGATCTCGGTTAGCAGTTGGCTTTTAACCTTTAATTTTGTGGCCTTGGGATGGGTTTGGTTCGCTATGCCAACGATTAACCTTTCTGTGGATGTTTTTCAGAGATTATTTGGATTTAGACCTCAATGACCTACCCCGATTCCAATGAAGTGAAAAAATCGAATTGGACTTTCGTACGCAATGTCTGCCTGAAAGCCGCTGCTTTATTCTTATTGATTAACCTGCTCTTTGCACTGGCTTATCCCCTTCCAACCTTGGGTAAAGTCTCGCTATATAACACTATCTTTCCTGGCCGGCTGCGCCTTCCTTATGGCGAAAACCCACAACGAGCCTACAATCTAAGCCTTTATAACCTCGAAGCAATGTTTGCTTCACACACCTTGGATGGTAAGCCAAAACCTGCGGATGAATTTCGGGTCATATTTATCGGCGACTCGTCCACCTGGGGATACCTGCTAAAGGCCGACCAGACCCTTGCCTCTGTCATCAATGCTCAGCATGCGCAGCTTAAAGACAGCCGGGTAATAAGGGCCTATAATCTTGGCTATCCGGTGATGTCCTTGACAAAGGATCTTCTCATATTATCTTACGCCCTGCGCTACCAACCTGATCTGATTGTCTGGCCGGTCACCTTGGAATCCTTTCCACTGGATAAACAATTATTTCCAGAATTGATTCAGAATAACCCCACCGCCGTGAAAGAATTGATCCAGAGATTTAATTTGAACATAGAGGAAGATGACGTACGTTGGGTGGAGCCAAATTTCCTGAATCGAACAATTATCGCTGCCCGCCGGAACCTGGCCGACCTGTTTCGGCTCCAATTATTTGGTTTCCTCTGGGCCGCAACCAGCATTGACCAGGATATCCCGGAAAATTATGTTCCCCGCCAAGAAGACCTTGCTGCTGACCAAAGTTTTCACAACCTGACACCAGATCAGATCAAACCAAATGATCTCGCACTCGATGTGCTATCTGCTGCCTATGAAATGGCCGGCGATATTCCCATCTTAATCGTGAATGAACCGATTTTCATCAGCCATGGTGAAAACAGCGACATTCGTTATAACTTTTACTACCCACACTGGGCTTATGACAGTTATCGCCAAATCCTTTCTCGGATCAGCCAGGAGACTGGTTGGAAGTACCTCGATTTTTGGGATGCGATCCCGGCTGAGGAATTTACAAACAGTGCAGTTCATATGAGCCCCAAAGGCACTGCTCAATTCGCCATGCGCCTTTTACAGGCTATTCAAGAACTCGCTAATTAGAACGCCGCTTGAGATATAATCAGATTTTCTTATGAAAGTCGTAAAATTCCTTATTATCTTATCGATCATCCTGACAGGCTGTTCGCCATCTAAAACCAACGGTGAAAATCTCAGCACTCAGATCATCCAGGCGACTTCTCTGGTTGTCACCTCGGAGCGTTCTGGAATTCAGCCCACTTTACAATTACAAACCCCTTCAAAACCTGCACAGAAAATACCTGCAACAATCCAAGCGGCTCTCACCGAAACACCCAACCCCACGAAGGCCTCACTCGCTGAGTCAACTCAGCCTGCAATACAGGCGACTGAACTCATTGAGCCTACCTTGAGTCTTAATTTTTGGAAAGATCTCCCGGTCATCCCCGAAATCAACCCGAATATTCGTAATATCTATCAACGCGGTATCGAGCTCGGCAGCAATCCGCAAGCGTTTTCGAAAATTGGCGATTGCGGCAGCACCCCCGCATGGTTCTTAGGGGATTTTGACCGTGGTCCACGCTTTTACCAACTGGGCGATTATGAAAATCTATCCACGGTGATCCAGGTTTTCCAGGGATCCTACGGGCGCACCAGCCTGGCTGCCAAGTCAGGGTTCAATGCGTCCTCCATCTTTTCCCCGCTTTGGTCGGACCCCAAGCAGTGCCTGGCGAATGAATCGCCCCTGGCTTGTGAATATCGCCTCCATAAGCCAGCCTTTTCCTTTATTATGCTCGGCTCAAACGACGTCTATCATCCGGATGAGTTTGAGCCGCAAATGCGAAAAATTATCGAAACATCCCTCGCCCAAGGAATAATCCCAATATTATCTACCAAAGCGGATGATCTGGAAGGAGATGGCCGAATTAATGCCACCATTGCTCGCCTGGCTATGGAATATGAACTTCCGTTATGGAACTACTGGCGTGCAGTCCAAGATTTACCCGACCAGGGCCTTCAGGATGATAAAGTCCACATAACCTGGGGTGCAAATCGATTCAATGATCCTCTGAGCATGACCCGGGGTTGGCCGGTGCGTAATCTGAACGCGCTACAAATTCTGGATGCGCTCTGGCAAGTGGTCTCTGGTCCTGGAACAACCCAATAACCGACACCAAGTTGATGAATGCACTATTTCTAAACTTGCTATTCAGAGGTTTTCTATATGAATGAAGATATTGTTCAGCTATTAGCCAGCTATATCACCACCACAATCTTGAAACAACCCAGGCGAGTTCTCCAATCCACTGATCCACTTATTTCGAGTGGATTGATCAATTCTTTAAGTCTTGTCGACCTTGCCATGTATGTCGAAGACACATTTCAAGTTCGGATCGATGACACCGAGCTCAATGTCGAAACTTTTGACACTTTCGGACAATTGGTCGAGCTGATCCAACAGCGCCAATCTCGTTAAAAATCCTCGTGCCCGGAATCAACAATATTGCCCAAAAGTTTTGGCAAGAACTCGCTTGAAAGACCTGAGCGAATTGCCCTGACGATCCTGTCCGGCAACGCTCCGGATCTTGCCGTGACTCGGCGAACGTTGGCGCGCCATGCAGCTACCTATGCCCATGTTCTAGAACAGGCGGGGATCGAACCAGGTAGTGTGGTTATCCTGATTCTGCAGCACGGTCTGGAGCTTGTTTCAGCTTTTTGGGGATCAATTCTTTACGGCGCGGTCCCCTCAATCATGCCATTTCTTACTGAAAAACTGCTTCCTGACCATTACCGCCAGGGATTAAATACCCTTTTCGAGATCACTCAACCAGGAGCCGTGATCACGTATGCAGATTTTCTGGCTGAAGTGCAAGATGCAGCGCGGTCTACCAGTTCGATCAAAGCGATCCTCCAGACCGAACAAATACAGCTAGATCAGATGCCCGACCAGACAATTTTCCACGGCTTGAACCGGCAGGCGGATGAGCTCATCCTTCTCCAACATTCTTCTGGAACTACGGGATTACAGAAAGGCGTCGCCCTCACCCACCAGGCAGTTTTTAACCAACTTGAAAGTTATACTCCAGCCCTTCGCTTGAATGAATCGGATGTGATCGTCAGTTGGCTGCCCTTGTACCATGACATGGGACTGATAGCCGGGTTCATCCTACCCATCGTTTCCCAGGTACATTTAGTCCTGATGTCGCCCTTCGATTGGGTGCGGGCTCCGTATAAGCTGTTACGAGCGATTTCGAAATATCGCGGAACCCTGTGCTGGCTGCCAAACTTCGCTTATAACTTCTGCGCTCAAAAGATTCGCTCGCGTGATATAGAAGGCGTCGACTTGGCTAGCCTTCGCGCCGTGATCAATTGTTCAGAGCCAATGCACTGGAAAAGTCATCAAAGCTTTTTAGACCGTTTTCAACCCTATGGCCTAGCAGAATCTGCAATGGCAACCTGTTATGCAATGGCTGAGAATGTATTTGCCGTTACCCAGGGCGGTATCCATGAGCCTGTCACCCTGGACCGGATTGACCTTGAGGCATTCACAAGGGAGCAAATTGCCGTTCCAGTCGTCGGAGATGATCGGACAGAAGCGGCCAGCGAAATCCGGATGCTCTCAGCCGGGAGACCTATCCAAAATACGCAAGTGCGCGTAATTACACGCTCAGGCGCTGACCTTCCCGAACGCCATATTGGCGAAATCGCCATCCGGAGTAATTGTATGCTCGATGGCTATTATCATCGACAGGATTTAACCCTCCTAGCTTTTCAAGACGGCTGGTATCTAAGTGGAGACATGGGTTATCTGGCAGAAGGTGAGCTGTTTATTACCGGCCGAAAAAAGGATTTAATTATCGTTGGAGGCAAGAACATCTACCCTCAAGACCTGGAAAGGTTGGCCAGTGAGGTTGATGGCATCCATGCTGGGCGGGTGGTGGCTTTTGGTGTATATAATCAGGTTACCGGCACTGAAGATGTTGTATTAGTTGCCGAGTTGGATAAATTTGAGGAGTTTGCCGAAGATGAGAAAGACCAAATAAGTACTCTGGTCCGCCAACGGGTGACCCAGGGCTCTGATATTACCTTGAGACAGGTTTTTTTGGTGCAAAGAAATTGGCTTTTAAAGACAAGTAGTGGGAAAATTGCCAGATCTGCGAATCGAGAAAAATTCATCCACGAATTTATTGGATGACGGGTCTCCAGACGGCATCAAAATCGTTGCTTGTTTCATCTGTCAGCTTGCGCCGCGACGCACCATTCGTTGTCATAATTTCGATATCATGATTGGGTCCATTCCAGCTTTCGAACACCAGCCATAGACCGTCCGGTGAATACCTGGCCTCACGCATCGGGGCAGACGGTATTTTGACTTGTAATTGCTCTCCAGTTTTCTCGATTGCAACCGCAACGAGAAAAGGCGGCTTACCCTGAAGCGGGTAGCGAGTGAAGAGAATCACGTCCCCATTCGGCGACCAATCTGGATGCACATCGGAGGCGACAACTGGCTGACTCAGGAGATATTCTTTCGTCCCGTTTTCCTTGAGGATGACGATCCTGCCGAGAGCTTGCTCCTCTACGTAAGTCATTTCTTTCCCGTCGGGCGACCAGGCTGGGTTATAGCTGCGGAAATAAAGCGGCGTGACGATCGTCACCGAATTATCAGCCATGTCCATTAGGAATATCCGCGGACTACCGGTGTTTCGCTCACTGGTAAAAGCAAGTTTGGCGCCATTCGGAGACCAGGCAGGATCATAGTCTCCCCCTGGAGCTGTAGGCAATGTCACGGGGGTTATATTATTGGCATCGACATCCGGGATTAAGAAGAGCGCCGAATTAGGATATGCCTCTTGATTCCGATCACATGGAGAAATAAATACGAGCGTTTTACCGTTTGGCGACCAGGCAGGTTGACACGCACCTCCATTGATGTCTGTCAATTGACGAGAATCTTGTCCATCAGATGAAACTAACCAGATTTGGGGAGTTTTCGAATTGCGGTTCGATGCAAAAGCGATCTGGCCATTTCCACCACCCATCAACGTCGGGACGGGAGTAGGAGTGAAGGTCTCGGTTGGGATTGGTGTGTTTGTTGCAGTCGGGGACGAGGTTTGAGTGACCGTTGGAGTAGATGTCGGACGATCGGTAGGCGTCAAAGTAGGAGGGACCGTTTGAGTAGGGGTGGATGTTCCACCAGGCGCAATGATGATCGGCAGAGAGGTTCCGTTCGGCGAAACAGCCGTCGAGGTAGCCTGACCAAGGGGTGGGAGAAAACTACTATTTCCCAATAAACGCACCAGAGCCCGGTTTGTAATCATCGGATCAACGGTATAAAATCCTACTGCAGCAACCGTTAAAATGAAAACAGATAATATAAGCAGCCAAAGACTTCGTCGAGCGCTCCGCGACTTACGCCCACCGTTTGTTGAGCCTGACTGCGGGCGCGGCGTTTGCACAATCGGTTGAGGGACATCGGTGGAAATGCGCGGCATTCGAGCTGCGACTTCTGGCGATACTAAAACATGGTCAATAGGCAGCGGTTTATCCGGTACGATTGGCGGAGGAGCTACGACGTAATCATCGTTTACGCGCTGCGAGGGCGAACCAGCACCTAGCAGCGCTTGTTTGAATTCCTCAGCGGTTTGGTAGCGGCCATCTGGGCGAATATCCAGGGCTCGTTCGATCACAATTCCCATGCGTCTGGAGATACGCGGCGAATGTTTCCGGATTGGGGTGAGATCGACATGATCTACAGCCCGGCTGAGGGCATCTTCCGGGATCAAGCCTGTCAAGGCTGCGTATAGCGTCGCCCCAAGTGAATAGATATCGGAACGGAGGTCTGTGCGCGCAGTCCCATATTGTTCTGGAGGTGAATAACCCGGCGTCATCGCTCGCGCCCCGGTCGTGGTGGTTTGATGGGTTTTTAGATCTTTTGCCAGGCCAAAATCAACCAGGTAGATATGTCCGTCGGGTGTAATTCGAACGTTACCGGGTTTAATATCGCGGTGAACAATCGGAGGGTTGCATGAGGAAAGATAGGTTAACGCGTCACAAATCGCGGCGCCGATGATGATTACCTCGGTTTCGCCCAGCGTGCCGGTACGATCCATTCGTTGACGCAGGTCCTCCCCCTCAATATAGTCCATAACCAGGTATTGTCCCTGACCATCGATGACAAAATGATCGGTGACTCGAGGCAAATTGGGATGGCGCAGTGTGGCTAATAGAACTGCTTCACGTCGAAATTGGCGCGCATATTCATCAGTCGTGAAAAGATTATCTTTGACCGCAACCTCAACGCCCAGATTTTCATCTACGGCCTTGTAAACAGACCCCATTCCCCCTTGACCTAGAATTTCGATTATCCGGTAACGATTATTTAAAAGGGCGCCGCGTTCTAATAACAAAGCCAGGTTCCTAATTGAATCTGCAGAAATATTTCTTATGAAGCCGCCAATGACTTATTAAATATCCAGGTTGCGCACCTCACGGGCGTGGGTCTGAATGAATCGTTTGCGCGGCGGTACAGCCGATCCCATTAACATATCAAATGTTCGATCCGCTTCGGCTGCATCATCAACCGTCACCTGGAGTAAAGTACGGTTGGCTGGATTCATCGTGGTTTCCCAAAGTTGGTCGGGATTTATTTCACCCAGCCCTTTATAGCGCTGAAGGTTTATTTTTTCAGGTTCCACGCCGAATTCTCGATAAGCCCGCTCGCGTCCTGCTTCATTATAAGCATAACGAAACTTATCTTTATAAGCCACCCGATATAACGGCGGCTGGGCGATATAAAGATGACCTTCCTCAATTAACGGCAGCATGTACCGAAAGAAGAAAGTAAGCAGTAAAGTGCGGATATGGCTTCCATCAACGTCTGCATCAGTCATTGTAATTACCCGGCCATATCGAAGCCCGCTGAGATCAAAATTATCCCCAATGCCGGTCCCCAAGGCCGAAATCAATGCCTTAACTTCATTGTTCGCCAGGATTTTATCCAATCGGGCGCGTTCGGTATTCAATATTTTTCCACGCAGGGGTAAAATCGCCTGAAAATGACGATCTCGGCCTTGTTTGGCGCTGCCGCCTGCGCTGTCGCCCTCAACGATGTACAACTCGGTCTTTTGCGGGTCCCGCTCGGAGCAATCCGCAAGTTTTCCGGGCAATGTCAAACTTTCTAGAGCCGACTTGCGAATAACCAGGTCGCGAGCTTTCCGAGCTGCATCGCGCGCCCGCGCTGAAGTCAGGCATTTCGAAATGATCGCCTTACCTGCCCCAGGATTCTCTTCCAGAAAAGAGCGGAAAGCCTCCCCAACGATTTGCTGGGCAAGGGTTTGCACCTCTGGATTCATCAATTTTACTTTTGTCTGGCTTTCGAATTGCGGGTCAGGGTGTTTGATACTGATAATCGCAGTCAGACCCTCGCGGGTATCATCGCCCGTAAAGTTCGGATCGGCATCCTTTAATAACCCGCTGCGGCGAGCGTAATCATTGATTGTACGCGTAATCGCGTTCCGCATCCCTGTTAAATGGGTGCCGCCATCAATGGTATTGATCGTGTTGGCAAAAGCATAAACAGATTCTGCATACGCGTCGGTGTATTGGATCGCCCCATCGATGGTAATCCCATCAACTTCTTTTTCGACATGCACAACGGGGTGGAGCACATCTCTGTTTCGATTGAGATAGCGGACAAATGAAGTAATCCCGCCTTCAAAGTAGAAGGTCATCTCCTTCTCCGAACGTTCATCCAGAAAGTAGATGGTAACACCGCGAGTTACAAAGGCCATTTCCCGGAAACGTTGGATTAGGGTGTCAAATTTAAAATCTAAGTCACCTTGAAAAATCTGTGGGTCATACTTGAATGTAGTTAGGGTGCCTGTGACACCCGGTTCGCTTTTACCAATTTCACTTACTGGACCAGTTGGATAACCTCGTTCAAAACGCTGCAAGTACAATTTTCCATCACGCTTGACCCGCACTTCGCACCATTCGGAGAGGGCATTTACTGCTGAAACACCTACCCCGTGCAAACCTCCTGAAACTTTATACCCACCGCCCCCAAATTTTGCACCGGCATGTAAGACGGTCATCACAACTTCTAAGGCTGATTTATTCATTTGTGGATGTAAATCCACTGGGATACCACGCCCATTATCTTGTACGGAGACACTGCTATCAGGATGAATGACAATTTCAATTCGAGTACAAGCACCAGCAAGCGCTTCATCGATTGAGTTATCGACAACTTCGTAGATTAAATGGTGTAAGGCTTTTATATCAGTTCCGCCGATGTACATACCAGGACGGCGACGGACAGCCTCCAGGCCTTCCAAGACCTGAATATCTTTAGCATCATAAGAAGCCGGATTAGTTTGAACCACTATACCTCCAAGGGCTGGCAAGGCGTGTAATTTGAAACACGCCAACAATATTAATTATTTTTTTGCAGCCGCTGCTGCACAAAGTTAGCCGCGTCACGATAATAGATAAAACCAGCGGCCAGTAAACTGGTCGCTACAAATGCATGGCCAATTACCCCCACCAAGGAAAACCAGGACGTCTCGATCGGCATGCTCCAGAGCATATCCAGACCCTGACTGAGTACAATGATTACCAGAGCGAACAATAGCGTTGTCGGCATTGTAAATCGCGCCAGCCGCGCCCCACGCAGCACCGATGTCCACATTTTATCCTGGTGGACAAAAATACCAAATGGAGAAAGCACCAACGGAAACAACAACCAGATTAACACCGCTCCATAAATAAAAATCGCAAAACGTCCTAAATTTGCGCCCCCTGCCAATAGGAATGGCAGTATACACCACAGGGGTAGACTGGAGGCAAGCAGTACTGAAAAAAGAAACAAAGTCAAAAGCAAGACTTGGATGAATCTTCGCGGGAGTTGTCGCAAAGACTCAGCCAGGCTGACCTTATGAAGCAGACTCGCCTGGAAAATTAGCTGGAAGAGCATTGTTCCCAGCAATAGTCCAAACAGGCTTAAACCGACCCAGAGCAAGAAAATACTTGCTAAGGATGGCATTTCCCAGGCAGCAGATTTGAATAACGGGTTCATTAGCGGCGCGCGTCCAGCCATGAGACTGGCAATGCCAACCGGCAAGGAGCGGAGCGAACTCATTAAGTTGAATCGCTCCGCGACGCTCAGAAGCGAATCGCTACTCGACCGCAGCGCCTCAGCCATCTGAGGGGTCTGCTCAGCCGCTGTCTTTATCGTCCAATCCAGGTACGCAGTCAGGCTTTTTACCACCCGCACTTGGGGTCCAAACCACAAAATGATATCGATGCTAATCGAAAAAAGGATCAAGGCCAGGTGGTTCGCCACTGTATCGAAACCGGCGAGCAAAGCCCGGATTAAATTGGGTGGAGCTGGAAGAACTTGTGAGTCAGCCGCATTCATATCCTATAAATTTTACCATATTGACACCAGGGGAAGATGGCGGACATCGAGCCACTAATAAATTTTGTATGAATTTACATTTACGCAATCATAATACAAATAAGTGTTGTGCCTTGCCCATCTCGCAGATATTTGTCTTACTTCACCCTATCCAAAACAAACAATTCTAACAATACTATTGACAAAGTAACACCTATTCGGCTAATATATTATGAATTTATTAAAGCCCTGAAAATCGTGAAGGGCTTATGTTGTTATATTCATTATCTCGGTAGTGTCCGAAAACTCATCGTTAGGATCTGGCCTGAATGAAATACGCCCAAAGTCAGGTGGATCCAAAATCCGGTTGTAAGTGTGCAACTAAAAAGCTCAGTATTGCCCTGTGGAGAACCTCTACAGGTTCTATATGAACATTTTTATGGCAAATCGGAAGGAGGTGGTTGTCTAAGAAAAGAGGACAAATAAATTTCAACCGTTCTAGCATATTCGCCAAATGCCGAGGCTAAAATTGCCCTCGGCAAGTATATGAAACTATTTTTCGAAGAGGAGATAGAAGATGAAACTGAGTAAGTTACTACCGTTTTTGGTTGTTCTGTCCCTGGTGCTCGCTGCCTGTGCACAGCCAACCGAAGCCCCCGCCCCTGCTGCAGAAGCCCCCGCCGCTGCAGCGCCCACTGCCGAAGCGCCAGCTGCTGCAGCTCCCGCCGCTGAAGCAATCAAGGTTGCTCTGCTCGCCCCCTTAACTGGCGCGGTACCCACCTTTGGAAAGTCCACTCAAGAAGGCGTTGAGTTGGCCGTCAATGAATGGAACGCCAAAGGCGGCATCAATGGTCAGCAAATCGATTTGATCGTTGAAGACAGCCAGTGCGAAGCTGACCCGGGCGTCAACGCCGCCAACAAGGTCATCAACCAGGATGGCGTCAAGTTTATCGTCGGCGAAGTGTGCTCGAAATCGTCGATCCCGATATCTGAAGTTGCCAACCCCGCGGGCGTGATCCAGATCAGCCCAACCTCCACCAATGCTACGCTAACGATCGATAGCACCGGCAAGGCCAAAGAGTTCATCTTTCGCGCCTGCTTCATCGACCCCTTCCAGGGTTTGGTAATGGCCAAGTTCGCCACTGGCAAAGGCTACAAAACCGCCTTTCGTCATGTACGATCAGGGCAATGACTACACTGTTGGCCTGGCCGAGGCGTTCGAAACAGCATTCACCGAATTAGGTGGTCAGGTTGTGGGTAAAGAGACATATGTCGCCACCGACACCGACTTCTCAGCCATCTTGACCAAGGCTAAGGACAGCGGCGCTGAAGTGCTTTACCTGCCGGATTATTACAACATCGTCAACCTGGTTGGCGCTCAGGCCAAGCAGCTTGGCATTACCTCGGTCATGATGGGCGGCGATGGTTGGGACTCTTCCGACCTGGATGTTACTGCTGCTGAGGGTGGTTTTTACTCCAACCACTACGACCCAGGCGATACCCGTCCGATCGTTGTTGACTGGCTGAAGCGCTACGGCGATGCCTATAAGAACGACGATGGTACCCCGAAAGTCCCCGACGCCCTCGCCACCCTTGGTTATGACGCTGCGACCATCCTGTTCACCGCGATCCAGAATGCTGGCGCTGGTGCAGACACCAAAAAGATCGCCGCTACGATGTATGGCGGCACCTACGACGTGGTTTCTGGACAGGTCACCTTCGATGAGTCACACAACCCCGTCAAGAGCGCTGCCGTTATCGGCGTTGCTGGCGGAGCCAAGACCTTCGTTGAATCTGTTGCTCCTTAATCGATAATGCTTCTCGGGGCGGTCATTTTATGACCGCCCCTTTTCCTTAACCCATTCCCATTTCTTTCCGAGGTGATTAATGAGAGCGACGGCTGCTGCAACCCCTCGATATACTTTCTTTGAAACCGTTATCCGCAAACGTTGGATTGGCCGGATCTTTTTATTGGTTATTGCAGTATTCGCCCTATTTTTCCTGATTATTAACCCAATCCGTGAAAATTGGATCCTCTTTACTCAACAGGTGGTCAATGGCCTGCAATTGGGTTTTGTCTACGCCCTGATTGCCTTGGGTTATACCATGGTCTATGGCATCGTCCGCTTAATTAACTTCGCTCATGGGGACGTTTTCATGGTTGGCGCTTTCACCAGTTATTTTGCGATTGCTAAATTTGGTTTAAATACCTGGCCGTCAAAAGTTTTTCCTGGCATTCCTGCCGGGCTAAGCATGACGATTGGCGTGTCCACGGTGATCCTACTTTCGATGGTCACCTGTGCTTTCCTGGCGTTTACAATTGAACGGATCGCTTATAAACCCTTGCGTAATGCGCCTCGAATTTCTGCTTTGATCACTGCGATTGGTGTTTCCTTCTTCTTGGAATATTTTGGCGCCTTACCCTTTGTTTATACATCGAATTTCGTTACCTACAAGCGACCTTTTCCTGTTCAAACCTACGCGATCAGCGCAGAAGGCATCACCAAAGTCTCAGCGGTTACACCAGCTCCAGCGAATTCGATCTTGATTACCAATATTATGGTCATCATCATCATTGTTTCAATCCTGCTAGTGCTGCTGCTTAACTATGTCGTCCAAAAGACCCGCACTGGGAAAGCAATGCGTGCTTCTGCTTATGATAAGCCGACCTCAAGGCTCATGGGCATCAATGTAGATGGAATCATTTCATTCACTTTCGCCATCGGCGCAGCGTTAGCCGGCGCAGCAGGAGTGCTTTTTGCCATCGCCTATAATCAGGTCTACTTCGTGATGGGCATCTTACCTGGTCTGAAAGCCTTCGTTGCTGCGGTCCTAGGCGGGATCGGCAGTATTCCAGGCGCGCTGATCGGAGCGCTGATTATCGGTCAAGCCGAAAATCTAAGCGCGGCCTATATCTCTTCGCCAATGCGAGATGCAGTTGCCTTCACGATCTTAGTCCTGGTTCTTTTAGTTCGCCCGACAGGTATTTTCGGCGAACCGTCCCGTGAGAAAGCTTAAGCGGAGCATCAGCCCATGAAAAAAATTTCTCGCGATAAATTAATTTTTTTCGGAGGAGCCTTACTGGTCTTCCTGATTATCCAGGTACTGATCAGCACAAATATCCTCAACGATTTCTGGAGCACGATTATCCGCCTCGGCGCGGTTTATGCAATTGTCAGCCTGGGCTTAAACCTGATTTACGGTTTCAACGGCCAGTTCTCACTGGGGCAATGGGGTTTTTATGCCATTGGCGCGTATACGGCTGCCGATATCACCTATCGATGGACGAATCAGCAAAGTTCATTGGGGATGACTGTCATTCTCTCAGTAGTATTATTAACTGGTCTGGCTATCCTGCTCTTGCGCCGGCTGCTCAGCCGGATTCGTGGGCTGGATGCACTCTCAGCTTTTGCCATTTACATTATTGCTGTACTCGGCTTAGCATTCGTCGGTGTTTACCTGGGTGTGCTCCTCGCTCCAGCAGTCAACGGAATTCTCTCCATTCTTCCAGCCGCCATCGCTATGGCGTTCGTATTTCTCATCTCGATCTTAATTGCAGGTCTGGTGGCGGCAGAGATCAGCTTTTTGTTTGGCTTACCGGTGCTTACGCTGGGGTCGGACTACTTCGGCATCGCAACTCTCGGCTTAACGATCATTGTCAAGGTGTTATTGGATAACTCTGACACCTTGCTCGGTTTCGCAGAGATGAAGGGCGCCCGCGGTATGATCGGGATCCCCAAAATCACCACCTGGGCTTGGGCTTTCCTTTTCCTCTTTCTGATCATTTTGGTCATGCGTAATTTGCTCCATTCTAGCTTTGGACGGGCGATTGTCTCCATTCGAGAAGATGAAATTGCCGCAAAGGCAATGGGAATTGATGTAGGCAACTATAAGACGCTTGCCTTTGTCATGGGCAGCCTATTTGCTGGGATCGGCGGTGCAATCTACGCCCATATTAACGGTTTTCTCCATCCTAACACATTCAATTTCATCAAATCATTCGATCCGATGATCATCATCGTTCTTGGCGGTCTTGGCAGCATGACTGGCACAATTATCACCTCCTTTGTGTGGGTATTATTGCTCGAAGGTGTGCTGCGCTTGATCCTTCCAGAAGGGTTTGAAACCTGGCGCTACGTGGTCTACCCGATCATTTTGCTGCTGGTGATGCTGCTGCGCCCCAAAGGTTTGTTTGGAGACTATGAACTACCATTCTTACGCCAGGAGCTGCCTCCAATGTTTGCCGGTAAGAAAGCATTCGAATACGAATCTCAGGAGCAAGCCGAGACCTTAACCGAAATGGGCTTGAGTCCCACCGGTTCTGGTGAAACTACCAACACTGAGGAGGCGGCCAAATGAATCCTGAAAATCCTGCTACCCCCGATGTTCTGCCAATTCTCGAAGCGAATAGCCTGGTTATGCAGTTCGGCGGCCTGCGCGCTGTTAATAACTTCACTCTCTCGCTCTATGCCCATGACCTGCAAGGTTTGATCGGTCCAAATGGCGCCGGAAAAACCACTGTCTTCAATATGATTACCGGCGTGTACACTCCAACCTCTGGGCAGATTACCCTAGGCGGCGAGTATATCACCGGGCTGCAGCCGTATGAAATCAACCAGTTGGGAATCGCCCGTACATTTCAGAACATTCGCCTCTTTCCGAATTTGACCGTTCTTGACAATGTGCGCATCGCGTACCACACCCATGCCGGTTACAGCATGTTCGACGGCATCCTGCAAAATAAGCACTTTGCCACAAAGGAAAAGGAACTTACCCAACGAACCCAGGAGTTTTTGAGTGTGTTCAGCCTGCAGGACCGCCAAGGTGAGATTGCTAAAAACCTACCTTACGGTGAACAACGTCGCTTGGAAATTGCCCGTGCCTTAGCCGCTGAACCCAAATTGCTCCTGTTAGATGAGCCGGCAGCCGGGATGAATCCGCAAGAAAGCCTCCGTTTGATGGATCTGATCCACTTTATTCGCGAACGCTTCAACCTGACAATCCTGCTGATCGAACACCAAATGCGCGTGGTCATGGGTATCTGCGAGACGATCACAGTTATGGATTTCGGCGAGGTAATCGCTCGAGGCACACCAAAAGAAATCCAGACCAATCAAAAAGTGATTGAAGCATACCTTGGTCCTGGCACCGCGGCGCTCTCTGAAAAATTCCGCCGGAAGAAAGAAACCCAATAGGAAGATAGGCTATGACCGATAATCACCACCCGCTTCTTGAAGTGAAGGATTTAAATGTCTATTATGGCGCAATTCATGCCCTGAAGGGGATTAGTTTCTACCTGGATAAAGGTGAAATTGTAGCGCTAATCGGCGCCAATGGCGCGGGAAAAAGTACGACGCTCAGCACAATCTCAGGAATTTTACGCCCCCGCGTTGGATATGTCTTCCTTGATGGAGAAGATATCACTCAAACGGCCTCTGAAGTGATTGTCCAAAAGGGCTTAATTCAGGTTCCTGAAGGCCGTAAAATTTTTGCTACCCTTACGGTACAAGAAAACCTGGAGATGGGCGCTTTTACTCGATCCAATAAAGAAGAAATCCATAAATCAATGGAGAATGCTTTTGAGCGTTTTCCTCGGCTTGCTGAGCGGCGTAAACAGTTGGGCGGCACCCTGTCGGGCGGGGAGCAGCAAATGTTAGCTATTGCGCGTGGGTTGATGGCTCATCCACGAGCTATGCTATTGGACGAACCTTCGATGGGCCTATCACCATTATTAGTCGAACAAATTTTTACGATCATTCGAGACATCAACAACCAGGGAACCAGCATCTTGTTGGTTGAACAAAATGCTCAGATGGCGCTTTCTATCGCCGATCGAGCTTATGTCCTCGAAACGGGTCTGGTGGTCTTAGAGGGCACAGGGCAAGAACTCCTGCAGAACGATATGGTTGCTGAGGCTTATCTGGGCGGTGGTCACTAAATTCCGGATGTGGAGCGATCGATGACAATACTACAAAAAATCATGCTGTTTGTTGTGTTACCCTTTGTGGCGCCCCTGTTATTACCACTGCGCATTCTCCAACCTGGAGGCGGGCCAATTCTCTTCTTGGGCCTTTTAGTCGCAATTTCTTCTTTATTCCTGGCCCCCTTCCTCTGGCGGGGCAAATCGACTGCGCTTACCCTGGCGATTTTTATCCAGGGTCTGAACGTGATCATGCGACTGATGATGTTTTTCCCAAACCTGTCAAAGCAAGGTGTTTTTGATATCCCCTGGCTGATCACCAGCTTACTCAGCATGGGGCTTTCGATTTACCTGGTCTTACGTCTCGATCGCACAGATGTCAGAGTAACCATGGTCGCATAAATCGATCCTGCGACTCTCCTATGGCCCCAGGAAAATTCTAGATTACAATATGTGAAACCGCCGAAATTGGCGGTTTCACTCAATAAACTCATAATACAGATGCCTTCAGCTGAAATCATTACGATCGGAACCGAAATCCTTTTAGGTGAAATCGTTGACACCAACGCCCGTCACCTTGCTCTAAGCCTGCGAGAAGCCGGAATAGATCTCTACCGGAAAACAACAGTCGGAGATAATCCCAGGCGTATCGCGCAGGCGATCCAGGAGACAATCGAACGGTGTGATATTGTAATTACAACCGGAGGGCTGGGTCCTACTGTGGATGATCCAACACGTGACGCTATCGCGATAGCAGTAGGCGTATCTACAGAATTTCACCCGGAGTTATGGGATCAGATCCAAGACCGATTTAGACGGTTCAATCGCCTGCCAACCGATAATAATCGCCGCCAGGCCTTCATCCCTGAAGGCGCCATCGCCATCGAGAATCCAGTTGGCACAGCTCCATCCTTTATCGTAGAAATCGGTCAAAAGTGTATCATCGCATTACCTGGCGTCCCGGCTGAAATGCGTTATTTGCTGCAGGAATCTGTTCTACCCTATCTTCGACAGCGCTATCAAATAACTACTGTTTTGAAAACGCGTATCCTACATACCGCCGGAGCAGGCGAATCACAAATTGACGATTTGATTGGCGATCTGGAAGCGCTCGCAAATCCAACCGTTGGACTCGCCGCCCACTCAGGCCAGGTGGATATTCGCATTGTCGCCAAAGCCGATTCTCAGACACAGGCAGATGTTCTCATTGCCAGCCTGGAAGCGGAACTTCGCCAGCGCCTGGGTGAGTGGATTTACGGAGTCGACCGGGAAACCCTTGAGGCCATTGCACTAAGCGTTCTTGAATCGCATGGTTGGCGTCTCGCCGTGGTGGAGTGCGGAACAGTAGGTGAACTGACCAGGCGCTTAGCCAATCTTCACACAACAGCCTTCTGCGGCGGCGAAATCCTTTCCACAGCCCTCTTGCCTGACGAATTTTTTACCCACACAGAGCTATTTCGTCAATCACGTCAGGCTGAGGTTGGGTTGGGAATTCTTATCCAACCCGGCATAGAACAGCAAAATGTCAATATCGTCTTAATCACGCCACAAGAGTCGCAGCGCTTTGAGCGGCCATACGGCGGCCCGCCAGATTATGCTCCCCGCTGGGCTGTCCATCACAGCCTGGATTTGATTCGAAAATTGTAAAAGGAGATCTCATGAGCGACCAAACCACCGTTTCAGCCGATATCCTGTTCACCAATGCAATCATCCTGACCATGGATGATGATTTCAATCTATACGAACCGGGAGCATTGGCTGTTGAAGGCGACCATATCCTGGATATTGGCCTAGAGGTTGATATTAAAAATCGGTATAGCTCTAGCCAGACGATTGATTGCGGCGGTAAGGTTTTAATGCCTGGCCTAATCAATGCCCACACCCACGTCCCGATGACCTTGCTCCGTGGTCTGGCAGATGACCTACGCCTGGATGTTTGGCTGCTCGGCTACATGATGCCTGTGGAACGCGAGTATGTTTCTCCAGATTTTGTCCGCCTGGGCACCTCAATCGCTTGCACAGAGCTGATTCGAAGTGGGGTAACCTGCTTTGCAGATATGTACTATTTCGAAGAATCGGTCGCCCAGGCTACAGCCGATGCAGGTTTAAGGGCTGTCTGCTCCCAAACCGTGTTGAAATATCCGGCTCCGGATGCTCAATCTTTCGAAGAATCGCTTGCTGCGGCGCGTGATTTTATTCAACGCTGGAAAGGCCACCCTTTAATTGTTCCCTCCGTAGCTCCGCATGCCCCGTATACCTGCACGGAAGAAATATTACGGGCTACCGCCGCCCTGGCGGTTGAATTCGATGTTCCCTTACATACACACCTGGCTGAAACCGCATCAGAAGTAGAAACATCTCGCCGCGAACATGGCATGCCCGTAATACCCTACGCAAAGAAGTACAATTTATTCGATGCCAAGGTCTTGGCGGCTCATTGTGTCCACATCGATGAAGGCGAAATGCTCACCCTGCTGCACCATCGGGCTGGCGTTGCTCACAACCCATCATCGAATCTAAAACTGGCCTCTGGTTTTGCCCCTACGCGCCGCATGCTTGAATTGGGTCTCAATGTCGGCATCGGCACGGATGGCCCTGCCTCCAATAATGACCTGGATATGTTTGAGGAGACCCGCCTGGCTGCTTTCATAGCAAAGAGCGTCAGCGGCGATCCAACCGCCTTACCTGCCAAGACCGCGCTGAGTATGGCAACTCGCCTGGGTGGCAAAGCCTTGCATCTAGGTAACCTGATCGGTTCCTTAGAACCCGGTAAACGCGCCGATCTGATCCTGCTGGATATTGCCACGCTCCATAATACGCCTCGATTTCGACGCGACCCGGACGGTATCTATGCTCAAATCGTTTATGCCGCCAAGGCGACCGATGTGACGGACGTCATGGTCAACGGCAACTGGTTGATGCGTCAGAGACAGCTCACCACGACGGAACCTGAAGCACTATACCAGCACGCCGCAGAATACGCACATAAGATCGATACTTTCTTGCTGCGCCGCGAGAAATCCGTCCTTTCGAAATTAATTGCTATTGGCGGGGCGATGGAAGAAGAAAGCTTCGAAGTCCAAACCAAGGTCCGTATAACCGAGCCAGAACCCGTTTTGGAATCACTGAAAAGCCTTCAGATTGAGGTTTTACGTCATCGCCATTACCATGAGTTCGATACCTACTTTTTATTCTCCGATCCTGGGCAGGGAACAATTCGTTATCGAGAGGATGAGAGTATCAACCCGGATGGCGAAGTAAGCGGAGTTCGGTACCGCTTGACATTAATTGGGCCATCTCGTGAAAGGCAGTTTCCATCAGATGTCTTACTGTCGCGCAGCCGTTTCATCGCTCCAGCATCACACAGCCTGCGTTTCTACCGTGAATACTTTAAACCAGTCCGCGAAGTCGAAGTGGAAAAAGATCGGCTGCGCTGGCGCATACTTTTTCAAGGAACCGAGTTCTACATCAACCTGGATCGAATGAATAAACCCGACCTCGGTTATTATCTTGAAATAAAAAGCCGAACCTGGAGCCGCCGCGACGCAGAGTACAAAGCAGAAATCGCGATTAACTTGCTCCATTTTCTAGGCGCCTCGGATAAAGAGACTATCCGCCAAGATTACCTGGAACTCACTGAAGAGACTAACAGCCTGTAGGATCATCCTTACCCTATGGACCCAATAATCGAGGTTGCAATCAATCTCGCAAGGGAAACAGGCCGTATCCTTGTGGATTATTACCAACATTCTCAATTAAAAACGGCGCTTAAGCCAGACGGCTCATTGGTGACCGAGGCCGATCTAGCTGCTGATCAATTCCTTGCCCAGGCAATTCATGAGCGGTTCCCGAACGATGATCTACTGAGCGAAGAGGGGAATTCCACCTGGTCACCTGGCGCTGCATCCAATAATACCGGAGCCGTTTGGATTATCGATCCCCTCGATGGAACGACTAATTTCAGCCTGGGATTACCCATCTGGGGGGTACTATTAGCGCGCTTGGTGAATGGTTTGCCCGTGCTTGCAGTTGCTCATTTTCCTCTCCTGGATGAGTGCTACGTTGCCCAACGCGGTCAAGGCGTCTGGCTAAATCAGCAGCGGATCCAGGTCGCATCCTCCCAAGCGGAGGGCAAACAGCCCTTTTTTGCCTGTTGTTCGCGTACCTTCCGCAGGTATCAGGTCAAGCTACCTTACAAGGTTCGCATCCTGGGATCATCCGCTTACACTTTCTGCTTATTGGCCAGAGGCGCTGCTCTGATTGGTTTTGAGGTTACTCCGAAAATATGGGATATTGCAGGCCAATGGCTCATTGTGAACGAAGCCGGCGGTGTGATCGATACCCTGGATGGCATCGACAAACCGCTGCCATTATTACCCAATAAATCGTATGCAGCCCTGAGCTACCCAACCTTAGCTGCCGCCTCATCTGATTTACTCTCCCTCGCCCGGCAGTCAATCCAGCCCAAGTCGGCATAAAAATTGCAGGAATGGATTAGCAGGTACCTGACGCTGAAATCTTTGTGATGATATAATCCGACCGTCAATATCTTTATACTCTGGAGGGAATATGGAATACCGTCGTCTTGGCCGTTCCGGCTTGAAAGTTTCCGCGCTTTCTTTAGGGGCTTGGGTTACCTATGGCGGCCAGGTTGGGGAAGAAATTGCTTACGATTGTATGGTCGCTGCTTACGAATCTGGCGTCAATTTTTTCGATAACGCCGAAGCCTATGCCCGTGGAAATGCAGAAATTGTCATGGGAAATGTGGTTAAGAAAACGGGATGGAAGCGCTCCGATCTGGTAATTTCAACAAAAATATTCTGGGGAGGCGACGGGCCAAATGATTGCGGCCTTTCGCGCAAACATCTCCTCGAAGGCGCCCAGGCTGCGTTGAAACGTCTCCAAATGGATTATGTTGACTTGATCTTTTGTCACCGGCCTGATCTATACACGCCCATTGAAGAGACAGTCTGGGCGATGCATCAGATTGTCCAGCAAGGCAAAGCTCTGTATTGGGGTACCAGTGAATGGAGCGCCGCTCAAATTATGGAGGCGTATGGCATCGCACGCCGTGAGCATTTGATCCCACCAGTCATGGAGCAGCCCGAGTACCACATGTTCGCTCGCCAACGTGTTGAAAAAGAGTATCTCCCCTTATTTCGCGCAATCGGTCTGGGAACCACAATCTGGAGCCCACTGGCTAGCGGTCTCCTGACAGGCAAGTATAACAATGGAATTCCGGAAGGCACTCGGGTCTCCCTCGACGGATACGATTGGCTAAAAAAGTGGTTCGAAAGCGATGAAGTAAAGAACAACATCGAAAAAGTCAAATTGCTCACAGTTGTGGCTCAAGATCTTGGCTGCAGCATGGCCCAGCTTGCCCTTGCCTGGTGCCTAAAAAACCCAAACGTCAGTACCGCCATCACCGGCGCATCGAAGGCAGCTCAGGTTCGTGAAAACATGAAAGCACTGGAAATCATACCCTTGATAGATGGTGAGATCATGAATCGGATCGAAGCTATCTTGCAAAATAAGCCTGAAGGCGAAGAAGATTTTTGCTAGTAAGAGATTGTGATTCCAACTTGACAACGATCATTCATAAACTTCTTGGTCAACAAAAGCAGCCGTCAGCCGGGGATGGTAAAACAAAACCATTGTCGGGTGATCAGCTTGAATATCCTAAACCTGCGAAGGCTATCGAAAATTTTGATTGGGTGTATGGCGCAGATCGAAATGTTGGTCTGCAACGTGATCACAACGAAGACGCTCTTTATACCTTCGCAAACTACCTGGTACATCAAGAAATCCAGCTTTTTACAGGTTTGTTTATCGTGGCAGATGGTATGGGTGGTCATGTCAATGGGGAGCTCGCCAGCAGCCTTGCCGTTCGGACGATGGCAGAAATAGTCCTTGGTGGTTTAACAAAGGTAATCTTCTCTGACCAGCCCCATCTTGATCAGAATGCCGTTAAGGAACTCCTGCTCAATGGTCTTGAAGAAGCAAACCTCCAGGTAAAAAAACAAGTTCCCGGTGGCGGGACAACCTTGACCACTGCCTTGATTTTCCAAGATCAGCTTATGATCGCTCATGTTGGCGATAGCCGGGCATACCTGGTTCCTCCAGATAGCCCTATCCAGGCATTAACTCATGATCATTCGTTGGTAAAACAGCTTGTCGAATTGGGTCAACTTACCGAAGAAGAAGCTGCTGTTCACCCCCAACGAAACATCCTTTCGATGGCCTTAGGCCAATGGGAACCCTTAGAGCCAGATTATGTCATACTAAATCTTCTGCCAGGCGGCCATATCTTAATCTGTTCCGATGGATTATGGGGAGTTGTGTCAGAGAAAAAAATAGCTCAAATAATCCTTTCGAGCAGCAGCCCACGCAAAGCCTCCCAGAAGTTAATCGAGGCGGCAAATCAAGCAGGTGGGCCGGACAATATTACTGCAATAGTCATTTCCATTCCAAACTGAGACAGCTATGGATAACTCGACCAGTCAACGCATTTCTCTCTTTCAGCTCATCTTACCAGACTCCAACGCAGTGATTGACCTGGCAGGTCGCGGTGAATTCACTCTGGGCCGCACCAGCGATCTTTCAACCCAAGGAGGTGGATCCTCCTCGACCGTGCGCGCTGATATTGATTTGTCAGCCTATCGAGCGTATGAACAAGGCGTCTCCCGCCGCCATGCCGCGATCTTTATCGGAAATGAACTTGCGACCTTGACGGATTTAGGCTCAACCAATGGCACCCGCCTCAATGGCGAAGTTCTTCCCGCATTTGCCCCGTACGTCGTGCATGATTCCGACGTCATCACCCTGGGTAAGTTCAAAATCCAGCTCAAAATTGTAATGGTATAGCTTGTAAAGTGAAACGGGAGATTAATTAATGACGGATATGCGCTTTAGAGATCGCCGAATCCTGGTTGTAGATGATGAAGAACGAATGGTCCGTTTCATCCGCCTCAACCTGGAACACGACGGGTTTCGAGTTATCACAGCGTATAACGGGATGCAAGCGATTAATAAAGTCCGCAGCGATTTACCTGACTTAATCCTTTTAGATGTAATGATGCCCGACATGGATGGCTTTGAGGTCCTCCGGATTATCCGCGAGACCAGCAGTGTACCTGTAATTATGTTAACCGCTAAGGGCGATGAAGATGACCGGGTGCGCGGCCTCGAATTAGGAGCAGACGATTATGTCACAAAACCATTCAGCCCTCGCGAGTTAGTCAGCCGGGTAAAAGCGGTGCTGCGCCGTTTCGAACCGTCTGCTTCGAACCTGCATGGTCCGATCGACGTAGATGAACACCTCCGTCTGGATTTCGATCGACGCGAAGTTTGGCTCGATGGAAAACCTGTCCAGCTCCGGCCAACCGAATACCGCTTGCTATATCACCTGGTGCAAAATGCTGGCTGGGTGCTCACCCATGATCAGCTTTTGACAAAAGTATGGGGGTACGAATACCAGGATGAACCTCATTATGTGCGGCTTTATATCAATTACCTGCGCCAAAAGTTGGAGAAAGATCCTGCAAACCCAAAATATATCTTGACCGAGCGCGGCGTCGGCTATCGCTTTGTAGACTTTCGCCGGCAAGGATCTCTTGAGGATAGCTCAGCGATCATCAAATAAACTCATTAAGCCCATCGCGAGTAGTCCGGCCTGGTATTATTTCTTATGGAGAGTCAAATGGTTGAAAAACAACGTATTTTATTGGTAGACGATCATGAAGTCGTGCGCTTGGGATTAAAAGCACTGCTTGACCGCCACCCAAATTTCGAAGTTGTTGCCGAAGCCAGCACCGCCCGTGAAGCTATCGAACAGGTGGAGATTTATACCCCCGATGTGGTAGTGATGGATATTCGCTTACCCGGCGGCTCAGGGATTGAGGCTTGCGAGGAAATTGCTGATCGCTTCCCTCAATCAAAAGTCATTATGTTGACTTCATACGCAGAAGATGAAATGCTGTTTTCGGCCATCCGGGCTGGCGCTTCAGGTTATGTATTGAAACAAATCGGTGGAGAGGATTTGGTACGGGCAATCGAGGCAGTCGGCCGGGGAGAAGCCCTCCTTGACCCTGCCGTTACTCAACGTGTTTTTCAAGAAGTCCGCAAGGCGGCTAAAGAGGAAGAAGCCTCAGCCTTTTCGCTTCTCACCCAACAAGAAAAACATGTTCTCCTGCTTGTTTCTGAGGGAAAAACGAACCGCGAAATTGCTAAAGCGCTTTTCCTGGGCGAAGGCACGGTGCGAAACTATGTCAGCAGCATTTTATCCAAGCTAGGTGTTAGCAACCGGGCAGAAGCAGCTGCGTATGCGGTAGAACACAACCTCAAAGATTATCTCTAAACTGAAAAGCGTTGGCGGCATTCTGGACAAGGGCAGATTGCGCGCAGGTAATCCCAGCTATAAATTCCATAATGGTGCCCATCTTCCCACTCCGGCGACAGCGCATAACTTCCCACAGCCTCCAGGCCGCGCATACGCGTGGCTGGACTTTCGACATTCGGGCGTAGATAGATTTCCGCCTCGGGTAGACTACCCATGTTTTCGTGCCCTCCCCGGCATTCTGCGCAAGGACAGGCGTCCCGCAGGAGCGAAAACGAGTAAGGGCTCACGTGCCCATCGGTCCAGTCTATCTTTAATACGCGAGTATTCCGGTCGGCTGTGATATTTGTTGGTCTTAAACCAGTCATCTGATCCTCGTCATTATGGAACCGGAGCCGGTTCCAAGAAATCTGCTACTGCCCAGCCTCTCTGGGTGCGATCCTGTGGATTTTCTAAATACCACCAGGTATAACCATCCATTTCTCGTGGGCCATCCATAATTTCAAACAGCGTGCCTTCGCTGCTTAACAAACGGACATTGCTTTCTAACCCAGGTGTGTAACGCAAGCGAAGCCCGTCTCCCCCTGTGCCAGCCACGACAGCCGTTCCGCCGACAAAAACACCGCTTTGCGCCAGCGCCTCTGTTGGCGCGACCAATGCGGTAGATGTCGGTATCGGCGGAGTATCGGTTGGAGCAGCAATGACATTAATCACCGCCTGCAACTCGTCACCAGGAACCGGGCCGGTGCGAATCGAGCTCAAGAGGAGAAAAGTGAGCATAAACAAAATCAAGGCGAAACCAATCGCGCCAATGATTACCCAAGGATTAAAAACAGCTCGCAGGACTGCCCGAACTCCCATAGCAATGATTTTACCTGAATTTAGAAGGCTCGCGGTCCAATTTATGGATCGCTTCAAGAATGCCGCCGGATATTCCCGACAGACACCTGTTTATCCCCTTGGTATAATAATCATCGAAGAAGAAATAAACCTACATGTCAAACCAACAAATCCTGAACCAACGCTATCAACTAGATGAACCCCTCGCCACCGGAGGTATGGCGATGATCTATCGCGCTCAGGACTTGATGCTGGAACGCACGGTTGCGATAAAAGTCCTCCGCGCCGATTTGACGAATGACCCAGAATTCCGCGACCGCTTTCGCCAGGAAGCTAAAGCCGCCGCCAATCTCTCCCATCCCAATATTGTCACAGTCCATGATTTCGGGCTGGACGCGGGCCTCTTTTTCATTGTGATGGAATACGTTCCCGGTGTGGATTTGAAATCAATTCTCCGCACGCGTGGTCGCCTACCCGTCATCGAAGCCTTGTCCCTAATGATCCAGGCATGTAGTGGGATTGGCTATGCTCATCGCGCTGGAATTGTCCACTGTGATATCAAACCGCAAAATATGTTGGTTACCCCCGATCAACACCTTAAAGTGGTGGATTTTGGCATCGCCAGGGTGTTCTCTACAATCTCACCGGATGAAAAATCTGAAGTGGTCTGGGGCTCTCCCCAATACTTCTCCCCCGAGCAGGCAGCCGGAAATCCACCATCACCTGCCTCGGATGTCTACTCGCTTGGCGTTGTTTTATTCGAGTTAGTAACCTCTCAATTACCTTTCAGCGGAGCCACACCCGAGGAGCTTGCTCGCCAACATCGCCTCTCTCCGCCGCCTTCTCCTCGAAAGCTGAACCCTGAAATATCTCCTGATCTAGAACAGATTCTGCTCAAGGTTCTTTCCAAAGAGCCATCTGCTCGTTATCGCACTGCCGACCAAATGGGCCGGGTGTTGGCTGCCCTGATCCGACCCATCCCTGATCTTTCTGTCAACCCTCCATCAGCGTCAGCGAATCCACCCCCGGTTCAAGAATATCGTCCAGGCACCAATTCAGGTCGTCAAAATTACCCTGCCGACCAGCCCGTTGCCCAACCTCAAGCGCAGCCCATTGTTTCCCAAGCAGCCAGGCCTGCAGCAAATGCCGAAAGTGAAGATGCCAACCATTCACTCGGGATTGACTGGATCACCTGGATCCTTGTTCTATTAGCTTTAATTGCTTTAGGCGGATTAATCCCGTTTTGGTTATGGGTTTATACGATTTTAAATCCACCTCTATGACCCATGTCAATACAGTCCATTTGAGTAAGTTTGGTTAAACAAAAAATCGTGGGATGTCCACGATTTTTTAACTTTTTTGGGAATTGAAATCCATTACCCGCTGGTTTTCACCAATGTACGAATACATTTTGCGCATAAAACCTTACGGATCTTTTTGCCGTCTTCTACTACAGTTATTGTCTGCAGGTTCGGGCGAAAAGTTCGGGGAGTTGCTTTATTTGACCAGGGGCGGTTCAAACCAAAGGAGGTTTTCTTTCCGCAATTTGCGCATTTTGCCATGAGATCGTTCCTTTCTTACAATCAAATTCAGTGAACAAGTTTATAATTACATTAAGCGAGTGAAGCAGACATCCGAGCCATAAATTGCGGTTCCAGTGGTACAATCTGCTCTCGGCCGTCAGCCGAGCAATAATACCATATAAATGGCAATACCGCAAACAAATTCTTGATATTTATATGTTCAGAGGGATCAATGGCCAATGAAATAACCCCTATCGGCAGCATTCATGTATCACCCCGAACAATTGCAACGATTGCTTACCACGCTGCTTTGCAATCTTATGGTGTAGTCGGGCTCACTTCCAAGAACCTGGTCAATGGCCTGACACAAGTTCTGGTTAAGGATCCTACTCACGGGATTTCCGTAGAATATGATGGCAGCAATATCAATATTGACCTGTATATCATCGTTGAATACGGGACCAGGATAAAATCTGTGGCCGCCAGCGTCATGAATATCGTTCGGTTCCAGGTTGAAAAAGCCCTGGGTATGTCGATCAATGCCGTAAACGTTCATGTTCGTGGTCTGCGAATCAGCAGCCTCGACTGATATCCTGCCTAAAATCATCAAATTCCAATTTAGGAGTTTAATTTAATGTTATCCGATATTCAACCCGATCAAAGGCAGGAGTTTGTATCAACAAATCCGCTCGATGGACAAAGTTTAAAGACACTGGTTGAAGCTGGACTGACCTGGCTGCGAACAAACCAACAAACCGTAAATGCCTTGAACGTCTTTCCCGTTCCGGATGGAGACACCGGAACAAATATGGTCCTGACGATGCAGGCGGCCTTAGATGAGATCAAAAATTCCTCGGAACGCAACTTTGGGAAGATGGCTCACGCCGTCGCCCATGGTGCCCTGATGGGCGCCCGGGGTAACAGCGGGGTTATACTTTCCCAGCTCTGGCGAGGTTTTGCCCGTGCTCTGGACAACCAGGACTACCTTGATCCAGCAAGCCTGGTTCATGCGCTTGCATCCGCAAGAGATACAGCCTACAAAGGTGTGGTTCGACCTGTCGAAGGCACTATCTTGACAGTCTCCAAAGATGTTGCCGCGGCAGGCGAAGCGCGCCTCGCTTCAACACAGGATCTGATCGCAATCTGGGAGGCCATCGTCGATGAAGCAGACAAATCGGTGCAGCGCACTCCCGAACTGCTGCCTGTTCTGCGTGACGCTGGGGTAGTGGATTCCGGCGGTAAAGGATTATTTTACATTCTGGAAGGAATGCTTCGCTACGTTAAAGGTTTATCACTTGAAGCCGCCGTTTCCATCGTACAACCCCTGGCCAGTATGTCAATGGAAAACGCCCTGGAAGCAATCGAGCCAGGACAAGACTATGAAGTCGTCGTTGACTTTCGACCGTACGAATCTTTAGATCTTCCGGTATTCTACGAAAACCTCGAAAACATGGGGACATCCATTCAGGTTGGCGAGGGCGATGGCATCTACCGGATGCATATCCATGTTCCCCTCGAAAAACGTTATCATCCCATCGATTACATTATGAACTTAGGAACGATTACTAAAGTCGCCATGGAGAACCTGGTCGCTCAAATGGAAGCCCAAGAACGCCCATGTGGAGGCGAGGCTAAGCCCAGCCCAGCGCTGGTCGAATCTGGCCAGATCGCAGTCGTCGCCGTCGCCCCAGGAGTGGGGATTGCCCGGGTGTTCGCCAGCCTGGGCGCCGCAGCGATTATCGAAGGCGGCCAAACCATGAACCCTAGCACCCAAGAAATCATTCATTCATTCGAAAATCTTCCCACGGATAAAATTATTCTCCTTCCGAATAATAAAAATATCATTCTTGCTGGAAATACAGCCGCGGAACTCACTGTTAAAAAGGTAGCTGTAATCCCCAGCCGCTCCGTCCCTCAGGGGCTGGCTGCCATTATGCGCCTGGTCCCTGATGGTGATTTTGAGAGTGTCGTCCAGGAGATGGGTGAAGCCCTGAATGATGTTGAAACCGGGGAAATTACGATTGCCACTCGCAATGTAGAGATCGATGGCGTGGAGGTTGAAGAAGGTCAGGTGATCGCAATGCTCAATGGAAAGCTGGTGCTCTCCACCCATAGCCTCGAAGAGGCCAGCCTTGGATTGCTTCAAAAAGCTCACGCAGATCATTTTGAATTGATCACTCTTTTTTCAGGAAACAACATTCCAAAGAACGAAGTTTATCGAATCGTTGATCGAATTCGCCAGGAATACCCCAAACAAGAAATCGAGATCCAGGAAGGCTGCCAACCGCATTATCATTTCATCATTGCCATTGAATAGCCAGGGCCTCCGCCAGGACGGTGCCCAGGTAAACAGCCGAAAACGATTATGAAAACAGTCCCCTTCATCGCATTTGTTACTGATAGCACGGCAGATATTCCCACTGCGCAGCAGGAGGAGCTAAACATTGCAGTTGTACCAAATGTTATGGTGGTGGACGGGCAAAGCCTGGATGACGGCCAGGGCATCGCCCGCGAGGAGTTTTACCGGCGCTTGCCCGTTATGAAAAACGTTCCTACAACTGCCACTGCCTCGAGCGGTGCATATGAAGAAGTCTATGAAAATATCCTTGCTCATGGAGCCCATCAGGTCGTATCTGTACATGCTGCGAGCGGCTTGAGTGGGATTTTTAATGCTGCCCGACTGGCCGCAGCTCGCTTTAGTGGCCGTGTCCATGTTATCGATAGTGAACAGCTCAGTCTAGGGTTAGGTTTTCAAGTTCTAGCTGCTGCAGAAGCTGCGTCTAAAGGCGCTTCGCTCGAAAAAGTGCTAGATACTTTGCAGCAAGTTCGCCGGCGCGTTCGGGTCGTCGCCATGTTAGACACCCTTGAATATGTCCGCCGGAGCGGGCGGGTATCCTGGGCGCGCGCCAGGCTGGGGAGCTTGCTCAATATCAAACCTTTTATTGAGGTAAAGGAAGGTCGGGTTTTGAGCATTGGCGAAGCTCGCACCCGCCGAAAAGGCATTGAACGGCTTAAGGAACTCCTCTTGAAGCAGGGTCCCCTCGAACGCTTGGCACTATTACATACCAATTCTGAAACCGATGCGCGCCAGGTCCTGGTGGATATCGGCTCCTTTATCGCCGTACCAGATTTCATACCGGTAGTAAATATCACCACCATTATCGGCGTTCATACTGGCCCCAACGGTTTAGGCTTTGCCGTTGTTCAGAAAGAGTAATTTGCTCAAACATCCAGGAACATTCCAGGGAGCGAGCCTGGTAAAATACCATTGATGAAACCATCCCTTGACAAGTTGTATAAATTTTTTAAATTAGAGATTGAACGTGGTTGTGATAATCATGCCGTTGTTGGCGGTTTTGAGCGTATGCTTGACCGCTGGGGGAATGAGGCCCGTGCAGACAGCCTACCTGAAGATTTAATTCAGGTCATCGTTTCCCGGCTTCAAGATTATGCTCGACTTTCACCAACCTCCCGAGCTGAAGCATTGGAAGGGCTGTGGAAGCGTATTCAGCGAAACCAGGGCATTAAAGCAGTGCTGCCTCCTTTCGAGCTCCCCGAAGCGCCCTCACGCGCTCAGCCTCAACCCGCTCAGACTACTCCTCGCCGGCCCGAGCCCGAGAGCCAAGAAGATACCAGTACTCCTCACCGTCAATCTCCTCAACCATCCGCTGCTCAGCCTGGACCAGAACTCGCCATCGCCAGTCGCACCCGAGCAGGTCGCTCCCACCCCAGCCGTAGCCAAGCCAACCTCTGCGACAAAAGCGCCTGTTCGAGACATCGAGCCTGCTGCCTTGAACGCCCCGGTCACGGTTCTCTCTGGGGTTGGCCCAGCAAATGCACAGCACCTGGCTCGCATGGGTGTGATGACCTTGCGCGACATGCTTTATTACCTTCCACGGCGGTACAATGACTACACCCAGCTCAAGCCAATCAACCGTCTCGAATACGGCGATGAGTTAACTGTCCTTGGCACAATCCAAAGCATCCACCAACGCAGCCTGCGCAGCGGCAAAGATCCGATCACCGAGGCTGTTCTGAGCGATGGTACTGGCGTGTTACGCCTTACCTGGTTCAATAACCCCTATATCGTCCGCCGCTTGCATCAAGGGGCCCAAATTGTTTTGTCAGGAAAAATTGATATCTATCTGGGCCGCCTGGTAATGAACAATCCAGAATGGGAACCGGTAGAACAGCAGCAGCTTAGCACCAACCGCATCGTACCCGTTTATCCACTTTCGCAAGGAATCACACAACACTTTCTCCGCCGCACAATGAATCAGCTGGTAACATATTTGGCGCCGCGCCTTCAGGACCCATTACCTGAATCTCTTCGTCGCTCTGCTGCATTGCTGGATTTTTCGACGGCTATCATCCAGACTCATTTTCCAGATTCTCAGGCAGATCTGCAAGCGGCTCGTCAGCGGCTTGCCTTTGACGAAATTCTGATGCTGCAGTTAGGTGTTTTACGCCAAAAACAAGCCTGGCAAAATCGGCCGGCCCAGGTTTACACAACCGAACCGCATTGGCTTCAAACTCAAATTGAGCGTCTGCCTTATCAGCTTACAAACGCCCAGCAGCGCGCACTTGAAGATATTCAGCACGATCTGGGTTGTGGGCGTCCGATGAATCGTTTGATCCAAGGCGACGTAGGATCCGGAAAAACCATCGTAGCCGCCCTTGCCATCGCTATTGTCACCCGACAAAACGCTCAGGCCGCGATCATGGCTCCTACCAGCATCCTGGCTGAACAGCATTATAAAAATTTGCTTAAGGTTCTCACAGAGCTGAATCCCGAGCTCGATCTTGCCGAGAACTCAGAAGATACCCTTCCTGCTCCCCCACTGCATCCGGCTGAAGTACGGCTCATAATTGGAGCCACCCCAGAATCGGAGAAACGTCAGATTCGCGATGGACTTGCCAGCGGTGAAATTAAACTGATAATCGGTACCCATGCCCTGATTGAAGCTCCTGTTTCCTTTGCCAATTTGGAGTTAGTCGTCGTAGATGAGCAGCATCGCTTTGGCGTTGAACAGCGCGCCGAATTGCGCGCCAAGGGCACCAATCCACATCTTCTGGTGATGACCGCTACACCAATTCCTCGTTCGCTTGCCTTAACCGTTTATGGCGATCTGGACCTGACCGTCATGGACGAACTGCCTCCCGGACGGCAGCAAGTCGGAACCTACGTACTGCTGCCCCGTGAACGCGAGCGCGCTTATGCGCTTGTTCGAAACCAGGTTCAGCAAGGCCGGCAGGCGTTTATGGTCTTTCCGTTGGTAGAAGAAAGCGAAAAAAGCGATGCCAAAGCGGCTGTTGAAGAGCATGCCCGCTTGCAATCCGAGTTTTTCCCGAACCTCCGCCTTGGTCTACTGCATGGACGGATGCGGTCAGAAGAAAAAGACGAAATAATGACAGCATTTCGGGATGGATCTTTCGATATCCTGGTTTCGACTTCCGTCATTGAGGTAGGCGTTGATGTACCCAACGCTACGGTTATGGTCATTGAAGGCGCTAATCGCTTTGGCCTGGCCCAATTACACCAATTTCGAGGTCGAGTGGGTCGTGGGTCCGAGAAGTCTTACTGCATTCTTATTCCTGACCAGCCCGACGCCGCCGAGAATGAACGCCTGCAAGCCATGGTGGACACCAATGATGGTTTTGTGCTTGCCGAACGAGATCTTGAGCAGCGCGGTCCTGGTCAATTTTTGGGAAGCCGCCAGTCTGGTTTTACCGAACTCAAGGTTGCCAACATAACGGATGTTCGCTTGATCGAAAAAGCACGCCATTATGCCCTTATGGTTTTTGAACAAGATTCCGACTTGCTCCTGCCAGAAAACCAGCTTCTCAAGGCTGCAATGCAGCGTGCCTGGGGAGAAACACAAGGAGATTTTAGCTAACAATATGGTACGCGCTGTTTTCCCAGGTACGTTTGATCCTATCCATTATGGGCATATTGATATCGCCCAACGCGCCGCGCGGCTCTTTGACGAATTAGTCATTGCTGTTTACGACAAGCCTTTGAAATCCTTGGTTTTTCCCCCGGATGTCCGCATCGACCTTGTAAAACAATCTTTGGATTCGAATCCAAAGATATCTGTGATGGGTTATAGCGGCTTGACCGTATCGTTTTGTCAGGCGATCGATGCCCATGTAATTGTGCGTGGCTTACGCGTCTTCTCGGATTTCGAATTTGAGTTTCGCATGGCCCTGGCAAACCATCGCCTGGCGGAAGATATCGATGTAATTGCCTTGATCACAGCCGAAGAGCACACTTTTCTCTCCTCCTCGACTGTCAGGGAAATTGCCTCATTGGGCGGTGATGTCAGCAGCTTTGTGCCGTCTCATGTGGAAAAAGCACTGCGGGCGCGTTTCAAGGAACTGGGAGATGGACAGCAAATCGTCCCGACAACCTCCCTGCGGGATTGACGAAATTGAGATTCGCGGTTAATCTAGTATTTGGTGATTGGTGATTGC
Organism: uncultured Chloroflexia bacterium; assembly: GCA_963770655.1. Taxonomy (GTDB): domain Bacteria; phylum Chloroflexota; class Anaerolineae; order Anaerolineales; family UBA4823; genus CAZAGA01. The sequence continues at coordinate 548,947 of CAVYQO010000011.1, read as the reverse complement.
TAAACTTTCATACCCGAACCCAACCAACGGCTATTTGCTGCCCGCTGGCTTGAAGATTGCAACGAATCGAATAATATGATGAGTGCCGGCAATTTCGACCCAGTTGTACAAAACGTTAAACGTTTGAAAGAGGGAACTTAAGCTATGGATATATTGCAATTGGTAGACCGTCTTGAAGAAATCCTCAATCAGGCCCGGCCCTTCCCATTCACCCATAATGTGATCGTCGACGAGGACCGCATTCTGGATTTGATCGATCAAATGCGAGTTGCAATCCCAGAAGAAATGAAAAAGGCTCAGCAGTTACTTGCCCAGCATGACCGTCTACTGGCTCAAGCTGAAGAACAGGCCAACCGCACCCTGGCGATTGCCCGAGAGAAAAGCGATCAACTGGTTGAGCGAGACGCAATCGTCCAGGCGGCTCAGGCGCGTGCCGAGCAGATTGCCGCCCAGGCTCGCGCCGATGTCGAGGACACGAAACAGGAAGCAGATGAGTATGCCGTTGAAACCCTGGCTCGCCTGGAAATGGAGCTGGATCGTTATCTCACCCAGGTACGCAACGGCATCCGCACGCTGCAAAATCAACGCCAAAACCTCGAAAGCACAAATAAAGAATAGGCGAAATGAATCAATAGCCCTCTGTTTCAGAGGGCTATTTGCTCTGTATAATTTGTACTTATTTGATAAACCTTATAGCGTTACTCTGGAACCCGACGATAGATCATGGATACAACCAGCCATTCGCTTTTCACCAGGCAGCTAGCAGACCTCCTCCCTCAAGGCCGCAGTGCCCTGCTCCCCGCTTTACACGCAGCTCAAGACTTATATGGATACATCTCGCCCGAAACAGCAGCCGAGATCAGCCAGGCCTTACACATCCCACTGGCCGACGTATACGGCGTCATCGAATTTTATACCATGCTGTACACAGAACCGGTAGGCAGCTCTATGATCCGGATCTGCACCGACCCAGCCTGCGCCATGAAAGGCGGCGAGCAAATTCTGGAAGCGGTTTGCAAACATTACGACGTTGCTCCCGGTGGAACAAGCCCAGATGGCGCTGTAACCGTAGAACGCGTCCCGTGTTTGGGATTATGTGAGCATGCGCCTGCTGCCCTGGTGAACAAAACTGCCCAGGGCAGCATAACGATTGCCGGGGTAGAAAAGATCTCTCTGGGTGGAGGCGAGCGACCCGTTGGCATTCTGGGAGGAGGATTGCGGCTTTTAACAGCCAATTGCGGCAAGGGCAGGGCAACCACCCTGACCGAGTACCTGTCGAGCGGCGGTTTTGAGGGCTTACGCCGCGCACTCGGGCTCACTCCTACCCAGGTAATCGAAGAAATTAAAACTTCCGGATTAATGGGCCGGGGAGGCGCCGCGTTTTCAACCGGGGTCAAATGGGAAGGCGCTGCCAGGGCTAGTGGAAACCCAAAATATATTGTGTGTAATGCCGACGAATCCGAACCCGGCACATTTAAGGATCGAGTTCTGGTGGAAGAAGATCCGCAGCGGGTTATCGAAGGCATGGTAATTGCCGCTTATGCAATCGGGGCGAGCCAGGGATATATTTATATCCGCGGTGAATACCCGTATGCATATCAGGTGCTCAATGATGCGCTACATATTGCCCGGCAGTCCGGTTTCTTGGGCAAGGAAATCTTTGGCAGCAGTTTTTCTTTTGAAATTGAAGTGCGTCTCGGCGCTGGCGCGTATATCGGCGGTGAAGAAACCGCCCTCTTTGAATCAATCGAAGGAAAACGTGGCTTTCCCCGCCTTAAACCTCCTTTTCCAACCACGCACGGTTTATTTGGAAAACCGACGGTGATTAACAACGTTGAAACCCTATGCAATGTGCCTTATATCTTGCATCATGGCTCTGCGAATTACCGCCAATTTGGCACTGCCCGTTCCACTGGTACGAAGTTATTCTGCCTCTCCGGTGATGTCGACAGACCCGGCTTATACGAAGCCCCCTTTGGCGTTACCTTGCGCCAGCTCCTTGACCTTGCTGGCGGTATCCGCAGCGATCAAAAATTACACACCATCCTGCTTGGCGGGGCTGCAGGGGTCTTCACCCAATCGCATCACCTCGACATTCCTTTGTCATTCGAAGATCTACATTCTGCTGGATTATCGCTTGGTTCTGGGGTGATCATGGTGATCGATGAGACCCGAGACCTGAGGGATATCCTGGTCCGCTTGGGCAGATTTTTCGCTCACGAATCGTGCGGTAAGTGCTATCCCTGCCAGATCGGTACTCAACGACAGTATGAAATCTTACAGCGGATCTCCCGCGGGCAAGCCTTGCCTGGCGACCCACAGCGGCTTACAGATATTGGCTGGACGATGTCCGATACTTCGATTTGTGGGCTTGGCCAAACTGCTGCCAGCGCCGTGCTAAGCGCTATGAAAATCTGGCCAGAATTATTCGAATCCAACCATTAATTCCTTGGCATATCCACCCCGAGAAATCCTTTAGTCGCGAGACAATATGGCAAATACCCTAATTTCCTTAACGATTGATGACCAACCGGTCCAAGTTCCGGCAGGCACCACAATCCTGCAAGCAGCTCAAACCGTTGGCGCCGATATACCGACTATTTGCTATCATCAAAACTGCACGTCGAATGCCCTTTGCCGGGTTTGCGCAGTGGAAGTGGAAGGGGCGCGGGTTTTAGCTGCGGCGTGTGTTGCCCAAGTCAGCGACGGAATGAACGTATCCACCCACTCAGATAGGGTAGTGCGTGCCAGGCGAACAATTCTTGAAATGCTCGCTTCAAGCGTAGATCTGAGCGATGCACCTGGCATTCAAGAATTGCTCACCCTATACCAGGTAGATTCCGAGCGATTTCCAGATGCTGAGCGCCGCCAACCACCTTTAATCGACGACAACCCGATGTATATTCGGGATTATGCCCGCTGCGTGCTTTGTTGGCGGTGTGTCCAGGTCTGCGCTGAAGATGCACAGTACACTTTTGCAATAAATTTTTCAGGTCGTGGATACGCCACAAACATCGCCACTTTCTTTGAAACGCCTATGCCTCAGAGCGCCTGCGTTTTTTGCGGCCAATGTGTTGGGGTGTGCCCGACTGGAGCCTTGAAATCGAAACGCGAATGGCTTCTCGAACAAGGGATTCCCCCCGATCAAATTATTCAAACCGTTCGGGCCCGCCGGCGGGCGCGCCCATCGCCGGCGAAAGAGGAATCATGATCCAGCCTGACCGCATTATTTCGACAACCTGCCCTTATTGTGGCGTCGGGTGCAATTTGGAGTTGCACATCAATCAGGATTACGTCTATAAAGTTACTTCCCCTTTTCAAAGCCCGGTGAACCATGGGAATCTATGCGTCAAAGGTCGGTTTGGTTATGATTTCATCTATCATCCAGGTCGAGTCGCCACGCCCCTGATCCGCAAAACCCCTCAGAACCCAGGATCCCGGACGCAAGCCTTTGATCTGTCCGAGTGGCAGCCTGTTTCCTGGGATGAAGCCCTCGATTACTGCGCGGACCGCCTGGTAGAGATTTATCGCCGCGATGGGCCCGAGGCAATGGCCGCTTACTTGTGCGCCAAGGCCACTAACGAAGATAATTACCTTTTACAGAAACTATATCGAGCCTTATTCCGCACCAACCACATCGATCATTGTACCCGGCTTTGCCATGCTGGATCCGTGGTTGCCCTGCAGCAAGCCATCGGCTCATCGGCGATGAGCAATCCGGCGGCAGAAGTTATTCAAACCGACTGCTTCATCGTTACTGGATCCAATACCACCGAAAATCACCCCATTATTGCTCTGCAAATGAAGGCGGCTGTTGAAAAATTTGGCAGTCGCTTAATTGTCATCGATCCACGCCGCCTTGAATTATGTGATTATGCCACACTGTGGCTGCCCCTGCGGCCGGGCACAAACGTACCAGTTTTTTCGGCAATGGCGCACGTTATCGTAAACGAAGGCCTGGTCAATCAAGAGTTCATCTCAAATCGAACTGAAGGGTATCCAGAATTCATCAGCTCCTTGGAGAAATTTACCCCGGCCTATGCCGAGTTGGTTTCCGGAGTTGATCGAAATCTGATCATCGAGGCCGCTCGGATGTATGCGTCCGCCCAGAAGGCAGCAATCTATTGGGGGATGGGGATCTCTCAGCTCTCGATTGGCACAGCGAGCGCCTTATCTGTTATCCACCTGGCTTTGTTAACCGGGCACATCGGGCGACCCGGAACCGGGCTAAATCCGTTGCGCGGTCAAAATAACGTCCAGGGCGCCTCAGATATGGGCGCCATGCCCTTCCATTTTCCAGGTTACATGTTAGTTGATCAGCCGGGGAATGCCGATGCCTGGGAAAATGCCTGGCATATCGAGGAGGGCGGTTTGAACCGGAAACGCGGGTTGACCACGACGGAGATATTATCCAACGTTCATCCCGGCGGGATCCGCAGCCTGTATATTATGGGTGAAAATCCGATGATGAGCGAGCCTAATCTGAACCAGACTCGCCACCATATGGAACAGCTTGAATTTTTGATCGCCCAAGATTTGTTTATCAACGAGTCTGGCGCCTTTGCGGATGTGTTTCTACCTGCGGTGTCTTGGGCAGAGAAGGATGGAACATTCACGAACACAGACCGGCGCGTCCAGCGAGTTCGCCAGGCGCTGCCGCCCCGCGGCCAGGCCCGGCCCGATTGGCAAATCATTTGCGATTTAGCCGTAAGGCTGGAGACCCGCTTGGCTCGTCCCCAGTCTGCAGGGTGGGTTTATAACCATCCTTCCCAAATTATGGCTGAAATCGCCAGCATGGTCCCAGATTACCATGGTATTTCCTATCCGCGCATTGATCAGGTTGGCCTGCACACCCCCGTTTGGGATGAGAATCATCCCGGAACTCCCTACCTCTTTTCAGAGACTTTTCCTCGCGGCCGAGCAAAATTCCACCTCCTGGAGTATATTCCAGTCGTTGAATCGCCTGATGAAGAATATCCATTTGTTCTCACCACTGGCCGAGTACTGGAGCATTGGCACGGCGGAACAATGACCCGCCGGTCGCAGCTCGATGAACTGTATCCCCAAGCCCTGGTGGAAATCAGCCCGGCGGATGCCGACCTTTGGTCAATTCCTGATCTTCAACCGGTTCGGGTTTCGTCCCGACGAGGTTCGATTGTGCTGCTGGCCCGGGTCAGCCCCAAAGTATCGCCCGGCATCGTTTTCATCCCCTTTCATTTTGCTGAGGCGGCTGCAAATCTCCTCACTATCGATGCCTTAGATCCACAGGCGCGGATCCCAGAATTCAAAGCTTGTGCAGTGAAAATCCTTCCCGCACATGAAGACGAATTAACCCAATCCCGCACCGTGCCCCCGCGCGGCCGGTACTAAACACTAAAAGCTGCAGCTTATTTTCTTTCCACCTGTGTAAAACGCCGATCAACAATCCAATCCATCATTCCCGGCAGCAGGCTGTTGAAACTCACTGCCAGGCGGTAGATACCTGGGAGCACAACGCTGCGCCGGGGCCGCTGGACGAGCTTCCAAACCTCCTCGGCCACCTTTTCGGCAGTCAAGCGTAATTTTGGTGGAGTGGTAATCCCTGTCTTGCGTTTTAGACCGGTATGGGATTTAAACTCCGTTTCCACCCCACCCGGATAGATGACGGATACGCGAATGCCATATATGCCTACTTCACGACGGAGCGCCTCGCTAAAACCCCGCAACCCAAATTTCGTAGCTGCATAGATGCTGTAAGTCGGCATCGCCACCAACCCTGCCGCCGACGCCATATTCACAATATGACCCTTGCGCCTGGCGATCATCCCCGGCAATAATTGCTGGGTTGTGTGGATGGCGCCGAGCAAATTCACCTGGATTTGAGCTTCAATATCCTGGTGAGGATCCAGCCTTTCCAGCCATTTTAAACGCCCAAACCCGGCGTTATTGAATAAAACATCGATTTGGCCATATTTCCCTTGGGCCTCAGCCACCATATTGCAGATATCATCATATCTGGAAAGGTCAGCCCGAATTGGAAAAGCCTGGCCGCCTGCCGCCTCAATAATGGCCACCTGTTCTAGCAGCCGTTCAAACCGGCGCGCGGTTAGAACTACGCGATATCCCTCTCGGGCAAACTTCTGGGCTGTCGCTGCACCTATCCCGGAAGATGCTCCGGTAATCAGGATAACGGGTTGGTCGCTCAATGGCATCTCCTTCACAATAGATGACTTAGTTGTCATGGCACTTGAGAACGCTGGTGAATATTATATGCCAGGATCGGGTATATTGACATTTTGAATAGATGCTCCTATAATAAAACCGACCGGTCGGTATATTTTCGAAGGATTGGAAGAGTATTATGCAGGATCGAAGGATTGAAACGAGAGAACGATTTTTAAATGCCGCGCTTCGCTGCTTTTCTGAACAGGGCTACGCCGCGACGAGCGTCGACGATATCTGCCAGGCGGCTGGAAAAAGCAAGGGCGCCTTTTTCTATAACTTCCCTACCAAGCAGGCAGTCTTCCTCGCCCTGTTAGATCAGTGGTTGGGGACCATTGATTCGATGATGGCCGCCAGCCGCAGCAGCGCTCAAACCATCCCGGAAGCCCTTCGCCAGATGTCTCAGGCAATGACCTCAGTCTTCGACCAGGCTGGCGGGCAACTCCCCATGTTTCTTGAATTTTGGACACAGGCCAGTCACGATCCGCAGGTTTGGCAATCCTTAATCTTGCCCTTCCAGCGCTACCAGGGGTATTTCCGCCAAATAATCGAAGAGGGGATTGCTGAAGGTTCACTGCGATCAGTAGACCCAGATGTTGCTTCACGCGCCCTGGTCTCGTTAGCCTTAGGTTTGCTTCTCCAGGGAGCCCTGGACCCCGATGGCGCCCAGTGGGGCGAGGTAACCTCGCAGGCTATTCAAATCTATCTAAGCGGTGTTGAAAAGGAAAACTCATGATCTTAGTCACCGGTGCCACCGGGCATATCGGCAATGTGTTGGTCAAGCTGTTGACGACTCGACATGAGCCAGTCCGCGCCTTCGTTCTACCTGGTGAAGATCGTTCTCCCCTAGATGGACTGGATCTCGAAGTTGTCGAGGGAGATGTCACCCGCCCTGAAACCCTCACCCGGGCCTTATATGGCGTCCGGGCAGTTTATCACCTTGCCGGGATGATCTCAATCCTCCCTGGCAAAAACGAATTGCTCAGACGGGTCAATGTCCAGGGCACGATCAATGTTCTCCACGCCTGCCTGCAGTCCGGTGTCCAGCGCCTGGTCTATACCAGCTCGATCCATGCCATTACCCGCGTCCCGCAAGGCATTACCATCGACGAAACGCTTCCCTTTGATCCGAAAAACCCATATGGTGAATACGATCGTTCCAAAGCCGAAGCCACCCTGGAAGTAATCAAAGCTGCCCACCAGGGTTTGGATGCTGTGATCGTCTGCCCCACCGGCGTGATTGGACCTTATGATTACCACTGCTCTGAAGTCGGCCAAATCATCCTGGATTGTATCCAAGAGAAACCTCAATTTTACGTCGATGGCGCGTATGATTTTGTCGATGTTCGCGATGTCGCCGAAGGCATCATCCTGGCAGACGAAAAAGGAAAACAGGGCGAAACGTATATCCTTTCTGGAGAACAGATCAGCGTCAATTCGCTGCTCGACACAGTTCAGGACACATCCGGGCTGCATTTCCTCAGGCTGCGAATTCCAATGTCCATCGCTCAACTCGCCGCGCGTTTCACCTCGCCCTACTATCGTTTAACCCACACAAAACCTCGTTTCACGCCCTATTCCCTCGAAGTCTTAGCGAGCAATTCCAGGATTAGCCATGGCAAGGCTCAAAGGGAATTAGGATACTTACCCAGGAGTTTGACCATAACCATCCGGGATACCGTCGCCTGGTTTCAAAATAACCGCAGCCAAGTATATTCTGGATAATGAAAAAGAAGAACAAGAAACGACTGGCGTCGTAATCACAAACCCTTCTGAAAGCTGAGAACTGACTGCTGACCTCTGCCCTCTTGATCCGGTATAATACATTCACCTTGGATCGAGAGCCGAAATGCCAATTGACCTCGCGTTAATCTCACTGGAGCTCGGAGCAGCAATTCTATATTGGCTTGTCTTCGTCGTGGTTAAATCAGCAGTATTGCAATTTCTGAATTGGGGCAACTTCCGTCAATGCCTTAGGGCATCCATATATATAAACCTGGGCTCAGCAATCATTGTTGTGCTCTCCTTTGTCTTCATCCCGCGCCTGGGTCTGCCCGGTCTTATCCTTGGCGTCTTAATCATCATCCTGATCGAAGCGCTCATTTTACTTCGTTTGAAGCCAGCGGCCCCTCGGCAGGCCTGGTTTGCCGCGGTCGTGATCAACCTGGTAAGTTTTTTCATTCTAATCCTACCGGTATTTTGGTTTAGCCGTGGTTAATTTTGAATTTGGCGGAGAAATCGTCTGGCAGCCATCGCCTGAGCAGATCAGCCAGGCCAATTTAACCCGGTTCATGCGCGCAAACGATCTGAACAGCTTTACCGAGCTGCTCGAACGATCCACCCAGGATGTAGCCTGGTTCACCGACGCCCTCCTGAAATTTCTGGAAATCCAGTTCTACCAACCTTACTCACAGGTAGTCGACCTGTCCTCTGGGATTGCCTGGCCGCGCTGGTGCGTCGGTGGGAAGCTGAATATCGTCCACAACTGCCTGGATAAATATATTGGTGACCCCTCAAGTGAATACCACAGGACAAGAAGACCAACTTGCTTTGATCTGGGAAGGCGAAGAAGGTTCGGTGCGCCAGCTTACCTATGCGCAACTTTACTACCAGGTTAATCAGGCCGCTAACGCCCTCCGTTCTTTAGGCATTCATCGCGGAGATGCAGTTGGCTTGTTTATGCCCATGACGCCCGAAATCGTTATCGCTCTGCTTGCAATTGCCAAGGTCGGCGGGATCATCCTGCCGCTTTTTTCAGGTTTTGGCGCTGGCGCCGTCGCCGCCCGGCTCGTCGATGCCAATGCCAGGCTCCTTTTTACCGCCGATGGTTTCTTCCGCCGCGGTAAACCGGTTGCTTTGAAACCCGCGGCCGACGAAGCTGCTGCCCAGGTTCCCAGCCTGGAACATATCATCGTTTTGCAGCGCACAGGCCTTCAAGTCTCTTATGCAGCCCGGGCGGGATCACTGGTGGCACGAGCTGGTTCACACCCAATCTACCCAGGCAGACACCGAAATCATGGACGCCGAAGATATCCTGATGTTAATTTATACCTCGGGTACTACCGGCCGTCCAAAAGGCGCGGTACACACCCACTGTGGTTTCCCGGTGAAAGCTGCCCAGGATATGGCCTTCGGCGTAGATCTCCATCCTGGCCAGGTAATCTTCTGGAATACGGACATGGGCTGGATGATGGGTCCCTGGTTGGTTTTTGGCGCCTTAATCTTAGGCGGTACCCTCGTGTTATACGATGGCGCCCCTGATTATCCAAACCCAACACGGATCTGGGAGCTCGTCGAACGTCATCAGATCGCAGTCCTGGGGGTTTCGCCTACCTTGATCCGGGCTTTGATCCCCGCCGGGACACAGGGGATCCACGACCAAAACCTGACCTCTTTGAGATTCTTTGCCTCCACCGGCGAGCCTTGGAATCCCAACTCGTGGCTTTGGCTGTTTGAGCAAGTTGGCAAGAGCAAAATACCAATTATCAACTATTCCGGTGGAACCGAGATTTCAGGCGGAATTGTCATGGGCAATCCCCTACTGCCGCTGAAACCTTGCGCATTCCCGGCTGCGTGCCCTGGCATCGCCGCAGATATTTTCGACGAAGACGGGAAACCGGTGCGCGAACAAGTCGGAGAATTGGTCATTAAAGCTCCCTGGATTGGGATGACACGGGGGTTTTGGAAAGATCCAGACCGGTATATAAATACTTATTGGTCTCGCTGGCCCGGCGTTTGGCTGCACGGCGATTTTGCAGTCATCGACGCCGATCGGATGTGGTATATCCTGGGTCGTTCGGATGATACCCTCAAGATAGCTGGCAAACGCCTGGGGCCAGCTGAAATCGAGTCGATCCTGGTTGCCCGCCCTGAAGTGATCGAGGCAGCGGTAATTGGGGCTCCCGACGAGGTCAAAGGCAGCGTAATTATCGCGTTTGTCGTCCTTGCGCCTGGAAATCAGCCATCTGACGAACTCCGCCAGGCTCTCCTTCAGCAAGTCAGGTTGAACTTGGGAAAACCCTTTGCGCCGCGAGAAATATGGTTTGTTCATGACCTGCCTAAAACTCGCAACGCAAAGGTAATGCGCCGCGTGATCCGCTCCGCCTACCTCGGCGACGACCCTGGCGACACTTCCGCCCTCCTGAACCCAGAAACGCTGGATGAGATTCGCGAGATCCGTTCCTTACTCTAATGCCGATGCAAACCCAGATCGCGCCAGTGAACCCTTCTTCAGCTATAACACCAGGCCAGGAACAGCGCTCCTCCCGCTTGGCCAGCGGCCTTTTTATCGCCAGTTTGGGGATTTTTGCGCTCATTCTATTTCAGCGAGCCTGGTTGAGCGACGATGCCTTCATTACCTTTCGAACAATCGATAATTTTCTCAATGGCTATGGCCTGGTATGGAATGTCGGGGAACGGGTCCAGGCCTACACCCACCCGTTGTGGATGTTCATCCTGAGCGGCGCGTCTCTGGGGACCGGCGAGCTGATTTTCACCACTTTGCTCCTCTCCATAGCAATTTCCCTCGCGGTTGTATTTCTATTGACGACAAAAATCGCCTGCTCACGCCTGACCGCTATCTTCCTGGTCGTTGTTATTGCCCTCTCGAATGCTTTTGTTGATTATTCAACCTCTGGTTTGGAAAATCCGCTTTCACATCTCTTACTGGTTATTTTTTTTATCCTATTTTTCTCTTTGCCAACATCCGTGCGTAAGGTCTTTTGGCTATCATTTATCGCCTCTTTAGGGGCTGTGAACCGCCTGGACTTATTCCTTATTTTCGTGCCAGCCCTGCTTTATGCACTTTACCAGACTCGTTCGTCCAAGGCAGATTTCGCCAAGGCAGTTTTAGCTTTGATCGTTGGCCAGGCGCCATTGATCGCCTGGGAAATCTTTTCCGTGATTTATTATGGATTTCCGTTTCCAAACACTGCCTACGCCAAGCTCAACACGGGCATCCCCAGTCTTGAGCTCTTTCAGCAAGGCTGGCTGTACGTGCGCGAATCTCTGCGCACAGACCCTTTGACACTGGTGATCATCGCCAGCGGGTTGATCCTGGCCTTTCTCGGCAGAGAAAAGAAAAATATCCCGATTGCCTTGGGTATCATCCTTTACCTGGTTTATTTATTGAAGATTGGCGGCGACTTCATGAGTGGTCAATTCCTGGCGGCGCCATTCCTCTGCAGTTTGATCATCCTGGCTCGTTTCGAGCTGTCCAACTTGCCCCGCCTGCTCACTTGGATCTTGTTCGCCACTGTCGTAGCCATCGGTCTGCTTTCCGCCACTCCTACCGTAAACTTTTTTGAACTCGAACTGACCCCTGAACAGCGAAACGCCATGGTGATTAATCAAAAAATCGCCAATGAACGCAGATATTACAATTGGAGCAATGGTCTGTTTCGCATCGATCCGCAAACAGGCATCCCCGCCCACCCCTTCGCCCTGGATGGTTTAGAGACCCGTCAAAGAAGCCCAAAACTGGCTCGGCGGATTACAGTAGGAATGTTTGGCTATTATGCCGGTCCCAATGTATACGTAGTAGATGAGCTGGCTCTGGCAGATGCATTACTTGCCCGTCTCCCGGCTCGCCGGGTCGATCAATGGCGCATTGGGCACTTCCAACGTACTTTACCGGCTGGATACCTGGATACGCTGCGCGCGGGAAGCAACCAGCTTCTCGAACTCGAAGCTGTACCAACTCTACGACAAGCTCAGCTTGGTCACTCGAGCCGGCCTCTGGGCGCCAGGCCGGTTCCGTGCGATCTGGCAGCTAAACACCGGGCTGGCAAAAGCGCTTGTCGATTTCGACGCTTATCGCTACCCAAAGCTCACCACTGTCGACCCGGTTGTACTGGACAACTGGGCTGAATTGAGCCGAAAAATTCCCGCTGGCACGGCTTGGGACGCGCCGGGAAATTTGGTCTTTAACGAAAGCGGGATCCAGGTTAAGCTGGGCAAGCTCAGCCACACCCCGAATCTATCACTGAGTCTGGACGGCAGTAATGCCTACCAGATCGTATTTCTGCGCGATGGCCGGGAAATTGCTGTCCAGGAAGTCGCCAAAGCCTCGAAAAAACCGGAGATGACCCAATTCTGCCTGCCTGTAAAGCCGAAAGCCGTCCAGGGTGGTTTTGATAGCATCCGCATCTTTTCCATCCAGGGGGATCCGGATTACAGCCTAGGTTTCCTAATCCTTGGCGAATGTCAATAAGGAGGAAAAATGAACTTCGATCTCAATGAAGAACAGGTTGTGTGGCAGGAAGTTGTGCACGATTTTGTTGCACGGACTGTCAAGCCGCTCGCTCGCCAGGTCGATGAAGACGGACAAATCAACTTAGAAGTCCTTCGAAAAATGGTCCCGCTTGGCTTGCTAGGATTGGCTACCCCCGAAGAATACGGCGGAGCGGGGGTGGATGCGATCAGCGCCGCGCTTGCAATCGAAGAGCTTGGCTGGGGCTGCGGAAGCACTGCTCTTTCGGTTGCCGCCCACAATGGTCTAGGTTGCGCCCCATTGGCTTTGTTTGGCAGCCAGGCGCAAAAACAGGCCATTTTGCCCGCTGTCTCCAAAAGCGGGAGACTAATTGCGCTTGCGCTTACAGAACCGGGAGGTGGTTCGGACCTGCAGGGTGGGGTGCAAACCCGAGCCCAGCGCCGCGGGGACGAATGGGTTCTCAACGGTTCGAAAATGTGGATCACCAACGCCAGTCTTGCCGATTATATCCTTACCCTTGCCCGGCTGGACTCAACCATCAGGTCGCCATCCTTTAGCTTGTTTATTGTTCCTAGATCCGCCCCAGGTTTGTATATCGCTCCTCCTGAGAAGAAAATGGGGGTAAGGGGTTCGCCCACTCATGCCATCACCTATGAAGACGTTCATATTCCTGCTGAAAACTTGCTGGGAACCGAGGGGCGCGGCTTGAGCCAGTGTCTGGCGATTCTGGATGGAGGCCGTATCAGCATCGCGGCTTTGTCGCTCGGACTGGCTCGCGCCGCATATGAAGAAGGACTTGCCTATGCCAAAGAGCGCCAGGCATTTGGCGGCCCAATTGCCAATCAACAAGCCATCCAATGGATGTTGGCTGATGCAGCTACTGAAATCCAGTCCGCCCGCTGGATGGTTTATCAAGCTGCCTGGCTTAAAGACCAGGGTCGTTCTTATTCCAGGCAAGCTGCTATGGCAAAACTGCTCGCCAGCGAGACTGCCGAAAAGGTTTGTCGTAATGCAATCCAGATTTTTGGAGGGTATGGGTACAGCCGAGAATATGCAGTCGAGCGCATCTACCGCGATGCCCGCTTAATGACGATTGGCGAAGGCACCAGCGAGATTTTACGTCTCGTAATTGCCCGTGATATCTTGAAGGGTGAAAGCTGAGTTTTAACTAACTTCTACGGCCCTGCCGCAGCGGCAATCCTTGGGTTAAGCACCTGCCAGTGCGAAAACGGCGCATAAACCACTTCTGCTTTTCCTATTACGTTTTTGAGCGGTACCATCCCCCAACTGTGCGAATCGGAGGAGTTATTCCGGTTATCGCCCAATACGAATAACTGGTCATCCGGAACCACCCATTCGCCCCGGTAAGCCGGTGGCGCTTTGATGTAAGATTCATGGATGAGCACTTCGTTGACAATCACCTTACCATCTTGAATTTTAACTTTCTCGCCGGGAAGACCAATCACCCGCTTGATATACGGTTCACGTTCCGGATCGGGTGGGTAACGAAAGACTATGATATCGCCTCGACCTGGTTCACCCAGCTTGTAAGCCAGCCGGTTCACGATAACAAAATCGCCTTCATATAAGGTGGGCTGCATGCTTATTGACTCAATACGGATCCGAGCCGAAATCGTATTGATGATCAGAAACAATGCTGCAGACAACACCAGGGTCTCAAGAACATCTACTAAAAAGTTCTTTACTGAGGAGATCTTTGAGGGTGCTTCAGAGGGTTGTGGGTCCGGTGTAATTTCCGGTAAATAGTTATCCATTCGCTAAAGTTTATCCTCTATAGTCATTGCGTGCCAGCGCAGAGGCAAGTATTTCCTTTTAATTGGTGCCCTTATAACTAATCGCCCAAACAGATTGGCTAATCGTACCGGTGTCCGGCTTCAGCCTGGGGATCTTCAGCCAACAATTGTACCGCATGGGAAAAGATCGGTAGGATGATTAAAAGATTCTCAAGCGCTGCTTTCGGGCTGCCAGGCAGGTTTATGACCAGGGTTTGACCGCGAATCCCAGCTACACCGCGTGACAGCATCGCGTGTGGTGTCTTTTTCAAGCTTTCAGCCCGCATGGCTTCAGCGATCCCAGGAGCATTGCGCTCTAGAACCGCTTGAGTAGCTTCGGGGGTAACATCGCGCCGGCTGAACCCCGTGCCTCCGTTCGTCAAGATTACGTCGATCTCACCCGAATCGGCCCAGGCGATCAGCTTTTCTTGGATTTGCCTGGTCTCATCCGCCACGATGTCCTGCCTGGTTACAGTCCAACCTTGGTCGTGCAGAATTTGCGCCAGGGCCGGCCCGGTTGCATCCAGGCGCTGTCCAGCAGCGGACCGATCCGATACAGTGAGAATTGCAATACGCAAATTCATGGGGGCGTTACAGATCTTTACCGTAGGCGAATAAATTCATGCATTCCCAACCGCGCTGTTCATAAAACGCCATTGCCTGTTGGTTATCTTTTGTCACCAATAGATAAGAACGGATACACCCTTTCCGGCGCAAGCTCTCTTCGATAGTTTCCATCAACGCTGACCCGAGGCCTTGTTGACGATGATCTTTCGCAACAGCCAAATGATAAATCATCCCACGCCGCCCGTCAAACCCACCCATCACCGAGCCGATGATCTCGCCCCTGCTTTCGGCAACCAGGAAGAGATCGGGGTCTCGCTCCAGTTTTTAATAATCTCATCCGGCTGATCAGAACGGCGAACATGAATGCCTGGACCGGCCGTTCGCCACAATTCAAGAACAGCTGGGTAATCATCCGGGAATCGGAACTTCCGGATGTTAAAGAGAATGGTATCAGTCATCTTCCTGACCAAGCAACTCTTTCCAGGGGCCGTGCAGCCCGTCTTCAGTCACTCCGAAATAATAACGGTACTGACTGCCAACCCGTTGGATAAAATCGTAGCGAACATTTTGGCCTTGCTTTTGTTGACGCAGCAGGCCAAAATCGCCCTGCCACTGGATATCCACCTGGGAAAGGTCGCTTGGCAAATTAGCAAAACTGGTAATCGCATAAGCCCATAAGCGTCGGGCTGAATTCCGGGTCACATTTTTGACGACCTCGCCATTACGAAGATCGCGCATTGCATAATAGCGATCGCCATTCCGCTCTTCCACAGATGCCACCTCTACGCCCGTTCGCGGCGCAGGTTTCCTCCCTCTCCCCCCTGGAGAGACCCAAGTGGATGGCTCAAATGTGATGGCGCTTCGACGGGGGTGTCTGACGATTTTTCAACGGCTTTTTCAACCGGTTCTACCGGCGGAGTGATAAACCGTGGGCTGCGCAGCACCAGGCCGACGATTTCATCCCGCACAGCCAGGCCGGTTTCCGCCTCTGCCCGGATAAATATTTTATTATCGTCCACCGCATACGGCGGATCCTCCCCACGGGGGATCAGCACCCTGACAATTTTCTTCCCAGAAAATTCGTGAACATCCAGCGTCACCCGTAGTTCTGGACTGATCCGCGTACTAATTTCTTTTTCTAACTGAGAAATCGCCTGTGCTGCATCGGGGATCCCGACGACGGGTTTTTTCGGATCAGAATCAATCCCCAAGTAGAGGGTTCCGCCGTTCGTATTTGCAATTGCGCAAACATCGGAAAGAATTTCAAAGCGTTTACCGCCTCGCGCTCGAAACGCTCTCGTGGAAATCCTGGATAATATTGGGACCCTCTTCCTGGGCGGCACGGATGAAATCAAAGACCGGTTCCGCAGTAACCCGGTGTGGACGAGTACGCGGCAAAATCATTGCTCTGAAACAATTCCAGGATTGCCGCAAAGCTCACTTCCGGCAGCAGCAGATCGGTAGTGCGGTCCCCAAGACCAAGGTTTTTCTTGCGCAGCGGATCAGAGATCAGCCGGTGGGCATCGGATCCCTGGATACAATGCATCCGCCTTGGATATTCTGGCTTAGCCCCATTGAAAAATTTCGCTGTCGCATGCTGGCTTTTATTTTCCAGGTCGGTAACTTCCAAAGCGTGCAGATGGAGGTCCTGGGTATAAGCAATCTTTGTTTGCCCGCCGAAAGAGAAACCGCGCATCGCAACACCATTGCTCGAATTGGCATGCGCTGCAATAACCAACCCGCCCGCCTGGTTGACCTGCCGGTAAACGGTTAAAACATCCGCTGTTGCCCCAACGGTGGCCGAGCCGGCATCCAGTTGATCAGGGGGAATGTTCATGCTGAGCAGCAAGTGCTCTATTTCGCGCAGAGGTTTTTCGGGCGGAAACAAGGCCAGGATGTGAAAACCAAATGTTGCCGTAAATTCAAACCCAGGCAGAACCAGGATTTTCTCCATCAGGCGGCGATACTCATTCAACCGCCCCTGTTCGGCAGGAAGCAGGCGTTTTAACCGCTCCAGCAATTGCAGTTGGTGGATTTCCTCCTGCATCCGCCGGTAACCCATCACAGAATTATGGTCTGTGATGGCAATAACATCCAGGCCGCGCCCTTCAGCACGGCGCAGAATATCAAGATAATCGACTTCGGGCTGTTGGTAATCGACCGAAGCCGGGGTGTGAAGGTGTAAATCTACATTACACCAGGTCATTGTTGTGTGTCGTTTCTTTGCCACGTTTATATTAATTCCTAATTATCAAATTGCCTCAAGCTTTCAGCCCTCAGCATTTATTTATCCGTTTGTAGCTCATTGCTAATCGCTAACCCCTCCAGAGCAGCATCCAGCACATCGTGGATGGTCTCGGCGAAGGCAAACTTCATCTGTTGGCGGACCTCATCTGGCAGATCTTCCAGGTCGGCCTCGTTGCGCACAGGCAAGATGACCATCTTTAACCCCGAACGATGGGCTGCTAATACTTTTTCCTTAATCCCACCAACTGGCAGGACCTGGCCGCGCAGGGTAATTTCGCCAGTCATACCTACATTGGGCCGCACCAGGCGCCCGGAGATCAACGAAACCAGGGCGGTCGCCATGGTAACCCCGGCCGAAGGGCCATCTTTCGGCTGCGCACCAGCGGGGATGTGCAGGTGTATATCAGATCGCTCGAAAAAATCAGGGTCCAAACCGAGGGATTTAGCGTTTGCGCGCACATACGACAACGCTGCATGGGCTGACTCTTGCATAATGTTACCCACCGACCCTGTGATTTGGAAGCCCTTGCCGCCCGGCATGCGAGTGGCCTCGACGAAGAGCACATCGCCGCCTACCGAGGTCCAAGCCAGGCCAGTCGCTACTCCTGGGATCGAAGTGCGCAGGATTATTTCTTCGTCGCTAAAGAACTTTGGCCGGCCCAATAATTCCTGGACGTGTTCGGGGTTGACTTCGACCTCGCCAGTGCCTTTTTCAGCGATTTGGGTGACCACCTTGCGGCAAATCGAGCCGATTTCTCTTTCCAGGGAGCGTACTCCGGCTTCACGCGTATATGCGCGAATAATCTTCTCCAGGCTGGGGGTATCAAATTCCAGTTCCCCAGTGAACAAGCCGTTCTCCCGCAGCTGGCGTGGGATCAGGTAGCCTCGGGCGATAGCGATCTTTTCGCGTTCGGTATACCCCGAAAGGTAGATAATCTCCATCCGGTCGCGCAGCGGACTGGGTATGGGATCTAGTAAGTTGGCGGTGGTGATAAACATGACCTGGGACAAATTGTAGGATACCTCCAGGTAATGATCACGAAATTCAGCATTTTGCTCGGGATCCAAGACCTCCAGCAGTGCAGAAGCTGGGTCGCCATGAAAATCGAAGACCAATTTATCGACTTCATCGAGCATGAAAACCGGATTGTTCGACTCGATCCTGCGCAGGGCTTGTAAAATCCGGCCGGGTAGGGCGCCAATATACGTACGGCGATGCCCTCTAATTTCAGCTTCGTCGCGCATCCCACCCAGCGAGATCCGCACGAATTTGCGCCCCATTGCCCGAGCAATTGAGCGGCCTAAGGAGGTCTTGCCTACGCCGGGTGGACCTACGAAACACAGGATAGCACCTTCGCGCAAGCGATGAATTTCATCGATGGGTTCCTGGTTCAGCTCCTCCGCCCGTTCCTGACGCAGCTTGCGTACCGCAAGGAATTCGAGGATCCGCTCTTTGACATCATCTAGGCCATAATGGTCTTGATCGAGCACCTGGCGAGCATGCAGGATGTCGAGGTTGTCTTCTGTGATCTGCGCCCAGGGGAGCGAAACCAACCAATCGATATAGGTACGAATGACACCATATTCAGCCGCGGCAGTCGGCAAGCGGCTGAGCCGATCCAGCTCACGGCGGGTTTGCTTTTCGGCCTCTTCAGGCATCCCAGCCGCTTCGATCTTTGCGCGGAACTCTTCGACATCAGCAGCCTGTTCATCGGCCTCGCCAAGCTCGCGCTGGATAGCCTTTAGCTGCTCGCGGAGGTAGTATTCACGCTGCACTTTCTCGATCTCGGAGCGTGCTTCGTTTTGAATTTTCTGACCAATCTCCAGTACTTCGACTTCGTGGGCAAGCAAGTTGACCAGCTTGAGCAGTTTTGCGCTTGCGGAATCGAGCTCAAGGAGCCCCTGGGCATCCTGAAGCTCCATCCGCTGGAAGTTGGCGATCGTGTATACAATCTGCAACGGATCTTCCAGGGAGACGACCGAAGAAACCAGCTCGCGCGGGATCGAAGGGATCATTTCGGCGATATGGTCGAATTGATCGCGGGCATTGCGCGCTAGGGCTTCGAGTTCCAGGCCTGATTCGACAATCTCTGGTTTGAGCTTGATCTGGGCGCATAAATATGGATCCGTCTGGGTAAATACGCCCAACTCGAAGCGGGCTAGCCCCTGGACCACCAACCGAATCGTACCATCAGGGGCGCGGAACATGCGATGGACAATCGCTACTGTGCCAATTTTATAAAGATCGCCCGGCTCGGGTGCCTCGAGATCGGGGTTTGACGAGGTGACCAGGCCGATCAGGCGCTCATCGCCAGCCATAACATCGTCAACCAGTCGGATCGAACGGGCTTGCCCAATGGTAAGCGGCACTGCAGTCTGTGGATAAACCACCACCCCGCGCAGAGGCAATATCGGCAGCACTGCCGGGATCGGATTATCTTCGGGGGCTTCCGCGCTGGAATTACCGCTCTCCAGATCTCCATTGCTTCCGTTATGCGGGATAAAAGGCCTGGCCAGCAAATCATCCATACTGATCGCTTCGTTCTCTTCGATTAACCAGTTCAACATTTCTAGGATATTTGAATTCCAACGCGATGCGGGCATCCAACCTACCTGTTCAAAAATAATTTTTACACGTGCAGCGGCGATCCTAAGGAATTGCCCGCTTGTGCATAAAAAACCATAAGAAGCCAGCTTCATACTGGGATATTAAAGTTTCTGCGGAGACCTCGGCGGGCAGATCGAATTCAAGGCTGAACTCCCCAAAATGGATCTCCATTTGATGATACGCGCGTCCGCTCGTTATTGCGAGGGCGCTTTGCGAAACAATCCCCCTTGGGGTATCCTCAGACCCAGGTTCGTACTCGAACGGCAGGATCTCCAGACGATTTCCACGGATAGCTAACCTCCGCCCGGTCAGGTCGATTTTCAGCTCCCCTTCCTGCATACCGGCAATCTCCACGCGGATGATAATGGCCTGCTCAGTTTCAAAAACATCGCACGGCGGTCGCCAAATTGGGGGGTGTAAAGTTAAGTTTAATCCTGCCATATCTCACTCCCGCCGGTTTACTAATCACAAGCGAGGCGGTTCTTATCTTTGGAAAATCTATGTTGTAACAGCGCCCCCGGCGGGATTCGAACCCACAACCAATAGCTTAGAAGGCTACTGCTCTGTCCATTGAGCTACGGGGGCAATGTACAAGCACTTAGCATTCGCACTCGAAAGCCAGCGAACGGCTAAGTGCTACCCGCTACCCACGCATGCCCGTATGCCCTGAAGAACGTGTGGGCCAGAAAGCGTGCGCAGAATAGTGAGCGGCGGGCGCCCAAGAATCTGGCCCAGCTCTTCTGAATTCATCGGCTGGTTGCCATTGGCCAAGAAGAGCCGAAAAACAGCATCCACCAGGGCAGTCTGGTGGGGGATGAACTCCGCCTGCCTGGCGCAGTGGATGATGAGCACATGCTGCAGACCATCCACACGCTGGACTTCAGCAGTGGCCGGATCGACCCAATCGACTTGAACACTTTCGGGAGCGTCGGCGAAGATCCGTTGATGCTCTTGACAAAGATAATTGCGTAAATAAACATGCCAGTCCCGGTCATTATTTTGCCACCAGGCGAAGTCGATATGGAATGGAGTTTGCAGAGTAGTTTTTACGAGACTCATACGCCTGACCTCAAGTCGAAAGTCGAAAGCTGACCGCTATATGCGAATTGTTATAGGCTAACGATTAATAGCTTTCCGCCTCCGCCAGGCGGAAGTGCAAATCACCAAGGTGGACAAGCCCTGGCAGCGAGGCTAACAGCGCCAGGATTGGTGCAGGCGGAACCCGTCGGACGACATTAAGTGCTGCATACAGCTCGCTGGCATGCACATGGCCCTGGGGATTGAGCTTCGAAAGCTCGCGAATCATGTTCAGTAAGACTCGCTCTAGTGTTTGATGATCACGCGGCGCCCGACTCCAAATTTGATCCAGGGCTTCGACGTCCGGCACGGCGATGACCATCCGATCGTCGAACGACGACAGAGCAATCTGCTTTAACATCGCAAAGACTATCCCGCCATCCGAACCGACAAGCACAGTGCGCATCCATTCGCGATTGGCGCGGCGATGCTCGGTCTTGAGCAGAACCTCGCCGGGTTTCTTCCCACGGCGCACCCGCACCAGGCTCCCAGGGATCAAGCCGCGGCTCTCATACCAGGCCTTCAAGCCGAACACATACCGTTTTTCACGGACCACCCAGCCAGGGAAACTTTCACCCGTATCGCCATCGACCAGCATAAAGCGGATCCGTGGCGCCTCGTAGGCTGTAGGGAAAAGGTGCTTCACCTGTGAACCAAGCGGCAGGGTCCCCGAGCGCCAGTGGGGATAGATTAAGCGCACTTCGACTTCGTCTTGCTGCACCGCCCGGGTCTGGAGTGGAGAGAGCTCATCATCCAGCTCGCGTTCCAGATCGAGCATTTGCTTGGTCAGCACCGCCCGGTCGTATTCAATCCCAGGATATCGTAGGAATACCGGCGGCTCTAAGACCTCACCCGGTTCGAGGCGATGCAGAAACCAAAGAACCTTGCCGGCTGGACCGACTTCGTCGAACCGCGGATCAGCCTGCAGTGCCCAATCGAGTGAAAATTCTAACAGCTGGCTGTTGACATCAGATGAAAGCCCAATTTGCTCGATGAGGGCGGACGTCGGCAAGGGACCGCCGCTAGCCATATCCAAGACAGCTTCGACCAGGTTCAAGTGCCCCAGGTTGATATCGACCAAGAGCGCCCGCGGAAACCAATTCCCGGCGATGCGTACAAAATCGGGGTGGGTCTGCAGCTCTTCTTCGAGATATTCCACCAACATATCTCCATAGTCAACAAATACAACCGCAGCATCTAAGGAAGGATCAAGAATATCCGACTTCGTCGCCTCGTTGAGCACATGCGTCGGGAGCCTGGCAGCGAATTCGTGTTGGTCGCCAGGTTCAAAAGCAACTTGAATCACGTCAAAAACACCCAGGTCGGGGTTCAACCCAGGACGAACCGCAGTGACCGTTCCCGGTCGCCAGTTCATCGCCGGAAAGATCAAGCTTTGATCCACTGTGTAGGTGCCTTTCGGCTGGTAGATATCACCAGCACTAGCACGGCGCTCGTTCAAAGCATGAATTTCCAGGCGGACTCGCTCGCCAGCCAGAGCTTTGGCCAGTTCCTGCGTCGTCAGCGGGGTTTCTTTTTCGAGCAGTAAGTTGTAGAGGAACTCAACGTCGTTATTTTCGAGCCGAAAATCCTCCCAATAATCTTCACGGAGTTTGTAATTCAAATTAACCATAGCTTGCCTCAAAATAAATTTGCTCTTTTATGCCACTAATATTATACTCTAAGGGAAAAGATAGACCAACAGAAGTGCAGTCCATCCAGGTATCTCTTTGGAGAACATGATATGAATGAAATAAAATGGGAAGTTTTAGATCAGGTTTCTGGAAGCGCTCAGGCGGAAATTTTAAGGGGATTGCTCGAAGCCCAAGGGATTCAGGTCGTGCTGTCCCAGGAGAGCATCGGCATAACAGGCTATGCGGTATCGGTCGGCCCCCTAAGTGAAATTCAGATCCTTGTTCCAGGGCCACAGATGGAACAAGCCAGTGAGCTACTGAAGGAATATCGGGCAGGCGACTTAGAAAACCTGAGCTACCTCGAAACGGGCGAAGAGAACAGCGAAGAGACTGCCGGCGATCAGGGATAAGCACGCTCCAACCAATCGATGGGATCGACCTGGACACCCCCAACCCAGACTTCCCAGTGGAGATGCGGGCCTTGAACCCGGCCCGTTCCCCCAACCTTGCCAATTAATTGGCCTGCCTTAACCGTCTCGCCAGGCTTGACGAATATTTCAGATTGGTGCATATAACCAGTATAAACTCCCTGGCCATGATTAATCATGGTGGCATTGCCGCGTACTGTCAGCGGTCCGGCGAATACCACCAACCCATCGGCAGGGGCATAAATTTCCACCCCTGTCTGGCCCACGATATCCAACCCGGTGTGAAAGTATAAGTAGGGGCTACCGTTGTAGGAGCGCCGGTTTCCATAGCTCGACGACCAGCAATCGCCGGTATCGAGGCAATATCCCACTTCAAGCGGCGAGGGTAGTTTAAAAACGCCGTTCCACAGCCTCTCCGGAGTGATTGGTGCAGCCAGGGCGCTCCATTGAGCATCTTCAGGCTTGGTTACAGCCGGGTCGATCGTCGCCGGATCGACAGCCAGGGGCTGGTCATAGGGATAATCAACAGCCTTGACCGGGACCATCTGCTCGAAGTGAAAGCTGCGTCCGTCCGGCAAGGCGACGTCAATGGACAGGGGATAGAGCCCCGGTTCGGTCATCGCATGCACCCCCTGCAAGGCAGAAAACCCCTTCCCGCTGTTGGGGAAAAATTGCAGATCATGATCGAGCAACGTTCCAGAGATCGTCGAACTGGCCGGGGCGGCGATCGAAATCACCGAGGCTTTGCCTTGCAGCAGGGAGAGAGGTTCGACTTCTACCGAACCGAGCCACTCGGGAAGACCGCTGGGACCGCTAGGCCCGGCAGATATGCTCAGCACATCGCCTGGGACAGTGCTCGAGGCGCTGGTAAGCCCATTTCGCTCCGCCAGCGCCCAGGGATTGGTATTGTTCAGCACCGCTAGCTCTAATATGGTCTGCCCACTTTCAAGCACAGCACGCCCAGGCAGAGTTGCCCCGGTGGGCAATTCGGGCAAGATCACTGTTGATCCAGCAAATAGATCGTTCGGACTGGACAGGCGGTTAAGCCGGATAAATTGATCTGGGGTAATTTGATAAGCCCGTTCAAGACCGCGTACAGTATCCCCAAAGCCAGCCTGGATCGTGCCGATCACCCCCTGTAGCCCTTCCAGCCCAGGAATCTGAAGTTGATCATTGATCTTAAGCGCATCCGCGTTGGTGATCCCGTTAAGTTCCTGCAGCTCGGCTACGGAAACACCAAAACGGGCGGCAATCCCCCAAAGGGAGTCGCCTTCCTGGACGATATAAACTGGGCGGGTTGGGGCTACTTCCTGAGCAAGGCCAGAAGCCTGGGGAACCAGGCTGCTGATCGCAAAGACAAGGGCTGCCAGCGTAAGCCAAATTGCTTTAATGAATATACGATCGATCATATGGTGTAACTTCAACAGGGTAGTTTACCACAAGAATGAGAGCGAAAAGGAAAGAATTGAGCGACATTTCCTTGCTGGTGAACGCCGCTTTGCTTCCTTCCACTTTGCTTGACTACAAAAATATTTAAGGTTAGAATGAATTCTCCAATATTTCGCCCGTCCTGGATGGCGATCCAAATCCACTCGTCGAATTGTGCCAGCTTGTGTTCAATTTCTCTCTTGTGTAGGGCTTAATCGCCGGCCACACCGTTTGCCAACGCCGCAGCCAACGGCTAGATCTTCCCCGCCGATAAACCCCGTTTTTCAGACCCTTTGCTTGCGGAGTTGACTCCTGGTTTAAAATTCGAGGTTTCTAATCATCGTTTTAACCTTCTTTTTTCACCACACCTCCAGCCTGATGAGCCTTGGATGCTATGCAGATGATGACGATATTCTTACTTTGAACCCTGAAGGAGTTTAGCCTTTCATGAAAACTGTGGTTGCGGGGGCCCTGGGTGAATGCGTCCACGTTGCTGGAGTGGCCAATTTTCTGCGCCTGGCTGAGGCCGCCGGATGGAGAACGGTATTTCTTGGTCCGGCAGTGTCCATCGACAAGGTCCTTGAATTTGCCGTCCAGGAGCACGCCGATTTGGTGGGCGTCTCTTACCGCCTGACCCCCGAGACCGGCGAGCGGCTTTTAGGGCAATTTGCAGAGGCGGCCAGTGAGCTGCACGAAGCTGGGGTGCGCTTCGCCTTTGGAGGTACACCCCCGGTGGCCGAGAGTGCCCTAGCATTGGGTTTCTTCGAGCGCGTCTTTGATGGGAGCGAGCCCTCGGAAACCGTCCTCGCCTACCTCAAGGGTCAAACGACCGCGGTGCCTCTCGAAACCGATTTTCCCCAAACCACGATCGAGCGTATTCGCTGGAAATCTCCTTTTCCCTTGATAAGGCACCATTTTGGTTTGCCAACTCTCGCCGCCACGCGCCGCGGGATCGAGCTGATCGCCGAAGCGCAGGTCTTGGATGTCATCTCGCTAGGCATAGACCAGGATGCCCAGGCGAATTTCTATCACCCCGAACGCCAGGATCCGCGCCGGACCGGTGCAGGCGGTGTTCCCGTCCGAACCGCTGAGGATTATCACGCTTTATATGCAGCCAGCCGTCGCGGCAACTATCCCTTACTTCGCACCTATTCCGGCACAGACGATTTCATCCGCCTGGCGGAGATGTATATCAACACTATTAATATCGCCTGGTGCGCCATCCCACTTTTCTGGTTCAACCAGATGGATGGGCGCGGTCCCTGGGATCTGGAAGGTTCAATCCGCGAACACCAGCATCTCATGAACTGGTATGGTCAGCATTCCATTCCAGTAGAGCTGAACGAACCTCATCATTGGGGGATGCGTGATGCCCCGACGTGGTATTCGTCGTGGCTGCTTTTCTTTCCGCTTATAATGCGCGCGCTTTTGGAGTGAAGGATTATATCGCCCAGTTGATGTTCAACAGCCCGCCTGGGCTGTCGGATGCAATGGACCTGGCCAAGATGCTGGCTGTACTGGATCTAATAGAGCCGCTGGCCGGGCCAGATTTTCGAATCTGGCGCCAGACCCGGACTGGTTTATTAAGTTATCCCCTCGACCCTGAGGCTTCCCGAGCGCATCTAGCCGCCAGCGTTTACCTGCAGATGGCTATCAGACCCCACATCGTCCATGTGGTTGGGTATACCGAGGCTGATCACGCCGCCGCCGCCGAGGAAGTGATTGCCTCATCCAAACTAGCCCGGCGCGCCATCGAAAATGCCCTGGCTGGGCAGCCCGACATGACAACCGATCCAAAAGTGCAGGCGCGCCGCTCTAAATTGGTCGCTGAAGCCCAGCTTACTTTACAGGCAATTGCAGCTCTACCCAGCTCTCAACCAGGGGATCCATTAACCAATCCTGCGGTTCTTGCTCAGGCCGTTACTCGCGGAATCCTGGATGCCCCGCAACTGCGCAGCAACCCATTTGGCCAGGGCCGAGTTGTTACGCGTATCATCGATGGTCAATCACAGGCAATCGATTCAACCGGGCGGTCAATTTCTGAAGACGAGCGCCTGGCCCAGCTTTCTTCGGAGAAAAAATTATGAATACGCCTGAAAACTACACGGTAGTTGGCGCTGGTCACGGCGGCAAGGCTATGACTGCTCACCTGGCGTTGATGGGTCTAAAAGTCGTTCTTTACAATCGCACCTTTGATCACATTGCTGCACTCAAGGCTCGCGGTGGGATCGATTTGGAAAGTACTGAGGGCGGGCTGCACGGTTTTGCAAATCTGGCTCTAGTTACCTCCGATATGGCCGAAGCACTCCAAGATGCCCAGATGATCATGGTGGTTGTTCCTTCATCGGCCCATGGCGAAATTGCTAGAACGATGGCGCCGCATTTGAAAAATGGCCAGATTGTTGTCCTCCACCCTGGCCGCACTTGCGGCGCGTTGGAGTTTGTCAAGGCAATGCGTGACCAGGGCTGCAGCGCAGACGTCACCGTAGCGGAGGCAGAAACTTTTATCTATGCTTCGCGCTCCGAAGGCCCAGCTCAAGCGCGCATTTTCCGGATCAAAGAAGCCGTCCCATTGGCTGCCTTGCCGGCCACCCGCACAAAGGCAGTTCTGGATGCTATCCATCCGGCTTACCCACAGTTCATCGATGGCGGAAATGTGCTCAGCACCGGGATGAACAACATGGGCGCAATCTTTCATCCCGCCCTCACCTTGCTAAACGCCGGGTGGATCGAGGCCACCCACGGCGACTACCAATTTTATATCGACGGCGTCACACCCTCGGTTGCGCGTGTCCTCGAAGCCCTTGACCGCGAACGTGTAACGGTTGCATCCTCCTTAGGCTTGCGCGCCCGCACGGGGTTGGAATGGCTGGAAATGGCTTACAACACCACTGGCGAGAATCTCCATGAAGCCATTCATAACCAGCCAGGCTACTATGGCATCAAGGCCCCTAGCACCCTTAATCATCGCTATATCTTCGAAGATGTGCCAATGAGCCTCGTCCCGATTGCCTCTCTTGGTGAACGCTTCGGCGTTTCTGTGCGCGGCATGGACGCCATCATCCGCCTGGCATGCATCGTTCACCATACCGATTACCGCCGCCGTGGACGTACCGTCGAAAAACTGGGCATCGGCGATATGAGTGTGACTGAGCTCACCCGCTATGTCAACGAAGGCGTTCGAGATTGATCGACCTCCCTTGCCAATGAATCTGCTGCAGGCTATAATGGATAGGTTTAATCCACAAACAACGCCGGGTTTTTTGCCTGGCATCGAAACAATTTGCATAAGAGGTAAAAAATGATTGATGTAAATGATTTGCGCAAAGGGGTCACTTTCGAGATGGACAAGAACCTGTACAAGGTGATGGATTACCATCACAATAAACCAGGTCGGGGCAATGCCACCATTCGCGTGAAAGTCGTCAACCTGCGCTCAGGCTCCACCACCGAGATGACCTTTCAGTCGGGCTTCCGCGTTCAAGATGTCCGCCTCGATTTCCACAATGTCTCTTATCTGTATAAAGATGGCCAGTTCTATTATTTTATGGATCTCGAGACCTACGAACAACCCGCGCTTACTGCCGAAATTTTAGGCGATTCGGCCGCATATCTCAAGGAGGGCCTGGAACTCAAGCTGACCTTCTACCAAGGCGAACCGATCGATGTCGAGCTGCCAATGGCGGTTGAAATGGAAGTTGTCGAAGCTGACGTCGCCGTGCGCGGCGATACTGCAACCGGTGTGACCAAGAAAATCACCACTGAAACCGGCCTGCAGGTGCAGGTGCCCCAGTTTGTGAATGTCGGTGATAAGATCCGGGTGAACACCGAAACCGGCGCCTACCTTACCCGCGTGTAGCTTCTGTCCTATGCGAACTCCTGCTGGCCAAGAATGCCGCTACTTCTACGGCGATTATTATCGGGGGCGCAACCAGGAAGAATGCCGCCTGCTCGCTCCGGCTGGCTTAGCTTGGAAACCCGAATTGTGCAGCACTTGCCCGGTTCCTGAAATTCTGCGCGCAAACGCGTGCACCCATTTAATCCTCGAACCCAAGCTCGAGCGGTCTTTTCCGTTTGGCAAACCACGGGTTAAGCTTAAAACGTACTGCACAAAATCGTTGCGAGCTGATTTCGACCCGCATATCGGCTGTGGGGAGTGCCACCCGCTTCCGGAAATTTTCGACGGAGACGGATCTTGAACGGAACTTTGCTGATTGATCTGGACGAGACCCTACTCAAAAATCGCACCGACTCGTTTGTACCGGGCTATTTGCAAGCATGGTCCGAATTTATTGCCCCATACTTCGAACCGGAGCGCTTTATCGCTGCTATGTTAAGCGGGACGCGGGCAATGGCCAAAAATCCACGCCTCGATTGCAGCCTGCGCCAGGTATTCGAAGAAGTCTTCTATCCCGCCGCCGGAACAACCCGAACCGATTTCCAACCTCTCGAAGAAGCATTTTATCGGGATGTTTTTCCGACCTTACAAAACTTGACCCAACCGAAACCCGGGGCGGTCGAGTTCGTCGAGAAAAGCCTACAGGCTGGGTTTCAGATTGCCATCGCCACCAATCCCTTCTTCCCCCTGACCGCCATCGAGCAGCGCCTGGAATGGGCTGGGCTGCCTGTCGATCGTTACCACTTCTCCTTGGTGCCGGACATCGCCGCCTTCCACTTTGGCAAGCCACACCCCGCCTTTTTTGCCGAGCTGCTAGCTTACCTCGGCTGGCCGCCGGGTCCTCTGGTAATGATTGGCGACGAGCCCGATCTGGACATCCGCCCAGCCGACCAACTTGGCTTGAATACTTTCTGGATGGCCAAAGATGGCCTGGAAGCCCCCACAGCTCTCCGCCATGCCCATGCCAGCGGTGGTTTTTCCGAGTTGGCTAATTGGCTGGATAACCTACCAGATGCCAGCGCTGATTTCGAAACACCCAGCCCGGAAGCTCTGCTCGCCATCCTGCAATCGACCCCGGCAGCCTTGGACACCCTTGCTTCCCGCATGGACAAAGTCCAGTGGAACCAGCAAGACCAAGCGGATGAGTGGTGTCCTGCTGAGATCGTCTGCCATCTGCGCGATGTCGATCTCGAAGTCAACCTCCCCCGCTTCAGCAAGATCCTCCAGGAAGAAAACCCCTTCCTGGCGGGGATGGACACCGACCGCTGGAATGAAGAGCGCCAATACCACCTGCAGGATGGCCCCGGCGCCTTGCAAAGCTTCATCGCAACCCGCCTCACTTTGCTCAAGCTGCTCTCGTCAATCGATACCGAAGGCTGGCAGCGCGTTGCTCGCCATTCGTTTTTCGGGCGCACAGATCTCCTCGAACTCGTCCGTATTATCGCCGAACATGATCAGCTCCATATCCGCCAGTTTCTTCAGAGCAGCCAAACCTGATTTTTCCCCCGCCTCCATTTGCCTGATAATGTGTTATAACCGCTAAGTTGCGAGTTTTCGCACTGCATTTATCCACTTAATTTCTAGGAGGCCAACATGCGCAGACGGGTCGTGATAACCGGGCTGGGTTGCATCAGTCCGCTAGGCAACGACGTAGCCAGCATGTGGAATAATCTCATTGCCGGTCGCTCAGGGGTCGGCTTGATCACCAGCTACGACGCGAGCGATTTCAAAACCCGCATCGCCGCCGAAGTCACAGATTTCGATGGTGCAGCCCTTTTCGGAATAAAAGAAGCCCGGCGCATGGATCGCTTTACCCAGTTTGGGTTGGCCGCGTCCTTGCAAGCCGTCGCTAACGCTCGGTTGCCGATAACGGATGACACCCGTGACCGCATCGGGGTAGTGATCGGCTCGGGGATCGGTGGTCTGGCCACCATTGTCGAAAACATGCGCTTGCTCAACGAGAAAGGCGCTGCCCGAGTCAGCCCCTTCATGGTGCCCATGATGTTGGTAGATGCCAACCCGGGGATGATCGCCATCTATCTCGGATTGCGTGGCCCGAATATGGCTGTGGTAACCGCCTGTGCCACTGGCAACAATGCCATCGGCGAAGCTGTCGAAGTGATCCGCCGCGGGCAGGCCGATGCCATTTTGGCAGGTGGGAGCGAGGCAGCTATCCTACCCCTGGCCATGGCCGGGATGAGTGTGATGGGCGCTCTTTCCACCCGCAATGACGACCCCACCCAGGCTTCGCGACCCTTTGACCTCGACCGCGATGGGTTTGTCATGGGCGAAGGCGCCGGGGTGCTGGTGCTCGAAGCATTAGACTTCGCCCAGGCCCGCCGCGCCCCCATTCTCGCCGAAGTGATTGGGTATGGCGCCACCAATGACGCCTACCATGTCTCCGCCCCAGCAGAAAATGGCGCTGGCGCCGCTGCCTGTATCCGCATGGCACTTGACAGCGCCGAAATCGACCCTGCCGACATCGAATACATCAACGCTCATGGCACCAGCACCTCACTGAACGACAAGAGCGAAACAGCGGCGATCAAGACTGTCTTTGCTGAACAGGCTTATCACATTCCGATATCATCCACTAAATCGATGACCGGTCACCTGTTGGGAGCCGCCGGCGCTCTCGAAGCTGTTATCTGCACTCAAATCTTGCAGACCGGAATCCTCCCTGCGACAATAAATTACATAACCCCCGATCCGCAGTGCGATCTGGATTACATCCCCAATTTCCCCCGGCGCGTAAATGTGCGCACCGTGATGTCGAACTCATTCGGCTTTGGCGGGCATAACGCCGCGGTTATCTTCCGCCGATTTGAACAACAGCCCGGAACGGCCAGCGCCGGTTAAGGAGGCGACTGATGAGCCCGTACGCACATATCACCGGCTGGGGCATGGCGGTGCCCGAGCGAATCTTGACTAACGCCGAAATCGCCTCCATGGTCGACACGAGCGACGAGTGGATCGTGTCGATGACCGGGATCCGCGAGCGGCGCATCGCTGGTAAAGACGACACAACCGCCACACTGGCCACGGATGCCGCCCTCCATGCCCTGGCTGTGGCCAACGTCAAACCCTCCAGTGTCGAACTGATCATCGTTTCCACCTCCACCCCAGAATTTATCTTCCCGGCTACGGCGTGTATCGTCCAGGATTGCATCGGCGCAAACCGTGCTGGAGCTTTCGACCTCCTGGCGGCTTGCAGCGGTTTTATCTATGCTTTGAACATGGCTGCCCAGGCGATCAAGAATGGCTCCGTGCAGACCGCTGTAGTGATCGGCGCCGAGACGCTTTCAAGGGTGGTTAATTGGCAAGATCGCAACACCTGCATCTTATTCGGCGATGGCGCAGGCGCCTTCGTCCTGCAAGCCAGCGAGGAACCCGGCGGTTATCTTTCTGGAGTGATGCGCTCGGATGGCTCAGGCGGCAACCTGCTGCATATCCCCGCTGGCGGCTCAGCCAATCCCACCAGCGTGGAGACCATCCATGAAGGACTGCATTTCATCCAGATGAATGGGCGCGAGGTGTTCCGCTTCGCCACGCGGGTGATGTCCCAAGCCACCCTCGAGGCCGTGGCCAAGGCCAATCTTAAAATGGATGATATCAAACTGGTTATCCCCCACCAGGCCAACCTGCGCATCATCGAAGCCGCCGCCAAAGGACTGAACATCCCTCTCGAGCGTTGTTTCATCAACCTGGATCGCTATGGCAACACATCCACAGCTTCGATACCCATTGCCACAGTAGAAGCCCTCCAAAAAGGTTTGATTGCCCCCGGCGATCGGATTGTATTTGTCGGCTTCGGCGCTGGGCTTACCTGGGGCTCAGCCGTAGTCGAATGGAGCGGCCCGCTGCCTGGAATCCGCAGGGTGCGCCCCAATACCTACCGCTGGTACGCCCGAATTCGCTCTTTCCTGCTCCGCTTGCTGCGTAAGATCGACGCGTGGGTCTGGTCCAGACAGAACCACTAATCACCATCGCTCATCGTTACGAACGCCGCGTCGTCATCGTAAGCGAAGCACTTTTGTACATAATCGTAAACAATCCCGCTTATGTGAATTGCTCTTTCATTTTGCGCGCTCATTGCGTCAGCTATACTCAGCCGCCAAACACCCGGCGGATCAACGCCCCGCCATAAGCCCCGATTAAGGCAATACCCAAAGCCAGCAGCGAGCCGTAGTTTTGATTCAGGGCGATTCCAACCAACGGTATCCACCCCCCGATCGCCAGCGCCCAAATCCAGGCTCGTCGCGGTTGCAGCGCCCCAAATACCGCCGTCGTAACGAGAATGGCCCCAACCAGCACCGCGGTGTCGTCCCATCCTGGCCGCGAATCAACCCAGGCCAGGGATAATCCGATCGCCAGAGCAATCAGTAAGGACACAACAAATCTCACTGGATGCTTCATTTCCCTACCTCCTCTCCGGGTTAGAATTTTCCATTATAATAGTGAAAATTATCTTCCAGGCGGAATCTTACATTTCCGATCCATTAACGTTAGAACCCTGTTAGAAAACTCCCCGAATCATCCCCAACCATTTCAGCCAGCCCGAGAGATTGGTATAATTTACAGGATATATTTGGGTTTAATTGAATAATTTTGGAGGTAGTGTGAACCCATCACGAAACCGTTCGACAATCATCTATATTCTACTGTTTGTAGCCATTATATCCATGGTGGTCTGGAATTTTCAGTCGAATACAAAGCTAGATAAAACGCTCTCGATCAACCAGGTCGCTGCCGATATTCAGGCTGGAAAAGTCAGCCGGATCGTCCAGGATGGCGCCCGCCTACAGGTAATTTACACTGCCGGCGATGAAGGCTCTTCGCAAATGGACAATACCGCTACCCTGGTTGACCAGCTCAAAGCTCTCGGTGTGACCACTGAGCAGCTTTCCCCGGTTAAGATCACCCTGAAAATCAACCCCCCCAGCCCCTGGTTGGGTGTTGCCACCGCCCTGAGCTACATTCTCCCCTTCATCATCCTGGGCGGCGTGTTTTGGTTTGTTTTCCGCCAGGCCCAAGGTAGCAATAACGCCGCCATGTCCTTCGGCAAATCCCGCGCCCGGATGTTCACCGGTGATCAACCTTCGGTAACCTTTCAAGATGTCGCTGGCGTAGAAGAAGCAAAGGAGGAGCTCAAGGAAGTGGTCGAATTCCTGCGCGAACCCGAGAAGTTCATCTCCCTCGGAGCGCGCATACCGAAGGGTGTTTTGTTGGTCGGGCCGCCTGGAACAGGCAAGACCTTGCTGGCAAAGGCTGTCTCCGGCGAGGCCGGGGTCCCCTTCTTCTCCATCTCTGGCTCCGAATTCGTCGAGATGTTCGTCGGCGTCGGCGCCAGCCGGGTGCGCGACCTGTTTGACCAGGCTAAGCGCCACTCCCCGTGCATTGTATTCGTCGATGAAATTGACGCCGTCGGTCGCCAGCGTGGCGCCGGTCTTGGCGGCAGCCACGATGAACGGGAACAAACCCTAAACCAGATGCTCGTTGAAATGGACGGCTTCGACACCGACACCAACGTTATTATCATGGCCGCTACCAACCGCCCTGACATTCTCGATCCCGCCCTGCTTCGCCCTGGTCGTTTTGACCGCCGCGTCGTTCTCGATCGTCCGGATATGCGCGGCCGTGAAATGATTTTGCGCGTCCACGTCAAGGGCAAACCTCTGGCACCTGAGGCTGATCTCGTCGCCCTGGCCCGCTCCACCCCCGGCTTTGTCGGTGCCGATCTGGAAAACCTGGTCAACGAAGCTGCTATCCTGGCCGCTCGTCGCAACAAGAAAGTCATCGGCCAATCCGAGCTCGAAGAGGCCATCGAGCGGGTCATCGCCGGCCCCGAACGCAAGAGCCGCCTGATCAGTGCTGAAGAGAAACGCATCGTCGCCTATCACGAAGCCGGTCACGCCGTTGTTATGAACGCCATCCCCGAGGCCGACCCAGTGCGCAAGGTTTCGATCATTGCCCGTGGAATGGCCGGGGGCTTTACCCTAGCCCTCCCCGAAGAAGACCGTACGCTAATGGCTCGCAAGAAATTGATGGCCGATATGGTCGGGTTGTTAGGTGGACGCGCCGCCGAAGAAATTGTCTTCGACGACATCACCTCTGGCGCTTCCAACGACCTGGAACGTGTCACCCGTTTGGCCCGCGCCATGGTTACCCGCCTCGGGATGAGCAGCCAGCTTGGTCCGATGGTATACGGGCAGAAGGAAGAATTGATCTTCCTCGGCCGTGAAATCTCCGAACAGCGGGATTATTCCGACGCAGTCGCTGAAGAAATCGACACAGAAGTGCGCAAGATGGTCGCCGAAGCCTACGCAAAAGCCCGCGGGCTTTTGCTCCAATATCGCCAACAGCTCGACGCTGTTGCCAGCCACTTGTTGGAAAACGAAACGATCTCTCAGGAAGAATTCGAAGGGCTGTTCCCTCCGCCGCTACCCAAGAACAGCGGAACCCCGCTGCCGGCGGTAGTCTAATCAATCAGTTATTGGATGAGGGACGGAGAAACTCCGTCCCTCATTGTTATTAAACAGGAAGTTTCGATGAACCAGACCGCTTATCAGGCCGCCCTCGATGGCGCTGCATTCTATCAGAACCCGACTGCCGGCTGCCTGCGCATCTCTGGCCGCGATACCGTGGCCTTCGTCCAACGCCAAACCACCAACGATGTCCGCCTCCTAAAGAGCGACACCGGTCTGCTCACCGTGCTCACCAGCCCGGCTGCCCGTATCCTCGACGTCTTCTATCTAGTAGCTGAGCCGGGCGACGCCAAAGTTGACACAAGTCCGACCTGGCTCGCCTTCTGTATGGGCAGCAGGACCGTAGATACCGCCCGCTTTCTACAAAAACGGATTTTCTTCATGGATCAGGTCGAAGTGGCCAATCATAGTGAAAATACTAAGCAGATAGAGCTCTTCGGTCCGCAAGCCGGGGAGATACTTGTCGGCCTAGGGCTGAACAACCCGCCGGAACCAAACCAGGTCGCCCGCCTGGCTTTCCAAAGTCTATCTCTACTCATTATGAACCCGCATCCCGCAGTCGGGCTAGGTTACCGCCTGGCTATCCCCCCGGATGGCCTGGATGCCTTACACCTCGCCCTCACTGCTCAAGGCGCTTTGGAAACCAATCGAGAAACTTACGAATGCCTGCGCATCGAGGCAGGAATCCCGGCAAGCCTCGCCGAGATCACCGAGGATTTCACCCCCTTGGAAATCGGCCTGGGCGAGGCGGTCTCACCCTCAAAAGGCTGCTACACCGGGCAGGAAGTCATCGCCCGCCAGCTAACGTATGACAAGGTTACCCAGCGCCTATGCCGTCTGTCGCTTTCTGCCGCTCTGGAGGCCAACGCCCCGCTCACCGCCGCCGACCGTCCCGCCGGGCATATCACCAGCGCTGCCCACTCGCCGCGCATCGGCGAAATTGCCCTTGCTGTCGTGAAACGCCCCTATAATGAACCTGGCGCTTGTCTTTCCTCCGCTGATGTTGAGGCCAGGATTCTCGCTTAAGATTACCTACCGGCTCTCTCTTCCATTATCTTCGTTAGCCCGGAGGATGCTCTCCAAATCGGCGGATTTGATCGGCTCACAACCTGGGTCGCTATTTTCAGCGCGTGGCTGCGCAAATGCGAAACCGAACGTGAACACGCCCGCTGGCTCCACCAACCCGCCTGGAACGTCGCCCCACCTGTATCCAGAATACCTCCCGTAGACATCTGGCCGCGACCAAGCCGTCTTCCACTCCTCTCTGCTCAATAAATAATATTCACTGCACTTTCGTCGGCTGTCTCCCTCGCTCTGAGACATGATTGGTAAACAACACAGTCTACATCAGCAGGGTTTCTCCACTTAATCTTGTTCTATTTACCTCTTGACAATATAAATATCTACATTTATAATTTTAAATATATAGAAACATATCATTAAATATATCAATATCGATTTGTAAACTGAAAGGAGCCAGACAATGGACAGCTACGATGAAAAACGAATTAACATCCTCCGTATGGTGGAAGAAGGAACACTCGGCGCCAGCGATGCCGCTGCCCTTTTGAGCGCTTTAGGCCGCGAGATGCAAGGCGGCGGAACAAAATTCTCCTCTGAAACACCGGAGCCGCCAGTTCAGCCAACCCAGGCGCTCCCCGAACCTAAAAACGATGCCTCTTCCGAACCCATTACCCGCCAAGCCCCGCGCTTCTTCCACGTCCGCGTCACCGATCTCCATAGTGGACGGGCCAAAGTTACTGTAAACATCCCCATCGGTCTCGTCCATTGGGGCATGCGCTTCGGGGCGCGTTTCTCCCCCGAAGTCAAAGATTTTGACTTTTCAGAACTTAAGGAAATGCTGGATGCAGGCCTTGAAGGCCGCTTAATCGACGTCCTCGATGAAGAAGACGGCGAGCATGTTGAAATCTTCGTCGACTGAGCTGTTTACTCTGGGACGTTAATATGGTGCTCCGCCCTCACACCCCGATCAGGATCGTCCTTGCCGGAGCTCCGTCGCTCCCCGCCAACTTGAGCGGCAGGCAGTACATCGTATAGCGCCCCTGGACGACTTCGCTCAGATTTAGCCCTTCGACCACCGCCACCCCGGCTTTGAGCAGCAGCTCGTGGGTGGGAACGCCATCATCGTATGGAGCGATCGACAGGTAATCGATTCCTACCAGCCGGACCCCTTTTTGGATCAGGTATGCTGCCCCATCGGCGCTCAAGGCCACGAAATCTTCATGGAATCCGCCGGGGTTTGACCCGGCGCTTTCCCATATCAGCGAGTTCCTCGTTTTAAGCAGCAGGCGTTTCGTCCGCGATGGAATCTCTGCCTTTTCGAGCACCGCCGCAGTAATCAGATCCACATCGTTGGGGATTTTTAACACGTAAGCCCGC
Organism: uncultured Chloroflexia bacterium; assembly: GCA_963770655.1. GTDB lineage: Bacteria > Chloroflexota > Anaerolineae > Anaerolineales > UBA4823 > CAZAGA01. Next base: position 511,973 of record CAVYQO010000011.1, on the reverse strand, counting down.
CCGGTGAGCGTGTTCAACGAGAGCTGTTCCACTGTAGCAGCGGCTCCGCCGAGGAAATGGTATGGCGCATCGACGTGCGTGCCGACATGTACGCCCATATTCATCTGGGTTACGTTTGCCGTGGCCCCATCTTCCATCTTTCGCACTCGCTCAAGCACGATCGCCGGGTCGCCCGGCCAAACTGGTAAATTCGCTGAGAGTGTCAAGGAAACATCGTAAATCCGCATCGCAACCTCCTCTATGGCTTCTTTCTCGCTCGCAGGACCCGAGACTTATCCACCACTCCGCTCTAAGGTCGCCCGTTTGAGCGCCGCAGCGTTGATGGTTACCCCCAACCCCGGGTTATCCGGGACTGTTATCGTGCTGTCAGGATTTAAGTAAAATATTTCCTGAGTGATATCCTGCTGGTAGTAACGCTCGGTAGCCGAGATGTCACCCGGCAGGATAAAACCTGGCAATGATGCCAGCGCCAGGTTGGCTGCCCGCCCCACCCCAGTCTCTAGCATCCCCCCGCACCATACAGCAGCTCCCAAACCTCGGCAGGTGTCGTGAATCGCAATCGCCTGGCTTAGGCCGCCGACCCGCCCGGCTTTGATGTTGATGACTTTGCATGCTTCCATTTCTAATGCCTGGCGCGCATGCCGCGTGGATAGGATACTTTCATCAAGACAGATCGCAGTACGAAACCGCGCTTGAAGCTTGCTGTGATCCCACAAATCATCTTCGGCCAGCGGCTGCTCGATCAAAAGGAGATCGAGCTCATCCAGCGCAAGCAGGCGCTCAGCGTTTTCTAGCGTATAGGCGGAATTTGCATCCACCTGCAAGCGTAGGTTTGGGAAAGCCGAGCGCACCGCAGCGCTCTCAGCCACATCCCTGCCTGGCTTGATCTTTATCTTCACTCGCTGGTAACCTTGCTCGAGATAACCGCTGACCACTTCAACCAATGTAGTTGGTGAAGCTTGGATTCCGATAGAAACGCCCACTGGAACCTTCTCGCGTTCGCCGCCGATCATTCGCCGCAGAGACAGACCTTCTCGTTTGCCGGTCAGATCCCACCACGCCATCTCGATCGCGGCCTTGGCCATCGGGTGACCGCGGACGAAATCCAGCCGGGCTTGCAGCGCTTCAGCGCTCTCCAACTCCTGACCGGTCACAGCCGGAAGCAAGAAATCTCGCAGAACGTGCCAGGCAGTTTTAGTGGTCTCGTACGAATAACCCGGATCTCGATCCGCCACGCACTCGCCATACCCCACCAGTCCGTCGCCAAACGCCTCGAGCAGCAGGCATTCCCGTGCTGTGCTCCGCCCAAATGAAGTTTCAAATGGTGTCTTGAGCTCCATGCGCAGATGGTACAAGTTGACCTTTTCTATCTTCATAAAGTTTGCTCTCCATCGCTTAACACGTAAAAACTACGCCCATGATTACCCGGCAGATGCACAAAATCTGTTATCACAAAACCCAGCCGGAAGCACTGCTGCAGCACCATACGAATGTGCAGCCGCCACCTCAACGCCAATTCCAGATCGGCGGCTTTGATCACCATGAAATCGGCCGGGATTTCGACTAAAGCAAGCGGCGATGCTTCTTCAAGGATCGCCTGGATCCCATCCGGATCTCCCACGCTTGGCTGCGCCACCCCGCTTGAGTCCACCTTGCTCGGGTTGATAATCTGCGCCCCCGCTGCCAGGTAGTGGGCGAGGTCGAGCTGAGGGCGAGGCTGCTTGCTCAAGTGCAGTTCGACCCGTTTGGAGTAAATCCACCAATCCACCTGCAGCCGGTCGGACGGCAGCCCGGCGTTCAACCCATCCAACATGGTACCATAAAGTTCGACCAGATAAGTATTGCAAACCGCCCCAAGTCGGGCGATGTTTAAGAACGTGTTTCGACTGAGGAGTGGGTCGTAAGTCCACGTGATCCGGTCGATCCCCTGCCGCCGCACCATCTGCCACTGCGCTCGTTTCAGAGCAAAGCCGATCCCCGCATCGCGCAACCCCGGCCGCACCCCAAGCATATGCGAGCAGTGTTTCAGCCGTGGCCCATCCGGCGTCTCGTATATCCCCGGAAAACCAAAAACAAAACCGACAAGTTGAGCGCCATCAGTCAGCACTGCAGATCCATCGGAATTATAGGAAATCGCCTCGTCTTGATCAGGCAGCTCAGAGCCAGCGGATTTAGCAGCCCCATCTAGCTGAAATGCGCCGATTACCAGCCCGCCGTTATGCGCTGCCGTAACCAGCACGTGCACCGGGACAACATCGGTCTCGTTATCCGGCCAGACATCGCGCTGCAGCCCCTCAACCGCGTGCATCTCCGCCGCACTCTCCAATATCTTAATTTGTATCCCAGCCTTCACAGCACCTCTTTCTATACGCGCTCATCCATCAAACCCTCCTCCGCAACAACGTTCTCGCCAACGATACGTCCCAATCCTGCCCACGTAAATACGCCAGCCGCTGCGAAATGCGCGACGGCAGCAGCCCAAACTGCCGCGGCAGCGCATCCAATGCCGTTGTCCGGTTTGCAGCCAGGTAATCCAGCCAGTATACAGTTGTCGGAAAACCAGGGAAGATCGACTCCATCAACACCGTAAATCCACGCAAATAAGGCGGTGAAATCTTGACCAATTTCCGGCGAACGCGGATATTTTCCATTACCAAACCAACGACTTGTTCGAAAGTCAAATACTCCGGACCACCAATGTCAAGGCTCCGGTTGCGTGTATCGTTATCCTCTAGTGACCATGCCAGGCAGGTTGCCAGGTCTTCCACCCATACTGGCTGCAGCAGCGTCTGGCCATTTCCAGGCATCAGAAAGAACCACGGAGTCGCCGCCAACAGCCTGGCGATCCCGGTGGTCAACCCGTCGTTAGGCCCGAAGGCAATCGCCGAGCGCAGGATGGTGTAATCCAACCCGCTGCGGCGGATATAGTCCTCGGCAATTGCCTTAGCCTTGAACACAGGGTAGGCCGAAGCCCGGTCTGCCCCAAGATGGCTGACAAAGAAAAAGCGTCTAACCCCCGCATCGACTGCCGCATCGACCACATTGCGCGTCCCCTGGATCTCGATATCCATCAGGCTAGATTGCGCCCCCTGGCGCTCCGAGCTGGCCAGGTGAAAGATCGCCTCTACCCCCACCATTGCCGCCCGTAGCCCGCGTGGATCTGCCAGGCTGCTCACCGCCACTTCGACCGACACGCCTGTTGGTAGCTTAGGGCTGCGGTCCGAAGGGCGGATCAAGGTGCGCAGGGGGTAATCCAGCTCAGTGAGCTGCCTGATCAGGGCTTTCCCAATAAAACCAGTGCCGCCAGTAATCAAAATCATTGGCTAAAGATTATAGCATGGAGCCCGCCCGGATTTTTGTTTAGGAAAACAATCATCTAAGCCCATTCATGGTAGACTTATTTATCATTACTTCATGGGAGATGAAAAATGAATATGGGCTATTACCGCTTCCCAACAATTTACCATAACGAGATCGTGTTCGTCAGCGAAGACGATCTCTGGAGTGTACCTGTGACCGGTGGTATTGCCCGGCGATTAACCTCGAACCTGGGCGAAGTCAGCCAACCCTGGTTCTCACCGGATGGAGAAAACCTGGCTTTTGTCGGCCGCGATGAAGGCAAGCCGGAGATTTATGTCATGCCTGCGGTCGGCGGCCCGGCCCGCCGCCTGACGTATATTGGCGGAAGCCTGTGTCTAACTTGCGGCTGGTCGACCGCCGGGGAGATCATCTTCGCTAGCAATGCCTCCCACTGGTATATGCGTTTCACCCACCTTTACACCCAGAATCTGGATGGTTCTGCCCCCAAACAGATCAACCTTGGCCTCGCACGGGCGATCAGCTTTGGACCGGAAGGTGGGCTGGTGATCGGGCGCAACACGGACGATCCTGCCCGCTGGAAACGCTACCGCGGTGGTACCGCTGGCCAGATCTGGATCGATCGCCGCGGCTCTGGTGTGTTCCAACCCCTGCTCGACCTGCACAGCAACCTTGCTTCGCCTCTCTGGCTTCCTGGCGGCTCTCCGGAGGGTCGGATTTACTTCATATCCGATCATCAAGGCGCCGGTAATCTGTATTCGGTCCTACCGGATGGCGCCGATCTTCAGCGGCATACCCACCAGGCAAATTTTTACGTGCGCCATGCCAATAGTGATGGCCGCCGGATCGTTTACCAGGCCGGGGCTGATTTATTCGTCTTCGATCCCACCACCGGCGAAAACCACACGGTTGCGATTGAATTCCATTCATCGCGCACCCAGCGCAGCCGTAAATTCGTCGAGACCGGTCGTTACCTTCGCGATTGGAACCTGAACCCCACCGGGCAGTCTGTCGCCCTTACCAGCCGCGGCAAGCTGTTTAGCTTTGCAAACTGGGAAGGAGCGCTGAACCAATATGGCAGCGTTGCCGCTTCCGACGAAACCAGCGCCTTGTCTGCCGCCGTGCGCTACCGCCTGCCGCATTGGCTAAACGATGGCAAACGTCTGATCGCCGTCACCGACGAAGGCGGGGAAGAGCAGTTTGTCATGTTTACCAACGAGCCAGGCGCTGCCCCCACCTTACTCGCCGGTCTGGATATCGGTCGACCGGAACGTCTGGCGGTCAACCCATGCAAGGATCAGATCGTATTTAGCAATCACCGTTATGAGCTCATCTTCCTGGATCTGGCTTCTCGAGAGCTGCGCTTAATCGATCGCGGCCGCACCCACCCGATCGAAGGCTTTTCCTGGTCTCCAGATGGTGAATGGTTGGTTTACAGCGTCTCAATCACTCTGCATACCGAGGCCATCAAACTTTGGCAGGCTTCCAACGGCGAGATCACTCCGCTCACTCGCCCAGTGTTCCGAGATATCCTCCCCGCCTTCGACCCCAAGGGCAGGTACATCTACTTTATTTCCTACCGCAGCTTCGATCCGGTTTACGACAATCTTCATTTCGATCTTGGCTTCCCGATGGGCATGCGCCCATACCTCATCACCCTGCGCAAAGACCTGGTCTCGCCTTTCATCCCCCAACCCCCGCAGGATGATAAGGAGGAAGACAAATCTGCCGAACCAGAAAAAACGCCGGATACCGCAGAAGAGGCGGACGCGGTAGCCCTCGGAGACCCGTTGCCCCTGCTCCCAGCCGAGGGACCCCCACTCCAATCTGCTGCCGGTGAAACCCCACCGCGCGCAGCTTCCTCCGAGCCGCCAGCGCTTGGGTCCAAAGATCTCCTCAAAATTGACCTGGACGGTATTCAAGACCGCCTGGTAGCTTTCCCGGTGAACGATGGCCTGTATGGCCGGATACTCGGTCTTCCCAATGGCAAGGTCCTTTACCTGCGTTTCCCCCTGCAGTCCGCCCTGGATAGTAGCCTTGAAGAGAGCAGCCCGCGTGGCCAGCTTTACAGTTACTCTTTCGAAGATCTGAAAGAAGACTTGTTAGTCAGCAGCGTTGAAGATTTTAACCTGTCAAACAATGGCAAATGGCTGATTTATCGCACTGGCCAACGCTTGCGTGTGGTCAAGGCCGGTGATAAGCCGCCGGATGAAAACGGCGAAGCCAGCCGGAAAACTGGTTGGCTTGACCTCAACCGCGTCAAAGTTGCCGTGCTGCCTGGCGCGGAGTGGCGCCAAATGTTCCGTGAAGCCTGGCGCCTGCAGCGCGATCAATTCTGGACCTCGGACATGTCACAGGTGAACTGGTTGGCTATCTATGATCGTTATTTCCCCCTTGTCGATCGGGTAAGCAGCCGCGCTGAGTTTTCGGACCTAATGTGGGAGATGCAGGGTGAGTTAGGCACGTCCCATGCCTATGAATTCGGCGGCGATTACCGCCCCGAACCGCATTACTTCCAAGGTTTCCTCGGCGCTGAGTTTATCTATGACCCTGCACAGGATGCCTGGGTGATCACTCATATCCACCAGGGTGATTCGTGGAACCCTCGCGCCGAAAGCCCCCTCCGCCAACCTGGGATAAACATCCAGGAAGGTGATGCTTTGCTGGCAATCAACGGCCAGCGCCTGGGTAAAACCCTCCCACCTGGAGCCGCCCTGGTTAACCTGGCTGCCAACGAAGTTGCACTGACCGTTCAGTCCAAAGACCAACCCAACACTGAAACGCCCCTCACCCCGCGAATTGTTACGGTAAAAGCCCTCAGCAGTGAAGCCGCCCTGCGCTATCGTCAATGGGTCGAGCACAACCGCCAGCTCGTCCACCGCGCCACCGACGGCCAGGTGGGTTATCTCCACATTCCCGATATGATGGGAGCTGGTTATGCCGAATTTCACCGAGGCTATCTTTCCGAAGTCGACCGCCCGGCTTTAATTATCGATGTGCGTTTCAACCGTGGCGGGCATGTATCCGCCTTGCTTCTTGAAAAGCTTGCCCGCCGCAGATTGGGCTACGACCAATCACGGTGGGGCCAGTTACTCTCACCTTACCCTCCGGATTCGATTAGCGGCCCTCTGGTTGCCATAACCAATGAGTTTGCCGGTTCGGACGGTGATATTTTTTCGCATGCGTTTAAAATGATGAAGCTTGGCTTGCTGATTGGCAAACGTACCTGGGGCGGCGTTGTCGGAATCGAGCCGCGCCATTCCCTCGTCGATGGTACGCTTACCACCCAGCCGGAATATTCCTTCTGGTTCAATGATATCGGCTGGGGCATCGAAAATTATGGTGCAGACCCCGATATCGAGGTTGACATTACCCCGCAGGATTACACCGCCGGCGTCGACCCTCAGCTCGACCGGGCAATCGCTGAAATCCGCCGCGAGTTGAGCGAAAACCCACCCCTCACTCCGGATCTTTCCACCCGACCAAATCGTTCTCAACCACTTCTACCCGCCTGATGGCGGAAAATAATTTTGATTAAAAAGATCAAGGAGGTTTGTACGTATGAAAATCTTAATCGCCGCAGATATGGAAGGCATTTCCGGAGTTGTGCATTGGGATCAAGTCAACTCAAATCATCCGGAGTACAGCCGTTTCCGCAAAATCATGACCGCCGATGTCAATGCCGCTATTCGCGGGGTATCAGGTGCCGGCGCGGATGAAATCATCGTCTCCGATGGTCATGGTTCTGGACGCAATATCCTCATCGAAGAGCTCGATTCCCGTGCCCTGCTCAACAGCGGCACACCTTCGCCCTTATCGATGGTCCAAGGCGTAGACACTGGCGTAGATGGCGTCCTCTTTGTCGGTTATCATGCCCGCATCGGCACACCCTTGGCGATCCTCGAGCATACCTGGTCTGACGAGCGTGTGGCGAACCTATGGCTCAAAGGCGGTGATCAAACCGACCTGCAGCCATACGGGGAGATCGGATTGAATGCCGCAGTGTGTGGGAGCTTCGGCGTCCCGGTAATCATGATCTCGGGAGACAGCGCTGCCTGCGCTGAAGCCGCCCAGCTCCTCGGCTCGGTGGAAACTGCGGTTGTGAAATGGCCCTCGAGCCGCATGGCTGCGTTGTGTCTGCACCCCGAAGAAGCTCAGCAGCGCATCCAGCAAGCAGCCTACCAGGCAGTTTCCCGTCTTGTCGGCAGTCAGGATACTGGCGATGTTTTCCACCCCTTCGCCTTCGCCAGTCCGATCACCATGGCGCTCGACTTCGTCCAGTCCGAGATGGCAGACAAGGCTGTCCTTATTGCCAGGAACCGCCCGGGATGGTCGCCGCATTACCTATACAGCCAACGATATGGTTACCATCTACCGGGCCTTTCGTACCGCCATCGCTCTCGCTGCCCGCTGATTCATACGCGTTCATGGATTTCGCCAGTCTCCCATGCGAAATCTCTATTCGATTGCAATCTCCGCACCCGATTAACGCCTCCCTTCTTCGAAGGAACCTCTAATGCCCTTCATTGAAGTCAATAACTGCCAGATCTACTACGAATGCTACGGCGAGGATCATCCCAACCAGACGCCCATCCTTTTGATCCACGGCTCCACCCAAACCGGGGCTTCTTGTTGGGGTACAGTCGCCCCCCTCTTAGCCCAGCGTTATCACGTCATCGTCCCCGACTGCCGCGGTCACGGCCAGAGCGCGAACCCCACCCATTCCTACTCCTTCAGGGAATTAGCCGCCGACGCCGCCGGGCTGGTGCGCGCTTTGGGATATACCCGCGCCCATATCATCGGACACAGCAATGGCGGCAATGTCGCCCTGGTGACCTTGGTCGAATACCCTGAAATCGTTCAAACCGCTGTCCTTCAAGCAGCGAATGCCTATGTCAGCTCCGATCTAATCGAAAAAGAACCGGCAATCTTCGATCCCGAGCGCGTTGCTCGGGAAACCCCTGCTTGGAGAGATGAAATAATCGCCCTACACGGGGGAACCCACGGCCCGAATTATTGGCGAGATCTGCTCGTCTGGACTGTACAGGAAATCATCAGCGAGCCTAATTACACACCAGCCATCCTGGCCGAAGTTCAGCGAGCAACCCTGGTCATCCAGGGCGCTAACGATCGCGTCAATGCCCCCTCTCATCATGGCGAATTCATCGCCGCCCATATCCCCGCCGCCGAACGCTGGCTGCCTGCCGAGACTGGCCACAGCGTCCACGACGAACGCCTGTTCGCTTGGATAGAAAAAATCTTCGACTTTTTGGCCCGTCGCGGCGACGATCTCAACAACGCCTTATACACCCTGAAACGCAGCCAATATTCCGATAAGCGGGTGAACCTCTTCCAGGCGCATGCCAGCCTCACCGGCAGCGGCGCCGAGCCTGTCACAGTTCAGCTTAGCGGAGCTGTTCTCCGCCGCTCCGAACACGATCAGGCTATCCAGCTTATTCAGGAGCTCACCCATTACCCGGTTAAGGATGAAATCACAGTGCTGCTCGAAGACGCCGCCTGGGGGCTGGTCAACCGCCCGGTGAACGACCTGCGCCGCGGCCCATCAATTCATGCTGAACGGGTCAGCCAGGCCTTGCTCGGAGAAGCTCTCCAGGTCTTGCAAAGCGGCGCTGAGTGGAGCCAGGTGCGCCTGGAAAAAGACGAATACATCGGATGGCTGCAGAACGCTGCCATCTACCTCTGCAGTCAGGATTCTGTGCGCCAATACCAGGCTGCCTGCAATGCTCGGGTCCAAACCGAGCTGCTCCCCGCCCGGCTGATCACCTCGCCTCAATCCGCCCCAGGTGAGCTCAGCGGCAAGCTTCCTTTTGGTCTTCCAGTGACAGTACTCGATTTCCAGGACGAGACCGCCGATCTGCGCCTACCAGGCGGCAGCCTGTGGCGGGTGGCTAACGCCGGGTTGCTGCCCAGCTTCTACAGCCCTGCTCCGGATGAAGAAGGGATTCGCACCGCGCTGAAGCTCATCCGCCGGCTGATCGGCGTGCCCTATCTATGGGGCGGCCGCTCGCCTTTCGGCTATGATTGCTCGGGGCTCGCCCAAACTTTCTGGGGTTTCCTGGGTGTCGCCATCCCTCGCGACGCCGATCAGCAGTTCCAGGCTTGCGCGCCGGTCAGCGGACTCCCCATCCCAGGTGATCTGCTCTTCTTCGGTGAAGCCGATCAAATCAGCGGAGAGCGCTTTGCGAACATCAGCCATGTCGCTATCTCCCTCGGCGGGGCAGATATGATCCATGCCAATGGCGCTGCCTGGGGGGTATCGATCAACAGCCTCGACCCCGCCAACCCACTTTACCGTCCGTGGCTCGCAGAAAACCTGGTCGGTGTAGGCAGGTACTCATGAAACTCACCTGGCAGCCCATCACCCTCGACCTGCGCACCACCTTCCGCATCGCCCACGGCGCCAGCGATCAGCGCTTCAACGTGATTGCCTCCCTGACTGACGGCGATCTCACCGGCCTGGGCGAAGCTGCTGCGGTGGTTTACCACGGCGAAACCCAGGCAGGGATCATTGCATACCTGGCTGCCCTGGCCGGCACCTCTGCAGATCCTGAACTTTTCGCCGACCCATTCCTGATCGATGATTTCCTCTCCTCGCTTCCGGAAGGCTCGCGCGCCGCTCGGGCGGCTGTGGATATTGCCTTACACGACCTGCTCGGAAAACGCCTGGGACAACCGCTCTACCGGATTCTAGGCTTGAACCCGGCCCAAATCCCAGAAACCTCCTTCACCATCGCCATTGATGACCCGGAGCTCATGGCCGAGCGCGCCCGCCAATCCGCCTGGCCGGTGATCAAGATCAAGCTTGGCGGTGAAAATGACGAATCAATCGTCGCTGCCATTCGCCGCGCCAGCAGCGCCCGGCTGCGAGTCGACGCTAATGCTGGTTGGAGCCGCGAACAAGCCGCGGTCTTGATCCCCCACCTGGCGGCTTATGGTTTAGAGTTCGTCGAACAACCTCTGCCCGTCGGCGACATCGATGGCCTACGCTGGCTGCGGTCGTTAAACCTCGGCCTGCCTATCTTCGCCGATGAAAGCGTCAAGAGCGCCAAGGATGTGGCGGCTCACGCCGGCGCCGTCGATGGCGTGGTGATCAAGCTGATGAAGACCGGCGGGATCCGCGAAGCATTGCGCGCAATCCACACTGCCCGCTCTCTGGATATGCAGGTAATGCTGAGCTGCATGGTCGAATCGAGCGTAGGTGTCAGCGCCGCCGCTCACCTTGCCCCGCTGTGCGATTTTGTCGATTTAGACGGCCCGCTGCTGATCAAGAATGATCCCTACCGCGGCATTCACTACCATGGGGCTAAAATTTGTCTTCCTGAACTCCCTGGGTTAGGTGTCGCCACAATCTGATAAAATAAAAATGCAATTATATTGGAGATAGCGAACTTGGCCGCAAATAAATATCCGTATGACTTTATCGGGGAAATCTTAATCACCCAATCTGCCATCGAGCAGCGGGTTGCCGACTTGGGCGCGCAGATCACCCAAGATTATCAGTCTTCCGACAAACTGCTGCTGCTCGGCTTACTGCGCGGTAGTGTGGTCTTCATCACCGACTTAATGCGCAAGATCAATCTACCGATAACAATCGATTTTATGTCAATTTCGTCGTATGCAGGAAGTGAGTCCAGTGGCTTTGTGCGCATCGATTCTGATCATAAGACAAATATTCAAGGTTGGGATGTGATTTTGATCGATGACATTGTGGATACAGGCATCACGATTCGCTCTGTCCAGCGTTTACTCCTGGATCGCAATCCACGAAGCTTAAAAGTATGTGCACTCTTGGACAAAGTAAGCCGGCACAAAGTAGAGATCCAGATCGACTATTGCGGCTTTGTGATCCCAGATTACTTTGTGGTTGGGTATGGGCTAGATATCGATGAAAAAGGACGCAACCTTCCCTATATTGCCTCAGTTGATCTCGATCGATATCAAACGAGAAAATGATGTAACCAGGAAGGACGGTTTTTCTACCCAATAGCGTGTAAAAGAGAATGCCAGTACTCGTTACTCGTACAAAAATCATTTTACCGCGCCGCCGGACGGATCTGCTTTCCCGACCGCGATTGTTTGATTTGCTTTTTGAGCTGATGGACTATAAGCTTGTTATCGTGGCCGCGCCAGCGGGTTATGGAAAAACTTCGCTTTTAATTGATTTTGCCCACAAGGCGGATCTAACTGTCTGCTGGTATTCGGTCGATGCCCTGGATCAAGACCTCGTTCGTTTCCTGGCTCATTTCATCGAAGCAATTGCCGCCAAATTTCCTGGCTTCGGTAAACAAGCCCTGGCATTCCTTGAATCCAATCTTTCTTCCAGGGTCGATTTGGATAATCTTATTACGATTATCGTCAACGAAGCCTACGAATTTATCCGAGAACATTTCTTATTTGTAATCGATGATTACCACTTGGTGAATAATCATAAAGAGATCGGCTATTTCATTAGCCGATTTATTCAAGAAATCGATGAAAATTGCCATATAATCCTGGCTTCTCGTACTCTTCTAACCCTACCCGATCTACCTTTAATGGTGGCACGATCGATGGTGGGTGGCTTGAGCTTTGAAGAATTGACATTTCTGCCAGGTGAAATCCAATCCTTGGTCACACAAAATTATCACATTGCCCTGCCCAAAACAACTGCTGAAGAGCTCTCGCTGGCAACCGAGGGATGGATTACCGGTCTGCTGCTTTCCACCCAAGCGATGCAGCAAGGTATGCAAGATAGGCTGCGGGTGGCAAAGGTTTCACGCGTTCATTTATATGATTACCTGACCCAACAAGTTCTCGACCAGCAACCTGAAGATGTTAAAAATTTTCTATTGCGGACTTCCTTACTAGATGAATTTGACCTGCAGACCTGCGAAGCCCTCTTTGGAAAAAGTGATGACCAACGAGTTCTTATTTGACTACATCCTGAATAACAACCTCTTCGTTCTGCCTGTCGGTGAAGATGGACGTTGGATTCGCTACCATCACCTGTTCCAGGATTTTCTCCAAGCCCGCTTGAGCGAACAGTTTCCCGAAATAAAAAAACAAATCCTGCAAGACTTGGTTACGATCTATGCGGAGCGGGGAGAATGGGAAAAAGCATATTCGATCTGTGAGCAACTTAAAGATCCTGAAGCAACCGCCCGGTTGATCGATCAAGCCGGTCCAACTTTAATACGCAATGGTCGCCCGGCCTTGGTCGCAGAATGGCTTGATAAAATTCCGTTAGAGCAACTGAACAAAAACCCTCACTTAATCTCATTGCGAGCTGTTCCTGAGATTGTGCTCGGAAACGCCGAGCGAGGGCTGGAATACCTTGACCAGGCCATCCGCCTGCTCTCTATGCGGAATGACATAAATGGATTGGCGCGATCCTTCGCGCGCAGGGCAACGGTATTGCGCTTCCTGGGAAAATATCGTGAATCGTTAGCAGACGCAGAAGAAGCACAGCGTCTGATTGGCGACGAACCTGGCTTACAATCCTATCGCGCAGACTCTTTACGAGCCGCTGGCGGCAGTCTATTCCAAATTGGAAAAGTCCAGGAAGCCATGGAAAAATTCCGCCTAGCGCTTGACATCTATGAAGCCTGGGAAGACCGCCAGAGCGTGGCTACATTATTGATGGAATTAGGCCTGGCGTTGGCGGCTGAGGGACAATACCAACTGGCTTTGCAGAATTATCAACAGGCGCTGAGTTACTGGCAAGAGGTAAATAATCCCGTTCGCCAGGCAAACTTACTCAATAACCTGGGAGTGCTACATCACCTGATTGGAAACTATGAACAAGCTGCATTGACGTTCGAGAATGCCTTGATCCAGGCTCGCCAAAACCGGTATACCCGGATGGAAGCTTATATCCTTTCGAGCATAGGCGATTTATACGCCGATTTGGACGCTAACAAAGCTGCGCTGGATGCATATCAAAAATCACGCGATCTCGCCAGGGCGATCGCTTATCACTTTTTGCTGCTTTACACCGACCTGGCTGCGGCAGCCAGGTTCCGAGCAATCGGTAATCTTGAGCAAGCGCAGCGTTTCCTGGCTTCTGCCGATGGGCGTGTATCGGAAAAAAGTTCTCCGTACGAATGCAGTTTGGTTGAGCTTGAAACTGGCCGATTTTACCTGGCGAAGCGGGATTACGTACAGAGTCTGGATTGGTTTAAAATGGCTGTCGATCACCTGGCAGCCACTGGCCAACCTGTAGAAACTTCACGGGCGCGCCTGCAGTATGCCAATGCTTGTTTCCTGGCTGGAGATCTTCCGAATGCCCTCGAACAATTACAAGCTGCACTCAATCAAGCCAAAGCTTTGGACAGCCATCACGTTTTGGTGGTAAGCGCGATGGAGGCCAAAGAACTCCTAAGAATTGCTCAAAATTCACCGTACCAAATACCGCTCTCCAAGAATTTATTCGACCAGGTGATTGCCTTCGAAGCAAGTATCCCATCCTTGCGAAAAATTGTCCGGCCTCGGGCTTCCGCGGTCCCTTTTGCGCCTCCACGACTGGTTATTCATGGATTAGGAAAAGTGCAGGTGGAGCGTGATAGCAAGCCAATTACTGCGCCAGAATGGCAAAACCAACGCAAAGTAAGAGAATTGTTTTTCCTGTTGTTATCTAACTCGCAGGGTTTCACAAAACAGGAAATCGGTCTGGTATTCTGGTCTGAAAGTTCAACCTCCCAACTCAAACTACAATTTAAGAACGCGATCTACCGTTTGCGCCATGCTCTTGGTCCTGATATTGTGTTATTTGATGAAGATTCTTACTGGTTTAATCGGGACCTGGATTATGACTATGATGTGGAGAATTTCATAAAATATCTAGCCGAGGCCCAATCCGCCGTTACCACAGAACAAAAAATCACCCTGCTCCATCGAGCTGTAAACATTTACACAGGACCTTTTTTCCCGGAAGCCGATAGCAATTGGGTATTAGTTGAGCGGGAACGCCTGCGGATTCAGTTTGTGCAAGCCGCTCTAGAATTGGCGCAGCGGTTATTCGAGACGCGAGAGTACGGCCCTTCACAGGAATACTGCCTGCGAGTCCTGGAGGAAGAACCATGCCTTGAGGAAGCGCACCGCTTAATCATGCAGATTTATGGCCTTCGTGGCAATCGAGTTGAAATAAATCGCCAGTTCGAACGCTGCCGGCAGGCATTGAAAAACGAAGTGAACGCCGCGCCATCTCCACAGACAATCGCCCTTTACGAATCCCTGATTCGATAAAGAAATGCTCAAGATGACGGCGCAAGGCGAAGCCCAGGTCAATTGCCGGCCCGGGCTAAATGGTATTAAACTATTTATTAATCTAATTCTTATCAAAAAGCCATCTTTAAGAGGCACCCTCGGAGACTATTAACCTGGATAATTACTTGCAACAAGTCAATAAAACAAATTCTACAAGTAGGAGAAAAGATCATGAACCAGTATAAAAACGAAGTCATTAGCACCCTGAGCAAGATCGATCGCCGGCATGTTCAACTCGCTCTGGTGATCCTGGCTCTGTCGTTATTTGTTTTGGGAGCCGGAGCTCCTGGCGCTTTGGGCGATTTTGTTAAGGTAGGCGGCAACTAGGATCTTGATTGATCCTGTTATTGGCAGTTGTTGCCGGATTGCTGGCCGGAGGAATCCGCTCCCTGGCAACCGGTCATCGGATGACCGCACCCAAACTAAGATACCTATGGATTGTGGTGCTGGCCTTTATCCCTCAATTTTTTGCCTTTCAACTGTCAGCAACTAGCGTCAGATTTCCGGATCGTTGGATCCCGATAGCCTTGATAGGCACTCAACTACTGCTTTTGATCTTTGCTGCGGCCAATATTCGTCAACCGGGTTTTTGGCTGCTTGGATTGGGTCTCTTGCTTAATCTGGTTGTGATTATTTTCAACCATGGTTGGATGCCCATCAGTCCCGAGACGATCGCCCGCCTGGCCCCAGATACACCGGTTGGGTATTGGGAAATCGGTGAACGCCTGGCTGCTAGTAAAGATAAAATCCTTGCCCTCGCCGATACCAGGCTATGGTTTTTATCTGACCGCTTCGTTTTACCAAATTGGTCGCCTTTTCGGGTCGCTTTTAGTGTTGGGGACTTATTGATTGCCGGTGGCGCCATTAGCTTTTTATGGTCCTTAGGCGGTTCTGAGAAATAAGTCTTTCCAGATAGGAGTTTGAAAATGCTTACAAAAACCGCAACCCTTGGTCTTACCTCATACGAGCAGGAGATTAGCCGCCTGCTGACAGCCGCAGTGGTGAGTACAAGATATAGCAAGCTTTTATTGAGCGAGCCAGCCAAAGCCCTTAACAATGGGTACAATGGAGAAAGCTTCCATTTCACTCGGGAAGAACGCGAACGGATTACCTCGATCCGTGCACAATCGCTGGCCGATTTTGCAAATCAATTGACCGGAAAACGACCGGTGCAGACTTACAGACCGCCAGCAATTGTACGTCTAGACAATCGCGCTTTAGTTCCGGCGGGTTTAGACTAGTCGTCCGGTGAATAAGAAGTTCTGGGAATTCTGCAAATCGTATGGTCGCGCAGATTAGCGCGGCTATTTTTTATACAGGTATTAGCGCTACTACAAATGGCCATCTCGCTCGGACAAAATACCCTTAAGCTGCCCCTGATCCCATACAGCCCTGCCAAGCCTCGGTTATGGACTGCTGAGATGTTACTGAGCTATTTACGCGAGACGGATAGCCTGAATCCAGCCAATGAGGTGCTTTTCGAACACGCCCTGGACGCCCTAGACCTGCACGACCGAGAGTTCACTGGGCACACCCAACGAGTTAGCCAGATGACGCTGCAATTGGCCTGGCTGGCTGGGATACCCGATGCTGAGCTGCCAAATATTTATCGCGGCGCCATTTTGCATGATATCGGTAAAATGGGGATTCCCACGCATATCTTGCTTAAAGTAGGGCCTTTAACCGAAAAAGAGTGGGGACAGATTCGCCAACATCCTGTGATCGCTTTCAATCTACTATCATCAATACCATCTTTCAATCGCTCATTAGATATTCCATATCGACACCATGAAAAGTGGAATGGGACAGGCTACCCACATGGATTATCTGGAGAGACCATCCCGCTTGCCGCACGCATTTTTACTATTGTCGATGTTTGGGATGCGCTTACATCAGACCGCCCTTATCGCAAAGCGTGGTCGTTTGAGCAAGCGATTGAATATGTCCTATCGAGAAAGTGGGCTGCAATTCGATCCGGACATCGTCCGCGTATTTCTGGAACTGCTGAAATCCTCATCGTAATTTTGTTTTTCCAACCGGAAGCATGCAATATTTATTATTGATGTTCGTGGTACACTTGCCATTGAAAATGATGCAAAGGTGACATACTTGATATGGCAAATCGTACCGCAACTGCAATCGCCCACCCAAATATCGCCTTTATTAAATACTGGGGGAACTGCGATCCTGAATCGCGTATCCCGGCCAACGGTTCGATTTCACTAAATCTGGGTGGATTGGAAACGCGCACGACAGTCACATTTGATCCAGACTTAGCGGCAGACAAGCTTATCCTTGATCGGAAAATCGCCGCGGGCCCAACACTTGAACGCGTTATAGACTTTATGAACCTGGTTCGCCAGATGGCGGATCTGCAAGCCTATGCTTTTGTAACCAGTGAGAATAATTTCCCAATGGGGGCAGGAATCGCCTCCTCGGCATCTGGGTTCGCAGCGCTAAGCCTGGCAGCCAGCCGGGCTGCGGGGCTCGAACTGAGCGAGTGGCAGCTTTCCCAATTAGCGCGTGCTGGGTCCGGATCTGCCTGCCGCTCTATTCCCGGTGGATACGTAGAATGGCTTGTGGATGGCTGTGATGAAGAATCAGCAGCGATCGCGATTGCCCCTCCGGAGCATTGGAACCTGGTAGACTGTGTCACGATCGTCAGCCAGGCGCATAAAACCACTGGATCAAGCGAAGGTCATGCCTTGGCCTATACCAGCCCATTGCAAGCTGCCCGAGTTGCTGATACGCCGCGACGGTTGGAGATCTGCCGTAAGGCCATCCTCGAACAAAATTTCTCAGCCCTGGCCAGCATTATCGAGCTGGATAGCAATCTGATGCATGCGGTCATGCTAACATCGGACCCACCAATCCTCTATTGGCAACCTGCAACCCTGAGCATAATGCAAGCCGTACCAGGGTGGCGCAAGGCCGGGCTGCCTGCCTGCTATACGATAGATGCCGGCCCAAACGTGCATGTGCTCTGCCCTGGGGACTATGCAGATCAAGTGTCTTCAGCCTTACGTCAAATCCCAGGTGTCTTACAGGTGCTCACTGCAAACCCTGGAGGTCCAGCTCGGTGGATCGAAGAATAAATAAAAGCGTTAGAACAATCTTAGAAAGTCGCCCCGCAACCTTCCCCCTGCTTCCTTAATCATTAACAACAGGATATAATCAAAAATCAATTGATTAAATCGTATTGCGATTCAAATAATGGTGGAACCAATGGTAGCTTTTGAATTACTGACTTTTATCCTGGGTATCGTTGTCCTGATTGTGATGCACGAGCTCGGTCATTTTGTGGCTTCAAGAATGCTAAACGTCGAAGTCGAGGAATTCGGCTTGGGATTTCCGCCTCGCGTGGCGTGCTTATTCCGAGCTTGGGGAACCGACTTTACATTGAATGCAATCCCATTGGGCGGATTCGTGCGTCCAAAAGGCGAGAACGACCCGAATGTAGCCGGCGGCCTGGCAGCATCCAAACCATGGGTCCGAATCATGGTTTATCTCGCTGGACCACTGACCAATCTGGCTATCGGAGTCATGATCGGAGCGATTTTTTACTACAATATCGGAAAACCGGTTGAAAATATTGTTCTGATCGACCAGGTTGTTGCCGGGTCACCTGCTGACGGGGCGGGTCTGCTTGCCGGTGACCAGGTGGTGGAAGTTAACGGGAATGTCATCGACAGTAATGAAAAATTGGTAAATATTACCGCCCAGAATCTGGGAAAACCGATCGAGATTATTGCTTTGCGCAATGGTGAGCGGGTAGCGATCAGCGTGGTGCCCCGCGTAAATCCCCCTGAAGGTCAGGGGGCGATGGGCGTTGTGATGACTAACCCCACCGAGCCGATCAGCCTGGCCGCGGCAGTCGGTCAGGGGTTCCGGGCGACTTTTGATTATATCCGCGGCGTGTTAACCCTTCCGGTGCGGATGATCCAAGGGCAGGCCGCCCCAGAAGAAGGGCGCCTGGTCGGTTATGTGGGCATGTTTAAGATGTACCAGGTCTTTAACCCGATGCTATTTTTCATGGTCATCTCGATCTCGTTAGGGGTGATCAACCTCATCCCATTCCCAGCCTTGGATGGCGGGCGTATCTTAATGACCTTGCCGGAAATACTTTTCCATAAACGTATCCCAGCCCGTTTCGAAAATGCGCTGAACCTGATCGGTTTCGCTTTCCTGCTGGTTCTCCTGCTTTATGTCAACTTGCAGGATTTCATCAATCCAATTCAGATCCCAAAATAATTCGTATACCTGGCTATGTCTACAAATCCTAACGAAATTCCTTTTCAGCAAGTTTTAGACGCTCTGCTTGATATCGAAAAACCGCTCTCATCCATCTTTCTTTACCGATTTTCTGACCTGAACTCAGATGAAGTAACCCAACTGGCAGCGACCTGGCCAAAGATACCAGATTGGAGGCGCCAGGCTTTGATGGAGGACATCGAAGAACTCGGCGATAGCAACACAATTCTTTCCTTTGAATCCCTCGCCCAGTTTGCCATGACCGACCGAGTTCCTGAGGTGCGTTTACCAGCAGTGCGGACCCTATGGGAATATGATGATCTCAGATTCGCGCAAATCTTTTTGGGATTGATCGATACTGATCCAAGTCCAGCGGTTCGTGCTGCAGCCGCAGGCGGCCTGGGATATTTTATTTACCAGGGTGAAATCGAAGAGGCGCCAAAAAAGCTGCAGCGGAAGATCGAAGAACGCTTATTTGCAGTGATGAACAGCGACGAAAACGAGGATGTGAAGCGCAACGCCCTGGAAGCCTTGGCGTTTTCCGATCGTAAAGAGATCCGCGGGCTGATCGAGGCGGCATTTATATCGACGGATAAAGAATGGGTGGCCAGTTCAATCCTTGCTATGGGACGATCAGCAAATAACATATGGAAGCCACAAGTCTTGGAGATGCTCGACAGCCAATTTCCGATTTTACGAGCCGAAGCAGCCAGAGCGGCAGGCGAGCTTGAGCTCGGTGAAGCAGTTAACCGCCTTGTCGAGCTGATCGATGATCCGGATGACGACACCCGCCGGGCGAGCATTTGGTCGCTCTCACAATTAGGCGGGGATGGGATACGCCAGGTGCTTGAACAAACCCTTGAAGACTCGGATAATGAAGAAGAACGCATTCACATCGAAAATGCTCTAGATAACCTTACTTTCAATGAGGATATGCAGCTACTACCGATACTGGATATGACAGATACAGATCTTAATCCCCACAAAAGACATGCGGATGACGATGACCGTTTTCTCGTCGAAGCCTACCAGGAAGACTTCGATGAAGAAATCGACCAGGAATTCGACGACGAGTACGATGACGACGATGATGAAGGCCTGGACCTTGAAGATGAATTGAGTTGGTTCGAAGACGAGGAAGAGGACATGGACGAGGATTAATACGCTTGACGGATTATTTCGTTCTCTTTCTAAATAACCTGCTACCAATCTTTCTTGCAGCCCTGGCAGGTTACCTGCTAGCCAGGTGGCTGCCCATTAACCCCCACACGCTTTCCAGCGTAACATTTTATATTTTCACACCTTGCCTGGTTTTTAACCAACTGGTGAACAATCAGTTGAGCAATGATGCCATCATAAGGTTCATTAGCTTTGCCGCGCTCTGTATCAGCCTGGTCGGCATCCTGACTTTCCTCACTGGAAAGTTGCTGAAATTTCCACGTGGCACGCTTTCTGCAGTGATCATAACGAGTATGTTTATGAACGCGGGCAATTTTGGTTTACCAGTCACCAGCTTTGCATTTGGCAAGGCTGCGTTAGCCTACGCGACGTTATTCTTTGTCACCAATTCTGTGATGACGAATACTGTAGGTGTGGTAATCGCATCGATGGGGAAGGCGTCGCTTAAAACCGCCTTGGGCAACGTCATAAAAATCCCAACCATTTATGCCCTCGCTCTGGCCATCATTTTTATTCAAACCAGTTGGAAAATCCCTTTACCGGTGACGCGCACGGTTGAGATCCTTGGAGGCGCTGCAGTACCCTGCCTGATGGTACTATTAGGGATTCAATTCCATTCTATACGCCTGAAAGGTAAAATAATCCCACTGGCAGTTACCAGCGTGATGCGCTTGCTGGTGAGCCCTGCGCTGGCGTTTGGCTTGAGCAGCTTACTGGCGCTAACTGGACCCGCGAGACAAGCTGGCATCCTTGAGGCTGCGATGCCAGCGGCCGTCTTAAACACTGTACTTGCTACCCAGTTCGAAACGGAACCCGCCTTTGTCTCAGCGGCTGTTGTTGTAACCACCTTATTAAGTATTTTTACCCTGACCCCGTTATTAGCAATCCTCGGAGGCTAAATGTATCGCCTGGCCAGCCTCGTGCTGCTTCTACTGGCTACCTTACTCAACACTGCAACCCCTATAAAAGCTCAAGAAGGGATATTCGATTCCAGTGCCACTGCCCGGTTTGGCGAGGTGATCCAATTTCGGGCAGCTCTGCATACTTCACATCCAATTAAATATGCGCTATTGTATTATCAAGAACATGGCAATACCCGCACCGAAGTTAAGCCGGTAAATATTTCCATCCTGGATAAAACGAGCTTTCAGATGGATTATTCGCTTGACCTTAACGAACAGCCTATGCGCGTATTTACAACCATCGACTACCGCTTCGAGGTTACCTTGCAAAATGGCGAGGTGATCAATGGCCCAACGAAAAGCCTGGATTACTTTGACGATCGTTTTCCCTGGCAGGTGAAGCAAGAAGCATTATTCCGGGTGCATTGGTATCAAGGCGACCTGACATTCGCCCAAAAGGCCCTGGATGCAGCCCAGTCTGGCCTGCAACGGATTCGATCCATCCTGCCCGTACAAAACCCACCTCCAATCGATATCTATATCTACCCAAATTCAACAGACATGCAGCAAACGCTCCAACTCGCTGGCCAAACCTGGGTCGCTGGGCATGCCGATCCTGATCTGGGGGTAATCGTGGTAACAATACCCGCCGGACCGGAACAGCAACTGCTCCTCGAACAGCGGATCCCGCATGAACTGCTGCACGTCTGGTTATACCAAAGCCTAGGCGCCAACTATACGGACTTACCAACCTGGCTCAGCGAGGGATTAGCTTCTAATGCCGAGCTACTACCGAATCCTGATTATCAGATCACCCTGGAAAATGCTTATAAAAAAGAAAAACTAGTCGCTATGGCTGGTTTGTGCAATAATTTTCCACGCGACGCCTCAGGAGCGATGCTTGCGTATGCTCAATCAACGGCTTTTGTGAGCTATATTCAGCAGAGTTATGGATCCGAGAGGCTGCAAAATTTGATAAATGAATATGTGGGTGGGGTTTCTTGTGATAGCGGTGTTCAGAACGCCCTGGGAGTCAGCCTGGCCCAGCTCGAGCGTCAATGGCGACGGGCGCAATTCGGTGAAAATCCAGTTACACTGGCTCTGTCAAAACTGTCGCCGTGGTTGGCAATATTAGGAGCGGTGATATTGATCCCGCTGATCCTGGCCTTTATTTGGCTGCGCCAGCGGGCTTTACCGGCAGCCAAAAAATCATAATTCTCTAGAGACAGCGTGGAAAGCGAATATGTCTCCAGATGTAGTTTTACGATTAAACGCCATTGTCGAAGGCCATGTTCAGGGGGTAGGTTTTCGCGCTTTTGTTCAAGGCCAGGCCGTTCAACTGGGATTAACAGGCTGGGTGCGCAATCGCTGGGATGGCAGCGTCGAACTAGCCGCCGAAGGGGAGCAGGTTAAGTTGGATATGCTTCTTCAAGCGCTTTATCGTGGACCCAGGTCGGCTTATGTTAGCGGTGTAAGGGCTGATTGGACGCCTGCCACGGGTGAATTTAGTGGTTTCAGGGTAAGGATGACATCCGCATAAGCATTAAGCGAAACCAAGGCCGCGTTCTTTCAAAGAAACCCAGCGGGCGTGGCCGATCACCAGGTGATCGAGTACATCAATATCCAATAACTTACCAGCCTGGACAATCGCCCGGGTTACCGAAACATCGTCCGGGCTGGGAGTGGGATCGCCGCTCGGATGATTATGGACGACAATCAAAGCAGGTAAATTAGCCCGGATCGCCAGCTTAAATATTTCAGCAACGCGAACCTGCGAGCTATTTACCGAACCGCGATAAATTGTGGCAATGCTCTGCACCCGGTTACGAATATCTAATAAAATGACGCGCAGCTCTTCCTGCTCCAAGGCGCCCATTTCGTATATCACAAGGTTAGCGGCATCCCCCGGACTATGAATCTGGGGACGGTCGTCCGGCGAGGCAGTGGTCAAGCGCCGGCCGAGCTCGATGGCAGCTTTTAGCTGTGCTGCCTTGGCCTGGCCGATGCCTTTCTGAGCAATGACGGTTTCGAATTCGGCCCGGTAAAGCCCTACCAGACCCCCAAGATCTTCCAGCAGGCGTTGGCCAACTTCGACTGCATTTTCTCCAGGCAGTCCAACACGCAGGAGAATAGCGATTAACTCAGCATCGGATAATGACTTAGCCCCCAAGCGCGATAACCGCTCGCGAGGCCGCTCTCGATTCGTCTAGATCGGTAATCCGGTAAGCGCCAGATTGCTCTTTCATATTCTCCCGCCTCGAAAAAAGATGCCGATGACGGTAATCGCCATCGGCATCAATCTTTTGCAGATTAGCGCCCGAGAGCACTCCAGCCGGCATATCGCCCGGCGTCTCCCAGCTCTTCTTCGATGCGCAGGAGCTGGTTATATTTTGCCACCCGGTCGGACCGAGCCGGAGCACCGGTCTTGATTTGACCCATATTGAGAGCGACAGCCAGGTCGGCGATTGTCGAGTCTTCGGTTTCGCCTGAGCGGTGGGATGTCACCGCACGCCAGCCAGCTCGATGGCAGGTCTCGACAGCTTCGATCGTTTCGGTAAGCGAGCCGATTTGGTTGAGCTTGACCAGCAGAGCGTTGGCGGCTTTTTCTTTGATTCCCCGGCGGACGCGCTCTGGGTTGGTGACCAACAGATCATCGCCCACGATTTGGACACGGTCGCCCACTTGGCTGACCAGCAGCTTCCAACTCTCCCAGTCGTCTTGCGCCAGGCCATCTTCCAAAGAGACAATCGGGTATTGATCGACCCAGGATTTCCAGAAGGCAACCATTTCCTCGCCAGTCAGTTTGCGCCCTTCTTTTCGCAGATTGTAAGTGCGGGTTTCTTCGTCAAACAATTCTGAGGCAGCCGGGTCCAGGGCAATGCACACTTGCTCACCCGCTCGATATCCAGCCTTAGCAATCGCTTCCAGGATCACTTCTACAGCTTCGACATTGGCTTTCAACTGCGGTGCATAACCGCCCTCATCGCCAACCAAGGTGATATAACCCCGGCTCTTAAGCACGCCTTTCAAAGCCTGGTAAATCTCTGAGCCCCAGCGTAGACCTTCGGCAAACGTTGGCGCGCCTAACGGCATCACCATAAATTCCTGAAAATCAGTGGACTGCCAGCCGGTATGAGCGCCGCCGTTAAGGATATTCATCATCGGCACGGGCACGATGTGAGCATAAACACCACCAATGTAGCGATACAAGGGCAGATCCAAGGCGGCTGCCGCGGCTTTTGCGACAGCCAGGCTGGTACCAAGGATGGCATTTGCGCCAAGCTTCGATTTATTGGGGGTGCCATCCAATTCCAACAAGGTTTGATCGATGGCGATCTGCTCGGTTGCATCCCAACCGATCAGTTCTTCAGCAATATCATTATTCACGTGGTCTACAGCGAGAAGCACACCCTTACCCGAGTAACGTTCTTTGTCACCATCACGCAGTTCGAGAGCTTCGTGGATCCCGGTTGAGGCGCCTGAAGGTACAGCCGCCCGACCAACGCTGCCATCCATCAGGGTGACTTCGACTTCCACGGTGGGATTGCCGCGCGAAGTCAAGGATCTCTCGTCCGATGATATCTTCAATAAATGTGTCCATATTTTCTCCTATTTTAATTTTTTACCCTTTTCGTTCGGGTGATTTTTTGGGTATGGTCCTGAAAGACGCGTCTGAAAGTATAACTCATTTTCGGAGGTTGATAAGGAAAAAGGGACTGCAGGCGGGAAGGCGCTAAAAACGCCTCCCCGCCTAGGCTAAGCGACGTCCACGTTTGGCGGTCTGGTCCCTTCGGGTGATTGCACGATCTCACGGCGCCGGGCATGGTCACGTACAGCCTTCATAAAACCCACAAAGAGCGGGTGGGGGCGATTCGGCCGGGAAAGAAACTCAGGGTGAAATTGGGTCGCGACCATAAAAGGATGATCGGCAATTTCAGCAATTTCAACCAAACGCCCATCAGGGGAAATCCCCGAGAATCGCATCCCACCTTTGGCCAAGGCTTCTCGATAAGCATTATTCAACTCAAAACGGTGACGGTGGCGTTCCTGGACAGCGCTTACCTGGTAAGCCTCGGCGGCTTTCGTGCCCGGTTGAAGCTGGCAGGGATATAAACCCAGGCGCATCGTACCGCCCATATCTGAAATAGAGCGCTGATCCGGCATCAAATCGATCACCGGGAATGGGGTAGAACGGTCGAACTCAGTCGAATTTACCTCATCGTTTTTCAGCACTTCGCGTGCCAGCTCGACCACCATCAGCTGCATACCCAGGCATAATCCCAGGTAAGGGACTTTGGACTCGCGTGCATAATGGATTGCTTTGATCTTACCTTCGGTGCCCCGGCTGCCAAACCCACCTGGCACCAGAATCCCGTCTGCTTCGGCGATGTCATTCCATCCACGACCCTTCTCCAATTCTGAAGAATGAATCCATAAAATTTCGACGTCGATCCCCAAAGCCAAGGCGGCGTGTTTCAAAGCCTCGCGCACGCTCATATAGGCGTCATGCAGTTCGACGTATTTACCGACCAGGGCAACCTTATACGTGGGTTTTGGCTTGCGCACTTCGACCACCAGTTGCTGCCAATCTTGCAGCTCAGGCTCTCGACGTGGCTCTAGTTTGAAACGCCGCATTAGATAATCGGCCACTTTTTCAGCCTCCAGCAGCAAGGGGACTTCAAACAGTACATCTGAAGTGACGAGTGGAATTACGGCTTCGCGCTCGACATCACAAAATAGGGCGATCTTCTCCCGCAAACCGTCTTCGAGCGGAAAATCTGAGCGAGCGACAATCATATCGGGCGAGATCCCAATCGAGCGCAGTTCACGCACAGAGTGCTGGGTGGGTTTGGTTTTTAACTCGGAGGTAGCCCCGATAAACGGTAGCCAGGTTACATGAATATAAGCCGTATTATCTCGACCGAGATCCGTGCGCATCTGGCGTATCGCCTCTAGAAACGGCAGGGATTCAATATCACCGACCGTCCCGCCGATCTCAACCAGGACGATCTCCGCTCCGGTGGTCTTGGTCACTAAACCGATCCGTCGTTTGATTTCGTTGGTAATATGGGGGATCACTTGTATCGTACCGCCCAGGTAATCGCCGCGGCGTTCTTTTGAGATCACTTCGGCGTAAACCTGACCCGTGGTCACATTACAAACCCTGTTCAAGGAAGTATCGATAAATCGCTCATAATGACCGAGATCTAAATCGGTCTCAGCGCCGTCATCGAGGACATACACCTCGCCATGCTGGTAGGGGCTCATTGTGCCCGGGTCCACGTTAATATACGGATCTAGTTTCTGGATGGAAACCGAAAACCCACGTTCCTTGAGCAGCCGCCCGATAGCTGCCGCGGTCACGCCCTTACCTACCGAACTAACCACGCCACCAGTAAAAAAGATATATTTTGTTACCATGCTGATTTTCTCCTGAGCGGTTCTCCCATTGTTACCGATTAAACCCGAACTTAAAACAAATCCCGTGAAGGATGTTTCTCTTCACGGGATTACAGTTTACCATAAATTCAGGGTTTCGGCGGGAAGCTTCCGCAATTTTGATTTGAGGTGGTATTGTGCGCTAAGCTGGAAGTTAGCCAATCCCAACGAGATACCCATACCTCGCCTTGAATTCTCCCAGATCCAGGCAGGTCAGGGTCGCCATGCGTTTTAACAATTCTTCGTTGCCAGTCGCATCGGGCTTTAAACGAGTCATAAACCTGTAAGCCGAATGGTAGCGGTAGGAGGTGATATCTACCATACGCACTTCTGTACGACCGGTCTCAGGATCGAGCATCTCGTCATAGGGTATCGAAACAGCCTGGGAATGCTGCAAGGTAATAATGGCGTTTGTGCCTCCGCCAAGCAGAAAGTTGACTGCTGCTTCTCCAAGTATACGGGTGTATTCGATGTCATAGGCATTTGGGTTCGCACAGCGCAGCTCATAACCCAGGACATGCTTGACCAGTCGGACGCTGACCCCGAGCTGCCTCAAACTGCTTTCCAAATTGCTTTTCAAAATATCCAGGAAATTGACTTCAGCCAGGCGGATGTGTCCATGTTCATCTCGTTCGACATTGTCGAGGACTTTCAAATCTTCATGGGAAAGATTCTCTAAAATGCCCTCCGCCAGCAGCGCCACGCCATAAGCTTTCCCTTCCAGCAAGCGCAGCAAAATAGAAGTAACCAAGATGTCAACGACCTCCTGAAGCCGGATCGCTTGCCCGCCCCACTCCTCTGGGATTAAGGTAAGAGTGGCTGCTGTGCTATTGCCAATCCCAAGCGCAAGATGACCCGATTTCCGGCCCATCGTCAGGACGAGAAACCAATGCAAACTGGTGGCAGCATCACGCCGCAGATTCATCACCAGGTGTGCACCGAGATCTCGGGCAGTTTCAAAGCCAAAGGTGGGGTTATCTTCTGGAAGCGGCAAATCATTATCGATGGTTTTGGGCACATGCACAGAACGCAGGTCGACGCCCATGGCTTCCTGGGCATAGCGCGCCACCCTTGAGGCCGAAAATGCTGTGTCGTCTCCACCAATGGAGACCAGGCAGGAAATCCCCGCATTACTCAGAGCCTGGACACAGTTTTTCAAGGCTTGTTCCGATTGCGTGGGGTTGGCCCGGGCAGTTCGCAGGATTGAACCACCTTGATTATGGATAAAGGCGACAGATTGAGGGGTCAGAGTCTCACCAACCAATTGGCCATCCATCAGGTGCTTAAAACCATCATATATCCCGATCACTTCGATGTCATTTTGAAAGGATTGGTTCGTGACTGCATGGATAACCCCATTGATCCCTGGCGCCGGTCCGCCGCCAACCAGGATTCCAAACCGACCACTTGCCTTGTGAACAGTCATTTTTGACTCTCCAGTATTCAATCAATTTTATTGAATTTAATCTAACGCGGGTTGAGTGTATCATGATTAGGATTCTTGGGGGTTTCTTGATATGTCCGATCGATTACGATGCCGCGAATTCTATTTGACCGGTTTTGTTCTCCAGGTTATACTACAAGATTGCTGAACTAAAATAACTATGGAAAAAATTACCGGAATCCAAAACGAGATTGCTGTTTTCCTGATTGCTGGATTGGGAAATCCTGGACGTGAGTACCGTGAAAATCGGCACAACGTCGGTTTTATGCTCGTCGATCGCTTGGCTGCTCATCTGCAGACCTCTTTCGGGCGAGTAGAGTCGAAAGCGCTAATCGCAAAAGTAGAGCACCAGGGCAGCCGGCTGATTTTGGTAAAACCACAGACATTTATGAATCTATCCGGTACATCCGTGGGGGCATTGCTGCGGTACTACAAAATCCCTGTGAGCAATCTGCTTGTGGCTTATGATGATGTCGATTTACCCTTCGGGGTTCTGCGCCTGCGCCCAGACGGCGGCTCCGCCGGACAAAAAGGGATGATGTCGATTATCGAGCGGCTAGGGACTGCCGAATTTCCGCGCTTGCGCCTGGGGATCGATCGCCCTCCGGGACGGATGAATGCGGCGGATTATGTTTTACAGGATTTTTCACGACAGGAGGCAGCGGAGTTGCCCCAAATTCTTGATCGGGCGGTCGATGCCGCGCTCACCTTTGTCGCCTCCGGATTGACAACGGCAATGAACCAATATAATGGATAATATTCTCACTCCGATCCTTGTGCAGCTCGCCTCAAGCGCAGCCAGCCTGGTTGAGAGCATCCAAAAAGGTGCTCCGCCGCAGAGGCTTGGGATGAGACGCTCTGCGCGCACACCCGTGGCAGCTGCCTTGCACCAGGCGCTGAACCGGCCGGTATTAATCCTGACTGACCGCGCCGACCATGCCCTGGCCGTGGCCGAAGAGTTGGAATTATGGTCGCCCAACGCCTTCCGATTGATCTTTCCGGAACCCAATCCGCTGTTTTATGAAAACGCAGCCTGGGGCGAGGCAACCCGCCGTGAACGTCTGCAAGTATTAACTACCCTGGCCAGCTACCATATCCCTGGCAGTTCAACCGCGAACCAGGCGCCGATCATCATTGCCTCAGCCAGGGCAGTGATGACGCGAACGCTCCCCAGGCGTGATTTTCTCAGTGCGGCACGCACCATAAAACGCGGCCAAATAGCTAGAATTGATGAACTGGCGCGCAATTGGGTTACCCTGGGATATGAACCGGTCACCACAGTGATGCTGCCGGGGCAATTTGCTCGGCGAGGCGGCATCCTGGATATCTGGCCATTTTCTGAAGCGCTGCCGCTGCGTATTGAATTCTTCGGCGATGAAATCGAGACCTTACGTTATTTTGATCCAGCCACGCAGCGCACGCAGACAACCGAGACAGGCTCCAAATCCGGATCGCCGCAGCGGTTTTTAGTGACCCCTGCGCGAGAATATCTGCCCGCATCCAGCTCCGCCGCTTTAGAAAGAGAATATCCAGAAGATGCGGCAGACGAGGCTAAACGTTTTTCTGAATTTAACATTCCCGAGCTGCACAGCCAACCCGCCAGCCTGCTGGATTATCTGCCCCGCCAAGCATTGATCTTAATCGATGATCTCCAAATGTTTGAAGATTTGATCGCTGAAATCGAAGAACAGGCCGTGCAGATGCGCCAAGAATTGATCGCCAACCACACCCTGCCGTCCGATTCGCCGGTACCCTACCTGAGCTGGACAGAGCTGCTTGATTCCTTAACCCAGCATCTTTCGATTGAACTAGGACCTTCCACTGGCTCCGAACAGTTAGAAGAAGACTTGGCTGCAGTACACCACGTGACCCTGGCTGAGCAATTCCAGGCTGGACCGCGCTTTGGCGGGCGGCTCAAATCGGCGATCGACACCCTGGCAGCGCAGTACTTGACCGGAGAGCAGATCGTCCTGGTCTCACGCCAGGCGGCCCGCCTTAAGGAGCTTTGGGGTGAACAGGTCCTACCGGATAGCCAGGTTCCAGCGGATCGTTTGATCGCACCGGTATTCATCGAAGGCAGCCTGAGCGAGGGCTGGCGTTTCCAACCTGCCGGCCAACCAGTCATTAACCTGCTCACCGATGGGGAAATCTTCGGTTGGCGGCGCCCTAAGCCACGCTACCGGCGCAGCGAGCGCTACGCAATCTCAGCCCAAGATCCAGAGAGTAATTACAGCGACCTGCAGGTTGGCGATTTCGTCGTGCACGTCGATCACGGGATTGGGCGCTTCACCGGCTTGGTACGCCGCACTGTTGATAACCTGGAGCGGGAATATCTGTGCGTCGAATATGCCGACGAGGCGCAATTGTTCGTGCCCGTGCACCAGGTTGACCGCCTGACGCGTTACGTTGGTTCTGACAGCCGCCCCCCAGCGCTCAGCCGCCTGGGCAGCGCTGAGTGGAAAAACGTAAAATCACACGTAAAAGAAGCGGTCCAGGAGGTGGCAGAGGATCTGCTGGAATTGTACGCCAAACGCGCCATCGTCGAGGGATACCAATTCGAAACAGATACGCCATGGCAGCAAGAGTTAGAAGCCAGCTTTCCTTATATTGAAACCGATGATCAGCTGCGCGTTCTTGCCGAAGTAAAACGAGACATGGAGAGTCAGCGGCCGATGGATCGTTTGATTTGCGGCGATGTAGGCTATGGCAAGACGGAAGTCGCCCTGCGGGCAGCTTTTAAGGCAGTCTCTGACGGACGGCAAGTCGCCGTGCTGGTGCCAACCACTGTTCTTGCCCAACAGCATTTTCATACTTTCCAAGAGCGTTTGGCAGCCTTTCCTGTCCAGGTTGAGATGCTATCGCGGTTTCGCACCCCCCAACAACAACGCGAAATTATCGAACAATTGGCGGATGGGAAAGTGGACATCCTTATTGGCACCCACCGGCTGTTATCCAACGATGTGGTATTTAACGATCTTGGCTTGCTGATTATCGATGAAGAACAGCGTTTTGGAGTGACTCATAAGGAAGCCCTGAAAAAGATGCGCACAGAGGTGGATGTCTTAACCTTAACGGCCACCCCAATCCCGCGCACTTTGTATATGGCACTGAGCGGGGTGCGCGATATCTCGACGATTAATACCCCGCCAGAAGAACGCTTACCAATCATCACTCATGTCGGTCCTTACTCGCAAATGTTGGTGCGCCAGGCTGTTTTGCGCGAGCTCGAACGCGGCGGCCAGGTATTTTTTGTGCACAACCGCGTTCAAACCATCGGTGCAATGCGGCAGCACCTGGAAAAAATCGTGCCAGAGGCGCGGATCACCGTCGCCCATGGGCAAATGCCCGAGCATGAATTATCCCAACGCATGGATCAATTCACCAATGGCGAGGTGGACATTTTGCTGAGCACGTCAATTATTGAGTCTGGTTTGGATATACCTAACGCCAACACTTTGATCGTCGACCGTGCGGATACTTTTGGCTTGGCCCAGCTTTACCAGTTGCGCGGCAGGGTGGGCCGTGGCGCCCAGCGCGCCTATGCTTATTTCTTCAGGCATAAACGCAAACCGCCGACCGAAGACGGCCGGACCCGGTTGGAGACAATTGCCGAGAATACCCAGCTCGGGGCGGGTTTCTCAATCGCCATGCGCGACCTTGAAATTCGTGGAACCGGCGACATTCTGGGCACTCGCCAGCACGGGCATATCGCCGCGGTTGGATTTCACCTTTATACTCGCTTGCTAGCCGAGGCGGTGCGACACTTGCGTACGGATCACGGCTTTCCCATCCATGCCGGGCTGTCAGCGCTGCAGGTACAATTACCGTCCATCAACGTAGAACTGCCCCTGCCTGCCAGCATTCCCGCCGATTACGTCCCTGAGAAGAATGTCCGCCTCGGGCTTTACCGCCGGATTGCATTCGTGCGTGGGGCAGATGAGGTGAATGCCCTTCTCGATGAATTCCTTGACCGTTTTGGGCCAGTTCCTGAGCCGGTACAAAATCTGCTTTTTCAGACACGCATCCGCCTGGCTGCCGAAAAAGCCGGGTTGGCTTCTGTGACGATGGAAGCCCAGCAAATCGTATTCCGCTATCCGGATGGAGAACTTCCCGTTAACCTGCCCGATCTCGGGCCGTATGCACGCACCGGGAAGGTAGCAATCTGGATGCCTTATAACCATGCTACCGATTGGCAGGGGCAGTTGGTGGAAGTGCTCGAACGATTAGCAAGCGTTAATTTGCCAACCTACTGCACGGAAAATATCGATCAGGGTGGTTTATCTTGAATACTTCTATCAAAATACCTCTCTCAAAACGGATATTTGACCTGTTCATTGCCGGTTTACTCCTGGTACTCCTTTCTCCTGTGCTGGCAATCGTTGCTTTGATCATCCGGTTTTATCTGGGTAAACCGGTCCTGTTCAACCAACAGCGAGCGGGTTATGGCAACAAACCCTTTTGCTTATATAAGTTTCGGACGATGTCCCACGAACACGATCGGCAAGGTAATCTGCTGCCGGACGCCGAACGACTTTCCCGGTTGGGCCAATCTCTGCGCAGCCTTAGTCTGGATGAACTGCCAGAATTGTTCAATATTTTTAGAGGGGAAATGAGCCTGGTGGGTCCCAGACCCCTTTTGATGAAGTACTTACCCTTATATTCGCCTGAACAGGCTCGCCGGCATCTTGTGCTGCCGGGGATGACTGGATGGGCCCAGGTAAATGGACGAAATAACCTGACCTGGGAGGAGAAATTCAACCTGGACGTATGGTACGTCGATCATTGGTCATTTGGGTTTGATCTAAAGATCCTTTGGCTAACTTTCTGGAAAGTGATTAAGCGAGAAGGCATCAACCAACCAGGCTGGGCCACTGCCGAAGAATTTCGCGGCAGCCCACCGGATCAGGCTGAAGGATGAGCAGCTATCTCGGCGAGCTGGCCGCCATCGCTACAGCGATCTTTTTTGCTGCATCGTCAACGGTAAACACCCTGGCAGGTCGCCAGGTTGGGGCAAGCCTGCTTAACCGCAGCCGTGTGCTTCTGGCAATCATCTGGTTGCTCATCGCGCACGCCCTATTTGGGCTTCCTGTGCCGCTGCATTCTGGCGCTGATCACTGGATCTGGCTATCGTTATCTGGGATTGTTGGCCTGGCCATCGGCGATGCATTTCTCTTCCAGGCTTTTGTTTGGATCGGGGCGCGACTATCGATGCTGTTGATGGCGCTTGCTCCAGCGCTCGCGGCTATCCTGGCCTGGGTTTTCCTGGGAGAAACACTCAACATAGGCCAGTTAGCGGGCATGGTCGTTACCCTCGGTGGTATTGCCTGGGTGATCCTCGATCATAACGGGAAGAAAAACGACAACCCAGTAGAGCGCAAATATTACATCGCCGGGATTTTATTTGGGCTCGGTGCAGCAGTCGGGCAGGCTGGTGGACTGGTGTTGGCAAAGCGCGGGTTGGGAGACAATTTTCCTGCGCTTTCCGCAAGTCTTATCCGGATGCTGACTGCCGCTGTTGTACTTTGGGGCCTGGCTTTCCTGCAGGGCCAGGGACGAAAATCCTTCACAACCCTGGCCCAGCAGCCTAAGGCCAGTGGTTGGATACTTTTGGGTTCGTTTCTCGGCCCTTTCCTGGGAGTCACATTGTCGCTTTATGCTATCCAACATACTGAAATCGGGGTAGCCAGCACGCTAACTGCCTTACCCCCAGTAATATTGCTGCCCGTGGGCTATTTCTTTTTCAAAGAACGCTTTGGTTGGACAGCGGTTCTTGGAACTTTATTAGCAATGCTTGGCGTGGCGGTTTTCTTCCTGGTATAAAACCCGCGACACTGTGAAGCGTTCCTCCCGCTCCCCTGCGTTCGCACACGTACGTCAGGAGAGAGCCAGGGTGAGGGCTCAAATGGGTATGCTATACTTCATTGCGTTGAAATGAGATTTTTAACCTGATCATGATTACTGACATCGCACCTGAAATCGCTGAATATTACCGGGTCATGCTAGCCATCCGCCGTTTTGAAGAGATGGTTTTGGAGAATTTCGCCCGGGGAGTGTTCTTTGGCACTACGCATACTTATCTGGGTCAGGAAGCCAATGCAGTGGGGGTGATCAGCCAGCTACAGAAAGCTGATATCGTCTTCAGTAATCATCGCTGCCATGGTCATTTTCTAGCCTACGGAGGCCAACCCCGCTCGTTATTTGCCGAGCTGATGGGAAAAGCCAGCGGGGTCTGCGGCGGACGAGGTGGGAGCCAACACCTGCACTGGCGCAATTTCTACTCGAACGGTGTGCAGGGTGGGATCGTTCCGGTTGCCACAGGGATGGCCCTGGCTGAAAAATCCAAAAATAGCGGGGCAGTGGTCGTTGCCTTTATTGGCGATGGCACACTCGGCGAGGGGGTAATCTATGAAAGCTTCAACTTTGCTGCGCTTTGGCAGGCTCCGATCTTGTATATCGTCGAGGATAACCAGATCGCCCAAACCACCCCTTCCCGAGCGGCGCTGGCAGGAGATATTCTCCAACGCTTCCAGGGGTTTGGCATCTCAGGACTTACCTTGGACACCAGTGATGTTTTAGAAATTATCCCACCTGCTGCGGATCTGATCAGATTGGTGCGCACGTCCAGCCAACCGAAAGTCTTACTGCTCAAGACCTGCCGATTTGGACCTCATTCAAAAGGCGATGATACACGCCCTGTCGATGAAGTCACTCGATTAAAGGAGCAGCGTGACCCGATTCAATTATTGGCTGGCCGCCTTCCCGTTAAAAGGCGGGTTGAAATCGAGACGGAGATTGAAGCATGGATTTCCCAGGCATTTCAGGCAGCCCTTCAGGACCCAGATGCTGATCCTGGTCAGATTTCTTCTTATTTTGCGGGTGAGAGTTGATGATGGCAGCCCGCCACACAGTATTAGATTCGCTCAACGACGGATTACACCGCGCCCTCGGCTGTGATGGACGAGTGATTATCATTGGCGAAGACCTGCTCGACCCATATGGTGGCGCATTTAAAGTCACTCGTGGGCTTTCCAGCGCTTACCCGAAGCAGGTCTTGTCGAGTCCAATCTCCGAAGCCGGGATCGTCGGGATCGCTGCTGGAATGGCCTTGCGGGGGATGCTGCCTGTGGTAGAGATTATGTTTGGCGATTTTCTCACCCTGGCGGCAGATCAAATTATCAACCATATAGCCAAGTTCGCCTGGATGTATTCGGGGAATAAAACCGAAGATGAACAGGTGCACGTCCCCCTGGTGATTCGCACGCCGATGGGCGGAAGGCGAGGCTATGGTCCGACACACAGCCAAACCCTTGAGAAACTATTCTTGGGGACGCCTGGGTTGCGAGTGGTTGCGCCCTGCAGCTTGGGGTTGAATGAGCAATTTTCCCCTGGCGGGCTCTTAATCCAGGCAATATTGCAGGATTTAGAGCCGGTCTTATTCGTAGAAAACAAACTGCTCTACTTGCTCGGGGTGCAAACCAGGGATATGCTTTCCGAATGGGAAACCTCGACAGGCTGGACAACGGATGAACCTGCTTATCCAATTTATACCTTGCGTCTGGCAGGGGCGCCGGACCCGCAGATCACCTTAGCCGCCTACGGATATATGGCAGAGCTTGCTCGACAGGCCCAATACAGCCTGGCCTACCAGCATGAGGTTTTTTGCGAGCTGGTTATACCAACCCAGTTATCGCCATATCAATGTGCGCCATTGACTGAGTCTGTTCAACGCACCGGCCGGCTGCTGACAATTGAGGAGGGGACGCTAACTCTTGGTTGGGGTGCTGAACTCGTTGCCCGCTTAGCCGAAACCAAAAGCATCCATCTGAAAGCCAGTGGACGATTGGCCGCTCTGGATTTACCGATCCCCGCAGCCGGCGCTCTAGAACAGGCTGTTCTACCAGGGGTGGAGCAGATTATTGAAAAGTGTCTGGATTTAATCCAAACCAGGTAAAATTAGGCCTGAAATTTTTTTATCCAAAGGAGACCCCTGTCGTGGCTAGTGATTTGCCTGCACAACCTCAACAATTTCTCTGCCCCAACTGCGGTGCCAATTTGCCATTACCCGACGCGGCGTCTGTGGAGTGTGAGTACTGTGGTGCCAGGGTGCTCACCCCGCCCGAGTTTCTACCCAACAAGACCACCGAGATTCCAGAGCCATCACCGTATTACCCTACCACCACAGTCATCCAGATCGACGCCACGCCTGATTCTGCGCTTCAATCAGCGAAACGACCCATCGCCTGGACCATCCTCATCCTGGTGGGCCTGTGCATAATTATCGGAGTAGGTTTTTCGATCCTGGCCGCCGCTGGATTATTTGTCACCACCGATAAGGCAACCAGTTCCATCGAATCCATAACAAATGAGAATGCAGTTGTTCCAACTGAGCTATTCGGGTTGATCCCCAGCTTGGCGCCGATCCTCGATACGGAAGCGCCTACCCCATTACCTTTCGCCGACCTTATCTTATCCTTCGGCGCAGAAGGTAGCGGCCTGGGTCAATTCCTGGACCCCCGGCGGATTGCTGTGGATCCAGAAGGGAACATTTTCGTCGCTGATTATAGCAGCGGCCGAGTCCAAAAATTTGACTCGGCGGGAAAATTCATGCAAATGTGGATGGTCGAACCGGGCAGCAATCAAAACAACTATATCACCGACCTGGCCGTGGATTACACAGGCCGGCTGTATGTGGCGCGGGGCGGCGATATCCTGGTATTTGAAGAAGACAATCAGAAACCATCCGAAGCCATCCAGGGTGATTTCCCAGATACCTATTATGAAGCCCTTGCAATTGACCCAGCTAACAACCTGTACACTCTGGCCAGAGCGATGAGCGGCCAAGATCTGGTTAAACTTTCTCAGGATGGGGAGGTAATCCTCCGTAGTAAAGATATCGTCAGTGGCGTCGATCCAAATACACCCCCACAGGGTGATGTCATCGCTACCGATGGTCTAGGGAACACCTATTTTGTCAGTGTCTTTGACCCTCAAATCTTCAAATACGATAGCAAAGGCGAATTTGCTGACCGGCTTGGCTCTCCCGGTAATGGGCCAGAACAATTGAATCACGCCTCGATGGTGGCGGTTGATGGATCAGGACGCCTCTATCTTCTGGATTCAAGTGCAATTAAAATCCTTGACCAAAACGGCTCATTCTTACAATCCATCCCGTGGGATTACTCTCTGGGCAGCCCGCGCGATCTTACTCTGGATATTGCGGGTAAGCTGTACGTCGTCACCAGCCAAAACCTGATTTTGAAATTCAATCTTTCCTGGTAAACTGATGCCAAA
The DNA here is from genome assembly GCA_963770655.1 of uncultured Chloroflexia bacterium. GTDB lineage: Bacteria > Chloroflexota > Anaerolineae > Anaerolineales > UBA4823 > CAZAGA01. The sequence continues at coordinate 474,884 of CAVYQO010000011.1, read as the reverse complement.
ACCTATTCTCGTTCCACTGTTGAATCCAAATGAACCCGAAGCGCTGCTAGTCGTGCTCCATATTGTCGAAAAGCAGCTCGTTCACCAGGGCGATTTACTCTGCACACTGGAAACGACGAAATCCACCACCGAGCTCTTGGCAGATGCAGATGGATACGTTATAGGAGTGCGGTTGGTCGCCGGGCAAACTGTGCTGGCTGGAGATATATTTGGATACCTGGCAAACTCTCCCGATGAACCGTTCGAGCCCCAAGAACCGATTGTAAGTAACCAGGATGAGCAAGTTGACAATCAAGCGCCGGCTGGATTGCGCATCACCCAACCTGCCCTGCTGACTCGCCCGCCAGCGCCACCTGGATCTGAGCCAGTTGCCGAAAGATACATTCATTACTGAAAGCTGGATCCAGGAGAAGCTTAAAGAACCGCCAGGCATTAATGAAGCTGCTGCACCTGGCGGTCCATTTGACCCCACCGTCGATCATCGTTTATGGCGGGGGTGGGCATGGCAAAGCGCTCATCGACCTCATTCGTGCATTAGGTGTTTATCGCCTGGTCGGGATCGTTGACGACAGCCTGGAAGTGGGTAAGACGATCATGGGTTTAACAGTTTTTGGCGGGCAGGAAATCCTGGGAGATTTGCATGGCCAGGGGGTGAACCTGGCGGTTAACGCCGTGGGAGGAATTGGCAGCCTGGCAGTTCGGATCCAGGTATTCCAGCGCCTTGCTCAGGCTGGCTTTGTATGTCCGGCAGTGGTACACCCCAGAGCGTTCGTAGAAGCAAGCGCCAAGCTTTCAGCCGGGGCGCAAATATTTCCCAATGCATATGTCGGTAGCGAAGTCCAGCTTGGTTATGGCTGCATTGTTAATACCGGGGCGATCGTATCCCACGACTGCAGCCTGGGAGATTACGTTAACATCTCGCCAGGTGCTATCCTGGCTGGCGAGGTACAAGTTGGAAGCGGCGCCCTGGTGGGCATGGGCGCAACGATCAATCTAAAAGCAAAAATTGGCCGAGGCGCTCGCATCGGAAACGGAGCAACTGTGAAAAGCGATGTGCCTGAGCAGGGCATCGTCCGCGCCGGAACCATCTGGCCAGGATAAAGGAGTAACCATGACTGATTTTGATCTTACCTCTAAAGGCAATTCCCGCCAGATTCAGATACCGATGTCCGCACCGGATCTCACCGAGGCGGAACGAGAAGCGGTGGCTGCGGTTTTACGCACGCCAAATTTGAGCATGGGTGCCGAGATTCGGGCTTTCGAGGCGGCCTTTCGGGAATACTGCGGCTGCGCTCATGCCATTGGGGTCAGCTCCGGAACCTCTGGACTGCATCTCTGCGTCCGGGCGGCGAACATCGGTCCGGGCGATCTGGTGATTACCACTCCTTTTTCATTTGTAGCTTCGGCTAATGTTCTCCTTTTCGAGCAAGCCGCGCCCGTTTTTGTCGATGTTGACCCGCTCAGCGGGAATATTGACACAGCTCTTGTTCGCCAGGCCGTGCAAGATCTGGTTGCCGGAGGAGCGGCAAGTAAATGCTGGTTGCCTAGAGTTGGCGCAGATGACCCACGCCCTGCAGGGGAACGCTTGAAAGCCATCCTGGCTGTGGATGTGTTTGGCCAACCTGCCGATATGAATCCAATCCGCTCGATCGCCCAAGAATTTGGTTTGAAAGTTATCGAGGATTCGTGCGAAGCGCTTGGGGCTGAATACAAAGGTCTCAAAGCCGGTACGTTGGGTGATTTTGGGGTTTATGCTTTTTATCCAAATAAACAGATCACCACCGGCGAGGGAGCTATGGTCATTACTAACGATGACCAGGCAGCGGCAATGATCCAGGCGCTGCGCAACCAGGGACGCGCTCCGGGCGATACCTGGCTGCAGCACACCTACCTTGGTTACAATTACCGCCTCGACGAGATGAGCGCTGCTTTAGGGCGGGTACAGATGAACCGTTTGGATGAATTATTAGCTCGCCGCGCCCGGGTTGCCCGCTGGTATGAAGAACGGTTATCCGAAATTCCAGGTGTTGAAACACAACATATCCTGGACAGCACGACCCGAATGAGCTGGTTTGTGTATGTTGTCAGATTCGCCCCAGAAATTGACCGTGAATACGTGGCTGCAAAATTGGAAGAACAAGGAATACCCACCCGGCCTTACTTCCTGCCGATTCATCTGCAGCCGTACATGCAAGAAAGATTTGCTTATCAGGTGGGAGATTTTCCTATTACTGAAGATCTTGGCAGGCGCGGGCTGGCTTTACCCTTCTCAGGGGTGATGAACGAGGCTCAGGTCGAAAGGGTATGCCAGGCCATGAGAAATACCCTAACTGGCGTTTGAATAGTTACTGGTGGACCTGCAGGTCCATCCATTATTAAGGCAATTACATCGGATTGCCCCTACGCAGTCGAATTTGTCGGAAAAACTAATTCTTCGCGACCAGCCAGCTTATCCTGGATCCGTTGAACGACAATATCGAGATGGTGTGGTTTATGCACAAAATCCAGGTCGTCGGTGCGGATGGTTAACACCGGACAGACATCAAAAGTGGCCATCCAATCGTTGTAGAAAGATTCTAAAAGAGCCAGGTACTCGGGCGAGATTCCGGTTTCAATCGTCCGGGCGCGTTTACGAATACGCTGAATCAGCAAATCCACCGGCGCCCTGAGATAAATTAATAAATCTGGCGGCGGCAGATGGGCTACCACCAACTCAAAGATCCGCCGGTATGCCAGGTAGTCCCGATCGCTAATGTTGCCTAACTGGTGCAAGGCACGGGCGAATATGTATGCATCCTCAAAAATGCTGCGGTCACAAATCGCCGATTGCGGCATGGCCGCAAGATCGAGATGTTGTTGGGCGCGGTGGCCTAAGAAAAACACCTGCAGATGAAAAGACCAGGTGTGCATATCGGCATAAAAATCTGCCAGGTAGGGATTATCGGCCACAGATTCGAAGGCAGTATACCAGCCAAGTCGGGCGCCAATTCGTTCAGTCAAGGATGTTTTTCCGCTGCCGATATTTCCCGCCAAGAGAATTAACCTTTTTGTCATATGAATCTGCCTTTTATCCCAATCATTGGATAGAGGCGTTGCATGCGCCTTTTTTGCAAATATGATGTGCCATCAACCATTATACGGCGTGACTGCAAACAATTGGGAATGATCTGCAGGTACCGCTACCTGAAGCTGATCGATATGGTTATTATCTGTATCGTACACCACAAAAGTAGGTGGAACTTCCTTTTTATCCAGCGGGCTGTAGCCCATTAGCGTTCCCGGATTGATTGCCAGGGTTTGGCGGATCATCTCAATCTGGATACGGTGGTTATGGCCAAAGCAAACTACATCAAACGATCCCGAGCGAGCGATCTCTATAGCAATATTATCGTAATGGTTAACCGCAAACCTTTTACCGCCGAATTCTGCCTGGAATAATTCACCTTCAATATGAAAGTGGTTAAATCGCCTGGCGTTGTTCGAAATCCGGAGAAGATCGCCATCGTTATTGCCATAGACCATGTGGATCGGTTGAGGGAAATTTTCAGCCAGGATCGGGATAACGAAGGGAGAACACAAGTCCCCACAGCAAATCAGCGCATCGGCGTCTTGAAGCGCGGCTAAAGCCGCCCTCAAGTTCCAAATATTATCGTGGATATCAGAAAGGATAGCTATTTTCATTTAGTAATTGGGCAATGTCACAGGATTACCCCTCCATCAGCACTCGCTGAACCCACAAGCATAACATTTCCGGCAACCTTCTTCATTGACAACGGCTGCCTGGCCGCATTCTGGGCAAAGATCACCGATCTTGTGTGAATGTTGTTCTGCAGCATGGGCGGATTCGCTGCGTGCGTTGAACCCGTTTCCTCCATTGTGTTCTGCGCCACTATACCCAGCGCCTAGACGAGGCTCAACCGAGAGCTGGCTTGGCTGATGATTCTCCTCTACATGTTCAGAGGATAATTGGCTCGGGTCTGTAGCTTCCAGATATTCGGCCAAAACCTGAGAAACTCCATCGGGCAGCGAACGGACACGGTTGGGTCCAAAACCCAGCGAACGACCCCCACCAATCCCTGAAAGCTGTCGCCAGACTTCTTTAAGCCGTTCACGTGGCTCCACCGGCGAGGCCAGGCGGAGGATGTAGGATATCAGACGACCAATTGCCTCTGAAACCGCAGCGGTGTCCGAACCGGCTTTCGAGGTATTGATAAAGATTTCGAAAGGCTGTTCGCCGCCATTTTCATTTATGGTGATGAACGCCTTACCCAGTGGGGTGCTAATATTATAGGTGTAACCACGCAGGCTGCGCGGTCGTGGCTTCTTCTTTTCATACCACATGGGCATTTGTTCAATATGCGGACGGAACGGGGGTTCGACAACCGCAGCAGGAATTGCTTCCTTTTGCCGCGCCGTTGCCTTGGTCTCCAGTACAACCTTCTGGCGAGAGCCTGTCACGTAGACGGTGATACCTTTGCACCCCAGCTCCCAGGCTAATTGGTAAACCCTGGCAACATCTTCTTCCGTGGCATCTTCAGGAAAATTCACAGTTTTCGATAGCGAATTATCCACGAAGGCTTGTAAAGCAGCCTGCATGCGGACATGTTCGTCTGCACTAATATCTTGGGAAACAACAAAAACATCCTGAATGCTCTGCGGGACCTCTGCTAACCCCTGACAGGTACCTTCTTCCATGACGTGTTCTATTATCTTCTGCCTGTCTTGATCATCACTGCCCACGTTCTGCAAGGCCTGGTCAAACAAGGGACTGCTGTAAATGAGCTGTAGGTCTTTGCCATTGTCATTTACATGACGGATGTAGGCCAGGGCAAAAACCGGTTCGCAGCCATAGCCCTCACATCCAGCAACAGTTGCAATCGTCCCGGTCGGTGCGACAGTCGTTTGGGCAGCATTCCGTATGCCGAATTGTTTAATGCCGGTAATAATCAAGTTCCAATCAACCTCCGGCCGGCTAAAATCTTGTGTATAGGGCTGCAGCGCGGTCGGAGGTTGCCACACCAAGTGATGCGAATCGTAAATACTACCTTCAATTGCCGGAAATGGGCCGCGTTTTTCCGCCAATTCAACACTCGTTTTCATGGCATGATAGCGGACAAATTCCATCACCTGGGCGGCGAACTCCTGTCCGGCAGGAGAGCCATAGCGAATTCCGACATGATACATCAAGTCGCCCAAGCCCATAATACCCAATCCAATCCGGCGAGCCCGATGGGCGGCCTGGCTAAGCTGTGGAACAGCCGGTACGTAAGCATTGGCCTCAACGACATCATCAAGGAAAATCGTCGAAATATGCACGCTCTGGCGGAGCTTTTCCCAGTCGACGCTTCCCTCTGGTCCAAAATGCTGCGCAAGGTTCACCGAACCCAGACAACAGTTTTCGTAAGGCCCAAGCCACTGCTCGCCGCAAGGGTTGGTCGCTTCGAGCTGATAGAGATGCGGAACCGGATTGGAGCGATTGGAAGCGTCCAAGAATAGCATACCAGGTTCACCATTATGATGGGCCTGGGTGACAATTTTTTCGAACAATTCACGCGCTCGTACGGTTTTATGCACCCTGATGGGTATACCTGCCGCTTGGGCTTGTTCTAGCGTACCATGAAATCCACGATATTCGGGGGAATCCACATCAGGGAAGCGTAAGTCCCAGTCCGTATCATCCACTACAGCCTGCATGAATTCATCGCTGATTCCGACCGAAATATTGAAATTGGTAATCGCGTTTTCATCTGTTTTACAGGTAATAAATTCTTCTACATCCGGATGATCAACTCGTAGGACAGCCATATTGGCTCCGCGCCGGGTGCCCCCCTGGGCGATTTCTCCGAAAGCCTTATCATAGACGCGCAAAAAACCAATCGGTCCGGTGGCTTGTCCCGAAGAAGATATCACCAGGGCGCCTTTCGGGCGTAAGCTCGAAAATGAAAAACCATTACCACCGCCAGTCTGCTGGATCAATGCCGCATCGCGCAAGGTCTGAAAAATACCTGCTGGGTCCCGCCCCATGTCATCACTAATCGGTAGTACAAAACATGCAGCAAGTTGGCCGAGTGGTGTGCCAGCTCCTGTAAATGTAGGTGAATTTGGGAAAAAGCGCTTGCTGGTCAGCAAATCGAAGAACTGGTAAGCTCGCTGGGTGACATCTTCGTCCCAGGTAGATTCGACAGCAGCAACATGATAGGCCACACGCCAAAACATTTCTTCAACCGTCTCAGCCGGTTTGCCGTCATTTCCCCGGCGCACATAGCGGCGGATCAGCACCTGGCGGGCATTATCGGTTAAGTCAACCCGACTTAATTCAACAGGTAATGGTGGTGTAGGTAATAAACCATCTTTAACCTTGTGGGGATTTCGTTCGTGCAACATGAATGTATCTCCTCTCACCAATAGATCCAAATAGCATTAACCTTGAATGTCAACGGCCGATCGTAAATGTGAATATGCCGCAAAGCATGCTAAAGACAAAATACCGCGGCGCGCCACAATTGGCAGGCCGCGGTAAACGATTTATCCCTCTAATAACCGATTAATTTCTCCGCGAATTGCCTTTAGATCGTCAAGTCCAAGATAGACAATTGCATAGCGAATATAGGCAATTTGATCCATTTCTTTCAACCCAGCAATCACCATATCGCCAACCACCCTAGAAGATACTTCCGCCCGGCCCATAGCTTGGAGAGTCGCTTCAATCTCACCTACCAACCTTTCGATATCCGCGGCTGAAACAGGTCGCTTAGCGCATGAGATGCGAATGCCTCTGATCAATTTATCTCGATCGAACTCTTCACGGGTGCCATCTTGTTTGATAATCAACGGGGTAGCCAGGATGGGGCGTTCGTATGTACTGAAACGCTGACCACAGTTTTCACATTCGCGCCGCCGCCGAACGCCGCCGCGAGCATCGTGAGTGGTATCAACTACTCTGGATTCCTGATGTTTACAGTATGGACAGCGCATATTTCCTTGCGGAAGAAAGTGAATATTAGAACAAATGTATCTGCCATAGATGGGGGGTAGCATCACTCCATCCGGCACAGGTAGGCATTTCGGACTGATTTTAGCATAATATTTGCCTGCTGGCAAGGGGATTTTTGCCAAATTAATATTAAAGTTTTGGACTAATATCTCTTTCTGGACACTTCTTTAACAAACAATACTGCTCAAGCGAAGGCAGTCTTGAGCAGTATTGTTTCGAACCTGGCAAATTTCATGCCGGCAAATTTCTTATTTTGTCCGCAGCCGCGTTTAACTCCGCGCCTCACCACGCCTTGTTATTGCAAGGGACGACTTGCCTACGATCAACCGCGTAAAGGCGCATGGGTTGCGCCCTACCTTCTTAAGACCTGACTCTTGCGTTTGCCCTGGTACAGATCTGGTTGGATTCCGCCAACCAGATCTGTTCTTTTTTAGGGTTTGCGGTTGCGCAAAAAGGTAGGAATGTCCAGGTCTTCGGTATTAAATGCTCGCGCAGCAAACTCCTTCACAGCCGGGCTATCCTGCTTTGGTCCTGGTGCCACCCGCTCATGCGCATTTCGATTTTCGTTGACTGGCAGCTCAACTTTGCGTCCAGCGGTTGCTGCTCGTTCAAAACCCGTCGCAATAACGGTAATCCGCACCTCATCGCGCATATCGGGATCGATCACCGCGCCAAAGATCAAGTTCACGTCTGGGTGGGCTGTTTCCTTGATAATTGCCGCAGCCTGGTTCACATCGTACAAAGTCAATTCCGGCGAACCCGTGACATTGAACAAGATGCCCCGAGCGCCATCGATGGTGATATCGAGCAATTGGCTGGAAATGGCCTGTTCCGCTGCCAGGCGTGCCGCATCTTCGCCTTTCGCTGTGCCAACCGCCATCAACGCCGCTCCACCTTCGGACATAATCGTACGTACATCGGCAAAGTCCAGGTTAATCAACCCAGGTACCGTGATCAGCTCAGAGATGCCTTGGACACCCTGGCGAAGGACATCATCGGCCAGGCGGAAAGCGGTCTGCAGGTTAGCGCGCTTATCCACAATCTGCAGCAGGCGATCATTCGGAATAACGATCAGGGTATCAGCCTGCTCTTTCATCTTGCTGATGCCCGCTTCGGCAGATTGAATTCGCCGGGAGCCTTCGAAGGTGAATGGGCGGGTGACAACGCCGATGGTTAGGGCTCCACACTCCTTGGCAATCTGGGCTACAGTTGCGGCGCCGCCAGTGCCGGTGCCGCCGCCCATCCCAGCCGTGATGAAGACCATGTCTGAATTACGCAGCACGCTGTAGAGTTCTTCGGCTGATTCTTCGGTGGCTTTGCGGCCGACCTCGGGGTCGCCGCCAGACCCCAAGCCGCGGGTAAGTTTCTCGCCAACGCGAACGCGGGTCGAGGCTTTTGAGAGCATCAAAGCTTGCGCATCGGTGTTCACTGCAACAAACTCGACGCCCTGAAGTCCTTCGTCGATCATTCGGTCGACAGCATTGCAACCGCCGCCGCCAACGCCTACAACTTTGATCCTTGCGATGGACTCGATCTGATTTGGTACACTAGCATTTTTTGTCATTGCTTCCTCCTACAATGTGGTTATTAACGTCGTCGAATAAAACCTTGTAAAACTTCCAGTATTAAGGCAGCAACCTTCGCAGCCAATTCTTAACCTTATCCATATCTAACGGGCCAGAAGGCCCTGAGCCACCTCCTTGATTAGGATTACTGATCTTTCCAATTGAAAGGAATTTGTTCTTTGGACCTCGTGGGGTAACCTCGCTGAACAACATTGCCCAACGAAGCAGGCCAACACTGGTGGAATAAGCCGGCGAATCCAACCGGTCTACCATACCAAATAAACTCTCCGGTTTCGCGGTCTGGACCGGGACGCCCAGAACACTGGCCGCAACCGAGCGAATGCCTGGCAGGGCACTACACCCTCCGGTTAGCACCATTCCGGCAGGCAATAAACCATCATAACCGGATCGCTTGATCTCTTGCACCACCAGGTTGAAGATTTCTTCTACCCGGGCATTAATAATATGCACCAGGTCCTGGCGGCTGACTTGAACAGCCTCTTGCTCGCCAAATGGTTTGATTGAGAAGAACTCCTTGGTTTCCAGCGCTCGCGGGTCGGCATGCCCATGCTGAATTTTTATCTCCTCAGCCTGTGCCATCGGCAAGCGCAGTCCATGGGCTATGTCCGAGGTGATGTGGTTGCCGCCAACGCTGAGCACAGCGGTGTGCCATACATCACCATCGATATAGATTGCCATATCGGTCGTCCCGCCGCCAATATCGCAGACCACCACGCCCATCTGCCGTTCGGTCTCATTTACCACGACTTCTGCCGAGGCCAATGGATTCAAGACAAATTGGGAGACATCCACTCCAGCTGAGGCGACACATTGGCGCAAATTCTCGACGCTGGCTGCAGAGGCAGTAATGATATGACACTCAACCTCCAGGCGGTAACCGTGCATTCCGATCGGAGCGCGGATCCCACTTTGCCCGTCAATGTCGAATCCACGTTGGATCACATGGATTACCTCGCGGTTATGCGGGATAGCAACTGCTCTTGCCGCGTCTACGGCTCGAGCTACGTCTTGCTGATCAATTACCCTGCCAGTCACCCCGACTACGCCGCGACTGTTTACCGAAGATACGTTCGATCCAGCCAGGCTGACCAGGGCTGAATTGACTTCCAATCCAGCAGAACGCTCAGCTTTATCAATTGATCGAGCAACGGATTTTGAGGCCGCTGCCAGGTCAACCACCACACCTTTGCGCATTCCATCAGATGGCTCAATCCCAACCCCAAGGATGCGCAACTGCCCCTGGCCTTCTACCTTGGCTACCAGAGTGCAGATTTTTGTTGTACCAATATCGATCCCAACGATGATAGGTTCTTCCATAATAGCCCTAAGTTATTTGAAATATGCCCAGATCTTGATAATGCCCATCCATTGATAAAACCTAGTTTGTTTGTTCTGCCTGAAAATATGGGTTATGCACGTGCTCGATGCTAATCAAAGTCGGTTGAATCTCTTCATCCATCAGGCGCTGGACAATCGCCTCGTAAACCTTGAGTTTCATCTCGATATCACGATCGTCGCCAAGATAGACTTGCCAGCCGCCCTCATCCTGCCAACCCAGCCCATGTTCGGGATCATAAATAATCGCAACTGTCGGAGGCAGCGCTTCAGAAACTGCCAGGATCGCCGCGACCATTTCCGGTTTCAAGAACGGTTCAGCAGGTTTAGCTTCAACCAACGGAAGCTCAGTTTCATCTTTTTGATCTGCTTTTGCAGCCAGGGCTGCACTCTCAGCAATAATCGCCGCGGCGTCAACTGCAGTTACTGCCTGGCTTGGTGGACTCCCCGCGGCTTCGATTACTGGCGATATCAAGGTTGTCGAAGCCATGCGCAGCGGAAAAGCAAAACCAGCCTGATCGATTAACTGATTCGTATCGCCCTGATGCCAGGTGAGTACTGGGGTGCGTTCCGCAACGGTAACCATAAGGGTATTCGGCAGTTTTACCTGGATGTCCACGGCTGAAAATTCTGGAAATGCTGCTTGCAGCTCCTTTTCCAATTTAGCAGGACGCAACATAAAAATTGACTCCCCGCTGACGCCTAATACTGCATTCACATCTCCGCTTTTGACCTGCCTGGCTCCTTCCACTTGAGCTGCTTCGACTCGAAAGAAGGGGGCGCTCCACAGAAAATAGAGCAATCCGACCAGGCCGATTAGAAGACCAAGCCACATCCAGCGTGAGATTGCCTTCCAGGTGGGCAGCGAAGGCAAACGCATTTCGGCCCCAGGAACATTGAGTGGCAAATCGATCCGCCGGCGACCTTTCCGCGTATAGGACGCATTGCCTTGAAAAGGAACTTCCATGCGATAGCCACGCGCCATTACTGGCGGAGGGGAACTTACTGGCGCTTGAGATTTTGCTTTACGCTCGCGGCGATCTTGTGCGCTGCTCCGCCGTGTGGTTGGACCAGCCACGGCAGGCGCTGTCTTCGTCCGGCGTTTAGCGACTTTCGTTGTTTGAGTATTTTTCGGTGTATTGGCCATCGGATCACTCTCGCTGGTAGCGCCTTTCAATTCGATCCCGATCTGCTTTCCGTTCCAGCGCCAGGTCAATCAACAGATCGAGCAGCTCGGCATAAGAAATGCCGCTGGCTTCCCACAGCTTCGGGTACATACTGATTTCGGTAAAGCCCGGGATCGTATTGATTTCACTCAGATATAGACCGTCTCCACTCACTGGGTTTTTCTCCAACAGAAAATCGACTCGAGCCATCCCGGCGCAATCAATGGCTCGATAAGCCTGGATTGCCAGGTACCTTATCCGCTCGGTGAGCTCTGCGGAAAGCGCCGCAGGGATAATCAACCCCGATTTTCCATCGATATACTTGGCTTCGTACGAATAAAATTCTCAACTCGGCAGAACTTCTCCAGGGAGCGAAACCTTAGGCAGATCATTCCCAAGCACGCTGATTTCAATCTCACGGGCATCCAGGCCGCGTTCGACGAGAACCTTTCGATCAAACCTGGCTGCTTCAAATAAACCTTCCATCAAATCTGCCCGGCTCGTGCAACGAGTGATCCCGACCGATGAACCCAGGTTGGCCGGTTTGACAAACAGTGGGTATTGGGCAAGCTGTTCGGCCTTGTTCAAACTGCCTTCGAGATCATGTTCAATCTCGCTGCGTAAGAAAGCAACCGTCTCGACAACCGGAATGCCGTGCGCACGCATAACGTCTTTAAAGACTACTTTATCCATTCCCAAAGCTGAACCGAGGATCCCTGCTCCGACGTAAGCTAAATCAGCCATTTCCAAAACACCCTGGAGCGCGCCATCTTCGCCAAAAGTGCCATGCAGCACCGGGAAGACCGCATCCAAATGGATTTGGTTATTAAGAATTGCAGCTTTTTCGCCGGCATCTCCATTCAGTCGATACAGCCCCGCGCGAGTTGGGTCGGGTAAAATCGAAACGGATTGAAGTGCGTTTGGCTGTTCCCCGGCCGAAAAGATCTGAAAGACCTGGTCGCCAAGCCACCAGCTCCCGTCCGTTGCGATCCCAATCAGGATTACTTCGTATTTAGCAGGATCCAGGGCGGCCAACACAGAGCGCGTTGACATTATAGAAACGGCATGCTCGCCGGAACGACCGCCGAAAATAACCCCTAGTCGTAGCTTAGTAGACCTGGTTACCATTCTCCCACCAATTCAATCTCCAATTCCAGAGATATGCCAAATTTTTCATGCACAGCGCCTCTCGCTAAATCGATCAAATCACGAATATCGGAGGCGCTGGCCTGGCCCTGGTTTACAAAGAAGTTAGCATGCAGCGGGCTGATTTGAGCCTGACCAATCACAGCGCCTTTCAATCCGGCAGCTTCGATCAATCGGCCAGCGTAATCGCCTGCTGGATTTTTAAACATCGATCCCATACTGGCTCCCGGAGGCTGAGTGCGCCGGCGATGAGCCACGAAGATATCCATTTTGGTTTGAACCACGTCTACCGAGCTGCGCCCTAAGTGTAATTGCGCACTCAAGATAATAAATTCAGGGGCGCGAGACGGGTTGGACTTATTCCTCATGCTGATTTCTTTCAGAACACTGCTGCGATAGGTATAGCCCATCTTTTCCACTGGCCAGGATTCGCTCTTCCCATTCTGATGCAAGATTTCAGCCATAAGCAGACATCCAACCATATCGCTGCCGTGCGCGCCTGCATTGCCAAAGACCGCTCCGCCCACAGTACCAGGGATGCCCGCAGCCCATTCCAGGCCAGTCAAACCTCGTCCGCCAGCCTGGCGAGCTATGGATCCAAAATTGGCGCCTGACTCAGCCCATACCTGCGGCATCTCGCTTTGTCCATCAAAGCGCACCTGGCGCGCATGGTTAACCACCACCATGCCGCGTACCCCAGCATCGCTAATCAGCACGTTGCTGCCGCCGCCAAGGAGGATGAATGGTTCAGCAAGTCTCCATAGGTTCCGTGAGGCTTCGGCCAATTCTTCCACCGAATGAACCTCTACCAGTGCATCTGCAGGCCCGCCCACCCGCGCGGTGGTATAGCGCGCTAAGGGCACGTTGAAATGGATGCGGTCGCCAAACACCTCAGTTAAGACCTGTTGATTGCCAATCTCAGCCATTGCTGTAATCATCACAATTCTTTGTTAATCCGGTATGAAGGCAATCATGCAAGATTGCCTCTACGACCTAAACCGGCGAATACCTGGGTGCTGATTTGATCAGCGTCGCCAGCCGATAGCACCAAGAGAATGTCCCCTGAGTGTAAATGATCGAGCAAATAATCGCTAACTGCTGGCAAATCCGGGATGTAATGCATATCCACATGGTCAATCCGACCCAAAACATCAGCGATTGAAAAGCCATCTTTAGGCGCCGACTCTCGTGCCGCATAAATTTCCGTAATGATTAGATGATCCACTGGGCTGGCGTCTTTTTCACCGAAAGCCCTTGCGAATTCGCTCGACAAAGCGCGTGTGCGCGAGTATGTATGCGGCTGCCACACCGCCCAAATCTGACGCCCAGGATAACGGGCCCGGCTGGCAGCCAAGGTTGCCCGTATTTCTGTGGGATGATGAGCGTAATCGTCAATTATGGTCACCCCGTTTACTTCACCGCGCACTTCGAAGCGCCGGCTGGCGCCGCGATACTCTCCCAGGATTGAAGCGCATTTTTCCCAGGACAAACCCAGCAAATCAGCGACCGCCATTGCCGCCAATGAATTTTGCACATTATGCTTACCAGGCGCCTGCAGGCTAATCCCGATCTGTTTCTCTGCCCCATCCGCTTGCTTAGCGGTATTACTGCAGACGATAAAATCAAACCCGCCCCTGTGGTTTGGGTGTATGTTCGTCGCCTGGTAATCAGGAAGGGCTCCGAACCCATCACCCCTACTTTCTCCCACCAAGAGAGGGGGTTCGAGCCCGTAGGTAATCACATTGCAGGCGTGGCTTTGGTCCTGCCCAAGACGCATAGCGCCTGGATCGTCAGCGTGCACCACCAGCGTGCCATTTTCTGCAATGCGGCCTGCAAATTCCCGAAAACCCTGGTAGAAATCTTCTGGGGTTGGGTAGCAATCAGGGTGGTCGTGCTCGATATTGGTGACAACCGCGATCCAGGGATCCAGGCCGAGGAACATCCGGTCGTACTCGTCTGCCTCGATCACAAAATACGGACCTAAACCTGAATGGGCATTTGTCATCAAATTAAGGGATAAACCGCCGATAACATAAGATGGGTCAAGCCCAATTGCACTCAACAGCCAGGCTAACATGGCTGTGGTGGTGGTTTTCCCATGCGTACCGGCCACAGCCAAGGTTTGTTTCCCGGCAGTCAGCCTTCCAAGGAAATCAGCTCTCTTCAGAACCGGGATGCCTCGAGCCAAGGCTGCCTGTACCTCAGGATTATCATCTGGAATGGCCGACGAGCGAACAACCAGGTCTGCCTGACCAATATTCTCGGGATTATGGCCAAGGGACACCCGCGCACCGGCTGCCTCAAGCCGCTGAGTGAGAGGAGAGAGCTGGCGATCCGAACCGCTCACCTCAATCCCACTTTCCAGCAGAACCTGGGCAATGGCCGAAAGGCCGCTACCGCCGATGCCAATCAAATGAACCCTCATCACAAATCCTTTGTTGGGGCGGAGGGCATCCGCCCAATAAGCAGATTAGATAAACACCAAAAGCACAAATATAAAAGCCAAACCTACCGAAATATACAAAATAGGTCCTTGCAAAATTGCTGGCGGAAGATAATTGACAATAAACGGCGGCGGCGCGGGTGGGGCAGTGATCTGAGTAAATGGATATCCAGCAGTGCTCATGAAATACCACAACGAACCAAAAATCAGATAACCGTTGATCATACCGATGAAGAACCCCAGCAACGCATCGCTAAACTTATCGCGCACCATCTTCCCACTGGCAAATCGCATGAGCATTGGAGTCTGGTAGCCGGCGATGACCAAAAGAAGCAGGATAATTGTCGGCACCCAAAATCCCATCGTGCCAGTTTGTTGGATTGTTTTTGCCAGAGGGCCAAACTGCACCATGATCGCCAGGATAAACAAAGCGACCAGTACGCTAAAACTGACCAATAACTCCTTGGCCCAACCGCGCATCGCTCCAATCACCCCGAAAATAATTACAAAAATCCAGAAGGTTAATTCTAATGTAATCATAATTTGCTCCGCTCTGTGCGGCTCGAAATTGCCGACTGGGCCAGGTTTGTAAGCACACCTGCGATTTGTTGGGCAGCTTGCGGCCGAGCAAGGCGCTTCATAACCGAACGCATCCGCTCCAATTCAACAGGGTTTTCAAAGAGCTCTTTGATCACACCGCTGAGGCGAGTCGCCAATTCTGCATCTGTGACAATCAACGCAGCCCCTTGGCTTGAAAGGTATTCAGCGTTGGTTTGTTGATAGCGCCAGGCGTGGGGGTATGGAACCAGGATCGCAGGTAATCCAAACATGGGATACTCACCGAGGCAGGAAGCGCCAGCCCGCGATAGCACCAGATCGGCCGCGCACAAGGCAGCGCCCATTTCGTCATGGAGGTAAGCATATGCATGGTAACGCCCACTTAGTTCTGGAACAAGACTTTTTGTTGTCTCCTTCACCTCGTCCCAGTTACGCTGTCCTGTGATATGCACAATCTGCATTGTGTGAAGTAACTCAGGGAGGGCGCTGACCAGGGCACGATTGATCGATAACGCGCCAGTGCTGCCGCCCAGCACCAATAAGACGGGTAGCCCCTTTTCTAAATTCAATGCCTCGAAAGCCTGGTTGCGGCTCCAACTCAATAATTCCTGGCGAACCGGATATCCAATTACGGTTAAACGTGCATCGTTAGAAAAGTACTGACGGGAGTCCGTGGTTGTCAACATGATTTGGTCAGCAAAGCGAGCCAGGGTTTTTAAAGCCAACCCGGGTTCGATATCCGGAACATATAACACCGAGGCAGTTTTTTTGCGGCCAAATCCCTGGGCGGCCAGCGCCATCGGGACTGCTACATATCCACCGGTGAACAGCATCACATCCGGGCGAAAAAATCCAAAATCCGCCTGGAGGCCCGGTAACCCTGGCTTAAGCGCCAAATATTAGCTGGCAGTGCTCGCACGCCAACGCCATGGACGCCTGCTGCAGGTATGGCTTGAAACGCCACGTTCTTCCGTTTCACCAGATCTGCCTCAATTCCACCAATACCACCGACCCAAAGCGTCTCAAGATTCTGCATTTCTGAAATTCGCAGAATTTGCAGATTCAAGCTTCAACGCCTCGAGAACGGTCAGAGCGGGATACACCCCGCCGCCGGTTCCGCCCGCGCAAATCAACAACCGCACTGAAAAACCTTCCATTCTCTTCCTGCGTTTTCACAGAAAGACGTGAAATATTCAAAAGGATCCCAATCGCAACCATGGTGACCATCAAGTTCGAACCACCCTTACTGACAAAGGGCAGCGCGTTACCCGCATAAGGGATCAGGTTCACCACAGAGGCCATGTTAATGAAAGCCTCAAAAGCAATCCAACAAGTCAAACCCGCAGCCAGGAGCGCACCCAGCTCATCTGGCGCTCTGCGAGCGATGTGGAAACCTCGCCAAAGGAGCAATCCGAATAGGAGGAGCAGGAACCCCGCCCCAAGCATGCCCGTCTCCTCCCCGATCACGGCAAAAATGCTGTCCGTGTGCGGCACCTGCAGTGCGGTCAATTTCGCTTGACCTTTTCCAATTCCAACACCGAACAAGCCGCCATTGATGAACGATTCGATCGAACGTTGCACCTGATCGGGCGCCCGCAGTGGATTTTCCATCCCGGCGATAAAGCCCCCGACCCGGGCGCCAGCTGTTGAGCTAACCTGAAATACCAACCAGCCGACAACCAGGGCGACAATTCCTAAAATTGCTATTTGTTTTAGGTCGCCGCCCGCCAGGAAGAACATCAGCCCACCAAGAAAAATCACAGTGATTACTGCGCTCAAATCAGGTTGGACGTAAATAAGCCCGCCCAATACACCTAACATGATAGCCAAGGGGATTAGACCAAAGCTCACCTTGTGAATTTGTTCGCGTTTTGCGAACAACCAGACTGCCAGATAGATTACGATGACCAGCTTGGCTAATTCAGATGGCTGCACCGAATCGCCCAGAAGCTGGCGGCGGTAATCCCCACCATCCCTTCCGGTAAATAATACCGCCAACAAAACAAGAACAGTTACCGCCATCATCGGCACTGCGAGACGCTGCCAATAGTGATAATTGAAAAAAGTAATGATCGTCGCCCCGATGACGCTGAGCAGTAAGATAACAATTTGACGTTCAACGATCCGAAATGGATTACCTCCATAAAATTTTATCGAAGGAAAATAGCTTGCTGAGTAGAGCATCACCGTGCCAAATACAGTCAGCACGACCACAATCAACAGCAGCGGCGCATCAATTTTTAACTGCACCGGCCTCCCAAGCACCGTCCTGGCGCCTGAATTATTTGGGCTGCCCGTTTCGCCTGTCGACTCTCGATCGGAGTCTACGGAAGTTCTCTTACCATTTTTGTGAAACATTCTCCACGCTCCTCGAAATCGCGAAACTCATCGAAACTTGTGCCGCCGGGCGAAAGCAAAACAACATCACCTGGTCGAACGATCTCTGCTGCCTGTAAGACAGCATCCTTCAAACTTGCACAGCAGGCGATCGTAGGCTTGTGCTCTTGCAAGCTAGAATCCGCATTTCCTAGAAATTCATTACCGATCTGGTTAAGAACCTGCTGTATTTTTTCAGCTGCTTCACCAAAAAGGATGAGATGGTCTACTCGCCGGTAGGCCAACCGGGCAAAGTCTTCCCAGGGTAAATTTTTATCTCGCCCACCGACCAGCACGACCAAAGGATCATCAAATGAACGAATTGCGGCCATTGTCCGTTCTGGAGCAGTAGCGATCGAATCGTTATACCAGTCTGCTCCCCCCCAACTGCGCACAAACTCGAGACGATGAGCGACACCCTTGAAATCAACGACGGTTGCCTTCATCGCCTCACTTGGTATCCCGGCGGCCGCACAGATTGTACAGGCAGCCAAGTACGTTCAGCAAATTATGCTCACCGCGTAAAAGGATATCGCTCCGTTCCATCACCTTCCTATCCGTCCGGCCGGTCAGGCGTAGAAACAAACCACGATCGAGATAGTAGCTGCCTTCCTGGTTATCAGGTAATTCAGTCAGGCCAAAAGACATCAACTTACCCTGCACATGGCTGGCCAGTGAGTTTGCCCCAGGATCATCTCGCCCCAGGATTGCAATCCCAGAAGTGGACTGAAAATCCAAGATCCGTGCTTTGGCCTGGAGGTACACATCCATGTCGCCATGCCGGTCGAGATGGTTCGGAGTAACGTTCAATACAGCTGCAATTTCGGGAGAGCAACTCATAATCTCCAGTTGAAAACTTGATAACTCCATCACGACCAGGTCATCCACCGACATATCATCGACGAAGGCGATTAAGGGTAGACCGATATTTCCACCTACCCATACTTTTCGAAAAAGACCACTCGCCAGTGCAATTAGCCCGACCAGCGTTGTCGTCGTAGTTTTACCAGCCGATCCGGTGATACCAATCACCTTACAGGGTGCGATCTCCAAAAATATCTGCGAGTCGTTTGAGACTGAAATTCCTAAACGCATCGCCTCGCACACAAGTGGATTGGTGAGCGGCACCCCCCCGGAGACGCAAACCAGGTCGATTCCAGCCAGGAGTTCTAATGGATGACCGCCGGTCGCCCATTCCACGGCGATCATCGAAGGACGATCTGCATCCCGGGCAAATTCAAGCCAGGTACTTTTCACACCAGCTAGATCGCTTTCGGAGCGCAAATCATTGAGAACCACCTTGGCGCCATGACGGGCAAGATAACTTGCCAAGGCCAATCCCTGGCGGGCTGCGCCGAGGATTAGCACCCGGCGACCCAACCACTTCTGCTCCAACTGCCCATCCCAAATCACGATAATCCTGCTCCCATAGCCCTTGGCTTTGCCCTAAGTAGGAACGCATCTACATGTGCGCCTCTCTCATATCAGGCAAATACCAGAGCAACTCCTATCAAAGCGCCTAACAGACTGATTAACCAAAAACGCTGGACGACCTGGGTTTCGCTCCAGCCCGAAAGTTCAAAATGATGGTGCAGGGGCGCCATCTTAAACAGACGTCGGCCGCCTGTCAATTTAAAATACAATCACCTGCAAAACTACGCTAACCATAATACTTAACGGCATGACACCGATCAGCAGCAAAAGCGGCCATTGACCCGTCATGAGCGCAACTGTCCCCAGAGTTGCCCCCAATGCCAGCGAACCTGTATCGCCCATTATTAACAGGGCTGGGTGAACGTTGAACCACAAAAATCCAAAAATAGCGCCCACCAGGATCATACAAAAGCGGGCCAGGTAAACTTGCCCTTGGATCAAAGCAATTACCCCATAGGCTACGAACGCTGTTGCCGAAATTAAACCGGCCAAACCATCTAATCCATCCGTAAAATTCACAGCGTTGGATTCGGCCACGATGATAAAAGCCGCCAATAACACATACCACCAGCCCGGCTCGAATTCGCCGTCAAAACCCGGTAAATAAATCCCTGGGACATCCAGAAAATACCATAGGCCAAATCCGGCGATCAAGGCAAATATTACCTGAAATAAGAACTTCGTTCGCGCCCGCATTCCCTGACCGCGGCGGCGTCCACGCAGACCTTCCCAATCGTCGATTGCACCCAAAATCGCAAAACCGAGCATCACTCCCATCGGAAGCAAAATCGAGCGACCTGAGAACTTGATCCCGATAATTGAAGCAGCATTCAGCAAGGCTGTCATCAGCAGAACAGGTAAGATGATCATGATCCCGCCCATCGTCGGCGTACCAAGCTTGCTAAAGTGGCGCTCAGGACCCTCAACCCGAATCTGCTTACCTATTTTGAAATGGCGCAGAACTCGAATCAGAGGCGGTCCCCAGATTACGGTCAGGATAAAGCTCAGGCCTGCTAAAGATAACGCGACTGCACTTTGGGTCATGAATGGGCCTCCAAGGCAGTCACGATTTTATCCATTTGCATGCTGCGCGATCCTTTGACAAGGACGACATCCTCTGGGTTCAAGTGATCGGTCAGAAACGCCACTGCCTGTTGATTATCTGCCACGACAGTAATGGCTTTTTTTGATAGGCCTGCCTGCCAGGCTGCGTTGGCAATGATTCGACCACGCTCGCCCACTGTAACCAGTTCGTTTACCACCTGTGCAGCTCTCACCCCGACCGATTCATGCCCTTCCTGTTCATACGGTCCTAGCTCCAACATATCACCCAGGACAGCGATTTTTCTACCATCCAATTCGGCCAACAAATTCAACGCCGCTAAGGTTGATTCGGGCGAGGCATTATAGGTGTCATCCAAGATTAAGGCTCCAGACTGCGAGCGCACAGTCACCAAACGCAGCTGGGTTCTTTCTGAATGCAAGCCATCGACGATCTCCTGCCAGCTCAAACCTTCAATCAAAGCGACTGCAGCCGCCCGCAATGCAGTATGGACAGAGTGGCGTCCGATCAGCGGGACCCGCAGGTGGAGGGTTTCTTTACGAAAATGTAGCTGAAATCGGATGCCATCCAACCCAAAACTTTCGACGCCATCCGCCCACAAATTTGCCTCAGGGGATAGACCATAATAAAAAACTCGCGCTTTGGTCTGGCTGGCCATTTTTCGGACCCAGGCATCGTCATAATTCAAAACTGCGACGCCATCTGGAGCGGGTGGCAGCGCCTGGACGAGTTCAGCCTTACCCTGAGCAATTGCAGCCTGTGAACCAGCTCGAGAGGCATGAACTGTGCCGATAATCGTGAGTACGCCTACCTGTGGCCTGGCCAGTTCGCATAAAAGAGCAATTTCTCCGGGTACATAAAAACCCATCTCTAAAACTGCGCACTCATGCTCCTCGGTCAGGCTAAGCAAAGTCAAGGGCAGGCCAATTTCATTGTTAAGGTTCCCCAGATTCTTAAGCGTTCGATAACGCTGACTGAGCACATCGGCAATAACTTCTTTGGTCGTCGATTTTCCAACACTGCCAGTGATGCCAATTACCCTGAGATTTAATTTACTTCGCCAGAAACCAGCAATTCGCTGGAGAGCGACCAGGCTATCATTCACCAACAGGCACAAGGGTGCCCGAGGATCCAACTCTGCCAGGCAATCTCGTAATATTCGCTCACTCCCACCCTGGCGAAGGTCAAGCGTCGGCAAGGGAGGGTTCAATTCGCGTTGGATCAGTGCTAATTGGGCACCATGTTCAAACGCATCCTCCACGTAATCATGCCCATCTCCTTCTTCGCCAGGTAAGGCAATGAAGATTGATCCTGGAAAAGCCTGGCGAGAATCTACACTTCCACCGCTAAACTGCCGGTCAAGAAGCGCTCGGGTGGATTCTCCGGCCGCGCCAGATAATGATCCCAACTGCTCGATCATCTCAGCTGGAACGCCGCTCAACGCTTCAAGGATTACTGCCAGGGTCAGCATGGTTGGTAGTTTACAAAGGTTTCCGTTCTAATTAATACTCGGCTCGATAACAACCCAGGTTATTGACCTAGGAGCTGCTGTCGAACAGCATCGGGAGGCAGATCGAGCAGGACCACCAACCGCTCCACGGCCTGACGAAACACAGGGGCAGCTACCACTGAGCCCCACTGAGAAGCCTGCGGCTTTTCCAACCAGACATAAACGACAAAGCGAGGATCATCGACAGGGCCCCAGCCAACAAACGAGGCATTGGTCTGATCCGAGGTATAACCAAAGGGTGTCGGGATCTCTGCCGTGCCGGTCTTTCCTGCTACGCGATATCCTTCGACCAAGGCATCCGATGACTCGGTTTCGAGTGAGCGAGCTAGCATTTCAGATAAAGTTCGGGCGGTCTCTGCCGAGATCGGGGCGCTAACCACCTGGGGGTCGATATCTTTTTGATAACCTTTAGTGATGAGCGAGCGCACCATATGTGGAGCCATCATCTTGCCATCGTTTGCAACGGCTGATACTGCCGCTGCCATTTGCAGCGGAGTTGCGGATACGCCTTGCCCGAAAGCATTCGTTCCCAGATCCGCTTCGTACCAATCCGAGTCGCCGGGGAGTTTTAACCGCCCAGCAGCCTCACCCGCCAGGTCAATTCCCGATAAATGTCCAATGCCAAACCGTTGCATGTAGGCATAGAACGTTGTAGTGCCCATCTGCTTGGCAATCCAGGCCAAACAGACATTTAAAGAGTGCTGCATACAACCTTGCATATCCTGCGGGCCCCATGCACCGCTATTCCAGTTTCGAATCTGGGTTCCACCGACTTCGATAATCCCACGATCGATAAATTCGGTAGAAGGCGAAACTGCGCCGCTATCCAAACCTGCAG
The DNA here is from genome assembly GCA_963770655.1 of uncultured Chloroflexia bacterium. GTDB lineage: Bacteria > Chloroflexota > Anaerolineae > Anaerolineales > UBA4823 > CAZAGA01. Next base: position 452,435 of record CAVYQO010000011.1, on the reverse strand, counting down.
CCATGGTAAGCACTTTGTATACCGAGCCAGGTTCATAAGTCTCGCTCACCGTTCGGTTAAAGGGCGTTGTGTCGGTAAATATCTCACCAGCCCGCCAAAACTCATTCAAATCCATCCGCGGCGTTGTCGCCATTGCCATCACCTCGCCGGTCTTTGGAGCAAGCACGACAATTGTGCCAGAGACAGATCCAGTGTTTCTGACTTCCTGGTCAATCAGGTCTTCCATGCTCGCCTGGATCGCCCGATCAATGGTCAAAACCAGGCTGGTCCCTTCCGGAAATTCCGGGAGCAGCGAGGCTTTAACCGGATCGTATTTCCATTCAACGAGTTTTGCTTTTCCGATCAGCCATTCGTTATATTTTTCCTCCACCCCGTAGTAGCCAACGCCATCCCGGTTAACAAAGCCCAGGATGTTTGAACCCAAAGATTTTTCGGGGTAGGTCCGCTGTAAGTATGGGATAAAAGAAAGCCCGCTCAGGCTTGGCGCGCCTTCTTTATAGTTCTGGTATTGTGTAGCGAATTCATTCTTCATCGCTTCGAGCTTATCCCGCTGGGCTTGGGTAACATTCTTCGCTAGGGTGATATGAATAGCTTTGTCTGCCTGCGCTTGAGTGATTAAACCAAATATTCGCGCAGAGTCATCTCCCAAAACCAGGCTGACAGCCAGGGCGACAGCGTGAGGATCTTTGACTTGAGCAATTTCCGCGCCCAGTTCATACACAGTCTGGTTGCCGGCCAGGACATGGCCCCAACGATCATAGATCAAACCACGCGGCGGAATGAGCTCGACGGCTTCCCAGGAGAGTTGCTCGGCCTGCGCTTGAAATTGCTTGCGCTGTTCAGGATTAGTTTGAAACCCGATCAATTGGAAAAAGATCAAAACCGGAATAACCAGGATCAACGCTCCTACGAGCATATAGCGCCAATTGTTTTCAGATCTCATGGCCGCACCTTAAAAAACGGAAAGATCGTCTGATTGAATTGTTTCTGGAGCCAAACAAACACTGACTCTGTAAACTCGGCGGGTATATCGGCTGCTCCAACGACCTGGGGTTGATAGGACGGAGCCAGGTTGGCGGGCTGGCGTTCGACATAACCCGGTACGACGATGTAGAATGTTTCTTCAGGATTTTTTGAGACAAACCCCATCGCCCGTGCGCGCCGCTCCATTTCAATGCTTGAGTACAGAATTCCCAATTGGCCTTTCAGGTGCGCAATCTGGCGCTCATCCTGAAGCATTGTTACCTGCTTGCTTTGAATATCCCGTCCGATCGCGCCGGATTGGGCCGAGACGTTCAAATAGATACTGGCAATCAGGGCAATGAATACAACGACGAGTAAAAATAAACCCAGGAGCTGCATCTGTTTGCGCCAGGGAGCTTGTGAATATGCTTGAGATAACCGTTCGACTCGTTCCATTCGTCCTCCTGCTGCAGGATGGCGCCTGCTCACCAATTAAGCCAGATCCTTCTACCACATCAACAGGTTTGCAACAAGTATGCCAGTTTCGTTAATAATTTTTAGGCGGTTATACTGACCGCAATGGTATTTTTTGTGCAACACGCAAGCGTGCGCTGCGTGAACGCGGATTTTGGTTGATTTCAACCGGTTGAGGCTGAATTGGTTTGCGGGTTACTTCTTCCAAGACTGCCTTGTGCCCACAGGTGCAAACCGGCTGGCGGGGTGGGCAAATACAATCCTGGCTCTCCCGACGAAAATATTGCTTAACAATCCGATCCTCTAATGAGTGAAAGGAAATGACCGCCAATCGCCCGCCAGGCGCCAGGCTGGTAACTGCCTGTGGCAGAACTGTTTCGATGGCGACCAATTCCTGGTTGACTGCAATCCTTAAAGCTTGAAAGGTACGAGTTGCCGGATGGATATTCTTTTTGTGCTGTTCACCCGGTTTTCGAGATGACCGGTTTACCGGATGGCTGCCTGTACGGCCCAAGGTCGCCAGGATGATCTCGGCGAGCTGGTGTGTGGTTTCCACAGGCCGGTTATTTACGATTGCCCGGGCCACCTTACGAGCGCCCGGTTCCTCGCCAAACCGGTAGATCAAATCAGCCAGCTCCGCTTCTGGCAGTTGGTTAACCAGGTCCACTGCGCTGGTCGGACTTGTGGGGTCAAACCGCATGTCCAGAGGCGCATCGGTCTGGAATGAAAAACCTCGCTCAGGTGTGTCTAACTGCATCGACGACAATCCAAGATCTAATAGGATCCCATCCACCCAATCCCAGCCCAACTCCACCAATTGCTGGTTGAGGGAAATATACGATGCCTGCACCAATACGGTCCGACCGGTAAATGAAGCCAGGTTTTCGGCTGCCAACTGCAGCGCTAGAGGATCAACATCTAATCCTAACAGGAGACCGGTGGGAGAACTGGATTCGAGAATACCCCTGGCATGTCCTCCTGCGCCTAGCGTTCCATCTACATAACGACCGCCTTGCTTAGGCTGCAAAGCCATTAATGTTTCTTGGTAAAGAACCGCCTGGTGCGTGCTGGTCACGCCGCACCGTTAGCCGAAAGGAATGTCTAGAGGGGCGAACCAGTCGCCGCTAATGTTGATATCGTTCAACTGCTCGTTTTGGGCTTTCCACAAACGCGGAGACCAAATCTCCAGGTAGCTGCCCACGCCAACAATTACAGCCTCATCATTTATTTCGGCGGCGTCTCTCAGATACTGCGGGAGTAAAATCCGCCCGTTCTTATCAAATTCCACCTGAACGGCGCTCGAAAAGATGTAACGACGAAGTTGCCGAGCCTTAAGATCTGTCACACTCATGCGGTTAACATGTTCATAAATGGTTTCAAAGGACGCCGAGGTAATTAACATCAGGTTCTGGTCAAAACCACGCATTAGATAAGCGCCACCTTGATCGGCCAGCGATTCGCGCATTCGCGCCGGCAAGATCACCCGACCTTTATCATCTAAATTGTGGTAATATTGCCCTAAGAACACTTGTTCTGTCCTCGCTTTTAAATGCAGGAGGCCGGTTAAGCGCCGGCCTGCCTATCACTCAAAATCTCAAAGAATTAATGTTTTTAATCTTATATTAATAATCGCCACAAACAACCACTTTTTACCACCAACAAACACAGTATATACCAATCTTGTCCGAAATGCAAGAGGAATCCAGGCCGGAATCCTTAAAATATTCGTTGCGTATAGCGATTCATCTGGCCATTAATATTGGGGGATATACCGTCTTCATCTTCGTTCGAGTATAATCTGGCCCAGGTCGAATCATCTCATCCCAATGGATAATATACATGGCTCAGAATCAATACTCTCCTACATCGTACCGGTCACTCTTTGTTGGTGTAGAAACAAAAACCCCTCTGCTCGACGGCTCCGAAAAAACCTATGTCAATCTGGATAATGCGGCGTCCACCCCGGCCCTAAAAGCTGCACAGCAGGCGGTTGATAATTTTCTCCCCTTCTACAGCAGCGTTCATCGCGGCACAGGCTATAAAAGCCAGCTCTCCACCCATGCCTATGAACAGGCTCGCCAGGTGGTAACCCACTTTGTAGGTGCAGACCCAAATCAGCATACCTGTATCTTCGGAAAAAATACAACTGAAGCCATTAACAAGCTCGCCCGGCGATTTCCATTCACCGCCCAGCGGAATGTCGTTTTGACCAGCGGAATGGAGCATCATTCAAACGATTTGCCCTGGCGCGGCGTAGCTGAGACGGTGCATATCGCCCTTGCCGCAAATGGCCAGCTTGATGAGGCCGACTATGCAGCGAAGCTGGAAATGTACCACGATCGGGTGGCTCTGGTAGCTATTTCTGGCGCAAGCAATGTGACTGGATTTATAAACCCCATTCACCGTTTAGCCGAACAAGCCCACCAGGTCGGCGCTCAATTCCTGGCCGACTGCGCCCAATTGGCCCCCCACCGAAAAGTGGATATGCGCACCTTGGACGATCCCGGTCATCTCGATTATGTGGCCATATCGGCGCACAAGATGTACGCCCCCTTTGGAACTGGAGCCTTGGTAGGCCGGCGGGATACGTTTGAACAAGGCGATCCGGATCTGCGCGGGGGCGGGACCGTGGAAATTGTCACCCTCGACGAAGTGATTTGGGCAGAACCGCCAGATCGTGATGAAGCTGGCAGCCCAAACACTATCGGCGCGGTTGCGCTGGCTGCTGCCATCACCCAGCTTGAAGAAATCGGTATGGAGCAAGTAGCAGCCCACGAAGCAGAATTGACTACTTATATACTTGAACGACTGGTTCGCTTGCCTGGTGTTCATATCTACGGCGATTCAAACCCAGCCCAGGCTGCCAGCCGCCTTGGGGTGATCCCGTTATTAATCGAGGGGATTTCTCACTTCAAAGTCTCGGCTATTTTGGGCTACGAATTTGGCATCGGCGTGCGCAGCGGCTGTTTTTGCGCTCATCCTTACATATTATATCTATTGGGTTTGAGCGAGGCTGAGGCTCGCGGGGTCCGCGATCACATGCTGGCCGGCGATCGCTCGGAAATGCCTGGGATGATTCGGGTATCTTTTGGATTGTATAACAACCTGGCTGATATTGAGGCATTCTTAAAGGCGCTGGAACTAATCATCGCTGGCAAATACCAAGGCGATTACACCCAAAATATCCGCACCGGTGAATATAAACCTTTAGGTTGGCAGACTAATTACGAAGCCTATTTTTCCCTCGTGCCATAGCTACGAGCTGTAGCGAGCCAAGGTATTTAGAACCTGCGCTCGATAACCCGTCCCGAACAAGTTAAGATGATTGATCAGGTGATATAAATTATAAATCGGGAAGCGTTCCCAATACCCTGGTTCCAAAGGTCGCACTTGCTCATAAGCGTGGTAAAAGATTTTAGGAAAGCCCCCAAATAAATCGGTCATAGCCAGTTCAGCTTCAGCCCAGCCGAAATACACCGCGGGATCGATAAGGACCGGCATACCAGCCGAGTCGACGATCAAGTTACCACTCCACAAATCGCCATGGATCAAAGAGGCGGGTTGCTCCGGAATAAATTCAGCGAGGCGGCTCGCAAGGCCCTCCACCTGCTGGACCTCTCGGCTTGTAAGCAATCCATGCTGATTTGCCAGGCGAGCTTGAAAAAGCAGCCGCTGCTGAGCGTAAAATTCAAATCCATTTTCACCCCAGGTATTCGATTGGGGTGTGCTGCCGATGTAATTATCATGATTGAAACCGAAAGACGGAGATGTGGTCAAGTGGAGCAAGGCGAGCTGCCGGCCAAAGACTGACCAGTAATCAGGCTGCCTCTCTGCTGGGGCAAGGTATTCCAGGATCAGGTAATCTCTACCCGCCTGGTACGGCAGGGGCACGCGCGGCGCTCCGCGGATTTGCAGAGCGAGCAGTCCCTCCGCTTCGCGTTCAAACATATCTGCTGGCGTTTGAGAATTGGTCTTGACAAAGAAAGTTTGCTGGCTGTCAGTCTTAATCATCCTGCCATGATTGATGCAGCCTCCTCCAACTTCCCGGATTTCAATGATCTGACCCGCGCCATGCTCAGTCAGCCATGCCCGAACAGGATTGGGGATCACAGCGCCTCAGCCATTTGCAATATTATTTTCCAAGGCTTTGAACAAACCAGCCACCGAGCGTTCCACAATTTCGTAAACTTCTTCAAAACTATCGAGTCCATCATAGTAAGGGTCGGGAACACTCGCCTGCATACCCCCATATGGATCAAATTCACGTAAAAGGTGGATCTTGGCCCGTTGTTCGCTCGTCCGTGCTAGAGAGAGCAGATGTTCGCGGTTTTCTCGATCCATCGCCAGGACTAAGTCGAAGCGATCCAAATCGCCTGATCGAAATTGCCGGCCGCGATGATCATAGATCAGACCATGGCGGGCGGCGACCCGACGCATTCGCCCATCAGGGGCCTCTCCAATATGCCAGGGACCGACCGCTGCTGAATCTACTTCATATTTATCCTTCACGCCAGCCTGGGCAGCCTGCTGAGCGAAGAGCGCCTCCGCCAGTGGGCTGCGAACGATATTCCCCAGGCATACAAAACAAATCTTCTCTACCACAATCCCTCCCCAATATTAATGGGGAGAGGTGATCTTAAGGATCAACACTCTCCCCAACACAGCCTAAGCTATTTTCGAACTCAGTGCATCCATCACCGCAACTGCGGCGATATTGACAATATCACGGACCTCGTCTCCGGTCTGCAGAACATGCACCGGCGCGCCTACGCCTAACAATATCGGTCCAATTGCCTGCGCATTACCCAATCGAGCGAGCAGCTTATAGGCAATATTTGCCGATTCCAGGGAAGGAAAGACCAGGACATTCGCTTCCTTTACTTGGCTGAAAGGATAACGTTCATCGATAATCTCGGGAACCACTGCTGTATCCGCTTGCATTTCACCGTCAACCACGAAATCGGTGCATTTACTGCGAATGATTTGCAGCGCCTTTTGCACTTTATTGGTCAACGGGTGCGGCGTGCTGCCAAAATTGGAAAACGAAAGCAAAGCCACTCGTGGCTCCAGGCCCAGCTCCCGCGCAAAGTTCGCCGATAGGCAGGCAATCTCCGCCAGGTCTTCCGCAGTTGGGTCAATATTGACTGTGGCGTCGGTGAAAAGATAGGTGCGATCATTAACAATAATGATATACACCCCAGCAGCCCGGTGGGCATCGGGATGAGTATGATGGATTTGCAAGGCTGGCCGGATGACTTCAGGATAATCATACGTTAGCCCAGACACACAGGCATCTGCATCGCCCATTTTCACCATCAATGGTGCAAAAATATTAGGATCGCGCACCAATTTAACAGCATCTTTTAGGGTAATGCCTTTACGCTGGCGTATTTCGAAATACGCCTGGGCGTATTCGTCGATCCGAGTAAATTGCTCAGGATCAACAACCGCCGGGCAGCAATCCAACCCAAGGGTCTCAATCTTTGCCTGGATGATCTCCGGCCTACCAAGGAGAACCGGAATGCCAATCCGTTCATCTGCCACCTGAGCAGCAGCCCGGATAATTTTGGTCTCCTCACCCTCAGCGAAAACAATCCGCTTTTTGGGTGCGCTGGAACGGGCTTTGTTCATAATGTAATAGCGAACCTGTTCACCTAGCCCCTGGCGAAATGCGAGTTGTTCACGATATGCATCCAGGTCGATTTGCTTGCGAGCTACTCCGCTTTCCATAGCAGCCTGAGCGACGGCTGGCGATTCCCACAGAATCACCCTCGGATCAAGGGGTTTTGGCACGATGTACTCTGGGCCAAACTTCAAGCTATCCAAGCCATACGCCCTGAGGACGCTATCGGGCACATCTTCTTTGGTCAGTTGCGCAAGCGCCCGCGAGGCGGCGATTTTCATCGCATCATTAATCGCTCGGGCTCGAACATCTAGTGCGCCGCGAAAGATGAATGGGAAACCGAGTACATTATTAATCTGGTTTGGATAATCAGATCGCCCAGTAGCAACAATGGCATCGGGTCGGGCTTCGCGAGCCAGCTCGTAGCGGATCTCCGGGTCGGGGTTGGCCATGGCAAAGATCAAGGGGCGTTCTGCCATCGTCCTAACCATCGCCGGCGTTAGGATATCTGCGATCGAAAGGCCATAAAAAACATCTGCATCGCGGACGGCGTCTGCGAGCGTGCGCGCATCTGTTTCAGCCGTAAAACGAGCTTTATATTTATTCATGCCTTCCGTGCGCCCCTGGTAAACAACCCCACGCGTGTCGACCAGCAAGATATTCTCCCTCTTTGCCCCTAACATAATCATTAATTCTGCACAGGAGATTGCAGAGGCCCCGGCTCCAGAAATGCAGATCCTGGCCTGGGCGATATCTTTCTGCACCACCTCAAGCCCATTCACCAGCGCTGCACCTGAAATAATCGCCGTTCCATGCTGATCGTCATGAAAAACTGGGATATCCAACATTGCCTTGAGGGTCTCTTCAATATAAAAGCACTCAGGCGCTTTTATATCTTCCAGATTAATCCCTCCAAACGTGGGGGAAATTGCCGCGGCTACCTGGATGATAACCTCAGGATCATGACTATTCACCTCGATATCGAACACATCTACGTCTGCAAATTTTTTGAAAAGCACACCCTTACCTTCCATGACTGGCTTGCTGGCTAGAGCGCCTCGATCGCCCAATCCTAGGATAGCCGTGCCATTCGAAATTACTGCAACCAGGTTGCCTTTCGAAGTATATTCATAAGCAGCTTCAGGATTTATTTCAATTTCCAGTACAGGCACAGCCACACCTGGCGTGTAGGCCAGGCCCAGGTCACGTTGGGTGTTCATCGGCTTGGTCGGGACAATTGCTATTTTTCCTGGCTTGCCTCCCAAATGGTGGTATTCCAGAGCATCTTCACGGGTAATCTTGGTCATTTCATCCTATTCCTTTCAGGAAAATCGAAGAATTATCACTTGGGACAATATCAGAAAATTATACTCGCACAATCCAGACCTGGGTTGCAGGAAGTATAATCAATTTATGGAATGTGTGATCTCCACTGGTTCTCTCCGATTAGATTGCGCTCTTGGCATTGGGGGAATTCCACCTGGACATATCACCGAAATATCTGGGGATATGGGCAGTGGTAAGACCACCCTCTGCCTGCATATCCTGGCCCAGGCAAGTCGAAACCACATGACCTGCGCCTTCATCGATGCTGACCACACCTTTGATCCTCAATACGCCAAACGCTGGGGAGTAGTCCTGGATGAACTCTATCTTGTTCAGCCAATTGTCGCCGAACAAGCTTTCGATATCACCGAACGCCTGGCTCGATCGAAAGTCTTCAAGGTTATCGTGATTGATTCGTTATTTGGGCTAACCCCTCGTGAGGAACTTAGTGCCCCACTAGGCGTACAAGCAATTGAAGATCTGGACGCGCTTTTGGCAAAATGGCTTCCAAATTTGATGGCAGCGATTCAACATGGCAATACCGCATTGGTTCTTACAGACAAAACGCATCCAGGGCTTAGCAAGGTTTACCACGAACTCGAATCGCATCTCAGCCGGATTGCTTTGCCGATGTCTGCCGGGTTGCGATTGCGGCTGGAAACAATTTCACCACGTACACCCAATCGAGATATACAACAAATCCAGGTTCATGTGGTCAAAAATAAATTTGCCCCTTGTTCCAAATCCGTAGATATTGATATAATTGTTAACAGAGCTATTAACAAAATTAACGATATCCTTGACCTGGGAGTTGAATCAAAAATGCTCTCCCAGCAGGGAACGAGCTTTTATTTTCAAGGTTGCCGGCTCGGAACGACCCGCCAGGAGGTAATTGAAGCGCTTCAGCGCAACGAACACCTGGTAGATGAAATAGAAAGGGCCATTCGCCGGGATATGCAGTGTTAAACGCTGTGCAGGTTTATTAAATTTTTTTTCATTAAGGCGCACAGCCACGGCAGGATTACGGATGACTAAAACTGGACAAGGAATAGGTTTGTCCAGTCTAAATTTGAACTCAGTTAATCGATTGTAATGGTTTCAGGTTCAGCCCTGATTTGTGATTTTCGGGCTGTAGTCAAATAAATTTGGATACGACATAACCGCCAGGAACAATCAATGACACCGTTAACCGGTGAACGCATAACATAGCCTCAGGGATTTCAATGGGAGCAGAATAATCTGCTGCCAAAACATCTCGTTTGCTATTGAATTGCATCAACTGAGATCATTTAAGTCTAGCCAAAGCCGTGGCCTGCCAGGGTAGGATCACGGCTTTTTTATTTTTAAGACGATGGCACATACGATCAGCGCACTAAGCATACAGAAACGTAACCCACAGCGGGTTAATGTCTATCTAGATGGTGAATTTGCCTTCGGGTTAGCTCGGGTTGTGGCTGGCTGGCTGCAGATCGGTCAATCTTTAACGGATGAACGCATCGCCGAACTGCAAGCAGAAGATCAATACGAAACCGCTTACCTGCGAGCGCTGCATTATCTCGACTACCGACCGCGCACTCAGGCAGAAATTGAGCGAAAACTGAAAGAGCATGAAGTTCCTGATGGTGTAATCCTCAGCGTCCTGGAACGTCTGACAGAGCTAGGCTTGGTTAATGATGCCCGGTTTGCCGAGGCCTGGATCGAGAATCGCACGGAATTCCGACCGCGAGGCCGGCGTGTCCTGAAAAGCGAATTAAGACTGCGTGGCGTGGACGAAGAACTGATCGAACAATCGCTAGAGACATTGGACGAAGAGGCGCTGGCTTACCAGGCGGGGCTGAAGTATGTCCGTAAGCTTGAAAATCAGGATTGGCAGAATTTTCGGCAAAAGATGTTAGGGTTCCTCGCTCGGCGTGGTTTCAGCTACGATGTAAGCGCACCCGCGACGGCTCGAATCTGGGCAGAAACACATCATATTGAACAATTCGTTGATTACGAAGGATAAGAGGTAGGTTATGAATCCAAACCCAATGAACCCAGGTATCTGGGTCATCCTGGAAATCGTTACGATCTTAATCACAATACCACTCGGTTATATCATTGGTTATCTCTACAAACAGAACAAGACCGAAAAGGCGCTATTGGTTCAGAAGGAAGAGTCCGAAAAGCTACTGGATGATGCCCGAGAGCAAGTGCGGATCATGGAAGTTCAGGCTCGCGATCAAGCCCTCGACGTGTTACAGAAGGCTGAATCCGAGGTAGCCAGGCGAAGAAACGAAGTCGCTCGCGAAGAAGATCGCTCGCAAAAACGGCGTGAGGAGCTCGATAATCGCCTCGATCGCCTGGAAAAACGTGAGCAAGCATTGAATAAACGCCAGAGCCTGCTCGACAAACGCACGAACGATATGGACAAGCTGCACGCCCAACAGATGGAAGAGCTTCAGCGAATAGCTGAGATGACCGTCGAAGAAGCGAGGGCCATCCTCCTGGCAGATGTTGAGAAGGATGCCCGCCAGGACATGGCTCGAATTATTCGTCAGGTTGAATATGAAGCCCGCGAGGAAGGCGAGAACCGCGCTCGAAAAATCATCGCCGCAGCGATTCAACGAGTTGCTTCCGAGCATGTTTCCGAGGTTACAACCTCAGTGGTTAACATCCCCTCCGAAGAAATGAAGGGCAGAATAATCGGTCGAAATGGCCGGAATATCCATGCGTTTGAACAAGCTGCAGGCGTCGACGTAATTGTAGATGACACACCTGAGGCAGTGACAATTTCCTGTTTCGATTCAGTCCGCCGGGAAGTCGCTAAGCGAGCACTGGCCAAGCTGATCCAGGATGGAAGGATCCACCCAGCCCACATTGAGAAGGTGCTCAAGAATGAGCAGAAGGAAGTCGACCGCGACATGCAGGAAGCAGGTGAAGAAGCGGTCTATGAAGCAGGCGTACCCGGCCTGCATCCTGAAATCATCAAAACTCTTGGGCGTTTGAAATATCGCACCTCGTACGGTCAAAATCAGCTCGCCCACGCGGTTGAAACTGCCCAGTTAGCTGCCGTGATCGCGGTTGATCTTGGCGCAGATGTCGAAGTTGCCCGAGCCGGTGGTCTACTCCACGATCTAGGCAAAGCGATCGACCATAATATGGAAGGCACACACGCCCAGCTTGGCGCTGACCTGGCTAAACGTTACGGAGTAAGCCCACGGATTGTCAATACCATTGCATCCCACCATCACGAGGTTGAACAAGAAAGTGTGGAAGCAGCAATCGTCGAAGCCGCCGATGCAATCTCCGGCGCACGACCAGGAGCTCGCCGAGAAAGCCTCGAGCAGTACATCAAACGGGTGCGCGCCCTTGAGGAAATCGCAAATTCCCATAAAGGTGTCACCCAAAGCTATGCTTTACAAGCAGGGCGAGAAGTGCGCATCTTTGTCCGCCCGGAGGATGTGGACGATCTCGCCTCCATCCGCATGGCGCGAGATATAGCCAAGACAATCGAAGAAACAATGCAGTATCCTGGCCAAATCAAAGTCACTGTGATTCGGGAAACCCGCGCGGTCGACTACGCCAAATAATTTACCCAAATATGAAAAAAGGACGGTCATCCCGTCCTTTTTTATATTAAAAATGGATTGGTCAACCGTTCGATACCCACCCGCGTATCTGGTCCATGTCCTGAAAATAAAATCGTGTCATCCGGTAAGGACAAAATCTGGCTCTCGATGCTATTCATTAAAGTCTGGTAATCACCCCCTGGCAAATCGGTTCTTCCAATACTGGCGCGGAAGATAACATCTCCGCAAAACACAACTTTCTCGGCGGCGGAATAAAAAACAACATGACCAGGGGTATGGCCGGGTGTATGCCGCACCTGGAATTGAACTGTGCCAACCTGCAATTCTTGGCCGTGCACCAGGGTGATCGTTGGCTTCGGACCAGCCTCGATCTCCAAACCGAATAAGATCGCGCCGCCATTGATCTGATAAAGCGGAAAATCTTCAGGATGCAAAGCCAGCGCTGGCTGCGGAATAATTTCCTTAGCGATCGCTGCCGCTCCGGCAATATGATCAAAATGGGCATGCGTCAGCCAAATGGCATTCAAATGCCAGCCTCGCCGGGTTGCTTCAGCCGCGATTGCGCGTCCATCCCAGGCTGGATCGATTACGACCGCTTGTTTTGTCTGCTCATCCCCAATTAGATAAGCATTCGTGTCCACTGGACCCTGCGTAAAGGATTGGATTACTAACGTCATATTTTCTCGCTCCGTTTTTTCGTGAACAGCATATACCATTCGTAAAACAAATCCAGGCTGAGTCCTATTCCCAAGATAATCCCAAGAATTGCCAGAATTTGGGCGAAATAGGCATTCAAGCCAAAAAATCCAACGGCTCGGATCTCAATGGCTTGGATTGCAATTAAGCGCCGCTCAGGGGTCCCCTGGCCATTCTCTGCTAACCCTATTTCATGCAGCCAAATAGCGCCTTGATAACGCCCGCTCACCGGTGGGCGTACCTGCCAGTGAAACTCCACAGGGGTGGTCATCGGAAATACCTGGCTGATGATTTCATTAGGCGCTATTTCTACACCGGATAGGTCCAAACGCGCTTCGATGATCGGCTTAGCTGGGTCGGGAGAAATATCAGGCGCAGGCAGAGAAAAGGACGTGTTTATAGCGGCCAGGCGCACAGTGATCTCCGCCATGCTCCCCGCCTGCATGCGGCCAGGCCAGGAAGTCCGTAATTCATAAATCGCCGGTTGCGAAAGTAGATCGTCTCCGCTATTCTGAATTTGCCTGCCAGGCAGTTGAACGGTTCTCTCCACTTCGGAAGACGGCCATACTGCCCAGACTAGTAGACCAAGTGAAACCAGCAGGATAGCAAAGCCCACAGCCTGGCGTAAGCGTTTCATCCGCATGCACCCAATTATACCTGTTGACATCCCACCAGCTTGTTTTACAATTCAATGATCTGATCGATAGAACTGAAGTTCTTTCAGACAGAAAACCATCCTACTGCCCTTAAAATGGAGAAGAGCCTTGGTCAACCCAACGGCATACCCTGAACTTACCCTGCTGGTTCCGTCGAATTGGAAGGATTATGAGCTGCTCGACAGTGGGGCGGGATTAAGACTGGAACGATTTGGACCCTACCGGTTTATTCGCCCCGAACATCAAGCCATCTGGAAACCCGCCCTGGCCGAAAAACATTGGGACCAGGCGGATGCGGTATTTCAACCCACTGGCGAAGAAAGCGGTGGGCATTGGAAGTTTAACCGTTCGATTGAAAAATCATGGACGATGAGCTATCAGTCCTTGCGGTTCCAGGTCCAGGCATCGCCCTCTCGCCATCTTGGAGTGTTCCCAGAACAGGCAACGCAATGGGACTGGCTCGCTATGCAAATTAAATCCTCCCAGAAACCGGTCAGAGTATTAAATTTGTTTGGTTATACCGGCCTGGCCTCTCTGGCAGCGGCGCAGGCTGGAGCGCAAGTGACCCATATCGATGCTTCGAAAAAAACGGTGGAATGGGCGCGCAACAATCAGGGGCTCTCAAACTTGAATGACCGCCCGATCCGCTGGCTGGTGGATGACGTCGATAAATTTATCCGCCGAGAAGCGCGGCGTGGAGCGAGGTATGAAGGCTTGATCCTGGATCCGCCAAAATTTGGCCGTGGTCCGGCAGGACAGGTGTGGGAGTTCTTTGATTCCATGCCGGTTCTTTTAGCCAATTGCCGGGCCATCCTGGCTGAAGAACCGCTGTTTGTTGCCTTGACAGCTTATGCCATTCGCGCTTCCGCATTGAGCATCCATTATGCCATGCAGGGAATGCTGAACGGCTTCGCTGGGGAGCTCACCAGCGGCGAGTTGGCTCTGCAAGAGCGCAGCGCCGGCCGGTTGCTGTCGATGGCGATTTTCTCAAGGTGGCGGGCCGGAAACCCTCCATGAATTGACATCCGCGGTAGAATCTCAATATAACCCAGCCACTCAAGGAATGACTCGATGAAAATTAGACCGGTGATCACCGTCAATGCGATTTTATTTATCGCCATTGGCATTGGATTTACATTGTATGCCCCCAACGTCCTTGCTTACTTCGGCGTCTCTGATCTCCCCGGCGACAATACTTTACTCTATTGGAATGTTGCTGCTTTTTCCAGGATGTTTGGGGCCATGCTCTTCATTTTTGGAATGCTACTTTGGGCAGCGCGCGGCCTTTTTCAGCCAAACCCAGATCTTAAAACCGTCCAGCGCGAAATCATTTTTTCACTCATTTTTGGCTATATTATCATCACTTTGGCTGCGTTGATCCAACAGTCCTCAGTGTGGGGATCGCTGGCAGGCTGGGTGGTAACCGGTTTCTTTGCCATCTTTTTAGCCCTTTATATCTATTTCTTGGTTGCCAAGGATAAATAGCCAGGCGTTTATGCATCATTTTGATTTGTGTTTTGCCTGGAGTTGGCCGTACGATCTCTATTTTGCCAGACTATTGGAATCAGCGTGCCAGGCGGAACAGATTTCAATATTCCAGGTCACTCCTGAAAACCTCCAGATCGTATTAGAAGCTTTATCCGGTCAAGAGTTAAGTTTTTGCGCTTTTTTTGATCGAGCCTCCGATGACGAACCCAGCTTCCTCCCGCTAACAGACTGGGCGTATCGCCTGGACCTGGTATATATCAATCGTTTCTGGCTGGCGCGCCGCTCGTGGGATAAAGCCACAATGCACCATCAGTTTACGCGCCATGGGTTAGACGCGCCTTACACCGTTGTGCTGCCATCGTATTTGGAAAACCCTGAACTTCCACCCCTGGATCTGGAACCCTTTGGAGACAATTATGCTCTCAAGCCTGCCCATGGTGGCGGGGGCGTTGGCGTTGTAGTCGGCTCGCTGCTTTGGGAGCAAATTCTGCTAATCCGCCAAGAGTGCCCTCAGGATCAATATTTGCTTCAAGCAAGGGTCGTACCGGATATTTTGCTCGAGCGGCCAGCCTGGTTCCGCGTGATCTATTGCCTGGAGAAGATATATGTGTGCTGGTGGGATCCCCGTATCCATGTTTATACCCTCGCCTCACAAAGCGAGATGCTCGAGTTTGGGCTTGAACCACTTATCGATTTATGCCAGCGGATTGCGCGCCTGAGTCATCTAGAATTATTTTCTACAGAAATTGCCTTGGCGAATAATCGGTTCCAGGTGATTGATTATATTAATGACCCGATCGATCTGCGCCCAAAATCGAGCACTCCGGAGGGAGTGCCAGACGTGATTCTTCTGGATATAACTCGTGATCTCGCGAAATACATTGCCCAGAATTGTGCAAAAGGCATAGAAAATGTTGGATAGAGTCAGACACTTGCTAATTGGCAATCCACTTCCTACAAAAGAGATCGGCGAGAAAAAACTCAATAAAGTCCGCGCCCTGGCGACATTTTCGCCTGATGCGCTCTCATCCATTGCCTACGCCAACCAGGAAATTTACCTTGGATTGGTGGTTGCAGGCAGCGCAGGGCTAGTAATGGCCTGGCCAATAGGGCTGGCTATCACGATCGTCCTGGCGATTGCTGCTGCTTCATATTATCAGACGATTCATGCCTATCCATCTGGAGGTGGCTCGTACGTTGTTGCGCGCTCCAACCTGGGCACTTTACCTGGCCTGACTGCAGCCTCCGCCTTGTTAATCGATTACGTGCTGACGGCAGCAGTCAGTTTAACAGCCGGGGTTGAGGCCATTGCTTCCGCCTTTCCTGCAATCTGGCCGCATCGTGAAGCAGTAGCCCTGGTCATTCTGCTCTTGATCACCATGCTTAACCTACGCGGTCTGCGCGAGACCGGCGCCATCATGTCAATACCGGTCTATCTTTTTCTATTTACATATATTCCCATGTTGGCGCTCGGCGCATATCAGTTATATACCCATGGACCGGTTCCATTGAACACAACTGCGCCAAGCGCCCTGATGCCGCTGAGTTTACTTTTGATCTTACATGCTTTTTCGGCAGGATGCACAGCCTTGACCGGCATCGAATCAATCAGCAATGGGGTTCCAGCCTTTAAAAGGCCAGAGTCTCACAACGCCGGGATCACCTTAATAGTAATGTCGCTGCTCATGGCCATACTTTTTTTGGGCAGCATCGGGCTAGCCCAGTTCCTGGGGATCGTCGCTGGACCTCAAGAAACCATCCTATCTGCCCTGGCCCGTCAAATCCTGGGCAATAGCCCAGCATATTATCTCATCCAAACTACCACTCTTTTGATCCTGGCTGTGGCTGCCAATACCAGCTTTGCAGGTTTCCCACGTGTCGCTGCTATTTTGTCTGCTGATGGCTTCTTACCCCGCCAATTGACTGGCTTAGGCGACCGCCTGGTCTACGCGAACGGCATCGTCCTACTTTCCCTTGCCACCGCTTTCTTAATCATCGTATTTCAGGGTCATTCTCACGCTCTAGTCCCCCTCTTCGCAGTAGGCGCCTTCCTGGCTTTCACCTTATCCCAATCTGGGATGGTGCGCTATTGGCGGCGTGAAATGGGGAAAAATTGGCAGCTAAAGATGACCATCAATGGCATTGGAGCGCTGGCCACAGGAACTACCCTTATCGTGATTGCCTTTAGTAAATTTACCCAAGGCGCCTGGATAACAATACTCGTAATTCCCTTGATGGTTGTCGTCTTCCTTAAGATACGCGAACACTATCAAGATGTTGCTGGTCAGCTTTCACTGAAAGGGCTGCCGCCTTCCCTTAAACCAGCACCTCCTGCCCGGATTGTTATCCCAATTTCCGGAGTGCATCGTGGCATTGTTGATGCAGTTGACTTTGCTCGGGGGATTTCGCAAGACGTCACTGCAGTATATATCGACCTTCAACCGGGCCAGGCAGAACATGTGCGCGAGCTGTGGGAACGCTGGTTTCCGGATGTGCCGCTTGTCGTTTTGGATTCTCCTTACCGATCGATTGTCAGCCCACTTTTGGAATACCTGGATGAAATTGATGAAGAGCATCACGATGGACAGCTCGCGGCTGTGGTGTTGCCTGAATTTGTTCCAGCGAAGGGGTGGCATTCACTACTGCATAACCAAACAACCTGGTTGTTGAAAACCGCTTTATTATACAGAAGGCGCCAGCATGGCTTTCAACGGGTAATCATCGATGTGCCCTACCATCTTCATCGATAAATATTTCATTGAATTCTAAAGGAAGAGATTAAATGAATTACGGCTACTTTGACGACGCACAACAAGAATATGTCATCACCCGTCCCGACACCCCTCTGCCTTGGATTAACTACCTGGGCAGCCAGGAATTCTTCGGAATCATTTCCAATACCGCCGGCGGTTATACCTTTTATAAAGATGCCCGCTTGCGCCGCTTGACTCGCTATCGCTACAACAATGTTCCTGCAGACACTGGCGGTAGATACATCTATTTACGCGATGATTCCAGCGGTGCTTTCTGGTCGCCATCCTGGCGGCCTACCCAAAACGAATTGCAAAACTACACCTGCCGCCATGGCATGGGCTATACCATCATTCAATCTACTTTTTCGGATATCACCTCAGAAACATGTTACTTCGTTCCTCCTGATCAAGACCTTGAGATCTGGCGTCTTACCTTGACGAACAACCGCCGGTCGCCGGTGAGCCTTTCCGTATTTTCTGCAATCGAATGGTGCTTATGGGATGCGTTGGATGATTTAAGTAATTTCCAGCGCAATTATTCCACCGGCCAGGTAGAAGTCGAAGGGAGCGTCATCTACCATAAGACTGAATACCGAGAAAGGCGAGATCATTTTGCTTATTTTGCTTGTTCAGCACCGTTAGCCGGTTTCGACACCCAACGTGAGGCTTTCCTTGGAGCGTATCGCGGCTGGGAACGACCCATTTGTGTAGAGAATGGCGCCTCCGCCAATTCTATCGCCAATGGTTGGTCGCCAATTGGTTCTCACCATGTTAAAATCCACCTCGCTCCTGGGGAAACCCGATCGGTCATCTTTCTGCTTGGATATGCTGAAAATTTAGCGAATGAAAAATTTGACCCACCAGGCTCTCAGATCATTAATAAGCGCCGGGTAAGCCAACTGATTGCTCATTACTTACAGCTCGAAAACGTCGATGATGCTTTTCGTTTGCTTCAACAGAGCTGGGAAATGTTGTTGGGCAAGTACCAGGTCATTACTCCTAACTTGCATACCAACCGGATGGTAAATATCTGGAACGCCTATCAGTGTATGATTACTTTCAACATGTCACGCTCTGCCTCATTATTCGAGTCAGGAATTGGACGCGGCATGGGTTTTCGTGACTCAAATCAGGACCTACTTGGTTTTGTCCATATGGTGCCAGAGCGCGCCCGCCAACGAATCCTGGATCTAGCTGCCACCCAACTTCCCAGCGGCGGCGCTTATCACCAATACCAACCTCTGACCAAACATGGCAATAACGACGTAGGCGGCAATTTTAATGATGATCCACTTTGGCTGGTCTTAGCTGTCTCCGCATATGTTAAAGAAACCGGCGATTGGAGTATCCTTAATGAACCGACCACGTATGATAATATGCCAGGTAGTGAGCAGCCGCTTTACGAACACCTGCAACGCAGCATCCAATACACCCTGGACCGCCTTGGGCCGCACGGCTTACCCCTGATTGGCCGCGCCGACTGGAATGATTGTCTCAACCTGAATTGCTTTTCAGACACCCCTGGGCAATCCTTCCAGACCACAACAAATAAAGACGGCAAAGTCGCTGAATCAGTCTTTATCGCTGGTCTATTCGTTTTGGCAGCCAAGGACATGGCTGAATTAACTGCAGGTTTCCTCGATTCTGGAAATCATCGCCAAAATCCAGCGGACCTTCGCCAAAAAACTGAGGAATATCTGGCTTCCGCAGACGAAATGGCCCAGAAAACCCTGACCGCCGGCTGGGATGGCGCCTGGTTCCGCCGTGCATATGATGACTTCAGCCAACCAATCGGGTCAAAACTGAACCAGGAAGGGCAAATTTTCATCGAACCGCAGGGAATTTGTGTAATGGCTGGGATCGGCGTGGAGGATGGTCGAGCCGCCACGGCTTTAGACTCGGTTAACGAGCGGCTGGCGACGCCGCATGGGATTATTTTACAGCAACCAGCTTTCTCGAACTATTATCTCCACCTTGGCGAAATATCTTCCTATCCTCCTGGTTATAAAGAGAATGCAGGCATCTTCTGCCACACGAATCCATGGATTATGATCGCTGAAGCCCAGCTCGGTCATGGCGAGCAAGCCTTCGATTATTACTTGAGGATCAACCCCTCAAACCGAGAAGCTATTTCAGAAATCCACCGCTGCGAGCCTTACATTTACGCTCAAATGATCGCTGGCCGCGATGCGCCAACCCATGGAGAGGCCAAGAACTCATGGCTGTCGGGAACCGCGGCGTGGAATTTTGTGGCGATTACCCAATGGATCCTGGGAGTACGGCCTGAATATAACGGGCTCAGGGTAGATCCGTGCATACCCGCGGAGTGGGATGGCTTTCAAACCCGGCGAGTTTTCCGTGGCGCGATATATGAGATCCGGGTCATGAATCCAGATCATGTTTGCCGCGGAGTCTAAGCGAATGGTCGTCGATGGTCAAGAACAAGCCGGAAATCTTATCTCGGTTTTTAATACGGGTAGTACCCATCAGGTCGTGATTTACCTGGGCTAAACCGGTTGGACATCCCTGGCAGTTGAGAGACGGGTATGTGGTTGGAAATTGATCAGCTCTGATTACGTTCCAACCACAATCCCGCCATCGACCCGCAGGGTTACCCCGGTGATAAAGGCGGCTTCATCACTCGCCAGGAATAAATAGGCATTAGCGATATCACCTGGGTCGCCCAGCCGGCCGAGCGGCGTCCGGGCTTTCATGTTTTCAAGTACTTTTTCTGGCATGCTGGCAACCATTTCCGTCAGAGTGAAGCCAGGGGCAACCGCATTCACTCGGATGTGGTGACGACCTAATTCGCGTGCCCACACTTTTGTCATACCAATCACCCCAGCTTTTGCAGCAACATAATTCGTCTGGCCAAAATTCCCATCCAGGCCGACAACGGAGCTGGCGTTTAAGATAACCCCGCCTCCCGACTGGATCATATAAGGAACGACAGCCTGCGTGCAGTTGAAAATCCCTTTCAGGTTGACTGCAATGACACTATCGAAGTCAGCTTCGGGCATCTGCCCAAGCAATTGTCCTTCCCGATACTTCACCAGCAACCCATCGCGCAAAATCCCAGCGTTATTGACCAAGACGTCAATCCGGCCAAACTTTGCCATCACCTCATCCATCCAGGATTGAACAGCCTGCCGGTCGGCTACGTTCACCCGAAAGAAGCTCCCTGGCCCAGGCAACTCCTGGATTGTTTCCAACCCGCCCACTTCGTTCAGATCACAAATGACCACGATCGCACCTTCTTCAGCAAAGCGCCGGGCAGTGGCTTTTCCTATACCAGCCGCCCCGCCGGTGATCAGGGTGACTTTATCCTTTAAGCGCATGATCAAACTCCTTTCAAGGATTTGCCTTAAAATATGCGGTCGCTCGTCTTTCGGCCTCTGCTTCTAGCCTGGCAGCGCGTTGGTTGTAAGCGTGTATCTGGGCCTGGTCGCTCGGGAATATCTGCGGCCAGAGCTGCTCGGGAAACGTCCCCTGGATAAATTTGGCATAGTCCTCCCCATCTCCTGGCACGGAATACGAAGCTATTTGATAGCTATCCCCTTTCATCCGCAAAAAAACAACCATTGGGAGGCTGATACCGCTGCCTTTGGTAAGTGTCCCATCCGCCTTATAATATTCCTGGCACACTACCCACTGAAATTCTTCCACCTGGCCGCCAACTCCTTCCTGACTGGCCAGCACCTCATACGCGCAAAAAGCTTTTCCGCCAAACCCGGTGGCTCCCACGTTTTGCTCGAGAAACTCCCACATCACTACTGGTGAAACCAGCAATACCTGCGGCAGGGATTTTAGGTTACCAGGTTCGGAATCTTCAGGAATAATCATTGTCATAATAGGATCCTGAGTCGGAGTCGGTTCTTCAGCTACAGCGTCAACGGTTGGAATAGCTGGTTGCGAAAAAATCGGGGTAGGGTCCCGCATTGTCACTTGGGTTGCAGCCTGGCTGCAGCCAATCAGGCTGATGCATAACCCCAGTAAAACAGTCCAATATTTAATCGAAATCCGAAAAGCAAACCATTTGTCCATAACGAAGATCCATCACGCTTATTTTATCCGCAAAAACTTCCTTTTGCCCACCTGCAGTACACCTGGGCCTGGAAATGGCGCATGTGCATCGTCCAGTGTCCGCGTATCAAGTCGGATGCCCCTCTGTTCCAGCAAACGCCGCGCCTCACTTTTGCTTGTCACCAGGTCTCCGGCTATGAGTACATCCAGAACAGACTGGCCAGGCTGTAAGACGTATTCAGGCATTTCATCGGGCAGATCGTGCTGCTGAAAGACGCGGATAAACTCGAACTGCGCATGCTCGGCGGCATCGGTCGAATGATAAATCGAGACGATTTCGTATGCCAGCTTCATCTTGATATCTCGTGGGTGGAGACTGTGCATGGTTAACTGATTCTCAATTTTTTCGATTTCATCCGGCGTCCAGCGCGTTACCAGGCGGAAATATTGACCCATTGCCTTATCGGGAATGCTCATGACTTTGCCGTACATATCTTCCGGGGTGGAGAGCAGCGGGATATGGTTGCCCAGGGACTTGCTCATTTTCACTTCGCCATCAGTACCCGGAAGAATCCCCAGAATTAAACCGATATTGGGCTGCACACCCAGGTAGGTCATCAACTTCCGCGCTGCGGTGACGATGTTAAAAAGTTGGTCGGTGCCGCCCACTTGCACATCTGCCTTGAGCATATAAGCATCGTAACCCTGCATAATTGAATAGAAGGTCTCATGAAGATAGATGGCATCGCCATTTTCCCAGCGCAGGCGAAAATTTTCACGGTTGAGAAACTGCTGGATGGTAAAGTTGGAGGCAAGCTTAATGAGCTCAGCAAAAGACAACTCGGATAACCATTCGGCGTTATGGCGAATATGCGTTTGTTGGCGATTGAGTACTTTGTAAGCCTGCTCTGCATAAGTGCGAGCATTAGATTCGACTTCATCCGCGGTTAACTGTGGGCGCAATTTATCTTTATCAGACGGATCACCAATTAACGAGGTGTAAGTTCCAACGACAAAAGTCACTTCGTGACCTAATTCCTGGAACTGGCGCAGCTTGCGCATGGGTACCGTATGACCCAAATGCAGATCGCTGGTGCGAGGATCAAATCCACAATATACCTGAAGCGGGCGATTTTCTGCGGCAGCCTGGATCAAGCGTTGGCGCAGCTCACCAGCCATAGCCTGTTTCAAGACTTCATCTCCATACTCAGTACCTTGCATTAACAAGGCAACTTGTTCATCAATGGTCATTGAACTATGTGACATACGAACTCCTTCGAACTGTTAGTATACAATAAAACGCGCCCTCGGCAGTGAGGGCGCGCCAATCTCACCGCAGCGAGGTCTCACCGGCGTGCATAATAATAGCTGTTCCCGCTATGTTCAATCTCAATCAAACCACTGCGCCATAAGATTTGACGCAAAATCTGCTCCCCTTGGGAAAACCCCATCCGCCCTTTCACTTCTCCACCCATCGTCAACTCACCCAAAGTGCGAAAATCGAAATGCCCCTGGGCGCCGATCACACGCACCTTGCGTCCCCAGCTAGAGGCGAAGACTTCAACCTTTTCTACTTGTCGCCAGGATAATTGGACCTTCCTTAAGCCGTTTACAAAGGATATCCCAGTTTCGTCCAGGCGAAAGCAAGTCTTCCGGTCGATCCAATTTCCCAGGCTGATGCTGGCTGCTGCGCCAAGGAAAATAAAAGACATCACTGGGACGACTGAAAGCACTGGCCGGCCGAGCACCACCATCAATATCCAGGCTGTAAATGACAACCCGGCGGTCAACCAGGCTAAAGCCTCGCCGCGTCGTGATAGCAATTCCGGCCGAAACTCGCCAATCAATGGTTCAGTTTCCATAAATCCAATTATAAAATGAATTCCGCTGAATCGGGAGATACCTTCGTTTTTCTGCCATGGAAACACTGGAAATAAATACCACCCGGAATTATATTTCCTCCACCACGACAGCGTCAAAATAAATTTGTGATATGATTCGGAGAATTGCGGAGGGCGCTGTGCTCGAACCTGTCCTCGTTCTAAACGCTAACTTTGAACCAATCCATGTCTGTGATTTGCGCCGGGCAGTGAACCTGATGATAACCGGCAAGGCCAGCCTGGTGTTAAACGGGCGAGGCGAGATAAAAACCGTCTCCCGCTCTTTCCCGCGCCCTTCGATCATCCGTTTAGAAAAAATGGTGCGCCGGCCACGCCCTAATGTGCGCCTGACCAAACGGGAGATCTTGCGCAGAGACGAATTCACTTGCCAATACTGCGGGCTGCATAGCCCAGCCATGACCATCGACCACGTAATCCCCCGTCATCTAGGCGGGAGACATAGCTGGGAAAACCTGGTGGCAGCCTGCCCAGGCTGTAATCATCGTAAAGGCGGTCGGACCAGTGAACAAGCCCAAATGCATCTACTCCGTCCTCCTTTAGAACCGCCTGGTTCAGCCCGCTATTTTTTCGCCCATCATTTGCACAGCAACCAGGATTGGCTGCCCTTTGTTGAAGGTTGGTAAGCAAGCACCAAAAAACCACCCGGTCGGGTGGTTTTTTATCGGTTTAGAATTTTATCTTCATCAGATCCTGGGCTAGCTCAACCGGCCCGTAAAAAGTGCTTTGTGCCTGTTCGACGAGCCGTCCGAAGTTTTCCCCATTTGAGTCGTAGTGGATCAAGAGCAGTTTCCCTGCTTCGGCCTGGCGGGCGATTGTCTCCCGCTTGGGCAGCAGAAGAATGACCACGCTGCGCCCCTGTTGCCTCATGCAGTAAAATATCCGCCCCTGCCGCCAGGCGGGCAACCTCGGGGACTGGTTCCGTATCACATGAATAGGCAAACACCTTTCCTTCTAAAGGAAATTCAATCCGCAAACCAATGTTTGGGATCAGATGGTGTACTGGCGAGGCAAATATCTTTACCGCTTCGCTATCGATTACCGGAGTCAACTCCTCCTCGGGCAGATTGACCAGGTTGACTGGAAAGAAGTTCGGCCAGTATTCCCAACCATACAGCTCCATCATTTTTTCTATTCGTTCCAGCGTATAAGCCAATCCGTAGATCGTGATTGGTTTTGTTCGCCCAAGCAGCCAGCTATCCATCAACAGCACCGAAAAACCCGAGACATGGTCGGGGTGAAAGTGGGTTAAGATGACATCCGTCAGGTTTAGCGGGTCGACGCCTGCCTGGCGCAGACGCACAATCGGGTTTGTGCTGGTATCGATTAGCACAATCCGCTCTTCCCCTACCAAAACCATATGGGTATTATCCTGCAACTCGCTTGGCACGGCTGAAGCCGTACCCAGGATGATCAGCTCACTCACCCTTGATCTCCTCGCCGATCTCCACAGTCTGGCGATTGCCTTTATTGCGGTTGTGCCGGAAGAGCAGGATCGCTGCGGATGATAGCGCCACTACCAACATCACGGTTTGATTGACATTTATTCCCCCCAACTGGGCGGCGTCAAGGCGAATGAAATCCAGGAAGAATCGCCCCATGGGGTAGGTGATCAGGTAAACCAGGAAGAGATCCCCTGGCAGCAAGCGTTTGTCGAAACGTCTACCCAGCCAGAGTAGAAAGAACATATTTAGTAAACTATAGATAGACTCGTAAAGGAACAATGGATGAAATCGCGTTCCTGCTGGATAACCAGTTTCATGGGTGATCGTCAAACCCCAGGGTAGATCCGTTGGACGCCCATAAAGCTCCTGGTTGACAAAATTTCCCCAACGCCCGATAGCCTGGGCAAGCGCCAGGGCTGGAGCGGCGATGTCAACCCAGATCAAAAAATTCAATTTTCGGTGCCGGCAGTAGAGGTACATCGCCGCAACGCCGCCGATGATCGCCCCGGGGATCCCTAAGCCCCCATTCCAAATCGAGATCAGGTCCAGCGGATGGGTGAGGTAAAACGTGGTTGTAATGCCCATCGCTATCATGGATGGAGGCGGCGTGAAAACATGCCATAAACGCGCTCCAATGATCCCGCCTAGCAGCACCCATAACAAGGAGTCCCAAACCAGATCAGGCGATTGACCGCGGCGTTTGGCCTCTACGGTAGCCAGCCAGGCTGCCGCCAACGCCCCTAACATGATAATTACTCCATAATAATGGATTGTAAGTGACCCGATGAACGGGACAGGAATCGTAATTCCAGTTGGCATAATTTCAATCCTCACCCAGTCAGCGCAATGACCCCGAATTAACTGGTTTGGTCTAGATAAGCCTGGCGGCGGATATCTATAATCCGCTGCAGAGCAGTGATATTAGCAAATAAGGCAATCATTGCAATTCCAATGAGCGGGATCAGCGGCGAAAGAAACGACAACACCAGGGAGGGTCCCATCACCAGATAACGCTCCATCCGGGTCAGAATGCCCACCTTGGTGTCCCAGCCCAGGGATTGACCGCGTGAACGAATATAGGAAACCAAAACCGAGCCGGCTGCCGCAAAGAATACCAACATCGCAATCAATACATTATCCTGAGAGATATAGTAATAAAGCAAGCCAGCAAAGATCACGAGTTCAGAATATCGATCTGTTACAGAGTTCTACGAAAGCGCCAAAATGACCATCCATACCACGTAAACGCGCCATCGTGCCATCCAAAGCATCCACGGGTCCCATCAACAGGATTAACAGACCGCCAATAACGAATTGACCCTGAGAAAGGAGCACCGCACCGATGACATTTCCGACCAGACCCAGAATTGTCATTGTGTTTGGTGTTAATCCAATGCGATTAAAGAAGCGAGCAATGGGTTCGGTTACCCCTTTAAATGCCTTGCGAAATTGATCCGTTAATGTCAATCGTGTTTTATTCTCTACATTGGTATTAGCCACTTTGCAAAATGCCTTTCATTGAATAAAAATATTACAAGGGTAGTATGCTATCGCAAGGCAAGAGGACTGTCAAGTTAAAGGAATTTCATTCGCCTGAATCATCTTTACCAATCAAGACATCGCGCTCGCGCCCGCCGCCTTGGGATGGACCAACAATCCCCAATTCTTCCAATTCATCCATCAGGCGGGCAGCACGTGGGTAACCAATACGCAAGCGACGTTGGAGCAGCGAAGCGCTCGCATGCTGGCTTTCACGCACTACAAGGATCGCCCTTTCAATCAGATTATCTTTATCTGCCATAACTTGCTCTTCTTCCAACATCACATCCCAGGGCGATGGCGCTATCTGTCCGCCTGGAAGGCTTGATTTTTGCCAGAAGGTAATCATCTTTTCGATCTCCTGGTCGGTAACCAGAGCGCCTTGGGAACGGATCGGGCTGCTGGCTTCTGGCGGGGTGAAGAGCATATCTCCCCGGCCAAGAAGGGACTCCGCGCCTACAGTATCCAGGATGACGCGCGAGTCTATAGACGAGGTGACGGCGAACGATATACGCGCCGGGAAATTCGCTTTGATTAAGCCGGTGACCACATCGGTGCTTGGACGCTGAGTGGCAACCACCAGATGGATACCAACTGCCCTGGCCATCTGCGCCAGTCGCACCAGGCTGTGTTCGGTTTGATCAGGGGCAGACATCATTAAATCAGCCAGCTCGTCAATTAGCACCACAATTCGTGGAAGACTCTCTGCTCCGGGTTTTTTAGCAAGTTTGCGATTATAGGAATCGATATTCCGTGCATGAGTTGCTTCGAGAAGCTTATATCGTCGGTCCATCTCTGCCACAGTCCAGCGCATCACAACCAGGATACGTTCTAACTCTGTCTCCACTTTGCCAAGCAAATGCGGAAGCCCATTGAAACGCACTAACTCAACCATTTTCGGATCGATCATCACCAGGCGCAATTCTTCTGGGGTGTTATTCATCGCCAGGCAGGTCGTGATCGCCGCGATACATACCGACTTTCCAGAACCTGTCGTACCTGCTACCAGGAGGTGCGGCATACGCGCCAGATCTGCAACCACAGGTTGGCCGGAAACATCCCTGCCAAGTGCAATTGCCAAAGGTGAGTTGGTTTTGTAAAACGTCTCGCTCTCCAGGATCGGGCGCAATCGGACGGTAGTGGACCTGGCGTTGGGCACTTCGATGCCTACGTAAGGGCGGCCAGGCACCGGAGCTTCGATGCGTAAGCGATCCGCTGAGAGCGCTAAAGCCAGGTCGCGCTGCAGGGCAGCAATCTGAGCTACGCGTACTTTCTGGCGATTAGGATCGCCTTCAGGGCCATTTTTATCTTTTTCAACAAATCCAGGCTCAACTGCAAATTGCGTCACAGTCGGTCCTACCCGAAAACCAACCACCTTGGCAGGTATTCCAAATTCCGCAAGCGTTTTTTCGATTAAACCAGCAGTCAAATTGATATTGCGTTCGTCTTGTCGATTGTTCTGCTCTGCCAGAAGCAGGTCAATCGGCGGTAAGCGCTCATCACGCTGGCGCGGGGCTGCAGGCTCTTCTTCTTCCGCCTCAATCCTGAAATTCTTGCGAAATTCTGGGGGAATTAACATGCGCTTACGCCGGGCATCTGCCGATGCGCTGTCGCCTCCAACCCGAACCGGTTGGGTCTTTTCAGTTGAAAGAGGCGAAGTGCTGATTACAGAGGCGTTATCCGGGTGATCAATTACAACTGTGCCGGGTCTCCTGCCCATGCCCAGATTGTAAGTGCGTAAAAATCCCGTCAGGTCTAACCCAAACGCCAGGCACAATCCGAAGATTGCTAACAAAAACAAGCCAATTAAAAATAAACCAGAAATTCCAAATGGCTCCAGCGGCAGGCGCAGCATTTCGACCATCCCCCAACCTAATCGCCCTCCGTCTAGCCCAGCTTCAGCGCGAACCAGAGAAGCGCCGCCTAAAACAGACATCAGCGCAATCGACGCCAGGGCTGCTAACTCCATCGCTAGAACACGTCCCCAATTTACGAAAGGAGGCGTCCGGCCTGGCTGGTGAAAAAGCATCCACAGCCCAACGACCATAATCCCCGAGACAACCCAAACGCTGCCATAACCTAACCACTGCTCGAGCAAATTCACCCACCAGGCTAAAATCCCGCCTGATAAAGAGGGAATCAACAAGGTCAATAACGTCATGACCGCCAAGGCTAACAAGGCCACGCCGCCAATGTCCCAAAAAAAGCGGCGGAAACGCGCCAAAAATCCCCAAAGGCGATCGTAACCATTGGGCGACGAGTCAGCCGGCGGAGGTGCTGATTGCGTGGCTGATCTCTGGCTCTGCTGGGGTGTAGAAGATTTTTTCGCTTGGGTTGATTTCTCGGCCATGCGGATCCCGTCAGACCTGGCTGCGCGAAGCTAGATAAA
Source organism: uncultured Chloroflexia bacterium (assembly GCA_963770655.1). GTDB lineage: Bacteria > Chloroflexota > Anaerolineae > Anaerolineales > UBA4823 > CAZAGA01. The sequence goes on along the minus strand of CAVYQO010000011.1, from coordinate 423,593 downwards.
GACCAGTGAGAATAAGTATAGCACCAAATATTTCGATCATTCCGGGGATCTCATTGAGGAAGAAATATGCCAGGATTGACGAGCCAACCGGCTCGCCCAACAAACTTATTGAAACATATGCTGCGGAAAGGTAACCCAACGCCCAGTTGAATGAAGAGTGACCCAACAACTGCGGGATCAAAGCCAGCAGCAAGAACCATAGATAGGCTTGCGGTGGATATCCGAAAGCCTGTTTCCCAGAAACGAGCATGAACCCAATCAGGACAACGGCCGCGATCCCATAGACTACGAAAATATACCCGATTAACGACATACCCTGGCGTAACCGGCGACCGATGAGGATATAACCTGCCGCGGCCAGGGCGCCTGCTAGAGCCAAGAAGTCGCCGAAAAGCGCGCCTTGTTTTAGTAATCCATCGGCTGATATGCAATCCAAACCATTATTCCAGGTGCAGACATCGCTCAAACCAATAGCGATCCCGCCGACCAAGGCCAGACCTAGCCCAATCAGTACTGGACGGGTCAGCGGCTCTTTTACTGTAATCGGTGCGAGAAGCGCGACCCACAATGGCGTGGTCGTAACTAGCACCACCGAGCTCGTAACGCTGGTATATTCGAGAGAAGTGATCCAGGTCGCGAAGTGGATTGCCAGAAACAATCCTGAAAGCATGGCGAAACCCAGCTCGGCGCGAGATAAGCCGCCGAGTTCTTTTCGCTGCCGGGTGTATGCCATTGGCGCCAATACGATCGTTGCCAGGCTAAGGCGGTAAGCGGCGATTACCAGAGAAGGCGCATATTCCTGGGCATTGCGAATAAATACCGATGCTGTCGAGACAGCCAGGATACCGAAGATCAGCACAAGCAATGGGGGTATGGATGGGCTGTGCCTCATAAACTTTTTACCCCCCCGGCCGGGGAATATGCCAGATCACTTTTCCTAGCAAAGCCTCACACCTGACCGCGCCAAATTGACGGCTATCGACACTAAACTCATCTGTTCCAAGCACAAAGAATAACTTTCCACCTTCTAATACCTGGGAAATCCGTTTAATCATTACCCCATAGATTGGCTGTTCGAATACGATCACATCCCCCACTTTCAGCTTTTTGAATCTAAAGGGGATTTTGCTGATTAAGACAAAATCCCCTTCGCGGAACGTCGGATACAGACTATCGCCTGTGACCTTGATGAACCGGATCATTTAGAGGTTTGGGTAGACCAGCTCCAGGTTCGGCGCCATCGGGTATTTGGCGCGATGCGTCGCCAGACCTTTCACTTTCCAGAACATTTCAGCGAATTCGTTAACTGCCTCAACAAGCTGAACTGCGGCTTCGCGATCATTGCTTTGACGAGCCTTTGAACCCAGGAGCATAATTTTGTGGACCAGGGCATGGGCATCGGGGAACTGCTCGAACTGGGGAGCCTTGAAGAAATCGCCCCAGATGACGCGGATCTCGGCTTTGACTTTTTCAGCATGTTCTTCCTTTACCAGGATATAACGGGACATACTGTTATAAAAAGCGGCTCCTTTTTCGCCCGCCTCGGCTTCCTTTGCCGCCATCAGATCCAACATGCGCACAACAGTGAGCGCGCTTATCTGGGCAACGATTGGGTCATAGATCCCGCAGGGAACATCGCAGTGTGCTGAAGCCTCGCCAAAAGAGAACTTTTGGTCGAGAGTCTCTAGAATCTGGTGTAACATATTTTCCTCCATTGAGATTGTATCTAAGGGTTTTCAGTCCGACATGGACCGATCTCATGATACTTAAAATGACAAAACTTGTCAAGTTAAACCCAACGCGAAATTGATTCTGATAACAACTATTCCAATTAAGGCAAATTCGCTTGACAAAGGCCTCAGGGCAAGCTAAAATTTTCATTAGCAATATTCCTGCAGTGAGATACCAAGAGATTTCGAATGCAATCTTGAGAATTACCAAAAACCGATAAAAGAACAGGAGGTACTATTCAATGACGCATATTATTACCAGCCTTTGTTTACGCGATTCCGGTTGTGTAGAAGTTTGCCCGGTTGAGTGCATTATTCCAGGAAAGCCTGCGGAAGAATGGCCGTGGTACTACATTGATCCGGATACCTGCATCGATTGCGGCGCATGCATCCCAGAGTGCCCGTACGAAGCAATCTTTCCTGAAGACGAAGTTCCCTCATCCTACACGGCTAAGGGCGGCGAATATATCAGCAAACTTGGCCTGACCGGTCACTATGAAGGCGTCAATCACCACGGCGAGAAAGTGGTCCTGGACTGCGTCAAGCAGCTTGCCGCAGGTGAAACTGTCGATCTCACCCCCGACATCGATCCGAATTACGAATTCTTTAAAAGCGGTGCGGGTTACAAAGCCCTCGATATGTAGGCCATCGATATAAAAAAAACGACTGCCAGCTGGCAGTCGTTTTTTTTGCTGCAATTTACTCAGTTTTTTAGCTCCAAGTTACCTGCTCCCATGCTAACCCGAATAGTCAGGGTGGGGCCACTGCCGGTCATTGTGTAACTGTTACCGCTTTTCACCCAATCGCCGGTTACATCGACATTTGACAGGCCGCCATCGAAGAATACCACGGCATTAACTCCCTTCGGGACGATTAGGGTCACCTGGCTCAAACCCGATTCGATCATAACGCTGGAGTCGCGCTGAAGCTTTCCGCTGAAGTCAAGCGAATAGTCACCCGCCCCACTCCGAAAGGTGAGCTCAGAAAAATTCGCATTCGCCAGGCCACTCAATCCAACCTGAGAAGCGCCGGTAGTATAAATTAGCTTATCCATTGCAGCCAGGTTTGGCTGGTTGAACGACAGCTTTACATCCGCAGCGCCATCGTTGACCGTCAGGTTGGCCAGGGATAAGCCACCTAATTCGATTTCACCCTGGTATGCGCCCGCGTTGATTGCCAGGTTCATCGGCTGGCTGCCTAATCGTAACGACCAGCTATTCTTTAAATCCTTCACCTGGACTCTTGGAAAGCCCTGAATTTCTAGTTTACCGGTGCTGATGCTCACACCAGGAGGTTCAGTTTTTACAATAGGTTTAAATTCGTCCATATTGTATGTGGCTGTGCCATCCACCAGAGCATTTTGAGCACCAGGACTTAGACTTAACTCACCAGCGCCAAAATTCAAGGACAAATTGACAGGTTCATTTGCTTGAACCGGGACATTAATTGCCATTGTCTGGGTTGGACCGGTCTTGATCTCTTCGGGGAGATTAACTGTAACCCCGCAAGCCATGCTTACGAGGGCGAGGAGCAATATTGCGTAAAAGATTCTCTTTGGGAACATCACAAGCCTCCTGTTTCTTTGTTGTAGATACTTCTATATACGCCAGGAACCTGGAAAGGTCGCGCTCAAGCAGCAGAGGCCTTCCCACTGGTCAGGTGTGCAGCCAGACCGTAGAACGCATATACGAGACCCACAAACAGCAAAGCGAATTTCCCCAAGGCGCACAAGCGGGCAAATTCAGGCCAGGCTGCCGCTGCGCCGCCTATTAACAGCCTGATCAAAGCAAAGTTCTCGAGCGCATCCAGAAGAGCTGCAGCCCATTGTCCCCAAGCAAGGCCAACGCCGATGCCCGCCAATGGCCATCCTCGCCTGTGCAAAATGTCCCCTGCCCACAAGCATGCCAGGCCAACTGTGGTGGAATAGAGCAACATAAACACATAATCCAACCCCAGTCCTAGGGCAGCAAATAACTGTTCATGGCTATCCCAGGAAACCAGAATTTCCTGCACCTTGCTAACCTTGCCGGCCAATTCAAAAGTGACAATCCCAGAAGGCGCGGTCGGGTTGATCAAGGGATCGCCAACGATCTGCATGACAAACATCCATGCAAGGGTAGCTGCAAACAAACACCAGAATATTGTCTTTCGTTTCTTTATTGGAATTGCCTGGAGCGGATGATGCACCTTAAACCTCGCTTTTCATTAAAACTTTATGAATTCCTATAGCGATTTTTGTCAGTATGCCATAGGTTTCTTGAATGGGCAAGAGAAATATATTGGAAAATCCGAATGGAGGCTGTGACCTGACAATCAGGAGGTGTTACAATAGATCGAGGTAAATTTTCAATATCCACCTTCTTAGCATGACATGGAGGTAATTATGACCGATCAACAAGCGATCGACCCGGACGAAAATAAAACCGAACCAACAATCGGATTAACAGAAGAATTAGGTGATTTGGGTAAAAATTTGGTAGGCATCTTACGCGCAGCCTGGGATCGTCCTGAGCGCCAAAAATTGCAGCAGGAGATCGAAGGCGGTCTGAGTGAATTAGGGAATACCTTGCGCAGGGAAGCCAAAGCGGTCTCAGAAAATCCGGTCAGCCAGAAGATCAGAACCGAGGTCGGTGATCTGGGCAGCCGAGTGCGCAGCGGTGAGGTAGAAGGCAAGGTCCGTGACGAGATGGTCAGCGCTCTGCATATTGTGAACCTTGAGCTGGAAAAGCTTGCCAGCCTCCTGGCAGTTAGTGAAGCCGAATCGACATCTGAGGAAAATACCACAAGTGAAGATTTTGCTGCGGTAAGCAACATCTCCGAAACGGAGACCCCAGGTGAGATGTCAGAAATTATCCAACCTCACGCCGAGGGCACTGCTGAGCCATCTTCGATTGAACCGACTGGGCCTGCGGTTGAAGAACAAGAGGCAGATGCCACCCCGACGACTGATCAACCTGCGGAGGCATGATATGCCTAATCCTTGGAAAATTGAAACCCAGGCCGGTGAAGCTATTCATATTGGTGCTCACACAGTTGTACCGTTTGCCAAAACCTGGCAATTGACCTCGAAGACAGGGAATGGGGGAGTGATTTGGTCCCGTCCGGCGAGCGTCCTGGTCCAATCTGCCGATGGTCAGGAGCAGGTGGTCTCGATCCCCGATCTAACGTTGAGGATCATCGTCTCGCTCTTTGGCGTGTGTTTGGGAGCAAGTTTGTTGATGTTTGTGATCTCCCTAATCCGACGCAGATAGCGCTTCAGATATTACCTGGAATAAAATCAATTAGACTTATGAAAGGAGAAATGACATGGGCAGCGAAGATCTACCCGAGATGATGGATGACGAAGAAGCTGAATTGGGAGAAATGGAGTTTGAAGATTCGGATTTGCTTACAACCGATCCAGCCCTGATCATCGCAGAAAATTCCCTAGACCGGTTTATGGCAGTGGCCAGTGTCGAAGCGGTCTTTAGTGAACCGGTGAAAAATGGCGACATTCTTGTTATTCACGCTGCAGAGGTTGGCTCCGCAATGGGTTTTGGCCTCGGCTCAGGAACCGGCAGTGGTGAACAAGGCAGCGGGATGGCAGCGGCGGTGGCGGCGGAGGCTGGAACTTCTCCCGCCCTGTAGCCGAGATCATCGTTACGCCGAATGGCGTCGAGGTCAAACCGATCGTGGATGTAACCAAAATCGGTATCGCCGTATTAACCACCGTGGGTTTCATGGCCGCTCTTGCAGGGCGAATGCTGCGCCCTCGCCGTTAATTAACCAATCATTAGTTCTGAAAAAGGGCTGCATCATACAATGCAGCCTTTTTTGAGGATAACAAAGGATCGATAAGATCTGCCATGCCCCAAAGAGATCATCGACGCGAATCCTGGCTGGGTAACGCTGGGCTCATCCTGCTCGTCGGCTTGTTATTTGCACTCACCTATACGCAATCGCCCTTGTTTACCTCCAACCAGAACCAGTATTTCCTGCATGGCATGGCTAAAGCTGGTTTTGGTTATCTCAACCAGGATTGGTTGGCCAATACCCTCGATCCCACCCCAATCTTCAGCGCCCTGGTCTACCTGACCTATCGTTTCACCCACCAGCCAATTCTCTTTTACCTTTTCTACGCCGGTTTGCTCGGTCTTTACCTATTCTGCCTGGTAGGAATCACCGATATCCTTTTTGATTTGCGAAAATCGCGAGCCCGCCTCGCTCTCTTCGTGGCAGTGGTTTTTTTGGTTCATTCCGCCGCCTTGCGCTTCGCCCTTTCCCGTGCACTTGGCGAAAATTGGACCTATGTCTTAGAAGATGGTTTCGCCGACCAGCGCTTACTCGGACCTGTCCTTCAACCAAGCGCTTTTGGGGTATTTCTTATTTTTTCAGTATTCTTATTCTTACAGGGTAAACCTGTCCTTGCCGTCCTTTTCGCAGCTCTAGCTGCCACGATACACCCAACTTACCTGCTCAGTGCGGCTGCACTCACCCTGGCGTATATGGTCATCATCTACCGCGAAGAACACAATTTGCGTAAATCCTTCTTATTAGGAGCTATCGCGATCCTGGCGGTCAGCCCAATCCTGGTATACGTTTTTTCAAGCTTTGCGAACACACCACCAATTCCGAGCGCAAAAGCCCAGGAAATCCTGGTCAACTTTCGTATCCCTTTTCATGCAGTTGCCGCCCGCTGGTTTGATTGGACCGCAGTGGTTAAAATCCTGATCGTGATTTGGGCAATCTGGCTGAGTCGCCGTACTCGTCTGTTCCTCCTTCTGATCATCCCCTCTGGAATTGCACTGCTGCTGACCATATTTCAGGTTTTATCTCAGAATAATACCCTGGCGCTGTTGTTCCCCTGGCGAATTTCCACTTTCATCTTGCCGTTATCTGTAACCGTGCTGGTAGCCATAGGCATATCTCGCCTTTTCGAGCGTTTTCCAAACTGGAATACCAAATCAGAAAAATGGGTGCTGCTCGTGAGTTATCTCGTAATTGGGCTGACTACAATGATTGGCATAACCCGTTTGACCCTGGATTTTCAACGCCAGGCGGCTGCTCCTGATCGGGCAATGATGGCCTTTGTTGCCGCTAATCACGCCCCCGACCAATACTACCTCACCCCGCTGGATATGCAGGATTTTCGCCTGGTCACCGGTTCGCCGGTTTATGTCGAATTCAAATCGATCCCCTACCAGGCGCCCGACGTGTTGGAATGGGCCAGAAGAATTCAAAATACGGACCAATTCTATAAAAGAGCCGATTGCAATTGGTTGGAGAAGCTCCGGAATATGGGCCTAACCCATGTAATCGTCACCCAGAAGCAGTATGATCTAGATTGCTCAGATTGGACGGCTCTCTACCAGGATGAGAACTACGGGGTATACCAACTCAACGTGAACCAGTGATTCGACAACCTGGTTTAGATTCGCTCATTTCAAGCAAATTTCTAGGTTGCACTGCTTGGAATACACCTGGATTTGTTAATTCAACTACTTAGTCACTTAATTTGACTGTGATCTGGAATACGCCTGGCTCGACCATGTGCCGCTCGAAGGTCAGCCCATTGCGCTTAATGAAAGTAATGATCCCGACGTTACTCTGGTGGATTGTACCGACAAAATTTTTAACCCCGTGAATCTGGGCATATCGAATTAATTGAGCGTACATGCGGGTTCCCAGCCCTTGGCCTTGAAAGTCATCGCGGACAACAACAGCGGTCTCTGCTGCCCCAGGGTCCTCCGCTCCAACCAGCGCATACCGGGCCACCCCTACTAACCGCTCCTGCCCCTCTTCTTTGATAGCCGCAACCAAAGCCATTTGACTCTCGTAATCCACGCTTGCCAACCGCAGCGCCTGGTTATCCGAAATCTGGTTTGCTGCTTCTAAAAAACGAAAGTAGATTGTCTGTGGGGATAGATGGCTGAAACCCTCTTGTAAGCGCGGCGCATCTGCCGGCAAAATCGGCCGGATCGTCACCTCGGCGCCATTCTCCATGATAAGGGTTTCATTCCATCCAACCGGATAGTTGGCAGGTTGAGCAGCTTCGGTATTAGCCATATGCTGATTATACATTGCATTCGTCGCCGCGCTTATCAATCCCAACATTAACGAAACTCCACCGCAAACATTGACGGAAGAATGGTTCTGACTATAATCGGAAAAGTTAAGTTCACCTAGGAGTCTTACCATGAGACCAGATTGGGATTCGTATTTTATGAAGATCGCCTTTGCCGTTTCAGAACGCAGCACCTGCGACCGGGCTTTCGTTGGCAGCGTCCTGGTACTCGAAAAACGCATCCTAACTACGGGCTTCAACGGTTCACCCTCCGGACAGCCACACTGCGAGGAAATCGGTCATTTGATGGTTGATGGGCACTGTGTCCGCACGATCCACGCCGAGACCAATGCGATCATTCAGGCAGCCCTGCATGGCGTTTCGACCCGCGGCGCTGCTTGCTATGTTACCCACTTCCCTTGCATTAATTGCACAAAGGCCTTAATAAACGCCGGGATTACCCGCCTGGTTTACAGCAGCGCCTACCGAATTGACGAAAACGCAGTGAATTTCCTCAAAGCAGCCGAAATCGAAATTTGCCAGGTCGAGTTTTTGCAGACCAATTAAAAAAGACCACATTTGCAAATGGTCTTTTTTTGTAGCGATTTTCCCAGGCCAGTCTATAAGCCGCATTCTGTAAGCAAACCGGTGAAGGCTTGCCCAGCGATCATTTCTCTAGGCCAGCAGTTACCTGCTGGCTCATGCAGCCTACCCAGGGCAGAACGAGCCGCTCTATCGCCCTTGCTTGGCCTTGCTCCCGGCGGGGGTTGCCTGGCCGCCCGCATTACTGCGAACGCCGGTGAGCTCTTACCTCACCTTTTCACCCTGACTTCCTCACCTGCATCTCTCCCGCTGGGAGAGGGAAGTGGAGGAAGCGGTTTGTTTCTGTGGCCCGATCCCGTAGATTACTCCACCCCGGGAGTTGCCCGGCGCCGTGCTCTATGGAGTGCGGACTTTCCTCTGAAATTGCGATTTATTCAATCGCATCAGCGATCGCCCGACCAGCCTGGGCTTTCACTATACACGATATTCTATGAAAAGTCCAGTTTGAATCAAAAAACCGGCGCATGACGCCGGTTTTTAATGGACAAATTATGCTACTTGCATCTCGACCCGCTGTTTGCGGATGTGCATCGGTTTGGGATTGACAAGGACCAGATCCACCAGCTCGGCCGGCACATCCACCAGAGCAAGCTCGTCCTGGATATAGATTTTGCCGATGCGGTTCCCTGGGATTCGAGCATGGGCGGCAATCGCCCCGACTACGTCGTTCGGTCGTAAACCATCCTTGCGACCCATGTTCAGGCTCAGGCGGATCATGCCCGCTTCATGCGAGGAGGCGGAAGCAGTCGAATTGACCCGCTCACCAGAACGGCGAGGTTTCCAATCGCGCGTCGACCGCTCTGTACGATATTCAGCCACTTCGCTGACTGGAGCAATCGGGCGTTGTTTTTCGTCGGCGCGAGCGATTTTCATCGCCGCTGCAGCAATTTCCAACGGATCATAACCCTGGCCTACCAGGTTCTCGACGATTTCACGTTCGCGCTTATACCGACTGCGTCCCAACCACACAACCATCTGGCGCACCAGACCCTCCTCGCGGTGGTTACGGATCTCTTCTTCGGTTGGCAGTGCAACCTGTTTAAGCTTCTGGCGGGTAAAAGCCTCAATCTGGCGCAGGTTGCGCTTTTCCCTGGGTGCATACAAGGAAATGGCGATTCCGGTCTTGCCTGCTCGCCCTGTGCGACCGATGCGATGGACGTAAATTTCCGGATCGTCAGGCAGTCCAATGTTGAAAACATGCGAAATATCTTCAATATCCAGGCCGCGCGCGGCTACATCGGTGGCAACCAGTACGGTAATCTTGCCCTGGCGGAAGCGGCTGAGCGTTTGCTCGCGAGCTTCCTGGCTCAGGTCGCCATTGAGGACTTCAGCGGGAAAACCGCGTGCGGCCAACTCGCCGGCTAGCTCGCCAGTAGCCTGGCGGGTGCGTACAAAGATCAGTGCGCTGGAAATATCTTCCACCTCGAACAGTCGGGTCAGCGCTGCGCCTTTATCTTTTTCATTGACCAGATAAACGCGCTGCTCAATGGTATCGCCAGTGACCTGCTCCTGGCGGATCGCGACGGTCTGGGGATTATGCAGAAAACGCTCTGCCAGGCGGCGAATTTCCATTGGCAGGGTGGCCGAAAACAGCGCGGTCTGGCGCGTCTCCGGGGTAGCGCTCAGGATCGTCTCGATATCTTCGATGAAACCCATGCTGAGCATTTCATCAGCTTCATCCAAAACAACGGTACGTACAAAGTTAAGATCGATCAAATCCCGGCGCATTAAATCCAGCAAGCGCCCCGGGGTTCCCACAATAATATCAACGCCCTGCTTAAGCGCACGAATTTGTGGTTGGTATGCCTGGCCGCCGTAGACCGCCAGAACTCTTACGCCTCGGCCGCGGCCGAACTCGGCCACAGCCTGGGCAACCTGCAGAGCCAGCTCGCGTGTCGGGGCGAGCACCAGGCCTTGGATATTGCCATAATCGGAGATCAGGTTTTGCAGCATAGGGAGCGCAAATGCAGCGGTTTTGCCAGTTCCGGTCTGAGCCTGGCCAATCACATCCTGGCCAGCGATCATCAGCGGAATTACTGCAGTTTGCACGGGCATTGGTTCGCTGTAGCCAAGCGAGGCTACAGCCTGCACCAACTCGGGGTGCAGATTCATTTCAGAAAAATCGGTTGTCATCAAAACTCCTATCAGTATAGTTGGAACATTTTGATGACCGCCGTACCACTGCCCAAGGATGGCGCCTTATTGACCGGTTTTCCTTGCGGAGCATCCGGAGAAGGCGACAAAAATGCCCGACCCAGCAATCGTCGGGCAATCATTCGGAAGTCTCAAAACAATTCCCTGTATTATAAACGCAATATTCTATCATAAATCGGAGATTCGTGAGGGGCAATTTGGCAATTTGGAAAAGTCAGTTTGACTTGCACAGAATGGCGCCATCAGTTATAATTCTGCCCGCAAGAATGGGCGCGTAGCTCAGTTGGTTAGAGCGCACGGTTCACATCCGTGAGGTTCGTGGGTTCGAGCCCCTCCGCGCCCACAATGACAGCCAGTAGCAAATTGCTAACGGCTGTTTTTTATTATCCATAACCGATATTTGACAAATATCTCGACGAAGATTTCAAATTGGGATGGGATATCTACATGTTTGCTGCCTCGGGGACCTGTTCGGGCTAAGCTGTGGGTAATCAACCCGGCTTACTGCGCCATGACCAGCAAGGCTGTCCCAGAAAAAAGTTATGGCCTTGCCTTCAGTTCTATTCACAACTGCGCCGGCTTGCTCTAACCTTCAGCTTCCTGGCTTGGAGCGATCTTGTGGGAGAAAACAGGAGCATGCGTTCTATTCCAAATTCTTGCGTTGGTAATGCTGTTTTCAACAGCGGGTTATTTCCAATTGCCCTACCGGAGAATCGCCAGCGCAAGGAAGTTGCCCTCTGCTACGGATTGAGAATAAAATTAAATGCACCCAATAGCGACTCGCCGCTTTGTTCGATCGCGATCAGCAACGCTGGATCAAAAATCTGGTCAGACTGGTTGTCCAAGACTTCGGGGAAGAACAACTGTGTGGTTAATATCTGACCACCCGGCGCCTGGACCTTGACGTGGATATGCTCGGTCCTGCCAGGATAAAGGCCTGGAACAACTGTTTCGAGTTGGTAGCGCCCATTCGCATCGCTGAACTGGTGGCCTCTCAACGTATAGCCTGAATTATCATAATGACCATTCGCATCCGCTTGCCAGAAATCAAGCAAAGCATTGGCTACCGGTTGGCAATCTGCGGTTAATACATAACCGCTCAGAGTTAGGCGAACACCATCCATGCCCTCTTCGAGCAGCGAAGCGCGTTCGGGCGAATTTGCAGTAAAGTAGGGGCCTTCCGTCGCAGAAGGCGTCAGTACCGCTGGAGGTGCACAAAGCGGCATTGGAACAGGCTGGTTTGTTTCGGGTTGGTACACTAAAGTAGAGGAGACTGGAGCAGTTGGGGCAGGGATATTCTCCTGCAACGTAGGTTGCGCAGAAGGGACAATCGTATTGGCTGGCACGGCCAGTGGCGTCTGAGATTGGCCTTGTAGCGAATTGGTCGGCGTGGGATTCGCGCTGCATCCCACCAGCGCCAACACAGATAAGAGCATGGGAACAAAACTGGTAAAAAGCCCATTATTGAATTTCGATCGTGTTTTCATCCTAAGTACCTCTATATTGTCGTAAATAATTCTCCCAATTTTACCGTATTTAATAAATCTTCTCTAGCACTCTTGACATTCAGAACACTTGTGCTAAACTTAAGATTGTCACTTTTGGTCACAACAAATCTATGTGTCGACCAAATCAGTTTATTACCAAAAGGAACAGGAGATCATTAAGATGGCTAAGAAACCCTCACCCCCACCGATGGAACCATTCGAAGGACCAAAGAACGTCGCTTTAGAAAAAGCACTTGGCGACATCACCAAACGTTACGGCGATGGCGCAATTATGAAGCTCGGCGATGCGCACCATATGGCTGTGGAATCCATTCCCACCGGCGCGCTCTCCCTGGATATCGCCCTCGGCGTTGGTGGAATTCCTCGTGGACGGATCACTGAAATTTACGGCCCGGAGTCATCCGGAAAGACCACGATCTGCCAACATATTGTCGCCGAGGCCCAACGCTTGGGTGGCACTTGTGCGTATATCGACATGGAGCATGCCTTGGATCCGGTGTATGCTTCTCGCTGCGGGGTAGATATCGACTCCCGATTAATCTCACAGCCGGATACCGGCGAGCAAGCCCTCGAAATTACTGAAACGCTAGTGCGCTCCGGGGCCGTCGACGTGGTGGTGATAGATTCCGTTGCTGCGCTGGTGCCGCGCGCTGAAATCGAAGGCGACATGGGCGATCCCCAGATGGGCATGCAGGCTCGCCTGATGTCGCAGGCGCTGCGTAAACTTTCCGGGGCGATCAAGCAAACCAACACCGCGGTCATCTTCACCAACCAGCTCCGTCAAAAGATCGGGGTGATGTTTGGCAACCCCGAGACCACCACGGGCGGCCAGGCGCTGAAGTTTTACGCCTCAGTTCGTTTGGATGTGCGCCGGATTCAATCGATTAAGCTCGGCCAAGAAGTAATCGGCAGCCGTACACGGGTGCGCGTGGTAAAGAACAAAGTGGCTGCACCTTTCCGCTCAGCGGAATTCGATATCATGTACAACGAAGGGATCTCCAAGGCCGGAGATCTGCTCGACCTTGCCACAGGATTGGAGATTGTCACCAAGCGCGGCTCTTTCTATTCTTATAATGATATCCGCCTGGGTCAGGGACGTGAAAACGCCAAGGACTTCCTGAAGGTCAATCCAGATTTGGCGGAAGAGATCGAGGTTATCGTCCGCCAACAGGCGCTCAATGGTGATGTTCCCTTAACCCTGGGCGGCGGTGGTGGTGACGATGATGATGGGGAAGAGTTGTAAATATTTTAATCTCAGACGTAAGCTTTCCAACCATAAAAAAACCCCACGTCCAGCGTGGGGTTTTTTTATGGAAAAATCGGGTTTAGGTCCCCTCTTCCCAAGAATTCAGATATGCAACCTGCTCGGCGGTAAGAACGTCGATCTCTGCGCCCATCGCAGCCAGTTTTAGGCGAGCAATCTCACGATCGATGTCACCAGGCACGCTGTAGACTTTGTTTTCAAGGTTGGCGGCGTTCTTAGCCATAAACTCCAGGCTGAGCGCCTGGTTGGCGAAAGACATATCCATCACGCTCGCAGGATGGCCTTCGGCTGCAGCCAGGTTAATCAGGCGGCCTTCTCCGAGCAGATTGATCCGCCGGCCGCCAGCAAGCTCATATTGCTCAACGAATGGACGTACCAGGCGCTTTCCGCTTGACATTTCTTCCAGGGCTGGAATATTAATTTCAACATTGAAATGGCCAGAGTTGGCAATGATTGCCCCGTCTTTCATCACTTCAAAATGGCGGCGATCGAGCACATTCAGATCCCCGGTGACTGTACAGAAGATATCGCCGATTGCGGCTGCTTCAGCCATCGGCATAACCCGAAAGCCATCCATCAACGCTTCCAGGGCTGGCAGTGGATCGACTTCAGTAACAATTACGTTCGCGCCCATACCGCGCGCCCGACTTGCCAGACCGCGCCCACACCAACCATAACCCGCAACCACAAAATTACGACCAGCGAGTAAGATATTGGTCGCCCGAATAATGCCATCCACAGTGGACTGGCCGGTGCCATAACGGTTGTCGAAGAAGTGCTTGGTCATGGCGTCATTGACGGCAATTACGGGAAAGTTGAGCGCCCCATCGGCGGCCATGGCGCGCAGCCGGATCACGCCGGTGGTGGTTTCTTCGGTGCCGCCGGTGACCCCTGGCAGCAGCTCACGACGTTCCTTATGCAGCGTGCCCACCAGGTCAGCGCCATCGTCCATGGTCATGTGCGGTTTAACATCCAGAGCTGCGTTGAGATGCTTGTAATAAGTTACATTGTCTTCGCCTTTGATGGCAAAGGTTGGAATCTCGAAATGGCTAACGAGCGCAGCGGCGACATCATCCTGCGTAGAGAGTGGATTCGAAGCAGTCAAGACCACTTCAGCGCCGCCGTCATGCAGCACCTGCATCAGATTGGCTGTCTCCGTGGTTACGTGCAAACAGGCTGCCAGGCGCAAACCCTGGAGCGGACGCTCTTTGGCAAACCGTTCGCGGATCTGGCGCAGCACGGGCATTTCACGCTCTGCCCATTCGATCCGCCGCCGACCGCCTTCGGCAAGCTTCATATCTTTGACATCGTAATTATTCATTGCATGTTCTCCAATAGTAGGTTTAATTTTCCCAAGTCATCAAAATTTTCTCGAAAGCGCTCAATAAATTCTGGAACAGTGTAGCTATGCCCTTGGGGACCGCGCTGTTCCAGGCAATACGTGGCAGCCAAGGCGCCCATCTGCCCACAGGTCTTATAATCCAGGTCATTTGCGTAACCAGTCAAGAAGCCGCCGCGGAAAGCGTCCCCCACCCCGGTAGGGTCGAGAGTTGCTGCGGGTGGTACCACCGGTGTTTGTACTGCACCAGTCCGCGCATAAATCGTCGCCCCGTGTTCACCGCGAGTAACCGCCACAAATGGGCGCCCAACCTGGTTGTTGCGAGCCAAGATCACCTCAGGGGTCATTCCAGTCATCTTCTCAACCAGCGCTGCTTCGTAATCATTGACGAAAAGTCCATACGCGCCTACAATCCCGGCGCATAATTCCTCGCTGCTCATCCGCACGATCTGCTGGCTGGGATCATAAATATAGGGAATGCCTAGCTCCTGGCATTCGCGAACGTATTGGTTCATCGCTCCTGGGTCGTTTGGTGAGATCATCACCAGATCCGGTTTTTTCGCCGACAGTTCATGAAGAGATAGGCTGGCTGCTTTGGCCATCGCTCCAGGATAAAAGCTGGCAATTTGAGCATTGGCGCGATCGGTGTTTACAAAAAATGAAGCCGTAAACTCACCAGGAACAACCCTTGCTCCCTGCGTATTCACCCCTTTACTCTCCAACCATTGGCGGTAGTCCTCGAAATCCTCGCCAACCGTTGCCCAGAGACATGGGTGTTGGCCAAGTAAGGCCAAGGTGTAAGCAATGTTGGGAGCGATCCCGCCGCGCAGGCGGACCATCGAGTCAACCAGAAATGATAGGCTAATAGACGAAAGCTTTTCGGGCAGGATATGATCCTTAAAATAACCCGGAAAGGTCATCAGGTAATCAAAGGCAACGGAACCGGTGAGAAGTATATTCATAACACTTTCTTACTTTTGAACCCAAAACACTTCGATAAACAGACACACAAAAAACGCCCTCGCGGGAGAGCGTTAGCAAAAAAACACGCTGCTTGCGCCTCGCTTACAGGCCGCTCAAGCACGAAGAGTTTAACATGTTCAGGCAAGTTTGTCAAATCCAGGGGAGGGTTTCCGTCAATCGGTTACCAGTGGATTCCCAACGCCGGTCTCTCCCATAATATTCAAGAAACGAGACTCAATCTGCTGGATAAGCTCATCGATCTGGTGATCAGCCAGTGGAATCTGACCGCCGGCCATCGTACCATGACCGCCTGCCTTACCCAGGTCTCCAATAGTCTTTTGCATAATCAAACCGGCATCCTGACCAGAAGGCTCGGTGCGCAGGGAAAGTTGGAGTTGTTCACCAAAAACGCCAAAGCACAATACAGCCCGGGCGCTTTCCAGGCGGATCAGTACGTCTGCCATCTCCGCGGCGAGATCAGGGCGATGCATGTCAGCCAGGTTGGCAGTAACACAGCGGCCGTAAACTCGCGCCGCCTCAAGACCATGATTAAACGCTCGAAAATAATCTCGCGACAAACCGGCTTGCTCAACTCGGATCAGACGCGGCCGGTCGATCCAGCTCAACAACTTCAAGTAGATTGCCTCATCCTCATGCGATGCGCCGCGGGCCAGGCCTCGTGTATCCGTCTGTAAACCGTAAAATAAGGCGGTCGCCAAGAGGGGCTCGGGTGCAATTCCGGCAGCTTCCAGATACTGGAAGATCATACTACTCGTTGCCCCAATCTCTGGACGTACGTCGACGAATTTCACCGGACGCAGGTTCTCCCAACGCGGATAATGATGATCGATGACTATTTCCAGCGCATGTTCAGGTGGCAAGCGGTTATTGCCGGCCCCTGGCTGGCTATCCACAAGAGCCACTGCGGAATAAGGTGTCAGATCGGGCAAGTTGTCTTCTTGCTGCCAATCTGGGGTAAGTAGACTTAAGACTGCCCGATTTTCAGCCCGAGCGACAAGTCCGCTGTAAACGAGACGGCTGGATATATTAAAGGCTTGCTTACATAGCGCAGCCAGGCCATAGCCCGAAGCAAGTGCATCCGGGTCTGGACTGTCATGGGTTAACACCAGCAGCGGACCTTTCCCCACAGCCAAACGCAGTTGTTCAAGACGGCCTTGGTCGATCGGTTTTGGCAGATCAAAGTGGGTCAGACTCATGCGTGAATTATAAACGAATATATAAATGCAGATCGGAATTTTCGAGAGTCAGGATCCTGGTAAATCTAGAGGTGACAACCAAGGAAGAAAATCACTAGACAGTATTACATAAGTGGATATAAAATAATAATGATACAGGGATTAAAGGAAAATAAAGTTGTGACAGGAAGATTGAAAAGGGTTTAGAGGGAATCTATCGTTTCACCCCAATGATCATACATTCAGAAAGGAGGATCGAAAAATAGAAAAGAAAAAAACTGCGTGCAATCTCTTGTTCGCCACTGGGCCATTCTAACCAAAATAGATGATCAGCCCAGTATCTTGAATTAAGCAGATCCAAACAATCACCCTAGAATATAAAAGGCAAAAAACGATGACGCACAAACTTCGCAAGCTTGTCTTCCTGATCCTGGTTTTAGCAATCGCCATTCCAGGAACTTCTTTTTCAAGTAGCGCCGCGAGCAACGTAAATAGTCCCTCCGCTGCGCTAAGCTTCACCATCCTTCATACAAATGACTTCCACGGACAATTGGAGTGGAAATCTGGCGGCAGCAGCAGCAATCCTGGCAGCGCCCGGGTCGCCAAAGTCGTCAACGATGTGCGCGCCTCTGTCGGTACTGAAAATGTCCTCTTGCTGGACGCAGGCGATGAGATGCAGGGCAGCCTGCTCTCGAACCTGTGGTACGGAGAGCCAGTCATCGCGGTTTACAACGAGATGAAGTATGCCGCTGCCACCTTTGGCAACCATGAATTTGACTGGGGCCAAACAGTGCTGAATGACCGTGTTACCCAGGCCAATTACCCCTACGTCTCAGCCAACATTGTTTCTGGAACCTGCGATGCGACAAACTGGACCTCACCCTCCTTTGCCACACCGTACACCATTCAGCTTGTTGGCACAGCGCCAAATCAGGTGCGCGTTGGGATCATCGGCGTAACCACGACAGAAGTCCCCACGATTACCATTGCGTCAGCGACCGCCGGTTTGTGTTTTAAGGATCCGGCGGATTCGATCCTGCACTATTATGATGAGATTAAGGCACAGGCTGATGTAATTGTCGTGCTGAGCCACCTTGGCTTTAACGATGGCGGTTACGGCTATGGAATCCCAGTTTATGGCGACAAGACCCTGGCCCAGAAGCTAATCGACGCTGGGAAACCAGCCAATCTGATCATCGGCGGGCACAGCCATACCGATATGGGACCTGTCGTCCAGTCCACCCCCCCGATTTCCCCAACCCCAACCCCGGCTAATTATGTCGTGGTCGGCAGCAAGACGCCGGTTGTCCAGGCATATTACAATGGTCGCCGCGTCGGGCGCGCCGATTTAACCTTTGATCCAGCGACGGGGAGCGTCACGGTGAACTGGCAAAGCCTGATCACCAACTCAGCCAGCGCAGCAGATCCAGCGGTCGACGCCCTGGTGCTGAGTTACGCTAACGATCCAGCCTACCAGGCGAAGATTAATCAACCCATCGGCTATGTTCAGACGGACTTGCTGCGCAACTATAACGGCGACAGCATGATGGGCAATTTCGTCGACGATGCCATCTACAATTCTCTGAACACCGATGGCGATCCTGCCAATGATATCGACATGTTCTTCAATAACCCGGGCGGCATTCGCGTCGACTGGTGTGATAAGGAGGATCCGGCCAACCCGGGCACCTATATCTGGAGCAGCACCGCTGCAGACTGTACCGGGCCTGGAATCTGGAGCCACAGCCCAATGCTGCTCAATTATGGGCAGATGTTCTCGATCCTCCCCTTCGGCAATGCCACCGTTGTGGGCAAGATGACCGGCGCTCAGATCCTTGAGTTGCTTAACCAGGCTGGCTCATTGAATAAGGGCGCGATCCAACCTGCCGGTATCCACTATACCTTCTACCACTACAAAGCCGGGAATCCGCTGCGGGCATATGCCTGGGGCGCTTGGGATGCCTGCGTGGTGAACAAGGTAAGTGGGGTTTGCGAACCACTTGACCTGCAGCGCACGTATAACGTTGGCACCAATGAGTTCCTGGCCCCGGCTGGTGGAGATAACTTCTCCGCCTTCAAGTACATGACGAATGTCACCTACTGGGGCGATATGCTCGATGATGTCAATAGCTGGGTGGCTGCCAATTTCACCATGGCCAATCCTTATCTCGGCCCGAATGGCGATGGAAATTTGGACGGGCGTATCACCCGCGATGGCGATGATGCCACGGGCAGCATTATCCCGATCACCGTCCTTCACCACAATGACTCGCATGGACGGCTGAATAAGACGACCAGCGTAGGCTACACTCAATTAGCTACCTTGATCAATCAAGAAAGGGCGTACAACCCCAACCGGACTCTGCTATTGAGTTCAGGGGATAATGTCCAGGGCGACTCGATGATGTACTTCTTCAAGACAGCCCCTTGGGATACACCTCCGATGGCACGCGCATTGGATCCGGCGCTGCAGATTAACCCGATCGTGGCTGTCTTTAATGCAATGAACTATGACGCCATGACCTCTAGGAAACCACGAGTTCAACTTCGGCAGCGAGATCTTCACCAGCACATTCAAGCAAGCCAACTTCCCGGTCATGCAAGCGAACCTGAGCGATGATGGCGCCTATGGGCTGGCCACCGTGCCGAACTTTACCCCTTATGTCGAGAAGACTGTTGGCCCTGAGGGAATCAAAGTCGCCATTTTAGGCATCGGCAACCACCGCGTGCCTAATTACGAACTGCCCAGCAACATTCCCGGCCTGACCTTTACCGATCCGCTGGTGAAGTCGCAGGAACTCTCAGACCAACTGCGTGCCAGCAACGATGTTGTCCTGGCGCTTACCCACATCGGATTTACTGAGAATCCGTCCAGCGTTGAGGTCGACAAGAACGTCGATACCGACCATGGCAGCTCAGGTCACCGGGTTGGACGTCATTGTTGGCGGTCACAGCCACACCGATCCCAGCAAGCAGACCTCCGCATCCGGGGCGTTACAAGTACCTGCCAGCAGTGGTTGGTGGACCTGGGAACGAGCCTGTGCTAGTCTACCCAAGCTTATCGCTACAACACCTACCTTGGCGAGATATTCCTGGGTATGCGTCCCAAAGCTGGCGGTGGGTATGAAGTGGTCAGCCGTGCCGGACAATACCTGGCGGTTTCTACATCGACTACAGAAGATCCAACGATCAAAGCGATTGTCGACCCATATGTCAACCTTCTGAATGCTTACAACAACACCGTAGTCGGCCAGACCACAGTGCCGATCGATGCTTTGCAGGCCTTCACTCAGGAAACGAACGGCACAAACCTACAGGCCGATTCTGCTGTCTTTGAGCTCGGAACCCATGGCATCAACGTAGACTTCCATCTCTCCGGCGCCATGACCAATTCCAAGGTCGCCGACACTGCCACACAAGCAGCTCCTTACACATTGCTTGTATCCGACATGTTCAAAGCTGATGCCATACGAGAACTCGTTGGTCGTGCTGAACATGAATGGGCCACAGCTTAAGCGTGTACTGGAACGAGGCTACCGGAATTACTTCTACTACAAGTATGTACCCGGTTATGGAGGCTACTCTTACTACACCACCTGTATGTTGGGCATCAACAAGTTGGGGCAGATCACCTATAACGATCTTTACCCAGCCCCCTACGACCCAGCCAAGAACTATGTCGTCTCGCTGACGTTTCGATGGCCACGAAGTGGACTTCACCGATGCTTCCACTTATTACCGGGTTTCAACGGTTAACTACCTGGCGGCTGGTTCGTGCAACTTCAACGACGCTGGAGTCAGCCTGTGGCCGCTTGACCAGATCGCTAATGACACCCAGTACTATGTACGCGATGCGGTGATCAACTATGTCACCGACCAGGGTATCGTCTCACCGCAGATCGAAGGTCGCCTGCAGTTCATTTACGATGTCGATGCCCCGGCGATCACAATTAACTCGCCTGAAGCCATGACCTACCTGCACACCGATTCGCTGACCATCGATTTTGATGTTGTCGATGTCGGTCCAGCCGGCGTACGCACGGTCACGGCAGATCTGGATGGCGTGCCTGTTGTGGACGGACAGGTGATCGATCTACTCTACCTGGCGCTTGGCGATCACACCCTGACGGTTAATGCAGTTGATAAGGCTGATAACGCTAGCAGCGCATCGGTGACCTTCAGCATTACTGCCACGCTAGAATCGTTAGGAGCTGCCACAACGCGCTTCTATGATGAAGGCCAGATCGACCGGCCAGCGTTGTATAACGGCCTGATGCGCAGAATTACCGTTGCAGAGTATGACCTGGAAGTCGGTAAGGTGGATCAAGCGATCCTGAGCTTGACCGCTTACATCTTCGCTGTCGAAACCCAGAGCGGAAGACACATCACCAAAGAGGCCGCCGCAATTTTGGCAGCAGACGCACAATGGGTGATCGACAACCTCATCGACACATCCGAGCCAGCTGCTCTCGGTCTTACTGTATTCGGACCTTTGAATTTCCTCCCCCATATCGGGCGCTAGATCGCAGCTCGATCCTAGCCTGATCCGCTAATGAATTGGGGCTATCCTGCCTGAAGGTGGGGTAGCCCCAAGTGCTTCATTGGATAAAAAGCGTAGATAGTGTGTGCTTGCCCCCGAGAAATCCGCATAGGCCCCACGATAATGGGGCGGTAGTAGGCTTGCCAAACGGTACATGATTTCATCGGTAATGGATTGCCGGAGCGCATGCGTTAACTTCTTTTTGGGGAAATCGAGGCAGAATGGCTCGCCGACAGAAATATGAAATTCGGTCCGGCGTAAGCGGTGGAGATTGTCTTTGAATACATCATGGCCATAAAAAACCACCGGAAGCAGCGGAGCGCCTGAGTGCTGAGCGATCGGGATCACCCCTGGATGCCCCGGCAGCAAGCGCCCATTTCCGCTGCGGGTGCCCTCGGGTGATATTGCCAGGATTTTTCCCTGGCACAGCGCCGCCAATCCTTGACGCATAGCTGTAGCATCGGCGAGTTCCTCGATGGATTGGGATTACCTCCCAGAGGTCAAAGAGCCTGCCCATCCAGGGACTATCCCAGGATTCAATTTTTGCAAAAGCAGTTACTGGACGCGGGCGCAGTTGGGTATACATCACTGGTGCATCAAGAAAATTAACATGATTGGTAACCAGGATCAGCGGTCCACACGCAGGTATTTTGGCTAGTTGCTGATTATCGATGCTGCATAGCAGACGCATCGCCCCTTTTATTGAGTTGGTCACCGCCCAATGTAGGATAGGCATGTGATCAGACCTGTTCTGGAACGAGGACTTCAAGCATCCTGGGTAATATCTTCAATTCCAGGCGCTGTCCAGTTGTACAAAGCGTCTCACCATCAGCGTGCGCAGGAAGCCCTCCATCCTGGGTACGTAATCGTTATGTGAGCAGCGCGAGCAGTGCGAATTGCTGGATGGCTGGCCTGACTCCCCTGCATGAACCGAGGGATCAAAGCCAAGATCCCTGGACGGCTGACCTGCCCAGCGATACACAGATCGAAAAGGCCATCGTCGGTAATGCCATCCGGCGCCATCATGAAACCACCGCCCATCCGCCGTCCATTCATAATGGAGACCATCAAAGCCGGCTGTTCGAGCGAACTTTCGTCATAATTAATTTGTACATTGGGTGCATTGAAGTATAAAATGATCGTTTTTAATGCTGCGACGATATAAGATGGAAAACCGCTAAGTCGCTTGAGTTTAAGCGCCTCAAACCCAACGACTGCATCGAAACCGATCCCAACCCCATTGCCGAAATACCGCCCCTGAGGATAATCCCCGCCCTGCACAAAACCCAAGTCGATCCATTGACGCTTCCCGGTTGCCAACACCTGGCAGGCAATTTCCAAATCATGCGGGATACCGATTCCAAACCCAAAATCGTTGCCGCGCCCAACAGGAACCAGACCCATTGCTGCTGTCCCTTTCCCCTCAATCCGGGCTTGCGCCAAACCATTCAACACTTCATTAGCAGTACCGTCTCCTCCAACTGCCACGACAACCTCACTACCAGCCGCTGCTGCTTGTTCGGCTAATTGGCTGGCATGTCCTGGATATTCCGTCCGGCGCATTTCGAAATCCAATCCCTGGGCAGCCAGACGCTGCTCGATTGTCAAATACACTTTTTCTCCGTTGCCTCTACCAGATATCGGGTTAACCAGGATCAAATAACGACTTATTGATTCCATCCTCAAAAATGAATTATTAGTGTGCCATTATAACCTTCCTAACCAAAAGGACAGTTAAAAAAACTGCCTCTGATATAGGTATATTTCATGACAATTGCATTATATTCATGATGTCGGATTCAATATTGCCGAACAGGTCATGAACTGCCCGGTAAGGAGACTATTTTGTGGAAAACGTCATCGAGTGTTACTAAGAGTAATCCAGCCTACTTCTGGTTCCGCCAGCATTTTCGGGCTGGACAACCCAAGGATTCTCAATTTGTATTTCGGAGCAAAGAATTGTAAATAGAATTTATCGATAATATGCTCATCTCTGCTTCTTCCGTACGCCTTCGTGCTACAATATTCCTCAAGGAATAAATCGATGGAAACAGAAGAAACACAAACTCCGCAACCTATCCTACCCATGGGACTTGAAGAATCACCCGATCTGCCCGAGGCTGCACTCTCAGATTTGCCCGAAAAACTGCGCCAAGGCATCGCCCAAGCCGGTTGGACCGAGCTGATGCCCGTCCAGGCCAAGGCAATTCCATATCTGTTCGCGCAGCGCGATATGTTGATCCAATCGCGCACAGGCAGTGGTAAGACCGGGGCCTACTTACTGCCCATGCTTGAACTCATCAATCCATTTAAAAGGACTACGCAAGCTCTTGTCCTAGTCCCAACGCGAGAATTGGCCAACCAGGTGGCTGGCGAGGCTGCGATCTTGGGACATGCCACCGGGGTGCGCAGCGTAGCAGTTTATGGCGGGGTGGGGTATGGTGATCAATTAGACGCATTTAAAGCCGGCGCTCACCTGGTGGTGGGTACACCTGGGCGTGTGTTGGATCACCTGCTGCGCCGTTCGCTCTCCCTCGAACATCTGCAGTTCCTGGTATTCGACGAAGCCGACCGCATGTTGTCCATGGGTTTCTATCCGGATATGCGCCGGGTAAAGGCTTACCTACCCGACAGACGTGTAAGTACTTTCATGTTTTCAGCGACTTTCCCCCCGCAAGTGATCCGGCTGGCGAGCCAATTCATGCACCAGGCCGGCTTTCTCAACTTGAGCAGCGATCACCTGCATGTCACTGAAACTGAGCAAGTGTATTATGTCGTTCCTGGAATGGATAAAGACCGCAGCCTGGTGCGGATTATCGAAGTTGAAAATCCGCCTTCGGCTTTGATCTTTTGCAACACCAAGGTTCGCGTGGATTATGTCACCACCGTCCTACAGCGCTTTGGTTATGATGCCGATGAGCTGACCTCGGATCTATCCCAGGCCGCGCGCGAGAAGGTTATGGATCGGGTACGCAAAGGCGCTTTGCGCTTTTTAGTGGCTACGGATGTCGCCGCGCGTGGGATCGACCTGCCCGAGCTCTCGCACGTAATCCAATACGAACCTCCGGAGGATCCCGAGGCATATATCCACCGCGCCGGGCGGACTGGGCGAGCTGGCGCCAGCGGAACCGCGATCACTCTGGTCAGCCCCGCCGAGAGCAGCGATTTGCTGCGCATCGGTAAGCGCTTTGGCGTCCCCTTAGAAGAACGACGTCTGCCGAGCGACGAAGATGTCCAGCAGATTGTCTCTGAACGAATCACTGCTTTGCTCGAAGCCCGCTTACGCAGCCGTGACCGCCTACAAATTGAACGGATGCAGCGCTTCATTTCGCTGGCGCGCAGTTTGAACGAGAGCGATGACGCAAGCGCCTTATTGGCAATGTTGCTGGACGATTTTTATCAAGATACTTTCCACGCGCCAGTTGTCCCGCTGCCAGATTCAGAAAAACCAGCCTCATCCCATACTGGGTCCCCAGCGAGGCGTAAACGCCCAAGCCAGGCTTATAACCGCAAACATCGCTAGATCTCGATGAGCATCCGGCTTAAGAAGGAAAATCAATGCCACCGAATCTGGGTACCCCAAATCCCGTTGAAATTCTACAGCAATTAATTCGCTTCGATACTACCAATCCCCCCGGCAATGAACGCGACTGTATCCTATACATCCGCGACCTGCTTGGCAGCGCAGGATTTGATTCAGTCCTTCTAGCTCGCAGCCCAGAACGCCCAAACCTGGTTGCACGAATACCTGGCCAGGGAAAATCGGCGCCATTGTTATTATATGGACATGTGGATGTTGTCACCACAGCCGGGCAAAAGTGGCAAGTTCCACCTTTCGAAGGTCGCATTCAGGACGGATATCTTTGGGGACGTGGCGCTCTTGATATGAAAAGTGGTGTGGCGATGATGCTGGCTGCCATTCTGCGCGCGAAGGCCGATGGGACTCACCTGCCAGGCGATATAATCTTTGTTGCGGTTCCGGACGAAGAAGCCGGGGGAGATTTTGGGGCGAAGTTTCTTGTCCAAGAACATGCTGAAGTATTTCAAGAGGTGCGCTACGCCTTGGGCGAGTTTGGCGGCTTTAATTTGAAACTTGCTGACAAGCGCTTCTATCCGATTATGATTGCTGAAAAACAGATCTGTGCGATGAAAATCACTTTTCGGGGTCCCGCCGGACACGGGTCGATGCCAATTCGCGGGGGAGCGATGGCAAAGCTGGCTAAGGCGCTGCAAATATTAGACAAAAATCACCTACCCGTACATATTACACCGCCGGTTAGGCTGATGATCGAAAGCCTGGCAGATCACCTACCTGGCATGACAGGCCGCCTGCTTCGCCAACTAACTAACCCGGCCTTGACGGATTTGCTGTTAAATCGCTTGGGAGCCCGGGCTGCCTTATTTTCACCATTGCTGCATAATACCGTCAGCCCAACCATGCTGGAAGCCAGCGATAAGATAAATGTAATCCCCTGTGAAGTCACGGTCGGTCTGGATGGCCGCTTGCTGCCAGGAGCGCAACCTCAGGAGATGGAAGCAGAGCTCCGCGCCCTGCTGGGCAAGGATTTTGATATGGAGATTGTGACCGCCGAACCTGGTCCGTCAGAAGCAAATATGGATCTATTTGATCCATTGGCGGAGGTCCTGCGAAAATCTGATCCTCAGGGTATTCCAATTCCTTATGTGTTATCAGGAGTAACGGACGCCCGGTTTTTCTCCAAATTAGGCATCCAGACTTATGGCTTTACGCCCCTTAAGCTTCCCGATGATTTTAATTTCGTCGGCACAGTGCACGCTGCCGATGAGCGTGTCACCTTGGAAGCATTGGAGTTTGGCGCACAGGCGCTTCACCGAGCTATTTCAACATTGCCTGCTGATCCAGTAACGTCAGTTTAGAGGTTTCCAATGTGGTATAACAATCTGATCGCCTGGTTGCTGCGCAGCCCACTTCACCGATTATTAGATAAATCAGTATTGTTAATCGAGGTTCGTGGGCGGAAAAGCGGCAAATTGTATAGCACCCCAGTGAACTATGTGGAAGCAGATCACGTCTTATGGGTAACCAGCCAGCTCGAGCGCACTTGGTGGCGCAACTTACGCGGCGGGGCAGCGGTTTCGGTTGTTCTTCGTGGTAAATCCTACCCCGGGCAAGGGGAGGCGATCGAAGATCTGGACGCCGTTGCCCAGGGATTGGGAACCTATCTACACAACGCTCCGCAAGTTGCCCGGTATTTCGAAGTCGGTCTTGATCCCGCCGGTCAACCATTGGCAGAGGATCTTTTGAAAGCCGCCGGCAAGCTTGTGCTGGTTAAAATAAAGTTGGATCAGGAGGTCTTCGCCAGTTGATCGGTTTTAGAATCAATCCCACCTGTTGTGAAGATAAGGCTGGTCGGTTTGACATTCTCTGTTCACCCGGCTACAATTGGTTAGAGAAGCGTCCATGAGCGCCTGGCCAGGGAAATACGTCATTGGTCTAACCGGTAATATCGCTACGGGTAAAAGCGTAGTGCGCCAAATGCTGGAGGAGTTGGGTGCTTTTGGGATCGACGCCGATGCTCTCGCCCATCAAGTTATCGCCAAAGGCGAACCAGCTTATCAACTGGTGGTCGATAAATTCGGCCCAGCCATCGTGGACCAACACGGTGAAATTGTACGAGCGCAGCTCGCTAAGATTGTATTTGGCGACCCTGCTGCTCTCGCCAGCCTGGAGGCATTGATTCACCCCGAGGTGCGAAAATGCGTGGATACCCTGGTGCGCCAGTCAAAGGAGGACGTGGTCGTCATCGAAGCCATTAAGCTAATCGAATCGGGGTATCCACAATGGTGTGATTCCATTTGGGTTACGGTCGCTCCTCTAGAGAAGCAGCTTGAACGCCTGACTGAACAGCGTGGGATGAGCGATGCCTCGGCCCGCCAGCGAATCGCGGCTCAATCTGGGCAGGCCGAGAAAATCGCTGCTGCAGATATTGTGATCGATAATATCGGGTCATTAGACGATACCCAGCGCCAGGTGCAAATGAACTGGCAAAACCTTTTTTCAACCTACGAAGAAGGGTAGGAGAATGGAGTTGGAACCTATTGGCAGAATTCATTAATAATCTGATCGCCAATATTATATTTATCTTCGACCGGTTGACCTGGTTGAGCCTCATCGATCTGGCACTTGTTACCCTGGTCTTTTTTGTCATCCTGCTCTTGGTGCGCGATACACAGGCCATGGTCCTGCTTCGCGGCGTATTATTAATCTTTGTACTAGTTACTTTACTTTCAACAATCGAAGCTTTCCCCGCCTTTTCAGCACTGATGAATGCAACATTACCCGCTTTAATTATTGTGATCCCGGTAATATTTGCTCCGGAAATCCGCCGGGGCCTTGAACGATTGGGCCGGGCCAGCACGATCCGTCCAGCCGAAGCGAGTGGTACGCGTACCCAAGACACAATCAATGCAATCGTCAGCGCAACGGTCCGGCTTTCGAGCCGCCAACATGGGGCTTTGATCATCCTGCAGAGGTTGGATTCTTTAAACCAATATGTGCAATCTGGGGTCGCGCTGGACGCCACGGTCACTGCCGAGCTGCTCCTCCAGGTTTTCTACCCGAATACACCGCTGCACGATGGCGCGGTTATCATCAAGGGCGACCGGATGATCGCAGCCGCTTGTGTGATGCCTTTATCTTCGAGCGGCGTCTTAGTGAAATCTCCCGATCGCCAGATGGGGCTGCGCCATCGCGCAGCATTAGGTATCTCTGAAGTTAGCGATGCGGTCGCCCTGGTAGTTTCTGAAGAGACGGGCGGGATTACTGTGGTACACGCTGGCCGGATGATCCGCCGTTTGGATGCCGAGCGGTTAGAAAATATCTTACGGGCTTTTTTCACGCCTTCTCGGCCACCTGGCAAACTGACCATTTTTTTATCCCGCTTTTTTCCTGGGGCTGAGCGGAAAAACCAGGAGAAACCATAATGAATGGGGTCCGTTGGTTACTGCGTAATTTAAGCACCCTCTTCCTATCATTCCTATTGGCAATTACAGTATGGGCGTCCGCCGTAGTCACAGCCGATCCAAACCAGGATGGCGCTTATCAAGATGTTCCCATCGAAATCATCGGCTTAGCGTCTGACTTACTATTAACCAATGAAATTCCAACCCAGGCAACGCTAACATTCAAAGCGCCTCGTTCGATCTGGGATCAATTAAGCAAAAACCCCAAGTTGGTCAGGGCCTGGATCGACTTGACTGGCTTAGCCGCCGGTGAGTATGATGTAAAAGTCAATGCCCAGGTAGCCCTCAGCCCAGTGCGTATCCAGCAAATCGATCCTGCCCTGGTTCAGGTTATCCTTGAACCCTTAGTCATTCAAACCAGGCCGGTTGAATTGCACATTAAGGGTGAAACACCCTTGGGGTACCGCAAAGGCCAGGCGATATCCTCACCGGATAAGATTGTCATGAGTGGACCTGCGTCTGCGGTAGAACGCGTTAAAACCGTCGTCGCTTCGCTCGACATCAGTGGAGCCAGCCAGACTGTAAAAACCACGGCCCCAGTGCACGCATTTGACGAGAATGGCGCGGCGGTCGTGGATGTTACCCTTGCCCCGAAAGAAATTAATATAATCCAACCGATAAGCATCCTGGGAGGCTATAAAAACGTGGCCGTGAAAGTGGTTACTACCGGCCAGGTTGCTGAAGGGTATCGTTTAACCAATATTTCGGTTAGCCCACCAACGGTGACAGTGTATTCCACGGATCCACAGCTCGTTGATGATTTGCCAGGTTATATTGAAACAAACCCAGTAGATTTGACAGGATTATCGGATGACACCGAATTCAACTCCAGTTTGAATTTACCCGAAGGCATTTCTCTCGTAAGCGAGCCGAGCGTATTGGCCCAGGTGGGGGTTGCAGCGATCGAGGGCAGTCTGACCATGACCATCCCAGTGGAATACCTTGGTCTTCCGCCAACCCTGACCGCCATTATCTCACCCTCGACCGTTGATGTCATCGTGACAGGCCCTTTGCCAATATTAGACACCCTTACCCCGGCCAGCTTTAGAGCAGTTGTCGAGTTAGGAGATCGTCTCGAAGGGATCTATCAAATTAATCCAAAACTGGACCTGGCCCCACAAGGAATAAAAATCCAGGCGCTCATCCCAGAGACAGTCGAGGTGACAATACAAATCGCCCCCACTGCGACCCCAACCCGGCCCGTTACTCCTACACCGAGAGGAAGTTTACCGGCTCCTGCAACTCCTATCCCTACCCGCCAGCCCTAGAAAGAAGTCCGAATGACCAAACCTGTCGTCGCAATTGTTGGAAGGCCGAATGTCGGCAAAAGCACCTTATTCAATCGACTAGCCGAAGAGCGGCTTGCGGTCGTCAATGACACACCTGGAACAACCCGAGATCGCCTGATGGCAGAGGCTGAATGGTTAGGGGTTAACTTTGATATCGTGGATACGGGTGGAATTGATCCAACCCAAGCAAGTGCAGGTCGGCAGAGCCAGCCGCTTTCGATCGATTCCGCTGATTTTATCGAACAGATCCGCACCCAGGCTGAAATCGCCATCGAAGAAGCTGATGCGATATTGTTTCTAACCGATGCTGAAAGCGGGGTAACCCCTGCAGATCAAGAAGTTGCCCAAATATTACGCCAACGTCAGCAAACCCGCGATGGTCAGCCCTGGCCGCCGGTGATTCTGGTAGTCAATAAAGCTGATAACGCAAACCTGCGAGCTCAATCCTTCCAATTTTATGAGTTAGGGATGGGTGAGCCTCATTCAATTTCCGCATTTCATGGAATTGGCACCGGCGATTTATTAGATGAGTTAATCGCAGTTCTGCCGAATTCAGCAGACGAGACGGAAGACGATACAGTCAAGATTGCAATCGTTGGAAAACCAAATGTGGGCAAATCAAGCTTGTTAAACCGCCTGGCAGGAGAAGAGCGGGTGATCGTCAGTCCAATCCCAGGCACGACTCGCGATGCAATCGACACCAAACTCGATTTTGATGGCATTCAAATCACCCTGATCGACACAGCCGGGATTCGCAGGCGGGGTAGGATCGAGCCAGGTGTGGAGAAATATAGCGTGCTGCGCTCAATGCATGCCATTGAACGAGCCGATGTCGCCCTACTCTTAATAGATGCAGAAACCGGGGTTACCGCTCAGGATACGCATATCGCCGGTTTTATCCTGGATGCCTGGAAGAGCACTGTTGTATTAGTGAATAAATGGGATGCCATCGAAAAAGATTCATCCACCATGGATGAATTTACCCGTCACATTCGCCAAGAATTGAATTTTGTGGATTATGTACCCGTATTATTCATTTCAGCGAAGACAGGACAGAGGGTCGAAAAAGTATTACCTTTGGCTCTGCAAGTCCAGGAAGAGCGTCTTGTGCGCATCTCAACATCGCAGTTGAACCAGATTTTGCAAAAAGCACAAGACGAACACCCTGCCCCATCCCACGCTGGACGCCAACTTAAAATTTATTATGGCACGCAGGTACGCAGCGATCCACCTACTTTTATGTTATATGTAAACGACCCAAAGCTGGCCCACTTTACCTATATCCGTTTTCTGGAAAATCAACTGCGCGAGGTTTATCCCTACCTGGGAACCCCGGTGCGATTTGTGCTAAAGCCGCGCCGCTGATCATTAGAAATTCATCATCTGACCCTTGTTCCTGCTCCTAAGGGGTTATATAATGACTTAATTAAGCCATTTTGGAGACCATCTTGGAGAGTTACACCACAGAGACCATCCCAGAACCCGATGCCCCCCAGCAAGAACGCCGCTCGGGGTCATTTCGGTTTATTATGGATATCGTTGAAACGCTGGTGCTATCCCTGGTTTTATTTGCGATTATCAACGCAATCTCAGCCCGGATCCGCGTAGATGGTTTTAGCATGGAGCCCACCTTCAAAACCGGCGAGTTTGTAATCGTCAACAAATTAGCCTATAAACTTGGTCAGCCAAAATTGGGTGACGTAATCGTCTTTCATTATCCGCGTGATCCCGAGCAAGAGTATATCAAACGCGTTATTGGGCTGCCAGGTGATTCTATTGAAGTTGCAGATGGTCAGGTGCTGGTAAATGGGCAAGCTATCCAAGAACCGTATATTGCTTCAGCTCCGGCTTACCAAAGCGATTGGACAATCCCGGATGGCAACTTATTTGTCTTAGGAGATAATCGCAACAACTCGTCCGACTCGCACAACTGGGGTCCCGTCCCAATGGAAAATGTGATTGGGAAGGCCATCTTTGTGTATTGGCCACCTGAAAAATGGGGGACCATCGAGCACGTCAACCCAGCCAGTGCTGCGCCCTAACGGACAAGAGGGAATAATGCCTGAAGACAACACCGAACCCTTACCACAGAATGCCGGATTGTGCGCTGAATGCCAGACAGGTGTATTACGCTTGCGCTATCTGACTTACTTTACCTGGTTAAACGAAGAATTAGTTACCGTACCAAATTTCCCGGCCTGGGTATGCGACGTATGCGGGCGCCGCGAATATGACCCGCGCGCGATTACCTGGCTTAACACTTTACTCAGCCCTGAAACTGGGCGCCGCAAACTTACCTCTCGCCATAAACCAGATTTTAAACGTCCAGACCGGCCTCACGCAGGCGAATAATCAACCCACGATTTGCCACAAATACAACCCCGCTAATGATTTAGCATCTTGAATCTGGCCCGTTTTTACAATGAAGGGCAATTCTTTTGCCGAGATTTTCACAATCTCGATTTGTTCATCTTCATCCTGAGGCAGCGGCGCTGGGGACAGATCCTGCGCCAAAAAAACGTGCATATATTCCGTTGAATAGCCAGGAGCTAAAAAGAATTCGCCTAACGGGGTGAGTAGACCCGCCGCCATCCCAATTTCCTCACGAAGCTCCCGCTGCGCAGACACGGCCGGTTCTTCTTCTACATCCATAACCCCGGCAGGTAATTCCAACAGATCTTCGCTGGCTGGGTGGCGATGCTGGCGGACGAACCACACCTGGCCAGCCTGGTCTACCGGAATAATAGTCACTGCTCCACGATGCTCGATCAAATCTACTCGGCCAGTGCGCCCATTCGGGAAGCGGACCCGATCCACGCGAACATTGAATACTCTTCCCACAAATACCGTTTCAGATTGAAGTATGTCGAATCCCATGGATTCCCCTCCAGAATCTTCAGGAGTAGCCAGGTATAAACCCCAGCTACTCCTGAAGGCAAATTTCAATACCTAAATAATGGTTTACGGGATTGCTAATTTCTGACCGCTGCTCAAGGTGTAAGGCTCTTTTATGCCGTTCGCCAGGGCAATTATGTCCGGGCTGACAGATCCAAATTTGCAGGCGATCTCATAGATGCTCTCGCTGCCCTGTACGACGTATGTTGTTGGATGGGCTTCCAAAGAACGTTCTCCTGGGAACGGATGGCCTGTCTGAGGAATCCTCAAAACCGTCCCACCCCGAACGACTGTGCTGGTTGTAAGACCGTTGATGCTCAGCAGCTCGAGTGGATTCACATTAAACCTTCGGGCGATGCAGTAAACAAATTCGCCGGCTTGAAGGGTATACGTGGAGGGAATTCCTGGTGTTGCTGTTATAACAGTAACTGTAAGCGGTTGGGATTGAGTTGGCGGCGGGACTTGCACCTGGGAGCTGCCGGGGAGAGCAGTAGGCTGAATGTATCCGCTTGGTCCGCTGCTTGGCTGTGCTGCGGTGGGTTGGACAGATCCAGTTTGCCCGGAGGTTCCTGCTGGGACAACGGTGGATTCCTGACCGGCAGGTTGCTGACCGGCAGGTTGCTGACCGGCAGGTTGCTGGCCACCTTCTGTTGAACCTGGGGTCGCCCCTTGACCGGCAGGTTGCTGACCGGCAGGCTGTTGACCACCTTCAGATGGAGCCGGGGTCGCTTCCTGGCCGGTGCTTCCAGGCTGCTGACCAGCCGGTTGACCCCCTGCCAGTTGGGCAGCCGCGGCTGTTTGGGTTACAAACTGTTCCAGTTGCATCAGCACTTCGTTTGTAGGGACAGGCTGGCTTTTCACGCCTTCCTGGGTCTCTCCGCCAGCCGCACCTTCCTGGGTCGTTTCACCAGTTGCACCTTCCTGGGTCGGACCAACAACATTCCCCTCAGCGCCTTCCTCGGGAGTTGGCGGCGTTACAAGACTGACCGGTGGGGTCGAGGCAGAGCGCACACACGCCCCAAGCATGGCGACTACCAGAACAAGGCTTAATAATATCAGAGCGCGTTTTAGACTCATCACATCCTCCTCTTACTTGGTCATTGCGAGCAGACCTTGAAAAGATATCCATTTCGTTGGCTGTAAAGCCCGCTCGACTTGTCGCTTACCACCCGTAATCTTTATTACCGGGTGTCGATCTTATCAATTCTAATTTTCATCCAGGCGTAGGATTGCAATGATAGTAGCATAATCCAGAGTTGACGTCAAGGAATCACTGCTAGGGCAATCCTATGCTTTCGCCTTCGTTCCACTGCCATCCATGCACGATCTGTTCATCTCCTTGAACTGCTAAAGCTGCACAGTATCCAGGGCTAGGGTAAAGTGGATATAATTTCCATTGCAAGGCTTGTGCCGGATCGGGTCGAGTATTGATTATTTTCGCCGGTTCTCCAGGGATCAATGAAACATCAAATTCATCCAATGCCATGGATAATCCTTCACCTCTTGCTTTGATGTAGGCTTCTTTTCGTGTCCAGCACGTAAAAAAAGCCTCATTACGGAATTGATCTGGCAACGATAAATACGCATCCACTTCTATATTTGAAAAAAAACGCCTGGCAATTTGTTCGTCTGCCAGGTCAGGACGCATATATTCAATATCAACACCAATGTGATCGCTGGTTTACCACTGCCAGCAGCGCCAATTCGTTGGAGTGGGAGAGGTTGAAGCTCAGCCCAGACCCAGAAAATTCGTCACTCAAGAATGGTTTCCCATATGGATTATTTCCAAATTGTAGAGCCGCTGCGGGTACGCCTATGTACCGTCCTAAAATCACGCGCAGTACACCATGCGCAGCTACGAACCTTACACGATGTTCTTGAAAGTGAAATCGTTCGGCGCGTTCGAGTTCATCTGCAGAAAGATATCGCCTCAATTGCTTAATTTGGCTTTCGCGCAATCTCAGATCTATCCGCCAGACGTCTATATCCAAACCCACGCTTGGGGCTGCTGGTCCTGGCTGCCAGAAATATCTTGAATTAGGAGCCTGGTGAACCGGTTCTTCGGATTCTATTCGGTCAAAGGACGCGCCCGCCATTCTTCAATCACCTCTAGATTGCCTTGTAAATAAGAATTGCGCGCGGCATGGCGTTGGATTTTACCGCTTGACGTTTTCGGAATCGATAAAGGCCGGATAAGAACAATCGCGTATACTTGCAAATCGTGGTATTCCGATATCGCCGAGCGAATAGCCCTAAAAACTTCGCCCAAGTCTGAATTACGCGCCTGGCGGGTTACTTCCTGGACTACTACAAGTTCTTCGTTGCCATCCACGTTGATGGAAAATACCGCCCCACCGCCAATCTGGCAAGCTGGATGACTTTTCTCGACAGTCTGTTCGACATCCTGCGGATAATGATTGCTTCCGCGAATGATGATCATATCTTTAAGCCGGCCAGTGACGTAGAGCTGCCCATCCAGGATGAAACCTAAATCCCCGGTTCTTAAAAATGGTCCTTCTTCGGTGTCTAGTAAATAGGCCTCGAATGTCCGGCGAGTATCTTCTGGTCGATTCCAATATCCTTTGGCGACGTTCCCTCCCGAAATCCAGATTTCTCCGATTACACCGTCGAGACAACGGGTTAACTGTTCCGGGTGCGCGATAATTATCTGTTCATCAAGAATTGCTCTGCCGCAGTCAACCAGGCTTAAGGTATCCGGGCTGTCGGGTTCACTCCGCTCTGCATAACCCTGCTCCAAGGCTTGGCGGCGGACGGAAAGAACCCTTGGCAGCCCTGGGCCATCTCCACCTGAGGCAATTAACGTTGCTTCTGCGAGACCGTAACAAGGGTAAAAGACTTTGGAAGAAAACCCTGCAGGGGCAAAAATTTGCGAAAAGCGTTCAATTGTCTCCATCCGGATTGGCTCTGCCCCGCTAAATGCTAGCCGCCAACTGCTCAAGTCGAGCGTTTCAACCTGCTCAGGACGAACTTTCTCGATGCAGATCTCATATGCAAAGTTCGGCCCACCACTGATCCTGGCTTTATAACGCGAGATGGCTTGCAGCCAGCGATACGGACGCTGCAAAAATGCCAGGGGGGAAAGCAAAACCATGCTTACTTCCATGTAGATTGCTTCGAGAACCCCTCCAATCAAACCCATGTCATGGTAAGTCGGCAGCCAGCTTACCGCAATTGGGTTATCCTGATAGAAATCATCGATGCGGAAACCAGCCCGGATCTGCCTCAAGTTATATAACAGATTTGCATGACTGACCATTACCCCTTTCGGCTGGCTGGTCGACCCCGATGTGTATTGAAGAAATGCCAGTGAATCGGGATTTATCCCTTGTTCTACCCAGGCGCTCTCTGAGCCTGGCTCCAAAAGTTGCGTATTCAACCAATGGAGTGCTTTTAAATCTGGGGTATGCTCAAACCGCCGCTCCAGGTTTTCATAAATATCGGATGTGGTTAAAACAAATTTAGCCTGGGAGTCAGCAACAATCCCCTGGATGCGCGGCACAGGTCTGTTGATCCGTGGCGGATAGGCTGGAACAGCAACGACCCCGGCATACAAACAACCAAAATAAGCAGAAATATAATCTAAACCGGGTGGGAAAAGCAGCAAGGCTCTTTCACCGACAGCGTGATGTTCCTGCAGCCAGGCAGCGGTGCTCCTGGCGCGTCGATCTAATTCCTCGTAGGTCAGCGATTCTTCTTGAAATTCACCATCTATCAAATAAACAAATGCTGTCTTAGCACGTCTTTCAGAGGCAGCTTTACGCAGCATATCGACAAGCGTGTGTAAATCAGATTGATCGTCAGCAGGGTCTATCATAAATGTACACCCATAAACAAACTATACATTTTGGTTATTGTAAACGAAGCCACTGTTAATTCATTTATAACACAGAATATTCGTTATAGGAGTGAGGCTCTGAACAGGCAAATCTCAGCCTAAACGATCGAGAGCGATTTTCATCCGTTCTAAAGCCTGGAATAATAACTTTCGCGAACAGCCGAAATTTAAGCGGACAAAACCTTCACCGGAAACGCCAAATGTGGCGCCATCATTGAGGGCAACGCCAGCCTTTTCGAGGAAAAACTGGTATGGATTTCCAGAAATTTGGCTGGTCCGGCAATCTAACCATGCCAGGTAAGTCGCTTGGGGCAGTCCAATTTCGATGCCATCGAATTCAGCCTGAACAAATTCGTAAACACAATCTCGATTCCCTTGCAAATACCCAAGCAGCTGGTCCAGCCATTCCTGCCCATCCTGGTAAGCGGCCTGTACTGCGACTAATCCCAGTAAATTCACCCAGGGAATGACCCCATGCCGTGCGCTTAAGTACTGTTTACGCAGCTCAGGATTTGGAATAATCGCCACCGAACATTGCAAACCGGCCAGGTTGAAGGTTTTACTGGGTGCCATCAAGGTGATGGTCTGGGCGGCAATTTCTGGATCTAGCGAGGCTACTGGAACATGATGATTACCCGAATACACCAGATCGCAGTGAATCTCATCTGAGCATAGAATCACGCCTTTTCGCAGGCATATATCCGAAATCCGGAATAACTCGGCCTGGCTGAACATTTTTCCAATCGGATTATGTGGATTACACAGGATGAACATACGCGTCTGTTCTGTAAAAGCAGCCTCGAATGAATCCCAATCCACCTGATAAGAGCCATCCCGCTCGCGAACAAGTTCCGCCTGCTGATAAAGCGCGCCGGTTGTATTTGCTGCGTTCAAGATCGGCGGATATACTGGTGTCTGAATCATTAGTCCGCCTCCTGGAGCGCAGAATGCCAGGCTGGCGAGGTTGAACGCCGTCACAACTCCTGGGATGAACACCAGTGCGTCTGGGTCCACTAACCAGTTATACTGGTCTGCCAGGCGTTTTACAAATATCTCTGAGAGCTCTGGTAGTTCATTCGGCTTGCTATGCACACCGCGGGGATAGCCAAATACGCCATGCTGAACCCTTTTTTGTAGAGCCTGGATTACCGGCTCTGGCGAGCAGAAATCCATATCAGCCACCCAGAGAGGGATGACATCGGGATTGTAAGTCTGCCATTTGAAACTTTCACTTTGTGTTCGGTCGGGGGTGAGGTCGAAGTTATATTTCATTCCCTAATTATACTAATCGCTCGAATTTGCATGCGTGATAATTTCATCACAGAGACATGGTTGGCGGTTCTGCTGGTATCCAAATTGCATCATCTGGTTGGGAGGACCAAACTATGCAGCCATTTCGTAAAAACGTCGCCATTGCAATTGATGGTGGTGGGATCAAAGGGGTGATGATCACCCGCGCCCTGGCAATCCTGGAGAACCACCTTGGTTTACCGGTCCATTCGATCTTCCACCTGGCTGCGGGTACCTCGACTGGCTCGATTATTTCAGCCGGAATTGCCGCTGGGTTGACTGCCGAGCGAATGTTCAACTTATACACTGGGCTCGGAAAATCGATTTTCAAGAAGACCTTAAGAAGCCGTCTGTGGCCGTTGAGCCGTTATCGTTATCCGATCCAACCGCTGGCGGAGGCATTGGAAGAAATGCTCGGCCCCGATTTGATCGGCGAGTTTTGGGAGCAAGAGCCTGCCCATGATCTGGTCATCACAACCTTCGATTTATTGGAAAACCGCACTCGCTTCATTAAGCCCTGGAAAGAAGAATATCGCCAATGGCCGCTCTGCAAAGCTGTTTTGGCCTCCTGCGCCGTTCCTACATTTTTCCCAATTGTGGAAGGTCGCTATGTAGATGGCGGTGTTGGCGCTTATTGCAATCCATGCTACCTGGCAGCTTATGAAATTCTATTTTGCCTGGGTTGGCATCCCTCCGAAACCACCTTGATTAGTCTGGGTGCTGGGCGGGCGCCTCATTCTTATAACCCGAGGGAAGCAAACCGACTCTGGGCCTGGCAGTGGATTGAACCACTGATCGGCGCTTTCTTACACTCGGCTGATGATCAGCAGGTCCATTTGGTGAACACCTTTTTCCAAGAACTCGATTTCCGGCGTTTTCAAGTCAATCTAAACCAGAACATTGCCATGGATGACGTTACCAAAATGACTCGTCTGACGATATATGGCGATGAACTTGGCCGGATGATCCTGAATGATCAAACCGATACGATTCAGGAAATATTCCCCAGATTGGCTCCCGGAATTATTGAAATTGCACGATTTCCAGTGTGATTTTCTCAAAAGCGCAACAGGGCCGTCTTCAGGATTCCGCCAAAACGATAATTTTGTCTTGCTCCGTGAAGCTCACCTCGGCAAGTTTGTTCGGATTTATAACAATGCCGTAAGCCTTCGCTGGATCAGTCGCCAGTGCAGCAATCCGGTAGCCAAAGGCAATCTCTCCCCGCTGACTGGCTGCTTCCAGTACCGTATAATAATTAATCGGTTGGCCAGTCGCAACGTATAAATCGACAGGCTTCAGATAGATTTCAGATGAATCCGGGTTCAGTAATTCAATAAACGCATCACTGAGCTGTCTATTCTCAGCAATTTGAGACATCAATAAACTGATGATCCGTTCACTAACCACATAATCATCTGCTCGAGCGGTGGATGCCAGTTCATAATTTCGGCTATCCATCATTTCTGAGACAACCGTGAAAGTATGTTGGTCGCGTTCTTTAATATCACGTAAGTGCAGCAAGGTTACTAAAGTCTTGGCGTCAGCCCGATGGACAGTCAGTTTATCGGAATAGCCCAAAATAATGACATGGTCATAAGCTTTGAACAATATTCCCTCGAGAATTTGGCGATCATCCGTATCCCCCGGAAAATAGCACACTGTTAAATTTTCAAGTTGACGACATTCCCGCTCGATTGTCTCCTCAATTTTTTCTTGATCAGCCAGGACAGTTACCTCAGAGCCTGCCGGTACATAGTAATTAAGTTCCTGGATCACGCGTGTCCCTCGCCAGTTCCAACCCAAGATTAAAATCTCTTTCGGTTTTTCAGGAACTCTTTCTCCTAAACAGATTAATTCGGTTTGAATCGGTATCTGCCCGTGCGGGTCAAACTGGATCATGCTATCATCTGCAGCAACCACAATCAGACGATCGCCTTCCTTTATCAAATAATCTTGAGTGGGATTTAATAACACCCGCCCATCTTTTGTGCATATCCCAATCAAAGAATTGTTTTCAGATGCAAACAAACCCTGGTGGAAAGTCTGGCCTACCAGGCGCGGATCATCTTTAAAGTAGATATCGTTATTCGCAAAATCGAATAAGTCATCATAAATCGCTGACAGCCCTGGCTGCAAGCTGGTTTGAGCAATCACCCGCGAAACGGTCTCCGTGGTCATCAACCACTGAACTTCCTGGCGGCCTGCGATCAAAGCAATATCGTGATTGCGAGGATTGTGAATTCCAGATACTATTTCATAGGGTGCCTCGCGCCGGTTTGGGTGATTCGTGATTGCCAATACAGTTTTTATGACGTCTGCATCAGGGTAACTACTGGCTGGCTGCAGAACAATAATCGTCCGAGCAGTATTCAGACTTACAATATTAAGATCAGCCATTTCCATTGGGTCGCCTGTCCGGCAAACAATCCGGGTTTTCCCGATCTTGGCTACCTTTGCGGCTATTTGATCTTCCATTTCTTCCTTAGCAAGGGTTCCCAGGATGACAATACAAGCTTTCGGCTGGTTTTCGTTAGCGGTAAGCAATTCTGTAAGAATCGTAAATACTTGCTCCGACCAACCCAGGATGACAATATGACCATCTTCGATCACACGGGTTCGCCCCTTTTTTAGCTCGCTTACCCTTGAGACCAATCCGTTGGTTAGAGCGCTGATAAAAAAACTGCCAATGAAAATGCTGCCGAAAGTCATCGCAAGCATTAGCAACCGGTAGCTCCACACCGTCTCTCGACCCCCAATGGAGCCATTCCCAATTGCTGAAAGCAAGCTTACCCAAAATGCTTCCAACACGGTATAGCTTTCCTCATCGCCCGGGGCAAGCCTGGCCGAGATAATGATTGCAGTTGCGATAAACGCCAGGAGCATTGTTAAAATACCCAGAGTGAAGAGGGTTAGACTCGTGTTCCGCGAATAGAGCGTATCCAGCCTATAGCGTAGACGCTCAATAATAGACCTCTTTTCCTTCATCAAACACTCCTTAAAATTGATTATCCGAAATATTGGGGGTTTCAGGTAATAATAATCGTTTAACACTTCTTCAGCAAGGGATTAATAATCAGATATAAAAAATTAGTCTACTGCATTACAAATTTACCAGGCAAGCCCAAGAAATATTGTTCCAGGTATAATTTCGTCACCATGACTTCTGTAAAAGCTACACCGGGCAGACGAATGCAAGCCGATTTAGCCTTGTTGCTTGTTTCGATTATCTGGGGCAGCGCCTTTGTAGCCCAGCGGGTGGCAGCGAGCAGTAGCAGTATTTTTTTATTCAACGGATTACGTTTCCTGATCGGCGCGGCCGTGTTGCTGCCAATGGCATGGCTCCAATTCAAGCGACATCCAGAACAGGCTCCATCGGGCCGAAAGATCTGGGGCGGTGTACTGGTCGCAGGTTTGCTTCTCACTGGTGGAGCTGGTTTGCAGCAAGCTGGTTTACGATTTACGACTGCTGGAAATGCAGGTTTCATCACCGGGCTTTATGTCGTCCTGATCCCGATCATCCAGGCCGTCTTTTTAAAACACGCACCCCGCCGGACAATCTGGTTCGCGGCTGCGCTGGCAACCGTCGGTTTGTTCCTTCTGAGTACCAGCGGGCAGTTTGTCGTCAAGCTAGGCGATGCCCTGGAACTCGGCGGAGCTGTTTTTTGGGCGCTTCACGTGATTTGGATTGGCCAATTAGTGGCAAGCCTCGGCGCTCTGCAAATTGCTGCTGGCCAATATTTGGTCTGTGGTCTGGTGAGCACAGCCTTGGGGTTGTGGGTTGAGCCTGCCCAGACAGGCAACCTCGCGAATGTCGCCTGGGCGATCTTGTACACTGGCTTATTTTCTGTAGCCCTTGGATACACCTTACAAATCTATGGCCAAAAAATTGCACCTCCAGCGGATGCGGCTATTCTACTCAGTATGGAAGCAGTTTTTGCTGCGCTATTCGGGTGGCTGCTATTAAGCGAAAGCTTGAATTCGACTCAGCTCCTGGGTTGTGGGATCATGCTGGCAGGCATGCTTGTGGCCCAAGCCAGCAGTTTACGGTATCAGGCTTTAGAGAACAATTCAGAATCACCAGGTTAAGCGGTTCATCGTTACCATTAAAGGCCATTTCGTGATCAGACAGAGAATGAACGCTTCAAGTTCAAGTAGACCAGGCATCCCAAAATTACTGCTGCTGATGTTCATAGCCTGGTTATTGCCTGCGCTTGCGTGTAATTTTCCCGCGGCACGCGGCCAACCCGCGGAGGTAAATGTCCAGGCGCTTCGTGCGACGATGTCAGCCCAAATTCAATCCGAGCCAACAGCCGCGATCGCATCTCTTCCAGGCGAGGTTTCTTCACCTCCTCATGGTCCAGAGCCAACCACTGCATACCCATTTACCGTATCTACCCCCGGTCAAATTCCCACGCCGGCGCCAAACTCCACAGCGCCATTTAATTATCTTACCCAGCCCGGCGACACCCTCGAAGCCTTGTCCAGGCGATTCCAGGTCGAGCCTCAACAAATCTTCTCACCCACCCCACTACCTGAAAAGAGCTACTTACCCCCAGGAATCTACCTTTGGATCCAATCAATTCCTGAAGTCAACGTTAGGGTCGAGGCAATTTTCCCAGATATTGAAGTGACTTATTCTCCAACCTCCTTGGATTTCGATGTCGAGAAGTATGTTTCTACTGCGGGCGGCTATCTGAGTTCGCATACCGAAAACGTCAACGGGGAAATAATAAGCGGGGCAGATATTATCAATCGGGTCGCTCAGGAATTCTCGGTTAATCCACGTCTGCTGTTAGCACTTTTAGAACAGCGCTCAGGTTGGGTATTTGGGAAGGATAAAAGCCCTGATGACCTGGATTACCCCATCGGGTTTCGGGTGGCAGGTAGGCAGGGTTTGTACCAGGAGCTGGTCATGACCGCTACACATCTGAATATCGGCTATTATGGTTGGCGTTCTGGCGAATTACAAACGATTAAATATTCCGATGGCAGCACCCGAGGCATAAATCCATGGTTGAATCCTGGCTCTGTTGGTGTGCAAAATTTGTTTGCAAAATTTTACCCACCAAATACTTGGTCAGAAATATTATATGGGCCAGGCAGCTTCAGCCAGCTCTACGAAGAGATGTTTGGCAACCCTTGGGAGCGGGCCGCTCGGGTGGAACCATTTTTAACCCCGGATTTGGCTCAGCCAATTTTAGAATTACCTTTTTCGGCCGGTGAACGGTGGAGTCTGACAGGCGGCCCCCACGCTTCCTGGAATACCGGCAGCCCACGCGGTGCAATTGACTTTGCCGCGGTGACCGGCGAGCCAGCCTGCAGCATCTCGCGGGCCTGGGTGACAGCCTCAGCAACCGGTGTCATTTCTCGGTCAGCAAACAACGTCGTTGCAATTGACCTGGATGGCGACGGGAACGAACAAACAGGTTGGGTAATTGTGTATTTACACCTCGCTGACGAAGGTCGAATCCAAGCTGGCCAACATGTCGACGTTAACGATCGTCTCGGTCACCCGTCTTGTGAGCGCGGTCAATCCACTGGTACACATGTTCACATGGCTCGAAAATTTAATGGAGAATGGCTGCCAGCAGATTACCCGATTCCAATGATTTTGAGTGGTTGGCAGGTACAAGCAGAGGATAAAAATTATCAGGGAAGCCTCGTAAAAGCAGACCATATTGTCAGCGCTAGCCCACTTGGCCTGCGCACTTCAATCATTGTCCGCTAAACGTATCTCCTGATCTCATGTTATGATAGGAAGCAATCCTTAACGCCATCAGGAGCCTTCCTTTGAACACCGTAACCGGATCTTTTGGATATATCGGTAAATATATCACCAGGCAGCTCCTGCAATCGGGTGAGACAGTTCAGACGATTACCACCCATCCCGATAAAGTAAACCCTTTCGGTGAGGCCGTCAAAGCCTTCCACTACAATTTTGATCATCCCGATCAACTGACCGAGACTCTCCGTGGGTCCCAAATTCTATATAATACCTACTGGGTACGCTTCAACTACCAATCCTGGTCTTTCGACGAGGCCTTAAACAACACGAAAATATTATTCGACTGTGCCAAAAAGGCCGGCATACAAAAGATCGTCCATATCAGCGTAACCAATTGTTTAGAAAACGATGATCTTCCGTATTATCGCGGCAAGGCCTTCCAGGAAAAAGCGCTGATCGAAACGGGCATTCCTTATGTAATCGTCCGGCCAACGCTTGTCTTTGGAAAGGAAGATATCCTGGTAAATAATATCGCCTGGACAATCCGAACTTTTCCTGTGATTCCGGTTTTTGGACGGGGAGATTACCGCGTCCAGCCGGTATTCGTGGGCGATCTCGCCGAAATTGCCATCGCTCAAGCCAACCAGATAGGTTCAAATCGGATAGAT
This sequence comes from uncultured Chloroflexia bacterium, assembly GCA_963770655.1. Taxonomy (GTDB): domain Bacteria; phylum Chloroflexota; class Anaerolineae; order Anaerolineales; family UBA4823; genus CAZAGA01. The sequence goes on along the minus strand of CAVYQO010000011.1, from coordinate 379,528 downwards.
GCCATCGGGCCAGAAACCTTCACCTATCAAGAATTCTTAGCTCTAATAGCTGCGAACCTGGAACGGAAGGTTCGCCTGGTGCATCTCTCGCCGCGCCTGGGCATCTTTTTAGGCAATCTCATTGGGCTGTTCGTCAAGGATGTTGTTTTAACCTCGGACGAGTTAAAGGGGTTGATGGGCAACAAATTAACTTCGCAGCAAAACCCAAACGGGCATACTAAATTTACCGAATGGCTGGTAGAAAATCGTGATTTCGTCGGTAGAGCCTACACCTCAGAACTAGACCGGCACTTTCGTTGGCGGCGCACTGCATGAGCTATTGCTGCATTTCCCTGGCATAAAGTAAAAACGCTAAAAAGGGTTTCTCAGGAAAGCGTCTTATTCACGCGGCGCATCAAATCCGTAGGTTATCCAACTCTCCTGTATACCAGGGATCAGATTGAATTGCTATCTCGATGGCGCCGCCAGGCAAAAAACTGGATGTTAAATAATGATAGGCCTGGTTGCGATCCTCGCCGCTCCCAAGGGTTAAGAATATTTCCTGGCAGAAGGCTGCAATATCTTCGATGACCCGTTCGTACCGGTAATATGCCAGGGCGATTAGATTAATCTCCACCTGACCGTAGGTCCGATAGAAGAAGAGCGCTTCGTCTTGAATCGTATGCCCCGTGAACCCCTGGCCGCCACCGATAAACATCAGATCCCGTTCTTTGGGCGCCAGGATAGGGTCATCCCAATCAACGATGTAAAATGCGCCTTTGCCATCGATCAGGATATTGCCGGCGTGAACATCAGAATGACAGAGAACAAATTCTAGAGATTTGGTCTGAAGTATTTGGGCGTATTTTTCTGCCCGTCCAAGGATATCGAGAATTTCGGCACGCCTGTCTTTCAAAAATGCGGCTAATTTGGCTGATATAGGATCATCAAAAACGTCATCCACTTGCGCAAGGAAAGTCAGTACAAGTTCGCGCCACTCCGAAGAATACGTCTCCCGGCGGAGGCGCTCGTTTAATTCAAGGGGCAGTTCGAGCGAGTGAATCCTTTTAAGGGCTTTTCCAAAATCACCCCACTGCCGTTCTGACAAATCAATTTCATATCCATTGTTGCCATCCACGTATGGATAGAGAATTACAGTATAAGCATTCATCGTCACCCAGAGACTCCCTATTTTGGTCTCTAAAGGGGCAATGACTTGGGTGAGGCCATTCTCGACTAAATATTTTGGGAGCATCACCGAAAGCGGATCAAAGCGACCGCTGCGCAATTTCACAAAGTATTGTGTACCATTTTCGGACAGGCCGCGATAAACGGCGGTGTTTTGATCTGCCCCGATAGGCAGGAATGTCAAATGGGAAATGTTTACACCATAGCCATCTTGCACGCAATGGATAATACTTTGGTCTTGGATTGCTGGTTTTTCAAGCATGGAATGAAAGGTTTCGTCTTATCCGATTAACCCTGTCCCTGCCGCCAATTGCGGATCGCTAGAGTATGTATCGGGTAATGGCTGTACGTGTCGAGGCGCAAACGGCGCCGAAAGCGCGTTTCTGAGGTAAACTGCTCTTCTGGAACGCTATGAACATATTCAACCAACCTGGAATGGGTCTCATCCAATTCTGTTAAAACCTCAGCAAGTGAAAGGGCACGTTTCCTTTCGGTCATTTGTGCATTAAAGGCATCGATACCGCCATACAAGACAGAATAGCGCGGCGGGCGCCCGCCTTGTAAGATAAATGGGAGATGCTTCAGTGCCTCCTCCTCCCACCAGGTCACATGGGCGAGGATGTCCTTTACTGACCAATCTTCGACAACGCCTGGCTGCTGCAATTGTTCAGCGGACAATCCGTTGAACGACTCCGCCAAATCCATCCAGGCCTGCTCAAGTATTTCGATAAGCTGGGTTTTCTTCATTGTTTTTCAGAGCGATTTTTTTGAAATAATAGTTTGTGTGGTTTGGCGGGCAATTTTCGACCCGCCCGACAAGCTCGTAACCATGCTGCAAATAAAAATCGGGGGCTTGAAAGCTATAGCTCCCTAGTATCATTATCGAACAACCGCGATTTCGCGCTTCCTGCTCAGCGGTTTGCAGCAATTGCCCGCCATAACCCTGACCTTGCAAATCCTCCCGGACCCATAAGAACTCAATTTCACACATCCCAGCCCAAGTGTATCCGGAAATCCCGGCGACGATCTCGTATTGTTCGTTCCGCACAAAGATTGCTAGAGCTCGACCGTCAAAGGCTCCGGTCCGCATCATATTGTACCGGTTGATTTGTTCCTCAAGGAATTGGATATCGTGTGCAGCAGGTTGGTCTTCTATATACAATGGAACAGACGTCATCATGGATTCACTCTTGATAGACTGTCTAGATAGACGGGATCAACATCAGTTTCTACCCATTTTTTAAAGCGCCCTCCAATTGGAGAGCGCCTCGAAATCAAAGTTAGCGTCGATCAATTTCATGTCGAATGCAATACAAACCAATACCTCTAAGCACCCTGTTCGTAAGCTCGCTTCAAACCGGCTATGTCTATTTTTTTCATCTGAAGCATCGCTTTCATGACACTTTGCGATTTCTCAGGATCCTTATCTGCCAGCAGCTCGCCCAGAACGGTAGGAACAATCTGCCATGTCAGGCCAAACTTATCTTTTAGCCACCCACATTGGACTTCTTCACCGCCTTCGGTGAGCTTCTCCCACAACTCATCGACTTCTTCCTGGGTAGTGCAGCTTACAAAGAAAGATATCGCCTCCGAAAAAGTGAATTGTGGACCACCATTTAATGCCATAATTTCTTGCCCTTCGAGCTCGAAGGTTGCAGAGATCACCGTTTCGTTTAAATCCGGTCCGGCATCCTCCAACCTAGTAACCTGCCCTATCTTGGAGTTCTTAAAAATAGACGTGTAAAACAACATGGCTTCTTCAGCCTGATTATTGAACCACAAAAAAGGGGTAATTTTTAACATATCCTTGAACTCCTCATTTTTATCAATGTAAACCGATAATCAACTGGGTAATACCATTCTGCAGCTTTATAAAATTAATATACCATACATTGTCCAAATTCTTTTGTTAATAAGAACCGAATAATTCAATCAGTTCACACCCTTCATTCGCCATAAAAACTTCTAAGCTATGAGGATCACTTCTTATCCAACCTTACATCCTGTTTTCACGTATTCCAGATATTTGGTCACAACCTTAAACCCCACTGATTCATAGAGTCGGATTGCGGAAAGGTTCGAAACACCTGTAGAGACACACACCCGATCCATCCCACGCGCCTGCATTCGACGCAAACATTCGAGCAGCACTGCCCGTGTCAATCCTTGCCGGCGGTAAGCCGGGCGCGCCCCAACCGGTCCAAAATCACCGATCCGGTTGACCGGGTCAATCCAACCATTCACGTAGGAGGCGATGATGCCATCGGGTGCGATGGCGACCACATCCAGCTCTCGATCGTAGCCGGGCAGCCGCATGAAGTACGCGTAATCGTCGTTGCTGACATTTCCAACGGTCCACGGATGCCAGACCACTCGTTGGGCTTCAGCTCGGTTTGAAATATCCCCAATTTCAGCCATGGTCCGAATCTGGCAAGAGGCGGGCAGCACTGCGATGGGTATCAACTTATCCAACAAGCAAATCATATTCACTTCGGAAAACTCGCCGCCGAGTTGAAAACCATTCTGCTCCAGGAAAGCAATTCGATCTTGATTGTCCTGCCGGGCTCCTGACACGATATCACCGCCCCACCGTTGAGGATCGCACTTACGGAGTTCAGTCAATCGCCTTTCTGCCCAGGTGATCGCTTCCACTGCGATTCCGTACCGCTCATAATCCGGCAACACTTGCCAGTCATAAGATGGATCTTCACTCAATACGGCATAGCCAACTAATCGTTCATCGTCGTGCCATAAACAAATGTGTTCTTGCGGATTCAAGTGGCAAGCCACCATGAAGAATCCAAAAAGCAAATCGCCGATGTGTGGGTAACGCCAATCATTGGTCCGCAGACGTGCTTCCATCAGCAAAGCCTGCATCTGCAGTAGATCGCGTTCTGTTTCGTAGTATCGAAATGTCAACGGGCTGGTTGGGTGCACGTGGATCAAGGTTCAAAATCTCTTATTGCCGTCTGCATTCTTGTTTAAATTGAAAGCCATGGTCAATTTCGCTCACGAGAGATCCTCGCTCCGATTCTCTCGCAGCCAGTCTTGCAGTTTTTCAAGATGTTCTTGATGATGATCGTAAGAACCCAGGAGGAAAACAGCGAGGGGATACCCACTTAACCATGCGTATCGATTACCGTCCAGCAGGTCTCTTTCAGAGATTCCATTCGCAGCCTCCAGAAATCGTCGAAATCCTTCGCTCCAGTTTTGATAGACCGCTGACCAGGGTTGATCCCGATAGTATTCATAGATCCAGGCGTTGACCGGATCCGTATCACCCTCGGCTTCTGGATCTAGTACTGCAGACCAAACGGGAAATTCAGGTTCCCGATTATACAGGGCGGCTTCCAACCGAGCGATCGAGCGCACCTGCCAGGCCATCAAATGAGCCACCGTATCCTTGATCGACCAATGGGAAGGCAAATCTGGAGCAATGGCTTGCGCGGTGCTCATGCCGGCAAGCAGTTCGTTCCATTGCTCGAAAACCTCTCCCAGCGCTAATAGAATATGATTTTTCATGTTCATAATAATTCCTCCGACTCGTACGGACACACCTGCATGTACGCCCCGCATCACCTGGATGGCGGTGCCACGTCACTTCAATTTTACCCCTCGAAAACCGCAATTGCTCGCACAGGCGAACCGGTTCCCCCACGTATCTTCAGCGGCAGACCTATAAAGCGAAAACGCTCCCGGCCGATAAGTAAGTGCAGGTTCATTAAATTCTCATAATGCGTAAAACCCAATTCCCCGCAAATTCGATGAACCTCCTTATTCGAAATGTGGCGCACACCCGGCGACATCGTTTCGACGCCAAACGCAGCGATCTCCTGCTCCCCTAACCACCGCGCCGCTCCAGCGCTAATCCCTGGCCCGTCGTACCAATCACCTGTCCCAAATGTGCGCCGATAATGATCCGTATGCAGGAGAATGGTATCCCCTGGCTTTATTTCGAAACCGGTCGTGGAGAGGGCGCGTTCTAAATCGACTGGTTCAATTAACTCATGCAGACCTTTCTCAGACAGGTCCAAACAAATTCCCTCGGTATAGAACATCTTCAACGCCATCGTTTCGATCGATTGTCCCCGGTACTCCCGCGCCATATGATTGATCGCATCGACGTGGGTCCCTGTATGTTCACCCAATACCAGCCGGTTTACGGCGGGCGAAACCACCTCACTATCGGTGATGCCATCCCACTGTTCATGAGAACTGTATACTTTGATCTCAACTTCCGGAAGGCCAGAAAACACCGGCATACCGGAGAAGATTTCCTGACTCAAATCAATAATTTCAACCATCATTAGCCCCTGTCAAGAGGAGATGTATTCGAAGACCTTTCCAACCGTTGGATCCTTCTGAGGTAAGGCATGAATTTGATTTAATTCTTCTTTTTCGCTGCCGCTTTCTCCAAATTTTCTTGTACCCTAAATAGAACAATATTTCTAATTAAATCCAAAGGAATTGGCTGATCCATCGGAAATCTTACCGCGCCTTTTGAATATTCATAAGCAGAAAGCTCATTTTTGAATTTCTCGATACCCGATGGCGCTGGATAAAATCCGATATGATTCGTATGGGCAGCAAAATGGACCAAATTGCCTTTCAGATAGAAGGTAGGCATTTGATAACTAATTTTTTCAATAGCCTCAGGTGCAGCAGCTTTAATAACCACCCGAACTTCTTCGAGTAATTTTTGTACTTCTGCTGGGAAATCAGAAATATACTCATCAATCGAATTGATACGACGATTACTATCCATAACTCACCTCTTTCGATATTGCGCTCAGTAAGAATCGCCTGATAAGTAATTCATCAAACATTTGCGGTAAGTTTATAACTTGCTCAAGGGTAATTGAATCACTCCCTTACCAAGGCAAGGCTGTTTCTTGGAGATCACGCCGAAAGGCGTGCTGCATCAGGGTGTGGCTCTTGCCGATTCATCCCAGACCACACCAGATCCAACTTGCATCCCACAAACGCCGCGCCTTTTGTTCGTCATAAGAATCATCGCTTGAGAGTCTCTCTTTGCCATCAACAATAAACCTACCACCGATCTCTTCATACTGAGGGTCAGTGGCGGCAATTAAATACGAGTCTGAAGCCTGCTCCAGCGAACGCGCAAAAGGCATGCGGGCTAAGATTTGCTCATACATGAAGCGTTTGATGAATGACGTCTGGTGGCCGGCGATCGCGGCCGGCACGAAGCCTGGACAAACCGCGTTCGATGTCACTCCTGTCCCCATTAGCCGGCGCTGAAGTTCATACGTGAACCACATATTAGCCAGCTTTGAGTTCCGGTAGAAGGTCTTCGCGTCGTAATACTTTTCTCCCTTCAGGTTATCGTAATCGAAATCCGGCGGTGGGGGTCCCGCATATCCAGGAATGTGGAGCTGCGAGGATACCGTAATCACTCGCGCCGGGGCGGATTTTTTAAGATCTTCCAGGAGCAAATTAGTGAGTAAAAAATGCCCGAGGTGATTTGTGCCGAGCGTCAACTCGAATCCGTCGGTAGTAAACCTGGCTTGCTTGCCTTGGATTGATCCACCCGCGTTGTTGATCAAAATGTGCAGCGGATAGCCCTTCCCCTGAAACGCAGCTACGCACTGCCGCACCGCGGCGAAGGAGGCCAGATCGAGTGGGATGGACTCGATGATAGCGTTCGGATTGCCGGCGCGTATTCGGCTGATTGCCTGTTCACTGGACACCTGGTTGCGTGAAGCCAGGATGACGTGAAACCCTCTTGCGGCGAGTTTAGTGGCAGTGGCGAATCCAATGCCGCTGTTCCCACCCGTGATCATCGCCAGGCGTGGTTGGTTTACTGAAATGGGATCATTCATGGTTGGATCTTGCTTCTGACAACTCCGATGGGTGAAAGTGCGAATATGTTACCACGTATTCGCCAACCTCTGTCCGCATCGAAAAAGGCTGATGCGTAGAATAATGCTCAAAATGCCACCCAACGCGAAACGACCTTCCCCACTGCGAGCTGTACACTTTATTGGGCAGGTAAGAGTTCCTGTCAATATGCCTGCACTACCACACAGCGCGCACGAGTAAAGTGTATATTTGTCGTTGGCGTGCTAACAGCTACTGATTATGCCCGATGATATTACCGCTGGGTCTCTTACACGTGCGATTGAACCTCAGCTCACCGCTTTCTTCACGAGGGCGGCAATCTTTGCCTCTTCGACGGCGGTTAACTCAGTCAACGCGAAAGATGTCGGCCACAAGGCGCCTTCGTCGAGGTTCGCCGTATCGCTAAAGCCTAACGTAGCGTACCTCGTATTGAACTTTTGCGCGCCTTGAAAGAAGCAGACGACCTTGCCGTCCTTAGCATATGCAGGCATCCCGTACCAGGTTCTCGGCCAGAGCCCTGGCGCGCTGGCTTTGATGATCACATGGAGCCGCTCGGCCATGGAGCGATCCGGTTCCGACATCTCGGCGATCTTCGCGAGTACGGCGTTCTCCCCTTCCACCTTGTCCTGATCTGCGCGCGCGGCCGCCTTCAGCTCTTTGGCGCGCTCCTTCATCGCAGCCCGCTCCTCAGCCGTGAATCCCTGCTCATTTTTGCCGGGGGCGGTGGCGCTTTTCGCAGACTTCTGCGTGTCTTCCTTCGGGCTCATAGAAATCTCCTTGTCGTGGGTAATCGTTATTGGAGCCAAGTTTTGATCCACCCGTGATGAGTGGGGGAGGCTATATCTTAGAATATTTATTCTAGAATGTCAAGATAGAAATTGTCCGAATTAGAGATCATTAATATGCCTTTGGCAAGTTTACGACGATGTTCTTCTACATTTTGAGCCTAATATACGACCAATCCTGTTCCATCGCCTGCTTTCACAACCTCGCTTGCTCAAAACACCGGAGAGTTCTTCGCGGCTGCTATTCAGGTTCTTCACCGCTTTTATCACCTTCGCCACAGTCAGTCATCCGGCTACATCGGCTGCCTGCTAACTGGCGGCCTGATCCTTACCAGGACTGAACTTTCACCGGCAAGCAATCGATGACTTTTCAGGACACACCACACTTTGTTAGACGGTGGCTTATACAGGGTCTTATTCACTATTTGAATTCCATAGTAGCCATCATTCGTTCAAATAGTCTAAGATCGTTCTCGCCGAGTGGTAGCGTTTCAATCATCATACTTGATGGTACACCGAGGGCATTTACCGCAAAGAGGGTGAACGTATAAAACATATCTCCCTTTTGAATAATGTACTTCAGATATTGCTGATACCCCATGTCCCCTATGGCTCCCAGATAATGTCCCAATACTCTCTTTGCTGGTTGTCCATCAATCGATACGTCTGTGACCTGGTCTACGGCTGGCTGGTCACCGTACTGTTCGTCGGATCATAGTTACCAACCCACCAAAACACTTGCTTACCAATAAAACCAGATTTAGTGTCATTGTCAATTACAGCACAGCAAGCGCTACCGGCGCAGGGGCAGGTGTGGATTTACATTGGCAGGTGAAAGAACTCGTAGCGAGGAAAATGCTTGAAAAAGCTGCAGAATCCTCAACCTCGGGTGCACAATGTATTGGGCGGAGAAACCTGAACTTTATTTAATGGCAGTGAAGACCAGTTCTTCATGGTCGGCAGTTGCGATCTCTTCTTTGTAATCACCACATACCGAAATTTCGTGAAAACCCGCGATTTTCAACATGAGTAACAACTCGTTTTTAAAATAGATATTGCCACGCAGAGTGTATTCCTCAGATTTCTCTAGTTTTCCTTCAACCCACTTTTCCAGATGAACTTCACGAATATAACTTTGTTCCATTGGATCAAATGCTATGAGACGGAACTGGCCGAAGTGCTCACTCCCATCAGATGCAATCCGTCCAGCACTTTTTTCTGGCCACGGTTGGGGCAGCGAATTGCGCTTTTCACTCAGCCACATTCGCCACCAATCTGGGTCTGAATAATCCGCCTGAATGTTGACGACCAATGCTCCACCATCTTCCAAATGCGAGTGGCAACGTTTGAGTGTTTCGAGGTCATTCTCTCTGCTACCACTCAAACCAAACAAGTCACAAATGTAGATTAGTTTGTATTTACGAGGAATGTCAAAAGTATGCATTGAAGACAGGAAAAGGTTTGGATTGAAACCATATCGTTTTGCCTTTTGGCGGCAGAATTTCAGCATATCTTCAGAGATATCACAGCCATCAATGTCAATTCCCTTCTCCAATAATGGCAGGAGAACACGTCCAGTTCCACATGCTAAGTCGAGAACAGGTTGCCCGTACTGCTCGATTTTGCTAAGGAAGTATGGCATTTCACGGGCTTCATGATTGAATTCTGCCCAGCGTTCTGCCATCAAGCCGTAATGCCAAACAAGAGGAATGTCAGTCATTTTACAAGTACCTCATTTTTGATGTATCCTATAGTCACGCCGCCCAAGGTCCTGCGTAACCTGCTGGCGGGCATGGACTCTGCTTGGGAGCAGAAAAAACCCGAAGCGTAGAAAATGCTCGAAAATGTCGCAGAATTCCGCCAATCAGGTGCACCCGATCAGTATGGCAGGCTATCCTTTTTCAGGTAAGAAACCATCACGCGCTATCGCCGTTCAAAGTATACTTCGAATTGGCAAGGCTGGCGGTCATACAAAGCAATGGAGGCGGCACCCATGTCGACGTGCATGACGCAGCCCCGCGCTGCACCGTGGTCGTCGGTTAAATGGATGATACTCCGCCATTCGCACCTTGCGCCGCTCCTCGTTCGTTTGGTGCGAAAGAACGAAATAGTAATCACACGCCAATTAGGGTGTAAACCGTTTCCAATGGCCTTCGGAGACAACTTCGACGATGCCATCGATCACTTTAGTTATCGAGAGTATCTTTTTAGAGGGAACACGAAAGGTTGCGGGCTAATGGTTAATTAGCCGCTAGTGGCCCACCCGGTGTGCTGGTCTTTGATGATTTTGCCTCTTGACAAAAAGAATATAATTTTGTATTATACAAATAACTTTGCGATACAAAGTTATTTGTATCACAATAAGGAGGCACTAATGTCTAGCCAACTTGATCTCAAAGAAATCGAACGCAAGGCCTTCCGCTTCACCTACCAGGATGGCCTGTTGGATATGCACTACGGCCTGATCGTGGTGTGCATGTCCATCTTTATCTACCGTCCAGCAACAGGATACAGCCCGATGAATATCATCCTGTCAACGTTGCTAATCTCTCTGTCCTCCAGCCTTTTCTGGGCAGGCAAGAAGTACATCACTTTGCCGCGCATGGGACAGGTGCGGTTCGGTGCTGTGCGCAAACAGAAAAAGAGAACACTGGCGATCATCCTGGGGTTGTTCGTCCTGGTCCAGGTTGGCCTGGTCGGATTAACCAGCCTTGGGTGGTTGAACCCTGACGTAAGCTCAAAGTTGAACAATTATATAAATGAGCGCAGTTCAACCCTGCTGGTTGTCGCTGCCATTGCATCGCTCATAGTCGGGACAAGCATGATCGTGAGCACATTTTTCTCGGATTTCCCACGCGGTTATTACATCTCCATTTTGATGGCGCTGGCAGTATTCCTGATGATCTACCTCAATCAGCCTGGCTACCCAATCTTGATCGGGGGTTTGATTATCCTGCCCGGATTGGCCCTCTTCATACGATTTCTAAAGACCTACCCGTTGCAGAAGAAGGAAACTTCCTATGAGTAAGGGCCCCGGCAGTCCTGATCTCTCGGAATTGGCCGATCTGGACCGGTTGGTACACGAGCCCGCGCGACTGGCGGTAATGGCTTTGCTCTATGTCATCGAAAGCGCCGATTTCACCTTTCTAATGAACCAGACCAACCTCACCTGGGGCAATCTGTCGGCTCACATGAGTAAGTTGGAGGAAGCCGGTTATATCGAAGTCGACAAGATCTTCAAAGGCCGGCGACCGAACACCACCCTGCGGCTGACCACCAAAGGACGGACGGCTTTTCATGAGTACGCTCGGAAAATGAAACGAGTCTTTCAGGATTTGCCTGATTAATAATGAACCCTTATACGAAAGAAAACCAACTCTGCAAGAAATTTAACGTATTCCTCGTTAACACCGCGCCGATGCGCGGTTGACTCCTTCAATTCCATTAGCAGGATTGAACCAGGTTATTCATCAGAAACATAGAAGCAAACGTCAAGCGGTGCTGAGCATCACAATGATCCTCGCAATATTCCTCAATGCCCTCGGTGGGCTGGGAACCATTTCGGTAGCCCAAACTGCCCCCGGCGATGAAAATTGGGACGATCGGTTTACTCTGGCCGGCACGAGCAGCACCGTGATTGCCCTGGCGTTTGACAGCAGCCGCAATCTGTATGCCGGTGGCAGCCTCGGCACTGCTGGGGGCGAGATTGTTAATTTTGTCGACAAATGGAATGGCAGCAGCTGGGCTGCGCTCGGGAGTGGCATTAACAACACCGCGAATGCCCTGGCGGTTGACAACAGCGGCAATCTTTATACCAGAGGTAACTTCACCACTGCCGGAGGTAAGGTTTCGGACCTACGATGTCTACATCGGTTTGCGCTAGACATCGGCGTAGGAAAATGTAAAATGGCATCTGCCCGGGGTAATGCAACAATCACCGGGCAGATGCCTTCTACAAATAGTAAATATTTGGTTCAATCCCGTATCAATTTTCACTGGTTAATTGCACAAGCGAATTTATCCATGCGAAAAGTTCATTCCCCCTTGATCAACCATGATGATTAGCGGTATGATTGCTTATCCAACCAGCTCTCCTCTAACCGTTGATCCGTTCGCAATCTTCAGGCTGATTGACATGATCGGTCTGAATGATCGGCATCATCCAGATTTACTGATCGTTTTCACCGGAATATGCACACGTTGGGGGTGCATGGGCCGAAGCAATGATTTGCGTGGCTGTTAGATTAGAACGATGCCATTTACTATGATTTAGGAGAAAACGGATGCCAACATATTTACCATTCCCCGAACACAAATTCACCTTCGGCCTGTGGACGGTCGGCAACCGTGGCGCAGACCCATTCGGGTCTGCGGTGCGCCCGCACAAGACCCCGGCTGAACTGGTCTACCTGCTCGGCGAAGTCGGCGCGTACGGCGTCAACTTCCACGACAATGACCTGATTCCCGATCGACGCCACTCCCGCCGAAGCCGAATCCATCAAAAAAGACTTCCGCAAGGCCCTGGCCGATACCGGCCTCGTCGTCCCGATGGCGACCACCAACCTGTTCAGCGACCCGATTTTCAAAGACGGCGCGTTCACCAGCAACGACCCCAAAGTCCGCGCCTATGCCCTGCAAAAAACGATGAAAGCCATTGACCTGGGCGTCGAATTTGGCGCGAAAATCTACGTTTTCTGGGGCGGGCGCGAAGGCACGGAGACCGATTCCAGCAAAAGCGCTGTCGAATCCATCAAGCGCATCGCGCGGCGCGATGAATTTCTTGTGCGAATATGCCCTCGACCAAAAATATGACCTGAAATTTGCCCTGGAAGCCAAACCGAACGAACCGCGTGGCGACATCTACAACCCCACCACCGGACACATGCTGGCCTTCATCGACACCCTCGACCACCCCGAAATGGTCGGCGTCAACCCCGAAGTGGCCCACGAGCACATGGCGGGCATCAACTTCATGCACGGCGTCGCCCAGGCCTGGGAAGCGGGCAAACTCTTCCACATTGACCTGAACGACCAGTACCCTGGTCGCTACGATCAGGATTTGCGCTTCGGCTCTCGCGATCTGAAAGCCGCCTTCTACCTGGTCAAATTCCTCGAAGATGTTGAATATGCTGGCTCACGCCACTTCGACGCACACGCCTACCGCACCGAAGATTACGAAGGCGTCAAGGATTTCGCGCGCGGCTGTATGCGCACCTATCTCATCCTGAAAGAAAAAGCCGCCCAATTCAACGCCGACCCCGAAGTCCAGTCGATTTTGGCCGAAATCAACGCCGACGATGGCGCGCATGGCCGCCTATTTTGGCAAATACTCCCCCGAGAAAGCCGCCGCGCTCAAAGCCCAGCCCTTCGACCGCGCCGCCATTGCCCAGCGCGGCCTGAAATACGAGCGGCTCGACCAGCTGACGATTGATATTCTCACCGGTGTCCGGTAATTTGGTAGGGGTGAGCCGATGGCCCGCCCATACACGTGAGGGAATATGTACTTCCTCGGCATCGACGTCTCCACCACCGCCACCAAAGCCCTGCTGATCGACCCCGCCGGGCAGGTGATCGCGGTCTCGTCCACCATCTATCCCTTCGAGACGCCCCGCCCACTGTGGAGCGAACAGCACCCCGACCTGTGGTGGGAAGGTGCGCAGAAATCAATCCGCGCTGTTCTGCAAAAATCAGGCGTGAATCCCGCCCAAATCGGCGGGGTCGGTTTGACAGGGCAAATGCACGGGCTGGTATTGCTCGATGAAGCAGGCAACGTCCTCCGCCCATCCATCCTATGGAACGACCAGCGCACCCAGAGCCAGTGCGACGAAATCCATCGGCGGATTGGCAAAGAGATATTTATCCAAATCACGGGCAACGTGGCCCTGACCGGTTTCACCGCGCCCAAAATCCTGTGGGTCAAGGAAAACGAGCCGGAAATTTACGCCAGGGCCGCGCATATTTTATTACCGAAGGATTTTGTTCGCTACAATCTGACGGGCAATTTCGCCATGGATGTCGCTGACGGTGCCGGAACCGTGCTGATGGACTTGAAGCGGCGTAACTGGAGCGACGAAGTGCTCTCTGCCCTCGAAATTCCCCGCGCCTGGATGCCGCCGCTTTACGAAGGGCCGCAAGTGACCGGAGCCGTGACTCCGGCAGCAGCCGCCGCCACAGGTTTGAAAGCGGGTACCCCCGTCATGGCGGGCGGCGGCGACCAGGCCGCCGGCGCAGTTGGGATGGGCGTGGTCACGCCCGGCATTGTTGGGCTGACGGTGGGCACCAGCGGTGTGGTTTTTGCCACAACACCCTCGGCGCTGGTCGAACCGGAAGGACGCCTGCACGCCTTCTGCCATGCCGTGCCGGGGATGTGGCATTTCATGGGCGTGATGCTCTCGGCGGCGGGGTCTTTGCAGTGGTATCGGGACACGCTCGCGCCGGGTGTCAGTTTCGATGACCTGGTCAGGGAAGCTGAATCTGTTCCGGCGGGGAGCGAAGGCTTGCAATTCCTGCCCTACCTGAGCGGCGAGCGGACCCCGCACCCCGACCCGCTGGCGCGCGGGGCCTTCATCGGGCTGACCGTTCGTCACGGGCGCGGCCACCTGACCCGCGCCGTGCTGGAAGGCGTGGCCTACGGGCTGAAAGACAGCTTTACGCTGATCCAGCATGCCGGTTTGGGTGAGATTACCCAGGTGCGGGCCTCGGGTGGCGGCACCAAGAGCGCCCTCTGGCGACAGATTTTGGCTTCGGTGCTCGAAGCCGAACTGGTGACGGTCAACACCACCGAGGGCGCGGCCTACGGTGCGGCGCTGCTGGCAGCTGTCGGCGCGGGACAATATCCCAGCGTGGAAGCGGCCTGCGAAACGGCGATCATGGTCACAGGGCAGACCGTTCCCGATGTGGAGCAAGTGAAAGCGTATCGCTGGGGCTACCCGGTTTACCGGGAACTCTATCCGGCACTGACCGCTACATTCACCAAGCTGGCCTTTATTTGAGTGTAATGCACTTCTACTTTTGATGGGTTGCCAACCAATCCAGACCACTCGTACCCCGTCGGGGCCGCTTTATTGTCGTCAAAGCGTTTGTCATGACTTTCAGCGAGCATGCGCCGTTTTTGACAACCCGATGTTGCCCTTTTTTACCCTTGGCATCGAGTTTCTTTTGGACGTCTTGCCTGAGATGAGTGCGGTTAATCACACTGGTTTAATACCGTGAAATTCCGCTATTGGGTAGGGGAATTTCACGGTATTACGGAATAAAAACGCCTCCCTAAACAGAGAGGCGTGGCATCTTGATGGTTGGGCATTGAATTTATAGTCTGCCCCTCGATTTATAGGAAGGTTTTCTTAATGTACAGAGTAATTTTCCTATTTGGCGATACCAAGTCCAACGGGTCGGAACTTATACCCATAGACAATGATCCCACGTTCATCGCCATCCTGGCGCAGACGGCGAGTGACCATTTCCACAGGCATGCCAATTTCCACTGGCTCCTCGCCCAGGTCGGTGAGTTGAGCTGTCACCAATGGGCCTTCTTCCAGCTTGATCAAGGCGACGGTATAAGGGGCATTATCTTCATACCCCGCCGGAGGCTCATAAATCGTGGTAAATGAATACACCTCACCAAGTCCACTGAACTGGTAAATATTCTTGGCTTCCTTACCACATTCCGGGCAGACATCCCGCGGGGGAAAGATTTTACCATTGCAGTGCGGGCAAACTTCGCCAATTAGGGCATAGCGCTGCTGGCGCAGCCGCCAGTGGCGTGACAGTTCCATAATCGTTAAGCTCTTAGCCTTATCGTTCGATCCGGACAGGGTTCGGGATGATTACAGCCTGGGCAAGCTGGGTTTCCTGGCTGTTAAAGTCAAAAGAATGTGCGCCGTGCCCACATGTAGGGCATATGCTGCGCACGGGAAACATCTTGGTTTCACAATTGGGGCAGGCGCCGCCAACCATGCTGTAGCGTTCTTTTCGAATTCGCCAATGTCGTGGAATTTCCATTTTTATACTCCAGAATATTTAAGATAAAAACAACTACCAATCGTATTAAGCGATATACCTGATTCTATGATCTCAGCCTATCAAGAACTATCATCCTGAGGAATGTTTTTTTTGAGAACACTCAGAAACGCTCTCAAAACCTATCAGGCCAGTTCAAAGATATGGGTAACGGCTGTCGAAGCTGGCCCACCCAGGCTTTGGATCAGCGCACGCCTGGCTTCGGGTACCTGGTTCTTTCCTGCCTGACCACGTAGCTGAATTACCGCTTCCACTGCCTGGTAAACGCCCGTAGCTCCGCCAGGATTGCCGCGCGCTTTTAAGCCGCCCATTGTGCTGATTGGCAAAGAACCGGTTATTCCGATACAATTGCTTTGAGCAAGTTTCCAGCCCTCCCCACGTGCGGCAAAACCCGCGGCTTCTAATGAAAGCACTGTAAAAATTGTCGAAGAATCAAATAATTCAAACAGATCGACCTGGAGAGGCGTCACCCGAGCCTTTTGACATGCCTGTTCAATAGACAGGCGCGCTGCCGAAAAATCCAGCGGATTTGGTCGGTCGTGCAGTCCAAGCGTATCTGTCGCCAGGCTGGAAGCAGCAATCCGCACCAAAGGACCCGGGTAGCTCGCCGGAAGCAGGTCGGAGCGGACCAAGAGCACTGCCGCCGCGCCATCGGCATTTGGGGCAACATCAAACATATTCACCGGGTCGCTCACCAAGGGAGCTTTCTGGTAGGCTTCACTATTGATCGCCTTGCGATACATTGCCTGGGGATTGGTCACGCCATTCGCATGAGCACTGATCGCAAATCCAGCGAAACTGGAGCGGGGGTTGCCATATTCATACAGGTAGCGGCGCATAAGCAGGGCAGCCTGGCCGATTTGGGTCATGCCATGGGCGGCTTCATAATCCCCATCTGTCGAGGTCGCCAGGGCGGTTTCCACCTCCCCGCCAATGGTATCAGTCATTTTCTCAACGCCCACCACGAGGGCAATATCCACCAGGCCTGATGCAATCGCCATAAAACCGGTTCGCAGAGCTGCCCCACCGGAGGCGCCGCCGGCTTCAATCGTTGCTGCTTCGATTCCATTTAAGTGGGCATAATCGGCCAACAAAGCCCCAACATGCGCCTGCCGAGAAAGTTGCGGCGCTAACATATTGCCGACATAAAGCGCCTGCGGCTGCAAACCAGCTGCATCCTGCAGCGCTAAATCGATCGCCTCAAAGGCCAAGCTCCGTAACGAGACGTCCCAGTGTTCTCCCACCAGGGTCTGTCCGATTCCCGCAATCATTACATCCGTCATTCAAAAAACTCCAATCTCATCCTGCTAACCCGTGCGGCTGAGCGATGCAATCCTACTTCATTGTCAACTTGCCACGATAACGGACATAGGTGGCGTAATCGATTTGGGTTCTCCGGCGGATATAATCCTGGGTATGCAAGGCCAAATCCCGTCGCTCGACAATCCTGTCCGTAACTGTCAAAGAAAAAGCATCCGATCCAGCCCCAGAGCCAAAGGAGACCATAAAGATCCGCTCGCCAGGTTGCGCAATATCCAGGATCGCTGTCAGACCGATAATCGCCGCCCCAGCATAGGTATTGCCGATCACCGACACAAGCAGCCCAGGGGCAATTTGCTCCTTCGAGAAGCCCAACATTTGCGCCACTCGCTGAGGGAATTTGGTGTTTGGCTGGTGAAAAACCGCCCATTTATAATCTGCCGGTGTGGTTCCAGAAGCATCCAATAATGCCTGTCCAGCCTCGCTGACATGCTTGAAGTAAGCCGGCTCGCCAGTGAAACGCTGGCCGTGTTCTGGGTATTTGGCGTATTGCCGCCGCCAAAAATCTGGGGTGTCGCTAACATAAGAATAGGTATATTCAATTACCGCCAGAGAATCCTCAGCCGGGCCAATGATAAAAGCCGCCCCACCTGCCCCAGCGGTATATTCCAGGGCATCCCCCGGCTTTCCCTGGGCGGTATCCATCCCAATTCCCAGGGCGTAATCGGCCATTTGTGAACCCACAACCCCCATACAAGCCACCATGGCTTCGGTACCAGCCTTGCAGGCAAATTCAAAATCCGCCGCTTGAATATGCGGCGTTGCCCCAATCGCCTCTGCGACCAGGGTCGAGGTCGGTTTGACTGCGTAAGGATGCGATTCGGAGCCCACCCATACCGCCCGGATCTGCTGCGGATCGATCCCCGAGCGTTTCATAGCATTGCGTGAAGCCTCGATCGACATGGTGGCTACATCTTCATCTAGCCCAGGTACGGCTTTTTCTTTGATAGGTAGACCGCCTTCGCCACCGGTCCAAACCCTGGCAACTTCACTGGCCGGTAACCGATAGCGCGGTACATATGCCCCATAACCAGAAATTCCAACAGGTCGGGCGGTTTTTAGCAACAATTTTTCGGGATCATTCAAGCTCATATCTTTGCCTGTTCTTTGTAAGTTTTCTAAATAACTTTAGCGGT
Organism: uncultured Chloroflexia bacterium; assembly: GCA_963770655.1. Classification (GTDB taxonomy): domain Bacteria; phylum Chloroflexota; class Anaerolineae; order Anaerolineales; family UBA4823; genus CAZAGA01. The sequence goes on along the minus strand of CAVYQO010000011.1, from coordinate 361,239 downwards.
TCCATTCGCGTAAGATTTCTTCTGCCCGGTCGATCCGCACAGTTTTTTCAGCGACGAGCCTCTCGGCCAATTTTTCAATCTGCTCGCCTTGTGCCCCGGCTGCGGCGGCCACCTGGCGCGCATGTAAACTCATATGGCCCTTTTGGATTCCTTCGGAAGCCAGTGCTCGTAAGGCAGCCAGGTTCTGGGCCAAACCGACAGAAACGATTATTTCTGCCAATTGACTTGCGCTGCTGACCCCCATCAGCTTCAAGGCCGCTCGAGCGCCGGGGTGCACCCGGGTAGCTCCGCCAACAATTCCCACAGCCATCGGCATTTCGAGGGTGCCTACCAGGTTGCCCCGTGCGTCTTTGCCCCAAGTACTCAGCGCTGTATAACGTCCAGTTCGAGCCGCATAAGCGTGCGCCCCCGCTTCGATAGCGCGCCAATCATTGCCGGTAGCGATGACAACTGCATCAACGCCATTCATAATCCCCTTGTTATGAGTCGCGGCGCGGTATGGGTCGGCTGCAGCAAACGCCCAGGCGGCAATAATCCCATCGCGCACTTGCTCTCCAGAAAACCTGCCAAAGGCCAGCCTGGAGAGCTCAATTGTGCAGCGCGCCCGCCCCAAACGACGATCGGCCAGGTTGCTCAGAATGCGCAGGTGAACCCGACCTCCGGTGATGGCTTCGACTTTCTCCGTCAGACGTTCGACGGCGGTGTTAACCGCGTTTGCGCCCATTGCGTCGCGCACATCGTAAATCAGATGAAGCACGAGAAAGGGTCCGATCGGCGATTCCTCGATCAAACGCACTTCCAGATCTCGCGGGCCACCGCCAAGTCGCTTAAGCACCGGATCGATCTCGGCCGCATCTGCCAGTAAGGCTTGGCGCTGTTCGAGCAAAGCCAGGCGAGCGCTATAAGGATCGCTAAGGTCTAAAATCTGGATCTGGCCAATCATTTCCGGTGGGCTGGTATGGGCAATAAAACCGCCACTTGAGCGCGCCAGCATGGCCATATAGGAAGCGCCGGCGACCACTGAAGGCTCTTCTATTGCCATTGGCACGAGGACTTCTCGACCGTTAACAACAAAGTTTACGGCGATTCCTAGCGGTAGGGCATGCACCCCAATCACATTTTCTATCATGTGATCTGCCTGCTCCACCGACAACCCGCTTAACGAACCGAAAACTTCAAGCTCATCAGCAGTGAGCAGACCTATCGCTGCTATCTTATTTAACCTCTCTGCCAGAGAGAGGTTATAAAAACCAGAAATTCGTGACTCTCCAGGTTGTTCGGGCATGTTTACTCCATTCGACCAGGACTAGTATAGCTGGTCGGCCTCGCAAAAACTATCAAACACAGACAAAATCGAGTAAAATTGTAAATCGGTGAGGATAATTGATGGTCGTTTTAACTCGTGAGCAGCTAGAGGACCGGCTGGCCGCTTTGCATCGCGTCAGCCTGGAATTGGTAAGCAATTTATCGCTTGATGTGGTGCTCGAACGCATCGTGGAAATGGCGCGCGAACTGGCCAGCGCAACTTACGCAGCGCTTGGGGTGGTAGATGATGATGGCGCTCTGATCCGTTTCATCCCAGTTGGGATGAGCCAGACCGAAATCGAACGAATGAGCCACCCTCCGATGGGTAAGGGGCTCTTGGGATTGTTCCGCAGCGAACGCCACACGATCCGCATTCCAGAAATCAGCGCCGATCCGCGCAGTATTGGCTTTCCATCCCACCACCCCCGAATGCATTCATTTCTCGGTGTGCCCATCCTTTCCGGGAAGAAAATGCTTGGCCAGATCTACCTGACGGATAAACATGGGTATCACGAATTCACCGAACAAGACGAGCGCGTGATCGAAACGCTGGCTGCATATGCCGCAATTGCGATCACCAACGCCCGCTTATACAGTGAAATTATTGAACGAGATGAAGATGTCACTCAACGCAATGATGATCTGGCCCTGATCAACGATGTCGCCTCAGCTTTGGCGGGATCGCTTGACGTTGATGAAATCCTGGATAAAACCCTCAACGGGGTAATGGCCTACTTGGGTGTAGAAGCGGGCGAAATATTTTTGCGCGAGGATAATGATAAAGAGCTGCGCCTGGCTATCCATCGCGGTTCTTTTAGCGACCCATTTTCATATCGAGATTCATTCCGAATTGGTGAGGGCTTTATTGGCAAAGTTGCCGAACTCGGTAAACCCCTGATTAGTACCAACCCGGCCGAGGAAATGCATTTTTTGCGCCCGGCTGTCCTGGCAGCCGGTTTCCGCTGTATCGCCTGCATTCCCTTACTGGCCAGTGGAACCGTCGTAGGGGTGATGAGCGTGGCGACTCGTCGAGAGCGCTGCATCTCCAGCCGCGAATTGAATTTGCTAACTGCTATCGCCAGTTGGGCTGCCATCGACATTGAAAATGCGAGTTTGCATCGCCAAGCCCGCCGCCTGGCAGTTCTAGAGGAGCGCGAACGGATCGGGATGGATTTACATGATGGCATTATCCAGTCGATTTATGGGGTTGGCCTGGTACTCGATTATGCCCGCGTCGAAGTCTTGGAAGATCCAAACCTGGCCTGCCAGAAAATCGATCAAGCGATTGCAGCATTGAACGTCGCCATACGTGATATTCGCTCTTATATCCTTGATTTACGCCCCCGACAGTTCAATGGGAACGATCTTAAACAGGGATTGCAGCGTCTAGTCGATGAATTTCAACTGAATTCCGGTACGCACGCCTACCTGGTCGGTCCGGAAGATGGCATGGTTGATTTTCCGGCCTTGAACTCCACTGCCCTTTTCCATATCTGTCAGGAGGCGTTGGCGAATATCGCCAAACATGCCCACGCCAAGCAGGTCGATATACACCTGTGGGAAACCCGCGACCGGGTTCTGCTGGAAATCATCGATGATGGCCAGGGCTTTGACATCAGCAAAATGAGCGTTACCCTAGGGCATGGACTATCCAACATGCACGTCCGCGCCCGCAAAGTCGGCGGAGATGTGGAAATTACCTCCTTCCCTAACGAAGGCACCACGATCCTGGCTTGGGTTCCCAGTAAAGCCTGACGATCGCTCCTCATGGAACTAATCTCCAGCCGCAGCAACCCAAAAATCAAACAAGCGCGCGCCCTGCGCTTACGAAAAGCCCGCCAGGAAAGCGGGCTTTTTATAGTCGAAGGCATCCGTCCTGTTGGCGAAGCCGTCGAAGCCCAGGCTCACATCGCCTATCTCCTGTATGCCCCTGACCGCTTACAGAGCGCCTATGCGCATGACCTAATCCAAGAACTCACCGCACAAGCTGTTCCATGCTACCCAGTCAGCGATGATATCTTCACCTCACTCGCCGAAAAAGAAAACCCACAAGGTCTGTTGGCAGTCCTGCATCTGCCCAATTTCAAGCTTGCTGATTTTAACCCCGCAAATTTCCCCTGGGGTGTAGCCCTGGTGGATCCACAAGACCCAGGCAATCTCGGTTCGATCCTGCGCACAATCGATGCAGTTGGCGCTAGTGGTCTGCTCCTATTAGCAAGCAATGTTGGCGAAGGTATGGTTGATCCCTTCCATCCTAGCGCGCTGCGCGCTTCCATGGGCGCACATTTCTGGCGCCCCTTGGCCGCTGCTTCCTTCGCCGAATTCAGCGATTGGGCAACAGCCCATAGATATGTTATCTATGGAACCTCTGCTCACGCCACTACCGACTACCGAGAAATTTCAAGCTTCCAGATCCCCGCCATCTTGCTCCTAGGCAGCGAGCGAGCCGGACTAACTTCAGCGCAAAGTGGGATCTGCGATCACTTGATCCGCCTCCCCATGCACGGCCGGGCGACATCGCTCAACCTGTCTGTCGCCGCCGGGGTGCTTTTGTACGAAATGCTCGCAAAAAATCAAACCGCCTAGGTCTGGTCGCCAGGTTCGGTCCCATATCCGCCGCCGCCAGGTGTGCGAATGCTCAGGATATCACCGGCTTTTAGCTCGAAGCTGCCTTTTCCAGGTAAAATAATATCTTTCCCCTGGCGGATGAGCACATTTTCCCCAGTCTTTCCCGCCATTCCACCGGCTGTACCATAAGGCGAGAAACGGCGCCGCTCGCTCAAGATGGTAGCCTGAGCATCCTCTAGTAATTGAATATCACGCCGGATACCGTCGCCTCCAGGTTGTTGACCCGCCCCTCCCGAACCGCGCCGCACAGCATAACACACCACCCGCAGGGGATAGGCATATTCAAGGGCCTCCACCGGGGTATTCAAAGTGTTGGTCATGTGCGAATGCAGTGCCGATGGCCCAGGCGAGCCTGGCCGCCCGCCCATCCCGCCGCCGATCGTTTCGTAATATGTAAACGAACGCTGGCGGCGCTGATCGAAACCACCTATCGTGAGATTATTCATGCTCCCCTGGCTGGCCGCTGGAACCCCTGCGGGGTAGGCTTTGGCAAGTGCTCCGAACAACACATCCACAATTCGCTGAGAAGTCTCGACATTCCCACCCGCCACAGGCGCGGGATGCAGGGCATTGACGATGGAACCAGGCGGAGCAACCACGCGGATTGGCGCCAGGCAGCCAGCATTATTCGGTACATCCAGGCCTAACAAACAGCGAAAAACGTAATAGACAGCAGACAGAGTGATCGCATAAACCGCGTTGATACTGCCTTTGCACTGTTCCGAAGAACCGGTGAAATCGACAATTGCCTGGTCGCCCCGGATTTCGACAGCCACCCGGATCGCAACCGGTTCATCGCCGATGCCATCATCATCCATCCAATCTTCAAAAGTATAGCGGCCATCGGGTAAGCTGCCCAACAAACTGCGCGTCATTCGTTCGGAATAGGCCTGCAATGCTTTCATGGAGTCAGCAACTTCAGATTTGCCGTAGCGGGCGATCAGATCTGCCAATCGCTCGGCGCCGCGACCGTTGGCGGCAATTTGCGCCAAAAGATCGCCAAAACGCTCTTCTGGGGTGCGCACATTCGCCAGAATCAAATGCAAAACATCCTCCTCGATACGACTCTGGCGGATCAAACGCACAGGCGGGATAATCAAGCCCTCCTGGAAAATCTCACGCGCCACCGGCATAGAGCCCGGCGTCATCCCCCCCACATCGGCATGGTGGGCGCGGCTGGCGACATAGCCAACCAATTCGCCGCCAGACTGTTCTCCGTCAAGGACGGTTTTACCAGACTTCTCCACAAATACTGGGGTAACCAAAGTAATATCCGGTAGGTGCGTTCCTCCACGAAACGGATCGTTTAATAATACCGAATCGCCAGGGGACAAATGATGAAATGCATCCACAGCAGCCGCGACGGATAGAGGCAGCGAGCCTAGATGGACCGGGATGTGCGCAGCCTGAGCGACCATCCCACCCTGCGCATCGAAAACTGCACAGGAATAATCTCGACGCTCCTTGATATTCGGAGAATAGCTGGACTTTCGCAGTACTGCGCCCATTTCTTCAGCTATCGCTGTAGCAAGGTGTTTAAAGATTTCCAAAAAAATTGGATCAAAGCGATCAGATGCCGTCATTCGCCGACCTCGATCAGTAAGTTTCCAAAGCGATCCACATTTGCCAGATCGGTGCCGCCTAAGAAAATCGTGGTATCCTTGCGCAGCACCACAGCCGGGCCAACCAGACGATTGCCTGAATATAGATCCTCACCACGGTAGAAGGAGACTTCCTGAAAACCATGCTCTCGACTGGCAACGACGGGCCGGCGACCTAACCACGCCCGGCTCGGATCAGATTCAATCTGAGCGCTTTCGGGTAGGATGAGCGGTGAAGTCCGCTGTACTAGCCGAACCCGTAGGTTAACCAGCTCAACTGGCCGCTCTTCGCGGGCAAAACCGTAAACTTTTCGATGGACCTGGTGAAAATCGGCGTGCAGATGTTCTGTAAAGGGAATGGTCAACTCATACGATTGACCCTGGTAGCGCATGTCCACGAACATCTCAATCATCAGATCAGCCAGTCTAGCATTTTTGGTCGTGTTCGCTCCGCTGTCAAAAGTCTTCTTTAAACTTGAAATGAGCGCTGTAAACTTCTCAGCTATTTCTTCGATTCTCGTTTCTCCGCTCAGCATCACCGTTTGCGAACCATCTTTGATCACATCCGCGTTAAGCATTCCAAAAGCAGACAAGGTGGAAGCGAGCGGCGGCACAAGCGCACGGCGGATGCCCAGGCGTCTGGCCAGATCCACAGCGTGCAAACCGCCCGCCCCGCCAAAAGATAATAAGGTAAATTGTCTCGGATCGTGGCCGCGCTCAACCGATATCACCCGTAAGGCGCGCTCCATATGCGCATTGACCACCTCCACAATCCCAAGAGCGGTCTGAAGCAGACCCAGACCCAGCGCCTCAGCGAGTTGGGTAACCGCTCGCTGCGCTCGGTCGCGATCCAGGAGCATCTTTCCGCCCAGGAAGTAGTCTGGGGCTAACCTGCCCAAAACCAGGTTTGCATCGGTCACCGTTGGAAGATCGCCGCGCCCATAACAAGCTGGTCCTGGATCAGCCCCGGCGCTTTCAGGTCCTACGCGCAACGCCCCACCTCTATCAATCTGGGCAATCGAGCCCCCGCCTGCCCCGATCGTATGGATATCCAGCATCGGAATATGGATCGGGCAACCACTCACAACGGCTTCGGTAGTAATCTGCGCTTCACCATCGATCAAAGCTACATCTGTCGAGGTTCCACCCATGTCAAAGCTGATCACTTTTATCGGTGGTGCTGGTAATTCAGCTTCTGGGGTGTGCTCCGAGGCGCCGCCGGATTGGGCCAGCCTGGCGATGCAGCCCGCGCCGACCACCCCGCCCGCTGGTCCGGATAAGATGCAGTGCACCCCACCCTGCCGCACCTCCTCAATGCTCATATTTCCCCCATTCGACTGCATCACCCGCAAACGGGCGGTCTTATCGCGATCCAGGATTTTATTTTCAAGATGAGATAAATAGCGATCTAGCACGGGTGATACGTAGGCATTTACCATCGTTGTGCTGGCGCGTTCAACCTCGCGAAATTCCCCCAGGATTTCATTGGAAGCGGAGACAGGATAGCCTTGCTCGCGCAAAATATGAGCGACAGCCTGTTCATGTTCAGGATGCAAAAAAGAAAACAAGAAACACACTGCCACGGACTCAACTCTTGCATCGCCTAATTTCGGCAGCATAGCTTCTATCTGGGCGTGGTCCAAAGCCTGGATTACCCGACCCTCGCAATCGACGCGTTCGTCTAACTCGAAACGCAATTCTGGCGATGCCAGTGGCGGCGGGGGATCAGCAAACAGGTCATACAAGGCTGGGCGGTTTTGCCGACCGATTTGTAATAGATCGCCAAAACCGGTTGTTGTAATAAAAGCGGTTCGAGCGCCCTTGCGCTCGAGCAGTGCATTTGTCGCCACGGTGGAACCGTGAATAATATCCAGACGGGTGATCTGGCTCGGCATTGCCTGAGTTTGAGCAACTTGCGCCAGCCCACTCAGCACCGCTTCAGCAGGATTCTGCGGCGTTGATAACAACTTGAAAGTATCGATCGCTCCAGTAATGGGGTTATAAACCACAAAATCGGTGAAGGTCCCGCCGATATCCACACCGATACGCAGGTCGATGACAGGATGATCCAAATCGGAGTTCTCATCCATTTTTATAGAGGTATTTAGGGAGCCAGGATTATTCACCTACATATTGTATCAATTCTTACAACCCCCAACACACCACACCCCACCACACCAGCCCCCATTTTTGTGCTGACCGAGATCTTAAATATGTTAATCTGATACCAAACTAAAAAGATCGTTTTTGCTGTAGACTTAAACCACCTTGAGGTGTTTCGCCCCTTTTCTTTCATTGTCTGGAGGGTCTTGTCATGGCCACACCGAAATTTCGATCTGTCCCGGTGAAATCATCGGAAATCACACCCGAAAAAGTCTATCTGAATCGTCGTCAGTTTCTAAAATCCCTGGGGATGATTAGCGCCGGAGCACTTCTCGCGGCCTGTACAGCAAAAACCAGCCCTTCTATAGCGACTTCCACTGCGCAATCCCCGCCGATAGCCCTGGCGGCCAGCGATGAACTCGGGGATCCGCTGAATACCTATAAAGAAATCACAAACTACAACAATTTCTATGAATTCACTTCTGTAAAACAAGAAGTTGCAGAACTGGCCAAAGATTTCACTCCCCACGCAGGCGAAGGCGCCCAGCCTTATACACTGCAGATCACTGGGCTAGTCAACAACCCTAAAACGTTTGGGATGGAGGAGTTGCTGAAGAAATTCCCCCAAGAAGAACGGGTCTACCGCTTGCGCTGCGTGGAGGGTTGGTCGATGGTCATTCCCTGGCTGGGCTTTTCGCTGGCCAGCTTGCTGAAAGAGGTCGAACCGCTTTCGTCGGCTAAGTTTGTGCGCTTTGAGGCAATTTATGACCCCGAACAAATGCCTGGTCAAAACCGTAAGGGATATCCCTGGCCATACCAAGAAGGGTTACGCCTGGACGAAGCCCTGCACAAGCTTACCATTATGGCAACAGGTCTGTACGGGAATCCGCTGCCTGCCCAGAATGGCATGCCTGTGCGTCTGGTGGTACCCTGGAAATATGGTTTTAAAAGCATCAAATCAATCACCAAAATTGAGCTCGTCGCTGACCAGCCGGAGACTTTCTGGACATCCGCTGTTCCTGATGAGTATGGTTTCTACTCCAATGTCAATCCAGAAGTAGCCCATCCACGCTGGTCGCAGAAAACTGAACGACGCATCGGGGAATCTAAGCGACGAAAGACTTTGTTATTCAATGGGTATGCCGATGAGGTGGCTGGGATGTATGAAGGAATGGATTTGTGGGTAAATTTTTAAACCGCGCTCATGAGCTGGATCAAAAAAGCGAGCCTGAGATCCCTCATGTGCGCCGGAAATAATTGAAAAGAAGCTGGTTCAGATAGACCAGCTTCTTTATTAATGAAAAATTTGATTAATTACTGAGAGCCGGGTACGCCGCCCCCGGCTCTCTTTGAAGGAGGAGAAGAAGAAGAGAAGTCGCCCTTTCCATTATCTTATCAGAGACCCAAAAAATATACTTGACGATTTACCTACGTTTACTCTACGGTTTCTATCTACTTTGATACAATAACTACTATGTTAGCGTTGATTGGCAGTGGTGAATATCTGCCTCCGATGGAGGCAGTCGATAATTTTCTCTTGGCCCAGTTGCCTAGTGTCCCCCACGTGGTTTGCCTACCCACCGCCGCTGGTACTGAAGGTCCAGAACGCATTCGCTATTGGATGGAATTGGGTGAGCACTATTATTCCAACCTGGGGGTTTCTGTAAAATCACTAGCGGTAATTGACCGGGAGAGCGCAAACGAACCAACCCTGGCAGCTGAAATCCAGTCCGCCAACTACGTCTTTCTTTCTGGCGGCCAACCCGGGTACCTCGCTAAAACGCTTATGGGCAGCCTGGCCTGGCAGGCGATTACGACAGTCCTGGCAAATGGAGGTGTGCTGGCTGGTTGCAGCGCAGGCGCAATGGTTATGGCAAGCCACATTCCTGCTTTTCCGCGCTGGCAGAAAGCCTTCAATCTGCTGCCTGGGACCGTAATCATTCCTCACTACGACGAGATACCCAATCGCCTGCGGAAAATAATCAAGTTGCTTACCAGCCGGCAATCGACCCTGCTTGGGATCGAGGCCAACACAGCCTTATATGTAAATCAAAACCAGTATCAAGTAATTGGAGCAGGATTTGTAACCGTGTGGAACCAAAAAGGCTGTAATCGCTATGCCTCAAACCAGGCGATCGCGTTTTAGCCCCCTAACAGTCTATTCACTAACAATCACTTCACCACAATCGTAATCGTAAAGAGAATGCTTGGACGCATGCAAGCCGGTTTCTCGTTTCGACACAGCGGGTCCCCGGATGCATTCAGCTCGGTCTTTCCAGTCTGCAGTGCTTCGAAGACGCCTTGCGCTCCCGTGACCGGCATATTCCCGATAACCTGATCGACCACCTGCGTATCGACGATGGTAATCTCCCAGGTGAAACCTTCATCTAACACCAACACAAATCGCTGGCCAGGCTGGAAATTAAAAGTCTTACCATTATCAGCCTGAGTAATCGTCTGCGCGCCTTCAACCGTGGCCGAAGGCGTATTTGTCGATAACGGCTGGCCCGGCGACCCGCCCTCTACTGCGGTACCGACGATCGGGGTCATCGCTGCAGATTCTTGCGCTGCTTCAGGTGTAACCATTTCGGGTGATTGGCCTGAGTTCGGCGTTGAAGCACACGCGGCCAGCAACCCAACCACGATTAACCCCATCATCATTGCTGAGAAAGCTTTCTGGATGTTCATTTGACTTTTCTACCTTTCATACCTATAGACGAATATAATCCGCCTGAAGTTCCATCTTCACCTATAAACCAAAGGAGACAGCGCGTATCCGCCGTCTCCTTTGGTTCGACCCGCGAAGGACTAATGAGAGTTTTCGGAAATATCCTTTTTTATCAGTTCATATTCTTCCCGAGAGACGTCACCGCGAGCGTAGCGCCGATCAAGGATTTCTCGAGTACTTAACTGACGGTTTGATGCGCCTTTTTTGCTGCTATCTCGAAACAAACCTCGGATTAATAATACCGCCGCAGCGATTAATCCGCCCCAAAAAATGAGCAGAAGGATTAACCTCAATGCTCCAATGCCAAAGATTGTATAAAACATTCCTGGACTCAGTTAAGATCCGTAAGCATTTGATAGTATTGGTCGCGGTTGATTTCACCGCAAACATAGCGGATCTGCAAGATCTCGCGCGGCGAAAGCGTCTGGTCCTCTGTCCCAGCCGGGATTGTGCCATTTTCGCTGCCGCGCCGGCGGCTTATCGCCTGGCGCAAGACAAAGATGACAACCGCGACGATGCCGATAAGCGCCAAGGAAGCCAGAAGGATCGGTAATACCCCAAACCAGCCTAGAGTTCCAATATTCCATGCTTGTGGTACCATATAACACCTCCAACGCTACGAAACTACCATTCGCTTCATACATATATAACTGAATTGACAGGCTTATCGTAACACCCAAGCATGTAATTTCTTTGAAGACAGCTTAAAGAAACCGTAAAGAATCGATCCTTAAACAACGGGTAAGGTAAAGTGAAAGGAGCTGCCCTGGCCAAGACCGGCACTTTCCGCCCAGATTCGGCCAGAATGCGCTTCGACCAAGTATTTCGCTATGGTCAAGCCGATCCCGCTGCCCCCCATCCCACGCGAGCGCGATTTCTCAACCCGGTAAAACCGGGTGAACACCAAGGACAATTGATCCGCCGATAATCCAATGCCATTGTCCTGGATCCAAATTTCGAGTTCGGCGCCAGACGCCTTAGCCCCTATGCGCACCGATCCGCCGCTAGTTGTATATTGCAGCGCATTGCCGATCAGGTTGATCATTACCTGGTTGATTCGACCTTCATCCACAAATACAAGAGGCAGTTCATCCGGTACAGTGTTTTCTAAGAGCACTCCCTTCTCTTCAAATTGTCGACCCAGCCGATGGATGGCAGTCTTAACCAGATCTGCCACCGCGATATTGTGGCGGTTTAGCTCGTAAGCCCCCGCCTCGACCCGGCTGAGTTCTTGTAAATCATCGACTAGACGCTGCATTCGTTCAGTTTCAACGAATATCTGTTGGTAGGTTTCTGCCTCTCCAGGTAGTATGCCATCGATCAAGCCCTCCATTGATCCTTTGATTGCAGTCAACGGTGTACGCAGCTCATGGGCGACATCCCCGATCAGTTGGCGACGGATGGTCTCGGTTCGCTCCAAACGGGCCGTCATTTGATTAAAACTTAATGCCAATTCTGCTAGCTCATCCAATTCCCCTGCGCCAACATCCCCAGGTACATGCACGCGTTCATCGTAATGCCCATCAGCGATCCGCTGGCTTGCGCGCAGCATATCCTGCACAGGCGCAACAACCTGGCGCGTGACGAATAGGCTAACGATAACTGCCACCAAAACAGCGGCTAATAGTGCAATGAGCAAAGCCTCGGTCAGTCCAGCTAAATAATTGTTTAAAACTCGGGTTTCCAGTTCGCCAGTTTGCTGGATCATCGTATTTTGCAGGACTCGCTCCAAGATTGCCGCCCGCCGGTCATAGGCGGCGGGGGTTAAGAAGCGCACCGCCGTTGCCAGGACGATTATCCCAACCATGGTCACGATTAGATAGGAAATAAAAATCTTCCAACCAAATCGGCGGCGAATTTTTGTTAGGAATTTCATTGAATTTCATCCTCAAATCGGTAACCCACCCCTCGAACCGTCGCAATCAGGCTATCGTCACCAAATTTTTGGCGAATATGCCCAAGATGGACATCGACAACCCGCAGTTCACCATAATATTCATATCCCCAAACTTTTTCGAGAAGCTGTTCTCTGCTCAAAACCAAACCACGATGTTCCGCTAAAGTTTTTAGCAGATCGAATTCGATCGGCGTCAGGTCGACAAGCTGATTATCAAGCCAAACCTGGCGGCGGCCTGGATCGATCCTCAGTCGCCGAAAAATCAGGACGCCGCCCTCAATGGACGTGGGTTGGCTCTGCAACCGGCGTAAAGCTGCTTTGATCCGCGCAGCAAGCTCGCGCGGGCTGAAAGGTTTGGTCACATAGTCATCGGCGCCAACGGTTAGCCCGACGATCTTATCCGTTTCTTCGATCCTGGCTGTTAACAGGATCACATATACATTCGATTCGCGGCGAAGGATGGAAAGCATTTCGATCCCATCCATGCCAGGCAGCATTACGTCCAGAACGATCAGATCAGGTCTGTATATGCGTGCAGCTTTCAACCCGGCTGGTCCATCCGCAGCGGTATAGACATCAAAACCCTCGGGTCGCAAATAAGCACTGACCAGGTTGACAATACTGGCTTCGTCATCAACCACCAGGATTTTCGCTTTTGCCATCTAACCTCCGCGCAGAATGATTTTAATTGAAAAAGCAAGGGTTAATTCGAAGCCTAGTTAAAGAAACAGTAAAGAATCCGCGAAGAAGTTGTTCGATTGATAGTTCGCGATCTCCTGGAACTGAGATTTCCCTGGAAAATTTTAACGGTTCAATGCAGCCTCGGCCTCGTCAAGATGCTCGTTGCGGTGCAGCGCCCGGACCACCCAACGCTGATTATATGCAAAGACCTCCGTAAGCAAACCAGTTGGGTAGGTTTCCAGGCGCTGATCGAGATCCTCGGCCGTCTCAATCGAGATCTGGGCAGCGGCGCGCGGTGGGATTGCCGCCCACAGCGGTAAAGATAGATCATTAACAAAAATGTCAATCTCAGGAACGAACAATTTTCCATCTCGTTCGGTCATATCCAGAACATACATGACCCGCCGGTCCCAGAATGCCAGGTGCGCCAGGACGATTGCCACTGTCCAATGTTGCCCGACTGGATGCTGCATTTCTGCCTCGCTCAGCCGGGCTGCCAGGTTGCGTATCCGCTCCGTCGAAGTTCGATTCTTCTCGATAAAGGAAAGATCCAGGTTCATCAGGTTTTCTCCAATCAAAAATCGTCAGCTCTAGTCATTGATGCCAGCCAATCTGCCAGGATCACCATCAATCAATCAGGCGGTTGACCCCAGGACGCAGCAGATAATCTTCGCTCGGCCAATTCGCAATACTCAGGTACGATATCTGCACCAACGTAATGTCGCTTAAGCATTTTTGCGGCCACGCAGGTTGTTCCTGATCCACAAAATGGGTCGAGCACAACATCATCGACATAGGAATATAGCTTTATCACTCTAGCTGCAAGCTCGACGGGAAATGGTGCTGGATGGCCGACCTTTTTTGCCGATTCGGGGGCCACCTGCCATATTGAGAGAGTTGATTCCATAAATTCATTCGCTTCTAAATCGGACTCGCCTCGATCTGGGCGGGAAAAGGCGTCTTTTGCCATCACAAGCAAATACTCATGGATATCCCTTAACCGTGGCGATTTCGCACTTTTCCAGCTTCCCCAGGCGCAGTTTCCATTGGCGCCTTTCCCTTTTTGCCAGATGATTTCCCCCATCGGAAGAAAACCAACCGCACTATGCACCTGATAAAAAAAGGAATGCATCGGAATATATGGCTTTCTTCCCAGGTTAGCAATGTTTATAACATATCTACCGCCCGGTTTGAGAATTCGATAGACCTTCTGGGCAACCCTGCGAATCAACCCCAAATATTCATCAAGTGAAATATCAGCTTCATAATCCTTGCCAACATTATAGGGTGGCGAGGTAAACGCCAGGGCTACTGATTGATCAGGGATAGGTAGGTTCTCTGCAGGCAAACAGTAAATTCGATCAGCCCAGTCAGCCGTAGTTGCGGCCAGGTTTTCCACCGATTCTGTCGGGGGTTCAGGCTGAAGCGCATCGAACATAATTCTTCTATAAAAACTAGAAGCATCATGCCCCTCGCGGTTCGAAACTCCAAATGTTGTAGTTTTCGTTTTTTTGGGCATCTTGTTTCTCATTGCGAACTAAGTTATTATATCCAGTCTTGTCGGTATTGCCGTTGAATTCAATAGGTTCTTTGGAAAAATAATGGACACCCTCAATGATTAACCGCTTAAAGTTCTAGTCAATTTGGATGAATTCAATCTTGTTGGCTTGACCCAAATCCACCAGTATGATAATATAATCAAAATCTAATTAGAAAGGAGGCGTGAACACTTATGAAAATCAATGTCGAAGTCAACTATTTTTATTTGAACGCGCCTCTTTGTAGGCTGTCCTGATCGTTACACTCCCTGAATAATCACAAGCCACAGGCGCGTTCCTCTCCTGTGGCTTTTTGGTTAATTTGTGAATATCTTTGAGCCGCTCAATGAGATCACCCGTAAATGGCATCGTTTTTTAATGCCATCGCAGCATATAAGGATTTTCAGTAAGAGGAACAGCACCAATGCATTCTAATTCCCATTACGATCTCTTCGACCTGAGCGAAGATCTCGAATCTTACCCGGACGCACCCGATATCCGCAATATGCCCCGCCGGAAGGCGCCTAAACCGGCCTCCAAAAAACGGGCTGAAGCTAAAATCACCACATCCAATCCCCAGGTTCAAATCGCGGTTCTGGAAGAGAACCAGGATCGTTTCGATTTCAGCTACCATGCCTCTCGCCATGAACGGGTCTGGCTCGCTGACTCGTTAGGTGATTTTCACGATGGCCGCTGGTTCGAGGATGTCCTCAACCTGGTGAAAGGTGGAAAGGAAGCCTCGGTTTATCTGTGTAAGGCTGTCCCCAACGGACCGACCGGACACGATTACCTGGCTGCCAAAGTATACCGGCCGCGCCAATTTCGTAATTTGCGTAAGGATCATCTCTATCGTGAGGGAAGGGGTGATTTGGACATCGAAGGACGGACTGTGCTGAATCACGGCATGCTCCACGCCATGCAAAAACGCACGACAAAAGGCCAGGAGCTGCTGCATACCTCCTGGATCGGGCATGAATACAAGACCATGCAGATCCTGCACGCTGCCGGTGTAGACCTGCCGAAACCGCTCGCTAGCGGCAACAATGCGATTCTGATGGAATATATCGGTGATCCGGATCTGCCAGCCCCAACTTTGAACACCATCGAATTGGAGCCTGATGAAGCCCGTCTCTTGTTCGACCGTGTTCTTTGGAATATCGAGCAAATGTTGAATGCAACATCGCATCCACGGTGATCTTTCAGCGTATAACCTGCTCTACTGGAAGGGTCAGATCGCCCTGATCGACTTTCCTCAGGCGATCGATCCTGAAGAAAATCGCAATGCCTTCCGCATCTTTGAGCGCGATGTCACCCGCATTTGCGAATACTTTTCTCGCCAGGGTGTCAAGGCGAACCCAGGCAGTCTGGCTCGCGAGCTGTGGTTGGGACACGGCTACCGCCAACAACCTGAAATCCATCCCCGTTTGCTGGACGACCAGGATGAGCGCGATCGCTCCTACTGGCAGAATTTGCACTCCGATTAGTTCCCGTCGACCTGCCCGGTTGGACAGAGTAGGAAATAAAAACTGGGCAGGTTAAGGACGGCAAAAGAAACGATCTCGAAACGCGACCCTTTTATACTGGATGCGGAGATTAGGTCATGAGCATTATTGAAGTCAATCAACTTAGTAAAGTCTTTCGCATCAACCAAAAAGATCCTGGGCTAGGCGGAGCCGTAAAAGCCCTGGTGCGACCGCGCCATATCGACAAAGTTGCAGTAGATCAGATCAGCCTTCAAATTGATACAGGGGAGATGGTAGGCTATATTGGGGTTAACGGCGCGGGAAAGTCAACGACAATTAAACTCCTGACGGGAATTCTGCTGCCTTCCAACGGCCAGGTCAGGGTCTTTGGTTTGGATCCTCATCGGCAGCGGGTCGATAATGCCCGTAATATTGGCGCTGTTTTTGGCCAGCGCACTCAGCTTTGGTGGGACCTGGCGTTGATCGAATCGCTGAATTTAATTGCCAAGATCTACGAAGTCGATCCGCTCCACTACCAAGCATTATTGAAGCAGTTTTCAGAAACGCTTGGCCTGGATGAGCTGTTGACGATCCCTATCCGAAATATGTCGCTTGGTCAGAAAATGCGCGCTGAGCTGGCAGCCGCCCTGATCCATGAGCCTAAAGTCGTCTACCTGGATGAACCCACCATCGGCTTGGATCTAATGGTCAAGGAACGCATTCGCGAATTCATTAAAGAGCAGAACCGCCAACGCGAGATCACTGTAATATTAACCACCCACGATCTCGGCGATATCGAAGAACTGTGCCAGAGGGTGATCATTATCGATCATGGCAAGTTGATCTACGATGGTCCACTCGCCACGATCAAGAATCGCTTTGGCA
The DNA here is from genome assembly GCA_963770655.1 of uncultured Chloroflexia bacterium. GTDB lineage: Bacteria > Chloroflexota > Anaerolineae > Anaerolineales > UBA4823 > CAZAGA01. The sequence continues at coordinate 344,410 of CAVYQO010000011.1, read as the reverse complement.
AATATCGCCAGATCACTTTTGAAACCAGTTTACCAGTGGGTTTAATCGATCTGCCGCACGGAGCGCAGATCGCCACGAATGGTCATCCCGCCGGCGAACGCGAACTCATCGTCCGCTTTGACCGCACCCAAACAACCGCCAGCCAGGTCGCTGCAGAGATAATGAATCAGATCGAGGTGGTAGATTTTTCACTTTCAGAACCTGATCTGGCTTCGATTATCAAACAAATCTATAACGGCGCCTTACAAGATTTGGAGGCGGTATGATCCTTGCTCTGCGGCGCAAGACATCCATTTATACAGCGATCGCCGCCGCGATCCCAAAGACATACCTGGCCTACAGCCTGTGGGTCTGGGTAAGCCTGATATTGAACACGATCGGGATGACGATTTTGGTGTTCTTCTGGCGAGCGGTTTATACCAACACAAGCTCAATTGCTGGCCTGGACTTTGCTACCACGATTCAGTATCTATTACTTGCTCAAATCTTCTTACCTCTTGGCGACATGTTTATGATCTTTGAAATGGGTTACAACTTGCGCGAAGGCGGGATTGCTCATGTTCTACTGCGCCCTCTGGATTTTCAATTTAGTTATTATGTCCAGTCGCTAGCTAAGCTGGGCACAGACTTGATCCTACAAATACCACTGGCGCTGGTTGCGACCTTTCTTTTTAACCTGGCCTGGCCCACCGATCCGCAAGTTTGGGCGGCTTTTATCATCGCCGCTATCCTTGGTCGTAGTGTGCTATTTTTCTTCGATTTTATGCTCGGCTGCCTGACCTTCTACACCACTGAGGTGTGGGGGCTAGGGGTCCTGGTATTTGGGATGGGGTTATTTTTCAGTGGGGCAATAATTCCCCTCGCTATGCTTCCGGAGAAATTAGGAGCGTTTGTATATGCCTTTCCATTTGCCCAGGCTCTCTACGTGCCGCTTTCCCTGCTCAGCGGGATCCAACCAGTATCCGCCGCGCCACAATTGTGGTTAATCCAATTGGCCTGGCTGATTGTTTTATTGTTGATGTCCCGCCTGGTTTTCAAAGTAGCGCTGCGCAAAATCACGATCCAAGGAGGCTGAAATGCGCCGCTACCTATCCTTGTATAAACTCTTCCTTCTCCAGCGTTTTAAAATCCTGATGGAGTATCGGGTGAATTTTTTTATCGGTGCTTCTTCGACAGTAATTCTGCAGGTGTCAGGCTTGCTGACAATTTGGGTGGTTATGTCCCAGATCCCCAGTTTGAACGGCTGGTCGCTGAACCAGATCTTGTTAATTTACGGAATGATCACCCTGGCAAAATCGATTAACCACATGTTCGCCGATAATTTATGGACGATAGGACGGTCCTACATTCGCACTGGCGCGTTTGACCGTTTTTTAGTGCGCCCAATCGATCCCTTGTTCCATTTGCTGGCGGATCGTTTCTGCCATGATGGCATTGGCAATTTTCTGGTGGGCAGTGTGTTGGTTTTTGTTTCGACACGTGAGTTAGGGATCGTTTGGACGCCTTTGAATCTGATTTTCATGTTTATTATGGTGCTCAGCGGCGGTGTGATCTTCATCGCCCTGAACTTAATTACAGGGACTAGCGCTTTTTGGTTGATGGATGCGATCCCCGTCATGCGGGTCGTCTTCGATAACCACTTATTTGCCCAATACCCATTGAATATTTATCCCAAGGCAATCGGCATCTTTCTGACCTGGGTGATCCCGTATGGCCTGGCTTCTTATTATCCCGCGACGCATTTGATGGGAACGGACACCAGTGTGCTTGCCTGGTTAGCTCCGTTGATGGCTGTTATTTTAATCTTGATTGGTTATCGGGTTTGGCAATTTGGTTTAAGGCACTACGCCAGTACCGGTTCGTAAAAGCCATTAAAAGCGCCAACGTCCGGGTGAGGGGGGCACCCGGACGTTGGCAATTGGGATTCTACCAGAAACCTAAATATTTGCAAGGGTTGGATCTGTGATTCTCGGAAACTCAATGTAGGCGTTCCCTCTCACGCCTACATTGCGGAATTTTTTCGTTCATTAATTATTTTTAATTTATATCCGAGAAAGCTCATTCTAGGAATAGACAAACAGCTAGACAACCTAGACATTTGTACTGTTTATTGAACTGTTACGTAAATATCCGGTAAATAATTGTTTAACTGAGAATTTTTTCAGTCAGTCGCTGATAATCGAGCGCACCGCTAGAGCCTGGTGAATACTCATAAATCGTTTGGCCATAGCCTGGCGCTTCCGATAGGCGCACATTGTAACGAACGGGAGCGCAAACCACCTCCCCATAACGTAAGCGCAGTTGTTCGAGAATTTCTTCCGATTTTTTTACTCTCCGGTCATAGAATGTTGGCAGAATATAGCGCAAGGTCAGGTCAGGGTGATAGCGTTGGATCGAAACCAGGCTACGCGCAAATTCCATCAATCCCTGAAGTGTCATCACCTCTAAGGATACGGGCGCCAGGATATCTTCGGCATAAAATAGCACATTCACTGTCAGGGCATCCCAACCTGGAGCGGTATCCATCACCACGTAATCATAGATGCCTTCGATAGGCTGTAAAGCCTCAACCAGCGTCTGCTCTCCACCAAAATCTTTCTGGGTGATCAGCCGTTTCAGTCCAGCGAGCGAGCGCCCGCCCGAAAGCATCCAGAGATTTTCTCGAACCGGCAGACAGGTTTGTTCTATGCCCGCTTCCGCCGCGACTAGCTCGGACAGCCCATGGGCGGCATCGATTCCCAGTGATTTGCTGACTTGACCCTGGGTATCGACGTCGACAAGCAGGACACGTTTTCCAGCCCTGGCCAATCCGGCTGCCAGGTTCACTGCAGTCGTTGTCTTGCCTACGCCGCCTTTGGAAAGCGCAACCGCGATTTTCTTCATCAGCACCCTCCCAATCGATCTGAGTTCCTTTGCCGCTTATTTTGCTTGATTAATCATATCATGAGAGCAGTAGACCAGCGGTAAAATTATAAACTCGGTGTAATCAGCACTCATTTGGAACTCTGGGATTATTTACCTAAAAGGAAGTGTATGGCAGATATCAAAACACCTAATTTGACTCTCACTGCATTTGGCTCAGGGCGAAAAATATCCCTGACCCAGATTAAGACGCCGGCTGTGTTCATCTTTCACGGGCGCGGCAACTCGGATGCATCCGAACTGGTTAATACGTCTGTACGGGATAAATACCCGAAGGCCTCCAGCGTGTTGGTGGCGACGATTATGGATCTGCATATTGCCCCACGTTTGCTTCGCGGCGTCGTCGAGGCATTTATTGATAATGCCTACAATGAAGCCTGTAAGAAACTCCCCAAGGGATGAACTCCACCGCGAATACCTGTTGCTTCTTCCAGATTGGGACGGCAAACTCACCAAATCTTTCGGCATTCAAAACAGCGATCACACAGCCGGCGTAGCAGTTCTGGACAGCGCTGGCAAAATCGTAGGCATCTACCAGGGGAAAAACCTGGCCGCCGAGAGCATGGCTTTGCTTGCCAAGGTAAGCGGAGAAATCACGTGAATGATTCTGAAGAAACCCAAAACCCGCCTGCGGCAGGCACTGAAGACGCCGCTGCTAAAATCCGCTTGGAACTGGCCCAAGAAGCTGCTCGAATTTGGGAGGCCAATGCCGGCTGGTGGGATGAAACGATCGGTGAAGGCAATCAATTTCACCAGGCGCTGGTCAGCCCGAGCGTCGAACGCTTGTTGGCGATCGAACCGGGCGAACGAATTCTGGATATCGCCTGTGGCAACGGCAATTTCTCTCGACGGCTGGCCTGCTCTAGGAGGGCAAGTGGTTGCTTTTGACGCCAGTCCCACGTTTATCGAGCGGGCACAAGCTCGTACAATCGAAAACGCCGAACGCATCGCATATCACCAGATCGATGCCATGGACAAAGCACAGTTATTGTCCCTCGGCGAAGGCACTTACGATGCTGCTGTGTGCAATATGGCCTTAATGGATATCGCCGATATCAGCGTCCTATTAGAATGCACCCGCCGCCTGCTACAACCGGCTGGGCGGTTCGTCTTTTCAATAATGCATCCCTGCTTTAATTCGATTGGCTCATCCAAGGTGCTGGAAGAAGAAGATCAGGATGGCACCCTGGTCACGCGCTATGCGATTAAGGTGTCCGGTTACATCACGCCAATGAGCCGAAAAGGGCTGGGAATCATTGGCCAACCCCAGGCGCATTATTACTTTCACCGGCCGCTCTCCTTGCTGCTTCAGCAGTGTTTTAAGGCCGGGTTCATGCTCACCGGTCTGGAAGAGCCCGTATTCACCAGCGGCGCTAAACCAAACCGCCCGTTTTCTTGGGCGAACTACACCGATGTCCCCCCGGCGCTTGTCGCCCGGTTGAGACCAGAATATACGTTATAATAAATCGCCTTAGTAAATGGGTTCTCAAGTGATTACCAATCCTGCTCTATCACCCGAAATTGTTGCTGTTGTCGAGCGAAGCCTGGCCGAGGATATCGGCGATGGCGATATAACCACCGAGTGCACGGTGGACGATAACCTCTGGTTGTCCGGCAGCCTGGTCGCCCGGGCGGAAGGCAACATCGCTGGGCTCGAAGTCGCTCGCATCGTCTTCCAGTTCCTGGATGATCGCATCGTGTTTGAAAGCCTGGTAAGCGATGGAGATCCGGTTGCGCCGTTGCAAATCCTGGCCCGAATATCTGGCCCTGGACGAGCCTTGTTGACCGGAGAGCGTACTGCCCTCAACCTGTTACAGCGCATCTCTGGGATTGCCACAGCTACCCAGTGCTATGTAAAGGCCGTTTACGGAACCAGGGCAGTCATCCTGGATACACGTAAAACTGCTCCAGGTCTGCGTGCGATCGACAAGCTTGGGGTGCGCCTGGGCGGTGGTCAAAACCACCGCCTTGGGCTGTACGATATGGCCTTGATCAAAAATAACCATATCGCCGCGGTAGGCGGGGACCTGGCTGAGGCGGTTCAGCGAGTGCGCCAGGGCGACCGGCGTCATCGCCCGGTCGAGATTGAGGTGCGCAGCCTGGATGAACTGAGCCAGGCGTTGGCGCTGCAAGTTGATCGGATTCTTCTGGACAATATGGATCCCGCCCAACTCCGCCAGGCGGTGAGCATGACCGCTGGTCGAGTTCCGCTGGAAGCTTCCGGCGGAATTACCCTGGAAAACGTTGCTGAAATCGCCCGCACCGGGGTGGATTTCATCTCCGTTGGCGCCTTGACCCATTCGGTCAAAGCCCTGGATATTAGTTTATGGATTGATCCAATTAAATAAGAATACTATGACCAAACCTACTTCTACCATCACAGACCCACAAGAAATGTACGCCGCACTGCAGGCAAAGCTCCACGATGTCGTACCCGATGTTGAGCTGCGTTATAAAGCCGAGCTGGCTGCTGAGATTAACCAGCTCAAAGCTGCTCGCCGGGCGGTGATCTTGGGGCATAACTATATGGAACCGGCATTATTTCATTCGATCCCCGATTTCGTCGGTGACTCGCTGGAATTGAGCCGCAAAGCTGCCCAGACCGACATGGACATCATCATTTTCTGCGGGGTGCGTTTCATGGCCGAGACGGCCAAGATTCTGAACCCGAGCAAGACTGTACTGCTGCCGGCGAAGAAAGCCGGCTGCTCTCTGGCCGCCAGCATCACTGCTGCGGATGTGCGCCAGCTCAAAGCACGCTTCCCAGGCCTGCCCGTCGTCACCTATGTCAATACCTATGCGGATGTCAAGGCCGAAAGCGATATCTGCTGTACATCTTCGAACGCGGTGGCCGTTGTCGAGTCATTAAGCGACCAGGCGGTAATCTTTCTGCCGGACGAATACCTGGCTGGCAACGTGGCGCGTGAGACCGGAAAAGAAATCATCTTCCCAACCCGCCAACCGCTCGCCAGCGATCCTAACTTGCATTACGAGATGATCGGCTGGCATGGCCGCTGCGAGGTCCATGAAAAATTCAGCGTAGCAGATATCGAAGCAGTGCGGGCGCAGTTCCCCGATGTATTAATCCTGGCCCACCCGGAGTGCAGCCCGGAGGTTGTAGCAGCTTCCGATTATTCGGGCAGCACTACGGCAATGATGAAGTACGTGGAGCAATCCCAGGCGCCGCGCTATCTGCTCCTGACTGAGTGCAGCATGGGCGATAATATCGCTGGCGCAAATCCAGATAAGGAAATGCTGCGCCTGTGCAGTGTGCGCTGCCCGCATATGAACGAAATCAGCCTGGAAGAGGTTTTACTTTCCCTGCAGCATACCCAATATGTAATTGAAGTGCCCGAGGATATTCGCGTCCGCGCTCTAACAGCCGTTGAACGCATGATTGCAATCGGCGCCAGTGGACGGCGCGACTAATGCCATAAAGGAAAACATGCAAGAACTGATTCAAACCGATGTTCTCGTGCTGGGCAGCGGGGTGGCGGGCTCCTCCGCCGCTTTACGCTTAGCCCAGGCAGGGGTGAAGGTTCTACTGGCGACCCGCGCTGAAGAAGCCTCGGATACCAATACCGACTGGGCTCAAGGCGGGATTGTTTACCGCGGCGAAGGCGATACGCCTGAGATCCTGGCTGAAGATATTCAGCGCGCTGGCGCATTTCACTGCAATCCAAAAGCGGTCCAAATTCTGGCCGACGAAGGGCCAAAACTGGTCGATCGGATATTAATCGAGCAGTGTAATGTGCCTTTCGATCGCGATCCGGATGGGAGGGTGGCGCTTGCCTTGGAAGGTGGTCACTCCCTGCCGCGCATCGCCCACACCACCGATGCCACCGGCCACGCGATTCAGATCGGATTACTCCAGGCAGTGGCCAAACAACCCAATATCCGCCTGCTCACCGGCCAAACGGCAATCGACCTGCTCACTCCTGCCCACCATTCGCGCAACCGCCTGGCGGTATATGACCAGCAGTCTTGTCTTGGCGCTTATCTACTGGATCGCGAGAGCGGTCAGGTTCGCCGGGTGTTAGCCAGGCGCACGGTCCTGGCAACCGGCGGTTTAGGCCAGATTTTCCTGCACACTTCAAACCCAAACGGGGCGCGTGGTGATGGCCTGGCGATGGCGTACCGGGCAGGGGCGCGGGTGATTAACGCCGAGTTTATTCAATTTCACCCAACCACTTTTTACCATCGCATGGCACCGCGCTTTTTGATTTCCGAGGCTGTGCGCGGGGATGGGGCGCGCCTGGTGCATGCCGATGGAAAACCATTCATGCAGAAGTACGATGCCGAATGGCTCGACTTAGCGCCACGCGATGTCGTCTCGCGCAGCATTCACCAGGAAATGCTTGCCAAGGGTGTCCCGAATGTCTATCTCGACCTGCGCGCTTATATTCCTGGCGAACAAATCGAACATCACTTCCCTCACATTCTACACGCCTGCCTTGAATACGGGATAGACCCGCGCCGCGACCTGGTGCCGGTAGCCCCAGCCGCCCATTATTTCTGCGGCGGAGTGTGGGTCGATGAATGGGGCTTAACCAGCATTGAGCGCTTATATGCCATCGGCGAGGTATCCTGCACCGGCTTGCATGGCGCCAACCGCCTGGCAAGCACCTCCCTGCTGGAAGGCCTGGTATGGGGCTGGCGCACCGCTGGGCATATCCTGGATCGCTTGAGCCAGGATCCGCTCCCAGAGGCTGAGGACATTCCGGCTTGGACTGACGCCGGGACTCGCCTCCCTGACCCGGCTTTGATCTTACAAGATCTGAGTGAAATCCAGCATATGATGTGGAATTATGTCGGCCTGGTGCGCACCACCGAACGCCTTGAGCGCGCACTGCGCGAGCTGCGCCAGTTAGAAACCGAGATCGAACGATTTTACCGGGTCAGCAAGGTGACCGACGAGCTGATCGGGCTGCGCAACGCTGTGCGCAGCGCGGTGATCGTAGCCGCTGCTGCCTGGGAAAACAAACAGAGCTTAGGCTGTCATTATCGCCAATAATTGCTGAAATCGAAAGGACCCGTACTGATTGCAGTTGCGCAGTACGGGTTTTTTTGTTTAATGTACCTTGACAAAATAGTTAATATTATTATAATTAGTTATATACTATAACTAATAGAAATGGATATAACAAAGTGAGCCGTAGAGATATTAACCGAGAACGCACCCTGATCGAGATCAAGCAAATTGCCCACCAGCAAATGGCAGAGAAGGGCACTGCTGCAGTCAGCCTGAGCGCAATCGCCCGGCAAATGGAGATGAGCACCCCAGCGCTCTATCGTTATTATGCCAGCAGGGATGATCTGATCACAGCGTTAATTGCTGATGCATACAACGACCTGGCTAATGAATTGGAGAAAGCAGACGGCAGTTTCCCGGTTGAGGAATACGCACAGCGACTGTGGAGAGTGTTAATGAGCTACCGTGAATGGGCACTGGCGCATCCGATTGATTTTAGGCTGATCTATGGCAACCCGATTCCGGGTTACCATGCCCCGGAGGACACAACCACCCCACCTGCTCGACGCGGTTTTGCGGTCATCCTGGGCATCCTGGCCGGAGCACTGGATGCAGGCGCGCTCAAACCTCAGCCCGAGCATCTGCAGCTACCTGAAGGTCTGTTGGTCGGTTTACCAGTTATGGCTGGGCAAGCATCGGTTCATCTACAACCCGTAATTGTCTACATCGGAATCCAGGGCTGGACCCGCATCCATGGCATGCTCATGCTCGAACTATTTGGGCATGTGCAGACATTGGTGAGTGATACAGGCAAGCTGTACCAACACGAGATTAGTCACCTTCTAGATAGTATCGGCTTGAATCACCCAAATAATTCATAATCCTTAAGGAAAAGGTATCCATGGAAACTGAAACTCACGTTATTTTTGGCAGCGGCGCAGTTGGACATGCGACAGCGCGCGAACTCCTCAAGCGCGGTAAAACGGTTCGAATGGTTAACCGCAATGGGGCCACCCCATCAGCACCAGCCGGGGTCGAGTTGGTCGCGGCCGATTGTTACCAGCCCGAGGAAGTCCGCCGTGTCAGCGCCGGCGCAGCCGCAGCATACCAGTGCGCCCAACCAGGCTACACCGAATGGCCAGAAAAGTTCCCACCTCTGCAGGCTAGTATTATTGCAGGGTTGGCAGGTACAGGCGTCAAACTGATCGTTGCCGAAAATTTATATATGTATGGGGAAGTCGCCGGGGCGCTGAGCGAAAGTTTACCCAATCGGGCGAACTCCAGGAAAGGCAAGACCCGGGCCGAAATGGCCGAGGCAGCCCTGGCAGCCCACAGAGACGGAAAATTGCCCGTAGCAATTGCGCGTAGTTCGGATTTCTATGGCCCGTTGGCGACAAATTCCTCGATGGGCGAGCGAATTTTCCCGAATGCCATCGCCGGTAAGAAAGTCCAGGGTTTTGGGGACATTGACCTGCCGCATACCTACACCTACATCGACGACTTTGCTAAAGCCATGGTTATTCTTGGCGAACACGAGCAAGCTTTCGGGGAGATCTGGCACGTGCCAAATGCCGAAACGCTGACCACGCGCCAGTTCATCAATTTGATTTTCGAGGAGGCTGGGGTTAAACCCAACCAGGTAAGCACAATGAGCAGCCTGATGCTTCGCATCGGCGGGTTGTTCATTCCCGAGGCTCGCGAGATGCAGGAAATAGCATACCAGTACACCCGCCCGTTCGTGGTTGACAGCAGTAAATTTACCCAGGCTTTCGGGGACATTTCTACCCCGCTGCGACCAGCGATCCGAGAAACCATCGCCTGGTACCGAAATAGCCATTAAAATCCGACACGAAGGAATAATAGATGTCATGTTAATCAATATCAATTTATAGATTAATATTATCTTATTTATCGCTTATGCTGTAAATCCTTGACAACTGAAACGATCTTGTTGTATAGTCATCTGCAGATGTTCAACGAGCAACAGGACCTCTCTTACGATCTCGAGTGGATGCTGCAGAGTGGACAGGTGAGTTTACCTATCCTGGCAGAAGCATTTTTAGCTGAATATGGCAGCGCACTGTTCCGGCTTTGTTTATCCATCGTAGATGATGAACAGGCAACCAGGCGCTTGGTGTGCGCTACAATAAGCAGCGCACTCCTCCATGCCTATCGTTTTCGACCTGAATCCCCTGCTCAAATAAAACTTCATACTGAAAGCGATCAAAAGTCTGCGCTTTTGATTAAATCCTGGTTATTTCACCTGGCTTTGGATCACATCCGTAGTTTGAATATTTTTAAGAACCTTCCCAATCCACCGGATCATTGGTTGGATTTCAATAGGCGCGCCCACATAAGCAGCATTTCGCTTGCAGAGCGCGCCAACAGCGTTGGGTATTCCGTCAGACCACGGATTCGTCTGGTAGCCTGCCTTTATTATCTACATCGCTGTTCACCGATCGAAATAGCAGAATATCTGCGGATCAGCGAATCCTCAGTGCATGCCGATCTGGAAAGATTTCGCTTCAAGCTTTTCCAAGGCGAAAACCACGCAGCCAAGGAAATTAATATTTCGCAGGTGGACGATGCTTTATTCGAGATTGGTCAGCAAGCCAGCGCAAATATGTTCTTATCAGAAGTAGAGCTGCGGGAACTATCTGAGACTTCGATCCTTCTCGCAGAAAAGAAGGCTCGCAATAAAAAGTTCGGTTACGCGATCATCCAAGCAGCAGTGATCATTCTTTCCTCGTTATCAATTGGCGGAATGGTGTGGTGGATCAACCTGGTATCACCTGCTCCTGAGCCAACAATTAAGGTGGTGTACCAGACAGTACTGGTGACTCGGGATGGATCTGCCAGTATGACAGATGGGGAAATGGCTGCTACGCCAGTGCCGGGGATCATTCCAGTTCCGACGCTAAATCCTAATGAAGTAATTTATATCGTTCAGCCGGGCGATACGTTATCTTCAATCGCAGACCAGTATAGCAATGTATCACCAGGTTTATTGCTCGAAATTAATCGCCTGGCGCCAGGAGCAATCTTGGAACCTGGCCTGTCCTTGTTGCTGCCGGTTTCACTTCCTGAAGCGCCTTGGCCTGCTGCAACCCCTGTCGATCAGGAAAGTGCTGCTGTGGAGGAAACCCCGGAAGGACCGCGTAGATCGGCAGGTATGCCGGAGATCTACAGCCAATTTCGCTGGTTCACCAGCGGCTGGCAAACATTGTGGGTGGATGTTTTATTTACTGATTTCGAGACTCCCAATGAATTGAACAGAGGAACTAATATCCGTTTACAAGCCTGGTTGAGCGGTTCTCAATTATTGGCGCTCACCGGCCTTCCTGGAAAACCTCCTCAAGAAGTACTCCTGGCCTTATTCGATGAAAACCTATTTTTTCGCGCTCAACCCGAAAAAGGGTTGGGGTGGTTCGAAGAAATAGGCTCCCAAGAGGCATATTCTTCCAAATTGATTGATGTCTATTTAACTCGCTTGTTGAATCCGTTTTACCCTGGCGTCCGGCCGGGCAATCGTTATTTTGTGATGACGGGAACCGGCGTTTTTGATGGACATGAGACAGAGATGGTTGAAGAATTTCAAAAATCCGGTGTCCTAACTGGACGGATGAAGATTGATCAACAAGGCGGTCTCATTCTACACAGGCAAAAATATAATCCCGAGATCCCAGAAAGTCTTCTATTTGAAATGAATGTTATTGGATGGCAGTACAACGTAGATTTTCCACAAGCCTTATTCGATCCACGCCTTCCCTGGCGTGGCGGGTTTGCCCAGGATTCTGAAGGCCGGCCCGAGGTGCTTTCAACCCCACAGCCCTGAAAAAATCTATCAAGGCAAAGGAGCGCCTCCCTCTCCAGGGCTTGGATTATGCCAATTTATCTGATAAATATGGTACAATTTAATAACAGCCAACTTTTACGCATACTGGCTATATTAAATATTAATGGTAACGCCGGGAAAAAACCCGGTGTTATTTGTGTAAATATCAAACAGGGAGGTCCCCTACAAATGGAAAAAGAACAATATATTAATCTCTATTATCAAATGGTCCTGATTCGCCTGGTGGAAGAAGAAGCTACAAAGCTGTACCAGCAGGGCAAAATTGGCGGATTCCTGCACCTGTATATCGGACAAGAAGCAGTGAGCACAGGCCTGATTTCAGCCCGCCAACCTCAGGATCGGGTAATCACCGCCTACCGCGACCATGGCGTGGCGCTCAACTGCGGTTTATCCGCAAACGAAGTAGTAGCGGAGCTGCTAGGTAAGTCGACAGGCTGCTCGAAAGGCAGAGGCGGCTCGATGCACATGGCCGATGTCGAAAAGAATTTTTGGGGCGGACATGCCATCGTTGGCGCTCATTTGCCCATTGCCAGCGGCCTGGCCCTCGGCGATAAAATGCAGGGGAATAACGCTGTGACAATCTGTATGTTTGGCGATGGCGCCAGCAATATCGGTTACTTTCACGAAGCGCTAAATCTATCCAAGGTGTGGAATCTGCCGGTGCTGTGGGTTGTCGAAAATAACCAATATGGTATGGGCACCTCCATCGAACGTGCTTCGGCTGTATCCGAAATGCGCCAAAAAGCCGAGGGCTACTGCATCCCCAACGATCGCGTCGACGGAATGAATGTTCTCGCGGTCCGCGACGCCGCCTTACGGGCCATCGAACAAATTCGGGATGGCAATGGCCCATTTTTCCTTGAGGTCATGACCTACCGCTTCCGCGGCCATTCTATGGGCGACCCCGAACGCTACCGCAAACCAGAAGAAGTGAAACGTTGGCAAGAAAATGATCCGATCGGCATTTTTCGTAAATACCTGATCGATCAGCAGATTGCTACGGATGCAGAATTGGATGGGATCGATGCCCAGGCCGAAGCTGACACATTCGCAGCGGTTCAGTTTGCTGAGAGCAGCCCAGAGCCCGAGCTGGAAGAGCTGTTCTCGAATATTTACGTTGATTTTTAAGTAGAGGTATATATGGCGCGAATCACGATGCGTGAAGCTATCTCCCAGGCATTATGGGAGGAAATGGAACGTGACCCGAGCGTGTTCATTCTTGGCGAAGAAGTCGGGGTTTGGGGCGGCACCTATGCAGTGACCAAAGGTTTTTATGATCATTTCGGCGGCGAACGTGTACGCGACACACCTATTGCGGAGGCTGCAATTATCGGTGCGGCGATTGGCTCGTCTCTGACGGGAATGCGCCCGGTTGCAGAATTGATGACGATCAACTTCGCTTTCTCGGCGATGGATCATATCGTCAATGAAGCAGCCAAACTGCATTACATGTTTGGCGGGCAATTCATCCTGCCGCTGGTGATCCGCGCGGTCGGCGGCGGCGGACGCCAGCTCGGCGCCACCCACTCCCAGACGCCCGACGCAATTTTTGCTCATTTTCCTGGCCTGATCGTTGTCGCCCCTGGCACTCCTGCCGACGCCAAAGGTTTGCTCAAAGCCGCTATTCGCAGCAGCGATCCAGTCCTGTTTATCGAACATGCCACCCTTTACCAGGTGCGCGGTGAAGTCCCCGAAGGCGATTACGTCACCCCAATCGGGAAATCAATCGTTCAGCGCCCTGGCCGGGATGTGACCATTGTCACCTATAGCAAGATGCTCGAACTCTCGACCAAAGCCGCAGATGAGCTGGCCAAGGAGGGCATCGAAGCGGAAATTGTCGATTTACGCTCGCTCCGTCCGTTGGACATGGAGCCGATCATCGAATCATTTAAAAAGACCAATCGGGCAGTGATTGTCGAAGAGGGTTGGTCCAGCTTTGGCGTTGGATCGGAAATCTCTGCCCGGATCTATGAACAAGCTTTCGATTACGTCGATGCGCCGATAAAGCGCGTTGCTCAGAAAGAAGTTCCATTGCCATATAACCGCAGGCTTGAGCAAAGCGCCCTGCCACAGGTGGAAGACATTATTGCCGCGGTCAAGGAGGTGTTGTGATGGCTGAGACAGTAACAATGCCCAAACTGGGTTTCGATATGGCCGAAGGCACCCTGGTGCGTTGGGTGATCCAGGAAGGCGAAGCAGTCGCTAAGGGCAAAGTCTTGGCGGAAATTGAGACCGACAAAGCTACGGTGGAAGTCGAATCGAATTATGACGGTGTGCTGGCCCGCCATCTGGTGAAAGCAGGAGATATTGTGCCAGTGAACACGCCGATCGCCATCGTGTCTGCTCCGGGCGAGCAGATCGATGCCGCCGTCACCGAAGTACAACCACCAACAAAATCAGCCCCACAGGGTGGGCCGCAATCTCAGCAGGCAGCGGTTAGCACCGACTCGCCCGCGACCCCGGCTGCCCTAGCGGATGAAACAGCCGGCGGCGCCATAGCCTCTCCCCTGGCGAAACGCATGGCTCGCGATTTCAAAATCAATTTGGCTACTGTTCCAGGCACAGGTCCAGGTGGGCGAATTATCAAGAAAGACATTGAGGCTTACCTGGCTGCGCCAGCCGCGAAGATCCCCGCTGCTGTGCAAGCCTCGCCGCCGGTCGCTGCACCACCCATAGCTGCCGTATCTACCGAACCACAGCCCGACCAGATAATTCCGCTCAATCGCCTGCGGGCGGCAATTGGCCGCCGCATGGTTGAGGCCAAGCAGCAAGTCCCCCATTTTTACGTTACCCATGAATACGATATGGCCGCGGTGATGGAACTGCGCAAGCAGCTCAACGCCCTGCTGCCCGATAATGAAAAACTTTCGGTGAACGACTTTATCATCAAGGCCGTCGGCCTGGCCTTGCGCCAATATCCCAACCTGAACGCATCGTTGAATGGCGACCAAGTCGTCCGCCATGGCGCAGTAAACGTCGGCGTGGCGGTGGCGGTGGAAGGCGGCCTGTTGACAATCGTGAACCGCGACACCGACCAGAAATCGCTGCGCCAGATTGCCAGCGAAGTACGCCGTATGGTCGGTCGCGCGCGTGAAGGAAAAGTGCGCCCCGATGACATCGAAGGCTCAACTTTCTCGATCAGCAACCTGGGAATGTTCGATGTCGAACACTTTATCGCCATTATCAACCCACCTGAGGCCGCCATCCTGGCAGTTGGCTCGGTGCGCGACGTCGCTGTGGTTAAAGATGGCGCTCTGGCCGTTGGATCCCGGATGAAAGCCACGATTTCGGTGGATCATCGGGTGAGCGATGGCGTCGAAGCCGCCCAATTTTTGCAAGCCCTCGCCGTAACCCTGGAAAACCCGCTGCGACTGATGCTCTAACTCACACCAAATTCACAAAATCCCGGCTGACGGCCGGGATTTTGTGGTTTAATAATTGCGCAAGCATTTCTAGTATTTCGAGGAGCCAGTCATGCCTTCTATTGTTTATGATTTGCGCTATCTGCAGGCGGGAGCAGAAGTGCTTGAAAGTTTCCTGCTCTCTGGAGATGTCTATTGGCCAATCGGCATTACTGCTCCGGCAGGTGAATCGCCCTACCCACAGTTGACCTTGGGCGGTTTGCGGCTTGCCGCGGCGCGCTGTCTGGCAGCCGACCCCAGCGAAACGGAACAGCGCCAATTGAACAGCGCCCTCAGGCAAATCGAAGAGAATTACCACCAATGGCGTGTTGCCTGGGAAAACAAAGCCGGAAACGAATTTCGCAGCCGCCTGACTCAATGGCGCAATTATCTGGAAGACTACCGCGACGACCCGGCTAGCCAGTACGATCGTTATCCTTATGAAGTATTTCGCCGCGTCATCCTTGAGCTGCTCGAGAACCAGGCGGGCAATGTCAGCGATGCCGAGCGCCAGATGCTTGCCGGACTGGACCTGGCCCTGCGTGAAAGCCTGCAAGAAGGCGAATTCATCTGGGAGCGCACTCTTCGAACCGCCTTCCCTTCCCAAATATACTGGTTTCTTTACGGACGCTTACCCGAGGAAGGCAAGTAGCCAAAAAGATCCCATGCCATCCATTCTTCGGCGGCTAAAAAGATCGGCTGCGCCAGCGGATGCCAATCCGCAGCAGCGTCGAAATTTCATCAACGTCCAGATCGATGCCATCGGCATTGGGCTGGTTAACGCCGCAGCCCCATTCTTGCCGGTCTTGCTGACGCGCCTTGGCGCCAGCAATAACCAGATCGGTCTGCTCACCTCCATGCCAGGCGTCACCGGATTGCTGCTGGCCATGCCGATCGGGCGCTTCCTGCAGCGCCAGCGTAATATCGTCCCCTGGTTCAGCACCTCCCGCCTGCTTGTAATTTCAGCTTATGCGCTTACCGGCCTGGCGCCATTATTCATCCCACGCCAATATCTGATCGCCACAATCCTGGTAATCTGGGCTGCTGCCACCCTGCCGCAGACAGCCCTGGCAGTCTGCTTCTCGGTCGTAATGAACGCAGTGGCTGGTCCCGCTCATCGCTACGACTTGATGAGCCGGCGTTGGTCTATCCTCGGTATCACCACCGCCCTGACTGCGACCATTGCCGGGGTGATTTTAAATAGATTAAATTTTCCGGGCAATTACCAATTAGTATTTGTCGGCCTGTCGATCGGCGGGCTGATCAGCTACTACTTTTCCAGCCACATCCGCCTGCCGGATGTTGAGCCTCCACCTGAACAACCTGGGCTTTCTGCTGTTCAACGTGGAAAAAATTTCTACAACCTGGTGCGAGATTATCCCGATTTTATCCAATTCTCGGCTAAGCGCTTTGTATTTCAGTTTGCCACTTTGCTGGCTACACCGATTTTTCCCTTGTATTATGTCCGCGTGGTAAAAGCCAACGATGCCTGGATCGGATTGATCAGCACCGCCCAAACCGCCATCCTGGTGATCGGTTATTTTCTCTGGACGCGCCAATATCGCCGACGGGGTTCCCGCTACGTGCTGCTTTGGACAACACTGGCGATGTCCCTCTACCCAATTTTAGTGGCTTCTACCCAACAGGTTCAGATGATGGTTATACTGGCTGGATTAGCGGGCATCTTTCAGGCTGGCATCGACCTGGTATTTTTTGACGAGCTGATGAAGACCATTCCGGTGGAATACGGCGCTACCTTTGTCTCCCTGGCCCAAAGCCTGCAGTATTTGGCTTCTATATTTGCCCCGTTAATCGGCACCCAACTTTCGAACACAGTGGGCTTGAGCGGTGTGCTGATGATCAGTGGTGGAATGAAATTAATCGGCTTTCTGCTTTTCGCTTTCTGGGCGCCGAAACCCGCGGTTCAGCCTGCCGAGGCTTAGATTTCCCTTTACCCACTCTGCCGTCCAGAAATCTCTTCCTGGCAAGATCGATTTGGCTCTGACGTAAATAAATAATGTAGAATATGAACATGCAGAGCCCTCCTTGGTCAACCGCCACGCGTGGCCTGGTAATGGGGGTGATCCTGATTGCCGGGATCGCTTTGTTCATCTTTGCATTTCCCCTGATCCAGGCGCTTTCGATCGCCGCTCTGCTGGCTTTTCTGCTCAATCCCATCGTACAGTTGCTCATGCGCCGCCTGCGGATGAAAAGATCGCTTGCCGTTGCCCTGGTCTACTTCGTAACCCTCCTCGTCCTGGCCTCGATCCCGGCTATTCTGGGCACCCTGGCATTCACCCAATTACAGCACCTGAGTGAAAATTTCCAAACGGTTCTCACTGAAATCCGGAAATGGCTGACCCAGCCGATTATCTTTTTTGGATTTGATCTCTCACCGCGTAATCTGATCGAGCAGTTTGGCCAATCCGCCGGCAGCACTTTGACCAATATCACTGGGAATTCGCTCGGAATTATTTCCGGTATTACCACAAATTTTTTGTGGGTCTTGCTAGTTTTTGTTAGCCTGTTTTATTTCCTCAAAGACGGCCCAAATATTAAGCCATATCTGGTCAAATTGGCGGCCCCAGCCTACCAAAGCGACATGCGAAAATTGCTGGATGAGCTCGATCAGGTATGGAGCTTATTCATGCGCGTTCAGCTCTTAATTTTTATTATCCTGGGGATACTATTTATACTCGGCTCGTCGCTGGTGGTGTGGTTATACCAGCTCGGTTTGATCCCATTTTCAACTTTTGGCCTGATTGCCATGCTGATTATCGTCTATACCCTGATCCAGCAGGTGGACAACTTGTGGCTGCGGCCCCAGATGCTCGGCAACCAGCTCAGCCTGCACCCTGGAGTGGTTTTTATCAGCTTGATCGGAGCGTTGGCGCTTGGCGGCGTCCTCGCCGCAATCGTCGTCGTACCATTAATTGCCTCCATAAAGGTAATCGGGCATTATACCCGCATGAAACTCCTCGGTATGCCGCCCTGGCCAGAAGAAACCCCGGGGGAGAAAGGATAATTTGTGACGCCATTTTTGCAATTGCTCCTGGCTCTGGCGGTGATCATTGCGGCTGCTAAAGCAGGCGGTTACCTGAGCTATCGCCTTGGCCAGCCAGCGGTACTCGGTGAGCTGATCGTTGGCATCCTGCTCGGGCCTACCATTGTCAACTTGCTCCATCTGCCCTATTTTAGCGACATCCACCTCTCCGAAGTTGTCCACCAACTGGCAGAGCTGGGCGTGCTTTTCTTAATGTTCCTGGCCGGTCTTGAGCTGCATATAAAAGATCTGGCAAAATCGGGAAAGGTCTCCGCCCTGGCCGGCTCACTCGGCGTCATTCTGCCTATTTTGCTCGGCGCAACAGTCAGCTACTTCTTTCTAAAGAATTGGAATCATGCTTTATTTGTTGGCCTGATCCTTGCCGCGACCAGTGTGAGCATTTCGGCCCAAACACTGATGGAACTAAAAGTCCTCCGCAGCCGGGTAGGGATCAGCTTGCTAGGAGCTGCCGTTTTCGATGACATCCTGGTTGTCTTGCTCCTCTCCATCTTCACCGCCCTGGTTGCAACCAAAGGTCAGCCAGACTTGCTGAACATCCTGTGGATCGTAGTCAAGATGGTTTTGTTTATTGGAGCCGCTTCAGCGCTGGGCTTTTGGCTGCTCCCCAAACTAAGCAGACGGGTAACAACTCTGTCCATCAGCCAGGGTTTGACAGCTTTCAGCGTGGTTATCATCTTCCTTTTTGCGTGGTCAGCCGAGGCATTCGGGGGAATGGCAGCCATTACTGGCGCATTCCTGGCCGGGTTAAATTTTAGCCCGCAGTCCGGTGCGCGAACGCATCGAAAACGCCATCGCCGTGATCGCTTTTGGGATTTTTGTCCCGATTTTTTTTGTGAATATCGGCCTGGCGACCAACGCAACCGAGCTATTCGGTCAAAATTTCTGGTTTTTCCTGGCCATCAGCGTGGTAGCAATCATCGGGAAGATCATCGGGGCCGGCCTGGGAGGGCTGTGGGGCGGGTTATCGCCCCGTGAAGCGCTCCAGCTTGGTATCGGGATGATGTCTCGCGGCGAGGTGGGCCTGATTGTCGCTTCGGTAGGCATCACCCAGGGTTTAATCGACCAGAATGTGTTCTCGGCAATCGTCGGTGTGGTCATCGTCACCACGCTCCTGACCCCACCCTTATTACGCTTGTCTTTCCAACCTCCAAAACCAAAGAAACCCTCAAACGTGGAACAAAGCGCAGTCGAACCAAAGCCCGAAGGAGAACTGTGATGTATTACCTGGTTGTGTTAATTGTCAACGATCCAGAAGACTGTCCCGCCCTGCTGGATGCCTGGGAAAACGAGGGGGTCAAAGGAATTACAATCCTTAACAGCTCGGGCCTGGGCCACCTCCGCCGCGCTGGGCTAAGCGAAGACTTACCCTTGATGCCCAGCCTGGAAGATTTGTTCCAGAGCGAGGAGGTATACCACCGCCTGATGATGACGGTGGTCGAAGACCAGGCAATGGTCGATTGCCTGGTGAAGGCTACCTACAAGATCACCGGCGACCTGGATCGCCCCCATTCCGGCTTCTTGTTTGTCGTACCAGTTTCGCAGGTATACGGCCTGGACCGTCCAAATAATTAAGAATGAACGGGGTAAGCGCTGCGCCTACCCCGTTCTAGATTAGCTTACGCCATTTCCGCTACCTGCGGCAAGTCTTTCATCGATTCCTCTACCGCTATCGTCGGATACTCGTAATCTTCGAGCTTACCACTCATATAAGCCTGGTATGAGCTCATGTCGAAGTAGCCATGACCTGACAGGTTGAACAAAATCACCCGCTTTTCGCCTTTGGCTTTCGCATCCAAGGCTTCATCGATAGCAGCCCGGATCGCATGCGCGCTCTCGGGAGCTGGAATGAGTCCTTCGGATCGGGCAAACATCATCGCCGCCTGGAAAGTGGCAAGCTGGGGAACTGCGATTGCCTTAATGTAACCCGCATTCGTCAGCGAGCTAATTAAGGGCGACATTCCATGATAGCGCAAGCCGCCGGCATGGATTGGGGCTGGCATAAAGTTGTGACCCAGGGTGTACATTTTGACCACCGGGGCCATCTTCGCCGTATCGCCATAATCAAAGGTGTAGGTGCCCTTCGTCATAGATGGAGAGGCCAGCGGCTCAACCGCCACCAGACGGGTTTTTCGACCATTCACAATATTTTCACGCAGGAATGGCATTGCGATCCCGGCAAAGTTCGAGCCGCCGCCTGCGCAGCCCATCACAACATCTGGGTATTCATCAGCCAGATCCATTTGCAGCAATGCTTCCTGCCCCACCACGGTCTGGTGCAGACAAACATGGGTCAGAACCGAACCCAGGCCGTATTTTTTGGTCCCGCCGGACATAGCAGCTACTTCCACTGCTTCAGAGATTGCAATCCCGAGCGACCCGGTATTTTCTGGATCAACAGCGAGCAGCGAGCGGCCATAGTTCGTGCGGTCGCTGGGGCTGGAATATACGCTGGCGCCATAGGTCTCCATCATAATCCGCCGGTAGGGCTTCTGGTCATAGGATACCTTGACCATATACACTTCGATATCCAACCCAAACTGGCTGCCAGCAAATGCCATCGATGAACCCCACTGGCCTGCGCCGGTCTCGGTCGTCATCGCTTTCACGCCCTCGATCTTGTTGAAGAACACCTGCGCCACCGCCGTATTGGGTTTGTGGCTGCCGGCGGGTGAGACGCTTTCATTCTTATAGTATATATGCGCCGGGGTATCGAGCATTTTTTCCAGGCGGCGGGCGCGCATCAATGGGGTTGGTCGCCACAGCTTGTAGATTTCACGTACCTCTTCAGGAATTTCAATATAACGCTCAGTGCTGATTTCCTGCATGATCAAAGCCATCGGGAAGAGCACAGACAGAAAGTCCGGCGTCACCGGTTCCAGCGTGCCGGGGTGAAGCACCGGGGCAGGCGGGACCCCAGAGTCGGCATTGATGTTGTACCAGAATTTTGGTAAGTCGGATTCTTGCAGGGTAAAACGAGTTTGCTCAGACATGTTGTTCTCCTTTAGATTGAAAATGGGTGATTGGTTATTTGCGATTGGGAATGAGTTCAGGTAACAAGGTTTTTGAAAATAAGCTGAGTCCCATCTTTTGCTGCACCTCCTCAAACGTCTCCTGCGCCAGCGGCAGTGCTGCTTGCGTCCCCTGGCGGATAATATCGATCAAATCATCGGGATGTTGGATAATTTCAGCCCGGCGTTGGCGCAGCCCGGCCAGGTAGTCATTCAATACTACAGCCAGGCGGCGTTTGACGGCTACATCGCCAACCCGGCCTTCCCGGTAGCGCTGCTTTGTATCTTCCACTTCAGCTTGATCAGGATCGAAAAGATCCAGGTACAAAAATACCGGGTTGCCTTCCACATGGCCCGGGTCGGTAGCGTGAATGCGGGTGGGATCGGTGAACATAGCCATGACTTTGCGTGTGGTTTCTTGCGGAGTATCGCCCAGGGCGATGGTGTTGTCATAGGAGGTGTGCATGGCGCGGTTGTCGGTCCCTGGCAGGCGCGGTGCACGCGAGAGAAGTCCTTGTGGTTCTGGAAAAGTTTCACCAAAAATCTGATTAAAGCGCCGGGCGATCTCCCGGGTCAATTCCAAATGGGGAAGCTGGTCCTCGCCGACCGGCACGCGTTCGGCTTTGTAAAGCAAGATATCTGCGGCCTGTAAAGCCGGGTAAGCCAGCAAGCCCAAAGAGGGATTCAAGTTTAGCTGCTGCACTTGTTCTTTGTAAGTCGGGACGCGTTCCAGGCGGGCCACGGTCGCCAGATTGCCCAGCAGGATCGCCAGTCCTGAATGCTGGGGCAGCGCCGATTGCAGCACGATTTTTGAACGCTGCGGATCGATGCCCGCCGCCAACCAGTCTGCCAGCATTTCCAGGAGGTTTGCATGAATCCGGCCAGGGTGTTCAACATCCGTGGTCAGGACATGCAGGTCGGCAGCCAGGAAATAGCACTCGTAATCATCCTGCAGTTGCACCCAATTTTCGAGCGTGCCAATCAGATGCCCGATATGGCGCGGGCCGGTAGGCCGGTGACCGGTTAGGATGCGTGCTTTTGTTTTGGCATTCGCTCTGGCTTCCACTGCTTGTCCTCCTGTATCTTGAAACTGCAGGATTTAAAAGTAAACGCGTTCGTCCCAACTGGGGACGAACGCGTGAGCTATCCGTGGTGCCACCCCGATTAGGCCTGCTTTAACCAAAAATCCCGCCGGTGTTGCGACGGGAAAAGCCAGCCTCACTCAGGTTTCAGTCAATCAGTTACCAGTACCTGATAACTCCTCACTTATAACTGATTAACCAAATGTCTTGATAACGGAGACAAACCCGGCTCGGGCTACTAAAGAGACGTTTTTCACCCTACAACTCAGAGGTCCATTCCCCGCCGGCGTCTGGGCGGGACTCTCATCAATCTCCCGCTCTCTGGGCCGTCGTTTCGGCGTGTACTCGTCCTCATCGACGTTTTTATTTTGTTCGATTGTTCAGGATTATATGCCAAACAATTGATTTGTCAAGATCACAACGAAGCGGACAGCTTGCTTTTTACCTCGGCTTTATGCCTTGCGAAGGCTCCGCACCCAGGATTTCAAGGAGCTTCCCGGACGATCGATCAGGAGATAATCACAGCCGTCCCGCTGCCGCGCCGCTCCCAATCTGCCGGGCTTTCGATCTTCTGATCGTAAGCGGGGGTGCTCCAGCGGAAAAGCCAACGAGCGTCTTCGTTGCGCATGTTGATGCAGCCGTGGCTCATCTGCAACCCAAAGTTATTATGCCAGTAGGTGCCGTGGAAGGCATAACCGCCCGGGCTCTTGAAAAACATCGTCCAGGGTACGCCAGGCAGGCTGAAACCGCCGTTCGCCTCGGCATCGGGATTGCCAGTAATGCTGCCCATATGCTTAGAAGGCTGCTTGGCATAGATAACAAATCGCCCCTTGGGGGTCGCGGTGGGCAGCTCGCCAGCAGAAAGCCGGCCATTCGGGATCCCCGATGAAATTTTGGTTTCAAGGACAAGCCGTTCAGCTTCGAAAGCGCGCAAGGTTTGTTCGGAGAGCGAGACCTCGATGCGTTTCTTTTCCGGAGGTACGTCTACCGAAATCGGAGCGATCTCCTCGGCTGTGAGCAGGCGCAAGTGCTTGGCTGGAGCGTAATATTTCTCGCCTTTACTTAATTCGCTGGTGATCTGGTACCAGGGCTCGCTATCCGGTCCGGTTTCGATCCCCGTGATCCAATGGGTGGTATCGAAATACAAGCGTGAACCGCGCCAGGGATACCAGCCATCCCGATCGTTATGCTGGTAAGCAATTGTATAGGGGACAGTCACTTCACCCAGGCGCCCGGCATCTGAAGCTTGCGGAGCAGGTTCATTTACCTGGATGCGCACCTTCTGCAGATGGGCGCTGTGCAGGTAACCGCCCCAAACTTTGTACCAGAGTTTGTTGAAGAACTCAGGCGCATCAGCGGGGATTACTTCATCGTAAACCTGCACAAGCTGGTCACGGAAACGGTTGCCAACGATCTCCGCCTCGTCGCTTGGTTTTGCCCGCAGGTCGATCTGCTTAATCGCCACGCGGAAAAGATTGCCCTGATCTTGTTCTTCGGAATAGGGAAAGGTAGGGCTAAATCCTGAGCGAAACCCTGGCAAGTTTGCCAGCCCGCCGAGCGACAGGCTGCTGACCGCCAGGCCGCCAAGCTTGAGAAAATCGCGACGCGATAGTTTTTGCCTCATCATGAGAACAATTCTAACGGATAAAAGCCTGGTTTTTTGATGAAGATTTGATTAAGGCGCCGGGATTGGCGTGGAGGTGTCTGCCGGTGTAATAACACCTGTAGGGGTCAAAATACCGGTCGGGGTGAATTCACCGGTCGGCATAGGCGTTCGGGTTGGGCGGGGAGTTGGCGTGGGTGTGGGTGTGCTGGTCGGGGTTGGCGTGGGCGGGGCGCACCACAAGCTGTTGGCGGTGCAAAAGTCACCGATTCCACCCTGAATATCGGCGCCAAATATCGCGTTGACGCCGATCAAGATCATGCCAACCAGCACGACCGTCAGGATGATTTCCAGCCAGGGTAGCGATCTCTTCATGGTTGCAGTTCGCTTAAGTATACACAGTTTTATTGATCTGTCTATTGAAGAGGAATATTTACGTTGATTTACATGATATAGACGGTCTAATTCATCGTCATAAAGTAAAACAACTTCCTACGATTTTAATCCCAAGCCAGCTTTCCGATGGAGGAAAATACAAATGTCCAGACTGACTATGTCGATTGCAATTGCCCTGCTCACGCTTGGGCTGGCGGCATGTTCGTCCAGCTCCCCCAACCAGCTATCTGTGATCACTACAGACCACGATTTCAGCCCGCTAAAATGGTCAGTCACTGCTGGGGCGCCGGTAACGCTCGAACTGACTAATCGCGGCACAGAAGAACATGAATGGGTGTTAATTAAGAATGGGATGGAAGCTACTTTGGTAGTGAAGTAAACGTTTCGATCTGTTTAAAAAGAATTGGGCGGCTATGCCGCCCAATTCTTTTAAATCCTGTATAGACTATTTATCTTCGCTGTAAGCGCTGCCAGGTTTGTGCTTAATCGCAGCCTGGGCGGCAGCCAAACGAGCTATCGGGACCCGGAACGGGGAACAGCTTACATAGTTGTTGCCAACCAGGTGGCAGAACTCAATCGAAGCCGGGTCGCCGCCGTGCTCGCCGCAGATACCCACTTCCAAGGATGGGCGGGTCTTCCGACCTTCTTCGACGGCCATGCGCATCAGGCGCCCAACGCCCTCTTGATCCAGGGTCTGGAACGGGTTCTTGGGCAAAATGCCTTCAGCCACGTACTGGATCAGGAAGTTGCGCTCGGCGTCATCACGGCTATAGCCGAAGGTCATCTGGGTCAGGTCGTTCGTGCCGAAGGAGAAGAACTCGGCCACTTTGGCGATCTCAGCCGCGGTGACTGCGGCGCGGGGGATTTCGATCATCGTCCCAAACTTATAATCGAACTCGACGCCCTTTTCCGCCATCACAGCCGTTGCGATGCGGATCAAGCGCGGCTGGATCCATTCCAGTTCCTTGACAGTGCCGGTCAGCGGGATCATCACCTCAGGCTTGACCACCACACCCTTGAGGGTTTCGTCAGCAGCAGCTTCGAAGATAGCGCGCACCTGCATTTCGACAATCTCGGGCATGTAAATACTCAAACGGACACCACGCAATCCCATCATCGGATTGCTCTCATGCAGACCGCGGATCGACGCCAGGAGTTTTTCCTTCGCTTCCAGCCCTTCGGTGAGCCCCTTGACGCGCATTTCGATGACTTCTTCCAGAAGAGCTTCTTCATCTGGCATGAATTCATGCAGCGGCGGGTCGATCAGGCGGATGATCACCGGCAAGCCGTCCATGGCGTTGAACAGGCCGGCAAAGTCAGCCCGCTGGTAAGGCAGCAGTTTGTCCAAGGCGGCAGTGCGGCCCGCCGAAGTATCGGACAGGATCATCGTCTGGACGATCGGCAGGCGCTCGGGCTCGAAGAACATGTGCTCGGTGCGGCAAAGTCCAATACCCTTGGCGCCATAGGAGCGGGCGCGCTGGGCATCCTTGGGATAATCGGCGTTAGCCCATACCTGAAGACGGGAGAAGCCGTCGGCCCAACCGAGCAGGGTGAGCAAATCTTCTTGCTCTTCCAGCTTGGGAGCCGTGGTGGGCATCTGGCCCAGGAAGACATTCCCGGTGGTGCCATCCACTGAAATCCACTCGCCTTCCTTGACAACAACGCCATTCGCAGTCATCTGGCGGGCTTCCAGGTCAATCTTGACCACAGATGCGCCGACGATGCACGGCACGCCAAATTGGCGGGCGACCACAGCGGCGTGCGACGTAGCGCCGCCCTCGCTGGTCAGGATCCCCTTAGCAGCCAACATCCCATGAACATCATCGGGCTTGGTGAATGGGCGAACCATAATCACCGCTTGCTTGTGCTCTTTAGCCATCTCTTCGGCTTTATCAGCGTCAAAGTAGATTTGGCCAACCGCCGCGCCAGGCGAGGCGTTGACGCCCTTGGCATAAACGCGGCCTTCTTTCTTAGCAGCATCGACGGCTTTGGGGTCGAACTGCGGGTGCAGCAGGGTGTCGACCTGATCGGGGGTCACGCGCATAATGGCTTCTTCCCTGGAGATCAAGCCTTCATTAGCCATGTCGACGGCCATCTTAACCGCCGCCATGGCGGTGCGCTTGCCAGAGCGGGTCTGCAGCATCCACAGCTTGCCGCGCTCGATGGTGAACTCAACATCCTGCATATCGTGGTAATGATTTTCCAGGCGGGAGGTGATATCAAGAAACTCCTGGTAGGCAGCCGGCATTTCGTTGACCAGGTTCTCAATCTTTTCGGTATTGCGAATGCCCGCAACCACATCTTCGCCCTGGGCATTGATCAGATAATCGCCGTACATGCGGCGCTCGCCGGTCGATGGGTCACGGGTGAAGGCCACGCCGGTGCCCGAGGTATTGCCCATGTTGCCAAACACCATTGTGCAGATATTGACCGCGGTGCCCAGGTCGTGGGCAATCCCGGCGGCGTTGCGATAATCGATGGCGCGCTTGCCGTTCCAGGATTTGAACACGGCCTCGGTTGCCAACTCGAGCTGCTTGTAGGCATCCTGAGGAAATTCGAAACCTTTCTCGCGCAGGATCACCGCCTTAAAAGTCTCCGAGATCGCTTTCCAATCCTCGGCGGTCATTTCGGTGTCCAGCTTGTAGCCCTTCTTCGCCTTGTAGTCAGCCAATGGGTGCTCGAAAGCCTCATCGGGGATGCCCAAGACCACCGAGCCGAACATTTCAACCAGGCGGCGGTAGGAATCATAGACAAAGCGCGGATCGCCGGTCAGATTGGCCATGCTTTCTGCGGTAGCGTCGTTCATACCGAGGTTCAGGACGGTGTCCATCATACCGGGCATCGAAAACTTGGCGCCCGAGCGGCAGGAAACCAGCAGTGGGTTGTTCGGATCGCCGAACTTCTTGCCGGTCAGCTTCTCAGTCGCTTTCATGGCAGCCAGCTCCTGCTGCCACATCCCCTCCGGGAATTGCTCACCCGCGGCCAGGTAAGCGTTGCAGGCAGCAGTGGTGACGGTGAAGCCGGGCGGAACCGGCACCCCGGCGCGGGTCATATCGGCCAGGCCGGCGCCTTTGCCGCCCAATAAGGCGCGCACATTATCCCAACTGCCAACTTTTTTCTCTACCTCTTCAACCTCGTTGAACAGGTAGACCCATTTTGTTTCGGTCATAATCGTGTCTCCTAAAGAATAGTGTAAAGTATTTAAATAGCTTTTTATTTTTTTATGAGGTAAATAAACCCAACCAAGTAGTTTACCATAAAAAACTAAGACGATTATCTGAGAAAATGCGGGGGGACGGTCAAAAAAAAGGCGCACGAGAAAACTATCTCGTGCGCTTTTTTATCAGTAATACCTATTCTCAGCGTTAGCGCCGGTCGTTTGAACGGCGGTCGTTATTGCGCGGGCCGCGCCGGTCGCCGCCGCTGCTGCGCCCACCACCGCCTGAACGCGGCCGGTCACGCTCGGCTGCCTCTTCAGCAGTCCAGCCTTCCAGGACAGCCTGGCGCGATAGGCGAATCTTGCCAGCCGAGTCGATATCGGTGACCATCACCGTGATTTCATCGCCAACTCGCACCACGTCTTCGACTTTCTCGACGCGCTGTGAGTTAAGCTGGGAAATGTGCACCATTCCATCCATGTTGGGCAGAATTTCGACAAAAGCGCCGAAATCAGTCACGCGCACGACCTTGCCGGTGTAAATTCGTCCGATTACCGCGGTCTCAGTCAGACCTTCGATCTTTTCGCGGGCGCGCCGGGCGCTTTCACCATCTGCGGTGGCAATAAACACCGTGCCGTCTTCGTCGATGTCAATCTTAGCGCCGGTTTCTTCCTGGATGGCGCGGATCATTTTTCCACCCGGACCGATCACCGCGCCGATTTTATCCACCGGGATCTGGACGACCACGATGCGCGGCACGTGGGGTTTGAGTTCTGGGCGAGGCGCGTCCAGGACAGCCAGCATCTTTTCCAGGATTGCCAGGCGAGCCACCCGCGCTTGCTCCAAGGCTTCGCGCATAATCTGGGTGGTGATGCCCTTGATTTTGATATCCATCTGCAGTGCAGTGATCCCGGCGGCGGTGCCCGCAACTTTGAAATCCATGTCGCCCAGGTGATCTTCAGCGCCGAGGATATCGGTCAGGATGGCATATTGTTCGCCTTCCTTGATCAAGCCCATCGCCACACCGGCTACCGGGGCTTTAATCGGCACGCCGGTGTCCATCAAAGCCAGGGTCGAGCCGCACACCGAGGCCATCGATGACGAGCCGTTCGATGAGAGCACCTCAGAAACCAGGCGCAGGGTGTATGGGAATTCTTTTTCAGGTGGGATCACCGGAACCAGAGCACGCTCCGCAAGAGCGCCATGGCCGATCTCACGCCGCGAAGAACCGCGCAGCGGCTTGGCCTCGCCAGTGGAGAAAGGCGGGAAATTGTAATGGTGCATATAGCGCTTGGAATCGGTCGGGGTCAGGGTGTCCAGTTCCTGAGCTTCGCGCGGCGTGCCGAGGGTCGCCAGGGTGAGCACCTGGGTCTCGCCGCGGGTGAACAAGCCCGAACCATGGGCGCGCGGGCTGATATCCACATCGCACCAGATCGGGCGGATGTCCTTCAAACCGCGGCCATCCGGCCGCGCCCCCTGCTGCAGGATCCGCGAGCGGACTGCGTCTCGCACCGCGTCTTCAAACGCACTGCGAGCGCCCAGCAATGCGATTTCGTCTTCGCCTGCCAGCTCGGACACAACTGCCTCTTCCAAGGCGTCAACAGCCTCGTTGCGCTCGGATTTGTCATACGGCTCGGCCAGGATTGCGCCCAGGCGAAGCTGTGTCTTCTCATAGACTGAGGCCTTTAACGTTTCGTCGACGGCGGCCGAAGTATAGCTGCGCTTGACTTTACCAATCTCGGCGGCCATTTGTTCCTGCAGGTCGATCAACGGCTGCAGGCTCTTGTGGCCGAATTCGAGGGCCTGGATCATGGCCTCTTCTGAAATCTCAAAAGCGCCGGATTCGACCATTAAGATGGCGTCACGCGTGCCTGCCAAACGCAGGTCGAGATCCGAAGCTTTGATTTGCTCGAAGGTCGGGTTGAGCACAAACTGCCCATCGATCCTACCGATGCGAATCGCCCCGACCGGGCCGCCAAAGGGCACATCCGAAATCATCAACGCCGCCGAAGCTGCATTTACGGCGAGCATATCGATCGGATGGATGCCATCGGTGGACAGGGCATACAAAATGACCTGTACGTCATTGCGCATGTTCTGGGGAAAGAGCGGGCGCAGCGGGCGGTCCGTCAGGCGTGCGGTCAGGATCGCGTCCTCAGACGGGCGACCTTCGCGGCGGAAGAACGAACCTGGGATTTTACCGCCGGCGTACATGCGTTCTTCGTAATCGACGGTGAGGGGGAAGAAATCCGTGCCTGGACGGACGTTGTTCGACATGGTGGCGGCAGCGAAGACCATCGTATCGCCGACCCTGAGGGTCAATGCCCCACCTGCCTGGCCAGCCAGGCGGCCAGTTTCAAAGCTGAAGGTCTGGTCGCCAATCGTGGTATTAAATTGTTTTCCTACGGGTTGCATTTTTACTCCTATACATCGGCCCGTATGGTCAGGGACTGAAAGCCGCCGGCAAACCAGCACCGAGCTAATTTGCGAACGCCTGTCAATACCCGACCGCCGGGCAGTGAAATTACCTGTTCACCCAGGGAGCGTTCCTCGCCTCCTCGGGTGGACAGCTTTATAAAAGAAAGAGTAGATGGAGACCTGCGCGCCATCTACTCGATCCGAGAACCTTATTTGCGGCGGATGCTCAACCGGTCTGTCAAGGCGATGTAACGCTGGAAATCGTTCCGACGTACATATGCCAGCAAGCGCCGGCGCTGACCGACCAACTTCAACAGCCCCCGTCGAGATGATTCATCGTGTGAATTGACACGCAGGTGATCCGTCAGTTGTGCGATCCGGGTCGAAATTATAGCAATTTGCACCTCTGGTGAACCGGTGTCGCCCTCGTGACGGGCAAACTCTTCAATTAACTTTGTTTTAGACTCCTTGTTTAGTGCCATGACGTCTGCACACTCCTTTCAATGATATCGCAGGTCTCCTGTCCAGAAGCCAGCCGCGCAAGCAGCGACCGCCGGACGGTCTAGTCAAACGGCTTGGATTATACCAAACATTTCCATTTTCTGTGTCGGAATTCGTCGCTTTAATCATTTATTGAGAATACCCTGCTGAGCGGTTCGATGGCTCCGAGCTGGGTCCCGCGCCTTCCAGGCGAGCAATCAGCCACTTTTACTTCATATTTTCCTGGTTCAACGCGCTGAATGCCCTTTTCATCGGTTCGAGCGAGCTGCTCAGCCCTGAGCTCAAACTGGATCACCTGGCTTTCCCCAGTCCGCAGGGCAACCCGGCGAAAAGCAGCCAGGCTGCAGTACGGGTCACTCGGATGCGCCTGCAGATTTCTCAGGTACACCTGAAGAACTTCAGCGCCATCCACAGGGCCACGATTGGTCAGGGTAACTTCGCAACGCAAGGGTTCGTTGGTTCGAATCGTTTCTTTTTCTAGGTGCAGATTGCTCAACCGGAATTGAGTGTAGCTAAGACCAAAACCGAACGGAAACAGCGGTTCGCGCTCGCTGTAGCGGTACGTGCGCCCCTTCATTGAATAGTCTTCGAAGGGTGGCAGATCTGACGTAGCCGCAGGGAAAGTGACCGGCAGCTTACCCGAAGGATTGGCTTTGCCAAACAGGATATCCGCAACCGCCTGGCCGCCTTCCTGACCTGGATACCATACCTGCAGGATCGCCGCCATTTTCTCGGCCAGGCGTCCCAGGGCGATCGGGCTGCCGCCGGTCAAAACCAGGATTACCTTTGCCCGTGCTTTCACCAACGCTTCCAGGTATTCCATTTGAACTGCCGGAAGCTCGATTCGATCCCGATCCCCATATTCCGCCGAAAGGATTGATTCGCCCTCCTCGCCTTCCAACTGCGGCGAGAGGCCCATGCAGGCGATGGTCACCTCGGCTGCACTGGCGTCCCCCAGCGACCAGTTGATCGGATTGGACATCTTCTGGGTCAGCGTGCAGCCGGGGCGGTAATCGAGCTGGATCCCTGGCGGAGCTGCAGCGGCAATCCCCTCCAGTAAACTCGTCAGATGATCGCTCAATCCATGATAATTCCCGAGGAGGACATCCAGGCTGGCTGCATTCGGGCCAACCACCATGATTCGCCGAGTTCCTTCAGGGATGGGTAAGGTTTGGTCCTGGTTCTTGAGCAGCGTCACCGATTCCAGTGCAGCCTGGTAAGCAAGCTGGCGGTGAGCCGGGCTGTTTACCAGGCTGATTGGCGTGGCGGAATAGGGCACGCGCTCGGGTGGATCGAACATGCCCAGTTTAAACCGGGTTCGCAGCGTGCGGCTCAAAGCCAGATCGATATCCGCCTCGGTGATTAAACCCTGCTTGACTGCCTCGCCGAGCCTATCGAAAGTACACATACACGCCAGGTCGCAGCCCGCTTTTAATGCCACGGCGGCTGTCTCCACCGCCGAGCTGGTATAACCATGTTCCTTGTAAATGTTGCCTAAAGCCCAGCAATCCGAAACAACATGCCCCGTGAAACCCCATTCCTGGCGCAGGGTCTGATTGAGCAGGAATTCGCTGGCGCAGGCCGGGACTCCATGAACGCGGTTATACGCCCCCATCACGGCTTCAACCTTAGCCTCCATCACCAGCTTTTTAAAGGCCGGCAGGTAAGTTTGATAAAGATCCGCAGGCGTGGGGCAGGCATCGAAGCGATGGCGCAATTTTTCCGGCCCTGAGTGGACTGCCAGGTGCTTGGCGCACGCGGCCGTCTTCAGGTAAACCGGATCGTCGCCCTGCAGCCCACGCACGAAGGCTGAGCCCATCTCGCCGGTCAGGAATGGGTCTTCGCCCCAGGTTTCCTGTCCGCGACCCCACCGCGGGTCGCGGAAGATATTGATATTGGGCGACCAGATATTCAACCCCTGGTAGCGTGCGGTTGAACCGCACCTCGCCAGGGCGTCATGGTATTTTGCCCGCGCTTCATCGCCAATCGCTGAGGCGACCTGCTGGATCAGTTCAGTATCCCAGGTGGCAGCCATGCCAATCGCTTGCGGGAAAATCGTTGCTCGACCATTGCGGGCTACCCCGTGCAGGCCTTCGCTCCAGAAATCGTAGGCCGGGATCCCCAGGCGGGGAATAGCGGCTGCTTCGTTCGTCATCTGGCTCACTTTTTCGGGGAGGGTCAACCGGGCGAGCAGGTCTTCGATCCGTTCGTCGATGGGGAGATCCGGGTTAAGATAGACAGGTATGGGGGGTAAGGGGAAGGTCATAGCATGTTTCCTTATTCAGAATGTGCAAAATTCGCTATCCAAAAACCATAATCAAGCTTGCTGATTTATAGATCGTTGATATTGTTAAATTTATCACAGGTGCACGCAAAATATAAGGAAAATCATGCTAGCTGCTGTTTCGAGCGGCACATTTTTATCTTTGGGTAAAACATTTATCGCCCAATCGCTGTAAATCGCTTGACATGATAGCCATCTCCTTATATAATTCCCATTCGCCTGCCCCGGCAGAAGTTTGCTGGGGTTGGTTATTGTCTGCCTTCTTATTGGAAGGAATATCATCCCCAACTTCCCCGCAGGACGGCGCACCCAGAAGCGAACAGCCCTGGACAAGCGCGGTGCATGTGGTGAAGTGAAGCTTGGAGGAAAAGCTTATGAAGTACGCAATTGTCGAAGACGGCAGCAAGCAGTATAAAGCCGTCGAAGGCGCTACCATTGATGTGGATTATTTCCCGTCCGATGGCGGCGAACAATTTGACCTGAACCGGGTGCTGTTGGTGCATAACGGTGACGAGATCACCGTAGGCGCTCCCCTGGTGACTGGCGCAAAAGTACAGGCTACCGTAATCGGCATGGTGAAAGGGCCGAAGTTGATCGTCTTCCGCTACAAGCCCAAAAAACGTATCCGCGTGAAGACCGGTCATCGCCAGAAATACACTCGCCTGCAAATCGACGCCATTGTGTTAGATGGAGAAGGGTAGGAACTTATGGCACACAAAAAAGGCGGCGGCAGCAGCCGCAACGGTCGCGACAGCCAGGGCCAGCGTCTCGGCGTAAAAGTTTACGACGGGCAGCGCGTGCTTTCTGGCAACATCCTGGTTCGCCAGCATGGCACACACATCAAACCCGGTCATAATGTCGGCGTTGGCAAGGATTTCACCCTGTTTGCAACCGCAAATGGGATTGTTAACTACGAGACGATCCGCGATGATCGCAAGCGCGTCAGCGTTATCCCTGACGAAGTCGCAGCAGTCGAAACCACTCCAGCCGAGGCAGCCGCCTGAATCCAGGTAACCTGACTTCGGTGATCCATTCTGCAAGCCAATTTTCAAGCATGCCCGTGAACTTCTCTATGATTCCCGGCTCATGCTGAAAGGAACGAATATAAATGAAGCAAGGTATTCACCCAACTTATTTCGAAGAAGCTCAAGTCATCTGCGCCTGTGGCAACACCTGGAAGACAGGTTCCACCAAAAAAGTGATCCACACCGATGTATGCTCTAAATGTCACCCCTTTTATACCGGTGAGCAGCGCATCGTCGATACCGAAGGTCAGGTAGACCGCTTCTACAAGAAACTGCAAGTTCGCCAGCAGTATGTCCAGGATAAAGAAGCCCGCTCAGCCGCGCGTACTTCCCTTGAAAGACCGATCGCTGAGCTTGGTTTGACCGAGCGAGTTAACGATGTATTAGCCAAAGGCGGCGTTACAACGGTTGGTCAGGCGCTGGATCGACTTGCGCTTGGCGAATCGGGTCTGTTAAGCATCGAAGGCTTTGGACGCAAAGGCCTGGCTGACCTCAAGAAACGCCTGCGCCAGCTTGGCTACCAGCTTCCCGAAGCGGCAGACGAGATTACTGTATAAAACTATATAGGCTAAAGTGGAGCCAAAAACTGGCTCCACTTTTTATTTAATCCAGTAAAATAATCTCAAAATTCCTTGGGAGGCTTTATGAAGCATTATACAGGTTCGCTGGAAGTGATCACCGGCTCGATGTTTTGCGGGAAAACAGACGAGCTCATCCGCCGTTTACGCCGGGCGACGATTGCCCGCCAGCGAGTACAGGTCTTCAAGCCAGTGATCGATAACCGCTACTCGGTCGAAAAAGTCACTTCTCACGCCGGCGGTGAATTCGAGGCGCTTCCCATTCAGCGGTCTGCTGAAATTATCGAAAATCTTCAACCGGATACCACCGTAGTCGCCATCGATGAAGCACAGTTTTTTGATCCGGAAATCATCCTGGTCATCCAGCGCCTGGCCGAAGGGGGATTGCGTGTGATTGCCGCGGGGTTGGACACAGATTTTCGCGGCGAGCCGTTCGGACCGATGCCGGTATTAATGGCAAAAGCCGAGATTGTTGACAAACTGCATGCCATCTGCATGGTTTGCGGCGAGCCAGCGAGTAGAACGCAACGCCTGGTTAACGGACAGCCTGCGTATTATGAAGACCCGGTGGTCATCGTAGGAGCATCGGAAATGTACGAAGCGCGCTGTCGCTTACACCATCAGGTGCCGCATCGAAGTTAATCCGGGTGAATGTTTTTCCAGCGTTGGGAGTTTAGGGGTTTATTTTTGCAGGAGGCCGTATGCAGGATTATCACGAATATCTTGAAGAAATCTTAGTTACCGAGGCTCAGCTCCAGGAGCGCATCGCTGATCTAGGCGCGCAAATCAGCCTCGATTATGGCGGCCAATCCATCCATCTGATCTGCATCTTGCGCGGTGGGGTAATGTTTCTTACCGACCTGATCCGGAATATCACGGTACCTAACACTTTAGATTTCATGGCGGTTTCATCCTATGGCACGGCGCGCCAGTCAACCGGGCAAGTGCGCATCACCATGGACCTCACCCATGATATCCATAACCGCCATGTTCTATTGGTTGAGGATATTGTGGATAGCGGTTACACGATTGCATCGGTGTTGGGTTTCCTGGAAACGCGCAAACCCATAACCCTGCGAGTCTGCACCCTGCTGGATAAACCAGAGCGCCGCGAGGTAGAGGTTCCAATCCATTATCGCGGCTTTACCATCCCCAATAAATTTGTATTTGGATACGGCTTAGACATCGACGAGTATTACCGCAATTTACCTTTTATCGCTACTGTGGATCTAAACCGCTACCACCCCGAAGGGCATTAAACGGCCGGAGGAAAATGGTCTTTTTTTCGCGGGTAATCCAGGAGCTGCTCACTCAAGTCCAGGGGGCTTTACCGGCTGGAGTGCAAGTCTATTTAGTAGGCGGCGCAGTGAGAGATGCCCTGGCGGCGCGATCCACCCAGGACCTCGATTTCGTCCTGGCGGGAGATGTCCTGGGATTAGCCCGCCGGGTTGCCAATGCCTTGGGCGCGGCATATTTCCCACTCGATGAAGAACGCAGTACTGCCCGGTTAATCCTTATTCAGGCGGATGGCAGCCGTATAAAGCTGGATTTTTCTGCCATGCGAGGTCCCGACCTGGAAAGTGACCTGAAAGCCCGGGATTTCACCATCAATGCAATTGCTCTACCGCTGGCCGCGCCGGAACTGCTGATTGATCCACTGGGCGGCGCGCTCGACCTGATGAACCGGGTATTGCGCGCTTGTTCCTCAGGTACATTTTTAGAAGATCCAATTCGAGTGCTGCGGGCGGTGCGCTTAGCGATCGCTCTTAATTGTAAAATCCAGCCTGAGACCAGCCTGCTGCTCCGCCAGGCAATCCCCCGGTTGGAA
Organism: uncultured Chloroflexia bacterium; assembly: GCA_963770655.1. Classification (GTDB taxonomy): domain Bacteria; phylum Chloroflexota; class Anaerolineae; order Anaerolineales; family UBA4823; genus CAZAGA01. The sequence goes on along the minus strand of CAVYQO010000011.1, from coordinate 308,314 downwards.
CAGGTTTCGCCAGAGCGCGTGCGGGATGAATTATTTCGAATCATCGATGGTCCCCAGCCAGCTACCGGGATCCGCTTATTGGATATGCTTGGTGCATTAAACTTCGTTCTCCCTGAAATGATGACCCTAAAAGGGGTAACCCAGCCGCCGCCGCATATCTCCAAAGTGTGGGAACATACCTTGGAAGTGGTGCAGCGCCTCGACCAGGTTTTGGGGGTACTTTCGCTGCAGTATGACCAGGAGAAGGCAGCCAACTGGGCGCTTGGTTTCATCGCAGTGCAATTAGGGCGCTACCGGGTAGCATTGGATGAACACCTGCGTACCCAAATCAACCCAGAGCGATCCATCCGGAGCCTTTTATTCCTTGCCGCGCTCTACCATGATGCCGGGAAACCGGTTACGCGGCAGTTGGATAATACAGGCCGGATTCGCTTCTTCGAACATGAGCAGGTCAGCGCGGAGCTAGTCACTCACCGGGCACGTTTGTTGCGCTTGAGTAATGTCGAAATCGAGCGCTTGGCGATTATTGTACGCAGCCATATGCGGCCCTTGCTTCTTGCTCAGACCGGCGAACCGCCCTCTCGCCGGGCAATTTACCGCTATTTCAAAGCCAGCGGCCCAGCCGGTATCGATGTGGGTTTGCTCTCCCTGGCCGACAGCCTTGCCACCTACGGACCAACCCTGCCGCGCGAAACCTGGGCGCGGCACTTAGCAGTAATCCGGACATTGTTCGAAGCATGGTGGGAAAAACCAGATCAGGTCGTCTATCCCCCTCCCGTGCTGAATGGTCATGATCTCATCCGAATTTTCGATCTCAAACCTGGTCCTCAGGTGGGCCAATTACTGGACGCGATTCGAGAAGCCCAGGCAGTTGGACAGATCAACACTCGCGAACAAGCCCTGGACCTGGTTAGAAAGCGGCTTTCAGCAGGTGAAAATGACGAAAACTTCTAAGGATATAGCTCGTCGAGCACCGGCATGTAAAAGCAGCGGCATCCCAGGTTGTGGGAGCAGCCCTCAACGGGTAGATGGGGTATAGATTCCTTCTGATAGACGCCTTCGACCTGACTGCAGGCCGGGCAGCACCCCCCAGAAACCGAGATTCGGATATGGCTAACGCGCGGATTCTCCTGCATTTCTTTGAGCAAAATAGACAGTTTTGACCATTGGCTCAAATTGGCCTGGCAATTTTTACAAAGAATGGCTGTGTCCGGATTGCTGGTTTGGCATTGAGAACATATTTGCACAGTAGCGCCTCATTAACAAGCTTAGAAAATGGTGAATAATTCTGGTTTTATACGATTTTACCCGATGACAAGCAGTAAAATCGTGCATAGAATATTTACTCTGATTTTAATCCAAGACCTGGCCAGTTCAAAGGGTATCCATGGATTGTTCCTGGATGAAATAAGCACAAACGATGACGATAACGCTGTTTAAAACCTCAGCAACGATCCGCTCAGCCCAGGCTGAAGATCGTCAAAACCTGGCTAATCTTATCCATTTTGAGGAACACGTCCACCGCCATTTAGATTGGCGCGGTCCCCTGGATTGGATCGGTTCTCAGCCCTACCTGGTTTACGAGCAGCGCAAGCAGCTATTAGCCGCGCTCAGCTTGCCCTCCTGACCCTGGGTCAGTGGCCTGGATTCGCTTGTTCGCAGTTTCGCACGGCCTGGAAATCGAACGCGCTTGGGATTCCCTATGGACTGAAGCGCTTGAACAATTAAATAACCTTCCTGAAACCAGAGCAGTCACAGCCCTGGCATTGTGGCCATGGTTTTCCCAATTGTTGGAAGGATGTGGTTTTCTCCATGAAAATCAGGTTGTGATGCTGAGCTGGGAAGGCCAGAATCCCCAGGTAGAGCAAATCGCCAGGGGGTTATTAATCAGACCGATGAATTTCGATGATATTGACGACGTACACTCGGTCGATCTAGCTGCTTTCAACCCAATCTGGCAAAATTCTCGCTCGAGTTCTGGAGCTTGCTTTCCGCCAGGCAGCGTTCGCAACGGTGGCGGAAATGGACGGGCAGGTGATTGGCTACCAAATCAGCACTGCCACTCCAGTTGGTGGGCATCTGGCTCGCTTGGCAGTATCCCCTACACTCCCAGGCAAAAGGCGTCGGGACAGGGCTGCTCCTCGACTTATTGACCCAATTACGCCGGCGAAGCGCCCGAAAAGTAACCGTAAACACTCAGGAAAATAATATAGCCTCGCTGAGGTTATATCAGAAAGCAGGCTTTCGCTTGACTGGCGAATCTTATCCTGTGTTTCATTACCAAATAAAATAAGGCCTCTGGACAAACTCACTCTCTCATGAGAGAATTTAGCCCATCTATTACAAGAATTATCAAATTTAGGAGTATTTATGAGTAGCAAACAAAATCGGGTCTCAACTTCAAAGAGACAGGCGGTGCAAGAAGAACGCAGGAAGAAGGAGCAGCAGAAACGCTTGCGCCAAATTATTTATATTGTCGGTGGCGCTTTATTGGTAGTGATCATCGCTTTTTCGATCAATGCATTTGCAAAACAAAATTCTGCAAAAGTTGTGCAAGGCGAGATTTTGACAGTCACACCAAAAACCCGCCCACAGCCGGATGGCCATAGCATGGGCGACCCGAATGCGAAGGTGAAAATCATAGAATTCTCGGATTTTCAATGTCCATACTGTAAACAGTTTGCTGATACCACCGAGCAAGCGCTCATCGACAATTTCATCGCCACCGGGAAAGTGTTTTTCACCTACCACAGCATGGGTAACTTCGTCAGCCAAAATATTGGACTCGGCGGAACCGAGTCACGCGACGCGGCCGAGGCCTCTTACTGTGCAAGCGACCAGGGAAAATTTTGGGAATACAAGGATATATTGTTTGCCAACTCCCTGGGTGAAGATCAAGGCTACTTCGCCAGGCCTCGCCTGGAGAAAATGGCTGAAGCAATCGGGTTAGACCTCACCCAATTCAACGAGTGTATGGATGCGAAGAAATTCCGCAACCAGGTCAATCAGGATTACAGTGATGGGATTGCCGCCGGCGTCACCGGAACCCCATCGTTCGTCATCAACGGCAAGTTGATCACTGGCGCCCAACCGATCGAGGTTTTCCAACAAGAAATCGAAGCTGCACTCCAAGCTGCTGGAAATTAAACCAGAGAATATAAAAAAATCGAGCGGTGGTAACCACCGCTCGATTTTTTTATTATGGATTCTTTTTAGCCAGGGTAGGTGCGCCGATCCCCGCGGCCTGGTTTTCGATAAGCTCCAATACGAAACACAATGACGAAAGCCGGTTCAAATAGCGAAGCATAGCTTCATTATCGATTTCATGTTCGTGAAACAGATAAGCCGTTTGACGTTCCGCCCGGCGTACGATGGTTCGCGCCAGGTCCAAGGCTGCCCCTGCGGGGCAATCGCCGGGAATGATGAATTCATTAGGCGTCTCTACAAAAGCACTGGCTGCATCCGTTTGAGAATCCAACCAGGCAACGCGCTCGGCGTTGATACTGCGAAATCGAGATGCATTTTCAGGAGTCGCGGCAACCTCGGCCATCAGGCCATATAAATCCCGCTGAACGGTCAGCAAGCTCTCTTTACTTGTATCTACTCGGCAGGCTGCGCGGGCGACGCCAAGTGCGGCGCTGGCTTCATCGATCGATCCTACCGCTTCCAATCGAGGGTGATATTTTGGAACCCTCCCTTCACCCAATAATCCCGTATAACCATCGTCTCCACTGCGTGTGTAAAGGTTGCTCATGAGAGAATTATAACCTGGACTTGTCCAAATTAGGATGTATAATAGATTTCGTCAGGGGGTTGATAGGTCGGACCGGCTGTGTAAATTAAGTCGGCGCTTAACGATTCAGGAGGATAATGATGCAAATCCGCTGTATGAACTGCCACAGACCTTATGCCATGAAGAAAGAAGATACCCTTGCCGCTTTGGATCTACTCGAGGCTGAGGGGCTTGGTCACTACAACTCAACCTGCCCGCACTGCGGACGGGTAAACCGGGTTTCCCGCACCGAGCTGCAGCGTGCCGCGCCCGATTGGAAGCCGCAGACCCACGAAGAGCCTGTGAATGAGTGATACTTTCCGGTTTCGGTCGACCGAAACCTTAAAAGCTGCCCTGGCGAGCCAACAATATATTGCCAGCGATGAAATTGCGACAATTATGTATCTCAGCCAGGAGCTTGGAAAGCCGCTGCTTGCTGAAGGGCCGGCTGGAGTAGGCAAAACTGAGCTGGCGAAGGCCGTGGCTGGCGCTACGCAGCGCGAGCTCATTCGTCTGCAGTGTTATGAAGGGCTGGACGAAACCAAAGCGTTATACGAATGGGAATACGCCAAGCAACTGCTGTATACTCAATTACTGCGCGATAAGCTGCAGGAAACGTTGTCCAGCGCGGCCAACTTGAGCGCAGCCGCCGATCGCCTGGCTCAGGAGGAAGATGTCTTCTTTTCGATGCGCTTCCTGCTCCAACGCCCTCTGCTCAAAGCGATTCTCAGCGAACTGCCAACGGTTTTGCTAATCGATGAGATTGACCGGGCTGATGCTGAGTTCGAGGCTTTTTTGCTGGAAGTACTGAGTGATTTTCAGGTCAGCGTTCCTGAGTTGGGCACACTGAGTGCAATCCACCGCCCGCTCGTCATCCTGACCAGCAACAACACGCGCGAACTGAGCGAAGCGCTTAAACGACGCTGCCTGTATCTCTTTATTGATTACCCTTCAATTGAGCAAGAAATGGCTGTGGTGCGCCTGAAAGTCCCCGATCTTTCCGCTAAGATGGCCCACCAGGCTGTCGAGTTGGTCCAGGAACTGCGCGCTTTAGATTTACGAAAAAGCCCGAGCATCAGCGAAACCTTGGACTGGGCTAAGGCTTTGGTGGCGCTCAATGCCAAAGAGTTAGATCAGGCTACTATGGAGACCACGCTGAGTGTGCTGCTGAAACATGAAAGCGATCTGCAGCGCGCCCGGCGCTGGCTGCAGCGGCCCTCGACTGGCAGCAGCTATGGACAGGGAAATAATCCCCTTTCACCCCGGAATCGCAACTAGGAAAAATGGTTAAACGATCCGTGCAGGTTAGTCGCCTGCACGGATTTATCGATTAATGGAAATATAAAGGACATGGAAGAACGGATCTTGAAGTTTATCGCCGCGCTGCGCGCTGGCGGTGTTCGGATCAGCCTCTCAGAAAGCACCGATGCCTTCAGGGCGATTGAAAGCCTCGGGATCAAACAGCGCGAGCTCTTTCGCCTCAGCCTGCAAAGCACCCTGGTCAAGGAGGCCCGCGACCTCCCCGTTTTCGATGAGCTTTTTAGAATCTTTTTCGGAAGCGCTGAACAATTACCCATGGCGAACCTGACCGACGACTTAGCCCCTGACGAAGTCGAGATGTTGGCCCAGGCGCTGCACGACTATAATCAAAGCCTACGCCAGATGATCGATAAGCTGATCAAGGGAGAGCAGCTATCGCCAGATGAGCTGGAAAACCTGGCAAAATTGGTCGGTTTAAATCAGGTGGATGAAATGCGCTATCGGGAATGGATGGTCCAGCGCATGAAACGAGCCCTCCACTTCAAGGAAATCCAGGAAGCGCTCCAAGAACTTGTTGAAATCCTGGCTGAGATGGGAATGGATAAAGCTCGGGTAGCCCAGATTCAAAACCTGCTCCAGGCTAACCAGAACGCCCTCGAAGACCAGCTTCACCAGTTCGCCGGCCAACGGATCGCTGAAAACTTAAGCGAGCGCCCACCCGCAGGCACAAACATCGACCACCTACTCAACCGGCCCTTTTCTACATTGAACGATTCAGACATGGACCTGCTTCGTCAGGAAGTCCAACGCCTGGCGGTCGCTTTGAAAACCCGCCTCGCTTTGCGCCAAAAGCACGCTCATAGTGGGAAACTCGATGCTAAAGCCACGATACGGGCCAATCTCAAGCATGGCAGCACGCCTATTGAATTAAAATATCGAGAGCGTACCCTGAAACCCAGGCTGGTCGTAATCTGCGATGTCAGCTCATCGATGAGATCTTGTTCAGAATTAATGCTCAGCCTCTTATACGCGCTGCAAGACTTGATCAGCAAAACCTATTCTTTCGCATTTATCGACCATTTATCCTACATCTCTCCTGATTTCGTTGGCCAATCTGCCTCAGCCGCAGTTGCACAAGTATTGCAGCGAAACCCCACCGGTTATTACAATACCGACCTGGGCGGGAGTTTGCTGGATTTTTACAATGATTATTTGGACACCTTGGATCGCCGTACAACCTTTATCGTCGTCGGCGATGGACGCAATAACTATAATAATCCTCGCCTGGACCTATTCAGCCTGATTGCCCGGCGCAGTCGCAAAGTGATCTGGCTGACGCCCGAACCGCCTATGTTGTGGGGAAGCGGGGATAGCGACATGCTTCAATACGCGGCAGGGTGTGATGCAATCTTACAAGCAGGCACTTTAGCGGAATTAACAATTGCCGTCGATAAGCTATTGCAGGGGTAAATAGGTTAAAATAGAGTAAATTTTAGATAAGCCATCCTGCACAAGGAGAATATATGGCACCAATCCAAATCATGGCAACGATCCTCGTTGTCTTAGGCGTGCTAGTCTTAGTTTTCGGCAAGCGTATGTATATCCTGACCGCGGGCATCGGCGCGCTGTTTGGGGTGGGTGTATTGAACCTGATTCCGATTGAACAGGTGCTGTCATTTGCTGTCTTGCTCGTCTCCGGTCTGGCGCTCGTTGGCGGACTTATTGGCCTGCTATTTAAGAAAATGAACCCGATTATGATTATGCTGATCGGTTTTTTGGCTGGAGGTGCGATCACTTTTGCAATTTTCGACAGCCAGGGGTTCGGGATCGGTGGATTCGATTATCTATTAGGCTTGATCGGCGCAGTGGTCGGTCTAATCCTGGCCAGACGCTTTCCCGAATGGGCAACTGCCGTTATCGCCGCCGCTACGGGCGCCCTTTTAGTCACGCGTGGGTTACAACTTTTTAACAGCCTGATGGTAGGAATTATCGGCACTGCAATTTGGATTATCCTGGCCTTAGTGAGTTTCCTCCACCTCACCCGGGATATGCGCCAACAAAGCTAACTCCATCCTATCTGAACTGACCAATATTTTGATACAAACGTTGAGGTCAATTCTAAATGACAGCAAAATAATGGCGATAGACACATGATAGCGGCCTTTGTTTGGGGCGGACTGGCTGCTTGTTCGCTGTTGATCGGCTTTGCCCTAGCAGATCGAGGGCTCACCAACCGCACAATCGGAATTATTATGGGCATTGGCGGCGGAGCATTAATCAGCGCCATAGCCTATGAATTGGTTCCCGAATCCGTTTTGGCTGGCCCTGGTATGGCCCTGGCTTTCGGCCTGGGTGCGATTGCTTTCTTTTTTGGCGATTGGATGATCGATCATCGCGGCGGAGCAGACCGAAAGGACATCGGCGGCACCCAGACAGGTGGGTCGGGCTCAGCAATTTTTATCGGTACCTTGCTCGATAATATTCCCGAATCGCTCATCCTGGGCATGAGCCTGGCTGTCGGTAGCGCTATCAACCTTGCTTTCCTGGCAGCTGTGTTTATCTCAAACCTACCTGAAGGCCTGGCAGGATCTGTCAATTTGGAGGCGTCAGGTCACAGCCATCGCCGGGTTTTCACGCTATGGATAATGCTTGTGCTGGTTTCAGCCGCCTGTGCAGCAATTGGCTATGTTATGGTGACGTGGCTGCCTGAGGCGAGTGGACTCTATGCCAAGGCCTTCGCCGCTGGCGCGATGCTCACCATGTTGGCAGACGCGATGATGCCCGAGGCCTTTGAGCATGGCGGTAAATTGGTAGGACTTTTCACGGTAATGGGCTTCCTGGTCGCGGCAGTATTATCTTTCGCACAATAAGGCGGGCGCGTTGTCACGATCGCTTGGGATGAGGTGCATAGATAAAGAATTGCCTGTATAATTGAACGATGTGTTAATATTTGTCCGAATCACCAAGGAGAGATAAATGGCCAAGCATAAAAAAAACAAGAAGGACAAAGTGAAGCTTGCAGCTGGAGAGGAACCAACTTCGGTCGAGAACACCGGTAGTGATGCGGCGCCTGAGCCACATCCAAAGATGAGCCGCAAGGAGTTTGAGAAGGAGATGGAGAAACTCCAGGTTGAGCTTGTAAAGCTCCAGGAGTGGGTGAAAGTGAAAGGCGCCAAGATCTGCGTCCTCTTCGAAGGTCGCGATACTGCCGGAAAGGGAGGCGTCATTAAGCGCATCACTGAACGGGTCAGCCCACGCGTCTTCCACGTGGTGGCTTTAGGAACACCGACGGAACGAGAGAAATCACAGATGTATTTTCAGCGCTACATGCCCTATTTACCGGCCGCTGGGGAAGTAATGCTTTTCGACCGCAGTTGGTATAACCGGGCCGGTGTCGAGCGCGTGATGGGTTTTGCAACCCCGGAACAGGTTGATTATTTTCTGAAATTTGCCCCGGCGGTGGAAAGGGCAATCATCCAATCTGGCGTTATCTTGATTAAGTACTGGTTAGAAGTGGATATGGATGAGCAAGCCAAGCGCTTCCAAGAGCGCAACGAGGACTATCGTAAGATCTGGAAGCTCAGCCCGATGGATGTACAGGCGCAGGCGCGCTGGTATGATTATTCCAGAGCGCGCGACGCGATGTTTGCCGCTACGGACACCGTAGAATGCCCATGGTATGTGGTCCCCTCCAATGACCAGCGGAAAGCGCGCCTTAACTGCATTTCGCATTTCCTGAGCTTGATTCCTTACGAGGAAGTGCCGCGCGAGCCGATGAAATTCCCCAAGCGTCAGGCGAAAGGAAATTACAAAGAACCGGACTATCCTTACCGCTACGTACCTGATATCTTTTAAGTACCAGCCCTGTTAGTTGGTGGTGAGTAATTCCATTACGCACCACCAACATTAGAAATAAATATCTTGGAAAAACAAGAGCCCAATCCTTTTGCACGTAGCGCCCAGCCACAAGGCTTGAGCCGGTGGATCCCAGCATTGGTCACACTGCGGACATATCAGCGCGCCTGGCTGGCGAAAGACATGATGGCCGGGCTGGTGCTTGTAGCAATTCTCGTTCCGGTCGGGATGGGCTACGCCGAAGCTTCTGGGCTGCCTGCGATCTACGGTCTATATGCCACGATAGTTCCTCTGATTGCGTACGCTATCTTCGGGCCAAGCCGCATTCTTGTCTTAGGCCCGGATTCGTCACTGGCCGCCATCATCGCTGCCACAATTGTGCCGCTGGCAGCCGGCGATCCTGATCTCCTGGTAGCGCTGGCCGGTATGCTTGCTCTAATCACAGGGGGACTGTGTATCTTAGCCGGCGTGGCGCGTTTCGGCTTCATTACGGACTTATTGGCCAAGCCAATTCGCCTCGGCTATCTGAATGGTATCGCCCTCACCGTTCTCGTCGGCCAACTGCCTAAAATTTTAGGATTCCCCTCAAGCGGCGATAATCTCATCCAAGAAACAATCAGCATGGTGCAAGGCATAGCGCAGGGTATGACCAATTATACGTCCCTGGTAATCGGATTTTCATGCCTGGCGATCATCCTGGTTTTCAAGCGCCGCTGGCCAAAAATTCCCGGGGTGTTGATCGCCGTGGTCGGGGCGACGATCGTCGTGGGTTTGTTCGACCTGGCAGCATCGGCTGGCGTTTCAGTGGTAGGACCGCTGCCGCAGGGTTTGCCGTCTTTTCAGATCCCAAGGGTCTCCCTTTCTGATATGGGCGCACTGGTAGCTGGAGCTCTGGCGATCACCCTGATCTCATTCGCCGACACCAGTGTGCTTTCGCGCACCTTTGCCTTACGCGGCGGCTACAAGGTCGACCAGAATCAAGAAATTATTGCCCTCGGCACCGCCAACGTGGCCGCTGGATTGTTTCAGGGTTTCTCGATCAGCAGCAGCTCGTCGCGGACCCCGGTGGCCGAATCGGCAGGCGCCAAGACGCAGCTCACCGGCGTGGTTGGCGCGTTATGCATTGCCCTGCTGTTGGTGTTTGCGCCAAACTTACTGCAAAACCTGCCAAATGCCGCCCTGGGTGCTGTGGTAATCTCAGCGTGTGTGTCGCTGGTGGATGTGAAGAGCGTCGTCTATCTGTATCATGTTCGCCGCGGCGAGTTTGTCCTCTCGATTGCCTGTTTCCTCGGCGTCGCCTTGATCGGTGTGATCCAGGGTATCTTCATCGCGATCACTCTAGCCCTACTCGGCTTCATCTGGAATGCGTGGCGACCGTACACTGCAGTGTTGGGACGTGTCGATGGGATGAAAGGCTATCACGACATCACCCGCTATCCTGAGGCAAAGCGTATTCCTGGCCTGGTGCTGTTCCGTTGGGACGCGTCCCTGTTCTTCGCCAATGCCGAGGTATTTCACGAGCATGTTTTGCAAGCGATAGCTGACGCCCCCACCCCAACACAGTGGATCATCGTCGCTGCTGAACCCGTAACCGATATAGATTCCACAGCAGCCGAAATGCTCTGGGCGCTTGACGATGACATGGAGAAGTTGGGCATTACCCTATGTTTCGCCGAAATTAAAGACCCAGTGAAAGACCGCCTCAAGCGTTATGGTCTATTTGAAAAGATCGGCGCTGAATGGTTCTTCCCGACGATTGGCCAGGCAGTTAATGGATACCTGGATGAATACCCGGTGGAGTGGTCAGATTGGGAGGAAAATAAGGATTGAAGCAATACAAGAGGAGGCGCTTGAATAAAGAATGCTGCGTAACTAATTTCTTTTCTGAGTGTTTCTATATCAAAGAAGACGGTTAGATATACGCTTCAACAATAATTCGTAATTCATTCAGAAGGAGGATTGTATGTGCTGTTTCTTTCTAGGCTTGCTATTTTTAGGCCCTCGTTTTGGTTTTCTGATTTACTGGCTGCTCGCGCCATTAAAAGTGAATGCAGCATTCGCTGGCTTAAACCTTCCCTGGCTGGTGGGCATTGCGGGTTTGATCTTCGCCCCGTGGACCATTTTGATGTATGTCATAGTCTTTCCCTTGAATGGCTGGGATTGGTTATGGATAGGATTGGCTATCGGAGCAGATATCGCCACCTACTCAAGCGGCGTTTACAAACGCAAATCGGTTCCGTATTACCCCGAAACAGCCCCTTGATCTTTTTGATATGTCTATGAAGTGATTGCGGTGCGCTCGAAAATTGAGACGCATCGCAATCACTTTGCAATTAACGAATAACTGCAAATCAAATATCACCGCGATGATCCTCATCGCCCGCAGCGCGCTGATCGAACTTTTACCAAGCGCGTTTTTGTTATGCTCGCCGGGATAGGCGCTATGCTAGCTGCAAGTTATCTTTAGAGTGAACTGCCCTGTCCGTAATGATTCGCAACGAATTTCCTGGTTAAATGTTTTATAATGGTGAAGAACGGTAGGTTTACTACCGCGATCATATTTTTTTATCCTGGTGAAGGAGGATGTTATGTGTTGTTTCTTTATGACCTTGCTATTTTTAGGCCCCCGCTTTGCTTTTCTGATTTACTGGCTGATTCCATACGGACGCGTTCAGGTTAACCTTGCGTTCAACACCTGGTTTTGGCCGCTATTAGGGTTGATCTTCCTGCCATGGACAACCCTGATGTGGGTTTTAGTCTACGGCGTCAATGGAATCGTCGGATTCGATTGGGTTTGGGTTGGGCTGGCTCTGGTTGCGGATATCGCCACCTACACCGGCGGCGCCTACAAACGCAAATCCGTACCGTTCTACCCTGAAATCAGCTCCCTGATCTTTTTGTTTTACCCAGGTGGGTTTGCGATGCGCTAGAATGTCCGGGTGCATCGCAAACCCATGCCAGATCATCGTAAAAATCATTAAGAACACTCAAATAAATTGAAACGTATATTCTAGCGGAGGATATGCATATGGCAACAACCATCGCGATTATACTTGTCGCGTTAGGCGCGCTGGTCCTACTTTTCGGTAAGCGCATTTTTGTTTTAGCCGCCGGCATCGGCGCCCTGCTCGGTGTGGGAATTCTACGGATCCTCCCAGGCGTCGAACCTGGCGTCTTTGCCCTGCTCGTAGTTTTTGGCATGGCTATCGTCGGAGGTTTGATTGGCTTCTTTGTAAAAGGCTTGAGCCATTTATTGATGGCAATCATCGGTTTCCTGGCTGGTAGCGCAATTACCCTTGCCATTCTTGACAGCTTGGGGCTCGGCCTTGGATTCTTTGCTTTCATTCTGGCACTAGCTGGCGGTGTGATCGGGTGGCTGCTCGTCAAACGTTTCTTCGATTGGGCGATTGTAACCCTTGCTGCCCTGATCGGAGCGCTGCTCGTCACCCGCGGTTTGCAGTTGACCTCCCTCCCGCTAACTGGCGTCGTTGGCACCCTGCTCTGGGTCGTCCTTGCGGTATTGGATTTCCTGTACCTCTCACAAGATCTACGCCGCAAAAAATAAATCCGGGAAATAAAAAAGAGCTGCCTGATTCATCGCCAGGCAGCTCTTTTTTAGATTAAATATCACTTCTTTTTGTTTAGCCGTTCATAAAGAAAATTTATTTCGTGAATGCGCCCAGCCAGGGAAGTATTGGCTGCGCCAACGGGCATACGCCAGGACCAGTTACCGCTTGGATTGCCCGGAAAATTCATGCGCGCTTCGTTGCCCAAATCCAGAAAATCTTGCAGCGGAGCCAGGGCAAAGACAGCCACTGAACGCCAGGTAGTGCGAATCATGTCCCAAGCGACCTGGCTCCCATCGCGATCCTGGTAGCGCCGGTAGAAATTCCGCTCGTCTTCGGTTAATCCCTCGTACCAGCTCCGCGCGGTGTCATTATCGTGGGTGCCCGTGTAGGCGACGCTGTTCTTGATGTGATTGTGGGGCAAGAATTGAGCTTCAGGCCAACCGCCATAAGCAAACTGGAGCACTTTCATCCCTGGCAGGTTAAAGGTGTCACGCAGGTCCACCACGTCGGGGGTGATCACCCCTAAATCCTCAGCAATAATTGGCAAGCCACCCAGCGCATGGCGCGTGGCTTTCAGAAAAGCCTTTCCAGGGGCTTTTACCCAACGTCCATTTTCGGCAGTCTTAGCCTTGCCAGAGACCTCCCAATAGCCAGCAAATCCCCTAAAATGGTCAAGGCGGATGATATCGACCAATTCCAAAACGGCATTGAACCTGTCAATCCACCAGGCAAAACCGTTCGCCCGGTGCACACGCCAACGGTAGAGTGGGTTTCCCCATAATTGGCCGGTGGCAGAGAAGTAATCCGGGGGCACTCCGGCGACAACGGTCGGCATCCCCTTGTTATTCAGATAGAATAATCCAGGATTTGCCCAAACATCCGAGCTATCATGCGCTACGAAAATCGGGATATCCCCAATAATTTGAATGCCCTTGGATTTTGTATAATTTCGAAGCTTTTTCCATTGGCGGAAGAATAAGAACTGACGAAAGATTTGGCGTTGAATATCCAGCTTGAGTTGTTCTCGGCTTTCGGCCAATGCTTGCGGTTGGCGATCGCGCAGCTCGATTTCCCAGGTTGGCCAGGGCGCGCCGCCGTGCGTCTCTTTTAATGTCATGAACAGCGCAAAATCATCCAACCAATCCGCATGCTCGCCTTGAAACAATTCCAGCTCAGCCTGCAGCTTTGGAAAGTATCCTTGGGTGTAGCGAGCAAAGGCTTTATCCAGAATAGCCAGCTTCCAGGGAATAAGTTCCCCAAAATCGACTTTCTCAATGGGGAACTTTGGCAGGCCCGCCAGGTCATCAGGATTAAGTAGTTTCTCAGCCAAAAGCTCATCCAGGCTGATCAAAAAAGGATTCCCGGCAAAGGCTGAAAAACACTGGTAAGGCGAATCTCCATACCCGGTCGGGCCAAGTGGAAGCACTTGCCACAGGGAACAGCCGGCCTCACTCAGGAAATCGATCCAACGATACGCTTGCGGACCAAGCTCTCCGATACCATACGGACCAGGTAGGCTGGTTGGATGCAGTAAAATTCCGGACGAACGCTCAAATTTCATAAGGTAATCTCCTGGTTTGAATGTAATCTTTACCGCGCACCAACAAAGTTGGAAAATCGGCGGGAACGACATCTGTGCCAATCACGGCTCCTGGTTCGACGACCATATCCGGGGGAATGGTGCTGTGTTTTCCGATCATCGTCATCACAATCTCATCCGAATTGGGAGCAGCGCCTATATGTGCATTCTCTCCGATGACGACAAGTTTATCCAGGATAGCCCGTTCGACGACTGCCCCGCCTTTGACGACCGCATCCGTTAGCAAAATCGACTCGCGCACAACTGCGCCAGGCCCGACCCGCACCCCAGGGGCAAGCACACTGCGCTCAATCCGCGCCCCCTCCGAGATAATGCAGCCATCCGTCACCATGCTGTCCACGATCTCGGCGCCTCTGGCAATCCGTACCGGCGGACGCTCTTCTGTGCGGGTGTGCATAATCCATTGACGGTCATTTAAGTCAATTGGCGGCGGATCCACCAGCAAATCCATATGCGCTTGCCAATAAGAGTTTACAGTTCCGACATCCACCCAATAACCGTTATACGGATATGCAAAAACTCGCTTGCCCTCCGCCACCAGCCTGGGTAGGATATCCTTGCCGAAATCATGATTGGACTCGCTCCGTGCGTGGTCCTCCCAGAGGGCCGAACCGAGCACTTTAAGATCGAATAAGTAGACGCCCATATTTGCTCGGTTAGAAGGCGGGTCCAAGGGCTTTTCTACAAAAGACGTGACACGCAGCTCATCGTTAAATCCTAAAATGCCAAATCGCGACGCATCGGCAATCGGCACCTCAATCGTTGCAATCGTCAAATCAGCTTGATGCGCTTCATGGAAATCAACCATGGCATCGTAATTCATCGCATAGATGTGATCGCCGGAAAGAATCAGTACATGGTCCGGGTTGCCACGCTTGATAAATAAGAAATTTTGCTGCACAGCATCCGCAGTGCCCATGTACCACTCGGAGGAGCCGCGCGCTTTATAAGGCGTAAAGAGCCGTACCCCACCGGTGAAATCTCGATTGAGATCCCAGGGGCCGCCGGCGCCAATATGCTCGATCAATGAATGCGGGCGGTACTGTACCAATATCATCACATCGAAGATATTGGAGTTGACACAGTTCGATAAGGTGAAATCGATAATCCGATATTTCCCCGCAAAAGGAACAGCAGGCTTGGTACGCTTGGCAGTTAAGGTTCCGAGTCGCGAACCCTCTCCACCCGCCAGGATCACTGCACGTGTTTTCATATAAACCTCCTCCTTTCTTATTAACTATTTTACACGACGAAAGCCGTTTAGCCACACATCAGTTTTTTAGTCGAGCAGATTAGCAGGTATAATTATCGCAGTAATCATCCCACTTATCCGTAATAATCCTCATTGATCCTATGCCGCTTCGCTACCTCAGCATTCACGCCCATTTTTACCAACCACCCAGAGAAGACCCATTTACCGGATATATTCCCATCGAAGCCGGTGCAGCTCCTTACCGCAACTGGAACGAACGAATACTAGACGAATGTTATCGTCCCAATGCTGATCTGCGTAATTTTGAGCAGATCAGCTTCAATATTGGCCCTACCCTATCGAGCTGGATGGACCAACAAGCGCCGGATACCTTTCACGCAATTGTTGAACAGGACCGGCGCAATGTTTTAAGGTTTGGCGTCGGCAATGCCATGGCGCAAGCCTATAACCACACCATCCTACCCCTGGCGACCCGGCGAGATAAGATCACCCAGATTCGCTGGGGGATTGCCGATTTTGTCAGGAGGTTTAATCGCCACCCCCAAGGGATGTGGCTGCCTGAGACCGCCGTTGACACTGAAACATTACAGATTCTTGCAGCCAACGGAATCGAGTTCACCATCCTGGCCCCCTGGCAGGCTGACGCCCACGAGCTCGATCCGACTGAGCCTTACCGGGTCCATTTGCCCGATGGACAGCAAATCACGACCTTTTTCTATGAGCGAGAACTGAGCGGAAAGATCAGCTTTGACCCTGGTTCTACGATTAATGCTGATGCCTTCGCAAACCAAATTCTCGGAATGCATTTCAATTCCACAAAAATCAGACGAAATGAAGAACAATTGCTTCTTCTAGCCACCGACGGCGAGCTATATGGTCACCATCAACGCTTGCGCGATCAATTCCTGGCTCGTTTGGTGGATGGCGCCAGCAGCTCAATCGGGATCCAGCCGATTTATCCTGCTTTGTGGTTGAAAAACCATCCGGTGCGCCGAAGCATCAGGATTCGAGAACGAACATCTTGGAGCTGCCACCATGGCGTTGGTCGCTGGTCCGGGCGCTGCGCCTGCACACCCGGCGACAGCCGCTGGAAAGTGAACCTGCGCCGTGCGGCGGATCGCCTGGCAGAGGCAGTGGATGGTTTATACGCTGAAAACCTAAGCCCACTCGTTCCTGACCCATGGGAATTGCGCGATCGCTACATCCATGTCGTCCTCGGTGAAATCTCCCTGGATGCTCTGCTCACTGGTATGTGCTGCAGATCATTAAATACTGCCCAGGTTCATCGGATTCAGCTTATGCTTGAAGCCCAGCGCGAGTGCCAACGCATGTATACCTCTTGCGGTTGGTTTTTCGAAGATTTCGACAGAATCGAACCGAAGAATAACGTCGCTTATGCTGCCCGGGCGGTGCGCCTGGTGCACCTGGCCAGCGGTGTGGATCTGGCGCCGCAGGTGATCAGCGATTTACAATCTGTAATCAGTCCGCGGACAAAACTTCCTGCAGATCAGCTCTTCCAACGCTTGTTGAGGAGAGCTGACGGTCTGGAGACAAGATAAAAAACACCCGCCAATCGCAATGGCGGGTGTTTTTTATCTTAGCCTGTTCTGGCGGCTGCCAGGAGTGCTTCGACCTGATAACCAGATCCTTCGGCTGCCTGCTGCAACTTCTGGATCAGACGGTAACAGCGCATAATCTCCTGCGCAGCTTCAGCAAGTTCTACATCATCCTGATCGGTGGGTCGGACGATCTGCAGCACCGCGGTTGCAAACATCCACCACAGCAACTCGTTATACCTTTCCTTATTGAACCATAAGATTCCCTGGTAACGATTGGTATTGATATAGCCCTGCACTGCGCCATCCTTCAACCAGGACTGCAGCGTTTGGAATGCGCTCGTCTGCGCATCCATTCCTGATAGGAACCACTCCTGAAAACTTAGCAACAGCTTGACCAGCTCAATCTGGCGGAGTGCCTGGCCAGGTTCCACACCCAGTTCTTGTAAGGCGCGCAGATTATTTTTAGCCAGAAGATATTCGTCCATCCAGGCACGATTCTTTTCTGAGAGGCGCTCATCGTCTGGTTCTTCCGTGAAGGCGGCCTGGCTCAAGCGATGATTGAAAACCCAGCTCAGCAAGCTGCCCCATACCAATGGATCGCCAGCCTCGAGAGGAATATTTCCACCTGGGCCATCTTTGAGGAAGGTTAAGGCTTCAGCAAAACCGGTTGATCCGGGCAGAGAGCTGGACCAAACTGGGAGGGTGAGCAGGGCAACCAGGTCTTGACGAGTTGCCAGGGCGGCACTCTGCGGATCCCCATCTGGTGCAGAGTGCTCATTTTCCGTAGTCTCAACTTGTTCAGTTGAGGCGTCAGCCGCCACTTCAAGCTCCTGGTTTGCTGCTTGCTTTTGAATTTCCAGATAAATCTTCAGGCTCTTTGCTTCTACCTCATCCAGGATTTGAGCGAGTGCCCCAAGGCCCTGGTTGATCGGTTCCAGGTTTAAAGATTCAAGGTTTGACGCTTCTGCCGAGTGGTTAGTCTCTACGACCTGCGAACCTCCGCCTCGAATTCGATTATCAATCGCCCAACGGTACCATCCAGCGTTAACCAGCTCGCGATAAGCATTAAGCAGAGCGCGAAGATTTTGCTCCTGGATTGCCTCGTGCATATCGGGTACGCCGCCCCCTTGCAGGTATCCGGCCAGGCGGGCATATTGGTTTGTTTCGTCATCCTGCACTTCTCGAAAATCCAGGAAAACATGATATTCATAACTCTTTAATTCGATATACAAGCCAACCTGATACATTTCCTGGCTGTTTCGTAGATATTCCAAGCCGGTAATTTGATCTTGAAAGATGACGTATTTATTCGGATCGTTGGACAGGCCCAGGCCTTCGCCCAGGCTTTTCGAAATGAAATTGCGTTCGTCGCTGTCGCCGCTTTTTACCGGATATGGAATTGAGATTCGGATCCAACCGCGCGTCTCTGCATAGCGGTTATGATACAGCACCAGGGCTTGCTCATCCCCGCTTGAATTTGAATATGCGTAGACATCTTCATTGACGAAACCTTCTGGGACGTAAAAATCATACAACAAGAAATTGCTGACCTCGGCGAACAAGTAGCGCTTGCGCATCAGTGGAAAGATCTCCCGCTCATGCCGGTCAACCAGCCAGCCATCTGGGGTCTCATCATAATAAGCCCGGCGGTATTCCATGCCGTATTTCTCGGTATAGCCCTCGATTTGCCCATGACCAATCATCGGCAGCCCTGGATTGGTAATCAGCATGACTAGAATACCGAAATATTTATCGCCTTTGCCAAATTGTTCAGCAGCGGTACGCTCGTCTGGATTATTCATAAAGTTGACGTAACGCTTGAGGATTTCTGGCTCAAATTGCAGAGTGTTCTTAATCACCAGGCGGTACTCCTGGTTCTTTTCGTCGCGAAGCATGTTCATAAATGCGCTGTTATAAACCCTGTGCATCCCCAGAGTGCGCACAAAATAACCCTCCATCAACCAGAATGCTTCGGCCAAAAGCAAAGTGTCAGGCGCCTCGGCGGCAACCCGGTCAACCACCTCGCGCCAAAACTCTTCCGGGAAGGCAGCATCGAACTGCTCTTTGGTCAAGGCATACTCAGCCCGGCTGGGAATATCTCCGCCTCTGCCAGGCTCGGGAAACCACAAGCGGGAATAATGGCGCTTTGCCAGGGTCATGGCCGCGTCAAAGCGGATCACAGGGAACATCCTGGCCACATGCAGGATCGTCTGAATAACAGCCTCGCGCACTTCAGAGAGCAAGTAATTGAGCTGGGCGGTGTCATTCCAGGGCATCGAAGTGCCATCATTGCCATGGTAGATAAACCGTTCGCTTCCGGTCCAGAAATCTACCCGCTTGAAAACCACCGCGGCATCTGAATTGTTGTAGTAATGGTCTTCAAGATAAATCCCGACCCGGTTATCCCACGAAAGATTGATCCCATTGAAAGTGTAACTTGGGAAAGGCGGGTACTCCAGGCTGACAAACCATTCTGGATGCTCCATTACCCACCGCGAATCAATACCCATATGATTTGGCACCATATCCGAAGCCAGGCGAATGCCGCGCTTCCAGGCTCGCTCGCGTAAATTCTGATAGGCCTGCTCACCCCCAAGATCCTTAGCAATCTGGTAATCCATTAATGAATATGCCGAGGCGACTGCGTCTGGGTTGCCGCGCAATTGTTTGATCGTCTTGGAAGCCTCGCTGCGCTCCCACAGCCCAATTAACCATAAGCCGGTAAATCCCCAGCGGGCCAGCGCGTCGAGTTCTTCATCTGGAATTTCATCTAAGTGCGTAATCGAGCGCTGGTATTTTTTCGATAGCTGATCGAGCCAGACAAATGAATTCTTCGCCAGCAAGACCAGGCGCGGCATCCAGAAAAGATCTTGGCTGAAGGCTTCGGGTTCATATTCCTGGCCGGTAAACACTGGCGCGTATAACTCTCCACCGCCGCCGCCTGCACCTGGCGTAAATGCAAATCGAATTTTTTCTTCCTCCCGGACCAGGTCGACGCTGCTGATCAGGAGGCGGGTCAGAATTGAGCCAAGCACCGTCCCCCACCGCCCTTGGATAAATTCAAGTTGTCCGGTGAGCGAATCGGGGGAGGCGAGGGCCGGAGCGCGAAGCAGGTCAATCAGATTTTGATTCTCTGGACCAAAGGAGGGTTGGTCAGCAAAAAATTCGTATAAGCCTCGGACAATTTGCGGATAAGCCGTTAGCTTCTCAAGTTTCTCATCATCGTAAAGCTCCAGGTAAGGCTGGTAAGCAGGGTTCATGTTCGCCAGCCAGAGCATCACCATTTCTTCCAGGATAAGCTCGCGATTGCTAACGACTCTGCCGTCCAGGCGGATAGATTCCCCTTGGAGGTATTCTTCATTCGTTAGCTCACCGCGGTATACACTGGTAACTGGGAAATCAACAGAAAATTGGCTGATCGCCTGGTTAAGTTGTTCATCGCCAAGCTGTCCACTCAGCCAATCGATTGCATCGGCCATTACATTCGGATTTTGCTCCTGGCGATATTGCTCGACGATTAGATGCAGGATCTCATCAATCAGAGCCATAGCGTTGATTTGCCCAGCGCGGACTGCCTGCTCAGGGAAGAGCGCCAGGTCCTTTCGATCATTCATTTTTTGGGCAAAGACCCTCGCAGCTCGAAAATTCGCAAAGATTACGTTGCCATTGAACGAGAAAAAGGATTCATTGAAATCATAATAATTCCGCGAGTTTCGCGATACGTGGAATTCAAGGGTATACGGAACGGGTTGACGCATGGAACCTCCCAAAAGATTGGTATAACGGACGATGAGCGTTGCTGTTATTATACCTTTTAGCCGTTTTCTAACCTGCCCCAATCCAACCAGGCTTGTTGAATCGCGCGATTGATCTGGACGTTTTCCAGCCAGCCTTGACGATAACTGTCGAGTGTTGTATTTCCTGCAACAAATAAGATCCGCTCGTATGCACGCTGTAGGACAACCCGGGCCTGTTGATCCAGGTTGTTTGCGTGAAGTGACATAGCGTGAGCATAGGTATAACTTTCTAACTCGCTGTTTGTGTGGATCAATTCTGCAATTTGCATCGCTCTTGATGAATACTCCAGGGCACGATGGGGCCGATCCAACGCCAGGCAAATCCGGGCAGCCAGCCCGAGAGCGATTGCAAAACGCAGCTTATCGCCGCTTGTGCTCAAAACTCCAAGCGCTTGTTCCACCAGATCCAGACCCTGGAGCAATTCTTTTTCACTTCCCACCCGCAATGCCAACTCACCTGTGACCAGTTGTACAGAGGCAAGAATGAAGGGGACCCCTCCAAGCTCGGCTTTTGGCAGCGCCAGGTCCAATACCTGGCGAGCTCGATCCAACTCGTTGAGGTTCATCTTCAGCCAGGCCATAAAAGAATAAACGTCAGCCTGCGTTTTATCGCTATCAAGATTCTCAAGAAATTCGAGCAAAGGTTGTGCAGTTTCGAATGCTTCTTCATATTGCCCGATGCTTGCCAGCAAATCAGATAGGATTGCTTTTAGATTCGTATTGAGGAGCAAGTTATCGTAATGGCTGAAACGCCGAATCTGATCTTCAACCATAAGAATAGCAGCTTCGAACTGACCTCTGTGGCGGAATGTCTCTTCAAGATGAATAGTCGCCCGAGAAATTCCCCCGTAAGATTGAATGGCTTCGGCGATCTGCAGCGCCTCATATGAAAGCCGATCGCCCTCCTCGAAATTGCCCTGGCGGATCAGGCAATCTCCCAAATTCAATAAAGACATGGTTTCTTCAAAGCGATCGCCAATCAGGCGGTTGAGCGCCAAGGCTTCGCGCAGCATTTCTTCGGCCTCGCCAATCAATTCCTGTTCCAGGTATATCAAGCCATTCCGGCGCAAGCTGACTGCTTCCTGCTTGCGGTCGCCAGCCGCACGGCTGAGCGCTAAGGCTCTCTCGGCGAGGACCCGCCCCTGCCCAAAATCTCCACCACTATAAAATACCAGAGCTAAAGTATGGTAACAGCGGGCTTCCTGGGCAAGTAAACCGGCATCTTTGAAGCACGCAGCAGCCTGTTCGAGTGCCTGGCGTGCTTCGGGCAAGTGGCTGAGTACCCGTTCCGCCTCGCCATAATGAAATAATGCCTCGCCATGGCGTCTGGGATCATCTAACCTGGCCGCGCTCTCCACCGCCAGGCGCGCGGGTTCGATGATCGCAAGCGGGTTGACAAGATAACCATAATCAATCAAGGCAATTTTGGCATCCTGCTGCCGGATAGGATCATTAAGTTGTTCGGCTAAGGCTAACATCCGGTCGATATCGGCTTTTTGTTCCTGGAGCCGTCCGATCAGTGCGTAAACCTGCGCCCGACCAGCCAAC
Source organism: uncultured Chloroflexia bacterium (assembly GCA_963770655.1). Lineage (GTDB taxonomy): Bacteria > Chloroflexota > Anaerolineae > Anaerolineales > UBA4823 > CAZAGA01. Next base: position 286,141 of record CAVYQO010000011.1, on the reverse strand, counting down.
AAGTCAAATGTTTCTGCCTGTTCTGGATCGCTAAACTCGATCGCCTGAGAATAAAAGCGTAGGGCTTCATCGTTCGCGTATACTTGCCGGGCGCGCTCGGCAGCCTTTTGATAATAAATGAGTGCCTGGTTTTCGTCGCCGGCTTGATCATAATGGTAAGCAAGGGTCGCATAATCGTCAGGATTTAGGAATTGCACAGCCTGAGCTACTCGGCGGTGCAGGCGATGGCGACGTAAACCGCTAATCCCTTCTCTTAATGCTGTTGGTACCAGGGCATGGGTGAAGGAGAAGCGCTCTTCGCCGGACCTGGTTTTCAATTCGGATACCAGTTGGGCACGTCCAGCCTCTTCTAGAGCTTCGATCAAAACCTCCTCATCGAGGTCACTCGCCTGGCGAAGAGTCTTAAAATCAAAGTCGCGCCCGATGATTGAAGCCAGCAGGAGGACCTCTTGCGTTTGCACCGAGAGCTGTTCGGAGCGAGATTGAATCGCCAGGCGAACGCTTTGCGGAATCTGCACCCGATCCACGTTACCCAACGCCTGCCAGTGGCCATTCTCGAGCACCAGGCTTCCCTGTTCGACCAGGGCTTTACACACCTCTTCGACAAAAAATGGATTTCCTTCCGTTTCCTGAATAATTTGGTCTTCCAATTCTGGGGCAATTGATTCTTGTAACAAAGCCTGGATCAAATCGCGCGTTTCTTTGTGGTTGAGCCGGGTGAGTTTCAGACGCGTGACCAGATGCTCGCGGTTAAGCTCGTTAAGCAAATCTTTAAGCGGATGGGCGCGATCCAGTTCGGTTTCGCGATAGGTCAAGAGGATCATGAGATGCAGCCCGGCAGTCAAACTGCGCCGGGCCAGATGGCGAAGAATCCGCAAGCTGCCACTATCCGACCAATGTACATCTTCAATAATTAACAAAAGCGGCGTCCGCTGGCTGATTTGTTCACACAAGGTATAGACGCTATCATAGAGACGCTGCTGCTCCGATTGTGGATCTAGATTTGGGTTAGCAGGGATATCGGGATAATGCCCGATCAAGTCTGGGGCCAGGCGAATCAGGTCAGCGATTACGAGCTGAGGCAGGAACAGGTTACCCTGCGGCACCTGTTGAGGCAGCTTTGGCTCATCGTCGCGTCCGTGGTTGAGCGCCTGGCGCACAATTTGAGCAATTGGCGCATACGGAGCACTCCCTTCCGGATAACATTCACCGGTCAATGCCCTACCGATCGTGACTTCGACAAGCGTGGCCAGTTCTCGGGTCAGGCGCGTTTTGCCAATCCCAGGTTCACCGCTAATCAAGAGTACCTGGGAGTTACCGCCAACGGCCTGTTTCCAGAGCGAACGCACAGCATTAAACTCCTGTTCACGGCCAATTAGGCGGCCACGGGCTAAGCGTGCCAGCAGCGGCGGTTGGGTGTGGATAGCTGGGAGAATATCAATGCTGGAAGAGATTCGCAAGTTTGGCGTGGTCAGAATATCAAGGGCTTTAATCACCTCGGCCGTCGATGAAGGCCGTTCCACTGGATCTTTAATCAGAAGCTGCAGGATGATCGCCTCCAGCCCGGGAGGAATATCTGGATTGTAGGTGCTGGGAGGAACAACCGGTGCATAGAGATGTTGTGAAATGACCGAGATCGGATCATCGGCGGTAAAGGGAAGCCGGTGCGCAGTCAATTCATAGAGCATCACCCCCAGGGCGTATAAATCTACCCGGCCGTCATATGCTTTACCCAATGCCATTTCTGGGGCCATATAGAATACAGTCCCAACCACCACCCCTTCGGAACTCAATCGGGACGCAAACGAACGCGCCAGACCGAAATCCATTAATTTCACTTGACCATTCTTGGTTATCAGAACGTTTTCCGGTTTCAGATCTCGGTGAATAATCCCATTCGCATGAGCGTGTCCCAGGGCTGCCAGGATTTGGCGGGAAATCTCCATAATCCGGGGAATATCATTCGGGGGTTCTTCGTGTAACGACTGACCATCGACCAATTCCATCACAATATATGGAATCTGATCCATCTCGCCCGCGTCATAAATAGTGACAATATTTGGATGGTTAAGCCTCGCCGCAGCCTGCGCCTCGTTGAGCAAGCGCGTCCGGCCATCTGATCCAAGGTTGGTGATATTTAATACCTTAACCGCTACCGGGCGTTGAAGCAGCTGATCCTGGGCTCGATAAACAATCCCCATTCCCCCTGTGCCAAGCTCTGCCTCGATCCGGTAACGATTATCAAGCGTAACATCAATCATCAGGCGCCTCTCATAGCGAAATTTGCATCTTTAGGGCTTGAGCAAGAAATGCCCATTGGTCAGCAAATTCTTCAATCAGAACAGCGGTTGGCTTGCCAAAACCATGGCCGGCTTTGGTTTGGATCCGAATTAAAACCGGAGCATCTCCTCCTTGTGCAGCCTGCATAGCTGCTGTAAATTTGAAGGAGTGCCCCGGCACCACTCGATCATCATGGTCTCCGGTTGTTACCAGTGTGGCTGGATAGGCCGTGCCAGGGTTTAGGTTATGCAATGGGGAGTAGGCTAAGAGCGATTTAAACTGCTCCGGATCATCGGCCGAGCCGTAATCGCTCACCCAGGCCCAACCAATTGTAAATTTATGAAAGCGGAGCATATCCATCACGCCGACAGCCGGCAGCGCCGCCCCGAACAAATCTGGGCGCTGAGCAAGGCATGCGCCCACCAATAAACCGCCGTTTGAGCGGCCATGTATCGCCAAGCGGGTCGAATTGGTCACCTGGGTTTCGATTAAGTATTCTGAACATGCAATAAAATCATCAAAAACGTTCTGCTTTTGGTCGAGCATCCCTGCTCGATGCCGATCCTCGCCGTATTCACCACCGCCGCGCAAGTTGGCTACCGCCAGGATACCCCCCATCTCCAGCCAAACCAAGTTTTGGATTGTGAAAGATGGCAAAATCGGTATGTTGAAACCACCATAACCATAAAGCAAGGTCGGGTTCTGGCCATCGCGCTCCCAACCCAAAGGCCCAACCAGAAACATGGGCACTTGAACGCCATCTTTGCTGGTCACGAACACCTGCTGGGTTTCATATCGCTCGGGGTCAAAACCGACTGCCGGCGTAAAAATCGCCTGGCACACCTTGGTTATGAAATCATAGCGAAAAACGGATGTCGGGTATGTATAAGATTGAAAGGCAAAAAACAGCTCTTGGTCTTCTCGACGGCAGTGTATCCCCAGGTCGGAATTTTGCCAGAGTGCGCCCAAGGTAGGCAGAGGGATTTCGCCGGTAGAAACACCATCTCGGTTATACAAGACGAGCCTATGATGAGCGTGGTGCAAATACAAAGCAACAAACTGATCATTGCCCATCACCGCTCCCTCGAGAACATCGTCCATTTCTGGAATGAGCGTGATCCAGTTCGATCGCTCGGGTCTACGGACATCCACCACGATGATACGACTACGCGGCGCGGTCAGATCGCTGCGCAAATAGAAAACGGGGCCATCATTGCCTATAAACTCATAGGTCGCTTCTAAATCGGAAATCAGCTCTACGACCTGCCCAAATCCTTGTAAATCCTGGTAAAACAATCGGTTTCGGATGTCAGTCCCTTGCCAGACAGAAAGGATCAGATATCGACCGTCATCTGTCACATGTGCGGCGAAACCCCATTCCTTTTGATCAGGCCGCTCATAGACCAGCGCATCCAAATCCTGGGCTTCCCCCAATTTGTGCAAGTATAGTTTTTGATAAAAATTCGCTTCGTGAAATTCTTTCCCGGCGCCTGGCGCGGCATATCGATTGTAATAAAAACCCTTACTATCCGGCAGCCATTCTGCCGTTGAAAATTTACTCCAACGAATCTCATCGGGCAAATCAACCCGGCTGTCAATATCCCGCACTCGCCAGGTCAACCAATCTGAGCCGCTGACGCTGACAGCGTACGCAAGCCAGCGCCCGTCAGGACTGATCGCCCAACTGGTCAGAGCAACTGTGCCATCTGCCGAGAGGGTATTGGGATCGAGGAGCAGGCGTGGTTCAGCATTTAGAGTTTCAAGGACAACCAGGACATCTTGATTTTGCAAACCACTGTTGCGCAGTTGAAAATACCGCCCACCCCGCTTGTAAGGCGCCTGAGCTCTTGCATAATCCCAGAGTGCAGTCATTCGTTGGCGAATCGAGTGGCGAAAAGGGATTTTATCAAGGAACGAAAATGTCAATTCATTTTGTACTCGAATCCATCGCTGGGTTTCGGGCGAGTCGACATCTTCTAGCCAACGATACGGATCAGGCACCAGCGTGCCATGGTAGGAATCAGCCTGATCGTCAATAAGGGTCTGGGGATAGATGAAATTGGCCATTAAGGTTCTCCGATCAATCGATTTGGTGTAAAAAGATCAAGGCAACGCGCGCCAAGTTTGGCAAACCTCAGCTAAGCAATGGGAGTTATAACCGCTTAATTGCCACGATGGTGATATCGTCAAACGGATCCTGCTCACCTGTATGACTGCTCAAAGCCTGCTCGATTGCTTGGATGATCATCGCTGCGGCAGCCTGGTAATTTTCCCTAATAACTGCTTGCAGCTTTTGAACCCCAAAGGGTCTACCCGTGGAATCTTCAGCGTCAACTACCCCATCTGTATAAAAAATGATGAAGTCACCCGCTGCCAGATGAACAACCTGCTGGTTATATGGTGTATCGGGCAAGACCCCTAGCGCCATACCTGTACGAGTTAACCAGCCGACCCGATTTTCGTATGGTTCAGCGCTGCAGCGATAGATAAGCGGTGGGTTATGCCCAGCGTTAATGTAAGTAATCGCGTCAGTTGATGGTTCGAGTTGAGCATAGACAAGGGTGACGAACATACCATTTGCCGAATTCGGCGCAGATTAATCGGTTTGCGCGAGCGATACCTTCGACTGGCGAGCCTGGATCGTCCATACTCGCGCGTAAAATGGCGCGGGTCAGCCCCATGAATAAAGCCGCTGGCATCCCTTTGTCAGATACATCCGCGATCACCAGGCCAGGTTGTTCGGAATTTCTGCCCAAGAAATCGTAGAAATCTCCAGAAACCTGCCGGGCAGGGAGCCAGCGTACCGCGAATTCCCAGCCTGGTATCTGAGGCGTTTCGGTCGGCAGTAAGCTCACCTGGACCTGGCGTGCCATTTGCAGCTCACGTTCAAGACGACCTTTCTCGACAGCCAACTGGTATAAACGTGCGTTTTCGATAGCGATGGCTGCGTTGGAGGCGATTGCAGCAAGCAATTCTTGATCCGACGAGGTGAATATTCCAGCTTGCAAGCGGTTATCCACGTAAATGACCCCTAGAATACTATTTTTGATCACCAATGGAACACAGAGCACCGAGCGCAATCCAAGCAGCATCACACTTTGGCGCATATTGAAACGAGAATCTGTCTGCGCATCGTAGGTGATGATTGCTCCCCCCTCTGCAGCTACTTTTTCGACGACACTCCGCGAGACCTGGAAAGCCGGATCGTTAATGGTTTGCTGGTCTATACCTCGCGCAACCCTGAAAACCAGGCGGCCATTCTGTTCATGGAGCATGACGAACCCACGCTCGGCGCGCGTAGCAATGATTACCTCATCGATAACCCGGTTCAATACCTGGTCAAGGTCGAGCGTGGAATTAAAAGTTTGCGCCAGGTGGTAAAGAAGGGCTAGGCGTTCGCCGGAAGGTTGGTCAGCTGGGATTGCTAGCATATGAAAACCTCCAGATGGTATTATATTCGATAATTTCCGATGCGATTTTGTCGGATTATTTCATTCGCAGCCAATGGTTTTTTTAGCATTCCTTGAAGGCAAGAAGGTATGGAAGCAATCATTCGATTCCTTTCCATAGAGACTGAGTAATTGAACCGCGATCCATCGCAATCAAGCACTATAATAATGTTAAATATCACCTTCGCGAGGGCTTCGGGATGGATTACAAAACCTTAATTTCTAGTTCAGAGCTAGCAGCTCACCTGGAAAACCCGGACTGGGTTATCCTGGACTGCCGCTTTTCACTTCAGGAACCTCAAAGCGCCAGGCAGGAATACTTACGCGCCCACCTGCCAAGCGCTAGCTTTGCCGATCTTGATCATGATCTTTCCGCCCAGCATATTCCTGGGGTCAATGGGCGCCATCCCCTGCCAACAGTTGAGTCCTTGACCCGAACATTTAGCAACTGGGGGATCGACTCGCAGGTGCAAGTTATATGTTACGACGCCACTGGTGGCGCAATTGCTGCGGCGCGCGCCTGGTGGCTGCTTCGCTGGCTTGGGCATCCAAATGTAGCTGTGTTAGATGGCGGTTGGCAGCGCTGGTTGGATGAAGGCCGACCAACACATTCAGGCATGGAAAACAAGCCGCCGCGCATCTTTACGCCCAGACCGCGCCCCGAATGCTTCCTAGACGCGGCCCAGGTGAGTTTATTTCGCCAGCAATCCGCGTGGCGCTTGTTAGATGCCCGTGGTTTCGATAGATTTTGTGGTTTGAACGAAACCATTGATCCTAAGGCTGGGCATATTCCTGGAGCGATTTCTGCGCCTTATGCCACTAATTTAACCGCAGAAGGCACCTTTCTTCCGGCCGAGGTACTGCGTCAGCGCTATTTGGATCTGTTAGACGGTATTCCCGCAGAGCAATCTGTGATTTACTGCGGTTCTGGGGTCAGCGCTGCTCACAACATCCTTGCAGTGCTGCATGCTGGCCTTGGAGAAGCGCGCTTATATGCTGGCTCTTGGTCTGATTGGATCACCGATCCAAACCGGCCGATCGCTGTCGGACCAGGCTAGAGATCCTGATAGCGTGAATTATCCAGGTCTTTACGGAGTTTTTCTTCCTCACTAGCTTCGGGAATGACATATGCCCCTGAATCAGCCTCCCTGGCAGCTTGTTCCAACTCGGCCGCCTCGGCAGCCCGTAACGCCTCACTGCTAGTCCTGGTTACCAGGCTCCACTTACCACAGTTCGGGCAGCGATCCAGTTTTCCGACCACCATATTCAATCCGTACAAATGTATCGCGAATGGCCGGCCGCACTTCGGACAAATCGTGCCGCCGAGCAGTCCATAATTGCGTACCGCACCAGCCGGAAGACCCTTTGGCTTGCCACGCTGCAAGAATGCAGGAATCCCCCAGGCAATGAGGCCAGCGACGATAATCACCCCAAATAATGGTAGGAGGATATTCAACACCCCGGTAAAACCCTCGCTAGCGGGGACAAACTCGCGAACGAGTTCGTTGGAAAATAGCTCCTGGCCGGCTGCGGTAAAACCAATCGCGCTCAAGGTGTGTTTTCCCAGCGGGTAATTGCTGGTATCAAACCTTAGATTAAATGGAGCAGTTTCAACCTCGCCCATAACCTGGCCGTCAATATAGAAAACCACCCGGTTCAGATCCTCAGGCCCTCTGGCTTTGATCGAGAACACACCTTGAATATCGTCCCCAAATGAAGAATAACCAAAATCTTTACGCAAGCTGACCGTCAGGGTAGACGTGTTATCTTGCGCTACGACTGGTTGAATAACGATAGCCGCCAAAATAAATACCAGGCAGACGAGACAATAGTTTCGTATATTTTTCATCATTTTATTAACTTCTAGTTCTGGCTATTTCCAACGGGTTAAAATCGTCTCGCGTTGAAAAAGTTGGACAGCCAGGTAAATTACGAGCAGGTCCAGCAGCAGCGCTCCCAGGGTAACGATCCAAATGATCTGCTGGCTTACGAAAAAGAAACCAGAAATTTGACCGACAAATAATATCAGGACGGGCAGGATAATTACAGTCGAAATCTGCTCTGCAGAACGCGGATCATTAACTCGCGAAGAAACCATGATGCTGAAGTTAACCGACAGTACGGCCATCAAAGGACCGAGGAGCAGGATCGCTATAAACCAGGTGGTGCTGAGCAATGCCGCGGCAACTTGTGGTGAGGTGATGATGATTGTACCCAGGCAGTACACCGCAAAACCGGCCCAGGTCGCTCCAACGGCTGGCAAAACTGCAGCCAGGTTTTTACCTGCCAACAATTCTGCGGTAGTTATCGGGGTAGCTAGCAAGGGTTCCAGACTATGCGTGGTCTTTTCACCGACAATTGAATAGGCGGCGATGTTTACGGGTATCATCAGCGGCATCATTAAGAACAAGATAATGAATTGGCTGGCCAGGTAAACCTGGAAACATTCGCCCGATGTCAGGGTAGGAGAACAAAACCGGCTAAATTGGGCGGGCATGTCCGTCGACAGATCGCCCAGACCGGACTCGCTTGTGGCAAACAGTAATATCAATGGCAGCGCCGTAAATAGCAAGGGCATGAATAAGACCGAAAAAACGACCATTCGGTTTTTGAAGACTTCTGCCCATTCTTTACGAATTATGGTTTTGACCTTTTTCATTCCAACTCAAGCATTCTTTATTAGCTGTAAATATACATCTTCCAATGAGCGGCGCAACTCACCCACAAATAAAATATCTGCGCCAGCCCCTACCAAAATGCGAATCAGCTCTGGATTGTGAGCCTCCGGATCATCCAGGCTAACCACTAATTTTTCATCGATGAGCCGGGCATCGCGCACAAAAGTTAGATTCGCAAACAATCCCGCCAGGCTCGGGTCACCACCGCGGAGATGGAAAACAACCTTTCGCCCAAAGAGTTGGGTGCGCAGCGTCTCGGGGGAATCTACGACCAATAAGCGGGTTTTAAACACAGCGATTCGGTCGCACAACCGGTCCGCTTCGTCTAAATTATGCGTGGTCAGGAAAATTGTTCGCCCTAAATTTCGCAGCTCCTGAATGAACTCACGGACCATGTGAGCTGCTTCGGGATCCAAGGCAGCAGTTGGCTCATCCAGGAAAATAATCCGCGGTTCGTGTAATAAGGATCGGGCGATGGCCAGTTTTTGTTTCATCCCTTTCGAAAATGAACCCACTGGATCCTTCCGGCGCTCCCATAAACCCAGCATCCGCAGGTATTTCTCCACCTGGCCGGCCACATCCTGGACATTGTATAAATTAGCAAAGATTTCCAGGTTGTATTCAGCGCTTAAATTATCATACATCCCTGGATTTTCAGTGAGAATTCCAACACATTCACGGATATTTGTATTTTGTTTACCCAACTGAAAGCCATTCACCGTAGCGGACCCATTGGTCGGGCGAATTAAGGCGGTCAGCATCCGTACAGTCGTTGTCTTACCGGCGCCATTCGGCCCAAGAAAACCAAACACCTCGCCCTCTTGGACAGTCAGGGAAAGTTTCTCAACGGCCAGCGTGGGGCCGAATTTTTTTGTCAGGTGCTCAGTTCTAATCATGCAAGGATCTATGGAGTGGGATTAATGATCTGTTAAGTATACTCCCACTTTTTCAGTATATATAGAAAAATAGGCGCTTATTCCATTTTTCGTGTTCTTTCGTTTCGCCTTCGGGAAAATTCGCGCAGACCGGGCTGCATATCCACGGGAAAATCATGCACGAGTTGGCGAATTAAGAAAGGTGTATCCGGGCTATTGGGAAGGTCTGCCGTCTGGCGCAAAAAATAAGCGGTCTCTGAAGGTGAACGCCGGATGAGGGCGGCTAGCACTTCCAGGATATCAGGGCGCAAGCGGGCTGGTGCGGCGCGTACAACGGGTTGAACCAGAGCGAAAGAACGCTGGTAAATTCTCATACTGAGAATCATTGATGAATGAAAGCATTACTCGCAAACCAAGCTGTTGGTGAAACAAATCCTTTTCTTGCAGCCAACCCCCTGCCAGGTTGATTACCTCGCCTGGATGCTCACGACGCAGGCAGCGAATCCCATGGGAAAACAGCGCCTCCACAAATTGCGTCTCCACATCTGGCTGGATCCAGGTCTGGATACGCTCTAGGATTGGTTCAGGTGGTGTGCAGGAAATTTGACCAAGAAGAGAGGCAGCCAGGAGACGAAACTCGAAGTATGACTGCTCCCAGAGCGCATCACACAGTGCAATTCCGGCTTCGGGGTTCGCCCTGGCAAGAGGAACCAGCTCCTGCGAAACCTGGCGCAGCACCTGAGGTCGCACTTTGTAAGCTGTCAATAGCGGGGGCGGAGAGCCAACCTGTCCAGGGCGATGGAGTCTTTCCGCATAAGAATCGAGCAAATGATGCAGACTGCGTACAAAAGCAGCTGGGTCGTCAAAATGCTCTGCCAGCAGGGCAGCCTGTTGTTTTAATCGAGCTGGAAGGATCGCGGGCATGCTTACCCGGTTTATTTAATATGCTCTCGAAAAGATTACCTGGTAAGTGGCAGGTTGACCGCAAACCGCACATTTCTCATTCTTTACGGGTTGATCCAGTGGGATGCAGCGGGTCGTGGCCTTGGTCTCCTCCTTAACTTTTGCTTCGCAGTCCGGGCTGCCACACCACCAGGCCAACGCCCAGTGATCTTGAACTGCGTCGACAAGATCTCCATAATTGTTTACTTCCAGGGTATTGGCCTGGCGGAAAGCCAGGGCGCGCTCCAGCAATGCCGTTTGAATATTCTCAAGCATCTCACCCACCTGGGCTGCAATTTGGGTCTGCGGTACAAAGGATTTTCCTTCTCGTCCAGGGCGGTCGCGACGCGCCAGCGCCACACTGCCCTTTTCGACATCTTTCGGGCCAACCTCAATCCGCAGCGGGACGCCGCGGAGTTCCCAGTCATTAAACTTAAAACCGGGAGTGACCTCGCTCCGATCATCGACATGAACCCGAAATCCCTTTAGCTCTTCACGCAAGCGCTCTACGACGGCCATTACCCCAGATTTTTCAGCGTCGTTTTTATAAATCGGTACAATTACCACCTGGGTAGGAGCCAGGCGCGGCGGAAAGATCAATCCCTGGTCATCCCCATGCGTCATAATAATTGCCCCGACAAAACGCGTCGATAGACCCCAAGAAGTCGTCCAGGCGTAATCCAATAAGTTATTCCAATCCAGAAACTGGATATTAAACGCTTTAGCAAAGTTCTGTCCCAAGAAATGTGATGTGCCGGCTTGGAGTGCCCGCCGGTCGCCCATCATCGCCTCGATCGTGTAAGAGCGCACCGCTCCGGCAAATTTCTCTTTATCGCTTTTCAATCCCGGCACCACTGGCACAGCCGCTTCGTTTATCGCAAAATCGGCGTAGACATTTAGCATCCGCCGAGTCTCTTCCTCGGCCTCTTGGGCGGTCGCATGCGCGGTATGGCCTTCTTGCCAGTAAAACTCTAAGGTACGCAGAAATAAGCGGGTGCGCATCTCCCAGCGTACAACATTCCCCCATTGGTTGATCAATACCGGTAGGTCACGGTAAGATTTAATCCACTTGGAGTACATATAGCCGATAATCGTTTCGGATGTTGGACGTACCACCAAAGGTTCTTCGAGAACTTCCCCGCCGCCGATCGTTACCACTGCCAGTTCAGGAGAAAAACCCTCGACATGTTCTTTCTCTTTTTCGAGGAAGGATTTGGGAATGAGAAGTGGAAAGGCAGCATTGACATGACCGGTCTCTTTGAATCGGCGGTCTAATGCCTGCTGGATATTTTCCCACAAAGCCCATCCGTAAGGCCGCACAACCATGCAGCCGCGCACTGGAGCGTAATCAGCTAATTCTGCCTTCAGGACAAGTTGGTTATACCATTCGGAAAAATTTTCGCTGCGGGAAGGAAGCTTTTCTTCGGCCATGATTTCTCTCTAATTCCTGGATTGTTTTGAAAAATTTAAATTATTCTTGCTGATGATTCAGAAGATTTACTGCCGCATCGACATCTGGGGCAAACTGCAGCCAACGCAATTGAGCAGCAGGGATGTAGGTAGAAAAGTTACGAAAAAATAACTCGAAGGTCTCATGCCAACCTGGACCGATCAAAATCAAAGGCCGAGGTAGGACAGCCCCAATTAAAAGATGATTCCACATACTGGAGACTTCAGCCAACGTACCCGGCCCACCCGGTAAAGCCATTGCGGCGTCGCTGGCTTCAATTAAGGCATGGATTCGTTCGCGCAAGGTGGCATAGCGGCGTTCTTCTTTAACCCAGGCGTTGTGTCCCACCTGTCGATAGGCCTCGATTTCATCGCACGTCACGCCAATCACATGGCCGCCTGCTTCATTTGCGCCGCGTGAAGCAGCTTCCATCGTACCCATATAGCCGCCGGTCATAACAGTCCAGCCTGCCTCAGCCAATAAACGCCCTAAGCGGCGAGCCGCCTCATAGCCAGGCTCGCCCGGGGTTGTCTGTGAACCACCAAAAATCGTTACTGTATGCAAGCGTTAAATCCTTCTGCCAATCTTATCCCTCATCTCACCATTCGTTTTATCCAGAATCCCATGTACGCGTATAATTGCGCTCCAGCTTCGCCAGGACAGCTTGCTCAAGATCGACTTCGGCGACACTAGCAATTTGTAAAAGGTAAAGCAGCACATCCGCAAGTTCATCAGCCAAGGCGCTTTGATCCTCGAGCTGGTCATTCCATTGGAAATGTTCCAATACTTCCGCCGCCTCAAGGCTTAACGATATGGACAAGTTTCGTAAAGTCTGCGGACGGGCGCTGTCAGCCTCATACCACCCCTGGGCGCGGACAAATCGATGCATCGCAGCGGTGAGTTCTTGGATATCCATCGGATGGGTATTCCTTTGGTTGAGGTGTTTGTCCATTAAGAGTGTATCTGCACCGGTGAGCACGTCCAAAGCTGCCTTAGCAGAAATCCGCTGTTCGGGATGCCAACCTGGTTCAGTCGCCATGCGCTGCAAATGCGCCAGCACCGCTTTCTGATCCTGTTCGGATAAAGAAGCAAATGTCGGACGGATAAAATCCGCCTGGCGAGAGAGCAAATTGTCCCAAATAAGTTCCAGGGGGTCAAGCATGGGTCCTATTATCACACAAAACCCACGTAATGGAAATGTAGAGTACAATACAGACAGCCTTACTCCGGACAGGGAGCGGAGCGAGTAATAACGACGGTAAGCATCCATGCACATCATCCTGACACACGAACAGGCAGATTTTGATGCTCTGGCTTCCCAATTAGGAGCCTATTTATTGGACGATTCTTCCATCCCGGTTTTGCCCCGCCGGATGAATCGGAATGTCCACGATTTTCTCACTCTCTATGGGGCGGATCTGCCTTTTGTTGAAGCCCAAGACCTTCCCAACGAACCGGTCGAGGCTGTCACGCTGGTGGATACCCAGGCGATGGTCAGTATTAAGGGAATGGGGACGGAAACCCGTGTCCTGATTATTGACCACCATCAACCCCGTGAAAACCTCCCAGCCCATTGGATTGCTCAACGTGGCGACACCGGCGCAACGACAACTCTGCTCGTTGAGGCCCTGCGTGAACGGGATGGCGCCCTCTCCACCGTCCAGGCGACCTTGCTGCTTTTAGGCATCTACGAAGATACCGGCTCGTTAACTTATACCCGAACCAGTAGTCGGGATTTGCGCGCCGCAGCATTTCTGCTTGATCTCGGTGCAAACCTGGGAATCGTTTCGGATTTTCTAAACCATCCCCTTTCCCCCACACAACAGACAATTTACGATTTGCTGCGAAGTCATGCAGAGTATCACCAGGTTTTCGGACAGACCATCGTCGTTGCCTGCGTCGATGCGCAGGAAATGGAGGAAGAGCTTTCGACAATTGTCCACAAGCTGCGCGACTTGCTGGATCCGGATGCACTCTTCGTCCTGGCAATGACTCGCGGTGGTGTGCAGCTGATCGCCCGTTCCACGAGTGAAAATGTGGATGTCGCCATTATCTTAACGAATTTTGGCGGGGGAGGCCATGAGCGCGCAGCCGCCGGGTTAGTCCGCGGACGTAGCCTGGATGATGTAAAAAACGAGTTGATTCGGCTGCTGCCGCGTTTCATCCAGCCTGCAATCACCGTTGCCCAGATTATGTCGCGAGAACCGCAGGTACTCTCCCCAAGCACACCAGTCGAAGAAGCCGCCCAAAAGATGAGCCGCTTTGGGTATGAAGGCTATCCGGTTGTGCAAAATGGCAAAGTGATCGGCTTGTTGACCCGTCGGGCTGTCGACCGGGCGGTGTCTCATAATCTCCATAAAACCGCCGACAGCCTGATGGATGCAGGGTCTTATTCGGTTCGTCCGGACGACTCCATCGAACATCTGCAGCGGTTAATGACCCAGAGCGGTTGGGGACAGATCCCGGTAATCGATCCGGAGACTGAGAAGATCATTGCGATTGTTACCCGGACCGATCTGCTAAAAACGCTGACCCCCGAAGCACGCCTGGCCGGCCAACAAAACCTGGCAGAGCGATTAGAAGTTGCGCTGCCTAAGGTATGGGTCGATCTGCTTAAAGTTATCGCCCAGGCAGCCTTTGAACAGCACGCGGCCTTGTATATTGTCGGCGGATTTGTGCGTGATCTGTACTTGAACAGGCCCAGCCTTGATTTCGACTTGGTGGTCGAGGGCGATGCGATCAAGCTGGCCAACAGGTTGTCCAAGGAATATAGCGGGAGGGTTACCAGTCATGCTCGCTTTGGCACTGCAAAATGGCGCCTGGAAGGCTCTGCTTTTACCGCCGCCCTGGCCTGGCAGCCGGCGTTGGATCTAGTCAGCGCTCGAACAGAATTCTATACATATCCCACTGCCCTGCCAACGGTAGAGCGCGGCAGCATCAAACTCGACTTACACCGGCGAGATTTTACAATTAACACTCTGGCACTGCGCCTAGATGGGCGTCATTATGGCGATTTGCACGATTATTGGGGCGGCCTGAATGATATTCGCCAGGGTGTAGTGCGGGTTTTGCATTCGCTATCATTTGTAGATGATCCAACTCGGATTTTGCGGGCGGTGCGCTTTGAACAACGCTTTGATTTCAACATTGACGAACGCACCTTACAATTGTTATTGGAAGCTGCTTCATTACTAGATCGGGTATCGGGTGATCGCATCCGCCATGAACTAAACAATATTCTGAATGAGGCCACAGCGCCAGATATTCTCAGACGCCTGGCAGAATTAAAACTATTAGGAGCAATTCACCCCGATCTGATTTGGGATGAATGGTTGGAAGAGCATTGGGACCGATTGCCGACAAAGATTCCTGGGCTCGAATGGGATCTTTCAGATTTTCAAAATTTTCAGGAACTCCATTGCAATTTGGCGACGATCCTATGGATGCTCCGCCTCACCCCCCATCAAGCTCACCAGGTAAGCGAGCGTTTGAAAATCGTTATCCAGCTTCGCCAGAATATCCAGGCTGCAATCGGCCTGTGGAATGAACTACCTCGCCTTGTTGGTCGCTCCAACAGCCAGGCGACGAACCGTCTTGATGAAGTTCCGCCTCTCGCCCGTTACGCGGTTTACCTGGCTACAGATGACTCAGATGCTCGTCTGCTGCTTGATAATTATGTCCAAAAGTGGCAAAAGATAGCCCCTACCACCGATGGTCATACCCTGCGCCAGATGGGATTAGCGCCCGGTCCAGGTTATCGCCTTATCCTCTCCACGCTTCGTGATGCATGGTTGGACGGCGCAATCCAGAGCCCAGAAGATGAACAGACCATGCTGGCTGAGCTTTTGGTCCAATTCAAGTTATGACTCTGTCAGAAGTAAACTATCGGCTGTTAATAAAAGGAGACTTGCCGGCCCTGGAATGGGGAGGTGAATACCGGCATTTTAGACGGCTGTATGCAGATATTTATCAGAGCATGAAATTGGGTAGAGCTTTAATGTGGGTGGCCGAGTTAAGAGAGGTCGGTATAATCGGCCAGCTATTCGTTCAATTGAGCAGTGGAAGGACCGAATTAGCAGATGGCTCTATACGAGCATATATTTATGGTTTCCGAATTAAGCCTGACTATCGCCGGCAGGGTTTTGGCAGACAAATGATGGTTCAGATTGAAACCGATTTGTATAAACGGCGTTTCCAATACGCCACTCTCAATGTCGCCCAGGATAATCCCCAGGCGCTCGCTCTATACGAACGGTTGGGATACCAGGTAGTTGCTTCGGATCCAGGGCGCTGGTCCTACCTGGATCACCTTGGCAACCGCCAGGAAGTCTCCGAACCGGCCTGGCGAATGGAGAAAAATCTTCAATACGAGCAAATGATCGTTAATAGTTAATAAGATTCTTTACCAGCAAATATAAAATCCTTGCATCTAGAAGGCTTTTATGTTAAAATTTTGGTTGGTTCGCGAAGCAGTATGGATACAGTCACCGGTGAAAAGTGGGCAACCCCCACTTTTCTGCATCTTACCCAGAACACACGCGCAACAAGATCAATCATTTCATTATTTGGAAACGGAATTGCTCCAGTCGGAGAAAGAGAGCATGAAGAACGAGTTTGTCCTGGCTTTCAATGAAGTCTTAGAAGAAAAGCAGCTGCCCCGGGAGATTGTCTTGGATGCACTGCAGGCGGCAATGGTATCAGCCTATCGTCGCGCCGTGAATGCCTCTGCTGCCCAGCACGTTGAGGCAACAATCGATTCGGAAACCGGCAAAGTACTGATTTACGCCGAAAAAGAGATCGTTGAGTCGGTCGTTGACGAGCGTACTGAGGTTGCACTGAGCGATGCCCGCAATGTAGATCCTGAAGCTAAGCTTGGCGACATGGTCGTTGTAGAGACCACCCCGAAGAATTTCGGTCGCGTAGCAGCCCAAACTGCCCGCCAGGTGATCCAGCAAAGAATCCGCGAAGCAGAGCGTGATGCCCAATTCAGCCACTATACCAAGCAATTAGGCGAGATCGTCAGCGGAGTTGTCCAAGCCGTCAATCCTACTGGGATCACCCTCGGGCTGGATATGAAAGCAGAAGCGACTATGCCGCGCAACCAGATGATCCAAGGCGAGCGTTTCCGAGTCCACGATCGAGTGCGAGCTTTGCTCTATGAAATCAAATCATCGCCGCGTGGACCGCAGATCATTTTATCACGTGCGCATCGCAACTTCTTACGGCGCTTGCTGGAGAACGAGGTTCCTGAAATTTATCATGGCATGGTCGAAATTCGCTCAATTGCTCGAGAGCCAGGTCAGCGTTCTAAGGTTGCCGTATCCGCGCTTCAACCAGGAGTTGATCCTGTTGGCGCGTGTGTAGGCATTCGCGGCGTGCGCATTCAGGCCATTGTGCGAGAACTAAACGATGAAAAGATCGACGTGATCGAATGGAACCAGGATCCGTCTATTTATATTGCCAAAGCACTGAGTCCGGCGCGTGTCGCTGGCGTATACCTAAATGAACATGCCAAAGGCGCCAAGACGGCTACAGTTGTCGTCCCGGAAGACCAGCTCAGCCTGGCAATCGGTCGCGATGGACAAAATGCACGCTTAGCCGCCAAGCTAACTAGTTGGCGAATCGACATTAAAAGTTTACCCGAAGCCGCCAGCGATGCTTTGCATAAGCTTCAGAGCGACAGCGCTTATACCAGTTTGACTGCCAATGAAGCCGATATCATGCCGCAAGTTGAGCTGATTCTGGCCAAGAAAGCAGAAGGTCGACCGGTTACCCCTGAAGAATATTCGGTCCTGACCCAATTCGTTGACCGGATCGAGCGAGGGGTCATTCGCCAGCGCCAGTCCGAGCGGCGAATCGATGAAGAACGAGAGCAGCAAGCACGCGCCAGCATTCCCGCGAAAGCTTTTGAAATTCCCTTAGAAGAATTTGAAGTCTCTGATCGCGTCTTTGCCGCAATTAGTGAAGCAGGCTACCAGACGGTTGGCGATCTGATGATGCAAATGGCGCTTGATCCCGACGCGATTTTACGCTTGAGCAGCATGGGGCCGAAAGCCATGCGCGAGTTGGAAACTGCGTTGGAGAAACTCACTGAACAAGCCCGCCAGGCTGAGGCAGAGGCGATTGCAGCCCAGGTCGTTGAACCTGAACCTGTCGTTGTTGAACCTGTCGTTGCTGAACCCGTCGTTGCTGAAGCAGAAGTTGTTGTTGTAGCTGCCGAACCCGAAGCAATCCAGGCCGAAACACCTGAAGCCGAGGTCGCCGAAATTCCAACGGCCAGTGAAGTCATGGAAGTAGTTCCAACAGAAGCGACCACAGAAATACCCGCTGTTGAGATCGTAGAAGAAGCCATCTCCGAGACCGAGACCGTTGAGCCCACCTTAGTTGAGGCTGAAGCCGTTGCACCGCCTGAAGCTGGTGTAACAGAAGGTGCTGAAGAAACAACTGACATCAGCGACAGCATGTTTACCCTTAGCCCGGATATCTTAGGGGTGCGTACCCTCGACGAAGAAGATGAAGAGGAAGATGAACTCGGTCATAAGAAGAAGGGTAAGAAGAAGAAAAAGAAGTTTGTAGAAGTGGAATACGATCCAGACGCCGATGTCATGCTCGTAAAGAAGAAACGAAAGCGTGGCGAAGGCTGGGATGGAGATTGGTAGTTCCATTCAATCTAATACAGAGAGATTAGGTGCCTAAGAAACCAATCAAACGAAAACATGTGCCCCAACGCACCTGCGTGGGTTGCCGCGAGGTAATTGCCAAGCGAACCTTAATCCGCATAGTGCGTCGTCCAGAAGGAATTGTGGTGGACCCGACGGGCAAATTAGCCGGGCGTGGTGCTTACCTGCATGACCGGCGCTCCTGTTGGGAGCGCGGTCTGAAGGGAGCGATTGCCCATGCGCTCAAAATAGAACTGACGGTTGAAGACCGGGAAGTTTTAGAGCTTTTCATGAGCCGCCTGCCTGATGAACCCGTCGCTGAAGAGAGCGCGCCTATGGCGTAAGACCAGCGACGAACTTTTCCTCGGCGGTTATCGTCCACTTGGGTAAAACCAACACGGTTATCCCCAAGCACTGGACGCCCTAACTGGCAGCAATGATTATCTGCCGCGCTCGTTGGTGCACAAAAGTATGTAGTATGCAATGAAAGAAGAGGTGCCAGATGAGCGATAATGGGCATAATATGAAAAATATTGAACTTCCACCCATCATAACCGTACGCGAATTAGCCCGTGCGATCCAGTCCAGCCCCATTGAGGTGATCAAAAACCTGATGCAGAATGGGGTAATGGCAAATATTAACCAGCAGATTGACTTTGACACTGCCGCAGTCGTTGCTGCTGAAATGGGCTACGAGGCGACTCTCGAAACTCAAGAAGTTGAAGCGATCGAAGATACCAGTGAAATCCCCTTATGGCGGCGAATGATCGCCAACGAAAATCCAAAGGATCTGTCGAAACGCCCACCGGTTGTTACGATCTTAGGTCATGTGGACCATGGCAAGACCACGCTGTTGGATGCAATTCGGCATACCAACGTCGCCGAAGGTGAAGCAGGTGGGATTACCCAGCATATCGGTGCTTATCAAGCTGAGCACAACGGCCGTTTGATCACATTCCTGGATACTCCCGGACACGCTGCTTTCACTGCGATGCGAGCTCGCGGCGCACAAGGCGCCGATATTGTCGTATTGGTCGTAGCTGCTGACGATGGCGTTATGCCGCAGACGAAAGAAGCCGCCGCACATGCTAAGGCAGCCAAGGTCCCAATCATTGTCGCTATGAATAAGATCGATAAACCCAACGCCGACCGCGACCGAGTCAAACAGCAGCTTGCTGAAATTGGCTTGATCCCCGATGATTGGGACGGCGATACGATTATCGTTCCTATTTCGGCAAAGCAAAAACGGGGTCTTGAAGACTTGCTCGAGGCCATCAACCTGATTGCAGATAACATGGATATCCTGGCTAACCCGAAAGGGCGCACAATTGGCACCGTCATCGAGGCCGAACGCGATCGGGCTAAAGGCGTCCTGGCAACTTTACTTGTCCAAAATGGATCCCTTGATGTGGGCGACGTTGTTGTAATTGGTAATACATATGGACGCTTACGAGCAATGTTCGATTTCCGTGGGCGAAAGGTCCGCAAGGCAGGGCCATCGACACCGGTTGCGGTGATGGGAATAAACGATGTACCTCAGGCGGGTGATCTTTTCCAGGTTGTGGATTCAGAAAAAGATGCCCGCGCTTTAGTGACTGAAAAAAACCTGGCCCAACAGCAAGCTGCAACCGTAACTAGAACTGCCCTTACCTTGGAAGAGTTATTCAGCCGTTTCCAGGCAGGCGAGGTGAGGGAGCTACGCCTGATTGTCAAAGCAGATGTGCAAGGGTCTCTCGAACCAGTGGTAAATTCTTTAACCGAATTAAATAAAGAAGAGATCAAAATCAATATTTTGCACTCCGAGACCGGAAATATCGGTGAAAACGACATCATGCTGGCTGCGGCTTCTAAAGCAATTGTAGTCGGGTTTAACGTTCAGGCGGATGCAGCAGCTCGCCGCCTGGCGGAAAAAGAGGGCGTCTCAATTCGGCTTTATGATATTATTTACCGGTTGACTGAAGACGTTGAAAAAGCCCTAAAAGGTATGCTCGAACCTGAAGAAATTGAAACAATCATCGGGCATGCAGAAATCCGGGCTGTCTTCCGAATTTCAAAGTTTGGCAACGTGGCTGGTTGCCGGGTTACCGATGGCGAAATCCGCCGGAATGCCCGTATCCGCCTTCGCCGAGGCAAAGAAATTCTGTTCGAAGGTTCTGTTTCTACCTTAAAACACCTACAAGAAGATGTGCGCGAAGTTCGCGCTGGGTTTGAATGTGGCATTTCGCTGAAGAACTTTGACGAATATGCTGTTGGTGATAACCTGGAAGCATTTACTATAGAAAAGGTCTCACAAGCATAATTGCTCGCCTATTGGAGAGGTTAGTTTGGTTTCAAAAACAAGAGCTTACCGCATCGCTGAACGCATCCGCGAGGAGCTTTCCGAGATGTTGATCCAGGAGATATCCGACCCCCGCCTGGCGGGGGTCTCAATCACGGATGTCACGATCGATAGAGAGATGGCCTATGCGGAGGTTTATTATTCAGCCCTGGAAGGATCCGAGCGGTCGCCCGAGATTCGGGAAGGGTTGGAGCATGCTCAGGGATTTCTGCGGCGGGAATTATCCCAACGAATTGAGCTGCGCACGTTTCCACGCCTACGCTTTCATTGGGATCCTACCTTTGAAAAGGCAGAGCGAATTGAGCGTTTAATTGCCTCCCTCCATCAGGAAGAACATCCAGCAAGCCTCCCTGAAACCACCGGTGAGGAAGGTGCTGATAATGGATGAAGCCTCTCTTACCGCTGCAGCCCAGATACTGCAAAGTTCTCAGCGTATTTTACTTGCTGCCCATATCCGCCCAGATGGGGACGCCATTGGGTCTCTATTAGGGGCTGGCCTGGTTCTGCAAGAAGCCGGTAAGCAGGTAGAAATGGTTTTAGCTGATGGGCTGCCAACTAGCTACCAGTTTTTAATTGGATCGGATGAAATCGTCACCTCCCCGAGCGGAGATTTTGATGCGATTGTAACTCTGGACTGTTCTGAGCTGAGCCGAGCCGGCAAGGCGCTGAACGGGCTTCGTCAGCCAGATATTAACATCGACCACCATGTGACCAATAGAAATTTTGCTCGGATTAACCTGGTAGAAACTCGTGCAGTGGCTACTGCTGAAATCCTGGCGGAGGCGCTTCCTAGGATGGGATTTCGGTTGACGCAGCCGGCTGCGGTCGCATTGCTAACCGGTCTCGTTACGGATACCTTGGGTTTTCGCACATCGAACATGACTTCTGGGGCACTGCACACCGCAGCAGATTTGATGGAATTTGGGGTTGATCTTCCAGAAATCTTCCAGGAAACCCTGATACAGCGTTCTTATGAAGCAATCACCTATTGGGGCGCCGGCCTCAGCCGCCTCCAACATGAAGACGGCCTGGTTTGGACATCCCTGACATTAGCTGATCGCAGAGCCACTCATTACCCAGGGCGTGATGATGCCGATCTGATTACTGTTCTCTCGTCGATTACCGGTATCGATATTGCCATTATTTTTGTAGAACAAAACGGCGAGCGCGGTCGCGAAAAAGTAAAAGTAAGCTGGCGCGCCCGACCAGGATTGGATGTCGCCCAGCTCGCCCTCACTTTCGGTGGTGGTGGACATCCTGCTGCTGCAGGGGCCGAAATTCAGGGCGGGCTTTTAGAAGTACAAGAACGCGTACTCAAAGCAACCCGCGCCCTTGTTGTCGAACCAATTCTCATCCAAAGCTAAGGATAGGATATTACAATGTCCAAATGTTGGATATTGGGCAATGGGAGGTAGTAAAGTATGGAAAATGATAATATCAAAAATATAGTTTCCGGCGTTCTAGTCGTTGACAAACCGGTTGGGTTAACCTCGCATGACGTGGTGCAGATCATCCGCCGCGGCACCGGAATCCGCCGTGCCGGGCACACCGGTACGCTTGACCCACGCGCCTCAGGCGTGTTGGTGATCTTAATCGGGCCTGCTGTCCGGCTAAGCGAATACGTTTCAGCATCCGATAAGCGCTACCAGGCAACAATCCACCTGGGCAGTACCACCGACACCTTTGATGCTGATGGGCGAATTACGGCCTCATTTCCCATCGAGGATATCGATGAGGATAAGTTCAACGAGATCTTGCAGCAGTTTGTGGGTGAGATGGAACAAGTCCCGCCGCCTTATTCAGCAGTTAAAGTTAAAGGTCGCAAAGCATATGAAATGGCTCGCGAAGGCGAAGAGGTTGACCTGGCGCCACGCGTCATCAATGTTTACAGCCTGGAAGTGCTGGAATGGGCGCCCCCAGAAGCCGTTGTGGATGTGTACTGTTCTTCAGGTACCTATGTTCGCTCGCTAGCGAATGACCTTGGTAAAGCTCTGGGTTCCGGAGCTCACCTGATGGGTCTCCGCCGGACGAAGAGTGGACGATTTACCCTGCGAGACGCCGTGCCGTTGCGCCGGTTACAGGAAGCCTTTGATGCCGGCAATTGGTATCGCTTCTTAATCCCTGCCGCCGAAGCCCTCGCTGACTGGCCAATGGTCGAGCTGGATGCAGATCAGGTAGAACTCATCCGCCATGGTCACCGCGTGCCAGCCGAACCTGGACAGACAGGATGGGCGCGTGGGGTCAGTCAGCAAGGTGATTTAGTGGGACTTTTAGAAGTCGACGAAGAAACGCAAGAATGGCAGCCACGGAAGGTATTCTTCCAATCTTGAGGAAAATTTTCTCTGGTAAATAAGAACCCGCCAGGCGGGTTCTTATTTTAGGGCTCATCGAGCACGCCAAGATGCAACATTACCGTTCTCTCGAAGAAGCAAATCTGTCAGCCTCCTGGTTGACGATCGGGTCATTCGATGGCGTCCATCGCGGCCACCAGGCAATTATCAAACAATTGGTCAATCAAGCCCACGCCTCCGGCTGTCCAGCCGCTGTGCTGACTTTTTTCCCTCACCCGGCAGCCATTCTTCAGAACCGTAAGGAACCTTTCTACCTGACTTCCCCGGATAAGCGGGCGAAACTTCTTGGCGATCTTGGAATCGATGTCGTCATCACCCATCCATTCAGCCTGGACGTAGCCGCATTGACCGCCCAGAAATTCATGACCATCGTTTTTGAACATCTTCATCCACAGCACATCCTGATCGGGTATGACTTTGCCCTTGGGCGCGGGCGGGAGGGCAACGCAGCTCGCCTACGCGAATTGGGTGAGCAATTAGGTTACACCCTGGATATCTTCCAACCAGTGCAATTGGAGGGTGAAACTGTCTCATCCAGCCAGGTTCGTTCTGCGCTAGCCCAGGGCGATGTCAGCAAGGCTGGTCGCTTACTTGGAAGACCTTACCAGCTCACCGGTGAAATTATTCACGGGGATGGGCGCGGTCGCCTATTAGGCATTCCAACAGCCAACCTGGATGTATGGGCCTGGCATGTCCTCCCGAAAGCAGGCGTGTATGCCTGCCGCGCTCATGTGGCTGGCCAGGTATGGGATGCTGTGACAAATGTTGGTGTGCGGCCTACCTTTGAAAATCAACCGGTCCCGCCTCGCGTTGAGACGCATATCCTGGATTTTAAACAAGATCTGTATGGCCAGGTTGTAGCCCTTGACTTCATCGAGCATCTACGTGACGAACAGCGCTTTCCGAACGTGGAAGCCCTGGTTGCTCAGATTAACCTAGATATTCAGCAAGCCAGAACGAACCTATCTGCCCTCCCCAAAATCGGCTAGCAGGGCGGCGCCTATGAGCGCGCCCCCAATTCGGATAACATCCAGTATAATTTCCTTCTACGAACTTGACTCAGGAGGAAAGCCATGCAACAGTATCTGGATCTTTTGCAGCATATCCTTGCCGTCGGTGTGAAAAAAGAGGACCGCACCGGCACCGGTACTTTATCCGTCTTCGGGTATCAGACCCGCTTCAACCTGCAAGATGGTTTCCCCCTGCTCACCACCAAAAAACTTCATACGAAATCAATCATCTATGAATTGTTGTGGTTTCTGAATGGCGATACCAATGTCGGCTATTTGCAAGATCATGGCGTACGGATCTGGAATGAATGGGCGGATGAGAATGGCGACCTGGGACCGGTTTACGGCGGCCAGTGGCGTTCCTGGCGCTCGGCAGATGGAAATACCATCGACCAGATCAGCGCGCTCATCCAGCAGATCCGCTTAAACCCTAATTCACGCCGCCTAATCGTCAGCGCCTGGAATGTCGGCGAAATCGAACGGATGGCCTTGCCCCCATGTCATGCACTATTTCAGTTTTACGTGGTCGAAGATCGTCTTTCATGTCAGTTATATCAGCGATCAGCCGATGTCTTTCTTGGTGTCCCTTTTAACATCGCTTCGTATGCCCTGCTCACCCTGATGGTTGCCCAGGTTTGCGGGTTACAGCCGGGTGATTTTGTGCATACTTTCGGGGACGTTCACCTCTATCTTAATCACGTAGATCAAGCCCAATTACAGCTCAGCCGTCAGCCATTTTCCCTGCCGCAGATGAAGATTAACAGTGCAGTAAAAGACATCTTTGGTTTCCATTATGAGGATTTTGAATTGGTTAACTACCTCGCTCACCCGCATATCAAAGCCGATATATCAGTGTAATGAATTATTGGCGTATAAGACCTCGTAGAAACACACCTATGTATGCGCCTCACAAGGTACAGAGATGATCCTCTCGTTTATCGTTGCCATGGACCTGGAGCGCGGCATCGGCAAAAATAATGGGCTTCCCTGGCGGCTTCCCAGCGACTTGAAGCGCTTCAAAGCCTTGACGATGGGTCATCACCTGATTATGGGTCGAAAAACCTATGAATCAATCGGAAAGCCGCTGCCTGGCCGGATCTCAATTGTCATCACCCGTGACCCAGAAGCATTGCAAAAAGTAAATGAAGGCCAAACGGCTCAGATACCATTGCCCCTCGCTGATTTGAGGACGCCACTCGTTTTTGTATCATTCGCTAGAGCAAGCTCTTCAGGCAGCACAAACAAATGCTGAAAACGAGGTTTTTATCATCGGCGGAGGTGAAATATTTCGCTTGGCGCTTTCGAAGGTCGATAGAATTTATCTGACCACAGTTCAGGCCCATCTGGATTGCGACACATTTTTTCCGAAAATTGACCCAAGTTCGTTCATCATTCTGTCAAAAAGCGACACTGCTCAAAATGAGGGCGACCAGTATCCTTCTCAATATCAATTATTACAGCGTATCGCTCGCTGATTCCATTCATTAGCTGCACTCGATCTCGGTAAAATCAGATGATCTCCCCGTCTCGCCGTGACTTTCTCAAGCTGAGCAGCCTATCGGCAGCAGCCCTGGCCGGTATGGCATTTGATGCATCGCTACCATTTTTAAAACCCTGGCCTGTAGAAGAATTTGAGACCCCAGTAGAAATGAAGGCCCGCGTCACAATTTCCGCAATATACATCTACCAGGAGCCAGATTTCAAAAGTGCCCGCATCGGCAATTTGAAGCGAGACAAGATTTTCACCATTCTAGAAGAAATTACTGCCCCAAAAGGGCCAATCTATAATCCTCGCTGGTATCAACTGGCTGCTGGGTATGTTCACAGCGCCTACACGCAACGTGTGGATAATATCCACCCAAATCTTGCCTTGGATAACATTCCAGAAGGAGGTCAGCTAGGCGAGATCAGCCTACCCTTCGTCAACTCGCTGCGCAAGCTGGGCTCCGAGCGCTGGCAGCCGCTCTGGAGGCTTTATTACCAGTCCACACATTGGATCACCCACCTTGAGCAAGGTAACGATGGCATGCCCTGGTACGGCCTAACCGACGAGCTTCTTCATGTGCAGTATTATGTGCCTGCCAACTCCGTCCGTCCAATCCAGGCCAATGAGCTCTTGCCGATCTCCGAAGATATCCCGGATAAGGAAAAGCGCATCGAGGTGTCGATCGCTGAGCAGACTATGCTTGCTTACGAAGGCTCCGAGCTTGTGCGAATTGCCCAAATTTCAACCGGTGTCCATACCAAAAACCTTCCGCCAGATGTCCTACCGACCGACACCCCCACTGGAAACTTCCATATTCAGGTAAAGGTCCCCTCAAAGCATATGGGAGATGGACGCTTGACCAGCGATATCGAAGCCTACGAACTGCTCGGCGTCCCATGGGTATCTTTTTTTCATAAGGATGGAATTGCTTTTCACGGAACCTACTGGCATGACAATTTCGGGCACAAAATGAGCCACGGGTGTATCAACATGCGTAATGAGGATGCAAAATGGCTTTATCGTTGGAGCCAACCGAATGCCGGGGCGCAAGAGTGGAATAAGAAAGGCTGGGGGACGCGGCTAAGAATAGATGGATAACAAAAAACTCCACACTCAGGAAGTGTGGAGTTTTTTGTTATAACAGCCGATCGATCATCAGCACGATGAATATAAATGCCAGGTACATACTCGAATAGCGGTACATTTTCCAGGCCAGTTTATTGCCGCCTTGCTTCCAGACCTTCCAGGCTGCATACAATAGCCATACGCCCAACAAAGCGGCCCCAACCAGATATATACTTCCACCTAACCCAAACACTGGCAGCAGCAAAGTCAACCCAACCAACTCGATGGTATATAAGAAAATCTGCCAGCGGGTTTCCTTTTCGCCGCGAATCACAGGCAGCATCGGAACGCCAGCACGTGCATAATCTTTGCGGCGGACCAACGCCAGCGCCCAGAAGTGAGGAGGCGTCCACATAAAAACGACCGCGAACAAAAACAGCGAGGGTACATTCAGACTGCCTGTTGCTGCAGCCCAACCAACCAATGGGGGAATTGCCCCTGCCCCGCCGCCGATGACAATATTCTGGACAGTGGTTTTCTTTAAGAAAATGCTATAGATCAAAACATAATAAATGATCCCCGCCAGGCTGAGCATCGCCGCCAGGAAGTTTACATAGGCTACCATCACATAGAAAGAAGCCAGAGTCATCGCCACGCCAAAGGCCAACCCTTCCGCGGGGGTCATTCGTCCGGCGGGGATCGGTCGCTTTTGCGTGCGCTGCATTTTCGTATCGTCATATCGGTCGATATATTGGTTAATCGCCCCGGAGCCGCCAGCAGCCATGAACCCCCCCAACATCGTCCAGAAGACCAGATTGATCGGCGGCCAGGCTTGAGCTCCAATTACCATCCCTGCAAAGGTAGTCACCAGCAGCAGCAAGACGACTACCGGCTTTGTCAGCATTAAGAAATCCCGAAGCAAACCCTTGCGCCCGACAATTGAAGCCCGGTCGCTAGCCTCGTCCTCAGCAGTTCGGTTGGCTGCACCGACAGCGACGACCAACACAATCAGCACCGCCCATACTGCGACTGCCGTAGCTTCATGCAATCCCAGCAGGTAAGTCGGAAAGCCAGCCGCCAACTTTGCGCCAAGCAGTGCTTGGGCGAAAAACAGAACCACTGCCCCAGTAGCTGCCACCAAAATAGCCGGCTGGGAGCGTTGAGTCCGCCAGGCCTTTACAAGCAGGACCAGCATGATAATCCCAGTCAGGGCAACAATCGAGGCGATGAATAAAGTTGATCCACAGCGCCGGGTTGCCCGGATCCAGCAGTGGATTACAGATCGGCCAGGCCGTGCAGGCTGGTCCAGCCCCACTGCTCGCTACAATTCCGCCGCTCACAAGCAATAGAAAAACCATGCCAGCGGCCAGAAGGGTCAGCCGCGCAAAGGGCGAGCGAAAAACCAGGCGCCCCGACCAGCTCTGCGCTGAACTGCGTTCCGTATAAAATGCGGCAACGCTAGCAGCACTAACCAATCCCAGGATAGCCAGGGATAGCCCCAAGTGAGCGGTTGTGCTCAACCGACTAATAAAAACAACCTGATTTCCGCTCGGAGTACTCACCAATGAAACAAAGGCCCCTAAGGTAATTTGCCCCACTAACAAGACCAAGGCGACATACAAAGGAATGTCGATCCAGCGTTCTTTGCGATCGGAAAGCCCGGCTGCAGCCGCAGCCAGCACCATGAAGACCGCTGCCATGAAAGTGGCGATCCGGTGAAGATAGTCAATCATGGCCGAATTCCCCGCCGGCGGAGTCCACTTTCCCAGACAGGTTGGCCAATCGGGGCAAGCGCCGCCCGATCCGGTAACGCGCACCATTCCCCCTAGCACAATCACCAAAAAGACCAGAATCGCTGCCGCTAAGGCCAGATAGCGGATATTGATCACAAGGAAATTGCGGACAGTATTTCGCTGGTTCATAATCGAGTTCTCCTAAAGCGGACTTGAGTCCGTTTGTGTTTCCTTTACGTCTTTCGATGTAACAATCTGGTCCTGGCGATTAATATAAAACGGATAGCCGATCCCAAGGATGGCAGCGAAAATAAACCATTGAAACGCATAACCCAGGTGCGGGCCTTCACTCAAATCAAGCTCCGGTTGGGTGCGCTGCGGTAATCCCGTCCAGGTTGGGTCAGAAGCCTGCTGGATATAGATGGGGAGGAGTGGTTCGCTAATCTGTTCAGCCAAGCGCGGAACATTGACGAAGTTCCAGGTCTTCATAGACGTCTCTCCTGGAGCAGGCGTTGGGTCTGCCCGCCGCCCGAGTTCCGCCTGGCTCTGCGCCAGGCGGATCACCCCATGTACAGTCACTTGCCCAGGTTCCGCATATTGGCTCCAATCGCCGGTCTGGTAGGTCTCGCCGGGGATCCAGCCGCGATCCACCAGGATCGCCTGGTCGCTGCCCGCAATTTTCAACGGCGTTACCAAGTGCACCCCCCACTGATCTTGCCAGTATTGGTTGCGCAGAGCAATCTCACCTGCCGTATCATAACTTCCAGTCACGCTCACAGCCCGATATTCCATCTGGGTCAGGTCAGCTGTCAACGCATTCCCAGATAATTCAAGAGGTGGTTGAGCAATCTGAGTGCTGACTCGAGCGTTGAACGCCCGCCGTTTTTCTAAGCGGTCCAACTGCCAGATACCCAGGCGAATCATTACACCCATCGCGGCTAACACCAATAAGGTCGCCAGGATCCATTTACGGCTGAGCATCTTTCTAATCATTGCAAGTTAACCTTTTGCCCCAGCCGAAGCTTGTCCTTTCTTTAACTTTTCCTGGTCAAGCGGTTTGGCCGCAAGGCTGTACAAAAAGATTAAAGCCGTCATCGTCGGCGCGGCCAGAGCAATCGCGGTAATTCGGTCAGTAATTGAGGTGACCGGACGAACTTCGATATCCAGGTATTTACCAGTTGAGAATGTGCATGCAAAGGATAATTTTTCTGGCAAATCCAATGCCAGGCTGGCTGTTGTTCCAGCCGGGATCCATAGCGGACCGAGCTGGTGGTCGGCCTTATCCAGATTAATGACTTCGAGCACATCGCCAGCAACGAAAGTCAGCCCCGCCGGAATGGATGGAACCGGGTCACCGGCGGCAACTCGTTCAGCTGCCCCCTCGGGGATTACGATTTGAATCGATTGCGGCGCACGCTCCCCGCCTTCAGCCTGAAAAAAATAGGTGCCCTCATTGAATAATAGGACAAAGATCAGGCATATCAAAAATATGATTGCCAGCCGCTTAATATAAGGTCGAACCACCGAGTCTTTTTTCATGGAATACGCCTATCTGCGCCCAAGCCTATTGGCTCCGCAGTAAATGCTCTAAATCAGCAATCATTGGACTGCTCTCGATCCCAAAGGGATAGGTCAATCGCCAGTTTCCCTGCTGGTCAACCAGGTAAGTGCGCGCGGTATGGTCAACCATGTAATTACCCTGCGAATCTGCTTGCTGTTTTTCGGCAAAGACGCCATAACTTTTCCAAACTTTTTCCAGGTCGGGTGTTGACCCAGTCAATCCAATAAAGTCTGGGTCAAAATTGGGAACATACCGTCTCAATTCCTCCATCGTGTCCCTTTCAGGGTCGACCGTAATGAAAACAAAGCGAACCTGCTCAGCGTTCTTCCCGAGTTGTTTTTTGATCTGCTTAAATTGCGATAAAGTAACCGGGCATACATCCGGGCAGTGGGTATAACCGAAGAAGATTAACAAAATCTTGCCAGTTCTGATCGCTTAGCCGAAAGGCAGCCCCATTCTGGTCGACCAGGGTAAAATCCGCTGCTGGTATTGCTGGATCGATCACCGAGCCGTGCAGCTTGTAATTGCTCTGGACAAACTGCCAGCCTGCCAGGACTATTGCCAGTCCGATCGCCACCCCAACCCCGATAAGTAATGTTTTCGATTTCATTTATTTTCAAACCTGATCCTGGTCGGGCGCTTCCGACCAGGATCACAATATCAATCAAGATTTAGAGCAAAGGTCTTCCTATCAGATAAAGCGCTGGATAGAAAAAGAACCAGACTACATCGACAAAATGCCAGTAAATTGCTGCGGATTCCACACCCCAATGACGTTCAGCGGAGTACTTTCCCAACCGGGCCTTGCGCCAGACAACCAGGAGTAAAACTAAACCGGTAAACACATGAAAGGCGTGGAAACCCGTCATGGTATAAAATAGCGACCAGACTGCTCCATCGCTCGGGCCAGCCGGCGCCATCTGCCATTCGACCCCTACGACGCCAATCAAAAAGAGCGTCCCCAGGATCATGGTGATCAAAGCGTTGCGTTGAAAGCCTTTAATATCTCCGAAAGACATCAGCGTCTCCGCCCGGAACATAAAATAACTCGAGATCAAAAGCATCACGGTGATGACCAGGCCTAAGATCTGGTTGACATCTGGGTGAAAGTCAATCCCGAGTAAAACAAAGCGGGAGACCAACAAACCAGCAAATACGAACGCATCGGAGACAATGAACAGCCACAAACCCAGGCGGTTGTTGCCCTCCTTGAAGCGATATTCCGCAATAGACCCCGTCTCAGTCGTCATGAGTGATTCTCCTCATCCTTAGCGAATACTCGCCCAACGTGCATATAGTCGCGCACAACGAATACCGCCTTAAGGGTCGAGACGCCGAGCAGAAATGCTGCGCCCCACCAAATTTTCACATACGCACCAATTAAAAACTCTACAACAGTCAGGAAAAGCAGCAAAATAATGATTGCTGTCCCGGCCTTCAAAACCTGTGTCTTTTTTTCTTCCATTTTCGACTCCTTGCTCCGTAAGGGAGTTCCTGTGTGTATGGGCGAACCTGTGTGTTCGCCCTAATCCGCCGCGGCTGCAGCCGGGGCTGTGGCAGGGTTTTCTAATCCGGTTGGCTCGACGACCGGGTGGTAGCGTTCTTTATCGATACTTACATAGGCTGAGCCCGCTAGTCCGTAATCATAAGGCTCACCAACGACCTCAAAAGGCGTATCGTAATTATGGAGAGGGACAGGCGAAGGGATTTGGAATTCGGGTGAGCGAGAGCCCCATGGGTTTGCCACCGCAACCCGTCCGCGCGCTGCGCTGTAGGCCAGGTTGACCACGGCGATCAGCACCGAAATGCCAATGATCGTTCCGGCGATGGTGATCGCCCATTGCTGAGCACTGATCATCAAACTTGGGTCCCACAAACCGATCCGGCGTCGCATGCCCAATAGGCCTATCTGCATTTGCGCCAGCGATTGTACATAGAAAGCGGGCAGCATTAAGTAAAAATGCAGCTTGCCCAATTTTTCGTTGTACATTCGCCCAGAATATTTCGGGAACCAATAATACAAGGCAGCAAAGAACGGGAATATGTAGCCGCCAAACATCGTCGCATGAAAATGCCCAACAATCCAATAAGTATCTTGCAGGTGAAGATCTGTTGAGACCGTAGCATTTGGCGGGCCGCTTAATCCCCCCAGGAGGAAAATTGATATTGCCCCCAATGCAAACAGCATTGGGGTTTCAAACGAAAGCTTACCTCCCCAGATTGTCGCTATCCAACTAAAAAACTTTACTCCGGTCGGAATAGCAACTAATAAAGTTGTATACATGAATGGCACTCGCAGATAGGGCGCCATGCCTGAAGTGAACATATGATGAGCCCAAACCAGAAAGCCAACGATGGCAATTCCAAAGGAAGAAAGAGCAACCCACCGGTAGCCGAACAAGGGTTTGCGTGCGAATACCGGTAATATCTCGCTGATTGTTCCCAGGCCCACCAGCACAAACACGTATACTGCGGGATGTGAGTAGAACCAGAAAAGATGCTGGAATAGTACCGGATTGCCGCCGCCCTGACCTTCGAAGAAGCTCATTCCAAAGATTCGCTCGAACAGAACCATTTGGAAAGACAAACCAATCAACTGGGTAGCTGTCAGACCGATTAGTGCAGTCGCCAAGGCAGCCCACACCAGGATGGGCATCCGAAAATAAGTCATCCCCTTTGCGCGCATCCGGATAACACTGGTAATAATATTTAGCGACCCCAGAATGGATGACAAGCCGATAAAATACACACCCAGTAGGAACATATTGGTTCCAAGGGGCGCTCGAGTGCTCAACGGCGGATATCCGGTCCAACCGGTCTCCAGACCACCAAGTAGGAGACTGCTCAACAAGATTATCACGGCTGGAATATTAATCCAGAATGCAAAGGCATTCAAACGTGGGAATGCCATGTCGTTGGCACCGATCATCAATGGAACCAGATAATTGGAGATCGCGCCGACGCCGAGGAGAATTCCTCCGATCATTACGATGCCATGCAAGGTCATGATCGTGTTGTAATTGCGTAAACCGAGAATATCCTGGTTCAAGGCCAACTGAGTGCGAAAGATGAGCGCAAACAACCCGGCCAGAAGAAGGACGATTATTGAGGTGACCCCATACTGGATACCAATAGCCTTGTGGTCATAACTGGCGCTTAAATATCGTGCCCAACCCGAAGGGAATGCATCCTGTGGATGTTCGCTGATATCCTCGCCAAGAGCCGATTTGATCCAATCACCGATCACACCTTGAGCAAGCATAAATCCCATAAAGGCAAATATTGCTCCGGTGACCCAGGCCGGTTGGCTCAGGCCGTAATTGTTCGGTACAGAAACCGGCAGTCCCATCGCCAGGCGGATCGCGCTGGTCAAAGTAATTCCGACCGCGGCGCCAACAACGAAACCGCCTATTCCGCGGATCAGTCCCAGGGAGAAGAAACTTGCTTTCTTTGTTTGTTCCATAACTACCTCCTCAGTCCTTTGTAAAGCTCATCTCAAGGACTTAATGTACTCAATTACGTCATTGATTTGCTTTTCAGACATCTGCGTAGAGAAGTTCTGTGGCATTACGCCCGCCGGGAAACTTTTGACGATCTTCAGGTTCGGATTGAGGATCGACTCGCGTAAGTATGCCTCGTCTGCTGTCAGGCCGGGGACGCCGCCTTCAAATCCTACTTGTTCGCCAAATGCGCCTTTCCAGGTCGGTCCGACCAGGCGGCTGCCATCCAAGGAATGACAGGCCAGGCAGCCGAAATTCTTGGCAACCTTTTCGCCGCGTACCACCGGATCAGGCGACTCTCCAGACTGCTCGGCCAGCCAGGAATCGAAATCTGCCTGGCTGCGGACGAACACGTCAGATTCCATGGTGGTATGCTGTACACCGCATAATTCGGCGCAGCGCAGTTTGTAGTCGCCAATCTTAGTGGGCGTCACCCGCAGTGGGCGAACAAATTGCTCACCGCCGGGTAAAGCATCCTGTTTGACTCGAAACTCAGGCACCCAAAACGAATGGATTACATCCATCGAGCTCAGCCTTAACAAAACCGGTTTATCGATTGGCAAATAAAGTTTGTCAGAGACGACTTTTTCGCCAGCCTCGAGTGGATATTCAAAACGCCAGGCCCATTGCTGGCCAATAACATTTACAACCAACGGTTGCGGCTCGGCTTTGGTCACTTCCCGCAGCGATTGACCTCCCCAGACCGCGAACACCAAGACAGTCAACAAGGGAAGCACTGTCCAGGTAATCTCAAGTTTTGTATTTCCCTCGACATGTGCGGCATCGGTTGTATCCCCTTTCTTGCGTCGAAACACGACAATACTGTAAACCATAAACACAATAATCAACGAGAACAGAAAGGCAATTACTGCGTATTCTCCCCGGAACAGCGTGTCAATCGAAATAGCCTGGGCGCTTGCGGCTGTAGGCAACAGACGAATATTATCAAGGACAAAAAATAATACAATGCCGCTGATTACCGTTAAGACTGAGGCAATCGCCAGGTGCAGCACATTTTTTGAACGATTTTTCATAGCAACTCTCCTGTTTTGAACAATTTAGTCACGGTTGTTCTCAACTTCTGGTTTCCTTTCCTCACCACCTGATTATCTGGCATCATCCGAAAAATTCCATTCATCCAACCAATCAGTGATTTGTGAAGCAGCCAATGTACGTCGATCATAAATAATGGCGTCTTGGGCGCTCTGTAAAGAAAGCAGCACCACGCGCAGCTTTTTCTCACCTTCCACAAACCGGACGAGGAATTCGTCCCGGTTCAGCGCTTCATCATCATAGTCAACAACAATTAAGTCTGGATTGAGTTTTTCCAGGGCGACCATAGCCTGATCCAGATTGGTAACCACTCCCACCACCTCGACGCCCTCCGCCTGCCTTTCGCTGAGCAAGCTTTTCAGCCCTTGAGCGAAGAGCCCATGGCTGGAAGCAATCAAAACACGGCGTCGGGTTGGCTGGCTGGCGGCTTCCATTGAAATTATTTCCTCGTTGACACTCGAATCAGCTAGGTTAAATTTATCAAATTTACTCTTAATTGTCATCAACCATGATTAAGTCAAAGTAAGGATATCGTATAACCCGGAAGGGTGATTTTCTTATCACCCCAGCGAGCCGCCATATATATATGTGTGAACACCCCGTGCGTCTAAACTTAGAACTGACCGTTTTGCTCAATAAAAACTTAATTCGTTGGAGCGCAGAAAATTGAACGCCTTCAAAGAGCTCTCCTACAGGATATAATTCCCCCTAGGAGAATCCCGTGGCAATTGCCATTCCCGCTGAAATCATTTCTTCGTATCGTGCAAACACCTTTCGCCTGCTGCCAGGCCTGCGTCTGAAAAGCCAGGAGGAAGCTGTCAGATTCGTTAATGAACGCGGCTTTGTCTTTTTTTGGCCGATCAGCGGCCATCTTCTACCCAGCCTGTGGACGGCAACAGCCGGCGACCGCCCGGTTGCAGACGCCCACGATGATCCCGGTCACATAACCTGGGGTTGGAAAGATGGCGCACTTGGCGGCGATTCATGGTATTACGCAAAGATCCTGCGTAAAAAAGCAACCATGGTCTCCCTGGCTGTCATCCCTTTCTTTTACGCGTTAACAGAAAATTATGGCGCCTATGAGGAAGATTATCTGACGCAGTACGAACAAGGCCGTCTCACTCAGGAAGCCCGCCTTGTTTATGAAATCTTAATCAGAGAAGGGCCGTTGGACACGGTTTCACTGCGCCGGGCGACCCACCTGTCCAGCCCAGCCAGCGAGAGCCGCTTCAATCGAGCTTTAGCAGATTTGCAGGCAGACTTCAAGATTGTGCCGGTCGCAGTCACCCAGGCGGGCGCCTGGCATTACGCCTTTGCTTATGACGTCACTGCGCGGCATTATCCTGAAATTCCCGAACAAGCCCACCATATCACTGAAACGGAGGCGCGCATCAAGCTCGCCGAATGCTATCTGCTTTCCCTCGGTGCAGCGCGAGAGACCGACTTTTACAAACTATTTGGTTGGAAAATCGATATTGGGCGAAAAACAATCGATGGATTAGTAAAAGCCGGCATTGCTCGTCGAGGGCTCCAAGTTGAAAATCAAACCGGCGAGTGGGTGGCGCTGGCCAATCTTTGTCCGTTAGATCCGCCAAATTATTGATGCCTAGCTTAATCCCCTGCTGTATAGGCACACCTGTATTTGTGCGCCTTCGTCTATGCTCCTGGGCGTGTATCCCTTGGAAAATAATATGGTTCAATTTATTGAGAATCTTGTATAATGAAATGGAATGACATTAAATAGTGAATAAGGGAGCGCGGGAATGGTCCTTCAGAACAGTGAGCACGCTAAAATCATCACCATAGAACGCCATATTCTGGATGAACAACATGTACACCCTGAAGCCACAGGCGTGCTGACCCAATTGTTGTACGATATCGCATTGGCTGGCAAGGTGATCGCCAGCCGTACAACTCGGGCTGGTCTGGCAGAGATCCTTGGGCGGGCGAATGAAATCAATGTCCAGGGTGAAGAAGTGCAAATATTGGATCGCTTTGCCGACCAAACTTTGATCCGCCTGAATGATCACACTGGCCGCCTGGCAGCTATGGCTTCAGAAGAGCATGCCGAGATTATCCCGATACCCGATCAATATCCCACTGGAAAATACATCCTGATGTTCGACCCGTTGGATGGATCATCCAACATCGACTTTAACATCCCGATTGGCACAATCTTCGCCATTTATCGACGGGTCAGCGAGGACGGACGTGGGGTCACGGCTGATTGTTTGCAGTCCGGCAAGAAAATGATTGCTGCCGGCTATCTGCTTTATGGCAGCAGCACGATGTTAGTCTATACTACCGGCAATGGGGTACACGGCTTTACCCTGGACCCGTCTGTCGGCGAGTTCTTACTATCTAATCCGAACATCCGCCTCCCCGAAATTCCAGGCTATTTCAGCGTCAACCTGGGAAATTGGCAATACTGGAGCGCTGGCGTTAGAGAGTTCACTCAAGATCTGATGGGTATGAGCGGCGATCACCCAGGCTTATCGCTGCGTTACGTTGGTTCACTTGTTGCCGATTTTCATCGTACCCTTTTCACTGGAGGAATCTTCTATTATCCGGGCGATCTAAAGGATTCTCGCAAACCTGCAGGGAAACTCCGCTTGACTTATGAAGCTGCTCCTCTGGCTTTTATCATCGAACAGGCTGGCGGCTGCGCCTCGGATGGTAAAACAAATATATTGGATATCCAACCAACCACCCTTCATCAACGCACGCCTTTATTCATTGGCAATCACGCATTAGTCAAAAAAGCAGAAGATTATATTCATGCTTTTGGGTAGATCGTATTCAGAGGATTGGCTAAGTAACCATGAATATTTCACTCATGCTAGAAGGACAAAACGGATTAACCTGGCCACGCTGGCAAAAGATTGTCCGATCAGCAGAGGACCTGGGTTTCCACGGATTATTCCGTTCCGACCATTATACAAATCAAAACCCACCCAATCTCGATTCGCTCGAATTATGGGTATCATTAACCTGGTTGGCATGCAATACCCAGCGTCTCGAATTTGGCCCGCTCGTAACGCCAGCCTCCTTTCGCCACCCCACAATGACGGCTCGGATGGCCTGTGCTGTCGATGATCTTTCGAATGGGCGATTAACCCTCGGCCTTGGGGCGGGCTGGCAAGAACGTGAGCATCATGCCTTCGGTTTTGAATTATTAAGCCTCGATGATCGTTTTCTACGTTTCCGAGAAAGCCTGGAAGTAATATCCCTGCTCATGTATAGCCATGAACCCATAGACTTCGAAGGAAGCTTTTACCAATTACATCAAGCTATATTGCTGCCGCATCCCCAACGGGGTGGCGGTCCGCCAGTATTGATCGGTGGAAATGGTGAAAAACGCACCCTGCCTTTGGTCGCTCAGTTGGCTGATGAATGGAACGCGGTCTATCTTCCTTCAGCGGAATTTACCCGTCTTAACTCCCATCTGGATGAATTGCTCCGAGCCGAAGGTCGAGAGCCAGGCGAGGTGCGCCGGTCACTGATGACCGGATGTGTCTTCGGTCAGAAGCAGGCTGAAATTGACAAAAAAGTCGCCATCCGCACTCAGAACAAACGCGATGCCGCCCAATTACGCGCCCACGGCGTGTTAGTCGGTGATGGCCCTGCCCTTCGCGATCAAATTGCCGAGCTTGCTTCAGCAGGCGTTGAACACGTCATGTTACAGTGGCTTGATTTGGACGATTTAGCAGGCATTCATGCCCTAGCGAAAGAATTAATCAGGTAGAATTCATGCGTTATAAGGCATCCCTTCGGGTTCGCCCCCCAAGGATTACGTGTATACCTATCAAAGGAGGCTGCCATGTTCACTTCGAACAATATCCATAGCATGTTTCGGCGATGGCGCAGATTGCTCGACTTAATCTGGATTGGATTATTCCTGATAGGCCTAGCAGCATGCAGCTCTCCGCAAGATACCCGCGCTGAACCAGTTTCAACGAGCAACGCCACACCAGGATTGGAAATAACCGATCAGTCGCTATCGACACCCTTGCCCCAATCTTTGGAGCCGACCGACGTGCTCGTCCCAACTCTGGAGACTCAACCTGCGATCCAAACCTCCACACCACTCCCCCAAACCATTGAATTACCGACTGCCCGACCTACCGCAACACCCGAGGTGCCCCCCCCAACGATCCCTAATTTGCCAGAAGATATCCCCTTGACTTCCGGAGAACAACTCGAGTTATTCACCTCAAGCACCCTGATTACATACTTAACCCAAACTGACTTCACCCAATTGGTTTTGTTCTTCGAAAATCAACTGCCGGCACATCAATGGATCCGCCAATCGACTGGATCTTTTATAACCGATGGCTCAGCCTTGCTAAATTTCACCAAAGACAAGCGCAAGGTCAGCATCTCAATTCGGGCAAATCCGATCACCGGGCTAACTGCGATTGTGATCACACTCCAACAGTAAGGGCGTACTCAAGTGTACTTCCTCTTGGAGAGGTGTATCATCGCGACACCATGAGAATTTATTACTCTGATCATCATCCAATACCTTTGCCCGAAGGACATCGTTTTCCATTACCCAAATATGCCCGCTTACACCAGGCAGTTGTCGGAGCTCACCTCTCAGGGGTGCAGATGGTGCCAGCACAGCCCGCCACCAACGACCAACTTAGCCTGGTCCATACCCCAGATTACTTACAGCGTATGTTGCATGGACAAATGACTGAGAGAGAAATGCGCCGGATTGGCTTCCCTTGGTCAACCGAGTTAATCGAACGTTCTCGAAGTACGGTCGGAGGGACAATCTGCGCCTGCCGTGCCGCGCTGAACGACGGATTTGCAGTCAACCTGGCTGGCGGTACTCATCATGCCTACCCGGACCATGGTGAAGGGTATTGCGTTTTCAACGATACCGCTGTTGCCGGACGTGTGCTCCAAGCCGAAGGTTTGCTTGAGAGGTTGGTCATACTTGATTGCGACGTCCACCAGGGAAACGGCAGTGCAGCTATCTTTGCCGATGATCCAAGTGTTTTCACCTTTTCGATCCATGGACAGAAAAATTTTCCTTTTCACAAGGAAACCAGCAGCCTTGATGTAGCCCTGCCCGATGGTTGTGATGATCTCTGCTTTCTAACCGCTCTTCGCCCAGCATTGGCCAAAGCCATCCAGACTGCCCAAGCAGACCTGGCC
The DNA here is from genome assembly GCA_963770655.1 of uncultured Chloroflexia bacterium. Taxonomy (GTDB): domain Bacteria; phylum Chloroflexota; class Anaerolineae; order Anaerolineales; family UBA4823; genus CAZAGA01. The sequence goes on along the minus strand of CAVYQO010000011.1, from coordinate 246,545 downwards.
ATTTATATTGCTGGGGCAGACCCTTACAACGATGACCGCCTGGGTCGGATGGCAGTAAGCAAGGCTGGATTACTAGAACGTGATCGCCTTGTATTGAGCGCCTGTATATCAGCAAAATTACCCGTGGCGATCGTCATGGGGGGTGGATATGCCCGCCAGATTGAGGACATTGTGGATATCCACCTGCAGACGATCCGCCTTGCAGCCTCACTCGCCTTAAGAAATACACTCCTAACAGGTTCTGACAATAAAATAATTATATGACTACCGAGACGCTTGTAATCAACCAACCCGCAGAAGAAAGCTTCGAAACCGGGCATGTTCTGCCCATCGTTGGCGCGCACCTGGTGAATGACACCTATACAGCATTTATCGCTCCCCTGCTGCCGGTAATTATTGAAAAATTGTCGCTTACCTTGACTGCTGCTGGCTCGCTTACAGCAATTTTGCAATTGCCTGCAGTTCTCAACCCGCTCATCGGCTATATGGCTGACCGAATCAGTCTACGCTACTTTATCATTCTAGCCCCAGCAGTAACCGCGACCTTGATCAGTTGCCTGGGGTTCGCCAACAGCTACCTGGCAATGGCAGTTCTCCTATTTATTACTGGGATCAGTGTAGCCGCATTTCACACCCCTGCCCCAGCGATGATTGCGCGGGTCTCCGGGCGGCAGGTTGGCCTGGGGATGAGCATGTTCATGGCTGGCGGCGAGCTGGCTCGTACGCTCGGACCCATCCTGGCAGTTTGGGCTGTTTCTCTGTGGGGTCTGGATGGTTTTTACCGCATGGTGATCCCAGGCTGGGCTACTTCGCTTGTTTTATTTTTTGGTTTACGAGGGGTCTCTGCTAATCCAACTCGCAACGGAAACTTGGCAGATCTAAAACCAGCATTATTAAAACTTTTTCTTCCATTACTGGTTATTACTTTTTTTCGCAATTTTATGTTGGACAGTCTGGTCACTTATTTACCAGTGTATATGAATTCGCTTGGGGCAAACCTTTGGTTATCGGGGATATCTTTATCCATCCTTGAGTTTGCCGGGGTAATTGGGGCTTTATCCAGTGGCCCGATGAGTGATCGAGCAGGACGTAAACTCATCTTGTTAGCAGCATCCTTGCTCTCAGCCGGATTACTCCTGGTTTTCCTGAAAGTTTCAGGTTGGATGGTAGTGCCAGTTTTGCTGCTTCTTGGCTTCACTGCGCTGTCAACAACCCCCGTCATGCTTGCAATCGTCCAGGACCAACTCCCCGAGCATCGCGCTATGGGCAATGGCTTATTTATGACAATTACCTTCCTGGTTCGGCCTATCGCGATTCTGGCAATTGGCGCAATAGGCGATCGCGGTGGTTTGCAAAGCGCCTATTTCTGGAGTGCGCTAATTTCTTTATTGGCAATCCCTGCCATTCTAGCGCTGCCCGGTCCGCTGAGAAAATCATCCGCCCGGGAGCAATAAATCCATCGGGTTGAAATGTAAGAATTCTCCGCTGGTTGCCCATAACAGGTAATTGGCGCGTTCTTCTGACGTATTCTCTGCCAGATAGTAGGCCATAACGGGGAACTGTACTCCAGCCGGACCATGGCGCATTTCCAGGTGCAAATGGGCAACTCCTGCATTTCCGCTCTTGCCCACCTCGCCCAAGACCTGGCATTGGCGCACAGATTCTCCTAAGCCCAAATCCGGCGCCTTCTCCATATGAGCGTAAAGGATATACAGCGATTGGCCTTCCTGGATATCGAATTGTTGGCGTAAATCCTCTGGTAAATTTTCTCGTAGCGATTCAACAATAACCATATTTCCAAATGGAAATGAGTCGTGGATGGAAGCCGCAATTCTACCTGGAAAAACGGATTGAATTTCGACTCCCTGGATCGATAACCGCTCGCCGCGCCGGTAATAGGAGAAATCAACTCCCTGGTGGCGCTCATCTTTTCCCATCGGCGGAGGATGATAGCCATCCGAGATAATCCCAGGCAGTTCGGCGAGGGCATGGTCTTTTAGCGGTGTGCAAGGTTCAATCTCAGGGATTTCTGTCATTGCGAGCGTACTTTGCGAAGCAATCCCTTGCACCTCATTACGAGCCGTGCTTACCGGCGAATCACTCCCAGATCTCGAGGGCAATTGCGCAGTCTCGGTGAGTTCGGTCGAGTGCGCCGGCGCATCTGTCGGAGCTGTCTCGCAAGTCGCACGTACAAGCGCAACGCTGACCGCACTCGTGATCGCCGCTGTCGGTTGGACATCCGTAGATGGTATCGTACCCGGTAGACCTTGGGCACAGCCAGTAAGCCAGAACCAAAAAAAACACGCCAGGTAAGCTTTTCGCTTGCTTAAGTGCATCATGCACCAATTGTATAATATTTTTTCCGGCGCAGATCATTAAAAACCGCCGCCTGGGAATATTTGTCTCAAGCGGCGGTGATCGACCCTCTGTACAACTTAAATCGCACTCTTCCGGCGATTTTCTACACTGGTTAACAGGGCAGCAAAGGCATCTGAAAATGATTGAACAGCCTCATCTTCCAGTTCTTTGGTGACCACATCCACCGAGATCCCCAATGCCTCTAAACCTGCGAGGGATTCTTGTGCAGTCGCCAGGTTCTGTTCACGAGCTCCTGGGCGCACCACACCATGGTCCAGGAAGGCAACCAGCGTTGGTGGGGGGACTGTATTCACTGTGTGTGGGGCAACTAATTCTTCGACATACATGACGTCCCGATAACTTGGATTTTTTGAGCTGGTCGAAGCCCATAATGGACGCTGCAGACGTGCGCCTTGGGCGAGCAGTTTCACAGCGCGTTCGGTTGAGAAAAGCGCCTGGAAGTCGGCGTAGGTCAAGCAGGTGTTGGCAATTGCGGCTTTGCCGAGTAATTTTTCTGCCATTTCCGCATTATCGCCTCCACTTTGGATCAATGCCTGTAATTGGGCATCCACCTTTGTATCCATGCGCGACACAAAAAGCGAAGCGACCGAAGCAATTTGATCAATCGGCAGACCATTCGACAGGCGCCGCTCCAGGCCAGTCATATACGCGTCGACCACCTCAGCATATCGTTCACGCGAGAAGATGAGAGTCACATTGATGTTTATGCCCTCGGCGATTGCAGCAGCAATGGCTGGCAGGCCGGCTTTGGTAGCCGGGATTTTGACCATCAGGTTTGGTCGATCCACTCGCTGCCAAAGTTGTTTCGCTTCTTCTACGGTAGTGTCGGTTTCATGAGCCTTAAACGGACTCACCTCCAAGCTTACATATCCATCGCCTCCTGCCATTTGCCGGTAAAGGGGCAAGAACAGATCTGCCGTGGTCTGGATATCTTCAATCGCCATCTGATAATATATTTCTTCTGCACTCTTCCCGCCCTGCGCCAGTGGAATCAATGAAGAATCATAATCATTTGATTTGGTGATGGCATTCATAAAAATTGTTGGATTGGAAGTGACCCCACGAATCTCGTTCTGGGAGATCATTCGCGCCATTTCGCCGCTCACAAGCAGTTTGCGTTCAATATTGTCATACCATATCGATTGTCCTGCCTCAAGCAGCTTTAGAGTAGCATTCATCTGATTCATCCTTAATTTTCTTTGAACAACTTATTTTAATAACTCAAAAACGATCTGTTCGACATTTTCGATTGAAAATCCCAGGTTCTTAAATACCTGGTTGGCAGGGGCGGATGCACCAAAGCGATCCAAGCCAAGCACGCGACCTTTCAAACCAACCCAGCGGTGCCAACCCTGAGAGATGCCGGCTTCCACCGCCAGGCGTAATTCGATATCTGGCAGCAGCACCGTATCCTGGTAAGCCTGGTCTTGCTCGCTGAAGAGTTCCCAGCTTGGGAAAGATACCAAGCGGACAGCGATCCCCTGATCCGCTAGACGTTTACCTGCTTCCATAATCAGCCCAACTTCCGAGCCACTTGCAAGCAGGATGACCTGTGGTTTTCCCTCCCCGAGATCAGCCAGGACATAGGCGCCTTTGCGCAGTCCGTCAGCCGGGGCAAAAACGGTCCGATCAATGGTAGGCAAGTTTTGGCGGGTAAGCACCAGCGCGGTTGGACGGCGCCGGTTCTCAATTGCCACTTTCCAGGCTTCTAAAGTCTCATTGGCATCGGCTGGGCGGAGGGTGATCAGATTTGGTATCGCGCGCAGAGCCGCCATGTGTTCGACTGGCTGGTGAGTCGGTCCGTCTTCGCCAACGCCGATGCTATCGTGAGTAAAGATCCAGATCGAACCCAGATGCGAGAGCGCTGAAAGACGGACTGCCCCCCGCATGTAATCCGAGAAAACCAGGAAAGTCGCCCCAAACGGGATAACCCCGCCATGATAAGCCATACCATTGACGATTGCTCCCATGGCGTGTTCACGCACCCCGAAGTGAATGTTATTACCTTCCTGGCAATCCACAGAGAACGCCGGGCTGTTAGCCATCCAGGTATTGTTTGAGGGGGCCAGATCTGCTGAGCCTCCAAATAAATCCGGCAAGCTGGCGGTCAGCGTATTCAAAACCTTACCGGAGGCAGCTCGAGAAGCCATGCCTTTCGGATCGGAGGGGAAATCAACCAGACCTCGATCCCAACCTGCGGGCAGCTCGCCAGCCAGGCGACGGGTCAGCTCAGCAGCGAGATCCGGATTCGCTACCGCATAACTGTCCATCTGCTCTTGCCACTGGTTTTCCCACGCTGCTCCGCGAACGAGCGCCTGGCGGAAAAAAGCCAGAGAATCATCGGGAATGTAAAAGCGCGGTTCTATCGGCCAACCTAATTTTTCCTTGGCCCCGTTCAACTCTGTATCGCCAGGTGGCTCCCCATGCGCTTTAGCAGTACCAGCACGCGTGGGGAGGCCATAGCCGATGATTGTGCGCACCATAATCAACGATGGACGCGGGTCTCCTTTTGCAGCCAGAATCGCCCGATCAATCGCCTCGATATCCTGAAAATCTTCTACCTGCTGAACATGCCAGCCGTACGCTTCGAAGCGTTTGCCGCGGTCCTCGGTGAAAGCAAAATCCGTGGATCCTTCGATCGAGATATTGTTGTCATCATAAAGGTAAATCAACTTACCGAGTTGAAGATGACCAGCAAGCGAGGCAGCCTCAGAGGCAACTCCTTCCATCAGATCGCCGTCAGTGACGATTGCATAGACGTAGTGATCGATCACCTCATAACCAGGACGGTTATAGATCTTTGCCAGGTGGGCTTCAGCCATCGCCATCCCAACCCCATTGGAAAACCCCTGACCGAGAGGCCCTGTGGTGGTTTCCACCCCAGGGGTCAGCCCAAATTCAGGATGGCCTGGGGTAAGGCTGCCCCACTGTCGAAAACGTTTAAGTTCCTCTAGCGACAGGTCATAACCCGTCAGATGTAAAAGGCTGTAGAGCAGCATCGAGCCATGTCCACCGGAAAGGACGAAGCGATCACGGTTCGGCCAGTTGGGGTTAGCCGGGTTGTGGTGCAGATGGCGGGTCCATATCGTATATGCCAGTGAGGCCGCGCCCATTGGCAAGCCGGGGTGACCCGAATTAGCTTGTTGGACGCCATCCGCTGAAAGAAAACGAATGGTGTTTATCGCTAGTTGTTGAAGTTCTTTAGTTTCTTTCATGGAAATTTTCACCTTGGTTTCAAATTTTTGAGAGAGCAATTTGCTCATTTCTTTATTTAAGATTTAGCGGTCATGCGTAAATACAATTTGGTAAATTCTTCTGCTATCGCCGGGAGAAATGATATACCGATTACAACAAACCACTCTTCGCGGGTAAGAAAATGCGTATTGAAGATGGATTGAAGGAAGGGTACGTTTACGACCAGCAGAAGCAGGACGAGTGACAGACCTACAGCATATTGCATATATTTGTTCGAGAAAACGCCAAGCTCGAATAAGGAAACCCGTTCAGAGCGGACTGTATACGCACGGAACAATTCGCACAGTGACAGCGTGACAAAGGCCATAGTTTCAGCAGTTTGCACGTCTATGCCTTGCCAGTTAAAGCTCAAAATATATGAAATGATATTCTCACCAGCCGGCACAGTGAAGCCTGGGGTCCAATACAGACCGAGCAAGAAAGCACCGAGAACCACCACAGTTTGGATAATGGTTTGGATAACCATCCCAAGCGACATCGGCTTGTTGATGATTGATTTGCTTTTAGGTCGCGGCGGGTGATCCATGATATCTGGGTCGCCCTTCTCCATCGCCAACGCCAAAGCAGGCGCCCCGTCGGTGAGCAAGTTGAGCCAGAGCAGTTGGATGACCGTCAGCGGCATTGGCAAACCGGCCAGGGTGGCCAGGAAGATGATCATGATCTCGGCCAGGTTTGAAGAAATCAGGAAGAAAACAAACTTACGGATATTGGCATAGATGATTTTGCCCTGCTCCACTGCCTCCACGATACTGACATAGTTATCATCGGTCAAGACCATATCCGCAGTTTGCTTGGCAACATCTGTGCCCGTGATGCCCATCGATATTCCGATGTCGGCGCGCTTGATTGCTGGGGCATCGTTTACGCCGTCGCCGGTCATCGCAACCACTTCTTCATTCGAGCGCAGCGCATCGACAATTCGCATCTTGTGTTCTGGCGAAACCCTGGCAAAGACATCCGTAACTTCGACTTCCTTTGCTAGCTTCGCATCGTCCATCTCATTGAGGTCTGTTCCAGTCGTGACTTTATGTCCAGGTAGCAGCAGCCTGATACTTTCGGCCACTGCCCGCCCGGTGTTGGGATAATCACCCGTGATCATAATCGTGCGGATGCCTGCACGGCGCGCTTTTTCCAACGCCGGTCCCACCTCTGGCCGGGCTGGGTCGATCATGCCCATTAGCCCAGCAAAGATTAAACCTTGTTCAGCATATGCTCGGGTGAGCTCATCCGGGATTTCTTCCTCGATTCGGTAAGCAAATCCTAATACTCGGAGAGCATCCTTGGTCATCTTGTCATTGGCTTCAGTGATCTGGTTGCGTAATTCGTCAGTCAGCGGCCTAATCTGATCATCTATCGTTTGGTAATCGGTGCATAATTGCAGCACCATATCTGGTGCGCCTTTGACGGTTACCACGTGCGAATGTAAGTGAGTTTCATCATGGAAAGGCGAAGGACCCTCTTCCCTGATCCGGGTGATTTCATGCACGGTGGTCATGCGCTTCAGCGCCGAATTGAAGGGAATTTCTTGATGACGAGGAAAAGCCTCGGTAAGTTCGTCCAGTTGTGGCCATGCTTTCGCTGCCGCAACCAATATCGCCCCTTCGGTAGGGTCTCCAATAATGCGAATTACGCTTAGATCTCCTTCAGAAACTGGCTCTAGCACCGCATCATTGTTCAAAGCTCCTACCCATAAAACGGTGCCGATCCCGGGCGTCTGCAATAGATCCGCTGCCTGTCCATCAACGAAAAATTCTCCATGAGGATCGTAACCAGTCCCGGTAATTTCGGCGAATTTGCCATCCACCCACAGCCGAGTGACGGTCATTATATTCTGAGTCAGGGTGCCTGTCTTATCCGAACAGATCACTGTTGCCGAGCCGAGTGTTTCCACCGAGGCCAGCCGGCGAATCAAGGCATGGCGTTTCACCATCTCGCGCATACCCAGCGCCAGACTGATTGTAACCACCGCCGCTAAACCTTCGGGGACGGCAGCGATCGCCAGTCCGACGGCGATCATGAAACTATCCAGGATGATGTCTCGCGTCTCGGGTGTAAAACCCTCAGACAACACTCCGCTGCGCAGAAGTCCAATCAGGAACACAAAACCACAAATTACGAGGGCGCCAACAGCAAGCGTTTTGCCCAATTGGTCCAGGCGAGTTTGCAAGGGAGTGCTTTCATCCTCAACAGACTGGAGCATGTCAGCAATCATCCCAAGTTGGGTGCGCATTCCCGTATCGACCACGATCCCGCGCCCGTGGCCATAGCTTACCAAAGTGCCCATAAAAGCTGTGTTCTTTCTGTCACCTAGCGAGGCATCGCGATCCAAAACAAGGGCTGCATTTTTCTGCACCGGCACTGATTTACCGGTTAGCGCGGCCTCCTCTACACGCAGGTTGACCGCCTCAAGTAAGCGCATATCTGCTGGAACATAATTGCCAGCCTCCAAAAAGACGATATCTCCAGGAACCAGATCACGAGCTGGAACCGTTGTGCGCTGCCCGTCGCGCATTACATGTGATTCTGGAGCAGCCATCTTCTTTAACGCTGCCAGGGCCTCTTCTGCTCGACTTTCTTGAACCACGCCCAGGATTGCATTCAGCACCACGATCAGCATGATGACTGCAGCTTCGATCCAATCGCCCAATAATGCAGAAATAATCAGACGCGCCGATCAGCAAGATAACGATGAAGTTATTTAGCTGTGCGAGCACCAGTTGGAAAAAGGACGGACTCGGCTTTTCCTTGAGCTCGTTAGGCCCATACTCTTCCAAGCGTTTCGCGACTTCATCTGAAGTCAACCCCTGGGCTCGTGTCTCGAGCCTTTCATGCACATGATTAAGATCCAAAGAATGCCAATCTAACGTTCCATCGCTTACAACATCCGTGGATTTTAGAACAGTTTTCATCAGGCAGTAATCCTCTGACCATGATTATATAATATATTAGGATTACGAAAAAATATCCTTCCTTTCCAAACGATCCTGGATGATAAAATCATTGTAAATAAAAGCACCATCAACAGCTTGGCTGTCAAAAGTGGATTATTTCGTGAAGGATGTAACGAGAACAGCTCGCTCGCGTGCGACTCGAGGAGCTGGAATAATAAAAAATCAAAATCCGAATAATGGAAACCTAACCAATCTTAAAAAAATAATCGAGGTACTTTGCGGTGAAATTATCAGAAGAAGAACGCAAAAAAAGGGAGAAAACGAATGTCTAAGTTAGAACAAACTCCCGCCTGGCAAGCATTAGCCATACACCAGCAGGAAATCGCCGATTTACATATGACAGATCTTTTTGCAAACGATCCACAACGGTTCGCCCGATTTTCATTGTGGTTCGGCGACATGTTGTTTGATTTTTCGAAGAACCGTATCACCGCAAAAACGCTTATGCTACTGTTCGATCTTGCGCGCCAGGCTGATCTGACAACAATGATTAAAGCCATGTTCAGCGGCGAAAAGATCAACACAACTGAGAATCGAGCCGTCCTTCACATCGCCCTGCGAAACCGTAGCAACGATCCTATATACGTCGATGGCCAGGATGTGATGCCCGAGGTCAATCGGGTGCTGCTAAAAATGCGCAATTTCACCGAAACTGTACGCTCCGGCGCCTGGAAAGGATATACAGGCAAAGGCATTACCGATATCGTAAATATCGGCATCGGCGGCTCGGATTTGGGACCGAAAATGGTCTGCGAGGCTTTGAAGCCTTATGCCAGAGCCGACCTGCATGCTCATTTCGTTTCGAATGTAGACAGCACCGACCTGGTGGAAACCATCAAAACCCTGGACCCCGAAACCACCTTGTTCTTGGTGGCATCTAAAACTTTTACCACCCAGGAAACAATGACGAACGCCCATTCGGCGCGGCAATGGTTTCTCGAATCAGCACAAAGCGAAGCAGCAATTGCCAAGCATTTCGTTGCCATGTCAACGAATACCGAAGCAGTGAGCAATTTCGGGATCGATCCCCAAAATATGTTTGAGTTTTGGGATTGGGTTGGCGGGCGCTATTCGTTGTGGTCTGCGATTGGATTGTCCGTCGCCTTGTATCTTGGCATGGATCGCTTTGAAGAACTCTTGACTGGCGCTCATAAAATGGATCGCCATTTTTATTCGGCGCCGTTCGAACAGAACATTCCGGTAATCATGGGTTTGCTTGGCATCTGGTATAACAACTTTTTTGGAGCGCATTCTCATGCCATCTTGCCTTATGATCAATACCTGGCCTACTTCCCCGCCTACTTTCAACAAGGCGATATGGAAAGCAGCGGCAAAAGTGTCACAAAGCAGGGGGAATGGGTTGATTACTCAACCGGTCCAGTGATCTGGGGGCAACCGGGGACGAATGGCCAGCATGCCTTTTACCAGCTCATCCACCAGGGCACCCAACTTATTCCTTGCGATTTCCTGGCTGCGGTTCACAGTCAGAATCCGTTGGGTGAACACCACCCGATCTTGCTATCCAATTTTCTCGCCCAGACCGAGGCGTTGATGAAAGGCAAGACGCTCGCTGCAGCTCGGTCTGAGCTTCAGGCAGCAGGTTATTCAGGAGAACAGCTCGAGACGCTGGCGGCAGCTAAGACTTTTCAAGGCAACCGCCCGACCAATTCGTTCCTTTACACAAAACTATCCCCTGAAATCCTTGGTTCGCTAATTGCATTATACGAGCACAAAATCTTCACTCAAGGCGTAATCTGGAATATCAATTCCTTCGATCAAATGGGGGTTGAGTTAGGCAAGCAGCTCGCAAAAAAAATATTACCCGAGCTTTTAAGCACAGGTGAGATCGCCAGCCATGACCCAAGCACCAATGGGCTGATCAATGCGATTAAGTCACTCATTTGAGATGTTCCACTGCTGGTTATGATCTATTTTGCAAAGAAGCGAGCTGCGCCGAAAAGCAATCCCATCCTTGGCGGAATTCGCCGGAATTGTTGGTCTCAACCTAAAAAAAACGAACTACGGCACGTAAAAGCATGATAGGAGGAATCAATGTCAAATATCAATAAAGTAGCCCTATTTACGAATGAGTATCCTCCAAACGTTTATGGGGGCGCTGGAGTACATGTCGAATATTTGAGCCAAGAGCTGGCTAAGCTCGTACCAGTCGAAGTGCGCTGTTTCGGTGATCAGGATATCGAAAGTCCGAACTTGCGCGTGAAAGGCTATCGTCCTTGGGCTGCCGCCAAGCAAAACACCGATCCGCGCTTTGGCGGCGCACTGGATGCCATGTATCGCAGCCTGGAGATGGCTAAGGACAACCTGGATGCCAGCATCGTACATTCGCACACCTGGTATGTCCAGTTCGCAGGCTTTCTTGCCAAAAAGCTGTGGGGTATTCCATTCGTGCTGACCACTCACTCGCTTGAGCCGCTGCGGCCCTGGAAGGTCGAGCAGCTCGGCAGCGCCTACCACCTCAGCACCTGGATTGAAAATAACGGTATCACCGAAGCCGATGCTGTGATCGCAGTTTCGCAGGAAACCCGCAACGATGTGCTGCGCTGTTTTCCAAATGTCGACCCGGATAAAGTCTGCGTGATCCACAATGGGATCGACCTGCAGCAGTATCGCAAGAACTCGAGTGTCGCTGCGTTGATCAAGCGCGGCGTAGATCCCGATCGGCCGTTCGTGCTTTTTGTGGGTCGGATTACCCGCCAGAAAGGCATTATGCACCTGGTGAATGCCATCCCACAGATTGATCCCTCGATCCAGGTTGTGTTATGCGCTGGCGCGCCCGACACCCCTGAGATTGGCCGCGAGATGAGCGCAGGCGTTGACGCAGTTAGCGCAGATCGACCCGGCGTGATCTGGATCCGGGAAATGCTGCCGCGTGACGAGGTAATCCAATTCTACTCGAACGCGACCGTCTTCTGCTGTCCATCGGTATATGAGCCTTTCGGCATTATCAACCTCGAAGCAATGGCCTGCGAGACAGCCGTGGTCGCCTCCGCAGTGGGGGGTATACCCGAAGTCGTTATTCCAGAGGAGACTGGCTTGCTGGTCGATCTGGAACTTAAGCCGGGTACATTCGATCCCGTCGACCCTCCGAAATTCTCAGCTAGCCTGGCTGCTGCGATCAATCGGGTAGCGCTCGACCCTAACTTGCGCGAAAAGTTTGAAAGCAATGGCCGCCGCCGGGTTGAGGACCACTTTAGTTGGACTGCAATCGCCCAACGAACGCTGGAGCTTTACCGATCGTTATAGCCTGAAGGTAGATCGACGATTGGAGATCTAGCTCGCTCCGGTGCGGAATTTTAGCGCCGCATAGATTTGTGTACACAGGAGGCATACCATGCAGGATGGAGAAGGAAGAAGCCGGGTAATTATCGCGGGGGTAGCGCCTGAGATCGAATCAGGCAGATTTCCGATAAAACGCATCATTGGCGACGAAACGGTGGTCGAAGCCGATATCCTGGTTGACGGGCATGATGCTCTTTCCTGCGTACTGCTCTATCGCAAGGAAACCGATGCAGAATGGAGCGAGGCCCCAATGGAATCGCTGGGCAACGACCGTTGGCGTGCTTCGTTCAGGGTTCAAGAGCTTGGGCGCTACCGATATACCCTTCAGGGTTGGGTCGATCAATTCAGGACCTGGTCACGCGACCTGGGAAAGCGTGTTCAGGCAGGACAAGATATCAGCATCGATCTTTTAATCGGCGCAGAATTGGTCGAGAAGGCTGCCTGGCGGGCGACCCAAATCAATTCGAAGTGGCTTTTGACCTACGCCGAAGCGCTCCGCAGCGGCGGCGCTGAAGGAGCGCGGTCAGGCGCTCTCACCTGAACTAGCCTTGTTGATGGCGCAATGCGGCGAGCGGCTTTTTACAACCACCTATGATAAAGAATTGGAAATCGTTGTAGAACGTGAACGCGCCCGGTTTGGGGCATGGTACGAGCTTTTCCCACGCTCCTGCTCGACAGAGCCAGGTCGCCATGGAACCTTCAAAGATGTTGAGCAGCGCCTGGAGTACGTGGCAGCGCTGGGTTTCGATGTGCTCTACTTGCCGCCAATTCACCCAATCGGGAACAGTTTTCGTAAGGGGCGCAATAATGCTACCACTGCAGGGAAAGATGACCCAGGCAGCCCATGGGCGATCGGCTCGGAGCTGGGAGGACATAAAGCCATCCATCCAGAGCTGGGCAATCTCGATGACTTTCACCATTTGATAGCAGCAGCAGCCGAGGTTGGCATCGAGATAGCCATAGATATTGCCTTCCAGTGCGCTCCCGATCATCCCTATGTCAGCGAGCATCCCGAATGGTTCCGCAAACGCCCCGATGGAACCATCCAATATGCCGAAAACCCTCCAAAGAAGTACCAGGACATCTACCCGTTTGATTTCGAAAGCGAGCAGTGGCGGGAATTATGGGCAGAGCTAAGGAGTATTGTTCAATACTGGGTAGATCAGGGTGTGCACATTTTCCGGGTTGACAACCCACACACCAAACCATTCGGCTTATGGGAGTGGTTGATCGCTGAAATCAAGCGAGATTGTCCTGAGGCAATTTTCCTGGCTGAGGCTTTCACGCGGCCAAAAGCCCTATATGGCCTGGCTAAGCGCGGCTTTACCCAGTCGTATAACTATTTCCCCTGGCGGAATACCAAATGGGAGCTGACCCAATATCTTACTGAGCTCACCCGAACCGAGGTGAGCGAGTTTATGGGTCCAAACTTGTGGCCAAATACCCCAGATATCCTCCCCGAGTATCTGCAGTTTGGCGGTCGTCCGGCGTTTATGGTTAGATTCGTCCTTGCCGCCACTTTAGGCCCAAGCTATGGCATTTACGGCCCCGCCTACGAGCTGTGCGATAACCTCCCGATTGCACCAGGGAAAGAAGAATACCTTAATTCGGAAAAATACGAAATTAAAAGCTGGGATCTCGACCAGCCAGACAGCATAGGAAAGCTAATCAGCCAGGTGAATGCCATCCGCCATGAAAACCCGGCTTTTCGGGCCAACTATAACCTGCGCTTCCACGAGGTCGATAATGAGCAAATCATTGCTTATTCCAAGACCAGCGAAGACAAAACGAATGAAGTGTTGATCGTGGTGAACCTAGATCCTCATTATAAGCAGTCGGGTTTTATTACCTTACCCATGGAAGACCTGGGTCTTGACCCCCGCCAACCGTATCAAGCTCACGATCTGTTGACCGATGCACGCTATCTCTGGCATGGCTCGCGAAATTATGTGGAGTTAGATCCCAAGTCTGTGCCAGCACATATCTTTGTGATCCGGCGTAAAATCCGCACCGAGCACGATTTCGACTACTACTTATAAAAAAGGAGCGGCGTAAAGCCGCTCCGATAATTAAAAAGAAAGAGTCTCTTGGCAATGACCTACTCTCCCAGGGGGCTACCCCCCAAGTACCATCGGCGCTGACGGGCTTAACGACCGGGTTCGGGATGTGTCCGGGTGTACCTCCGTCGCTCCAATCACCAAGAGACTGTTTTCACATATTTTATGCCGAATAATGGGTGACGCTTTTTTCTTTGAAGACAATCCAGTTCTCCGCACCAGGCAGTAAGCCCTCGACCATTAGTACGGATCAGCTCAATACATTACTGCACTTACACCTTCCGCCTATCAAGCAGGTAGTCTTCCTGCGGTCTTACTCCTTTCGGATGAGGGATCTCATCTTGAGGCGAGTTTCCCACTTAGATGCTTTCAGCGGTTATCTCTGCCAGACTTAGCTACCCAGCAATGCCGTTGGCACGACAACTGGCACACTAGCGGTCTGTCCACCCCGGTCCTCTCGTACTAGGGGCAGCTCCTCTCAAATCCCTTACGCCCACAGCGGATAGAGACCGACCTGTCTCACGACGGTCTGAACCCAGCTCGCGTACCGCTTTAACGGGCGAACAGCCCGACCCTTGGGACCTTGTCCAGCCCCAGGATGCGATGAGCCGACATCGAGGTGCCGAGCGAAGTCGTCGATATGAACTCTTGGACTTCACCAGCCTGTTATCCCCGGGGTAGCTTTTGTCCGGTAAGCCACGGCCCTTCCACTCAGTACCGTGGGATCACTAAGCCCGACTTTCGTCTCTGCTCGACGCGTTGGTCTTGCAGTCAAGCTCCCTTGTGCCTTTACACTCTCCGGTTGGTTTCCATTCAACCTGAGGGAACCTTTGGGCGCCTCCGTTACCTTTTAGGAGGCGACCGCCCCAGTCAAACTGCCCACCTGGCACGGTCCCCCACCTCGTTTAGAGCGTGGGGTTAGGGTCTAGACACCATCAGGGTGGTATTTCACCGTCGGCTCCACCGAGGCTTGCGCCCCAGCTTCTCAGCCTCCCACCTATCCTACACAGACAATGCCCAAACTCAATGCCAAGCTGCAGTAAAGCTCCACGGGGTCTTTTTGTCCTGCTGCGGGTAAGACGCATCTTCACGCCTATTTCAATTTCACCGGGTCCTTCGTTGAGACAGTGCTCTAGTTGTTACGCCGTTCGTGCGGGTCGGAACTTACCCGACAAGGAATTTCGCTACCTTAGGACCGTTATAGTTACGGCCGCCGTTCACCGGGGCTTCGGTTCAAAGCTTCGCTTACGCTAACCTCTCCCCTTAACCTTCCGGCACTGGGCAGGCGTCAGCCCCTATACTTCGCCTTTCGGCTTTGCAGAGACCTGTGGTTTTGTTAACCAGTCACTAGAGCCATTTCACTGCGACCCACTATCCCTCCAGTTGTTCACTCTCAAGACAGCAGGCACCCCTTATCCCGAAGTTACGGGGCTAATTTGCCTAATTCCTTAACGAAGGTTCTCCCGTTCGCCTTGGTATTCTCTACCCGTCTACCTGTGTCGGTTTGCGGTACGGTCACCTGTCTCTCATCACTTAGTGGCTTTTCTCGGCA
Source organism: uncultured Chloroflexia bacterium (assembly GCA_963770655.1). GTDB lineage: Bacteria > Chloroflexota > Anaerolineae > Anaerolineales > UBA4823 > CAZAGA01. The sequence goes on along the minus strand of CAVYQO010000011.1, from coordinate 231,051 downwards.
ACAAGGCTCAACCACTTCGCCTTGGGAGGGCTCGCCTTCGTGCCTCAGCTCAACCAGCGGTTTTCCCTGCCGGTCTCATCGCCTACACACTTACACCCACACCACCATTCGTGGGCTGGCCTACCTCGTTGCGTCCCCACTTCGCTCCTGACAGCTGGTTCCGGAATATTGACCGGATGTCCATCGCTTACGCCTTCCGGCCTCAGCTTAGGTCCGACTAACCCGACGCGGATTGACCTGCCGTCGGAAACCTTAGACTTACGGCGAACACGGTTCTCACGTGTTTTTCGCTACTCATGCCTGCATTCTCACTTCTGTCCGCTCCAGCACTCCTTCCGGTATGCCTTCTCCGCTGACAGAACGCTCCCCTACCATAGCAACTTCCGTTGCCATCCATGGCTTCGGTGCTATGCTTAGCCCCGTTATGTTTTCCGCGCAAGACCACTTGACCAGTAAGCTATTACGCACTTTTTAAAGGGTGGCTGCTTCTAAGCCAACCTCCTGGTTGTCCGTGTAGTCTCACATCGTTTCCCACTTAGCATAGACTTGAGGACCTTAGCCGATGATCTGGGCTGTTTCCCTTTCGACCACGAAACTCATCTCCCGTAGTCCGACTGCCATGTTCTGGAGTAGCGGCATTCGGAGTTTGGTTGAGTTCGGTAAGCAGTAAGCCCCCTAGCTCATCCAGTGCTCTACCTCCGCTACTGAACACATGACGCTAGCCCTAAAGCTATTTCGGGGAGAACAAGCTATCTCCGAGTTCGTTTGGCATATCACCTCTACCCACAGCTCATCTCCTAATTTTGCAACATTAGTGAGTTCGGGCCTCCACGGGCGGTTAGACCCGCTTCACCCTGGCCATGGGTAGCTCACCCGGTTTCGTGTCTAATCACCGCGACTATACGCCCTTTTCAGACTCGCTTTCGCTACGGCTCCGGGTGTCTCTCCCTTAACCTCGCCACGATGATTAACTCGCAGGCTCATTCTCCAAGAGGCACGCCGTCAGGCTTAGCGCCGCGCACCCGGATCTCTCCGGAGCACAGTCACGCCATTAGCCCTTCGACTGCTTGTAAGCTTATGGTTTCAGGTTCTATTTCACTCCCCTCACTGGGGTACTTTTCACCTTTCCCTCACGGTACTTGTTCACTATCGGTCGCCAAATGTATTTAGCCTTGGAGAGTGGACTCCCCAGTTTCCTACCGGATTAGCGTGCCCGGTAGTACTCAGGTTCCCGGTCAGAGACTGCCTGTTTTCGCATACGGGACTCTTACCCTCTTTGGTAGGCTTTCCCACACCTTTCCGCTAACAGACTGTTTTGTAACTCTATGTGACCAGGCCCTACAACCCCCAACCAGCTTGCTGGTCGGGTTTGGGCTTTTCCCCGTTCGCTCGCCACTACTAGGAGAATGTTCTCTTTTCCTCTGGGTACTTAGATGTTTCAGTTCCCCAGGTTCCCCTCCCTTACCCTATGTGTTCAGGTATGGGATCCCACAGGTTCGCTGTGGGGGGTTTCCCCATTCGGATATTCCCGGATCAACGCCTGTACACGGCTACCCGAGACTTTTCGCAGTGTCCCACGTCCTTCATCGGCATTTGGCGCCTAGGCATCCACCATAAGCTCTTACTAGCTTCTTTCCTGATACGGAGAGCTCGATTGTCTTCGCATCTTCTTTCCTTCTTCCTCTATTTGCGCCTTTTCGACGTATCGCATCTCTGCGCTACGTCCTTTTTTACCCATTATTCGGTTGTTAAGGTGCTGGACCAGGCCGAAGCCTGATCGTTCTGGTTTCCCAGTTGTGGAGATGACGGGACTCGAACCCGTGACTTCCGCCTTGCAAAGGCGGCGCTCTCCCAACTGAGCTACATCCCCGTCTTTATGCGCCATGGATCAAGCGCCGCATGTCAAGACGTTTTCAGGCTTGACACAGGGGGCATTTGAACCCTGACCCGGGAAAGTGGGCTTGACAGGATTCGAACCTGTGACCCCTGCGTTATCAGCACAGTGCTCTAACCAACTGAGCTACAAGCCCTGATTTTTTTGTTAAGGCGATCCCTTAGCAACTGAGGAGTGGTAAGAAGACTTACTTTATTCTGGGGTTGTCTCGCCACCGCTGACGAGACGGTACTACACGGGGTCCTTGAATTCAAGCCCTCAGGCTCTCCTTCAGTTTCTCCCTAGAAAGGAGGTGATCCAGGCGCACCTTCCGGTACTCCTACCTTGTTACGACTTCGTCCCAGTCACCAGCCCCACCTTCGACGGCTCCTTCCTTACGGTTAGGATACCGGCTTCAGGTGTTGCCAGCTCCCATGACGTGACGGGCGGTGTGTACAAGGCCCGGGAACGTATTCACCGCACTAATGCTGACGCGCGGTTACTAGCAACTCCGACTTCATGTAGGCGAGTTGCAGCCTACAATCTGAACTGAGACCGGCTTTGAGGATTGGCTCCACCTCGCGGCTTTGCTACCCATTGTACCGGCCATTGTAGCGTGTGTGTAGCCCCGGACATAAAGGCCATGCTGACTTGACGTCGTCCACACCTTCCTCCGGCTTTATACCAGCAGTCTCGTATGACACTTGTAACATACGACGTGGGTTGCGCTCGTTACCGGACTTAACCGGACATCTCACGACACGAGCTGACGACAGCCATGCAGCACCTGTGCAGGCTCCCCGAAGGGTCGGTCCCTTTTCAGTTCCCTACTACCTGCATGTCAAACCCGGGTAAGGTTCTTCGCGTAGCATCGAATTAAACCACACGCTCCGCTGCTTGTGCGGGCCCCCGTCAATTCCTTTGAGTTTTAACCTTGCGGCCGTAGTCCCCAGGCGGTAGACTTATCGCGTTTGCTTCGGCACCGACGGTTTTTACACCCCCGACACCAAGTCTACATCGTTTACGGCTAGGACTACCGGGGTTTCTAATCCCGTTTGCTCCCCTAGCTTTCGCGTCTGAGCGTCAGGATCGGCCCAGAAGGCCGCCTTCGCCACTGGTGTTCCTCCCGATATCTACGCATTTCACCACTACACCGGGAATTCCACCTTCCTCTGCCGTCCTCTAGTCTGACAGTATTGTACGTCCCCTCCCAGTTGAGCCAGGAGATTTTACATCCAACTTACCAAACCGCCTACACGCGCTTTACGCCCAGTGAATTCGGATAACGCTCGGATCCTACGTTTTACCGCGGCTGCTGGCACGTAGTTAGCCGATCCTTATTCCGGGGATACCGTCCTTCCTCGTCTCCCCGAAAAGCACTTTACGACCCGAAGGCCTTCATCGTGCACGCGGCGTTGCTGGTTCAGGCTTTCGCCCATTGACCAATATTCCCTACTGCTGCCACCCGTAGGTGTCTGGCCCGTGTTTCAGTGCCAGTGTGGGGGGTCACCCTCTCAGGCCCCCTACCCGTCGTCGCCTTGGTGGGCTTTTACCTCACCAACTAGCTGATGGGACGCAGGCCCCTCCCATATCGGATCGCTCCTTTCATTACGGTAACCTAACTTCCGTAATTTCATGCGGTATTAGCAGTCCTTTCGAACTGTTATCCCTCGATCTGGGGCAGGTCACCAACGCGTTACTCACCCGTTCGCCACTAATTTAGTATTGCTACCTCTTCCGTTCGACTTGCATGTATTAAGCACGCCGCCAGCGTTCATCCTGAGCCAGGATCAAACTCTCCGCTAATTATTTTTCATACTTTAGCAGTATGTTTGTTCCTTCAATTTCAAAACTCTCCAGAATTTCTTTCAGGCTTCTTACCACTCTTCAGTTGTTAAGGTCCGGCTTTAAAGGCAAGATCCAATTCTACTCGTCTCACCATGCTCTGTCAAGAGCGAAATTTCACAAATAGACGGCAAAACCATATACCAATTTATTTTATCGGTATCTACTTGATGATTTCAGTTGTCAAGGGTTTGCGTCGCTTCGCGAAACCCGACTTTTCACAGAGCGAAGGCTATTATACGCCCTTAAGTACCTCTGTCAAGTCAGTAACCTTAAAGAATTGATATTTGTCTGACAAGTTTGTAAATTTTAACGTTACCTGACCAGCCAAAATCAAACAATTTCTAAATAAGTTCTGAAGATTTTATTCATAAGTCCCAGTTACGATAATCCTGAAAAGAGATCGTAACCTATAACGACGAAGGTAAATAAAATGAAACAAAATCGTTCTAAATTCAATTGGATGATTGATGCCGTGTTATTCATCGGCTTTATCCTCCTTTTCTTTCTAAATCTAACTGGCCTGGCTTTGCACCAGTGGATCGGAATCGCGGGTGGAGCGCTGGCTTTATACCATTTGATTACCCACTGGGATTGGGTCGAGGCAGTTACAAAACGGTTCTTTGGACGCACTTCCGGTAGGTCCCGCCTGTACTACCTGATCGATGCCGCAATCCTGATTGGATTCGAGGCTATTCTTTTGAGTGGGTTGGTGATTTCAACCTGGTTGTCGATAAACCTGACCAACCCTTCTGTCTGGATTGACTTTCATATCGGCGCCTCAGTAGTCACCCTTGTCCTGGTTGTGTTCAAACTCTCCATCCATTGGCGTTGGATCGTAAAAACTACTCAGCGCATGCTGCCTCGAAGTTCTGACTAACCAGTCGAAGGCAGCACAACCGCAATCTCCCCTGCCACAGGCAGTACTCAGCCGCCCAACCGCGCAGACAATCCCAGCCGCCGGGCTATCCTCAAGCGCCGGTCCTACGACCAATGCCAGGCCAGCCGTACCCAACCGCCGAGATGAACTCGGCCGTAATGACCGGCGAGAATTTTTAAAAATGATGGGAGTTGTAGGTGCAGCCGCTGCATTGGCCCTACTCAATGTAGCACACTCCACGGTTGGAGCGCAATCTCAGGCCGATTCCTCAGATCAGCAGTCCGGCTCGCAAACAACCTCAACCAGACAGACAGCTTCTCAGACGACCACCAGCACTCTTGCCTGCGTCGGACGCTGTCCAAAAGGACGCTCATGCTCCTACCCGGGAGGCTGCCGCCAGTATACAGACTCAAATGGAAATGGCCGTTGCGACTATGGCGAGTGCGCCTGAGCCTAACCCTTGATAACAACTTTCTGGACATAAGGTGAGGTGGTTGCGGCTAAAAGCGCCCCATAGCTGGGGTAGAAAACCACCTCATCTCCTGTTTGGATATCGGCGCGAGCATCTTCAACATCCAATACCAGGTGATCGCTGCTCCCGCCCAGAACAATAACGCCTGGGTCGTCGGGCAAAATTCCGTCGATCATCACATCCTGGCGGCCAATATTACAAATCGCCCGTTTTCGGATCCCTCGATCGATAAAATCAGTGTAGCCGCCAAAAGCGTCTTGACCGCGGTTGCCAATTGGGATGGACGGTTTACACTCCACCTCTACAATTTCTGCAACCACCCGAAATGTATCCTGGCGAGTCCCAGGCCAGGGGCTTCGATCCAGCACATTTCGCCCCAGAGTTATGGCCTCGCCGATGCGGAAATGATTGATTTCCTTGGGCATCTCGCCGCTGGCTAATAATGGCAGGTTGGCGCTGTTTCCACCGGATAAGGTGGTCAATTCAAGACCTGTTGCTTTTCTACATTCATCACGTAGATCAACGAGCATTTGCATATTTTCTCGGGTAGGGATCACACCACCATAGCAAGCCAGGTTGCAGCCCAAACCCATCACCTCGATATTCGGCAACTTCGCTGTGGCGCGAACGACCTGTACTGCTCGATCGGGCCATACGCCTTCGCGCAGATCACCCAGGTCAATCATAATGATCACTTTATGTTTGATCCCTAAAAGCTGGGCTGCTTCAGAAAGCAAGCCGATCGTTTGGGCTGACGAGTTTAGCGAGACGTCCGCGCAGCGGATCACATCAGCAGCCCGGCTGGGTGCTGGTATTCGCAGCAGCATTAACGGCATATCCATCCCAATATTGGAGATAGATTGCAGGTTTAGAATACGCGAAATCAGCGATCATATCCGCGCCGCCGGCCTGCAAGGCATGTACGATTGCCGGATGAGCGCTCATCACCTTCGTAACACAGGCCACCTGGGCGCCATGTTCGTGACAGAGATTAATCACCGCTCGGGCATTCGCTTCGATCCGCTGCGGGTGGATTTCAAGACGAGGAGTGCGAATATACATAATTACGAACCCAATTACGAAAGGTTATTTTGACATCTTCGGGATACGCCTGCGCCAGAGTACCCAGGGCCGAAAAAAGGTAATCTTGATCAATCAACAGTCGGGCATCCCCTGGAGGCAGCAGATATTTCCCCGCTCCGCTGCAAACACCACGCAGGATCGCCTCCCCACCGTCTACTCGAGTCAGCGCCCCCCCAGTGCCAATCACCCACTGGACTGCGGTTAGATCTTTACCCTTGACAATTTGTTTTTTGCCGGTAGGCGTGTAAAACTCAGTAACAATGCCTGCATGACGACGGATACCGATTTCAACAGCCCGAGCGCACAACCAGCGGGTAAACGCTTTTTGATTGGCAGTGCTTGGGATAGCTTGAAGATCATTAATTTTATCTCCCCATTCAGCGTCGCCTTGCATCTCAACGATGTTCACGGCGTTGATAAAGACACCAATGTCCCCTTCTACCGTTCGTTTAGCATGCGGTTCTGGTTCTACCAACCGCCCTGCCCATTCCAGGCTGCCGTCGGTAACGCTATGCACATCGGTAGTCGCCCCGCCGACATCTATTACAAGACAATCACCCAATTCTTCAGCGAATAGCTCTGCCCCGCGCAAAACTGCTCCCGGTGTGGGGAAAATATTCCAATGGGTCAGTTCATTTAATCGCGCCATCCCTGGGGCGTGGATGATATGCCGGTTGAATACTTCATGGATAACGCGCCGCAGCGGTTCGATGTTGAGAACATCTACATCCGGAAATACATTGGCAGCTTGCAGAATTTCGATTCCAGCATCCCCAAAGATCTTTTGGACAGGCTTACGGATCGCTATGTTCCCAGCATACAATACTGGAACGGGTAAATGGAGAGAAGCGATTTTTTCTGCATTGTGCAGGATGGTATCTTTCTCGCCAAAATCGACGCCGCCGGCCAACAAGATGATATTCGGGTGGATTGCGTGAATTTCCTCGAGTTCATCGTCGCTAAGCGAGCCCGCCGTGACCAATTTAACAATCCCGCCCGCCCCCAAGGCTGCTTCACGGGCAGCCCGAGCGGTCATGCTTAAAGTCAGACCATGTACGGTCATCCTTAAACCACCCGCTGCCGAACTATTCACGAATGTTTCCGGCTCGTGTATGGGCACATCTTGCAGCGTGTGTCCCCACATGTCGGCAATTGCAGAATCCACTCCAATCCCGACATCACCCAAGCTCACGCTGGTTGGAGCAAACCCCTGGGCGATATGCTCGAACCCGCCTTCGGTTAAACGGCGGAACCCGTTTGCTTTCGTGATCGTTGAACCAACCTCGATCGTCAAGATAACTGAAGAATTTGTCACTTACTTGTGCCTATTTGCCTACGCGCCTGGCTGCCTGATTTCATAATTACCTATTCAAAAATCACCCCTCACCTACAACTCATTTATAACTCCACGCTCTTTGAGAATCTTTACCATCGCATCTACCACATGAATTCCCTTGGTGCCACGACCAAAGGTGGCATCCATCCCGGTTTCAGCGGCCATCTCGCGGGTGACTTGAGTACCCCCAGCGATCAGGATGATTTTGTCGCGGATGCCTTTCTCCCTACACAATTCAGCGAGTTTGCGCATCTGAGCGCGGTGAATATCGTTATGGCTGATAATTGTCGAGATCAGAATCGCATGAGCGCCAGTCTCGATAGCCGCATCAACCAGCTTACCAATCGGAACCGAAGTACCCAGATAGGTATATTTAACGCCATATTTTTCGATTCCCCCGTGTTTGATATCCAGGATTTCCCGCATTCCAACACTATGTTCATCTTCACCGACGGTGGCCGCTACCACCCTCAGCCCCAATTGCTTAACCACGGCGCGGATTTCATCTTCCGAGAGCAATATTTCTTGGGGTGGAATTTTTAATTCATCTTTTCTAATGTCGAAATCAACCCTGCCTTTCACCTCGACAAAGCAGCCCTCGGAAGGATGCAGCACCATCAAGTTAATCACTTGCGGATCGGCCAACCCCATCTTCGCCGCCATTTCGACTGCAGCAGCGCGAGCAATGGCTTCTGCTTCCGGCACCATAAATTGCAGCAGAACGATGCCATCACCAGCCCATTCAGCCTCTGGGCGGATCAAACCCTCTTTACGATAAGGCTGCGTTTGTTCGAGACGCCTGGTAACGGAGTCTTCAGGATCGAGCTCTTCGATGTAAACAATTTTTTCGGGATTGCACAGCGTGCAGCCGCCAATCGGGTCACACGGTCTATCCAAGCCTGATGGCAGGTGGTTCTCGCCAAAGTGACTGCAAACCGGAGCCATGTAATCAGGGTCGCGGGCGACAATCGTGCCAGCCGCCACACCGCCCTTACCATCGCGAGCAATCCCATCTCCATTGCGCTGCGGATACTGAGCCGAATCTACAAAAAAGCCCGCTTCGACGGCTGCAAAATAACCGCCCACCTGGATAATTTCCTCCAAAAAGGCGACGGCGCGTTCTTTGATGTCACGGACCATTTCGCCCAATGGACCATCGAGATTCAAGCTGAGCAGTTCCTTAATTCCATCCAGCGCTGCCCAGGTCTGTTTAACGGTTTGTAGAGCGCGGATGTTATTGTAATGCCAGGGAACGTTGCGTCCCTCATCCGGTGTAATCGTGCTTTGAATATCCGCGCTGGTCAGCATCGAGATTAACGTATCCACGGTGTGGGTCCGCACTGCTTCTTCGACATCAGCCTCGATATAACGCGTATTTTGCTGAGCGCGCATCTTATACTCGGAAAAGAAATCACGCAGCGCAACCGCGTAAGGCAAGTCGTACCAGAGTTTAGGAGCCGGAGGCGCGTTGGGGGGTACAGTGGAAAGCCCGATCAGCGCCTTATCCATTCCAACCGCCACCGAAAAAGCACAGTTTAGGCCATGCTGCACCAGTAATTCGGGCATCACCAACCACCCAGCCCTGGCAGTGGCATTGGCATTATGCGCCCCGTCGATCTGAAAAATCCCCGCTCCAGCCATCACCCGCTTGGCTTCGGCTGCATCTACAAACGATCGATACATATTGATGTTACGGTAAAGCACATTGTATTGTGGGTCCTGGTGAGCGCCGTTAACGCCTTCCTCGGCGAACAATACAGCTACTTCTGGACCAGCCACCCCTGAGACATAGCTGTGAAAATTGATCGGACGGCCAACCTCTTCTTCAATCAAATCGCAAGCTTTCCGACTGGCGCGAATTTGTTTGCGGGTAATCGGCACACCGCCGGTTCCTTCTGGTGTGCCTTCAAGTAGCCCATCGATATGACTCTGCCCTGTCGTACGGATAACCATCATATGGTCCGCGCCATGCCAGGCAGCCATCCGCATCCGCCGGATATCGTCCTCGAAGCGCCCGGAGGCAATCTCAGTAGTAACAACACAGCCCGGTTGGGGGTCTATATTTTCGAAGTGTTTGGATGCAGGCAGGCCGATGCTGTTCTTGAGGGGTCGCGACATATCGCGGAAGTGGAAGGGTCCCATATTTACACCCTCAACAGGCTTATCACGCCAAACCCAGCCTTTACGCTTTGGGTGATAATTCGCTAAGTCCTGCATCAATTCTTCGAGATCGAGTTTTTGATTCGGTTCAAGCTGCTTGGTCATCGTCATTTGTCTTTCTTAGAACAGTCCGTTGAGAACGTCTTTATTTTCAAGAATGGCTGCTGCTGCCGTACGCACGTCACAATCCATTTTTTGGGTGAGTTTCAACAGGACATGCCCGGCCCCTTTACCGAGCAGGCCGGCCTCGTAAATTCGATCCACCACTCCCTGCGAGCTGATGCTGTCAATGCCCATGCGCAGCAACACCGAGCGCTCGATCGATGGAGATGTATGTGTTTTGGATAAATCCACAATGGGTTCGATCACCTGGTCACACAACTGCCAGAAACGCGCCTTGAGCTCAGCATCGTTCATTTTTCTTAATTCCTCCCGGCGCTGTTCGTATCGGACGGTTCTTTCGTCAGGCATTGGGTACCTCCGCTGTATTCTTCTTCACCCAGTCAACATCCCTTTTAAGGTCTGCTGCCAGGAAACTATAGTCATTTTCTGTCCATTCTTCCACAGGGAGAGCCCTGGCAGCATTCTTAAGGTAAGACAAGCGCAGCCTATCCATATCCTGGATCTTGCCCCAAACCTGCTCAAGCCGCTCAGGTATAACAATTGCCTTTCCAGGGACATTGTCTTTGGGATCGCCGCGGCGGACCTCGATGCCATTCTCGCGGGCAAAGGAAAGTTGGCTGTTATGATGCTTGCCAGCCCCGGTATATTCCGTCTCCTGAACGACAACGATTTGATCGCGATCCATCTGTCGCGCCAGGGTTACCGCAGCAGTCAGGCTTGTGTTTCCGGCTGGACCACGTTCCAAACCTTCGAGCTTGGTCAAAAGCTCGGTCACGTAGAATACCTCACCTTGCGTGACCAACTGGTATTCATCCATATAGCGCAGCGAGCGCGCTGCGTTGCGAGGCACATCCACGCGATCGGGCCAGGTCGCAAAAGGCACCCCAAAACCGGTATGACCCGTGGTGAATGATTTGCGATTGAAATCCCGATCCGAAGCCATGTGCAGACCACCGAGATCCACCGAACAGGCGACGATGCGGGTCTTCTCGCAGCCAGCTGCCAACAAGCCGCGCGCAGTTCCGGTCAAGTTCCCTCCACCGGCATGAGTAATAACCACCGCATCAGGATCTTTTCCATACCGGGCGCGGATCTGGGAAACAATTTCCAATCCCAGAGTCTCGATCCCGCGAATTCCAAACGGGGTGTAAAGGCTGGAATTGAAAAAACCTGTCTCTTCCAAGGTCCGCAAGAGCATATAGAACAGTTCGGGTCCTACCGACAGCTTGAGCACTTCGGCCCCGTAAGCTTCGCATGCCCGGCCTTTTTCGATGATCTCCGGTTGGCCAACGCCTCGGCTATCAAAAACTTCCTGGACGATGATGCACTTCAATCCTCTTTGGGCTGCCTGGGAGGCCACCGCTGCGCCATAATTCCCACTCGTGGCTGCAATCATTCCTTTATACCCTTTTCGGGCAGCTTCAAATGCGCTGATCGAGGCGCGGCGAGCTTTAAAGCTGCCCGAAGCATTGGCAGCCTCGTCTTTGATCAGGATCGTCGCCCCCTTACCCGGTTCAGAGATCCTACGCACTGCTTCAGTCAAATTGCGCAATTCATAAAGTGGGGTATCGCCCACTTTCGTTTCATGCTGGATCCGAATGATTTCCGCATGGCTATAGCCTGTTTCGTCCATCATCCGTTCGTAGTCGAAAGCAATTGGGCTTTGGATGTAATGATCAAAATCAATCCCTAGTGAGGCTTTCATTATTTCGTTTTTTCGTGCCATCACCGCTGCATACGAAGTATCACGATCGTTCATCGTTCTGCCTCCGTACCGATCGTCAGCAGCTCGGGCACTAGAGTCCCAAAACTGTGGTTGTAGCTTGGATTGATCGTCTTTAACTCGCCAGTCAACTCCCGCCCGATGATTGTTCGAATTCGGGCAGTCTGTCCTAATTCCGCCTCGTCGATTAAAAAGCCCGAAACCCTAAGAACGTAAGGCGTTTGACGGGTATCATCAGGAAGATTTGTGGCGCGTTCCTCGGGTCTGAGAACGATTTGCTGGATCTCCACCCAGGTACCCTGTGCAATTTTGCTCATCATTACCTCTGCTTGTGTCTTATTACTCGCCTGATTGTCCCTGTGCTTATATCCGCCGGCCATAGGCACTGGCGCCCATTAATGCAGCCGGTGCTGGCAGGTCGATCATACGCTTCAACCCGGGCGTCGCGGCCACAACGTGGGGGATCATATTGACGGCGACACCCATCGTAGCAATTCCACCGGCGATTTCCGGTTTGATCGCCATATGAATCTCGGGCTTGCCATAAATATCGATATAATCTCCGGTATCCTGCTTCTCCAGGTGTGGGTGGATTTGCTGTGGGTGGATAAGCCTGACAACCTCCTGGTTGCCACGATATCCGATCCCAATGTGCGCGCAGCCAGCCACCATCCCCGGTTGGACTTTGACATGGGGGGTTTCGCGATAGACTTTGCTAACGATCGGCTCACGGCTCTGGACGATGCGGTCGACCCCCAGACCCAGCGCCTCGCTGATCATATGGATAGATTCCGGAAAGCCGACATGCCCGACGATTGAGCCGTCCGCGACCCCCGCTGCAAATGCCTCAGGCGTCGTTCCCACGCCTTGTGATTTCATTACGGTCGGGCCATAAGGACTCAAATCATTAACGCGCGAGGCCTGGATACGCTCCACCGAATGACAGCCTCCCGTCAGGGTCACCACCAGTAAATCGAGGACAAACCCTGGGTTGACACCTGTGCCAAGGACCGAGACGCCATATTGCTTCGCCAGCTCGTCGATTTCTCTGGCAAGCTCAGGGGTCTGCGCTTCAGGATCGGACATCTCTTCGGCAATCGAAATGCAGTTTATCCCGGCAGTAATGATCTTTCGAAGATCCGGCATCTGCTCTCGCGTCCAAGAAGTTGTAGCCAGGACAACAAGATCAACTTTTTCTTTTACTAAATCTTCTTCAGGTTGGCTACTGACCTTTACTCCATAGGTTTCACCGATTCCGAGCACTTCCCCCAAATCTCTATCCGCATAATCCGCCCGACCATCAACAGCAGCAACGATTCGCAGTCCCGGTTTTTCAAGAATAAGACGGGCCATGCCGCTGCCCATAGCGCCAAGACCCCATTGAAGGATACGAATTGGTTCCATAAATCTGTCTCCTGATCCTGTGTGCAGACATTCGCACTCGGTGTGCGCCCGCCTCGTATGCCTAAGCGCCTACGTGTCTAAATGCGTGCTCACTCATCCTACGATTGTGTCGTCACGATGTGTGCGTCCATCTGTTTTTAATTGGCTATGAATTCTAACATGCCCCCTTTGGGAATATGAGGTACAGCCGTCTTAATCTTGATTGACAAACGTCACGGTTTAATTCTATTCTGGAAAGGAGCGCCTACGTGTGCCATCCCCTCTGTACGTCCTTTAGGTCGGGATAGACGGCGCTCAACCTCTTTGGACGCGTTTCAAACGGGTTAATTGGGCTGGGCTAAGCTCAGCCTCCCGAGAAGCCAGAATAGCCAGGAATTCGACCTTTGCCGTATCATCAACGGCACAAAGCATGTTTTCAGCATGGGTGGGCACATCTCGAGGAATACATGTCCTCAGTTGTTCAAGCAGAAAGGGAAAGATTTTTTCACGTCGCTCAGAACCGCTTGCTGCTAATATTGCAAGGGTCTTGATGCCCCAAACGGTAGTGATAACAGAACCCGTTTCGACTGTCTGAATAATATCCTCAACGTGTGGCCAGATTTCATCTGCGCGTTGGTCGGCGATATTCGCCAGGGCAATCATTGACCCCCACACCAGCCGATTGTTTTTACTGGAGAGAAGCTGGAGAAAGTCGTTGGCATAATCGGCGATCAGCTCAGGAACAAGATAACCAATCTCGTAAAGCACCTTCAGACAGTCGCTTTGGATGTTCTTGTTCTTATCCAGGAGATGGGCAGCGATCTCAGCAATACCAGGCTCGTTTCGAGTTTCGGCCAGTTCGCGTGCTAATTGTTGGTTGGGGATTTCATCGCGCCTGTTTTGGTAGAAAGCGATTTTAGCCAGTATCACCGATGGTGGTTGGTTGCTCATTTTCTTATCACCCTTCTCTCTAATCTCCAAAACGAATCAAACCAGGGCGGCGCAATCTGGGTAAAATGCGCCCAGCCGCCTGGTTCTGGATTTTCATCATGGAGCTGCCATTCCCACAAACCTAAGAGTGAAAATCGATTATTTAGCAGGGTGTTGACCACCGCGCCCAGGGTGTGGCGGAATTCGTGGGGACCGGGGAGATTCAATTTTGTTCCGTCCGGCTGGCGCACATCCCATTCGGGGAAGTAGCTGCTGATATCCTCGCCTTCCAGGTAGGTTCGACTCAGCGGGTAAGCATTGCCATCCCAGGCGCTATCATCGACCGCATGTACAAAAGGATTGGCAAACTGTACAAAGTAGATCCCCCCAGGTTTGAGCACCCGACTGACTTCTCTGAATACTGGTTCAACGGTCGGCACAAAGTTAATTGAATAAACTTGCCAGACGATATCAAAAGATTCATCTTTAAAAATCGATAGGTCGCGCATATCTCCCTGGTGGGTAAAAATCTGCAAATCATGATGCGCAGCCGCCTGGCGATCCCGTTCTAGCTGAATATCAGAAAGATCCAAGACTGTAACCTCCGCTCCCAACAACCCGAAAGCAACCGAGTCCTGCCCGCCGCCGCTGGCCAGGCAAAGCACACGTTTTCCAGCCACGTCTGTTAGGATCCCATGCCGGCCAATCCGCTCTCTCGCTTCTTCGATTGTGTAATTTAGAAACGGAAGGGTATATTCAAAATTGGCTTGCGCCAGAGCATTCCAGCGTTCTCGATTGGTCCGGTTGATATCGTCCATGATGATCCTATTTACTCTTTGGAGGTGATTTTGCTCACGTGTCGAAATACGCCGGGTTCGACGCCTTTCCGCTCAGCCATGAGCAAAGATAATAGTTGTAGCGGCAGAATCTCGACCAAGGGTAATGCAATTTCAGCTACTTCAGGGATTTGCATCAGGCGTGCGCCGTCCGGGCATCCGCTATCGACCCCTAACCACTGGACAACGCCGCCATACTGAAGGATGTCTTTGGCGAGTTCACGATTTAGTAAACAGGTGGGGGAGGCCCCAGCCAGGATAATTGCAGTGAAGGTTGGAGAGACCAGCTCAAGGGGTCCATGGCGAAAATCAGCCGCGTGCATGCCTTCAAAAGCGCATTTTGCAGCTTCTTTATTAATCAACGATCCATTCCAAACTGCAGCCAGGGAAGCGCCGCGGCCAAGGATAACCAGATCTTGAACCGGGCCAAGAGTGGAATCCAATTCGGCAAGGCGCTCCTGCCACCCCGCGAGGTAACCTGCGCTCGCTTCAGCCGCGCTTACGAGAGCAGCATGCCCCGCCGAAACATCGCCGCCGGTGAGGATCAAGGCAGCCAGCAGGTTAACGGCCAACATATTGAGGTAGGTTCGCGTGCTAACCGAGGCTTCTGGGCCAGCATGAATCGGAAGACAAAAATCAGCGTCGGTCGCCAAGGGGCTGTGAATATCATTGACACAGGCCACCAGGGGCACCCTTACACCTGCGCCTTGTGCGCCGCGCACCTGTTCAACTAGCCGGACAAGCTCGACGCTCTTTCCCGATTGAGAATTCAGCCACAGCAAGGTGCGCTCGCCGATTAGTCCATGGGAATGATGTAAGAGTTCTGCAGCATTGGCAATAATGACAGGTATCGGCCCACCAGTAAGCTGTAAATAGGCAGGATAGGCGGCATTGTATGAAGCGCCCATCCCACTGATGACGATCCGATCAAATTCACCATTCCTAAACCGATCAGCCAGTTGGATCAAGCCGCTGTCAGAAAACCTCCCTAGAGCATTACGCAGGGCTTCTGGTTGAGAAAGGATATCTTGTACGTAAAGATTCATAGTTATCGTAGGGTGCACCTCTGAGAGCGCCCAGGCGCCTGTTCACCTGGTTACCCATCTTGTGAATATGCCCATACGGCTGCGCCAATAACCCCAGCATTGCCGCCTAACTCACCCTGGACGACCTGAACCTGGTCGACTGGCATGACATGAACACGCTGGCGCATGGTGCGCTCCATTGGGTCAAGCAGCAACCTGCCGGCCTGCGAGACCCCACCAGTGATGATAATCCGGCGAGGTCCGAGGGACACGCAAACATTGTAAGCAGCAATGCCAAGATAAAACCCGGCTTTATCGTAGATCTGGGCCGCGATTGGGTCACCTGCGTTTGCAGCTTGTGCAATTAGCTCAGGCGTGATTCGGTTAAGATCGTATTCACACAAATCAGCAATTCGGGTGGTTAAACCTTGGGCGACTGCTTTCATCCCCATAGCGGCAATCGCCGGGCCGGAGGCATATGCTTCCAGGCAGCCCTGGTTGCCGCATCCGCAGCTTGGGCCGTTATAATCGATGACCAAATGGCCGATTTCACCCGCCGTCCCCCCGATTCCAAGGTGAAGCTGGTTATCGACCACCAAACCGCCGCCAATGCCCGTACCGATGGCAAACACCGCCAGGGTATCCACGCCTCGGCCGGCGCCAAATTTCCATTCACCCAAGGTGATCGAACGCACGTCGTTAAGGATAGCGGTGGGTAGACCAGTCAAGCTGGCTATCGTCGCCTGCAATGGGATATTCGGCCAGGTTCCAGGTAGGTTTGGCAGGAAAATGGTTTCGCCTTTTTCCAGATCGAGCACCCCAGGGACGCCAATTCCTATCCCAGCAAGATCTGCTTTTTCCAACCCAACAGATCGAATGAGCCCTAAGATTAAACTGGCCATACGTTGCATAACAGCAATCGGACCTTCGCGGGCAAGGGCTGGCAGGCTGGCTTGCCCGAGGATCACGCCCGTTTGAACGTCAACAATCGCTGCCCGCAGGTTGGTTCCACCCAGGTCGCAGCCGATAAATCGTTTCATCAATGAATATATGGTTTCAATACATCGCGCGAGAGGTAAAAGCCGCGCTTAACAAGTTCTTCATTGCCCTCGAAGGCGCGGTCTTCGTGCTCGATGCTGATCACGTAATCGTAGCGTACCGCCGTGAGCGCAGCAAAGAATTTTTTCCAGTCCATATCGCCCAAGCCGGGCAGCCGGGGAACCTGCCAACCCATCCCCTGCGACAAGACGCCATGATTGTACAGGCCTTCGCGGTCAATGTGCAGATCCTTAGCATGAACATGAAAGATTTTGGGGGCGAATTCAGCGACGACGCGTTCGTAATCAATCATCTGCAGAATGAGGTGAGAGGGATCTAGATTGAGACCAAAATAGTCAGACGGAATGATCTCCCACATTTTGCGCCAGATCGCCGGGGTAGAGGCCAGGTTGTCTCCGCCAGGCCATTCGTCCAGCGAAAAAAGCATCGGACAGTTTTCGATGGCGATCTTGACCCCACGCTCAGCGGCAAAACCCACGATCGGCGGCCAAATTGTGGCATAGTCTTCCAAATTCTGCGGAACGGTTTTATTTTTATCTTTTCCGACGAAAGTCCCCACAATCGGAACCTCCAGCAATGCGGCCGCTTCGATGACTTTTTTAAGATGATCGATCACGATCTGACGATGATCCGGATCGGGATGAAGAGGGTTGGGATAATAAGCAAGCGAAGAAATCATGAGCCCATAACCGGTCAACATCGCCCGGATTTCGGCGGCTTTGGATTTATCCAGATTGGCAACGTCGATATGGGTCACTCCTGCATAGCGGCGAGCAGCTTTTTCATAAGGCCAACAGGCAATTTCAATCGCCTCGAAGCCGCTTTCGGCGCCCCATTTTGCGGCTTGTTCGAGGGTATTTCCGGGTAGGGCTGCGGTCAAAAATCCAAGTTTCATAGGTCGTTTCCTTATCTATTCGATTTTGATCCATTTGTTTTGTTTAGCGCTTTTTTCGATGGCTTCGCAAATAAGCATTTCATGATGACCATCGGCAAAGGTCGGAAAATCAGGGGGCTGGGTGTAATCGCCGGCAATGATATACCCGTAAATTTTCTTGTAGAGTTGTTTAAAAGTATCGGGAAATCCTTCTGCATGACCGCCCGGATGAGAAACAGTCAAGCGAGCTTCGGGAGTCATATGCGCGGCATCCTTCATAAAAAGTTGGTTAGGTGCAGTGCGGTGGCCGACCCACAGCTCGTTGGGGCGTTCGCTATCCCATGCAAGGGAGGATTTCGATGCGTTAATCTCAAAGAACAAGCGATTTTTTCGTCCAGATGTGACCTGGGCGAATGTGGCGACGCCATGGACACCATTTTCGTAACGCAGAAGGACAGAGGCATAATCTTCGGTGAAAATTGGCTGGTCGGTTGTTTCAGTCGATTGTACCAGCTTACCAGTGAATGTCTCGAGTGGACGAGTTGGTTTTTGACGAATAGGATGAAAAGTCTTGAAATCAGCAAAAACCTCGACAACGCGTAATCCGGTGATAAACGCCATCAGATCAATCCAGTGTGAACCGATATCGCCTACCGTGCGCATCGTTCCACCCAGCTCAGGGTCCAGGCGCCAATTCCAGTCGGAGGGGAAGAGCAGCCAATCCTGCAAATAGGAACCCTGCAAGATGAACAAATCACCGATCTCTCCATTCTGAACCATGCCGCGGGCCTGCTGTACCATCGGGTACATCCGGATATTGAAATTGACAGCATTGACCTTACCTGTTTCGGCCGCAAGCCTGACCAATTCGGCGGTCTCCACCGAGTTCATCGCCAGAGGTTTTTCGCAAACGACGTGTTTACCGGCAAACAGCGCCGCTTTGGCAAATGGATAATGGAGAACATTTGGAACCGTTAGGTGGACAACATCGATATCAGGGTCGGCCAGCATGGCCTCAAAGTTATCATAGGCGCGTGGAATACCTAACTCGGCAGCTTTAATCCGGGCGTTTTCAGGAGTGTTTTCGGCCAGACCCAGGACCTGGATGCCGTTTCTACGCACACCCTCAGCGTTAACTGGTCCAATAAACCCACTTCCTACCAATCCGACGCCAATCGTTTGTTTAGTAAGTTGTTTTGGCAAGTCTACCTCCTCTAATGAGCGCACCCAAGCGATTATTCCTCGAACTCATCCATGATGGCGGCGCCCTGAAAGCTGAGCGTTATCTGTTGGCCGCTAACAGCTAAAAGCTAGGTGCTAACGGTTACTCAGCGATCTCGCCTCAAACTCATCCAGGATGGCAGCCGTAGCGGTAGCACCACAGCGTGTGACGCCGCAATCGATGACGGTCAGAAGGGCGTCCAGGGTGCGAACACCGCCAGCCGCTTTTATTTGGACCTTCTCGCTGACATTGGCCCGCATCAGGCGCAAGTCTTCGAGGGTAGCCCCGCTAGGAGCAAAGCCTGTGGAAGTCTTGATCCAGTCAGCCCCGGCAGCCTCGCTGAGTTTGCAAGCCAGGATTTTCTGATCATCGCTCAGGTAAGCATTCTCGAAGATTACTTTTACTTTCCCACCTCGAGCATGCGCTGCTTCGCACACTGCCTGGATATCTGTGCGAACTTCATCAGCCAAGCCCGAGCGCAATTGGCCAATATTTAGCACCATATCCAGCTCAGTTGCGCCATCATTCATGGCAGCCTGGGCTTCGGCCACTTTTATCGCAGTAAGGTTGCTGCCATGCGGAAACCCAACGACTGTGCTGACCTTGACATCACTATCGATGAGCTCTCGAGCTGCTAGTCGCACGTGGTAGGGCTTGACGCACACCGTTGCTACATGGTATCTAGCAGCCAGCCGGCATCCGTCAATTACATCCTGTTCGGTTAATTCCGGGCGAAGCAAGGAATGATCGATGACCTTAGCAAGTTGTGCATAGGTAATCGTTTGTGTGCTGAGTTGTTCTGGCAAGCATGCCTCCTTATGTGCATTCGTGGACGCAAGGGTGCGCCTTCACCTATTTAATCGCCAACAGTGTTATTTCACATAAGCGACCAACTGCCTGATTGCCCACGCCAATCACCACTCACCGATAACTTAACTACTGAAACCTGTTCGCTGGGTGGTAAAAGCTGCTTATTTCTTCCATAAATCAATCGGCTTGGTAACCTGCGGCGGATTATATGGCCACTCGATTTTCCGACCCTCTCCGGCAGATTGGTAGGCAGCGTACATAATTTTAAGGACCTCACGCCCATCTTCTCCGGTCTCTATGCAGGTTTCTTTGCCAAGTACACAATTAACAAAATGCTGCATTTCTTGAGGAAAACCGTAGTTCCAAATTTCCTCGAACATGGTGAAGGTATAACCTTTGGTAATCCCGGCTTTTTCCACCGCGTAGCCATAACCTTCATCACTATACGTAAGCAGGGAACTGCCCCGCAGTAGATCGGCCCGTGTATGACCTTTTTTACCATAGACCTCACAGCGATCATCGACGCCGCCGCCTTTAGCCCAACTGTTTTCGAGCATGGCGATTTTTCCACCTTCGTATTCGACGATGGTATAAGCATGATCTTCGCCTTGAGTGCGTTCTTGGTGAACATAGGTGCCCATAAAGGCCGTCACACTTTTCACGTTTGGCTTACCCAGGACCCAACGTGTATATTCGATGGAATGGCAGCCCATATCCAGCAGGACGCCGCCACCAGAACGATTGACATCCCAAAACCAGGGCATATGTGGACCAGGGTGCTCTTCGGACTGTTTGGCAAGAAACGGCTCCCCAATCGCGCCTTCTTCGATAAGCTTCTTGACCCGCACATATTTGGGGGCAAATAGCAGCTCTTCGGCGTACATGAGGAGCACCCCGGCACGCTGACAAGCAGCGATCATCTCATCAGCCTCTTCCAAAGTTACGCAGAGCGGTTTTTCGATAATAATATGCTTACCAGCTTTGGCGGCTGCAACGACCACCTGGCAGTGCAGATCGTTGGGTATCCCAATATCGATTAGATCGATTTCCTTATCCTGGAGCATCTGGTTATAATCGGAATAAGCCGCCGGAATGCCCCGATCATCCGCAAACTTCCTGGCGTACGTTGGGCTGGAAACCGCCACAATTTCCGCATCGCGCACCCAATTCTTAAAAGCCGCGGTATGAATATCGCCGACAAATCCGGTTCCAACAAGGCCAACTTTCACAGTTTTGGTCATCGTTTTACTCCTGTATTATTGTCTTAACGCTCGCTGTCGTCCATATATGGATATTAAAATAAGCAATGTCGCTCCCAAAACCATCCGCCGGACGGAATCAGGCATTTGCATCGTCGTGAGCAGACTCGTGATTAAGGTCAGTACAATTGCCCCAGCCATAGTGCCCCAATAGCTGCCCTTGCCCCCGGATAGCAGCGTACCGCCTACTGCCACAGCAGCGATCGAAGGGAACAAAAACGGCTGGCCAAGGGCAATAAAGACCACTCCGGTATTGCCAACAACCAGAAAACCACCAAAGCCAGCCAGGGCGCCGGCTAAGGCATAGGTAGCCAGGTTCATTCCGTTAACGTTGACACCGGAAAGCCGGGCTGTTACGCGATTGACGCCAATAGCAAACAAATTCTTTCCGAAAGTAGTGCGCTCCAGCAGCAGCCACATCAGCACCCCGAAAATTAACCAGATAATCAGCGCATTCGGTATAGGGATGGCTGGAGCTATCGGGCGAGCGATCAAACGGGTCATAATTGGGGCAACCTTACCGCTGACATTGCCATGATTGATGACGATAATTGCTCCAGTGACCACACCTGCCATGCCTAAGGTCATCACGAAGGGTGAAATCTTCAGATAAGTGATCCCGGCTCCATTCAAAAACCCGATCATCCCGCCGACAGCCAGGGAAATAAGCACAGCGAGCAGGACTTTCTCATTCGCACCACTGACGAAGACGTAGGTTAAGATGGCCGTCAGGGTGACCACTGAACCAGCAGAGAGATCGATGCCTTCATAACCGCTGATAATGACCAGGGTTTGTCCCGCAGCAATTACCCCCAGGAAAACAGCCAGGCGCAAAATATTGGTGGCCTGAGACATAGCCACTTTCATATTGCTGCCATAGCTGTTAGGCAGCAGACCCGAAAGTAAGAACAGGACAATGGCCAGGAGGAGCGCCGCGAGCGGTGGGGAGATCGAAAAACGCTTCATAGCTTCCTCCGAGCATCCAAGTACGTTCGGATCAAGTTAATGATGCCAGGAGCAGCCAGCGCCAGCACGATAATCGTCGCCTTGACCAGGGTCTCCCACCAGGTATCAATCCCGGCAAATGAGATAATATTCTGAATAAAGCCCAGCGTCATCGCTCCCATAATCGGTCCAGCGACGCCTCCCACCCCGCCGCTCATCGCGTTGCCGCCAATCACCACAGCGGTGATTGAATTCAAGGTCATCGCAGCTCCAATTTCTGCATTACCTGAACCGCTCAACATCGTAATGGCAATCCCCGCAAAAGCGGCCATCAACCCAGAGATGACATAAGTGCTGAACAGCACCCAGGTTACTGGCACAGCCGTCTCATACGCTGCCTGGGCTTTCCCGCCCACTGCGTAGATAAAGTTACCGTAGCGGGTGGAGCGAATATACCACCAGGCTGCCAGGACTACCCCGATCACGAAAAAGGCCAATGGCAACCCCATAGGCCGCGTGCTGCGGTAAAGCTCAGCAATCACCCCAGGTATTCCGCCGCCCGGATTCGGCAGGATAAATAAGGCGAGACCGCCATAAAGAAAACTTGTTGCGTAAGTGGTGATAATCGGCTGGAGGCGCAAATGTGCAACAAAAAAGCCATTGATCGCCCCGGCAAGAACTCCAACGAGCAGAACGATGGCTACATACTGCCACATTGCTTGTGGAGAAGCTTCCAATCCGACCCTGGTGGCAAGAATTGCATTCACGATAGAGACAATTGCCCCAACCGAAATATCAATTCCACCAGCAAGGATTACGACAGCTTGTCCAGCACTCAGCAAGATGATCGGCAGGAACACACGCATATTGCTGTTCAGCGTATCGGCCGCAAATAGTTTCGGCTGCAGGATAAAGTTAACAATGAGCACTAAGATAAGCAGGATGAGGGCAAAAAAAGCCGGGCTGCGCGTAATGGTACGGGCAATCCTACGTGATTGTCCTGTTCCTTGGCCTTTCACTGCACGCCGCCGTTCGCAACCCCAAGGCTCGCTGCAATCAGGTTTTCTTTTGTCAAAGAGGCGCCTACCAGTTCGGTATGCAGTTTGCCATCATGCAGCACCAACACGCGATCACACAGGCCTACCAATTCCTCATCATCGCTGCTGTAAAACAAGATCGTCTTACCCTCCTCGCATAGTTTAATCAACAGCGCATAAAATTCTGCTTTCGTGCCAACATCGACTCCTTTGGTTGGATCGTCGAGCAGCAGAACCGACGGTTTCCGCAGCAGCCATTTTCCGATGACCACCTTCTGGGCATTGCCACCTGATAGACTGCTGACAGGATCCTGCAGGCTGGCCATTTTCAAGTTCAAGCTTTCACCCATCTTCCCGGCATCTTTTTTAGCTTTATTGATCTTTAACGGGAATCCATATGTAGCCCAGGAGGGTAACTGAAAATTTTCGAGGATCGAACGGATATAGAGCAGTCCTTCGCGAGCACGATCGCCAGGCACCAAAGCAAAACCGTTCTGCATCGCCTGACGCGGATGGCGGAAATGAACCGGGTTCCCCGCGTATTCAATCGCCCCATTAAATGGGATATCGCCAAACAGCGAAAGCAGCAAATCCCGCTGGCCTTGGCCTTGCAATCCACCGATGCCAACTAATTCGCCTTTCTGAACCTTGAAACTGATCCCGCGTAATACTGAACTTCGTAGATCAGTGACTTCCAGTAAGGGCAATCCCATTTGATTGCCCAATCCTTCGTGATTGCCCCGTGAATACTGAAATATCGAATCCTTATCAATCATCAATTTAACCAGATCTTTTTCGGTCACTTCTTTCATATTCCCGGCGCCAACCGTTCTGCCATTGCGCAAGACGCTATATCGATCGGCTATCTGGAAAATCTCTTCCATCCGGTGAGATATAAAGATGATGGCTTTACCTTCTTCTTTCCACTTGGCTACCAATTCGAAGAGGCGCTGGACTTGACGATTATCGAGGCTGGCTGTCGCTTCATCCAGGATCAATAAGCGCGGATCAAAGCTTACAGCCTTGAGGATCTCAACAATTTGTTTTTCGTCCGGAGGTAGATCTGAAACCGGCATATCCGGGTGCAGCTCGGTTTTAAACATACCTGTGAACAAGGTAAGGAGCTTTTCAGTTTGGGCGTTGACCTGTTTGCGGCTGACAATACCCATAGGGCCAAGGGGTTCGCGAGCCAGCCAGATATTATCAGCCACTGTCATTTGGGGTATCAAGCTTAATTCTTGGAATACCGTTGAAATACCGAGGTTCTTGGCAGCCTGTGGTGAAGCAAAGTTAACCGGTTTGCCATCCAGAAGCAATTGACCTCCATCGAGGACAACAACGCCGTTGATGATCTTACTCAGCGTGCTTTTACCGCTTCCATTGGCGCCAATTAAGGCAACAACTTCACCCGAATTGATTTCCAGGTTTCCATCCGCGAGCGCAACCACGCCCCCATAACGTTTGACTACATTCTTTGCAGAAAGCGAAAGGGTCATAGGTAGTTATTATTTGCGGCCCCTCTTCTAACATTCAAAGAGGGGCCACAATTACCTTTTCAGGGGATGTTACTTGAAATACTGTTGGACTTCTTCGTTGGTCAGAATACTATCGAGCAGGTAGGCGTCTGGCTTGCCTTCGCACATCGCCAGGCCTTTATCCAGGTTTTCCTTGGTGATGATCGCAGCCAAGGGTAGGACAAAAGACAGGCCATTCGCGCCGCCAAGCTTGGTTTCGTCAACCTTCTTGCCCTGCAGCATGTTAACTGCAATTCGCAGACCAGTGGGCGATACACCTGGGTGGTTGGCCACTGCAATTGACTCAAAATCAGGGTTCGCAGCCAGAGCTTCTTGCCAGAGTTTGAGGAACTGGCAGCGACCCTCACCGACGCCCTGCGGCCAGGCTGCCGGGTTGGCAGCCATGACAGCTTGCAGCGCCCCGATCGCCATTCCATCCTGCGTCCAGTAACCGGTCAGGTTCGGGTAGGCAGCCAAGAAATTCGACATGACCTGCTGGCCGGTGGCTTCATCCCACTTGCCGGTATCCTGCGCCAGGACTTTGATATCCGGATAGTCAGCCAACACTTCGGCCACGCCATCCATGCGGGCTACGTTCGCCGGGTGACCTGGGAAGCCTTCGATCAGGACGATGTCGCCCTTGCCGCCCAATTTGTCAGCCAACCACTTCGCTGAAGTCTTAGCCCATTCTTTCTGGTCGATACCAACATTGTACACGCCAGGAACATTCAATTCCTGGTCGACCGAGATCACCTTGATGCCCTTGTTTAGAGCTTCAAGCAAAGTGGCGTTCAAGCCATTGACGTCGCCAGGATTGACCAGGATGGCATCTACGCCCTTGGCGATCAGGTTTTGGAGCTGCTGGATCTGCCCAGCGACATCCGTGTCGGCGCTTTCAATCACCAATTCGGTGGTGATCCCTTGATCCATGTATTCCTTGTTGACTTCTTCAAGCTCGGCAATCATCTGCGTGCGATACTCGCTGCTGATGAATGGGTTCGAAACGCCAATCGTAAACGGCTCGTTGGATGTTTCCTGAACAAAGAACTGTTGGACTTCTTCGTCAGTCATGATGTTGTCGAGCAAGTACGCATCTGGCTTGCCTTCGCACATCGCCAGGCCTTTGTCCAGGTTTTCCTTGGTGATGATCGCAGCCAAGGGTAGGACAAAAGACAGGCCATTCGCGCCGCCAAGCTTGGCTTCGTCAACCTGCTTGCCCTGCAGCATGTTGACTGCAATTCGCAAGCCGGTAGGCGATACACCTGGGTGGTTGGCCACTGCGATGCTGTCGAAATTTGGGTTCGCAGCCAGGGCTTCTTGCCAGAGTTTGAGGAACTGGCAGCGACCCTCACCGACGCCCTGCGGCCAGGCTGCCGGGTTGGCAGCCATCACAGCCTGCAGCGCTCCGATCGCCATTCCATCCTGCGTCCAGTAACCGCTTAGATTCGGATAGGCCGAAAGGAAGTTGGACATGACCTGCTGGCCGGTGGCTTCATCCCACTTGCCGGTGTCCTGCGCCAGGACTTTGATATCCGGATAGTCAGCCAACACTTCGGCCACACCATCCATGCGGGCTACGTTCGCCGGGTGACCAGGGAAGCCTTCGATCAGGACGATATCGCCCTTGCCGCCCAATTTGTCAGCCAGCCACTTCGCTGAAGTCTTAGCCCATTCTTTCTGGTCGATACCAACATTGTACACGCCAGGAACATTCAGTTCCTGGTCGACCGAGATCACCTTGATGCCCTTATCGACGGCTTCCTGCAAGGTGGCGTTCAAGCCATTAACGTCGCCAGGGTTGACCAGGATGGCATCTACGCCCTTGGCGATCAGGTTTTGGAGCTGCTGGATCTGGCCGGCAACATCCGTGTCGGCGCTTTCGATCACCAGTTCGGTGGTGATCCCTTGATCCATATATTCCTTATTGATTTCTTCAAGCTCGGCGATCATCTGCGTGCGATACTCGCTGCTGATGAATGGGTTCGAGACGCCAATCGTGAATGTTTTAGCTTCCGCGGGCTGGGCAGGCGCCTCAGTAGCTTTGGGTTCAGCCGCAGGCGCAGCTGGGGCAGTGGTCGCTTCAGCCGCCGGCTTTTCGGCTGCAGGGGCTTGGGTGGCGGGGGGGGTAGTGCAGGCTCCCAAGAGCAGCGAAAAGACGGTGACAAAGATTACTAAAAGCATTACAGTTTTCTTATACATTTTCTTCTTCTCCTAAGGTTCAAAGTAATATGGGTATAGATGTTTAATCACAATCCGAAATGGTTATTTAAAATACGGTTCACCTCCAGTTTAGGTCTGAGGGATAAGAATTCGATTATTCCTTGAATATCTGGGTTATTTGCCCGGTCACTTTATCCTTCAAGATGACTTTCATACTTCCATCCGGCATCTTTTCTTCTTTAATCAAGAAATAGGAGGCGTCATAATCCATTAACGCTGTCTCTGCTGACCCGACTGGACCTCCGCGCCATACCTGGATGTCGATAGGCTCCCAGCGCTTCGTTCGTGCGGATTTATAGCAGGCGTCGATGATCGCATTGACGATATAACCATCATAAAAGGTTTCCATCGGCTGCGTCCCAGCGTCCATAGAATTAAACATATCCATAAACATGGCAACATAACCGAGCGAACCTATTTCATCACCCACCGGGAAGAGCCAACCCGTATCGCCCTCAGCTTTTTCAGCGACATAACCGCCCTGGCCGACCCCAGTAAACATTTCAAAACCGGTGCGCAGCCAGTGATTGAGCCAGATTGTACCACCGGTTCCAGCAATCTCGTCACGCAGGTCCATTCCACCTCGAAATGTCCAACTGACCTCGAATTGGCCGATGGCGCCGTTATCATAGCGCACCAGGCCGACAGCGTGATCCTCAGCGTCAATCGGATGCACCTGGGTATCAGCCCAACACGATACTTCGATGGGACAGTTCCCTTTCCCTATAAAAGTGCGTCCAATTTCGATGCAGTGGCAGCCCATATCTACAATCGCCCCGCCGCCAGAAAGCTGTTTATTCCAGAACCAATCGCTGTGCGGGCCGCCGTGGGTCTCGCGCGAACGCGCCCAAAGCACCTTTCCCAGTGCTCCCTTCTGGACTGCCGCCAGTGCTTTTAAAGTTTTTGGGGTGTACACCAGATCCTCGAGGTAGCCATGGAAGACGCCAGCCTTTTCTACCGCTTCCAGCATCTCTAGCGCCTCGGGGCCGTTCATTGCCAGGGGTTTGGTACATAAAACCGTCTTGCCAGCTTCTGCAGCCAACAAGACGGCTTTCTTGTGCAAATGATTGGGCAGACCAACAATTACCGTATCAATTTCTGGATCTCGTATGGCCACTGCCAGATCTGTGGTTGAGCGGGGGATATTAAATTCATCGGCGAAATTGGATGCTTCGGCTGGATTAGCTGCGCAGACGATCTTAATTTCATCCCTCCCCCGATAACTCTGCAAACTCATCGTGTAGAAACGACCGATGAGACCTGCACCTAACATGGCAATCTTGTACATCAAGACCTCCCACGAAGACCATCAACGAGTATCAGAACATTTAAATTATAGTAGAACAACCTGAAGCCGTCAATTCTTGCAAGTCGTCAGACATTAAGATAGAATTGCTAAACCCCATGAACATGCTGCCTCGAGAACGCGTTCTGGCTGCGCTTAACCACCAGGAAACCGATCATGTCCCAACCGCGCTTGGCGGTGGTCCCTATGGCGTGGTCGATGAGTTGTATTTGCGCCTGGTCCGCCTCCTCAAGCTCGGAGCACCAATCGCGCCTTTTCGTCACGGGCACAGTATTTCATACATGGATGACCGTCTGCTAGAGAAATTGGATACCGATTTACGTTACTGCTGGCCAGGTTTGCTGCCCAACAGCCCGATTATCCCTGGAGAAGACCCTGATACATTTTACGACTCATACGGCCAGGTTTGGATCCGAGCGCAGCCGTATTATTACACCGGTGCAGGAATTCTCAAAAACGCAACCAGCCTGGACGATATCGAGCGCCTTATTCACTGGCCAGATCTGAGCGATCCGCGCTGGACTGCCGGACTGGCCAGTCGCGCCCAAGCGCTGCGAGAGGGCACAGATTATTTTGTTGTCATGCGCATGGTCGCCTCGCATGGGCCATTTCAGACCGCCTGCGATTTGCGCGGCGTCGAAAAATTCTTATTGGATTTGAGCTTGAACCCCGAATTCGCCCTGGCTTTGTTGGATAAAGTCACCGGTGCGATCGAAGGCTTGCTGCACCTGGCGATGCAAGCCGGTGGAAAGTGGTTCGATCTAGTTGAGCTCCCTGGCGATGATTATGCCGGGAACACTAATCTGCTCATTTCCCCGGTCATGTTCCGAAAATTTGTCAAACCTTGCCTTGCCCGGCTTGTGAACACCATTAAGGAATATAACCCTAAGGTAAGCATTATGCTTCACAGCGATGGTGCAATCACCAAACTAATCCCCGACTTACTCGAGCTTGGCGTGGATGTGCTTCATCCGCTGGAGCCGCTGCCCGCCACGGATATCCCCGCAGTAAAAGCCAATTTCGGGGAACGAGTCGCCTTTTTGGGCGGGATCGACATTTCGCACGCGATGCGGGGCACACAAGCGGATGTCATCCGCGAAGTTGAACTGCGCATGGCCCAGCTTGGCCCCGGAGGCGGTTACATCCTGGCTCCCTCCAATCACCTCCAGGCGGATGTCCCCGCAGAGAATGTAGTTACGTTATTTGATACCGCGACGAGTTATAAATATAAAAACGAGCGTTGATCGATTAATTATTGTTAGTGGATCAGCACCCCATTCTGAGATGGGTCATACACGAGAAGACCCGCCTCGGTTTGGTTTGTAGGGATACCAGCAAGATCGATCCGCGCCCTCACTTCGGCCAATGCTTCTGGATCCGGCAATTCAACACTGAAATAGCGCATTCCAAGCGCATCGACGGGTGGGGGCGGAGCGCCCTCGCCTTGCCAGGTGTTCAAACCGATGTGGTGGTGGTATCCACCGGCTGAGACGAAAGCAGCTCGGAAGGCAGGGGCGATTCCCATCACGTCAAAACCGATTACGCCATGGTAAAACTCTACAGCCTCCTGCAGGTTGCGCACATGCAGATGAACATGGCCCAGCCGCGTTTCAACTGGCAGAGGCTCGTCCAACGAATCTTCACTTGTCAGATTGCGAAACAATGCTTTCACATCGAGTGGCTCACGCCCGTCGCTCAATGTCCCGTCTGCCCGGCGAGTCTCGTAAATGCCATTTGCCATGCTCCAGTACCCATCCTCTGGGGATTCAGCGTATAGCTCGATCCCATTACCCTCTGGATCACTGAGATAGGTGGTCTTGGTCATGATATGGTCGGTTGGTGAGTTTGGGTAACCCAACGTAAACAAGCGCGCCAGGGATCGAGCCAATTCGCGCAGATTTGGCAGAAGAATTGCGAAGTGATACAACCCCGTCACACGCCGGAAGCGTCTAAAACCCGGTCGCTCGGTTAAGTGCAGCAGCTCAGTTTCCCCACTCCCCAGGATCGCAGAGTTCGCTTGGCGGCTGTGAAGCCGAAAACCAAGCGTCTCCTGATAAAATGCAATCTCATTTTCCAGGCTGGCAACATTTAAGGCAATATGGCCTGGTAAGGTCTTGGGATGGATTGAAAATTCTCGGGCTTGGATTGGGTTGATTCGTGTGTCCATTTTTCTTTATTCTTTCATAATGTCTTCGAAGGATTGGCTTGACGATCCTCAAGCGATTTGGTAACATACATACGTTGCTTACACAACAATTGTTGTTAATTTATCAGGGAATTTTTGACACGTCAACCAACAAAGACATTTCTTTGTTGACTAAGCAACACAGGAGCAAAAATGTTGCCTAATCAGGAAAAACTGGATCCGCGCGTCAAACGCACCCGTGCTTTGATCTTAAACGCCTTCCAGGACTTGCTTGCCGAGAAGAATTTCGAAGCCATCACCGTGCAGGATGTGACGACCCGAGCGCAAATCAACCGGGCGACTTTCTATGCCCATTTTCAAGATAAATATGCCCTGCTCGATTACTCGATTGCGCAAATGTTCATGGGCGAAATTGAGAAAAGAATGTTGAATCTCTGTCGCTACTCCCCGGACAATCTACGCAATTTAATCCTTGGCGTATGCGAGTTCCTTTCGAGGCTCCACCAAGACTGCGCACAACCACACCAGCAGTTTGAATCGCTGGTCGAAGCGCAAATTAAGCAGCAGCTTTTCGCCTTGCTCAGCCATTGGCTTGAACAGGCCAATCGACCCATTTCAAGCGAGATTCCAGCAACGGTGGCCACCTGGGCGATTTACGGCCTGGCATCACATTACAGTCATACCAAGGCAATTATCAGCCTGGACCAATTTGTGGATGAAGCTTTACCTTTGGTGGCGGTCAACCTTGAGCAGTATGCATAATTCTGATCACCCATCCCGTTTATTAATTTTTGGCTGCTTCGAAATCATCGATGATTCTCTTTGCCGCCAGGCGGGCTGAGATCAATGCCGTGGGCATGCCTGTGCCGGGATGGGTGCTGGAGCCGACAAAGTATAAATTATGATAATGAGCATGGCGGTTGCCCGGTCTGAAGTACCCTAGCTGGGTCAGGTTATGACATAGTCCATGGGTAGCGCCTTTTACCAGGTTGTATCGTCTGCGCCAGGATGGGGGCGTGAAACACGTCTCGAATTTGATGTGCGCATCCAGATCGGTGACCCCCAACAGGGCCAACCTTTGAAACACAGCCTGGCGGGCCTGGTGGATCAGCGCCTTCCAATCCTGCTCTTTGTCCTCACCGATATGCCCTACAGGTACAATCGCAGTGATCGTTTCTTCACCAGGAGGCGCCATCTTCGGGTCCAATCGCGCTGGGGCATGAACGTACAGGCTGGGATTGGTTGGGACGCTGAGGTCGCGGATAATTTCATCGAAGTTGGCGCGGTAATCATCCGCCAGGAATAAGGTGTGTGGACCCAGTTCTGGATAAGGACGATCCACTCCCCAGAAAAAACTAATCACCGAGCATGAATATCGCTTATGAGCCAGTCGTTCAGCCTGTCTGTCCCCAGGCAGCAAATCACGATACACATAAGGCAAATCGGCGTTGGCAAGAACTGCATCGGCAGCCAGGCGCTGATCATCCTCGAGGATCACCCCTGTGGCCTGTTTCCCATTCAGCTCGATTTGTTTTACAGCGGCATCGAAGATAAATTCTACCCCCGCTTCTTGGGCGATGTCCATGAGCGCCTCCACCACGCGGTACATCCCGCCGCGCGGATACCATACCCCATGTGCGATTTCGGTGTAAGGCATCATCGAAAACGTCGCTGGGGCCTCGAACGGGCTTAACCCCATATAGACATCCTGAAAGGTGAACGCGGATTTTAAGCGCGGCCCACGGAAGTAAGCCGCCATATGGCTGTAATGGTGTAAAAGCGGTCTAATTTGAAAGAGGAGTGGCACATTTCGCAGGTTGAAGAAATCACCAGGGCTGCGGAAATCGCGATTGACCAGGCGCGACATGGCGTGGTCGTAATGTTGGCAACCTTCATCCAGGTAGCGTAAATAGCCTTTAAAGCTGCCTGGTTCAATCGCCTCCAATTGAGAGTACATTGCTTTCAAGTCCGAACTGAGCGCCAGATCACTGCCGTCATCAAAGACCAGGCGATAAGTAGGATCCACCCGCTGCAGGTCAAGACTTTCGTGGAGCGAAGCCCCCAATCCGGCGAACTCAGTCCTCAAACACATGCGGCATAATAAGCAGGGTAGGACCGGTGTCAAATTGGTGTCCATCGCGGCTCAAGCGATCGCAGCGCCCTCCGGGGCGGGCGTTCTTCTCCAACACAGTGACCTTTAGACCATGCTGCGCCAGATGAGCCGCAGCGGTGATTCCCCCCAAACCAGCGCCAATGACAATGATAGATTTTCGATTCATGCTTACCTTGCCGGTCAAACGATCAAGATGAAGCTCGGCGCGACTTGTACGCCATCCACGCTGCCCAACCGATCATCTCAATGCTTTGACCTTTACCTTCAGTATAGTGTGTTTGCAGCAGGTAGCCATCGCGTTCAATGGCATCGAGAACAGCTTCAAAGCGATGCATATATGCATAAGCCGCAACCTGGCAGCGGACACTTTGCACTCCTATCAGATATTCCCTGCTTGCTTTAAGAGTAAGTCCGGGCTGTGTTCACCCGCTCCTGCACCCACGCCCGGTAGATTTGATTTTCTACGCTCGCCGGGGTAATGCCGCCTGCCTCCATAACTTCTCGGGGAATATTGTAGTAGCCGGCAGCGACATCTTCGAGGGTGTCGCGAAGCATATGGGTAATGTGTGCACCACTAACCGCCAGGTAGCGATTTTCATCGCATGGAGCAGCACAGTTATGGCCGATAAAATAGTGCATCGCTTCGGTGACTGCGACAGCCAGCCAGTGGGTGTAATTGTCGAGTTCGCTTTGGTCTACAGCCCGCCCACGGCGCTCAGTATCAAAAGCCATGACGGACATCATGTTGTGGATATAAGCATGCAGCCCGCTGTTCTTGTCCTGATCTTTCTCGAGCAGCTCCACTACCAGCATCTCTTCGGATTTCAGATCACCAGGCGGCGGTGACCCAACCTCGACCGCCGCGATCAAAGATTGCTGGCGTTGGGTAAAGGCCAGCCGTTCGGCCTGCGGGCGCTCTGTTTGATCGAGCCAATCATCCACCCATCGAAAATAAGCATATGCGCGATAGGCGTCGTCAACCATGCCCCGATCGGCCAGGAATCGAATCGTATAATAAGTCTGCTTGCTGGCAGCCCGGGTCGTGTAGGCTGCGAACGCTGGGTTAGAAATTGGGGTTAAGGGAGATGACACAATCAAAGCTCAAACTTTACCATTACTCAATATCGGGGCGTCCCCGTGCCCTGGTAATTGATTATATCTGTTTTCGCTAAAGAAAAAAACACCCTTCTCAGCATGCCCTGAGTTATCGCATTTCAATATTTCTTCTTATCCTACGCAATAAGATTTTTCAGCCAGCACTCGCTGTTGAAAACTTTCGTAAAACCAATCGCCTGGTAGAACTCCTGATCAGAGCCAACGTAGGCAGTGCTCGCCCCCAGCAAGCCGCAGCGCCGGATGCCTTCCAAGACAGCGGCTTTACCCAGCCCCAAGCGCCGGTAAGTTGGGTCGGTAGCCACAGGCTCCACATAGGCAAAATGGCGGGAAGGCTCGTAAAACATTCCGCAGAAAGAGACAAAATCGCCGTTTGGAGCAACAACGACAATTTTCAAGTCGCGCCGACCGCTTGGGGTATCGAACATCTTCCTGCGATCCTCGAGTTCACCTTCACCGGGAGGCGGCTCCCCTTCATGATTGAACCCGCGCCACAGAACCTGGTGGACTTTCGCCCAATTACAATCATCCGCCAAACTGATCAGGCGATATCCATCTGGTAAATGGATGGAAGGAAACTGATTAGGAATTACGAACTGATACATCGGTCGGATGCGTTCATCATCTCGGGTATAACCGCGTCTCCTTGACCAGTGAAATAAACGCCTCATCGTTATCGTTAACATAGGCAGATAGATACTTGCTTCCGTCTTTTTTCGACATGCCGTACAGGTTTTCTTCGGCATAGTCGAGCATCTCCTGGCGTAGATGTCGATAGCCTGGGTGAAATTGAAAGAACGCCTCGCCTAACGACAATTCATAATGAGCCACGGCGACGATATTCCCATCAACCATCCACATCCCTATCTTTTCCAGGGCCGAACGATCCAGGGCGGGGTGGTATTGCATGTATTCCCAGATCGGCTCAATCCAGTTGCGATCCTGGTTCTGCGGCTGGTAGTGCTCGATGAGAAAATGATCTATAAGCTGGTAATCATCTGACTGGTTGTAATTTCGAAATCTGATCCGCATGGGTTGTATCCAGTTTCTTCTCCCACCAGAATTCTATCACTCTCGGGGGCTTGACATCTAGACTTGTTTGCTCTATAATACTCTGTATTATAGAGTTCTCTGTATTTCACACAACTCTAAAGGAGTAATCATGAAAGTCTCCCCAACCGAAGCCGAAGAAGCCCTTGCAGATATCCAGAGTATGACCGAGAAGACCCGCCGCTCGATTGCCGACAGCGGCGCCCACATCTCCCTGATCATTACCGGCATCGTATGGCTGATCGGGTTCACCTGCACCCAGTTCCTGTCCGGTATGATCGTCGCCTATATTTGGATCGGACTGAGTATCCTTGGCAGCGCTCTGGCAGCCATGTTGGGCAGCCGCAGGAGCAAGCGCGTGCGCAGCCCGTCGGCAAATGCAACGGCAAAGCGTATCGGTCTGATCTGGCTGCTCCTGGCGGTTTACTGTATCGCTGCAATCTCAGTCGCCTGGCCGCTCGACGGAAAACAACTGACCACGCTCATAATCCTGTTCGTTATGGTCGGCTGGATGGTGATGGGACTGCTGTTATCTTTCACTTCCGTCTGGCCGGGCATTTTTATCATCGCCTTGATTTTGATCGGCTATTTTCTGCTTCCTGACTTTTACTACCTCTGGATGGCTGTCCTGGGTGGCGGTGGGATGATCGCGCTTGGCTTGTACATCCGTACCAGGTGGTGAGCTATGCCTGAATTAAACGAAACTATCCACCAGCCGGTGCGTCTGCGCATTATGGCCGTTCTGGTCGCCCTGGAGCCAGCGGTCGAAGTTGAATTCACCTACATGCGCAATCTGCTGGAGGTGACCGATGGCAACCTGGGCGCCCATCTGCGCAAGCTGGAAGAGGCTGGTTATATCGTCGCCAATAAAACCTTTGTCGAGCGCAAGCCGCGCACCTTTATTTCCGCCACCCCAGCGGGACGTCAGGTTTTCCAGGAGCACGTAGCCGCCCTGGAGTCGATTTTAAAGGGCAAGTGAGGAAAATATGAACGCCATCGTTTGTGTCGAAAAACTGAGTAAGACCTACGGCGCGACAGTCGCCGTAGACGAAATCTCGTTCGAAGTCAGCGAGGGAGAGATCTTCGGGATGGTCGGACCGAACGGGGCCGGCAAGACCACTACGATCGAATGCCTGGAAGGGCTGCGCAAACCCGATGGCGGAATAGTACGCGTCCTGGGCGTCGATCCGCAACTTGACGGCCAGACCCTGAGACTCCACACCGGGATGCAGCTCCAACAGTCCAATTTGCCAGACCGGATGAAGGTCTGGGAAGCGCTCGATCTGTACGCCTCGTTTTACCCCAAAGCAGCCGATTGGGAGGAGCTGCTGGTGCAGCTCGGTCTGGAAGAGAAGCGCAATACAGCTTTCTCGAAACTCTCTGGCGGCCAGAAACAGCGCCTGTTCATCGCCTTGGCGCTTCTGCCGGACCCACAACTGGTTTTTCTGGATGAGCTGACCACCGGTCTCGACCCGCAAGCCCGTCATGCAATCTGGGACCTGGTGCAAGACGTGCGCTCTCGAGGCAAGACCGTCCTGTTGACCACCCACTTTATGGAAGAGGCAGAGCGACTGTGCGACCGGGTAGCCATCCTGGATCACGGCCGGATCGTAGCACTGGACACGCCCGCAGCTCTAATCCGCGGGTTGGGGGCTGAGGAACGCATCATCTTTAGTATTAACCGGGCTCTGCCCGCAGGGTTTGCAAAAACCCTCCCTGGCGAGACCAGGATCGATGTCCAGGGGGAGCGGGTGACCATTAGTTCCAGGTACCGCCGGGAAGTCCCGCTGGTTAGCGAGGTGGTCAACCTGTTGAGTTCGCAAGGAGTTCAATTTCGAGACCTGCGCACCGAGGAGCCAACACTGGAAGATGTCTTCCTGAGCCTGACCGGCCGTGAGATGAGAGAGTGAGGTGAAAGATGAAAAGTCTGTTGAAAATGACCTGGGTGGAAGCCAAGCTGTTTCTGCGTGAGCCGGTCGGCGCTTTTTTCACCCTGGTGTTCCCCTTGATGATGCTGTTCATCTTCGGCAGCATCTACGGCAACACCCCTCCACCGGGATTCGACAGCCAGGGAGCAATCACTGCATTGATCCCGGCATTCACGACCATGGTAATCGGGATTACAGGCTTGATGTCGGTCACCATCACCATGGCTGCCTATCGGGAGAACGGCATCCTGCGCCGTCTGCGCACCACCCCGGTCAGCCCTCTGGTTGTTATGGCAGCCCAGGTCGTCGTCGTCTTCGTTATGACCTGCCTGGGCATGCTCTTGCTGATCACCGCCGGGAAGCTGGTCTACGATGTGCGCTTTGAGGGCAGCGCATTCAGCGTACTAGGCGGATTCATCCTGTGCAGCCTGAGTTTCTTCGGGATTGGATTCATCCTGGCGGGTATCATGCCTACAGCCCGAACTGCCCAGATCGTCGCCATGGTGTTGCTCTACCCGATGTTAATCCTCTCCGGGGCTGCCTGGCCACGCGAGCTGATGCCTGCGACCGTTCAGAAATTCTCGGCCTTCCTGCCTCTGACTTATGTGGTTAATCTGCTGCGCGGCCTTTGGGTGGGCGAAGCCTGGGGAGAACATTTGTTGGATGTCGGGGTCTTGGCAGCCATGCTCATCCTGGGAATTGTTATCTCACTGAAGATATTTCGTTGGGAGTAACACTCGACTAATAAATAAAAAATCCGCCGAATTTATGGCGGATTTTCTGTGCCCCCAAGGGGACTCGAACCCCTGTTTTGGCCTTGAGAGGGCCGTGTCCTGGGCCACTAGACGATGGGGGCGTCAGGAGCGAGCGAATTCTACCATGCTCCAATAACAGCGTCAACGACTATTTGACTTTTTCTTTATCCTGGCGCACCAGCTCGCGGCGCAGAATCTTACCTACGGTGGTCTTGGGCAGTTCATCACGGAACTCCACCTGGGTTGGGATTTTGAACTTGGCCAGTTTGTCCGCGCACCACTCCTGGATTTCCTTTTCGTCGGCGGTTTCGCCTGGCTTGAGCACCACCCAGGCTTTGACGGTCTCGCCGCGGTAAGGATCCGGCACACCTGCCACGCCTACTTCGAGCACTTTTTGGTTCGCTGCGATCACTTCCTCGACTTCACGCGGCCAAACCTGGTAGCCGCCGGGTTTGATCAACTCTTTCTTCCGATCGACAATGTAGAAGTAGCCGTGTTCATCCATCCGGGCGATATCGCCTGAATATAGCCAGCCATCGCGCAGCGAGTTTGCGGTTTCGGTGGGCATGTTGTGATAACCCTTCATAACATTGGGGCCGCGGATCACCAGCTCGCCAATTTCGCCCACCGGCATCACTGTCACCTCATCATCCAGGCTAATGATACGGCATTCCATATCGGGCAGGGGCAGGCCGATCGAACCCACCGGGTTTTCCCCGAACAAGGGGTTGCAGTGCGACGCGGTTGGCGCTTCGGACATCCCAAAGCCCTCGACCAGCTTGCCACCAGTGAGCGCTTCAAATTTTTCCTTGGTCTCACGCAGCAGCGGGGCCGATCCTGAAATACAGGCTTTGATCGTGCTCAGGTTATACTTGCCTGCCTTAACATCCGGGTGGTTGTTGATGGCGTTATACATGGTGGGCACACCTGGAAAGATGCTCGCCTTGTATTTTTGTATGCTTTCGAGGACATCTCCCAAATCACGTGGATTTGGGATCATGACCATTGAGGAGGCGATCCGCATGGCAAAGCACATCCCGGCCACCATGCCGTATACATGAAATAAGGGAATTGCCATTAAGAAAGTTTCCTTTCCATCAATGGCGCTGGGCATCCAATGCCGGATCTGCAGCGAGTTTGCTACCAGGTTGCGATGCAGAGCCACTGCAGCTTTGGAAACACCGGTGGTACCGCCGCTGTATTGGAACAAGGCGGTATCCTCTGGCCCTACCTCGACTTTCGGGCGGTTTTCCGGTTTATTGCGGGCGATCAGATCCTGCATCCAGACATCCCCTTCGCCCAACTGCACGCGGAAACCGCCTTTCTTTTCTTTTGTCAATGTAAAAAGGAAAGCAAGGACTGGCGGCAAGGTTTCTTTAAGGTTACTGACTACCAGGGTGCGGATTTTAGTATTTGGCTGTACTTGTTTGATGAGGTTGTAGAAATTGCTCATCACCAACATGACCTCAACCCCAGCATCATTGATCTGATGTTCGATCTCCCGCGGGCTGTAGAGTGGATTGGTGGCCACGACCACCCCGCCGATTTTTAGCACAGCGAAGTAAGCCATTACAAACTGCGGAGTATTAGGCATGAATATTCCAACCCGGTCGCCTTTTTTGATCCCCATCTCAGCCAGCCCGGCTGCCAGACGATCGGTCAAATCGTTCATTTCCTTATACGTAATGACTGCCCCCTTAAAGATCGTACAAGGATTATTTGGATATTTACGTGCAGCATCTTCCAGGAAATAAAAGAGAGTCACCGGGGGATAATCAATCGTTTCAGGCACGCCTTCGTCATAAAACTTCAGCCAAGGTCTGTCTTCCATCTCCGCCTCCACTTTAAAATGTTGCCTAACCGGGAAAAATTCAATTGTATTATGGATAGTATAGAGGGAAATAATCTCCTTGTCAAATCTTTTCCAGGCCAATAACCCGCTCAGGCTGGCGATACGAATAACTGGATCAGGCGGCTAACTTCATCGAGCGCTTCAGGGCCAGCCTGCACCCAGTGGATATTTGGATCGGATAATTTGAACCAATTCGCCTGGCGGCGTACGAAGATCCGGCTCTTGCGCTGGATTAAGTTCACCGCCTCTTCCAGGCTGATCTCCCCTTGAAGATAGCTGATGATCTCGCAGTATCCGATGGCGGAGAAGGAGGGCAGCTCAGGCGAATAGCCTAAAGCCAGCAGACTGCGAACTTCATCCACAAGTCCGGCGCGCAGCATCGCCGAAATACGTTCATCGATGCGCGCATAGATTTCAGGTCTCGGGCGCAGCAGCCCTATAGTCAGAAGCCGGTAAGGCGGCGTACCCTGCAGACGCTGCGCCGAAAAAAGCTGACCGGTGGTAAAAATGACTTCCAGAGCGCGTACGGTGCGACGCAGATTGGGTGGGTCGATCTTCGCCGCGGCTTCGGGGTCTAACCACGCCAGGCGAGCATGCAACCCCTCCGGACCAATTTGAGCAGCCCATGCTTCCAGCACCGTGCGCAAGCGCAGATCTGGCCCAACCCGCGGCCCCTGCCAGCCCTGTGCGACCGCGCGCAGGTATTGACCAGTCCCCCCTACCAGAAATGGCAGACGCAGGCGAGAATGAATTTCCGCGATAGCCTGAAAGGCTCGCTCCTGGAATGTCGCCAGGCTCCACGTTTCATCTGGGTTGGCGACATCGATCAAATGGTGCGGCACACGGGCACGCTCAGCCGCGGTTGGCTTGGCTGTGCCGATGTCCATACCGCGGTAAAACAGGCGCGAATCGGCTGAGACGATTTCGCCGGCCAACATCTGAGCCAATTGGATGGACAGCTCCGTCTTCCCCACAGCCGTTGGTCCAACGATCATCACCAGTGGCAAGCGTTTATCCCCCGGACGGCTGCTATTTTCAGGGAGGAGAAAAGCCTCAACCAAGGACATTTTCAAAATGGGTTATTTCAGGCGCGCTCTTAGACCCGCTGCGCTGGATGGCAATCACATCGATCCGCCAACCATCTAGAAGCTCAGGGTGAATTTGCAGATAGCCTTGGGCTGCCGCCAGCATATGGGCTCGTTTCTCGCGGGTGACCGCTTCTTCGGGAAATCCATATGCGGTCGAGGAGCGTGTTTTTACCTCAACAAAAACTACCACCGCCCGGGGTGGGCTTTCCCCACAGGGCGGCTCTTGTTGTTGGGCAATCACGTCGATCTCACCATACGGCGTGCGCACGTTTTGCCCCATGATCGAATACCCCCGCTCGATGAGATATTCAACGGCCAGCTCTTCACCCCACTTGCCCAATTTCTGGCGATAGGTCTTCACCAAAGCTCACTGCCTCCTGGCCGGTCGCCGGACGCTGCCCAATATTTTCCGCCCCTGGTTCCGCTCAATGACCAGGTGATAGCGTTCTAGCATCATTTGCATGGTACGTTCAATTGCAAATTGTTCGGAGTCAACCCGCGCAGCCGCTGCCCATTGCTTTGCGCTGATCCACATCCATCGCCAGGCGCATTAACCTGGCTGTGAACAGGCAAACATCTTCGCTAGGGCACAGATAGCCATTGCGCCCATCCTGGATGCTATCGCTAATTCCTGGTGAACGAATCCCCAAGACCGGTAGGCCCGAAGCCATGGCTTCGATGACTGTGAAAGGATGCACCTCGGTCACCGAGGCCGTGGCGAAGGCATCTGCCATCGCCATGAAGCGGGGCATATCGTCATAAGGTACCAGGCCCGTGAAATGCACCCGCCCCTGGAGGCCTTCCTGGTTGACGTAGGCTGTCAGGTTTTCCCGTTCGGGTCCTTCACCGATCAGCACCAAACCTAAGCGATCATAGGCCTGGCAGGCCGCGTTGAAGGCATGCAGCAATAAATCGACGTTCTTTTCGGGTCCAAGGCGACCTACGTAATAAATCAGTACATCTTGTTCAGTAAAACCTAAGATGGACCGGTTGAACGGCTCAACAGGATTGCGGAATGGCCTTAAATCGATCCCGTTGGGTACGACATCGATCGGAGCATCCACCCCGGCTTTGATCAAAACATCGCGCATCCCTGCTGATGGAGAAATCACCAAATCAACATTGCGCGCAAACGCCGGCAGATAACCACCCATTGCCAGGTCGCCAAAGACATCCGCCAGCACCGGAATATAAGCCTGGGCATATAAGTCGTAACGAGTGTGGTTGGTAAAAATTACCGGTATACCTTTCGATTTGCAGTACAGCAATGCCAGCGAGCCGCTGACAAAAGGATGGTGGACATGAACCACATCCATGGTCTGCAGCAGCTTACGCGCCTGGCGTGTGTAGCGCATATTGAAGCTGTAGCCCTTAACAGCCAGAGGGATCCCTGGCGAACGGATGATATTGGTCTCATCGTCAGGATAATCCATCCCGCCAAAGGTGAACACGTATACTTCGTGTCCAGCGGCTTCCATGGCGCGTTTGATTAACAACGATATAGTTGGTAACGCCGCTAATATGTGGCTTATAAATATCAACCATCATCCCGATTTTCATAAGACCCTTTCTTGTTGGCTCGCTCGATATTTAATCAGGTTCTGGGCGAGCATCAAGCAAGCGCTGATAGAGAGAAACCATCGTATCCATCGATTGGGCTAGTGTAAATTTTCGCGAGGCGTTTTGGGCATTGTATCCCATTCGCTGCCTCATCATCGGATTTTTGGCCATCTCAACCAACCTACACCCAAATTCATCCAGGTCATCCGCACACAGGTATCCGCTAACATCGGGTTGGATAAGCTCCCTTGTCCAGGCTGTATCGAGGGTGATTACTGGGAGATTGCATGCCATCGCCTCAACCAGAGTGAAACCAAAAGCCTCTTTTAGCGAAGTGGATGCAAAAATATCGCCCACCCGGTAATATCCTGGCAAATCCGTATGCGGAACTGTCCCCACAAAGCGCACTCTCGTGGAAATTTCCAGTTCGTTCGCCAAGTTCTCCAAATTACGCCGGGCTGGCCCATCTCCCACCAGCAACAGACCGAGCTGTGGTATTGAGTGTTGGGCGATTTGAAATGCGTGCAATAAGAATGGGAGATTTTTCTCCGCTCCCAGCCTGCCGACATACACCACTAAAATATCTTCCGAGGTAAAACCAATATTCTGGCGTGGAATTGCAGAAGCCTGGATATTAAATAAGGTCAGGTCAAGTCCATGTGGAACAACTTCAGCGCTTTCGGGCAAGCCGAATTTTTTTAAGTCCGTTTTTGTGGTCTCAGATGGAACCACCACCAGGTCGACTTTGTTATAAAAATCTTCCATATACGTCTTCATAATTTCGAGCGAAGCCTGGTGGGCAGGGCCAGACACAAATACATCTGCATACGTGTCATAGCGAGTATGGTTCGTATAAATAATTGGAATCCCTACCGGCCGACAGTAACGCAGCGCCAACCGCCCGCTAATGAGGGGGTGATGGACGTGGACAACATCCATAGATTGGAGAATTTGGCGAATCTCCATGGGGTAGATAAACCCAAAATAGTAACCTTCAAAAAACGTGGGAATTCCGGGAGCGCGATATACGTGGGTTTCTTCGTCTTGGTAATGCTGGTTCCCAAAAGTGAAAACCATTACTTCATGACCAATTCCTTCGAGATATCGCTTGCTATGAGATATATAGCTGGTTACCCCGCTCACATATGGTTTATAAATGTCTGCCAGCATCCCAATCCGCATCTTATCCTCTTTCAACCGTTATACCATAAATCCTATTTGATTTTGGAAGCCCTGTCAAGTGTGCATGCCTTGCGTGCACCAAGGCGTGTGCACGCAAGGCGTGTCCAGGAAGGAGCGTAACCAATTACGCCAACCTATTGGCAGTTCAGCAAGAGAAGGTTAGAATCCGAGCGTGCAAAGCAGCAGCAAACCGCGTTATTTGCCTGATTTTGACCGGCTGAGTATCATCGCCGCGACGATGCTTCTGGCTTACGCCCTGACCCGCTTCATCGATCTCCCTTTGAGCAGCCTGGCCTTACAGTTACCCGGCCTGTTTATCTCGCTTGAAATCAACCTGCGCACCCTGGTCTCCTTTTTGGTAGCTGGCCTGGCTGCGGTGGGAGCTGCCTGGCTGATTCAAGAACATCCCGCTGCCGGAAGTCATTTTCAAGTCGAGCATTATTTAATACCGACGTTAACTGCCTGGGTGATCGGCGCGCCGTTGTACCAACTGCCTCTGGGAATCCTTTGGTGGTCTGGTTTCATCCTGGGCGGGTTGATTTTGACTTTGGTTTTGATTGCAGAGTACATCGTCGTCGACGCCAACGACGCTCGCCAACCGCTCGCCAGCGCCGGTTTGACGGTGGTCTCTTTTACTTTGTATTTGATCCTGGCTGCCAGCCTACGGTACGCCAACGTTCGTCTTTTCCTGATCTTGCCCGCTTTGACCCTGGCAGCCGGCGCGATCTGTTTGCGCACCTTACACCTCCGCCTTCATGGAAAGTGGGCTTTACTCCAAACAGGGATCGTGATGCTGCTGATAGGCCAGCTCATCGCAGCGCTACACTACTGGCCCATTCCACCTGTCAGCTATGCCCTTGCCCTAGTGGGCGCCACCTATAGCCTGACCAATTTACTCGGGAGTTTGAGCGATCATCGCGTCCTTCGGGAAGCCTGGATTGAACCGGCTGTCATTCTGGGTATCTTCTGGGCTTCAGCATTATTGGTCCGTTAAAACCGGATTTGAGCAACCAAAACGAATCGTATGTGTTATTGTAAATAATAAAATTCGTCCACTAAATGACCAATTCTATGTATTTTATCCTTAGTTTACTTACTCTAGCAATTTCCTACATACTCGGCTCCATTCCCTTTGGCTTGCTCTTTGTGAAGTTGTTGAGCGGCAAGGATCTTCGCCAGGTGGAGAGTGGGCGCACTGGCGGCACCAATGCGTTTCGAGCCGCCGGGTTCCAGGCAGGCGCCGCCACCGCCGTGATGGATTTTCTTAAGGGAGTGATCACGGTATGGCTGGCGCGGTTGCTGGTTCCGGCCGACGTGGTCCCCTGGGGTGTTTGGATCGAGGTATTAGCCCCAGTGGCTGCCATTTTG
This sequence comes from uncultured Chloroflexia bacterium, assembly GCA_963770655.1. GTDB lineage: Bacteria > Chloroflexota > Anaerolineae > Anaerolineales > UBA4823 > CAZAGA01. The sequence continues at coordinate 186,981 of CAVYQO010000011.1, read as the reverse complement.
GGGCACAACTATTCGATATTTCTCGCCGAGCGCAACGAAAAAGGCGCACTGCGCCTGCGCGGCGGCGCTGGAGGAGCACCCACGGTGGGCGGCGCAGCCGGGCTGTGGTGGCCAAGCGCCCTCATTATTATCCCTACGGGTTTGCTGATTCTTTTTGGAATAGGCTATGCTTCGGTTGCCACGATGAGCTTTGCCGCCATGGCTATCGTGGTATTTGCCTACCGCGCCTGGATTGGCGCTTCACCCTGGCAATATGCGGTATATGGGATCCTGGCCGAAATCATCTTAATCATCGCCCTGCGGCCAAACATTGTCCGCCTGTTCAATGGAACCGAGCGCCTGGTGGGTTGGCGGGCGAAACGCAAGAAAAATAAGCCATAAAAAAAGGCCGGTTTCCCGGCCTTTTTTCAGTCTTCATCATCCGTATCATCTTCTTCATCATAATATTCATCATCTTCGTCATCCGATGCAACCGGTATTTCGCCATAATACTTGCGATACAGCGAGCGAAGGTTGCGGCGATGCAGCTCACCTGCCAACCCACCGATCAGCACCCGGCTCTTACCGCACGACTCGACTGTTGTCTCATCCAAAATTTCTTGGGGATACCGGCGGCGGGAGGCTTTGCGGACAACTTTTTTTATATTGGATAAATATGCCAGGTTATCTTTAATGAAATTATCGATCTCGCCGCGCAATACGATATCTCCATGACCCTGAATGATATTTTCCAAGCCCATTTTACCCATTTTTTTAAGCGAAACAGCAAGGTCATCCACCTCGCCATCAACAATGTAGGGCAGCGGCATGGCGGCATCACCGGCAAACAGGACCCTGTCTTCCTCAACCAGAATGGCGAGATTGTCATCGCTGTGACCGGGCATTGGCATCAAGGTCAAAGTCTTTTTACCAACGCGCAGGTTCATAATCCCCTGGTCAAAGGTCATTTGGGGTAGAACCATGCGCACGTTGCGGTAAGATTGATTTTGGCGGCGGACATCTTCAAGCGTCGGGCGATTGGCCTCCAGATAACCCCGGCACAAGCTGTGCCCGATAATTGTCGCGCCTGGGAAAAAGCAGTTGCCCCAGGCATGATCGGCATGGCTGTGGGTATCAATCACATAGCGCACTGGCACGCTTAGCTCTTGCTCGATAAAATCACGAATCGCCAGTGTCTCTTCGGGTAAGGCCAGGGTATCAATCACAACTGCCCAACTCGGGCCGATCACAGCTCCGGCAGTCACCTGGGCATAAACCTCGCTTTGAAACGAGTAAACATTATCCGCAATGCGTTCACGTTGGATCATCGAACCATCCCTAACCGCCAGGAGAATAACGGACCAAAGCATTCTCCAGGTAAGAAATCTGAAAAAATGTAGTTGTGGGTATCAAGGATTGTGAATTAAAGCATAAATCTGGTTGAAAAGCAAGAAACATTAATCTAATACTTAGGTTGCCCGGCTGTATAAAAGCAGGTATAATTTTCAAACGAAGAAAAAGAATAGAAACCTCAACCGGGAGGAGTAAGCGGCTGGTTGGTTGGCAGAGAAGGAGCGGTCGCCGGCTGAAAACCCCCACAGCAAACCTCCGCTGAATGTCGCCCGGGATGGCTGCCGCAGAACGATCGAAACCATCGGTTCAGTAGATCGGCACGGGTGCGCCCGTTAGCGCGCTGCCCTGTACGGCAGTAGGTTGCCCGTCAGGGAGAGAGCGCCGGGTTCACACCCGGTGAAGCGAGGTGGTACCGCGAAAGCATCAGTCTTTCGTCCCCGTAAGGACGAAAGACTATTTATTTTTAAAGGAGGCAGACATGTTGGCCAAAACCTACAAACCCCAGGAAGCTGAGCCGCGCTGGATGGCGCACTGGCATGAAACTGGCGTGTATCATTTTTCTCCGGCAGGCGTTGGAGAGGTTTATTCCATCGACACCCCTCCTCCCACGGTTTCGGGCAATTTACACCTGGGACATGTCTACTCCTACAGCCATGCCGATTTCCTGGCCCGCTTCTGGCGCATGAACGGGCGGCGCGTTTTTTACCCGATGGGTTATGATGATAACGGCCTGCCCACCGAACGGCTCGTCGAAAAGCGCCTGGGGATCACTGCCCGGCAAGTAGGCAGGCGCGAGTTCATCGAAAAATGTTTATTGGTCAGCGAGCAAGCCGAAGCCGACTACCAACATCTCTGGCAGCGCCTGGGGCTATCGATAGACTGGCGCTATTCATACCGCACCATCGATGAGCGCTCACGGCGCACTTCCCAGCTCTCTTTCATCGATTTATTTCAAAAAGGATTGGCTTACCAGCGTCAAGCGCCGGCTATCTGGTGCCCTGAATGCCGAACTGCAATTGCCCAGGCCGAGCTGAACGACATCGAGCGGCAAAGCGAGTTCGTTACCTTATCTTTTCCGCGATCCGAGGGTGGGCACGTGGCGATTGCCAGCACTCGCCCCGAGCTGCTCCCCGCTTGCGTAGCAGTATTCGTCCATCCAGATGACGAGCGCTATCAAGATCTGATCGGGGGAGAGCTCGGCGTGCCGCTGTTCGGCCAGCGAGTGCCTGTCCTGGCTGACCCGGCCGCCGACCCCGAAAAAGGCACTGGCGCGGTGATGTGCTGCACCTTTGGCGATAGCGCAGATGTGAGCTGGTGGTACACCCATCATTTACCGCTGGTCGAAGCCATCGGCTCGGATGGAAAGATGACCCAAGCGGCCGGGAGCTTTGCCGGGCTGCCGGTTGCCGCCGCCCGCCGCCAGATCTGTGCTGCCCTTGAGGCGGAGGGTCTGCTCACTGCCCGCCAACCCACCCTGCAATCGGTGCGCGTCCACGAGCGCTGCGACACCCCGGTAGAATTCATTGTCGCCCGGCAGTGGTTTATCAACGTCCTGGAGCACAAGGCCGAGCTAATCCAGGCTGGCGAACAAATTCACTGGCAGCCAGAGCACATGCAGGCGCGCTACCGGGCCTGGGTGGAAAATCTTAATTGGGATTGGTGCATCTCGCGCCAGCGTTATTTTGGCGTGCCCTTTCCGGTCTGGTACTGCCAGGCCTGCGGCGCAGTCAGCCTTGCCGAGCCAGATCAACTGCCCGTCGATCCAGGCGTGGATAAACCGCTGAAACCATGTGTCTGCGGCAGCGTCGATTTCATCCCCGAAACGGACGTAATGGACACCTGGGCCACCTCCTCGCTCAGCCCACAGATCGTCGGAGGCTGGCTGGATGAGCAGGCAAGTATTTACCATCAGGTTTTCCCGTTCTCGCTACGCCCGCAAGCCCACGAGATCATCCGCACCTGGGCTTTTTACACGATTGTTAAATCCTATTACCATTTTGGAGCGCTGCCCTGGAAAGAGGTGTTAATCTCCGGATGGGGGATTGCCGGTGAGGGGATGGGCAAGATCAGCAAAAGCCGCGGCGGCGGACCGCTGCCGCCCTTGGAGATGATCGAGCGCTATTCCGCCGACGCAGCGCGTTACTGGGCGGCCAGCACCGGACCGGGTAAAGATGCAGTAATCAGCGAAGAAAAAATTCAGCTCGGCTCCAAACTGGTTACCAAGCTGTGGAATGTGGCTCGTTTCAGCGAACGCTTCCTGGATGGTTTCGAACCAGTCCAGGCTGATCCCGAAAGCCTGCGTTTTACCCCGGCTGACCGCTGGCTCCTGGCCAGCTTGAATCAGTTAATCGAACGGGTAAGCGAGCTGTTTCAGGCCGGCGAATATGCTGCAGCCAAGAGCGAGAGCGAGAATTTCTTCTGGCGCGAGCTGGCGGACAACTATTTAGAAATGGCTAAGCAGCGCTTATACGACCCCGAACACCCGCAGCACCCGGCGGCGCGCTTTACGCTGTGGAAGGCCCTGCTGACGATCATAAAACTTTTCGCCCCGCTGTTTCCATACATCACCGAAGAGATCTACCAGGGCTTATTTGTCCAGGCAGAGGGCGCGGTCTCAATCCATACCTCAGCCTGGCCGCTGTTAGAGCCAGGTCGAATGAATGACTGGGCAATCAGGACTGGCGAGCGCCTGGTGGAAATCGCCACCACGGTGCGGCGCTATAAGAGCGAACGCAGCCTATCCCTGGGCAGCGAGATTGAAGAGCTGTACCTCAGCACCAGCGATAAGGAGCTGGCTGCCCAATTTCGTTCTGCCATCCCCGATTTGACGAGTGTCTGCCGGGCTCGCAGGATTGAGATCAATCCAAAAGAACAACCGGAAGGAAATGCACTCTTCCAAAGCGATGAATATATCCTGTCAATATTGTAAGCCTGGCTCGCCAGGTTGCCGGTTCCGGCGTTGTAGGTGTAGCTTTTGGCATAAAAACCCTGCAACCCGTCCGCCGCAGCACTTACCAGGCGGCTTTGGGTAGCATATCGAATTGATATTGACTTTGCTTACGTCAGGTGGTTTCCAAAACGAAACGATATCGCTCCTGCTATAATAGCACCCTACTGAATTTTATCGACGATGGAGTAATCATGCCCGATCCAACCTTACCAAAAGCCTACGATTTCAAAACAACCGAGCAGCGTATCTATGCACTCTGGGAGGCCAACGGTTATTTCAAGCCAACCAACGATCCCAACCAACCTGGTTTTGACCCCGATCGGCGCCCATTCGTGATCTCGATCCCACCGCCCAATGTCACCGGCGAGCTGCATCTCGGGCATGCCATGTTTGTCTCGATGGAAGATCTGATGATTCGCTACCAGCGCATGAAAGGAGTTCCAACGCTGTGGGTGCCTGGCAGCGATCATGCTGGGATTGCCACGCAGCTCCAGGTGGAGAAAATGCTGGCTCGCCAGGGCATATCCCGCGAGGCGCTCGGGCGAGAGGAGTTTGTGCGCCGCACCTGGGAGTGGAAGGAAAAATACGGCGGGATTATCACCCGGCAGATCCGCCGCCTGGGAGCTTCCTGCGACTGGGAACGAGAGCGTTTCACCCTGGATGCTGGCCTATCTCGCGCCGTGCGCGAAGCCTTCGTCCGCCTATATGAGAAAGGCCTGGTTTACCGCGGCCCGCGCCTGATCAACTGGTCACCAGGCCTGAAAACCGCCGTCTCCGACCTTGAAGTGGAATATTCAGAAGAACCGGGTACCTTATACTTCTTCAAGTACATGCTCGTACCCGATGCCCAAGCCGGGATCGCCGCAGGTGAATACCTGCCGGTGGCGACTACCCGCCCCGAAACAATCCTTGGCGATACAGCCGTGGCAGTCCACCCGGATGATCCGCGCTATCAGAAGTATATCGGAGGCGAAGTTATCGTCCCGATATTGGGGCGGCGCATCCCGGTGATCGGCGACGAATACGTCGACCAGGAGTTCGGCGGTGGCGCGCTGAAGGTCACCCCAGGCCACGATCCAAATGATTATGCCATCGGACAGCGCCATGGTCTGCCGGTTATTTCCATCCTTGACGAAGCAGCTTGCGTGAATATGAACGGCGGCCCCTATCACAGCTTAGACCGTTTCGAGGCGCGCGCAGCGCCTCTGGGCTGACATGAAAGCGGCCGGACTGGTGCTCAAAGAAGAACCCTACACTTTAAATGTACCCCGTTCGCAGCGCGGGGGTGAGATCGTCGAGCCGATGGTCTCCACCCAGTGGTTTGTGCGCATCCAGCCCCTGGCCGATGCCGCCTTAGGGGCTGTGCGGGATGGGCAAGTACGCATTGTGCCCGAACGCTTCACCAAGGTCTACTACAATTGGCTGGAAAATATCCAGGATTGGTGCATCTCACGCCAGCTTTGGTGGGGTCACCGCATCCCGGTCTGGTACTGCCAGGAGTGCGGCGCAGAGATTGTCTCGCGCCAGGACCCCACGGCCTGCACTTGCGGCAGCCAGGATCTACTCCAGGATCCCGATGTGCTCGATACCTGGTTCTCGTCCGGTTTGTGGCCGTTTTCTACACTGGGTTGGCCGGAAGAAACACCCGATTATAAGTATTTCTACCCCACCTCCGTGCTGGAAACAGGCTACGACATCCTGTTCTTCTGGGTGGCACGCATGATTATGGACGGGCTGGAGTTTACCGGCCTGCCGCCCTTCCACACGGTTTACCTGCACGGCCTGATCCGCGATGAGCATGGCCGCAAGATGAGCAAATCCTATGGTAACGTAATCGATCCATTGACCGTGATGGATGAGCTCGGTACGGACGCCCTGCGCTTCACCCTGCTGGTGGGCTCGACCCCCGGCAACGATATGAACTTGAGCATCAAAAAAGTCGAGGCGAACCGCAATTTCGCCAACAAAATGTGGAATGCCACCCGCTTTGTACTCTCAGCAATCCAGGGAGTCGAGCACAGCGAACGCAATTCGCCGGGTGATCCGGCTGCCTCGGTATGGACGCTGGCCAACTCGTGGATCTGGTCGCGCCTGCAAACCCTGGTACGGGAAGTCAACCGCCTGTTCGAGAGCTACCAGTTTGGCGAGGCCGGGCGCCAGATTTACGATTTCTTTTGGGCTGAGTTCGCCGATTGGTACCTGGAAATTGCTAAGGGGCAGCTAGAAATGGGTGGGGATCGCGCCCGCAGCACTGCCGAGACCCTGGCGCGGGTCCTGGATATTTCCTTGCGGCTGCTCCATCCTTTTGTACCTTTTGTAACCGAAGAATTGTGGGGTTTCTTAAAGGCTGCGCTGGCTGCCACAAACCTGGATCACCGCTTGGACGCGCCCGCCCTGATCATCGCAAAATGGCCGGAGCCGCGCCCTGAAGAAGCATGGGAGCCGCAAAAGACGGCTGACTTCAGCCTGATTCAGGAGCTGGTGCGCGCCGTGCGCAATCTTCGCTCTGAAAAAGGCGTCAAACCCGGGAAAAAGGTCCCCGCCATCCTGGTAACGGCTGAGCGGATCAGCCTGCTGCACGAGCAAGCCGGAGTGATCGCCGCCCTGGCCGGGTTGGAGCTGGCCGATTTAAAGGTTGCCGCTTCACTCCCCAGTAAACCCGAAGGCCATATCGCCCTGGTCGCCGGTCCGGTGGAGATCTATCTGCCGCTGGCGGGCCTGGTGGATGCGGACGAGGAGCGCCTGCGCCTGCAGAAAGATCTTGGCGAAGCCGAGGCTCAAATCGAGCGCCTGGACACATTGCTGGCTGGTTCCTTTGCCGAAAAAGCGCCCTCTGCGGTAGTGCAAAAGGAAAGAGATAAGCTGGCTGCCTACCGCTTGACCGCTGAAAAAATCCGGACGCAGTTGGAGGGAATGTCATAAAAGCCATCCTCTTCGACTGGGGAGATACCCTGATGCGGGTTTTCCCTGGATCTACCGGCGAAATGAAAGACTGGCCCCAGGTCGCCGCTCTGCCGGGTGCTCTAGAAACCCTTGCCGGGTTACATCCGCAGTATCTCCTGGCCGTTGCCACCAATGCCAAGGACTCGGATGAAACCGCAATCTGGGCCGCTCTGGAGCGGGTTGGGTTGGCCGAACACCTGGATCGGGTGTATTGCTATCGAAATATCGGCTATGCGAAGCCAGACAGGCGCTTCTTTGACCATATCATCGCCGATCTTCTGTTGCCTCTCGCTCAGATCATCATGGTCGGTGATGACTGGGACAGTGATATCCGTGGTGCGAACATGGCAGGCTTGCGCGCAGTATGGTTAAATGAAGGTGTTTTCCGTGATCAGCACAGCGAACAAGTGCAGACGGTTCATACCCTGGCAGAGCTTCCAACTGCTCTCGAAGGCTGGTGATTGACAAATGACAGTTTTATTAGATCCAGACAATCTCGAAATCCAGGCGCTTTCCCGGCTGGTTGATTTTAGCGGCAAGCAAATCCTCGAAATTGGCTGCGGCGACGGGCGGTTAACCTGGCACATTGCCCCCCAGGCCTACCGTGTAATCGCTATCGATCCCAAGCCAGAACGGATTGAACAAGCCAGGCAAGCTCAACCTGTAACCTTGCAAGAGAAACTGAGCTTCTTGGCGCTGGGGCTTGAAGAGTTCTACCACAACCAGGCCAATCAAGAGAAATTCGACCTGGCTCTGCTCTCCTGGTCGCTCTGATGAATGGACCCTACGGGCATGGTTCATGCCCTCGAAATCATAAGCGATTTGTTACCAGAAAATGGTATCCTGATCGATATCCACCCCACCGGGGAACCTCCCACCCTGGCGGTCAGCGGAGCTGGGGCGCCTGAACTGGCAGGGTATCTTCAAGAAAGTGATGATTTCATCGAGTACGCCCAGGCAGATGCAGCCATCGCCAGCGCCATCCAGCTTGGCTGGTACCGCCAGGAGCAGCAAGAAACCTTCACCCACGTAACCATTGCGTTCACCATGAATGAATTTCAGGAATTTCTGGATGAAAAGTATCAGGATGCCATTGTAACCACCGAGACCAGGCAGCGCATCCAGGCAATCCTGGCTGAGAATCCAGCCAACCGGCTGATAATGTCTGAAAACATTCTGATCACACGTCTGTGCCGTGTAGATCGCAATCCCGAAACAAGTTAATTTTATAAGGAGACTCTAATGGAGCAAAAATTACGAGAACTCAAACTGCGCCTTACCGAAATCAACGATCTAGAGATGGCTGCGGCGGTCTTGAACTGGGATCAATCCACGTATATGCCAGCCGGAGGCGCCCCGGCCCGCGCCCGCCAGCTATCCACCCTGGCGCGAATTTCACAAGAAAAATTCATCGATCCCGCAGTGGGTAAACTGCTCGACGATCTGTTGCCGTATGGCGAGAGCCTGCCTTATGACTCGGACGATGCCAGTTTGATCCGGGTTGCCCGGCGCAAGTACGAAAAGGCAATCAAAATCCCACCGGAGTTCCTGGCGGAATTTTTTGGCCACACCGCCGAAACATACCAGGCCTGGACCGAAGCCCGTCCAGCCAACGATTTCGCTTCCCTGGAAGCCGGTCTGCAGCAAACAATCGAGTACAGCCGCCAATATTCTGAATATATCGGCAACTATACCCACATCGCCGATCCACTCATCGACCTGGCGGATGAAGGAATGCAAGCCGCCTCCATCCAGTCGTTATTCGCAGATCTGCGCGCCCAGCTCGTACCCATCGCCCAGGCGATCATGGCCCAAGCTCCCACAGATGATGCCTGTCTGCACAATAATTTCCCCGAAGATGTCCAGCTTGCATTCGGCCTGGATATCATCCGCCGGTTGGGCTATGATTTCCAGCGCGGTCGCCAGGATAAGACCCACCACCCGTTTATGACTAAGTTTTCCCTGGGCGACGTGCGCATTACCACGCGGGTGAAAGAAAACTTTTTGGGCGAGTGTTTGTTCAGCACCATCCACGAATCCGGCCACGCCATGTATGAGCAGGGCATCCGTATGGATTTGGAAGGCACGCCGCTTGCCGAAGGGACTTCGGCAGGGGTACATGAGAGCCAATCGCGCTTATGGGAGAACCTGGTTGGCCGCAGCCTCGCTTTTTGGGAATTTTTCTACCCACAATTGCAGATGGCCTTCCCAGATCAATTAAAAAACGTTTCTCTCGACGCCTTCTACCGCGCCATCAATAAGGTTGAGCGCTCGCTGATCCGCACCGACGCCGATGAAGTCACCTATAATCTGCACGTAATGATCCGGTTTGACCTGGAGTTAGCCCTTTTGGAAGGCAGCCTGGCGGTGCATGATCTGCCCGAAGCCTGGAATGCCCGCTACCAGTCCGACCTGGGCATCCACGCCCCAGACGATCGCGATGGGGTACTGCAAGACGTTCACTGGTACGGCGGGGCTGTGGGCGGCGTTTTCCAGGGTTACACCCTGGGCAATATCATGGGAGCTTTGTTCTTTGAAAAAGCTGTCAAAGCCCACCCATCCATCCCGGATGACATGCAAAATGGGGAGTTTGGCGTGCTGCGTGGTTGGCTGACAGAAAACATCTATCAACACGGCCAGAAATATACCGCGAATGAGCTGATCGAGCGCATCACGGGAGGGTCTTTAACCATCGACCCCTATATCCGCTACCTAAAGACCAAATATGGGAGTCTTTACCAACTTTAAAGACGAACGGGTATGGTCTCTCGTTGCCATACCCGTTCTTTTTCTCGTTAAAAGGAGCCGGGATGAAATTTGGCGCAGTTTTTCCTCAAACCGAAATCGGCAGCGATCCGGCTGCAATCAAAGACTATGCCCAAACCGTTGAAAGCTTGGGTTTTAACCAGGTGTTGGCTTACGATCACATCTTAGGCGCCAATCCTGAGCGTCCCGGAGGTTGGCAGGGTCCGTATACTTACCAACACTCATTTTACGAACCGTTGGTGCTGTTCAGTTTTATGGCTGGGGTAACTACCCGGCTAGAGTTTGTCACCGGGATTATCATCCTGCCCCAACGCCAGACGGCGCTTTTTGCCAAGCAAGCAGCCACCCTGGACGTGCTCAGCAGTGGGCGTACCCGCCTGGGGATTGGCTTGGGCTGGAACGAAGTAGAATATTTGGCTCAGGGAGAGGATTTTCACAACCGCGGCCGGCGCATCGAGGAACAAGTGGAGGTTCTGCGATCGCTGTGGACCCATGAATTGGTGAGCTTCAACGGCCGCTGGCACACGATCCCGGATGCTGGCCTCAGCCCGCTGCCCGTGCAGCGCCCAATCCCCCTGTGGTTTGGCGGTCACGCTGAAGCAGCTCTTCGCCGGTCTGCGCGCCTGGGTGACGGCTGGATGCCAATGTACCGCAATGGGAGGGATGCCGCCCCCGCGCTGGAACTGCTCCGTCAAGTTTTGGAAGAAAATGGTCGTTCCATGCTTGACTTTGGCATCGAAGCCCGCGTGTCTTATGGAGATGGGAATCCAGATGTTTGGCTAAACCAGGTTCAAAGTTGGCAGACAGCCGGAGCGACTCACCTGGATTTCAATACCATGGGCGCGGGTTTCGTCACGCCATCCCAACATTTGGCCGCCTTAGAGCAGTTTTCCAGCCTGGTAGGCCATCCGTAACAGATTCTGTTCTCTACAGGAACAATCGGATTTACTCTTTGGAGACTCGATCTTCCCGCCAACAGATGTCCACGCAAAGATCGTTCTACTCCCTGGTTATCACCCAGACTCTTTCGCTCATCGGCAGCCGGATGACCAGTATCGGCGTAGGAATCTACATATTTAAAACGACCGGCTACACCACGCCATTGATGCTAATGGCGTTTTTTAATGAGCTGCCCGGGATGCTGGGCAGCAGTCTGGCTGGGGTATGGGTGGACCGCTGGGATCGGCGCAAAGTCATGCTTTTTGCCGACTTGGGCCAGGCAGTGGGTTCCGTGTTGCTAATTATCAGTTTCTTGAGTGGTCAGTTCCAGCTTTGGCAGCTTTACCTGATTGTATTTATCCAGGGGGTTTTCGCGATCTTTCAGGGACCGGCCGAAAATGCCGCAATCACAGTGTTGGTTCCCGAAGGGCAGCGTGAGCGTGCCAATGCTCTGCGTGAGATGGCTTTTCCATTTGCCGGCGTCATCGCCCCGGTATTCGCTGGCCTGGTCTTTGCAGTCTCCGGGATTGTGGGTATCCTGGCTGCTGATTTGCTGACCTTTCTGGCAGCAGTAATCGCCCTGTCCTTGATGCACATTCCCAGTCCAGCGCTTAGCAAACTGGGTCAGGCTGACCAGGGTCATTTCTGGCGTGAAATGTCGAATGGTTTCAGCTTTCTTGGAAGGACCAGCAGCCTGCTGATCTTGATCTTATATATGGCGCTGACCTATTTTCTGTTGAACGGTCCTCTCGAGCTAGCTATCCCTTACCTGCTCACCATCACCGGGAACGAGGCGATCCTCGGTCTATTTTTAGGGCTGATGAGCCTCGGCGCATTTTGCGGTGCAGCCTTAATCATGATCTGGCCAGGCCGGCGACCGCGGCTCAACCTGCTTCTGGCAGGTATGCTGGTAAATGGAGCGATGCTGGTGATCTTTGGCGTAACGAGCTCATCCATTGGATTGGGATTATCTCTATTCTTGCTGATGCTGCCGCTGCCTGTTTCGAACGCCCTGTTTAATTCCATCTTGCAGTTGAAGACACCGCCCGACATGCAGGGAAGGATTTTTTCGATTGTCTCCCAACTAGCCTTCCTCGGCTCGACGACTTCCTTCCTCCTAACCGGGTACCTGGTGGACAAGGTGCTCAAACCAGCCGAGGCTAGTTCAGGGACAGGGCAATTGGGAGCTGTCTTGAGCAGCCAGCCCGGCGGCGGGATGAGCCTGGTTTTGGTGACCGCCGGGTTTATAATGCTCCTGGCGACCCTGGCGATAGCAGCCTGGCCGCGAGTACGCCGTCTTGAAGCGCTTTTGCCGGATTACCCGGCAAAAGCTGAGGATGTATAAAGCCTATGCCCGCCTCGATCTATCCACTGCTCTATCAGGTGAACACACGTGTCTGGTTAAGACAGCTCAGTGCAGAGCTTGGCCGCTCCGCAACGCTCGATGACATCCCCGAAACCGATTTGGACAGGCTGGCCAGGCTTAATTTTGAATGGGTTTACTTCCTGGGTATATGGCAGACTGGCGAGGCGGGGCGGAGTTTATCGCGTTCGAACCCGGCATGGTTGGCCGAATATCAAAAAGTCTTGCCAGATCTGAGCGAAGCCGACATCTGCGGTTCGCCTTTCGCAGTAACTGGCTACCGCGCTCATCGCGACCTGGGCGGCGATCCAGCCTTGCAGCGCTTGCACGAACGCCTCAACCGGCATGGTCTGCGCTTGATGCTGGATTTCGTACCCAACCACACCGCCCCCGACCATCCCTGGGTTTCTACAAATCCAGAATTTTATATAGGCGGCAGCGAGGCGCAGTTCGTCCAGGAGCCCGAAAACTATGCCCTGGTTCAAACGGTTCGCGGTGAAAAAATCCTGGCTCGCGGGCGTGATCCTTACTTCCCTGGCTGGATCGACACCCTACAATTGAATTATGCAAATCCGCAACTCCAAAGCGCCCAGCAAGCTGAGTTAATCAAAATTGCTCCTTTTTGTGATGGGCTGCGCTGCGATATGGCCATGCTTATTTTGCCAGAAGTTTTCGAACGAACCTGGGGATTCCCCGCCCAGCCCTTCTGGCCGGCAGCCATTGCTGCAGTACGCCAGGTAAGCCCAGGGTTTACCTTTATGGCTGAAGTGTACTGGGATATGGAAGGAAAGGTATTGAACCAGGGTTTCGACTACGCTTATGATAAGCGCCTATATGATTTTCTTGAACAGGAGGACCCAGCCAAAATAATGGAACATCTGCGCGCTGCGGAGACATCCCAACGAAAATCTGCCCGGTTTCTCGAAAACCACGACGAAGCCCGAGCCGCAGCAGTCTTTGAAATTGGACGACACCAGGCGGCTGCTCTGATCACATATTTATCTCCTGGCTTGCGCTTCTTTCACCAGGGTCAATTGGAAGGGTTTCGCACAAAAATCTCGGTTCATTTATGTCGTGGCCCTCAAGAAAGCGGCGATCCTACATTAACCAAGTTCTATTTACACCTGTTGAACTGCTTACAGCTTAATGTATTCCACCAGGGTTCCTGGCAGCTGCTCTCGCCGCAACCAGCATGGGAGAACAACTCCAGCCACGAAGCCTGCATTGCCTACGCCTGGACAGGGGAGCCAAAAGAGCGGATCCTGGTTGTGGTCAACTATGCCGACCAGCCCGGCCAGTGTGCCCTGGTTCTGCCGTTTGAAGAACTCGCTGGTAAACAGGTGTTTCTTAAAGACGATTTCGGCGGCACTGAATACGAAAGGCCAGGAGATGAGCTGATCAGCAGCGGTCTATATTTAGATCTTCCAGCCTGGGGGATCCATCTATTCAAACTGTTTATTCTGGAAACTTAAGAGGGTGAAATGAACGCTACCAAAAAAACCACTAAAAAGAACAGCCAAAAAATACCAAAACTTGGTCTGGCATTAGGGGGCGGCGGCGCCCACGGTCTGGCCCATATCGGCGTTTTGAAAGTTTTATCTGCTGCTGGGATAAAAATAGATTTTTTAGCAGGAACCAGCATGGGCGGGCTGGTTGCTGCACTGTTTGCTGCCGGTCTCCCCGCGGATGAGATCGAAAGGATTGCAGTCCAACGCGGGGAATCACGGGAAATGATCCGCCTGGTAGACATAAGACCCTCGATGCGCGGCCTGGTAAGGGGAGGCCGGATCTACAACTTCCTGGCAGAGACCCTGGGAGCGGAATTGACTTTTGCCGATCTGCGCCTGCCCACCTCGCTGGTAGCTGTCGATGTTAATTCAGGGCGAGAAGTGGTTTTAAACGAAGGAAAGGTGGTTGATGCTGTCCGAGCCACGATCTCTATCCCGGGTGTATTCGTACCGGTAATGCTTGGACCCTATAAACTGGTCGACGGGGGCGTCTTGAATAACGTCCCGGTCGACGTGGTGCGCGCCATGGGCGCCGATCGAGTGATTGCGGTCGATGTCCTTCCCCACTTTCCGTTGAACCAACCGGGAGAGACCCCTGTTGTCGAACCTTTAAATCCGGCCCGCGTCCCAAAAGCCGCCAAAGATATAACCCATATCCTAATGATTATGATTTCAGCCATGACCGCCGCGAACTTGCAAACCACTCAACCCGACCTGGTTATCAGACCGGATCTCGCTCCGGATTTGGACATCCTGCTCAGCTTCGACCGGCCAATGGATGCGATTAATGGTGGCGAAAAAGCCGCCCGAGAGGCACTGCCGCGTATCCAGGAGATCATTTCGGGGTTTTAACCGGCGAATATGGAGACAAGTAGCTCAGATTAAGGTAAAATAAATGCATATATTATGTGTGCGCCGGATTGCACGCAGACACAACAATTCTTTTTAATTTTTTTTAACAAAGGAGAAGGCTTTATGACAACTGCAACAATGACAACAAAACAAAGACCCTGGGGATTAACCCTCACGCTAGGTATTTTCGTTCTCATCCTCGGCGCGGTTATGCTCTGGGCGCCAGCCAAGACACAAGCAAATACCTGGCTGTTCTTGGTTACCTTTCTTGGTTTCTATTGGCTCTTCCAAGGCGTCGTTGAACTTGTAAGCATGTTCCAGGACCACTCGATGTGGGGTTGGAAACTGTTTATGGGGATCGTAAGCATCCTGGCTGGTGGGACGATCCTGATGTACCCGGTGGCCAGCGCCGTGGCGCTGCCTAAAATCTTCGTCTTGGTTCTGGGAATTTGGGGCTTGATGGAAGGCTTTATGCTGCTCTTCATGGCTTTCAAAGGCGGTGGTTGGTCTGCTGGTATTCTCGGCGTCCTGGGGATTATCTTCGGCGGCATTTTGATAGCGAACTACTCAGACTTCGGCATGGGTGTCTCCATGGTCTGGACTGCTGCGGTTTTCGCTGTTATCGGTGGCATCGCCTTGATTGTTCAGGCATTCCGTCAGCGCTCTGCATAAAAAAAGACTGTTAGGGTAATCCGGCCCAAAAGGTCACCTGTAAAAATAGGATTCTTGCTCTGACGAATAGCGACACCTTGAATCCATTGGTATTAAAACCCTGGATCGTCCAAAAGACCATCCAGGGTTTTATTTTTTCTCTTGCAATACTTAATTGTGGATAATTGGCTGATTTGTTGTCCCAAAATCAAACCACCCGTTATAATTAAATAGATCCACTCCAGCTACGCCATATAGATCTCTCTCGCCTGTTTCGGAGGATACATTCATGAATGGTGAAACTTATGAGTTAGTTGTAGCAACCTTTTCGAATGAGAAAGGCGCTGAAGAGGCCCTGGGAAAGTTAAAGGAAGCTCAGAAGACTGAGGCTTTCAAGCTCGTCGAAGCAGCTACCTTGCACAAGGATGATGATAACAAGCTCATCATCCACGAGACCGGGGATACCAGTGGCAGCAAAGGCGCAGTGATTGGCGGGGTGGTGGGTGGCGCAATCGGCCTGATCGGCGGCCCGCTGGCCATTGTCACTGGCGCGATTGGAGCCGCGATCGGCGGCCTCGCCGCGAGAATGAGCGATGCCGGTTTTCCCGATTACCAGTTGCGGGAGATCGGCGGCCACTTGCGCCCGAGCATGTCCGCCTTAGTCGTTCTTGTAATCCCGCTCCAACAACCCGACCTGGAGAATGAGCTAAAAAATGCCGGCGCATTTTCGGTCAGGCGAGCTCCGCTAAGCAAGGAGATCATCCAGGCAACAGGCACCGGCCCTGGTGGTTATGGATCGATCGGCGCTGGAAAAGACGATTTCTTCGAAATGGCAGCCGGAGCAACCGCGGTGAACCTGATGAATCAAATCGTTCATGATGAAAACAATCCTAATCCAGAAGCGCCTGCTGAATCCGATTCGGCGCCGGCTTCGGAGCAATAACCCAAAAGAAAGCGAAGATTCAAATTGATAGCGTTGATCCTGCGCACATTCTTTACCGCAATAGCTGTGATCTGCGCTTTGCTGTTGGTCCCCGGCCTGGCGATCAATCGCCCCCTGATTTCCTTGGGTTTTGCGATCGTACTAGGATTTATCAATGCCATCCTCAGGCCATTGATGATTCGATTTTCTGTCGGTTGTAGTCTCATCACCCTGGCGCCGATACTATTAATTGTCAATACCATGCTCTTTTTCATTGTGGGAAATATCTTGGAAATGGGAATCACGGTGGAAGGCTTTTGGCCAGCATTTTGGGGTGGGCTATTGGTCAGCATCGTTTCTTATGCAATGATGTATTTTGTCTCGGACGGATTATAGAATCTGGCAGGGTAAGGTTGAAGAGAAATAAAATGGATGACGAGCCAGATTTGCGCAGGCTAACCAGTGACTCTGAGCAGTCAGATACAAATGAAGAAATCTTGCGGAGATTAATCCGTTTGATCGTTGGCATCGTTCTGGTTGGGCAAGATGCTCTACGCAATCAATTGCCAAAATGGGAAGCCGAAGCTGCTGCTTATCTTGAAAAACAGCAAATCGCTAAAGAGGTCGAGGAAACAGGGGCCCCTGCTGCACCCCCAGCGACGCCATGGTTCCCCGCGGCCTGGGAACACCGCTTGATCGGTTTAGCATTTGAATCGCCAAAGTATCTGAAAGCAAGGATGAGCCAGATTCAATCCACCCGACGATCGCTCTGGCGCCTATCTGCGCCACTGCGCCTGCCTCTGGATGTACTTGGGATTAGCGATTTTACCCACAATTGGTTGGAAGGCTTTGTTGATCGGTTCCAAAAGGATTGGGATCAACTGGAGCAAATCGGTAGGATCGAGGCTCAACCCAGCCGAGCATTGGGTCAGACCGCTTTAACCGAATCCCTGGACGAACTCCTGGACTATCTAGCTGGCAACCAGGGTATCCAGGATTTGGTGCAAACACAAACCACTGGGATCACTGAAGAGGTGATTGATGAAGTCCGTGAGCGCTCCGTCAGCTTGGATACTTTAATTGAGGTTGTGGTGCGAAAACTTCTTCGCCAACCTGCTCTTCCTCCCGGAAAACTGCTCGCCACTACGGATGATAGCGAACGAAAGGATGAGTGGTGAGCATATGCCCAAAAAAGCATTACCCAACGCTGCTTTTCCAACCTGGCGCGGCCATTATGCCGGGTTTGCCAGCCGTTTGGTAGCGATCATTATCGATTTCTTACTTCTGGCAGTCGTGCTGGCGATTACGTTCCTGCTTTATGATGTATTAATCACCAATATTGCCGCTGGTTCCAGACTACTATTGGGTCGATCATTTCAAGAAAGTCTATCCCTCAGTATTATAGTCACCACCATCGTCGTTTCGGTGACTTCGGCGATTTACTTTATATTTTTATGGACCGCCATCGGCTCGACCATCGGGGGGGTGATCTTGGGCATCAAGCTAGTTAATGCTAAAGGGGAAAAACCGAATATCTGGCAGGCGTTTATCCGTTATCTGCTGGAGTTTGTGTTTTTTTTCTTGGGTATGATCGGAGCAATCGGGATACTTTTAGGTCGACGCCACCGGGCTTTGTTTGACCTTGCCGCTGGAACGTATGTAGTCTACAATTGGGATGCAAAACCGGATGAAGCATTCTTAAAACCGGAAACTGAGAAAATGACCAAAGCCGCGAATAAGGATTAATCTGGATGGACAACTGGTATCAGATCAGTCAGGATCAAGCACTAGAAAAATTAAACAGCAATCAGACCAGCGGCCTCACCCAAAGCGAGGTCGCTAAACGATTAGCCCAGTATGGACCAAATGAGATTAAAAAATCAACAGGCCGCAGTCCCTGGAAAATCCTATGGGAGCAGTTGTCCGGGATATTTGTTGTCATTTTAATCGTAGCAGCCCTCATTTCTTTATTTCTTCAGGATTATGCCGATGCAGTAGTCATTCTCTTAATTGTCGTCCTGAACGCAGCCCTGGGATTTCAACAAGAATACAAGGCTGAAAAGTCCATGGCTGCCATCAAACGGATGGCAGTACCGATTGTCAAAGTCCGCCGAGATGGGATCGTTGCCGAAATCACAGCCCGCGAATTAGCACCTGGCGATATCACCATTCTGGAGACAGGAAACCGAGTTCCCGCAGATGGACGCGTCCTGCACAGCGTGAACTTGCGGATCGAAGAAGCAGCTTTGACGGGCGAATCCGAGCCCATCGAAAAAGACGCCAGCCTGGTTTTTGAGACTGATCGACCATTGGGCGACCGGCGCAATATGGTTTTTAGCGGCACGATCGTCAACTATGGCCGCGGTGAATTTCTTGTCACCGAAACCGGGATGGAAACCGAGCTCGGTCATATTGCCAGCCTGATGCAGGCGGTCGAAGCTGAGCCCACGCCGCTGCAGCAGCGCCTGGACAAAGCCGGAAAAGCCCTGGCAGTGGCTGCTCTGGGGATCGTCGCAATCATCTTTATCCTGGGTCTCTTGCGCGGAGAAGATTGGTTGAAGATGTTTGAGACCGCGGTCAGCCTGGCTGTCGCCGCGGTGCCGGAAGCATTACCCGCTGTAGCCACAATCGCCCTGGCATTAGGCGCTCAACGCATGCTCAAGCGCCGGGCGCTCATTCGCAAGCTGCCTGCTGTCGAAACGCTTGGCTCGGTGAGCGTTATCTGCTCAGACAAAACAGGCACGCTTACCAAAAACCAGATGACGGTGACTGTGCTGGACATTGCTGATCATCGCCTGGATCTGATCCAGGATCCAACCGCCAAAAATTTGCAGATGATTCCCTCATCAGGCCAGCCGGTGAGCCAGGGCGCTCTGCCAACGATTGATTTAATGTTGATTGCTGGCGCACTCGCCAATGACGCTTTTCTTCAGCATGACCCTGCAAACCCGGAGCGGATTGCTTCTGTTGGCGACCCGACGGAAACGGCACTGGTAATGGCCGCAGCAGAGCTCAATCTTAATAAAGATGAGCTTGATCGCGTATTTCCCCGGCTGGCCGAGGTCCCGTTTGACTCGGTGCGAAAACGGATGACCACGGTGCATAAAACGCCCCAACAAGGTGAGGCAATCCCACCCAGCCTTATTCCTGTTTGGGAGCGGCGCTATAATCAGCAGCCTGCCCCTTATATCGTGTTCACAAAAGGCGCAATCGATGGGATGCTGGCGATTGCCAGCCAAGTATTGGTTGAAGGTCAGCGTTATGTTCTGGATGATCACTGGCGCAGCCGGATTATGACCGCCCATGACCAGATGGCCGCCAAGGGTATGCGCATTCTCGGGATTGGCGTTCGACCACTCGAGGCCTTGCCCGAAAAGATAGACGAAACAACCATGGAAACCGATCTAATCTTACTTGGCCTGATTGGGATGATCGATCCACCACGGGCTGAAGTTAAACAAGCGGTTGCCCTGACGCGTTCGGCAGGGATCCGCACAGTCATGATCACTGGCGACCATCCCCTGACCGCCCGTCACATCGCTGATCAGCTTGGCATCAGCGCTGATGGCCGCTCAATGACAGGCCAGGAGCTGGACATGCTCGATCATGCTGGGCTAATCCAGGCGACACAGGAGATTAATGTCTTTGCGCGTGTTTCGCCGGAACATAAAATCAGGTTGGTGGGTGCATTTAAGGAACAAGGCCACGTCGTCGCCATGACTGGCGATGGGGTTAATGACGCCCCAGCCTTAAAAAGCGCTGATATCGGTGTAGCCATGGGAATCACCGGAACTGATGTAGCCAAAGAAGCCGCTGACATGGTTTTACAAGACGATAACTTTGCAACAATTGTTGCTGCTGTTGAAGAAGGCCGAGTTATTTACGATAACATCCGCCGGGTAATCCGTTATCTGCTGAGCTGCAACTCAGCCGAAATTGCGGTGATGCTGCTCGGCCCCTTATTTGGCATGCCCCTGCCCCTGCTGCCATTGCAGATCTTGTGGATGAACCTGGTAACTGACGGGCTGCCGGCCCTGGCGCTGGCCGTGGAGCCAGCCGAAAAAGATGTGATGCGCCGCCCACCAAATCCAGCTTCGGCCAACATCTTTGATCGTTGGATGGTTGTGAATATTGTCTGGGTCGGGGTGATGATGGGTCTCTTTTCTTTGTTTGCCGGCAACTTGCTAATTACCCGCGGCCAGGCTTACTGGCAAACCATGATCTTCACCACCTTAACCATTTCCCAAGTTGCCTTTGCCATGGCAGTCCGCAGCGACCGATCTTCCATTTTCCAAATTGGATTATTCAGCAACCGCTCTCTGATCCTGGCCAGCATTATTACCTTCACGCTCCAGCTCGCGATCATTTATACGCCCTTCCTGAATAATGTATTTTCGACAACGCCTTTGAGCAGAAACGATCTCCTTTTAGCAGTCGGGATCAGCCTGAGCATGATCCTCGTCACCGAAATCGTCAAAGTGTTTGAGCGGAGGCGGACTAGCCGATAACCCACATGTGGCTGCAGAACCTGTTTCAGACAATCTATAATTTTATTATAAGCAACCTTGGCGTCATAATCAAAATCCTGATTATTATTGGCCTGGCCAGTTTGGCAATTCGCTTGGACAGTAAACTACAGCAGCGATTTGAAAATCGGATTATTGATACGCATGTCGATCCAGGTCAGCGCTCTCGATTAAAAACTTTGATGCGAGCTGGAATCGCCGCCCTGAATGTGGTGATAGCTGTGACGGCAATTTTGATGATCTTACTAGTACTGGGGATCAATATCACCCCATTGCTGGCGAGCGCCGGAATAGCCGGGCTGGCAATCTCACTAGGCGCGCAGACGCTGATCAAAGACTATATCGGTGGGGCTTTGATCCTATTTGAAAATCAATTCAATGTTGGTGATGATATCCAGGTTGGAAATGTTATTGGTACAGTTGAACGCATGGAATTCCGCGCCACCTACGTCCGGGATTCACAAGGAAAATTATTTACCATTCCAAATGGCGATATGCGCACCTTATCGAATAATTCGCGGGATTGGAGCAAGGCTCAGGTTGATTTGAACCTGGCCTTCGACACAGATCTCGATGCAGCAATGCATGCTTTGAATATCGCCATTCAAAAAACCAGCACTGCTGAGAGCTTACAAACAGTGCTGGTCGAAGCGCCCCAAATCCAGGGCTGGAATAGTATGAATGATTGGGCGGTGCAAGTGCGGCTGACCGCGAAAACCCTGCCTGGGAAACAATCCGATGCAGCAGTCGTGCTTCGCCAGCAAGCTCTCATAGAATTACGCACAGCCGGTATTCAATTGGCCGTGCCACCTTACAAAACCGTCAACTGATTTACCGAATTCGTTATTTTCGAACCTACCCGAAAATCTCCTCTAAATACCTGCTGGCAGGAAGAAGAAAGCCAGGGCCAGGATTGTGTACACGATTAAAAGCATCGATCCTTCCAACCAATTTGATTCGCCATCTAGCGACACCAGGGCTGCGATTAAAGATGCCGCCATCATCGCCACCAGCTCGAAGTTATTGAACTCCAGAGTCAGGGGATTGCCGATCAGCAATGAGATAAACACCAAGATCGGCGCGACAAACAGGGCAATCTGCAAACTAGAACCGACTGCGATAGCCAGGCTTAAATCCATTTGATTCTTAAGCGCAACCTGGACTGCAACCAGATGCTCGGCAATATTCCCGATGATGGGGATAATAATAATCCCGACAAAGAATTCACTGAGTCCCGAAGGTTGCGGTTACGCCTTCAACCGTACCCACTAGAAATTCGCTCATAATGGCGATACCCGCCACTGCCGCAATTAAGACCAGGATTGCCTGGCGAGATGTCCAATGCGGGCCTGTATGGGATGGCTGTATGCTGGGGCCAACATCCTGTGTCACACTACCCTTTTCTTGTAAACTGTAAATAATTGACAGGATATAAATTAACAAGATCGCTGCAGCCGCAGCCAGGCTGAATTCCTCGACGTGAAACTTATCCGGTTCGATGGCAGCATTAAAAAAGGACGGAACGCTCAAGGCAATCACAGCCAGGATCATCATCGTCGCATCCAGACCAGCATGGCTGCGGTTAAACTTCTGCACACCGTTTTTTATACCCCCGACCAGGATACTTAAGCCCATAACCAGCAGGATATTCCCTAAGATCGAGCCAATAATCGAGGCTTTGACAAGCTCCATGCGCCCAGCACGAATAGCAATGATGGTGATGATCAATTCCGCCGCGTTGCCCAGGCTGGCGTTCAACAATCCACCGATCCGTGGACCGGTCTTTTCTGCCAGCGCCTCCGTAGCCTGGCCTAACAATCCTGCCAGGGGTACAATCGCCAGAGCGGAGGTGGCAAAGATCAGTAAATCGCCCCAATGGAGAAGTTCTGCCATAACCGCCACAGGCAAAAACAAGAGCAGCCAGTTTATTTTCTTCATTCTGCCTCCTCAATCCAGGGTCAGCGTCATGATCATCTCAGGCATGGAATGGATATTTCCATCCCGGATTGGAAAATTGTCTTTGATTATAATAGATTTGTTTCTGGCTGCTTGACATTCATAGACCGCCCGAGTAATATTTATGGCGAGCCGATTTGAGCTTTAAGACCAACGGTGCAGGAAAGGTTTCAATAAAGCCTGTTCTCAAAATCCCAATGTTAAGGAGAAGGATCAATGTCATATCTCGTCGTAATGACCTATGAAGGAATGGATGAAGCTGAAAGAATCCGCGAAGATATCAGCAAAGGTCAGCACCAGGGTTACATGAGCCTGGATGACTCCGCGGTTGTTGTCAAAGACCTGGATGGCAAAGTTCACGTCAAGAATGAAACCGACCGCGGCGTGAAAATCGGCGCAGTCGGCGGCGGCATGCTCGGCTTGTTACTCGGAGTATTCTTTTTTCCGATCGGCGGCTTGATGCTCGGCGCTTTAGGTGGGGCAATCCTCGGAAAATTTATGAACATGGGCGTCGACAAAAAATTTGTCGAAGATGTATCAGCAGACTTGAAGCCGGGCACCTCGGCCTTGTTTATAATCATCCGCGATGCTCAACCAGCATATGCAATGCGGGTGCTTGAAAATTATAAAGGCACAGTTTACCAGACCAATCTCCCGACAGAGCTGGAAGACGAATTACGCAAAGAAATGGCAAAGAAAAATTAAAATTTGGCGCCCACAGCAGTCCTGCTAGCTCTGATCACGGTCGGTTTATGGAGCTTCCTGGCGTTTCTAGGAGTGCGTCTGAGCCAGGTCCCGTCATTTTTAGTTGTGGGCATTGCCTTAACCATCTCTGGTTTAGCCGGGATAGCCTGGATAAAATCTTGGAAAGTATCCCTGCTTACCCTTTGCGTGGGTGTAGCAGGGATTTTCGGTTATCATTTCCTGTATTTCACAGCATTTCGCTTTGCGCCAGCGGTCGAGGCCAACTTGATTAACTACTTGTGGCCGCTGTTGATTGTGGGGCTTTCGCCAATATTCCTCCCTGGATACCGCCTGCGCGCCCATCACCTGGTTGGAGTAATATTGGGTCTGATTGGAACCGCACTAATTCTCAACGGCGGCAAATTGCAGCTAGACCTGGCTTACTTTCCAGGTTACCTGCTGATGGCAGGGGCAGCAATGATCTGGGCTAGCTATTCATTGCTTACGAAACGCCTACCTCCATTTCCGACAGGCGCGGTTGGCGCCTTCTGCCTGGTTTCTGGTTTTCTTTCCTTGGGAATATTCGCCTTCAGCGGCGGGTTCACCAGGTTCCCAATATCGAACTTGTCGCCTTCAGATTGGTCAGCCCTGATTTTAACCGGCCTTGGGCCGATGGGAGCAGCTTTCTTCACATGGGATGCTGCCTTGAAGCGTGGCGACCCGCGTATCATCGGCTCATTGGCCTATTTAACCCCGCTTACCTCGACTCTGGTGTTGGTTACCTTGGGTGGGCGGTCACTCAATTGGGTTTCAGCCATCGCAATGACCTTGATTGTTAGTGGTGCGCTGGTCGGTTCTTTAGATTTATTCTTGCGGTCAGGCTTGAAACCCACTTCTTGAAGCGAAAGACTCGAGGCTGAGCTTTGGTTTAGCGCGGTAAATTCATATCCAGGTAATCTACACGAGGCGATTATGACAAAAGATGAGATTTTTGATGCCTTGGAAGATGAGCGCGAAAATTTTCTCGACGCCATCGATGGGCTTAGCGATGATGAATTACAACTGCCAGGTGTGGTTGGGAAATGGTCCATTAAGGACATTATGATTCATCTTAGCGCTTGGGAGGCTGAGATGGTTAAACTTCTCTGGCAAGCCAAGCAAGGTCAGCCCCCCAGCAATCCAGACTGGACTGAGGAGCAGGTTGACCAGCTCAACCAGGAATGGTTCGAGGCATATCACGCTCGCCCATTGGATCGGGTTATGGCTGATTTCATTGCCGTCCGAAAACAAACCAGCCGGCGGGTGGAGGCCTTTACCGATAAGGATTTAAATGATCCTCAGCGTTTCTCCTGGTTAAAGGATCGTCCACTCTGGGTTTGGGTGGCTCAAGACAGTTTTGAACACGAAGCCGAGCACACCGCACAGATTCGCTCCTGGCGCGTAGAGCATGAGGTGTAAACTGCCATAAGCGGAGACAGAGGCTGTGAAGAGCGCTTGTCTTTGCAGATAGATTCTGGATAACCGAGAGCAGAGAAAGGCGATCAGCTATGAATCCAGGTTCCCGGTGATGCCCCGGTCAATGCTTCGGAAATCAGACCGGGTTCCTCGCCTGAGAATATCAAAATATCTAATCCCGTTACACAATTAACTAAGTCAAGGCTGAGCAGGACTTTACTGGCCATCCCACCGGTAACGTCGGTAGCTGCCGAACCCATCAAAGTTTGGGACATGGGTAGACCATCCGCGGGGGTAATCTCTTTAATCAATTCCCTGCAAAGCGGATAATCAGCCCAGACGCCAGCTTCGCTGCCAGCGAGTAAGATACGCTTTGGGTTAAGCTCTCTAGCCAGGTGATCGAATAAATCTTCAGTAGATAAAATTGTACCGCCTCGCTGCAGGTCGAATATCACATCGCCATAAATCACCGGGATCAGACCTGCATCCAATGCTGCCTTGACAGGGCCGGTATCCCAATGGGATACCTTGCCATCATCGGCAGTCACACTCGCCAACGGCGACATACCCAGAACCGGTAAGCCAGCCTGGCTCAGGCTATCCATAACCAGGCGGTGTAAAGACTGGGCCTCATGCCAAACATCCACAAAACCTTGCCAATCTTCGGAAGTGTGCACGCCGTGACGAGTGCCATGCACGCTGGCCGGTACATGTCCAAACGATCCCGAACCATGTCCAAGAATTAAACTAAACGGATCGTCCTGGCAGTAAATCTTGTAGATTTCCTGAGCCAGCCGGGCAAGCACATCGAGCCGAGCGGTATGAGGTCTGGACTTTTCGGTAATGAGCGAGCCGCCCAGTTTTAAAAATTGAAGATTTGGATTCTGTTTTCGGTGATTCATGGGTAGCCTTCAACCGCCATTTTATTCTAGACCAATCACCCGCACTCAAGCCAAGGTGGATTAACGTTCAGCGTACAATGCTGGTAAGCGTTTGTACTGCGCCTGCAGAACGAAGCGCCTCAGCAACTCTGTTCGCCGCATCCGGTTCGACAAGTGCGATCATATTCCCACCGCGCCCGCCGCCCGAAAGCTTAGCACCGAGCGCCCCGGCTGCTCGAGCCGCCTCAACCAACCCGTCGAGTTCAGGCGACGATACTTCCATCTCTTGCAGCAGGGCATGGTTCTCATTCATCAATGCTCCCATCTGCTCGGGATGACCGCCTTCGATCAGGTCCCTGGCCTGCGCGGCGAGGCGTCCGGCCTCATCGAAAAGCGCCTCGTAACGACCTGGATCCACCTGCCAGCGTTGGCGCAAAT
The DNA here is from genome assembly GCA_963770655.1 of uncultured Chloroflexia bacterium. Classification (GTDB taxonomy): domain Bacteria; phylum Chloroflexota; class Anaerolineae; order Anaerolineales; family UBA4823; genus CAZAGA01. The sequence continues at coordinate 160,815 of CAVYQO010000011.1, read as the reverse complement.
CGCCAACAACCAGGGAAGTCAGGCTCCTAACGCCTGTATCTCCAACCACCAGGTGAAACGAAGCGGCGATCCGAAAAATCTCGATTGGCAAGCCTCGGGTGAAATAAACCGGCTGATTGAAGGTAATCACCGTGTTATCGATTCCTGAAGGAGTCCCATGGTAATATTTCTCAACCTCGAGGGCTAATGCTGAAACTTGAGCGTTCGCCAAAGGCCGCCCCAGGAAAGCCGAAACCGCTCGGATGAGCGCCACTGAAACCGCTGCGCCTGATCCCAAACCGGCAGCCTGGGGGATGGTTGAGGTTACTCGTAAGGTCATGGCCGGTGGGTTGGCCGCTGAAAGGGCAGCAAGCGTTATCTGGATCGCAATCGCTAGAGGATGTTCTTCGGGTAGGTCACCCAGGTTGGCATCTAACCCAATATCTGCAGCCTGAATATGGATGATGCCATTCGGCAAGCGTGGCTCTGCCATCGCGATGACGCGCGCCGACACTTGCTGTAGGGGTATTGCAATCGCCGGACGGCCGTAAACAACGGCGTGTTCACCAAACAGGATGATCTTTCCAGGCGCAGTAGCAGAAATAGCGGGCATGATAACTATTAACTTCTGGATCGGAGGATGCCTTTAAAAGACATAAAAAATCAGTAAAATTGCCAATCCCCACAAGACAATCGTTATCTGCAAAGGTCGATCCTCCAGAAGCACCTCCTCCGGAGCGCCGCCGCTGTGTTTCACCTGAATCAGCCATAGATAGCGAAAAACACCATAAAGCACAAACGGGATCGTCAGCATCATTACATGGTTCGTAGGTAAGTTTACTGCAGAGAACGTATACAGACTATAAGCTAAGATCGTCGTCGCCGATACAATCGTAATGAACTGGTCGAGCAATGGAATCGTGTAGCCTTCCAACACCCGCCGGTGAGTATTTGCGTCGCCGGCTAACAAAGCCAGCTCTGCCCGGCGCTTGCCAAACCCGAGATATAACGCCCCCAGAGTTACCACCACATACAGCCAGGGCGAGAAACGAGAGACCTGGATCAACATCACCCCTGCCGCAACCCGCAGCACAAATCCAAGGGCAATGGTAAATACATCCAACAAAGGCACATGCTTGATCCATTTTGAATAAGCCAGGTTTAACACAAAGTAGCTCGAGGCGACGATGCCAAACCCCACGGAAAGCCAGAAGGCTGCAGGTATGGCGATCAGAAAAATTATCACGGCTGCGATGATCGCGACGCTCATCGGAAGCTGACCCGAGGCAATCGGCCGGCGGCGTTTATCTGGATGAATCCGATCAGCCTCGACATCAGCAATATCGTTAATGATGTAGACCAGGCCGGAGACCAGACAGAAGATCACAAAACCTGCAGTGGTTCGCAACGTGGCATCGAGATGATCTAAACCGAGCTGGCGGTCAAATACCAACGCAGCAAAAATAACCAGGTTCTTTGGCCACTGGCGGGGCCGCATTGTTTTTAAGATTGCCTTGATCCATGAAAGGAGCATAAAGCAATGATAGCACAAGGAGCGAAATTTGTGATTTGTTGTTTATGCTAAAATACCCACATGCCAAAACAACGTTTGGATATTCTGATGGTCGAACGCGGCCTGGCAGAGAGCCGGGCATTAGCCCAACGATTAATTATGGCCGGGCAGGTGCGGGTGAATGGGCAAGTAGCGCTTAAACCTTCAATAACGCCGCCTTCGGATTCCCAGATCAGCGTCGATCAAGGGCCGCCCTTTGTGTCTCGCGGTGGCGAGAAACTCGCCGCAGCCCTGGCAGAGTTCTCGATTATGGTTCATGAAAAAATCTGCGCAGATGTGGGTGCATCCACAGGGGGGTTCACAGACTGCTTGCTTCAAAACGGGGCAGTGCGGGTTTATGCAATTGATGTCGGACAGGGTATTCTCCACTGGAAGCTGCGCCAGGATCCGCGTGTCATCGTTATGGAAAATACAAATGCCCGCTACGTTGACAGCCTGCCCGAGCCAGTCGAGCTGGCGACGGTCGACGCATCCTTTATTTCGTTAAAAGTGCTCCTACCCGTGGTAAAAGGTTGGCTGACTGCACCAGGACAAATCGTGGCTCTGGTCAAACCTCAGTTCGAGGCCGGACGGAGTGAAGTGGCCAAAGGTGACGGGGTTATCCGCGATCCACTGGTTCATCAAAGAATATTAACAGATGTGCTTGAATTTGCCCAATCCCTGGGTTTCGAGCTAAAAGGACAGATGCGTTCTCCACTGCTGGGACCAAAAGGCAATGTTGAGTTTTTGATCTGGCTCGACGTTTCTTAAAAACCCCACTCTTCACTCAAACGATTCCTAAGGTAGAATTTCACTCCGAAAAGGTGAAAAGTTGGTAAAAAACACGGTTCCGCGTGCTGCTGTAGTGGTGATCGCCGCCTATATCGGCGCCCAGATGCTATCCGATATCGCCAGCCTGAAAATTGGCATTGTGCTGGGCTTGGCTGTCGATATGGGAACTTTTATTTATCCAATCACGTTCACCCTGCGCGACCTGGCCCACAAGCAGCTTGGGAAACGCAACGCCCAAACCCTGGTAATCTCTGCTGGGGTGATCAACTTGTTCATGGCGGCGTACTTATGGTGGGTGGCCAGCGTCCCCAGCGATCCGAGCTGGGGTCTTGGGCGCGAGTTCGCCGCCATCCTTGCCCCGGTTTGGCGGATCGTCCTGGCCTCGATTGCTGCAGAGGTGATCAGTGAACTGCTGGACACTGAGATCTACCACTGGTTTGTTACCCGCATTACCACACGCTACCAGTGGATGCGAGTGCTGATTTCAAATGCAATCTCTATTCCAGTCGATAGCTTGATTTTCTCAGTAGGGGCGTTTGGTGGGATGCTGCCATGGCCAGTAGTTGGGCAAATTTTCATCTTTAACTTGTTGATCAAGTTTGGCATGACCTTGATCAGCCTGCCGATGATTTACCTGGTACCTTCCCGAGCAGACGTAGAAGAGTGAGCAATTTACAATATTTATGGTAAAATTAGTAGTATTCACCCATGGATACAGGTTATCTCCTACTCAGTGATATCACCGGGTATACAGCGTTCTTGACCGCCTCGGAGCTGGAACATGCCAATGACATCCTGAATTCCCTCCTCGAGACCCTTTTGGAACGTCACATCCCTCCACTCCAGGTTGCAAAGTTGGAGGGGGATGCGATCTTCGCCTATTTACCAGATGGCTCCTTGCAGTCAGACCAGGCAATCCTTGACACGGTGCAGTGTCTCTATACCAATTTTCAGCTTGCACTGGAGACGATGCGCCTAAATACCACCTGTACCTGCCAGGCCTGCCGCAATATCCCTAACCTGGATCTGAAATTTTTTATCCACCATGGAACCTATATCATCCATAGTCTGGGCGGCTCGATCGAATTAAGTGGGCCTGACGTTATCCTGGCCCATCGTTTACTTAAAAATACAGTCAGTACACAAATGGGCTTGCGCGCTTATGCCCTTTTCACACAAGCCGCCTGCCGAAAAATTAACAACTCAGAGTTTGATGCCGGGCTGCTTTCCCACAGTGAAACTTACGAGCATCTGGGTGAGATAGCTTGCCGATTGCTAGATTTAAAAGCATTCTGGGATGTTGAACGAATTCGGCGTCAACCGCGGGTTGCCCCTGAAGAAGCTGAGTTTATTTTCCACCACCACTTGCCTGCCCAACCACAAGTTATCTGGGATATGCTAACCAACCCACAAACCCGGGTGCAAATCTTTCATGCCATGAGCATGAACGTGAGCGAGCGACAGGAAGGGCGGATCAGCCCGGGCAGTACTTTTCACTGTAACCACGGAAAAGATGTCACCCGCCAGGAGATCTTGTCCTGGCAGCCATTCGAACTGATCACAACCAATGATTCATTCGAAGTCCCTTTGGCGGGTATTTGTATCCTAAGCAATTCGTGGCATTTAAAAGCTGAGGGGGAAGGAACTGAATTGACAGTATGCTTCGCCTCTCTACGTGCAAAAAATCCTGGTCGTCAAAAGATGGCCGGGATTTTTTGGAAGCTGACCGGTAAGAAGATGATTGCTCAAGCTTCGAATTCAAGTCTTGAAGCGCTTTTAGAGCTCCTCGAGGTCCGCAACTAACGTACTCAACCTGTTCCAAACTCTGCTGCCTCATCCCAGGCTTCAGCCAACCAACAGCAGACTTCAGCATCGATTTCAGGGCTGCTGAATAACTCCAGATGGTGGGTAAATCGTCCCGGCGTTGGTTCGACAATTTCCTTCCAACGCGGTGATCGATCGCGCCGCTGCAGCGCCACGCTAAGCACCAATGGAGCATGTTTACCTCGCAGATATTTACCGGGCATCCACGCCCAGGCAAATGTTCTTCGGCGGTAGAAGGCTACCTGGCTCCTGGTAACCCGCATTTGGACAGCCCCAATGTCGGCAACTGCGGTGCATAGCACGTCGAAGATCCGCCGCGAATCTTCGTGCTCACCGAAGAATTCATCTACAGTGAGCGGAGGGTTTTTCAAAAACAAACATCCCTTCAGGAAAAGATCTGATCCTGAAGATCACGGCGCAGAGCGCCGTGATCTTCAGGGAATAATTTCAGGCCATTTCCAGATAACGTTCGACTTCCCAATCGCTAACGATCATCCGCGATTCTTCAATTTCAGCCTTTTTCGCTCGTACGAAAGCTTCATACATCACCGGACCAAGGGCGTTTTGGAGTACGATATCCTGATCTAACTCTCGCAGCGCCTCAGATAATGAACCAGGCAGTTCCTGTATGTTCATCGTTTGACGCTCTTCAGCAGTCAGGTGGTATACATTGACATTATTCAACGGCTCCGGAAGCGGGAGGTGTTGGTCGATTCCATCCAGGGCAGCAGCCAGCATGACAGTAAAAGCCAAATAAGGATTGGCGGAGGGATCTGGGAAGCGGAGTTCAGCCCGCATGGCCTTGTTCTGGCCTTCAGTATAGCGCGGGATCCGGATCAATGCTGAACGGTTGAGCTGTGCCCAGCCCACATAAACCGGCGCTTCATAACCAGGCACAAGGCGTTTGTATGAATTCACCGTCGGCGCCACCACAGCCGCCAGCGCCCGAGCATGGGCGAGCTGCCCAGCGATAAACCCATAGGCTGTCTTCGAAAGGTGATACGCGTCAACTTCGTCAAAGAACAGGTTCTCGCCTTGAGCATCGAACAGCGACTGGTGACAGTGCATCCCTGAGCCGTTAATCCCAAAAATAGGTTTCGGCATGAAAGAAGCCACCAGGTCATGTTTGGCGGCAATTGCTTTGACTGTGTACTTCATCGTCAAAACATTATCAGCAGTACGCAGGGCATTATCAAAGCGAAAATCGATTTCATGCTGACCAAGGGCAACTTCATGATGACCCATTTCGATTTCGAGACCCATGCCTTGCAAGGCATCCATCAGCTCGGTGCGCACCCGCACAGCTTCATCATTCGCCGAGAAATCGAAATAGCTGCCGACATCATGCGGCACGGGGTGAATGCTTGTCGCGCCATTGCGCTTGAAAAGGAAGAACTCCGGTTCCGGACCGACGTTATAAGTCCAACCGCGCTGATCGACCTTTTCCAACACTCGCTTCAGCGCGCCGCGCGGATCGCCTGGGAAAGGTTGGCCATCTGGCTGGTAGATGTAGCAAAAAACTCGCCCCCGGCGCAAATCTTCTGGGCTCCAGGGCAGAACGACATACGTGCTGGGGTCGATCACCAGGCGCATGTCGCTTTCCTGGATGCGGGCAAAGCCTTCCACGGATGAGCCATCAAACCAGACTCCATCTTCCAGCGCAGACGGAATCCGGTGCGCGGGTATATCTACACTCTTGACCGCGCCTGTAACATCTGTAAACTGCAGAGAAATGAATTTGACATTATCTTCCTTGATTCGAGACACTAACTCTTTAGCTTTCATCGAATATCTCCTTCTAACTACGATTATGGTATATTTACTTAATGAACCAATCTTCTCAATGCAAACCTTCGGTGAGACCGATGTATCCCTGGGAAATCCAGGAAGCGCGCAAGGTCTTTGCAAGCGGTATGCGTTATGAACCAGTGCGCATTCACGAATGCACCACCTGGACGAACACGATGGACCGTCTTGGGCGACGCCTGAAAGGCATGCCGCCTGAAGAGGTCAATAATGCGCTTACCTTAGGAAATCATTGTTACTTCCCAATCAAGCTGCTCGAGCAGGAAGTGCCCGTTGGACATCCGGAGAATTATAAACTAGGTTGGCTGATTCATGAACTGACTCATGCCTGGCAATTTCAACATCTAGGTTGGAGTTATCTCTGGATGGCATTATCTGCTCAATTTCGGCAAAAAGGCGCGGCCTACAATTTTGAAGGTGAGGATGGCTTGAAGAAACGCCGCCGAGAAGCCTGGACATTGCAAAAGTTTAACCTGGAGCAGCAGGGAGATATCGCCCGGAGTTATTATGAACGCGTAAGTCGCGGCCTGGATGTCGAAGCCTGGCAGCCTTTCGTGGAGGAATTTCAGAAGACAGCTTGAGATGATATACTTAACAAGTTGGGAGTGGTTGGGTCCCGGTGGGCTCCCCGGTCTTCAAAACCGGTGGCGGGTCGCGTTGCGGGCCGCGGTGGGTTCGACTCCCATCCGCTCCCGCCTTTCAAACCCATGAGCTTGTGGCGCCGCGATACACGCTTTAGGCGCTGCAGGCTCTTTCTGATAACCAGGATATCGGTATGTTAGCTGAATCACAAATTGAATCGCTTACGAATATCATCAGCCAGTATATGCAAATTTCGGATATCACCTGGGGTGATGAGAAACAAAACTTCCTGGTGCGCTTTCGTGGCCAGCTTACCGGCGATTCCGCACGAGCTTACGACGAGATTGCCACTGCATTGAAGCCTTATTACCTCACCCCGCTATTTCGTAAGGATAATGAACAGGCAGTAATTCTGTTGGTGCAGGGCGTGGCTAACCCGAAACCATCCAACCCCTGGATCAATCTGGGCCTATTTATTGCCACTGTGATCAGCGTGCTCTACGCCGGAGCTTTATACTCCTACAATGGACCCAGTCCAGACAACCTCCTCGGCCAACTGCTCGCGCCCCTAAAACATCTCGAGCTGGGTATACCCTTTGCAGTCTCACTCCTGGCGATCTTATTAGCCCATGAATTTGGTCACTACCTGGCCGGACGGTATCATAAGACCGTTGTAACCCTGCCATACTTTATTCCTTTCCCACTCAGCCCCTTCGGGACGATGGGAGCTGCAATCCAGTTGAAAGAGCCGCCCAAAAACAAGCGCATCTTATTGGATATCGGGTTAGCCGGGCCGATCGCCGGTTTGGTCGTCGCCATCCCGGTGCTGATTTACGGATTGACCCTATCGAAAATTGCGCCGCTCCCGACAAGCATCAGTGGAGACTTCGTTTTACAAATCGAAGGCAACTCGATTATTTACCTGCTGTCAAAATACCTGGTTTTTCACCAATGGCTGCCGGTTCCGCTCGATTTTAACGGGCTGCCGCCGCTGTTGTATTGGATCCGCTATTTCTTTACTGGTGAACCCAGCCCGCTTGGCGGTTTGGACGTGATCATCAATCCGATCGCCTGGGCAGGCTGGGCTGGGCTGCTGGTCACTGCCCTGAATCTGATTCCAGCCGGTCAATTGGATGGCGGTCATTTGGCTTATACCTGGCTTGGTAAGAAAGCGCTTTACTTGTGGCCGTTCATTCTGGTAGGATTGGTATTGTTGGGATTTGTCTGGTCGGGGTGGTGGTTGTGGGCGCTGCTGATCTTTTTCCTGGGAAGGCTTTACGCCGAACCGCTTGATCAAATCACCCCGCTTAATCGCAGCCGAAAAGCGCTTGCCATCCTGGGGTTAGTCATATTCCTTCTGGTATTTATGCCAGTACCGCTGAAAATCATTTAACCAGGGCGCATCCAGATATTAACAATACGCATAGAATACTCCTATATGAGGTTAATGATCGCCCTCTTGCCAAGCCCCATACAGCGCGCTATAATCTTCTACTGCAAAGTTGTAAATGCAAGTTGAGGTGTTTGATGCCAATTTATACATATCGCTGTGAAAACTGTGGGGTGCAGTTTGAGCGGCAGCAATCTTTTAGCGAGGCGCCGCTTACGCGCTGCCCGGAATGTTTGAAGAAAACCCTGCGCAAAGTGTATACGCCGGTGGGTATCGTATTCAAAGGCTCCGGTTTTTATGCCACCGATCACCGATCCCCGTCCGGCGCTGGAAGAGCGTCACCTGGGGCAAAATCCGGCGAGTCCGAAAAATCAGGGGAATCTGAATCCAAATCGACCTCCACCGAAAAAGAAAGCTCTTCGACAAGCACCACTGCCCCACCTGCTTCGGGCACGAATTCAAATCCTGGTAATTAATAACCCGATTTTTGACACAAACATGACACCTCCCGAATATTAATTTCGGGAGGTGTCATGTTTGGTTGATTGGGTTTTACAAATAAGTCAAATGACTATGGTGAGTTTCCGCAGGAGTATGTTAAAATCCTAAAAGTTCATAGCATATTCAAGACCTTCGCAGGTGGCAAGTAGAATCTTAAATCTACCGCCCAAATCAAAAGGAGTTAGAAAGAATGCAGAAAAAAACACCCCAGTTCAAGGTGCGCTCCGACATCCGCAGCGGTTCTGGTTACGTGGACGGTGTTTATTATCCGGACATGAGCGGGACTTGCACGGGTAGCACAGTCCCACCAACTCCAGTCCCGCCCCCTAGTGGCGGCGGCGGCACAGTCAACGGTGTCTATTACCCGGATATGAGCGGAACTTGCACTGCCGTTTAATCCGAAATCTATCAGACATAACTATACAAGTAATCACTTCCTGAAGGAGAAAAATCGATGAATATCCGCACGAACCTGAAATCCGGCTCTGCCTGCTACACTGTACAATCAGGCGATAGTCTGAGCACGATTGCATACCAGTTTTACGGTAATATGAGCGCCAGCAGCGTTTCCAAAATTTACTTCTCGAACCAAACGACCATTGGCCCCAATCCGAACCTTCTCCAACCCGGCCAGGTCCTGTATATCCCCGACTAATTCGAAGAGATAATCTTCCTGAATCACAAAGATCACCCCTCGAGGGGTGATCTTTGTGATTCAAATTGCGTTTTTATTTGCTATTTTCAGCGGCGAGATATTCGGCCACTTTTTCTGCTTTGCCGTAATAAATTAAAAAGGGCGTTCGGCTCAATTCTGCCAGCTCCCACTGGTCATTCGCCAGGCTGATGCACTTCAGCCGGCAGTTTTGGACGCATTGAGCGCAGAAGGTACACCGATCTAGATCATAGCGCATCACAAAGTTCTTCGCTTGCTTGTCATTCACTACCAAGCGAATAGCATCCGATGGACAATCTTTTACACATAAAGCGCAGCCACTGCACTTATCCGGGTTCCAGATCAGCTTGCCCCGCAGCCGGGTTGGCGCAGGGCGAATCTCAAAGGGATAGCGTCGTGTTTCCGGCCCTTTCCAAGCAGAACGGACAACATCACTAAACATCATCGCGATTCTCATTTTTTACATTCCTTTCCAAATCTGCCAGGCGATGATTACCAGCATCTGCCCCAATAACAACAAGGCCCCATAGCGCCACCACCGCACTACCTGGTCGATGCGGAAGCGAGTCATTAAGGCTGAAATACCCGCCATCACGAATAGCAGGACGAGGGTTTTCCACAGGAATTCAAGCGGTTGGTTAATTCCACCGAGGAAAAAAGCCGCCACCAGGGTCAACCCGACAATTAATTCCACAGACTTCCCTAATTTGAACAAGGCCAACCCTCTTCCGCTGTATTCAGTCAAGGCTCCAGCCACAATCTCCGTCTCAGCTTCGGGTGCATCGAATGGGGGTAGTTCTAGCTTGCCCATCAATCCAATTAAAGCAACCACGAACCCCAAAGGTTGGGTCAGCAGCAGCCAGTGCGTGCTGGCATAATAATTGATATCGCTAATCGTCCAGCTCCCTGCTACCATTGCCGGCCCAAGTAAAGCCAATAAAAATGGCGCTTCATAGGAAAAGACCTGGGTCAGTACCCGCGTCGCGCCGATTACCGAAAAACGGCTAGGGGTTATCGTACCAGCCAGGCCGATGCAGATTGTCAGCAGGCTAAGCAAATACAGGGTGACGATCAGGTCGCCGGTGAAACTGGCAGCCGGTTTTAGCCCGCCCACTGGCGCATATAATACCGCTGTCAAGGCTCCCGCTAAACCAACCACGGGCAGTCCAATAAACAAAAAACGGTTTACGCCAGCAGGCTCGATTTCCTCTTTGGCCAACAGCTTGACGATATCAGCCAACGGCTGAAACCAGCGTGGTCCTATCCGGCTTTGCAGCCTGGCTACGACCTTGCGGTCTACCCATTCATATCCCAGGCCGCACAGGATCACGAACAAGCCACTCGGAAAGATTAGAAATGTAATCAGGGTTTGTAAGCTACTCATCCAATCATCTCATCTGCTGTCAGGATCAACGGTCATTACAACTGAAGCACGGGTCGATCCCAGCCAGGATTAAGGGCACATCCGCCAATTGGTGACCAACGACCAGGCTTACCACCGAGGCAAAGTTGTTAATACTGGGCGTTCGCACTCGAATTCGCTCGGGGCGTTCTCCGCCATTGCTCTTAATAAAATAAAGCAGTTCACCGCGCGGCGCTTCGACCCGGCTAATCGTCTCTCCAGCAGGGATTTTGCGCGGCATGCGCACGCGTAAGTTCGCCTTCGGGAAGATTATCAAGCACGGCCAGGATGGCTTTATACGTCACAAAGAGTTCATTAATCCGCACCACAAACTTCGCCTCAAGATCGCCAGCCGTCTGCCGCACGCTGCTGACCGGGAAGGTGCGATAAGCGCCATATGGCGCTTCTACACGAATATCTCGCCCTACGCCCGAAGCACGCGCCGTCGGCCCCACCAGACCCAGCCGGCGGACTTCATCAGCGCTGGTTACTCCGATCCCTCGAGTACGCTGCAAGAAAGCCGCATCCTTCGTCACGACCTGCAAGTAGTGGTACGTGCGTTTCTCCAGAAAATCGATCCCTTGGCGAATCTTTTCGGTGATGGCATCCGTCAGATCATATTTCACACCGCCAAGGATGTTGACTGAATAATTCACGCGGTTTCCGGTCAGAATTTCCAATAGATCCATCACGGTTTCCCGGTCGCGCCACGAGTACATGAACAACGTGTCGAAACCCGCTTCGTGTGCAGACACCCCCACCCATAGCAAATGACTATGGATTCGTTCCAGGCCCGCTACCAGCTCGCGGATTGCCTGCGCCCTTATCGGCGCTTCAACACCAGCCAGGCGCTCCACCCCCAGGACATAGGCATATGCATGAGAATGTGAGCAAATCCCACAGATGCGCTCGAGGAGATACTGACACTGAATCCAGTTCCGTTCTTCGCAAGCTCGTTCGATGCCTCGATGAACATACCCAAGGCGTATAGTCGCCCCGGTCACAACTTCGCCATCGACTGTAAATTCGAAATGACCTGGTTCTTTCAAGGCTGGGTGCTGCGGACCAATTGGAATGCTGAATCGTTCCGTATTTTGACCCGTTGGTTGAGGCTTAATCACCCGCCGCTCCTGCTGAGGCATAACCTGAGGTTGAAAGTCTTTGCGAAGTGGGTAAACGCCGTCTGGCCAATCATCCGGCAGGAACAAACGCTCGCGGTTAGGTGTGCCAAGGATATCGACTCCGAACATCTCCATAAGCTCACGCTCGTATAAACTTGCGGAGGGGATCACCGCGCAAACCGATGGCACACTTGGCTCTGTGCGCGGCATCCGCACCCGCAGGGTAGCGATCGCTGAACTGTTGCAGAAATGGTAGAGCGCTTCGATAACCCCGGCCTCAGGGCCGCTATCTAAACCGGTAATCGCCGATAGATATCCCCAGGAAGCACCGACCAGAGCTCCAGCCGCCAGAGCAAGGTCACCCGGGGCGAGGATGAAATCCAGGCGGTTCGATTCGGGTGTCAGAATTTCTTGCGTCCAAGGCGCCAGCAATCCTTGGGCTTCTTGCAGCAAACTTTCAGTTGTCATATGGCCTCTGCGCTCTTCAAACTCTGAAGCAGCTTAACCAACCCATCGATAATTGCCTCCGGCCGGGGGGGGCAGCCAGGGATATAGGCATCCACTGGAATTACCTCATCGATGCTGCCGACGATATTGTAGCAGCCCTGGAATACACCACCGGAAATTCCGCACGATCCAACTGCTACCACATATTTCGGGGTTGGCATCTGCTCATATACCCGCAGCAACCTCTCGCGCGATTGGCGCGTCACCGGGCCAGTGCAGATTAAGATGTCTGCGTGGCGGGGACTACCCTGAAGACGTACTCCAAAACGTTCCAGGTCATACCGAGGAGTAAGTGTTGCCAGGATTTCAATGTCACAGCCATTACACGAGCCGCTGTTGTAATGGATGGCCCAGGGCGAATTCAAGCGCGCCCAGCCTTTTATACCTTCCAATGCTCGTGTCCAGGTTTCTTCCAAAGTGGAACTCATAATATCTCCAATTTCCAGGGATTTATCCCAGGATTAAAGCGACCAAAGCGATAATCAGCCCAACGAGATATACACCGGTCATCCAGGAAAACCCTCCGTTTGCAAACATCAGCACACCGAGGTGCAAGATAGCAAAGAATAAAGCACTGATAAAGAATGGACGATAGCCTGGCGCACCGCTGGCAGCTTCCGACGCCTCGCCGCCCATATACAAGCTGGATTTCAAATCCGATTCCTCATGCGAGCCAGCCAGGAAACGCCCAAACCCAAAAATCAAAAAACTGATGCCGACAAATATCAAGAAAGCCAGGGGAGGGGAGAGCAGCAATTGGGCCATTGATCACCATCCAAAGGAGTGCAGCAGCGTATTCCCAGCCGCGCTGGTGAGCCACTGCACAATGTTCGGCCAAAAGCCGAATACAATTACAGCCAGGCCAAGCAGGATAAGCGGCAGGCTGATCGTCCACGAAAGAGCCCCGGCGGTTTGCATCTGTGAGCTCATCTTCTTTTTATACACTGAATTTACGAGAGGGGCATAGTAGGCCAGGGAAAGCACGCTGTTTAGGGCTGCAAAGATAACCAACAAGCCAAAAAACAAATTGTGTAGTTCAAAACCAGCCACAAAAATTTGCCATTTGGACATAAAACCGGCCAGAGGAGGTAGGCCTGCCAGCCCCAACACAGCCAGGCTGAGCGCCAGCGCCGCAAGCGGATAGCGCTGTGCCGCGCCAGCCAGGTCTGTAATTAAGAGAGGGCTATGGCCAGCGCTGCCATCATTCGTCTCCAACCTTGCCTGGCTGATTGCATACATCAATGCGCCAATTGCCAGAAACGCCAGGCCCTTCATCACCCCATGGTTGAGAATATGGAACATCCCACCCTGTGCGCCGGCGGCCTGACCGGCATAAACGGCTATACCCAGGCCAAACAAGATATAACCAACCTGGCTTACACTGGAAAACGCCAACAAGCGCTTGACCTGAACCTGGCGCAGCGCCATCAGGTTTCCAACCAGCATATTCGCTGCCCCTGCCGCGATCAAAATTACCCCCCAGGTGGAAGCGGGATAACCCTGCCCTGAGACGCCGGTTAATGGAGCCAGAACCCGTAACATCGCGATCAAACCGGCCTCGATCACCACCCCAGACAGCATTGCACTTATCCCGCTTGGCGCCTGGGTGTGCGCGTCTGGCAGCCAGGTGTGTAATGGAGTCAATGCAGCTTTGACGCCAAATCCGATGACAAACAATGCCCCGGCTGCCAGCAGAATCGGTTCTCTTGTAGCTTTAATATTAATATCTGCCAGGGATATTTCGCCAGTTTGCATTAAAACCAGGGCGATGCCAATCAACACCAACACGGATCCAGCCGCACTCTGGAACACATATTTGACACCTGCTTCGAGACTGGCTGGCTGGGCGCGGTAGAAAGCTACCAACAGGTAAGAACTAACTGCCATTGCCTCAAACCAGACCCACAGGTTGAATAAATCAGCAGCACAACCGAGACCTACCATAACACCGACCAGGGTTACCAGCATTGCAGAGTATTTTTCTGCCCCAGGCTCGCCCCGCATATAAGCCACGGAATACAGCGCCACCAGCCCACCTAAGCCAAGCGCCAGGACCGCTACGATCATACTGATTCCATCGAAACGTAACGGAATTGCTTCGACCATCACCGTAGACGGCCCGGAAACCTGGTACTGGCGCACCGCCAGATAGAGGCAGACGCCAGCAGCCGCCATTGCTGCGACTACTAACCAGGCAGAAAGACTTTCCAATCTGCGGTTTCCGATGCGCCACCCCAAGCGCCCCGTCAGATATACCAACGGCGCCGCCGCCAAGGGAATGATGATGACTAACGGGAAAATTACCATGGTTTGGATCTCAGTGCAATTATTATAGAATTACCCAGGCCAACCAGGCAATCACCACCAATAAACCGGCGCTGAAACCTACCAGATTCCAATTTAACTGGCCTGTTTGCAAGATTGAAAGTTGAGCGGCGCTTCGCTGCACAGACTCCACTACCCAATGGTTGAAGTCATCGAAGCCGAAACCTGCTCTCGCCCAATTGATAAACCAACTTCCCCGGCGAGCTATCCACGTCAGGCGAGACCTGCTAAGCCAGGCAGCCAACCCCAGGGCGATCACCAGCATGGCGATCCAAGTGACCGGAGCTGTCAGAACCTCTTGAACAACTTCCAAAGTTGTCACCGGTTCGAAAACATCCCCAGGCATCGTACGGTAGAGCAGTTGGCTGAAAGGTCCTGCCAGCAGCCAGGTTGTACATGCCCCAAAAGCTAGTGGCGCTAAAGCAGTTCGCATCGCCAGCGGAGCATCGTGAACGGGATGATGATGGCCTTGGCTAGTTTCATCACCCCTGGCATAAAAGACCTTCCAGATCGCCCGCAGCGTGTAGAATGCTGTCAAGCCAGCGGCAAACAGCGCAAACAAAAAGGCCCAACGCTGTCCGCCAAGCAGCCCAGCCTCTAATATCAATTCTTTACTCCAGAACCCGTTTAGGATCGGTATCCCTGCTAATGCCAACCCGCCTATAATAAAAACAGCTCGGATAAAGGGAAGTTTAGCCCGCTCACGTCCCATCTGGCGCATATCGCGGGTCTCAAGAGTATGGATCACTGCCCCAGCAGCCAGGAATAATAATGCTTTGAAGACTGCATGGCTTAAGAGGTGATACTGGCTGGCAAAGACCCCGCCTACTCCAATGGCATAGACCATGTAACCAAGCTGGCTGATCGTCGAATATGCCAGGACCCGCTTCAAATCGATGGCAAGCATCGCCATAATAGCAGCCAACACAACCGACAATATCCCCACGGTCATCACCGCCTGTTTCCAGTAATGCACAGGTGCGAAAGCCGGGTAAAAACGCGCCAAAACATAAACCCCGGCATTAACCATCGTAGCCGCGTGGATCAAAGCGCTGACCGGGGTTGGAGCCTCCATGGCATCCGGTAGCCAGGAATGGAAAGGGACTTGGGCTGATTTTGCTGCAGCCGCAGCCAACATGCCGAATGCAGCCAGGCTCAAAATTAAACCAGGCAATGTATCTGCCCGAGCTAGAAAGGTATCAATTTCATAACTGCCAAAGAATGCATACGCAAGCAGAGCCGCCGCCAACAATCCTACCCCGCCCAACTGGGTGATAATTAAAGCTTTTATCCCACCTGCCACCGCCCGAGGGTCGTCATTATAGAATGAGATTAAGCCGTATGAGCAAAGGGCGGTGATTTCCCAGAAGACGAACATAAACAGCAGGCTTCCACTGAGCACCAGCCCGACCATGGCCCCAATGAAAAACAACACCAAAAAATAATAGCGGCCAAGCTGGGTTTCTTCACGCATGTAATCAACCGAAAAAATCACTGCCAGGCAGCCAATTACCGCGGCCACTGCTGCCAGGAAGACCCCCAAACCATTCGGAATAAAGGTTAGCTCGCCAAAATACTCGCCCACCGGAACGCGGATGACTACTTCGCTGGTGGTATATCCAATAAGCCATAAGGAAGCGATACCTGCCAGCGCTGAAAAGAACACTGCCAATCCATGCTGCAAAGGTTTCGATTTTCCAAAAGTCAGGCGCTTCCAGCCAGCCAGCCAGACGAGCAGACCGCCCAGCCAGGGCAGGCCAATGGCGCTCCAGATTAAGAATTCGGCCATTTCATTACCCTTTCAAGTTGGCCAAATCTTGCAGGTCGAGGCTGTTAAAACGCTGTCGAACCTGCACAGCCAGCGCCAGGCCAATAACAGCGACGATCGTATCAGCGACAATAACGGTCGCGGCCAGGCTTTGACCCAGGTTAATTTTTCCGCTCACCCTGCCAGCCAAAACCAGGGCAATTACGGCTGCTTTGACCAATATTTGAAGTACGGCAACCATTTTGATCAGGTTTCGGGTGACCAGCAGCCCATACACACCGATCCCCAGCAGGCACAGAACACCGAATAAGACTACATTCAACGGTGTCAATCCGCTCATAGGCGCGCCTCCTCGGTAGAGTTTAATGTTTCTTCTTGATCGAAATCTTCGGCTTGCTGGGTTCCCAACTCAGAAAGAGCAGCGCCATTTCGCGTGCCAGGACGAAAGCCAGATTTGGATGTGGAAAGTAGACCCAACAGCCCCATAACCCCAGCAAAAATCAGTACGATCTGAACTAATACATCCAGGCCTCGCTGGCTCCAGAGCATGTGAGCAAAATCTGGCTCGATCGCCGGGGGTAATTTGGCGCGGATATCCAAGATCGATTCACCCTGGAGGGGCAGAACCAACCAGGTCAATGCCAACACTAAGGCAAGCACTAAACTCCATACCAACGGGCGTGGAATAATTGTTTTTTCGTCCAGGGTCACATTGCCAGTGATGCTAAAAGCATACACAAACAGCACAGTGACCAGCCCGGCGCCAACGCTGAGCTCTATCACTGCCACTTCAGGCGCCCCCAAGATAAACAGCAAAATCGCGACCAGGGCGCTGGCTACAGCAAGCCAGATTGTCACATTAACCAAGTGCGCTGCTCGCATGACGCGGTATGCGCAGAAAAGAATCGCCGCAACCAAGATGAAATAAGCCATAGACCGTCCAACAAGCCAAAATTCTTACATGGCTTGCCTCCCAAATAGGGAAGTATATCCCCTTCGCAAAAAAAATCAGGTGACGATTGTCACAAGAACAGCGTGACAATATTATTAAATTGTGAAAGATTTCACATTAAGGATTAGAGGTAATTACAACTGCCATCCCGCTGAAGGCGGCCAATCCGGATGAATTCCCCCAGGCAAGCAAGAGTTCTGCGCAGGCTGCACAAGACCGTGAACCCGTTACAATCCCGTCCAGGGCGAAAAGCAAGCGCTCATCAGCCAATCCCTTTGCCGCGCACTCGATCAGGTTTGCTGATAATAATGTAGTCTGGCGATACGCTGCGAATAGAAAGGTATTAAGTATTTCTTGCCAATGGAAAGCTGGGGCAAGCAGGCTACCCCAGCGGTTCAAGGCCAGCAGGAAACCGCAGACTAAATCATCTCCTAATGGCGTAAGCCCTGGCCCCCACCCCAATAGATTTTCAAGCGGTTCTCTTGCTCTTTCCGGTTGGCGTTCTCGTAATGCTTGCTGTAAGGCATGGCATGCTGCGCTTGCCTTACTTTGGCTACTGAGGGATTCAGATCCCTTGTTTAATAGGGTTGGCAGCACAGCGCTAAGTTCGCTGACATTTCGAACAGCGAAAACCTGGCTGCTTATGCAATTAAGCTGCTCGAGACGCTGGGCGGCGGATTGCAGGTCCGTTGGGCGAGGCGCGGGTTGCCACTGGGTAGCCTGGCTATAGGAGAGGGTTTCCCCCACTTCAGGAAATAGGATTTCCCCAGGTCTTATCAAGGCCTGACAACCCTGGACAATATTCTCGTGTAGAGGCTCGGTCAGGTTAAGGGTAAGCGGACCATGCTCAGTGTCCTGAGTTAGAAAGACGATCCAATTAGCATCCAGGCGTAAAAAAATCCCCGAGGAGGTCACCCCTACCACGCTTGCCTCCTGAGGGTGAGAAACCAGGTCATAAGCCTGAATGCCAATCGAAGAGATCGAAATATTTCTCACCTGTACCACCCAATCTTATTCTTGCCAGATGTCAGAGATTCGCTCTGCCGGGAGGGTTTCAGTGCTGCCAGGTATGAAAACAATATCTTCATCAGAGCAGTAGTAAAGCTTCATCCAGCGTTGGATGCCCTGACGGACCCGCTCATCAGCAGCACGTTGAGCTGCCTGGCGTCCTTCGAATCGAGCGATGATCGCCTTGCGCTTCCAAAGATAAAATCCATACACCACAGCTAATAAGCCCAGGACAGGCAAGAGTGTGTTTAACTGACTGGTGTAGATTCCATATAGAAAAAAAGGAATAATCAAACTAAATGTTATTACAATCAAATCTGGGTGGAGCGGGCGAGATTGTAACCGCCGGCGCGACGCAGGAGGCTTCAAGCGGCGCGCCAGGTTTCGGCGCTCAACTTCATTTAGGCCGACCAAATTATACTTCACCGGCGCGACAGGCGCTTCATTCCCTGGCGCCTGGTTTTTTAAGCCAATCCCAACCAGGTAGATTGTGCTGACTTTCTCAACACTCCTGGTATGACCGCATTGGGGACAAGAAATTACCTGGGTCATCGCTACGACAATTGAAATAACCAGCTGAAAGCGACGATTCCGATAGCAGTAGGCACCCACCAATAGGTTTGCAGTACGGGAAGCGGTAGTACACCCGCATAGAGCAAAACACCAGAGATGATCAGGATTCCCCCGGCAATGCCAATGATTCGGTCATTTTTTTTCGTGCTGAGTACCGAATAACGGGGCGCTGAGGCTATTTGCTGCTTACCCTTCTTTTTATTTTTCCTACTTGCTTCCTCCGCTAAGCTTTGTTTCACCTGCTTTGCGCGCTGGCGCTGGAGGGTAATCAGTCGTAGATAGAAGACCAATACTGCTAGGATGACAACGGCTAACCCAGTATCCAACTTCATAAGGCCTCAGACAAAGATCATACTATGATTATGACATCTACCAGTTGACTTGTAAGACAATTGCCACAATAATCATAATATAGAATTTGTAATAATAGCGTATTTTAAGTATAGCCGTTAATCAAATGGTCAACCTGGCTCAATCCGGTCCCACCGTTGATTATTCCTTTATGGTCTAAGCCAGGCTGCCGTTCAGGCGCATTGATGTGTGCGCCTAAAGTTTCAGCGGAGGCGCCTATCGATCGATGACATTGAATTATTCCTCCCGTGATTTTTATATTTTCCATTCATGAGGATACAAGGAGACTCGATGAGCTATGACCACAGCAACGAAAGCTAAACTAACCGGCTATCTACCGCAAGACCAGCCAGGCTGGGGCGCGATGATCAGCCTGGGCTTCCAGCAGGTCTTGACTATGTTTCCGGCGACGGTGCTGGTAGCAATCCTGACAAAATTCGATGTCGGCGTCACCCTGGCTGCCAGCGGTATCGGTACAATTGTCGCCCTGTTAGTGTCCGGGCGGCGCATCCCGTTGTATTACGGGTCGAGCTTCAGTTACATCACTGTCGTTGTGACCACAATGGGCTTATATGCAAAGGACTGCTTCGCCGATCCGAACACAGTTTATTGCCCGGAAGGCGTGCGCATCGTCCAGGTTGGTATCATCGCGACCGGCATTTTTGAAATCCTGATCGGTCTGCTGATTATGGCAATCGGAAAGGAGGCGCTGGACAAAGTTCTTCCGCCAGTCATCACCGGCAGTGTGGCAATTGTCATTGGTATCGCACTAGCCGGAGCCGCCTTGGGAATGGCCAGCGGCAACTGGACAGTAGCCTTGATTACGATGCTCGTAACGATCGGTTTCTCTGTCTATCTCCAAGGGAAGGGACTGATCGGCATGCTGCCGATCCTGTTTGGGGCAATCGTTGGCTATTTGGTGTCGCTGGCTTTTGGTCTACCCCAGGCGAGATTTGAGCTGCTGCAGGCTGCCCCGTGGATTCAGGTCCCTAACTTCACGCTTCCGGCTTTCACAAGCCCGGATGCCTGGGCAGCAGTGGCAGGGATTGCTTTGATTGCCATTGCCACTGTCCCAGAGAGCACTGCCCACCTTTATCAAATGAGCTTATATATTGATCAGCTCGCCAAAGAATTAGGCCGGGCTCCGGTTGAAATCAAGAAATTGATCGGTTTAAACCTGGTCGCTGATGGCTCGGATGATATCGTGGTTGGTTTCCTGGGAGGTTGCGCGGGTACAAACTATGGCGAGAACAACAGCCTGATGGCGATTACACGCAACTATTCTGTACCAGTCTTATTTACTGCTGGGGTGCTTGCCATACTGCTCGGATTTGTCGGAAAACTGGCCGCTGTGGTTAATACGATGCCCACGCCAGTCGTCGGCGGGCTGTCGATCTACCTCTTTGGCGTGATCGGCATGCAAGGTATTGCCCTAATCCAATCCGAGAAAGTGAATCTGTTTGAGCCGCGCCAACTGGCGGTTGGCGCGATCATTCTGATCACTGGCATCGGCGGAAACCTTGGCCTACCCAATGGGATGTATCCATTCACAATCCCTTATATCTTCCCAAATGGCATCCCTGCAATCGTTTTTGCTGCGATGCTGGGTATCCTGGTCAACTTGGTATTCTTGATCTTGCCGCCTAAGATGTTCGGCATTGAAGAGCGCGAGAATATCAACCTGTAAACCACTGTTCGGGCGCGTCTGTGTATGCGCCCTCCGCAAAGTAGTGTTGAACGTTTAACGATAAGCGTTAAACGTTCAACACCCCAAGGAAAGGTGTGGAACATGAGTAGAGATGCCCACCCAGAACTACCTGAATTTGACTATATCCGGCCGGCCAACCTGATTGAAGCCAGCCAGTTTCTTGCCCAGCATGCTGGCGAGTCACGCCCGATGCTTGGTGGCACTGATATTTTTGTACGAATGCGAGATGGCTTGTGGCATGATCACTACCTGGTAGACATTAAAAAATTAGATGGCACAGATGAAATCACATTCGATCACGCAACTGGTTTGACGATTGGTGCAGCCGTTAACATGAATCGGGTTATGCAGATGGAGGCTTGCCATCATTATTACCCGGTTTTGGAACAAGCCTGCCGCTCGGTTGCATCCTACCAACTACGCACTCGGGCGACGATTGTGGGAAATATCTGCAATGCTTCCCCTGCTGGCGATACGATCGGCGCCAGCATGCTTTACGATGGGTTGCTGACCGTGCACGGGGTGAATGGATATCGCCAGGTGCCCCTGGCGGGTTTCTTTATTGGTCCTGGAAAGACAAAATTGCAGCCGGGAGACATCGTCACCAAGATCGTTTTCCCGAGACCAACGAGCGATTGTACTGGGGTTTACCTCAAACTGGGGCGCAATACTTGGAGTGATCTATCGATCGTCGGGGTGACTGCGCTCGGCTGCTTTGATCCTGCAACTGTTTCTGGCTTCCGGATGCGCCTCGCCTTGGCCTCGGTCGCTCCGATCCCTTTGGAGGTCGCCGACGTCCAGAAGTACCTGGCTGACAATCCTCTCTCCGCAGCGACGATCAAACAAGCCGCAGCAATAGCCCAGGCCGCCTGCAGCCCAATAGACGATGTGCGCGGCAGCGCACGCTACCGCAGTTTAATGGTTGCCAGCCTGACTCAAAAGGCGCTCACTTTTACCTGGAAAAAGCTTCAAGAGAGGCAATGAATGACCACGCATCGGATTACCTTAACCATCAACGGGGGGTCGGAGCAGGTCGACATCCCATCGCAAATGACCCTCCTGCAAATGCTGCGCGAAAAACTGGCTCTTACCGGTACAAAAAATGGTTGTATGGCGGGCGAATGCGGCGCATGTACAGTGCTGCTGAACGGTGAACCAGTGAATAGCTGCATGGTGCTGGCAGTCGAATGCGATGGCGCAGCGATCATCACCGTCGAAGGTCTAGCTGCCGACGGAGTCCTAGATCCGGTGCAGGCTGCCATCATTGATCATGGCGGTGTGCAGTGTGGTTTTTGCACGCCCGGCATTTTGATCTCTGCGCGGGGTCTGCTCAATCGCCAGCCAAACCCAAGCGATGACGAAATCCGCCAGGCCCTGGTAGGCAACCTGTGCCGCTGTACGGGCTACCTGCGGATTGTCGATGCGGTAAAAGACGCCGCCCAACGAATGTAGGGGCGCCTGCTTGTGCGCCTACCGGAGGCAGTATGACTACACAATCAAATCAAATTCCCCACCCAATTGGCGATAGCGTTCCCAGGGTAGATGCCCATGAGAAAGTGATCGGCGCAGCGCTATTTGCGGACGATCTGCAGTTCGGGCCAGGAATGCTCTACGCCCGAATCAAACGCAGCCCAATTCCTCATGGCCGGATTATCCGCATCGATACCCAAAAAGCGCGTGCCCTTCCGGGGGTCAAGACAATCGTGACTGGCGAAGATTTCTCGGGATTGATGGGGCTCTACTTGCGTGACCGGCAAGTCTTCTGTCGCGATCGGGTGCGCTATGTCGGAGATCCAGTTGCCGGCGTTGCGGCAGTCACCGAAGCGATCGCTGAAAGAGCCGTTGAGCTGATCGAAGTGGAGTATGAAATATTACCGGGGGTGTTCGACCCCGAGTTTGGCGCCAGCCCAACCGCGCCGCTGCTGCATCCAGAGCTGGAAAATTATGAGGTGGCCAATTTTATTTTTCCTGAACCGGGTACAAATATCTCTAACCACTTCCGCATTCGAAAGGGCGATGTTGATGCCGCTTGGGCGAATTGTGCTGCGACCATCGAGCGCACATATCAGATCCCGCACATCCAACACGTACCGATTGAAACGCATGTTGCTGTCGCCAAGGTAACTGAAAACGGTAAGGTGACCTTGTGGGGAAGCTCACAATCACCTTTTGCGCAGCGCAACCTGATTGCTAAAACGTTCGGAATATCCCAGTCCGATGTGCAGGTGATCGCCCCGTATGTCGGCGGTGGTTTTGGCTGCAAAGCGGGACTGAGCATGGAAGCGCTTGCTGTAGCAATTGCGTGGAAGCTGCGCGGTCGCCCGATTAAACTACGCCTGACCCGTGAAGAAGAATTCTATACAGCATTTGTACGCCAGGGAGTGACAGCTCACTTCAAGATGGGCTGCGCCGCAGATGGCAGTTTGCTGGCAATGGAGAACAAGTTCTTCTGGGACGGCGGGGCGTATACCGAATATGGCGTGAATATCACCCGGGCGTCGGGCTACAGCAGCAGCGGACCGTACGATGTGCCAAATGTCAAGACCGATAGCTACTGCGTTTATACCAACCACCCAGTTGGCGGACCGATGCGCGGTTTCGGCATGCCCGAAATGCACGCCGGTTTGGAGCAGTGTATTGACGAGCTGGCCTTAGCGATAGAGATGGACCCGGTGCAGTTTCGCAAGATCAATTGTGTCAAAACCGGGAGTACATTGGTAACAGGGATGATCATGCATCCGACTGGATTGAGCGAATGCCTGGCCAAGGCAGCCGAGGCAATTGGTTGGGGGCATAAGGACCCACCCAGCGCGCCCAATAAACGCCGGGGGAAGGGTTTGGCATTGATGTGGAAAGCACCGGCAATGCCGCCCAACGCCGGGTCGAGCGCCAGGGTGGCTCTAAGCGAAGATGGAACAGTCACGGTGAGCGTCGGCGGACAGGAGATAGGCCAGGGCTCGTTTACCATTGCAGCCCAGATGGCGGCAGCCTCCTTGGGCGTGCCTATCGATTGGGTGAAAGTTGCCACGCCTTTAGACACAAATTACAGTCCGTATGAATGGCAAACTGTGGCCAGCCGGCTGACCTGGAGTATGGGTAATGCCATCTCGGCGGCAGGGCGTGATGCTCGCCAACAAATCCTGGAGATGGTGGCAAAGGCCTGGAATGAAGATATTGAAAATTTGGATATCGTCGATGGCAATGTCATCTCGTATAAGTCCGAGGAATCGATCTCACTAAAGAATATCGTCATCTATGGCATTCCTCTGCCAAACGATCAAGGCTGGGTTGGCGGTCCAGTCTTGGGCCGCGGAAACTTCATGCCCACCTATGTGACCGGGCTAGATCCGCAAACCGGCCAGGGACCCCGAGCAGTGGTGCACTACACCGTTGGCGCCCAGGCGGTTGAGGTCGAAGTAGATATGGACACGGGGAAAGTGGAAGTGCTGCGCGGTGTGGCGGCCTTCGATGTGGGCAAAGCGATTAATCCAGATATGGTGAAAGCCCAAATGGAGGGCGGCTTTATCCAGGGATTGAGCACCGCCCTTTTCGAAGGTCTCCAGCTAAAAAATGGTTATTTACAAAATCCGAGCTTTGTAGATTACCGAATTGCAACCAGCGCAGATGTTCCTCGAACGATCCAGGCGATTATTGTCGAGGTTGCCCAGGACGATGGCCCATGGGGAGCCCGTGGGATTGGCGAACATGCCATGGTGCCCACCATACCCGCGGTGGCCAATGCAATCTTCGACGCGATTGGCGTGCGGGTTGGCGCGCCGCCCTACACTTCTGAAAAAGTATTCCTGGCGATGGTGGACGCGGGAGTTATTTAACGTAGATCGTTAAATGTTCAACGTTGAGTATCGAAGGATGGAATGAATTGCCAATAAAAACACTGATCAAAGCCAGCGAATACTATGACTCAGTTAGCCTGATGCTGGTCGGGCGAGAGTTGACAGCTTTGCCAGGGGTAGAAGATGCCGGCGTGATGATGGGCACCGAGGCGAATAAGTCGCTGCTTGCCGGGGCGGGCTTGCTGGATAACGCCGCCAAGGTAGCCGGACCAAACGATCTGTTAATCGCAATCCGAGCAATTGATGTGCTCGCCGTAGAAAATGCGCTTCAGGCGGCTGAGGACCTCTTGAAGAGGAAATCCACCAGCCGTGAGGCGGGATCCTTTCGTCCCAAAACCATTCGCGGCGCCTTTACAGCAAACCAACAGGCTAACCTGGCTGTAATTTCGGTTGCAGGGCGCTACGCCGCGGATGAAGCCTGGAAGGCGTTACACCTGGGCTTACACGTACTATTATTTAGCGATAATGTCTCCATAGAAGACGAAATCGCCTTGAAGCGCTATGCGGTAGATCATGGTTTGCTGCTGATGGGACCCGGAGCAGGTACAGCGATTTTGAACGGAGTCGCTTTGGGGTTTGCCAACGTGCTGCCCAAGGGCCCGGTTGGGATCGTGTCGGCAGCCGGTACCGGCTTGCAAGAAGTCAGCAGCCTGCTGGCTCATCACGGCGTGGGTATCACACAGGGGATTGGCACTGGCGGGCGAGATTTAAAAGCAGAGGTTGGTGGACTGATGATGCTGGCCGGACTGCGCGCCCTGCAGGACGACCCTGAAACCAAGGTGATCCTGCTGGTCAGCAAACCTCCAGCCGCGTCTGTCACAGAAGAAGTGCTCGATCAAATCGCTTCGGGGACAAAAGCGGCAGTAGTGTGCTTCTTAGGCGGAAATCCCGCTCTGGTAGGGTCCGTTCCCAATGCAGTCCCGGCAACCACCCTGGAGGAAGCAGCCCTGTTGACCGCCCGTTTGGCCGGCGCTCCGCTGGCAGATCCAAGTGAACTGATCTCCCAGGAGGACATCCAGTTGAAAGCCCTGGCTGACGAGCTGCGAACTCATCTTGCGCCCGGTCAGCGCTACCTGCGCGGTTTATTCTCCGGCGGCACACTGTGTTACGAAGCCCAGGTCATCTGGCAGAAGCGGTTAACAGAACCCGTCTATTCCAATGCTCCGTTGATGGCTGAACACCGGCTGCCAGATTCTACCCGCAGCTTGCGGCACAGCGTCGTTGACCTGGGCGAGGAAGAGTTCACCGTAGGCCGGCCGCATCCCATGATCGACAACGATCTGCGCATCCGCCGCCTGCTTCAAGAAGCCAGGGATCCTGAAACCGCTGTGATCTTGCTGGATGTGGTGCTGGGTTACGGCGCCCACCCCGATCCCGCCGAGGAATTAGGTCCAGCGGTGCGCAAGGCACGCGCGCTGGCGAACGAAGCCGGGCGAGACTTGATCTTCATCGCCTCAGTTACCGGGACAGAAGCAGATCCACAGCGCCGGAGCCGCCAGGTGCAGGCTTTGGAAGAAGCTGGTGTGGTTATTTGCGATAGCAACGCCGCAGCAGCCCGGCTGAGCGCCTTCTTAATCCAGGGAATGATCAGGTAGGGGTGCATCTATGTATGTGCCCGTTTTATGTGCGTCGAATACGTGTGCGCCATTACGAAGGTGAAAATTGATGACGAATTCGCAACAAATTAACGATCTTTTTGGTAAACCCCTGATGGTGATCAATGTTGGCTTGGAAAGCATGGCCCAATCCATCCAGACGCAGGGCATTCCAGTCACCGATGTAGACTGGCGGCCGCCGGCTGAAGGCGTAGTACGCCTGCATTCCACCCGCCAGGGTATTGATATCGACGCCGCCAATGCCGAAGCCTGCCGGCGGATCAAAACCGGGCGACCCGTATTGGTCGGGATGGGCATCGCTAAAGATACCATACCCGGCATGCACGACCGGATGATCCTGCATGCCGGCCCACCGGTGACCTGGGAGCACATGTGCGGCCCGCAGCGCGGCGCGGTGATGGGCGCTTTGATTTATGAAGGGATTGCCAGTGATGAGACTGAAGCTGTAAGAATCGCCGCTTCGGGTGAAATTGAATTTTCACCCTGTCATCACCATCATTCCGTTGGACCGATGGCCGGGGTGATCTCACCCCGCATGCCGGTGTTCATCATCGAAAACAAAACCTTTGGCAACCGGGCTTTCTGCACTCAAAATGAGGGTTTGGGCAAGGTGCTGCGCTATGGTGGGATGGGAGCAGATGTTTATGCACGGCTTAAGTGGATGGAGACCACACTGAACCCCACCCTCGATCGAGCACTGCAAAGTTTGCCGGATGGGATCGATCTACGCAATCTCATCGCCCAGGCGCTGCACATGGGGGATGAGTGTCACAATCGCAACCGGGCGGGGACGTCGCTATTTCTGCGGGCAATCTTGCCCGCCCTGGCGCGCACGAACCAAGATAACGAGGTCTTGGCGCAAGTGATCGAATTCATCGACCGCAACGATCACTTTTTCCTAAACTTGAGCATGCCTGCCGGCAAGGCGATCCTCGAACCGGCAGAAGGCATCCCTGGCTGCAGTATTGTCACCGTGATGGCGCGCAACGGCACCGATTTTGGCATCCGCATATCGACTATGCCCGAAAGATGGTTCACCGCCCCGGCTGGCCAGGTCCAGGGCCTCTATTTTGCCGGTTTCAGCGAAAAAGACGCCAACCCCGACATCGGCGACAGCACGATTACCGAGACGGCTGGATACGGCGGGATGGCAATGGCGGCAGCTCCGGCGATTGTCAAGTTCGTCGGCGGCAGCCCCCAACTTGCCACCCAGACGACCATGGAGATGTACGAAATTACCTTTGACGAGCACGAGCAGCTTACCATCCCGGCACTTAATTTTCGCGGCACCCCCCTGGGTATCGATGTGCGCAAGGTGATGGAGACAGGCATCCTGCCGCAAATCAATACCGGCATTGCCCACCGCAACCCCGGTGTGGGGATGGTCGGCGCTGGGGTTCTGCGCGCCCCTGAACAGTGCTTCCGGGACGCGTTTGATGCATTAGATAGTTTGTAGAGCGTTATGAAAGGCAAAAAGATTGAAACGCTAAGCACGCCAAGATCGCTAAAAACATCTTTGCTTAGGATACGTGAGAGATAAAATGGAAATCGAGTATGTTGCAACGCAGATCGTGGATGCAGCATTCAAGGTACATTCTTCACTAGGTCCTGGTCTTCTAGAATCAGCATATCAGACTTGCCTGTCATTTGAGTTGAACAATAGAGGGATTTCTGTTGAGTGCGAAGTTCCGATATCAATTCAATATGAAGGGCAGAACGTTGCAACCGCATATCGGGTAGATATGGTTATTGAAAAGCTCATCGCCATAGAAAACAAAACCGTTGAGCGCTGCTTGCCAATTCATGATGCTCAACTCCTGACATATTTACGCCTTGGAGGTTATAAACTCGGATTTCTTATCAATTGGAATGTTATCTACTTTAAGAATGGGATCAAACGCTTTGCCTTAAATCTTCCAGAGCCGCAATGGCAACGAGAACGAAAATAAATTTTCGCCTTAGCGTTCTTGGCGACCTTAGCGGTTCAACCTTTCAGAGTCTATAAGGAGATCCAAAATGAAATATATCGACCTGACCATCCCTCTCGGCATTGCCACCCCGGCGTGGCCAACGTACGAACCACTACAAGTCAAGTATTTCAAACGTCTGGCGCCTAACGGCGCCAATGGCCAACTGGTTACCCACTCCAACCACCTGGGAACCCACCTGGATGGAGAAATCCATTTCCACACCCCCGGCAAGGACATCGCCTCGCTGGATATGGATTTCCTGGTTCACGAAGCCGCCGTAGTCGATTTAAGCGACATCTGTGGTGATTATGACGTCTACACCAGCAAAATGATCGAAGAGCGCGTTCAAGTCAAAGAAGGCGATATTTTGATTATCCATACCGGCTATCACCACTTTGGCTGGGATATGCCCACCGCTAATGAAATTCGCTACATGGTGATGCACCCAGGGCCGGATCGTGAGTTCGCTGACTGGGCCAAAGCCAAGAAGCTGCGCTGGATTGGCGTGGATTGCGGCAGCGCCGATCACCCGATGAACACCATCATTCGGGATTGGATGCCGCGCCAGGCCCGCCAGGCCGACAAGGTGTTCAAGAAGAAATATGGAATGCCTCTGGCTGAGTTCTTTGACGATACCAAGTACCAGCTCATGCACCTGGAGATGTTCCCGTATGGCATTATCCATGCCGAATGCATCGGCGGCGATATCGATTTGCTGGTGAATAAGCGCACCACAGTCGGGTTCTTCCCTTGGCGCTTTGTCGATGGCGAATCGAGCATCGGGCGCTGCGTAGCCGTGGTGGACGATGCCGAGTACGAGGAATTGATGGCCAAGAAAGCCGATATGCCCAAGACAAAATTCGGGGACGGCATCGACACCGGCCACGTCGAGTCGATTAATAAACTAAGCGCCGAAAATCTTGCCTAGCGATCGATTAACCGCTAGGACGCAAAGTGCGCGAAGAAATGCTGCTAAAAAATAGCTTAGCGCTCTGCGCGTCTTCGTAGAAAATTTTTAATTCTGGAGGTAAAACTGTGGCAGTTGATATGGAGTTAGAAAAGGTCTTACGACCGCATCAGTACGAAATGCCGCCTTACCCGCCCAAGGTAATCATCCTGGCAAACGGCAAAAAATTGGTCGTCCGCCAGGCCGAGCGTGAAGATGTACCTGAGATTCTCAAGTCGGTGCATCCCTGCCTGTTCATCGAGCGCGACTACTATGATATCGTCAGCGCCCGGCTGTATGGCGAGCTGCTGGCCTGGTATCGTCATCGCGTTAAGAGCGAGTACTGCTTGATGGGCCAGGTGGATGGTTACCTGGTGGGTGTGGTCAACGGGCGCATGGAAAACGAAAAAGTCGGGATGAGCTACCACACCCTGGCCATCGATCGCGGCTTACGCATCGGCTCACATCTGTTCGCGGCGAAGATGGAATATCACATGGACTATCTGCACCAGGATGAGGTTCTGATTGTAGCCGAGAGCCCGATCGGTTTCCGGCGCTGGATGATCGAATATCCACTGGAGGAAACCAAGATCCCCCACGAGCTGGGCGGCGGCGATTCCTGGCGCCTGACCCGGGCGATCTATGAAAAAGCCAAGCCTCGCCTGGTAGTTGGCGAGCGCCCGGTGCCCGAAGATCTCTGGGAAGAAGCAACCCGGCATATCCTGTTCGCCGATGACGACACGATCCGCGAGCGCATCGCCGGATTGAAAGGAAGGTAGGCCATGAGAGACGTAGCGGTAATTGGCGCTGGCATGATTCCTTTCGGCCGGCGCGATGAAGATACCCTGATGGATATGCTTTCCTGGGCTGGCTTGAAAGCCCTGGATGACGCCGGTTTGGGCGATAAAGGCGTCGATGCCCTGTATGTGGCCAATATGGGTTCGGGCATTCTGCAGGGACAAACCGGCCTGGCCTCAGCCCTGGTGGATCGTTTGAGTCTGCTGCCTGCCGCCGCCGAGACCATCGAGAATGGCCCGGCCTCCGGCGCATCGGCGATTAAAAACGGCCTGCTGGCGGTCGCTTCTGGCTATTACGACCTGGTACTGGTGGTCGGCGGCGAGAAGATGCGCGAGGTCACCGGCTGGCGCGCCACCGATTTCGTGGCCAGCATGACCCACCCGCAGGCTGAATATCCCTATGGCATCACCTTACCGGGGATGGCCGGGATGTTCACCCGCCTGTACATGGAAAAATACGGCGTGACCCGCGAGATGCTGATCACCGTCTCATTAAAGAACCAAGAGATGGGCACACATAATCCCTACGCACATGTCGAAATGGCTCTGAGTAAGGAGGGAATTTTCGACAGTCACGACGCCATCGTCAACAACCCTCCTGCTGCTGACCCGCTGCACCTGTACGATAACTGCCCGGTCAGCGACGGCGCCGCCGCGGTGGTGCTTTGTCCGCTGGAAGTCGCTAAAAAGTTCAACAAGACCCCGGTGTGGATCGCCGGTTTCGGCCAGGCCACCGATACCCACACCTTACAAGAACGGGACGATCCCACCGACTTGAAAGCAGTCACCTTAGCCGCCCAACAGGCCTTTGAAAGGGCTAAGCTAAAACCGTCCGACATCCACGTCGCCGAGCTGCACGACGCCTTCACCATCCTGGAGATTGCCGAGAGCGAGCACGTCGGCTTCTTCAAGAAGGGCGAAGGCGGTAAAGCCGCCCTGGCTGGCAAGACTCGCCTGGGCGGGCAGATCCCGATCAACGTCTCGGGAGGATTGAAAGCCCGCGGCCATCCGGTTGGGGCCACCGGCGTAGCCCAGGTGGTCGATATCGTCTGGCAGCTCCGCCACGAGCTGCCCAAGGAACGCCAGGTTAAGAACGCTCAGAACGGCCTGACGGTCAACTTTGGCGGTTTCGGTAACAATGTGTTGTCCTTTGTCCTGCGGAGGGTAGAAGCATGAAGCGCGAGATTGAAATCACAGCCTACAAGTGTAAGAAATGCGGCAAGCTGCACTACCCCTTCCACGAGCGCTGCCTGGTTTGCAAAAGCCGCGAGTTCGAAAAGGTCAAGCCAGAAGGCAATGTCAAACTGCTCACCTTCACGCGCATCTACAACCTGCCCTGGGGTTTCGACGTGCGCTACCTGATCATCGGTGTGGCTGAATTCGAAAACGGCGTAAAAGCGATGGGGCGCATCGACGTGGATGAGAGCTACCCGCTCGAGACCGGGATGGTGTTGAAGCCGACCTGGGCGCCGGTGAGGGTCAAATATGGGGAAAACGTCTACGGGTTGGTAATGCGGCCGGAATAGTTTGGTCCAGACAACTTAATTCAACCAGGCCTTCCAGGAATAACCACCTGTGAGGCCTGATTTTTTGTCACAGGTAACCCGCGTCACTCATCGATGTATCGCACGAAGCTCGCCCCTTCCGGCCGCTCGATCCAACCTGCTTTTTCATAGAAGGAACGGTAGTAGGATTTTCGATTCCTGAAATTGATCAGCTGCAATCGCGAGCACCCCAGCTCTATCGCCTCCGCTTCGATTGCTTTGAGCAGCAGGGTCCCCAAACCGCGCCCACGCGCCGAATTAACAATGAATAGCTCAGAGACAAACCCTCTCAGTTTCATTCTCCATTCGCGAGAACCAGCCAATCGATCGAAGAAGTTCTGCAAGTCCAGACGCATCTCCTGGCTCTGCTTTGCGAATACGAAATTCAGCAACTGATCCATACATATTTATGTCCCTTTCCAAGGAGGTTGGTCAACCCTCGGGAGCGATCAAACCATCTATTCGGCCTGAGCAGCCTGGCGTAGACTTTTTATACTTCGAGCAATAAATCCATCGGTGATCACCTGCAGGCGCTGGCTGACCAAGTTCTCAACTACGCGCTTGACCAACGCATCTGGGACCCATTTAAATTCCAGGCGCTTGGGGACCTCAGCCTTAATCTCAACCGCATACTGGACGGTGGTGTTCGGCCCCGTGGAGTGAAAAAGCGCCTGGCTGGCGTAATACCCCTGGCCGGTCATCGAGTTGAACGTCACCTTGGGCGAAACCGGCAGTATCCCGGCCAGAGGGATCACCCGGATAACCTGGCTGCGCTCATCGTACTGGACCTGTAAGTCACAGTAGAATTCAACGTGAAAGACGCCTGCCTCGGCAGCGCTGTAGAGGATGCGGTATTGGTCCGCTGCATAAGTTTTTACCAGGCTCAGATGATCCAAATCGCGGATGGTCCGCGCGAAGTCGCCGAAGTATGCCATTGTTGTGGCCAAACCGGCCGGCAGGGTGAACGTGCGCTGGTCAGTAACAGCAATCCTGATCATTGTGGGGAAAGGTTGCAGAAAGCGTGGATGGAGGCAAAGGGCTTAATCGGTCAGAAAATGGCTGAATCCACTTGTATATTATACGCCACTGGAGGTCGCAATCTCATAAAATGAGGGTTTGGGTGAAATCCTTAAGGGCGCAGTTCAGCCGGCGGGCGGACTCATCCAGTGTGTGGTTACCGTCCTGAGCAGCGATTTTGCCAGTAAGGAAAGGGAGCGCCATTCTGAGCTGGCGCCCCCCTTTCTTCCATTGCGGGTGGGTTACCTACGGAGTCGAAACCCGCCAGACAATGCCCTCTGAGTCCTTATAGGGAACGACCTTGATCGTACCGACGCTCCGGCTTTGGCGATACGAACCGAAATAGCGAGAAAGGTTCATGATGTGGACAAAGCCTACCATCCTCTCTATTTCGGATTCTCCAGCAAATACAGGATCCTATCCAGCTTTTCTTGCAACTGGTTCACCCGATTGGTCAGTTGCTGGGTTTCGGTAAGTTCAGCGGTGGCGGTAATCGCGCGCAGATCGCGGCCAAAGCCCATCAAGGCCGGGCGTTCGACATAAGTGACCCGGTGCAGGACACGCCAGACCTTGTTGGGCTTGTTGCCAGTCTGCGTCTGGCGCAAGGCGCGAGCTTCTTCGTCGTTGCTGGCCAGCCATTCTGGGTCTACCACAAAGTTGAAGAAATCATTCCAATGACTTTCGTGGTTTTCGAGGTAGAAGCTCATAAACCGGTAACGATCAACCTTTTCGCCGGGCAGCAGCGGGCGATCATTGTGGTCAGTGATGCCGCGGCTCTCGACCCCGCTCAGGTCGACATGCAGCTCCATACCTTTACTCGAAGCCTCGGTCTTGCGCATCGTTTGGGTCATATTGACATTGGCATAGGCGCTGGCCTCTACCAGCACCTTGGCAAAGGCAAAGCTGCCCTGGCCGCCCAGCGAAACGCTGAAATCAAACGACCCGCCAATCGAATGTTCCACTGTGCTGGCAAACTGCTGCTCTTCGGCATGAAAGCCGCCATCGCCGTCCCACACATAGGTGTTGACAATATTGCGCTTGCCGGCGCGCACATTGAGCGTCTCCATCTTACGCTGCCAACCAGCAAAGCTGTCGGAAGCGTGGGCGCGCTCAGACTGATCCTTGAACTTTTCATCGATCTCTGTTTGCTTTTGACCGCTTTTCTGCAGGCGCGCATTCTGCAGCACCTTCTTGCGAGCGTCAAGTTTTTCCTGGAGATCATCCCTTTCTTTTTTCAAACCCGAGACATCTACCTCTGGCTGGTTTTCTAGTGCGACAATCTCTTGATTTTTCTTCGCAATCTTATCGGTCAGCTCAATCACCAGCGCATCATCGGCGTCTCTTTCCTGGCGGCTGAGCGAGGTTTCATCCACCAACCCGGCATTAAACTGTTCGAAATAAGCCGCGTGTTCCATGTCCTGCTGTTCAATTTCGAGTTTCAAAGCATAGGCTTCCTGCAAGCGGTAGTAGCTGGCCGGGTAGAGCGAGCCATATTGGCTGCGCATCTCGGGCACATGGCGAAAGAAGCGGTCGCTGGTGGCGCTGCTCCCGGTCATCCCATCCAGGCTGCCGGACATGGTGTAGGCCGGGTTGATCAGGAAAGTGATCGTATTGACGTCCAGCGGGACGCCCTGTACCGGCAAGATGTGGTAAGCCACCATGCGTTTGCTGCGTTTCAATACGCTGACGAATACATCCGCCATACCGCTGGTAACCAGAGCGTAACCGACATTTTTGGGAATGAAACGCTTGCCCAGGTGCGGGAAACGCGCCTCGGCTTCCTGGGTACCGCGCAGCTCGAGCTTATCGCTCATGGCCAGGCTCTGGCTGCTGCCGACCGTGCTGGCGTTTTGCCAATGGTAGGCAAAATTCGTTTTACCACCAAGCCCTGTTTTCACCTCTTCGGCTGAGGTGATTGCCACAGCCCCAAACCCAACCCCAAAGGACGAGTTTGATTTTGCCCCCAGGAGCATCTCCATTTCCATACCCAGGCTGGCATCCTGTTCACGCGTCCAACTGAATTCCATATCGCTGGATTGGATCAGTTCGACCGAGGTGGCGCCGTTGTAATCGTCTTCCTCGGTCAGGTTTTCAGTGGGCGCGGGCGGCGCGCCTTCTATATAGCCGAGCAGGGTCGGTTTGATCTGGGCGTTGCCGATCCACTTCATATCCAGTTCTTCAACGCGCTGCTCGTCGAGCAGGCGCACACCGTCCGGGCCGGGGATGGCCAGGCAGCGCAGCATGATCGACGTTTTTCGGTTCTGGGCGTCAACGCGCAGGCGGCTGTACTCGGCGCAGATCAGCATCGGAACGATCAGGTTGCTGCCATCAGTGTTAAGCAGGCGGCCAATTGGGGCGCTGCACGGCTTCCAACTGCATCCGGCGGTGTTGATAGCGGCGTATGCGCCTGTGTTATCTCGGGCCGCTTCACC
The DNA here is from genome assembly GCA_963770655.1 of uncultured Chloroflexia bacterium. Classification (GTDB taxonomy): domain Bacteria; phylum Chloroflexota; class Anaerolineae; order Anaerolineales; family UBA4823; genus CAZAGA01. The sequence continues at coordinate 125,825 of CAVYQO010000011.1, read as the reverse complement.
CTGGGCCTCATTGAAGGGATAGTAAGCCAACAGCCCCGGTTCGGTCCCAAGCAGGGTGACCACGCTGTTGGTTTCGATCTCTGCTGGGCGCAAAGCAATATTCCAGATGCGCAGCTCGGCGATCTGCCCGTGCCAGAAGGCGTCAGCCAGCAGCGAGCCGCCCAAGCTGACCTGCGAGATATCCATGAGCGGCTGTTTGCGCGATCCGCCGCTGGCAGCGCTATCGTTTTTGGCCAAAAGTTTGCTGTTTTTGTAGATGAGCATCTCGCCCTGGCTGCAGTCTTTGACAAATGCCCAGTGCGTCCAGGCGCCGCGATAATCTTTGGGGTCGGTGTTTGCATATACCAACCCATCCAGCGGGCCGTCGTCTGGCTTCAGCCCGGCCTGCCAGACCACCTGTCCGGTTTCATCTGGCAGTTGAATGCGCAGGCGCGTCTGGCCTTTTTCGTCCATTGCCGCCAAAAAGTCGCCCTGTTTGGGATATTTGAGACCGCCCATGGCCCAGAACTCGATCGTGAGCTGGTTGCTGCCCTGCTTTAATAACAGGCCGTCGGGTAGGGCGAGTTTAAGGCTGCCATTTAATTCGAGCGCCACCCGAAATTTATCGGCCAGCCACTCTTCGCCCTTGCCATCCGCGCCGTAGGCTGTGTCGTAATGGCTTTGGCGCAAACTTCCGTCTGTATCCTGATAGCTGAGGATGACGCGCCCGTCGCAGCTTTCCAGGGCATGCAGCGGGGTGGCAGCCTGGGCAAAGCTGAGTAAGTCGCCATGCACCGCCAGGCTGCGCGGGTCCGGCTGGCCGTCCACAACCGGAGTGGCCGCGGCTGCATTGTTGGCGGCAACAACCTCTCCGATGTAATCAGCGGTCAATTTAGAAATGCGCAGTCGGATCTCGGAGAGGGCGACCAGCAGCCCGTCCAGCTCGGTTTGCCATCGTTTTAACTGGTCTTCGTCGGCGGACAGGGATTCATCTCGCTCCTTCAGTCGGACTTCAGCCTCCGCAAGCGCACGCTTTTTTTCTTTCCAGGCCAGTTGGCGCGCCCGAATCGGTTCGGGGTCGAAACTGATATTATCGTGATCACGCAGCACCCACAATTGACTATCTTGGTACAAATCCTTTTCACTGCGGTCATTTTGAACGATCGTTGAACCGAGGGGTATCTTGTTCAACTCCAGATCCGGTTGTCCGGCTGGCCGCAGATCGAGGACCTTGCCCGAATTCCGGTTGATAATCCGATAGTATCTGGTGTACTTGTCCGACCACTGCGCAGACACCTCGAACGACCACTGTTGGCTGGGGCCGGCATTCCATGCCTGTTGAATGATCCGTGCGCCGCTGCTGGTGCTGGCCGCCTCCACATCCAGGTACTTGGCGGTTCGCTTGTTGCAAATCGAAAAATAATTGCCGTCGTAATGGTCAAACCACCAAGCCATCCAATAACTGCGATTGGATTCAGATTCATACACAATGCTTGCGCCATCGTTAGTGCTGGAAGCCTCCACATCGAGAGTGTGACCGATGACGCTCTCGATGCGCCCTTCCCCTGAATCAGCGTCACGTTTAAGTTGGATCTCTTCCACACGATACTGCTCCACAAGCCGCTGCTGTGCATCCCGCGCTTCCCGTGTGGCTTCGATATTTTTAGCGCCTTCTATCTTGCGCTCCAGTTCCCACACATGGGGAAAGTAAGATAGCTCTTCTTTTTCCTTGGCTTCAATCTCGCGCAGCATCACCGCGAGATCAGCCTGGCCCGCCAGAACACTTAAATCGGCGGTTTCATTGCTGCGGCTGAGCGTGACGGTATCTGAAAGCAGTCTGAGGGTATGCCGGCGGATCTTCAGCTTTTCCCAGCCCCCCTGCACCGCCTGGATACCAAAACAGCGCAGCAAGCGCACGTTATCTGGGATGACAAATCGACACACAGCGCGCCGCCAGCCATCCCCGATTGCCTCGCCAAGCCCAAAGAACTGCTGCGTAAAAGGGATTGGTTGCGAAGTGCGGCTGAGGCGCCCCCACAGCGCCGGCGCAAACAGCGAGACGCCGCTGCCGTCGCCTTCCACATCCTCGGGGTTCAGGTCGTTGTCGGTGCGGAACTCGAAGCTCTCTTCATACGTGGCGCCTTCCCGCACGGCAAACAGATCGTCATTGGTGTACTGCACCGCCAGGGTTTCATTGTCGCGCAGCTTGCGGGCGAGTTCGACCCCGCCGGCGTAAGGCGCGCCATGGGCCAGGCCGTGATTGGCATTAACCGAAAAATCGAAGACGCGCTGGCTGCCATTTTTTTCAAGCGCCAACCCCCCCAATCGCCAGTTTCCCGCCAGCCCGGTCTCGCGCCCGGTGAGGAACAAATGCATGCTATCGCTGATCTCTTTGTCGCTGCGCGCCACGCTCCAGATGCGCACATCCGCCAACTGCCCGCTCAGGTTGGCGCTGTATACGCCAGTATCGCTGGGCTGGCCAGCCAGGCCCACGGCTTTGGTATGGATGGTAAACGGGGCCGGCACGTCGAGAGGATCTGCCGCCTGGACTCCATTTTCAAACAGGCGCAACTGTTTGCCGTCATAGACCGCCGACACGTGCACCCAGGCGTCGAGCGCAACCTGTTTTTTCGAATGCAGCACGATTTCCCCGGCTGCCTGGCCAGGAGTTGCAAACAGGATGATATACAGGCTAAATAAGCCATCATGGACGAGCAGGTAGAGCTCCCCGCTGCCCTTCAGGCTGCCATCTTCTGCGCTCAGCTTCACGGTGCAAAACAGGATCGCATTCGAGCTGTCATTCAACTTCACCCAGGTTTCCACGCTAAAGCCGCGCTTGATCTGCAAGGTTTCGGAAAGTGGAATCTCAATACAATCTTTTCGACCGTCGAATACCAGCCCGCGGCGCTTGAGCGCTTCAAGCCGAATATTGACCGCCTCGCCTTTGACCCACAGGCGCTGCACAGTAAAACTGTTCTCATCGTGGGCGAGAATAGGATACTCGCCGTCGTAATCGCTGTTACCCACGATCTGCACCAGGTCGCCGGCTTGCAGCCCATGGCTGATGGCGTTAACGGTCAATTGGCCATCCCCCTGCTTGGTGTAGCCAGTCAGCATCCCATCAAAAACCAGACCGGTTTTCTCGAGCTCGACCTTCTCCCAGTCGCCCAGCTCAGCGGATTTGAACGCGGCATCGATTACAAAACTGCCATCCGCATTGACTGCAGTCACGGTATGGATCCCGTTGTAACTACTGGTGCTGCTAAGTTTGACCAGGTCGCCATTTTTAAGTCTTTGGAATGCAGCCGCTTCAGGTTTGCTGACCTGGACCTGCAGACGATCAGCGCTGCCGTCATCCAGCGAGCAGCTCATCCCGGCAATCACGCCGGAAGGTGTTGGCGTACCAGCGCCGATCCCGCGGATATTATCGAGCAGGTTGAGCGGTAAGAGCATCTGTCGTTCCTGGCTGCGCAACGCCTCGTTCGCCGCAGCCGTGTAATCTTGGCCAGGGGGAGTAATCTCGGCCAGGCGGCCATCTTCATGGATTGCAAAGCTGAGCGCCGCCACGCCCTTATCGGTGGGTACTGCCAGCAAGACCCGGCTGGCGTCGCGCACCAACTGCACCCCGCCCGGGGTTTCTTGTTCGCGTTGAACATCGTATTTGACAACAGCCAGCCCATTGGTCACCGATAACTCAGCCCCGCTGGTCAGTTTCAACACGCGGTGGATCAGGCCAGGGATAACGCCTGGTTTTACCTCACCGGTATCCGGGTCCATGGGGCGGATCGGCTCATCCTGCACATCGAACATGTGCACGTCCCCGGCGCGCAGGCTGACGAGTTCCACGCTTTGACGGCTGTAATGATAAGCAAAGATGTGCCAGCGATAGCTTTCCTGACCGCTGGTGGGGCAAACCACCACGCCAAACCAGCCGTCTTTCAATCCGTCGAGAATCTTCGGGCAAAGCTCGCTGGTCGGTTCGTAAAAAGGTTGGTTATTAATATCCTTGAAATCGAGCAAATCGCCAGGCTGCATTTGTCCGCCGCTGGAGATTTTCGGGTCTTCCTTGGGCGTATAGCGCTGCTTGCTGCGCTTGAAACGCACTTCCAATTTGCGTCCCAGTTTGTTGGTCATACCATCCAGCACAAAACGGTCTACCAACAGCGTGGCGGCGGTGCTCTGGCGGAAGAGATAGACAAACCCGTTGTGCGAAACTAACTGTACCGGCGCGTCTGCCGTCAGAGCGGCGCTTTTATAGATCGAGCGCAGGATGAGATTGCCCTGTTTGTCTGTCAATTCCTTCAGCTCGTACGCCAAGACCGAGGCATCTTCGTCATCATTGGGCAGCCCTATTTTTTTGAAGTCCTCCCACAAAATGCCATCGGTTTTTTGGATGGCGCTTTTTTCAAAGCCATCTTGTTTGACAGTGTAGAACAGGCTGACCTGGCCCTGTTCTACGACGGTGGCCACGATCAACACTTTTCCTTCGTGGCTGACCGTGCTGATATGTTTGGTATTCGTTCGATTAAGTTGCATGGAAAACTCCAAAGATACTGGCTTAATAGTGTCGGTTATTCATCGCTCGAGGAATTGTTTTAGCGCCTGGCAATTTGCTGCCAGCGCGCCTGCCATCATCTCTTGCGCCTCGTCTGACGGTAACCCATCGGCTAAAAAAGTGGCTGACCAGGTCACCTCGCCTCGCCCCTGCCCCAGATCCTGCACGAGCAAGCTGGTCTGGCAGTTGCGAAAGGGCGTATCTGTAAGCAGACTGTAACGAAGCTGGCGGGCGGCGTGATCCAGGAATTCAAGGCGTTCGACAATCGTGCTGCCGTCTGCGCTGGTCAGTTTTCGTAGTGCGCCGACCCCCGCTCCATCTACAGTGCAACTGACGACCATGACATAATACCGGCAGGCTGCACTGAAGTTGCTGACCACCTTCCAGATAGCGTCAGCAGAAGCTTCGATGATGACCTTGCAGGATGCGATCGTCAAACTGGTCTCCCTGGTACGCCATCAGGCGTATGTCAGCTTCCTAAGAGGTGAAGATTGGCGTACCTGGTAGCAGCTTAACCGCGAAGCGCTCATCCATATGACAGGCAGCATTCTAAGTCTATACTCGATCACGACCGGGGAATAGACACAAATCAATCTACTTAGGGAACAGAATTGCTACAATTAATTGTAAGAGCGGTAAGACAGGGAGAGGATCTGCCAGTGTTTACTGTGGTGTTTCTTCCAACGCAGCCCAACCCTGACGCAGGGCATACAAGGCTGCCTGTGTGCGGTTAGTCACATGCAGTTTCTCATAGATGGTGCGCAACCGGTTCGCTATGGTATAAACGGAATAATTGAGCGCCTGGGCAATGTCCTGGTTATCCACCCCCTTGGCTACCAGTCGCAAGACGACCATCTCACCCTCGGTGAGCGGCTCGACAAAAGCTCCACCGGGGCAGCCAGGTGCAGTTCGCTCAGCACGCGCACAGCGATGATGGGGTCGATCAGGTAATCGCCTCGGTGGACAGCTTCGATTTCCGCGATCAATTCGCTGGCATCTACGGTCTTCAGCAGATAGCCACGCACGCCCGCTCGGATTGCGTCGAGCATATACTGCTCATCTCGGTACATCGTCAAGGCGATAATGCAGATAGCTGGCATCGTGGCGACAATCTGCCGGATGGCTTCAACTCCGTCTATACCGGGCATGACGATGTCCATCAGGATCACTTCCGGCTGGGCTGTGCGCGCCAACGCCAACGCCACCGCCTCTGCGCCGTTCTCGGCATCGGCGACTACAGTGAAGCCGCCGATGCCTTCGCAGAGCTGGCGTAAGCCCTGGCGCACCAGGGTATGGTCGTCAGCAATTAAGATCCTAATAGGCGGCATAGCGAAGCTCCTGAACGACTGGGGGTAAGAATATGCTCAGCTCCGTCCCCTGGCCTGTGGAACTGCAAATATCTAACGTGCCGCCCAAATCCAGGATACGCTCGCGCATCTGGCGGAGGCCGAAATGGCCAGCTTGAACTGCTTCACTAAGCTTGTGGAGATCAAAGCCTTCGCCGTTATCGCGCACGGTTAATTCGACGCCTCCGCTTGCATCGAAGATCAACCTCACCAGGACCACGGTTGCCTGGGCATGCTGACCAATATTGTTCAGCGCCTCCTGGATGATCCGAAAAAGAGGCAATTCGTAGGCCTCTGGTAAAATGTCCCCCGGCTCGGAGCCTTCTAAAACTGCCGTCACCTGGTTTTGATCGCCGAAATCGCTGACCAACTGCCCCAACGCTAGGAAAAAGCCTAGCGCCTCCAAATCCACCGGACGCAGGGCGAAGATCGCCCGGCGCAGGTCGACGATGGCGGCATTGAGCACGCTCTGCAGCTCCTCCAGAGCGGCGCGCATCCCGAGTGGTGCACTATCGGCCAGGTGATGCCACAAGGCCGATTTGAAGCGCAAACCTGCCAAACTCTGCGCCACCCCGTCATGAATTTCGTGGGCAATCCGCCGGCGTTCAGCATCAATAGCATCTGACTCGCCCCGACGCTGCACCTCGTTGGTGATATCTTCGACCGCTACAATCATGCGTCTGGCATCGGTCGGATCGGGAGCTGCGATCACCCGCACGGGGAATCTGGTGCCGTCGCGGTGCTGATTGATCGTCTCGGCAGTCACTTTATGGCCCTGCTGAACCCTCTCCACGATGTTCAGTGCGGCTAGCCTTGCGTCATCGGGGACCAGTTGAGCTGCCGGATTACCTACAAGGTCAGCTGCTGTATAGCCATACATCAGCTCTACCCGGTGGTTGACCTCCAGGATGATCGCTGGCGTCACCGTCAGATCGGCTACAAAAATACAAATTGGCAGATTTTCAAAGAGGTGACGGTAACGCTGCTCACCCGCCTGTGTTAGGGTATCAACCTGGGTTGTCACAATATTCATGTTCCCTTAATATTTATTTCGCTATATTATATCTTATTTATAGAAAATATTTTCCAAGAAACCGAGCTTCTCGATCTCGGATTTCCAAAATTTCTCCTTGAGAAGGTCTATCATTTTCCACATGGAACAAAACAAATCTTTCCAACGTCATTCGATTCAGGTATAAAATGGTATTGAATCGCCGTGAAACCCGGTTAGGAGGGATCTGCAATGGCCAACCGCTTCAAATCAGCCGTACGACTCTTCAGGAAACCCATCTTAACAATCGTCTTCCTGATCGTAATAACCTGGATCCCTACCTCGTGTAACCAGCCTTCTCCTGTCTTACCTGCGCAGGAAATCCCCTCCAAGAGCGTCAGCATTTTCGAACAGGGAGGTATACCAAACATGGAAGATAACCCACCCTTGATTTCACTTCAGTTAAGCGAAGGTCGGGCGCAGCCCCAGACGCCGCAACCGCCTCCGCTGGCGACTGGCGCTCCGCTGACCCAGGCTGAAATCGAGCAAGTCCTGGCCCGTCTGCCGATGATGGTTGCACCCCCGCAAGAGCAGGTTGAGTTCAAGCTTGCCCAGGACCCGATCCCCCCACCCCGCCTGGGCGAGACAATCCAAGAAACGTTTCCACCCACAACTAACCTGGCTATACCCACCCCGGTGGCAGCCGGTCCATTGGAAGTACTGCGCTTTGCTCCAGAAGGCGAAATCCCCCTGGCGCCGTTTGTCAGCGTGACCTTCAACCAGCCGATGACCGCCCTGGCGACTGTGGCGGAGCTGGCGGCGCAAAAGGTTCCCGTCCAGGTTGAGCCGCCGCTGCCCGGTACCTGGCGCTGGCAGGGAACCCGTACCCTCACCTTCGAGTACAATTCCACCTTGATCGATCGCCTGCCCAAGGCCACCGAATACCGCTTAACAATCCCAGCGGGGACACGCTCAGCCACTGGCGGTGTGCTGGCAAAGGAAGTAAGCTGGTCATTCACAACGCCTCCGCCTGTCCTGCAGACAAAATACCCGGTAGATATCCCCCAACCGCAATCGCCCCTCTTCTTCGCCTCCTTCGACCAGCGAATTGACCCGGCTGCAGTACTTGAGACCATTCAGGTAACTGCAGGTAATAAGACCATCCCCCTGGCTCTAGCCTCGGCTGAGCAAATCCAGGCCGATGAGCAAGTCAGTCGCCTGGTAAAAAACACTCCCGAAGGACGTTGGCTGGCTTTTCGAGCCAAGCAGCTCCTGCCGACCGACACCACAATCAGTGTGATGGTTGGCCCAGGTACTCCTTCGGCAGAAGGACCCCTGGTCACAAAAGAAGTCCAATCTTTCAGCTTTCACACTTACGCCCCATTGCGGGTTGTGGACCAAAATTGTAACAATTTCTTCGATAGATGTTCCCCGCTGCAGCCGTTTTACATTCGTTTCAACAACCCGCTCGATGCAGCGCAGGCTGCAGACAGCCTGGTCAGGATCGAACCCGAGCTTCCTGGGGCCCAGGTAGATGTTTCCGGGGACAGCCTTATCATCCAGGGCGCTTCGCAAGGCCGCACCACCTACACCGTCACCCTCGGCGCTCAACTTCAGGATGACTTTGGCCAGAATTTAGGCCAGGACGTCGACTTGCGTTTTAGCGTTGGTTCAGCTGAGCCAGCCTTAACAGCCCCGCAGCAGAATCTCGTCACCCTCGATCCGACCGCCACCAAACCCGTCTATTCAGTCTATGCGATCAATTACCCACGCCTGGACGTGCAGATTTATGCCGTCCAACCATCCGATTGGCCGGCGTATCTGACCTATCGCCAAGAAGTCGCCCGGACAGATCAGATCAAGCCAGCCGCCAGGCCAGTTGGTGTTCGACAAAACGATCAAAGTGGACGCTCCTGATGATACCCTGAGTGAGGTCGGCATCGATTTAAGCCAGGTTATGGATGGTCAATTCGGGCATTTTATCGTCATTGTTAAGCCACCCCAGACTGATAAACCCTGGCAAATCGTGCGGGTCTGGGTTCAGGTGACCCAAATTGGCCTCGACGCCTTTTTTGATCATAGCGACATGATTACCTGGGCTACTGGACTGAAAGCCGGCGCGCCCCTTCATGGGGTGACGATCTCGGCTTGGCCTGACGGCACAGAGGTCCTGACCGGAACGGATGGCCTGGCACGCTTTCCCATCCCGGAGGGGGCAGCCTACCTGACTGCGCAGTTGGGAGCAGACCAGGCATTGCTGCCGCGTTCGTCCTACTTCTGGTCGCAGGAAACCTGGAACCGCCAGCCCGTCACAGACAGCCTGCGTTGGTATGTCTTTGACGACCGCCAGATGTACCGTCCAGGCGAAGACGTTCATATAAAGGGTTGGCTGCGGCGAGTTGGCGGTGGTCAAACCGGCGATGTGGGGCTGCTCGAGAGCGGTCTTAACGCTTTGAACTACCGCGTGGTTGAATCCCAGGGGAATGAAATCGGCAGCGGACAGGTTCAAATCAACACTTTGGGCGGTTTTGACCTGGTATTCAAACTGCCTGAAAAGGTAAACCTGGGCCAGGCTACGATCTCTTTTTCGGCTGCGGGCTACCTGAACGGCCTGGAAGGTCTCGAAACTTATCATCCGTTCCAGATCCAGGAATTCCGCAGGCCTGAATTCGAAGTAATCGCCCGCAATGAAACCGAGGCTCCGTACTTTGCCGGTGGTCAGACCATCGTGTCGGTCGAAGCCAAATATTATGCTGGCGACGCGCTGCCAGACGCTGAGGTAACCTGGCAGGTGGCTAGCTCGCCCGGTAATTACTCCCCGCCAAACTGGCCCGATTTCACCTTCGGCGTCTGGCAGCCCTGGTGGCTCGAGGGACGCTTCTCTGTCAATGAAGCCTTTGCTGTTGGTGAAGATAACGATACGCAAATTGAAACTTTTAATGGAAAAACCGACGCGGCCGGCAAACATTACCTGACTCTAGATTTGGAAACGATAAGCTCTCATCAGCCAATCAGTATCACCGCCGAAGCGACGGTGATGGATGTCAACCGCCAGGCGTGGACCGACCGCACGAACCTGCTGGTTCACCCGGCAGAGGTGTATATTGGGCTGCGCAGCCAACGCTATTTTGTCGCCCGCAACACGCCGCTGAAGATCGATTTCATCGTCACCGATTTGGACGGCAATCTAATCGCCGGTCGACCCGTAGAGCTCCGCGCCGCTCGCCTGGCCTGGAAAACCGTTAAGGGTGAATGGATCCAGGAAGAAGTTGACATTCAGCGCTGCAGCCTCGATTCGGCTCTCGAACCCCTGACCTGTATCTTCGAGACCCCGATCGGCGGCGAATACCGCATCACCGCCGAGGTTAGCGATATCCAGGGTAGGAAAAACCAGACCCAGCTCACCCGCTGGGTCAGCGGCGGCGGGCGTCCGCCGGCGCGCAAGGTCGAACAGGAGGAAGTCACCCTGATCCCGGACAAAGAATCCTACCAGCCTGGCGATACGGCCCAAATCTTGATCCAGTCCCCGTGGAGCCCTGCAGAAGGCCTGTTGACCGTTAGCCGGAGCGGAATTATTTATACCGAGCGCTTCCAGATTGAAACAGGTGAAACCACCCTGTCGATCCCCATCGAAGAGGCTTATATTCCCAACCTGCAAATCCAGGTTGATCTGACCGGCTCAGCGGTGCGCAGCGATGACCAGGGCGAACCCCTGCCCGACGTACCCGCCCGCCCGGCATTATGCCAGCGGGATGCTGAACTTGAGCATTCCGCCCACCCAAAGAGAGCTTGCGCTCGTATTAGAACCCGCCCAGACCGAGCTTGAGCCTGGCGGAGAAACTACGCTTACAATCCAGGTTGCTGATGCCCAAGGCCAGCCCGCAGCGGGGACAGAAATAGCCGTCGTGGTAGTTGACGAGGCTGTCCTGGCGCTCAGCAGTTACCAACTGAGTGACCCGCTCAGCATTTTCTATACCGATCGAGAAAGCGGCATCAACAGCCAATATGCCCGCGCCAGCCTGATACTGACCGATCCCCAGGCGCTGGCGAACGCAGCAGAGTCCAATTCCAGGCTGTTGGATGGTGCTGCGGATATGATGTACATGGCTATGCCGGCGGCTGCACCGGCGGAAGCGCCACGGGCGGCCGCCGGTGCACCCCAGGCCGTCCAACCTGCCATCCGGGTGCGCCTGGATTTCAACCCGCTGGCTTTGTTTGATCCGGTTGTAACTACCGACAGCAGCGGCGAAGCTCAGATCCCAATCAAGCTGCCCGACAATCTGACCCGCTACCGGATCATGGCCGTGGCCGTTCTGAACGGCAACCGGTTTGGCAGCGGCGAGGCCAACCTGACTGCCCGCCTGCCCCTGATGGTGCGCCCATCCGCGCCGCGTTTCTTGAATTTCGGCGACCAGTTCGAGCTGCCGGTGGTCTTGCAGAACCAGACCGATCTCGCCCAGGAGGTCGACGTGGTCGTCCAGGTGAGCAACCTGGAGCTGGTTGGCAGCGCCGGGCTGCGGGTGAATATCCCGGCGCGCAATCGCATCGAGGTGCGCTTCCCGGCTCGCACGCTGATGGCCGGGACAGCGACCATACGCGTTGCTGCGGTTAGCGGAGACTATGCCGATGCTGCAACGGTGTCCCTGCCTGTCTATACTCCCGCCACGACCGAAGCCTTTGCTGCGTATGGTGTGATCGACGAAGGTATGCTTGTCCAACCGGTGGCTGCCCCGCAGGGCGTCTTCCCACAGTACGGCGGTCTCGAGATCACGACCTCATCAACTGCCCTGCAAGCTCTGACCGATGCGGTGCTCTACCTGGTGCAGTACCCATATGACTGCACCGAGCAGATTGCTTCGCGGCTGCTGGCGATCGCGGCCCTGCGCGATGTCCTCACCACTTTCGAAGCCGAGGGCCTGCCCGCCCCTGCCGAGCTTGAGGCATCCGTGGCTGACGACATTACTGCCCTGCAGGGGCTACAGAACAGCGATGGCGGCTTCCCCTATTGGCGCAAGGGTGCAAACTCGATCCCGTTCAACACCATCCACGCTGCGCATGCCATGCAGCGCGCAAAGATGAAAGGCTTTACTGTTTCGGCTGAGATGCAATCGGCCGTCCGTGAGTACCTGCGCCAGATTGAGAGCCATTACCCAGCCTGGTATGGCCAGCACACTCGCTGGACGCTCAGCGCTTATGCCCTCTATGTGCGCGATCTGATGGGCGACAGCGACCCAAGCAAAGCCCTAAACCTGGTCCAGGAGGCCGGTTTGGAAAAGCTCAGCCTGGATGCAATCGGCTGGCTGTGGCCGGTGCTGCAGGATGCGCCTGGCGCCAGCGACACCCTCGCTGCCATTCGCCGCCTGGTCAACAATCGGGTCGTTGAGACTGCTGGAGCAGCCAATTTCACCACGGCTTATGACGACCAGAATTATCTCCTGCTCGGTTCGAACCGCCGTACCGACGCTATATTACTGGACGCCATGATCGCTGACAACCCTCAGCATGACCTGATCCCCAAGGTGGTCAATGGCCTGCTGGGCCAGCGCACTAAAGGACGCTGGAACAATACCCAGGAAAATGTCTTCGTTCTGCTGGCTTTGGACAACTATTTCAATACCTTTGAAGACCCAAACGCCCGATTTCGTCGCCCGCCTATGGTTGGGAGATACCTATGCCGGCGACCAGGAATTCCGCGGGCGCACGACCGAGCGTTTTCAGACCGATATCCCGATGGCTTACCTGGTCAACTCGACAACCAGCCCCGGAGGGTCTCAAAATGTGATCCTGAGCAAAGACGGCGCCGGGCGTCTGTATTACCGCCTGGGTTTACGCTATGCACCCACAGACTTGAAGCAGGACCCACTCGAAATGGGCTTTGTCGTCCAGCGACGCTACGAAGGATTGGACAACCCTGACGATGTCACTCAAGACGAAGATGGCGTTTGGCATGTCAAAGCCGGGAGCCGGGTGCGAGTAAGGATAACCATGGTGGCCGACAACCGTCGTTATCACGTCGCCTTGGCCGACCCGCTGCCAGCGGGTCTGGAGATCCTCAACCCGGCCCTGGCAGTCTCTGCCCAACCACCGCCCGATCAAGACATTTCCACTCGCCGCTATGGTTGGTGGTGGTGGGGAACTTGGTACGAACACCAGAACCTGCGTGACGAGCGCGCCGAGGCTTTTACCTCGCTGCTCTGGGATGGAGTTTACGAGTATTCGTACATCGCCCAGGCGACCACTCCAGGCACGTTTATAGTCCCGCCCGCCAAAGCAGAGGAGATGTACTCGCCAGAAGTGTTTGGGCGCAGTGGGAGCGATGTGGTGGTGATTGAACCCTAGCGATCAACGGTCAGCACTGAAGGCTGACCGCTGATTACCATCTATTTAATCCTTTTCGTTGGTTTCAACCATAGGGTAGCGCTCTCCGGCTGGATCGTCTCCTGTACAACCGTTACAAGGTCGTTGCTTAGCTGTTCGAGATCGGTTTCATTGCGAGCTTTGTCCGCAAAGATGGCCAGGGCTTGCTCAGCGTTATATTTATTGCGATAGAAGCGCCGATCAATGAAATCCTGCACCCGCCGGCGCAGGGGATTGAACAGCGCCGCGATCGCTAAGGTCGAAAGGACAATGCTGATCGCTGACTGCTGTCCACTGATCGCTGAGAAAAACGCCTGGAGCAGAGTGACGCCACCGAAAAAGACTAAGCCCAGGGTGAGCGTCACTGCCCCGTACACCAGTGTACGCCGGATGATGACATCGATATCCCATAGGTGATAACGCAAGATGGAAAAGGCAAAGGCGATTGGGAGAAAAAGAAAGCCTAAACGAAACAGCGTTCGAAAACTGAGTAATAAAACGAAACTTTGGAGCGAGGGCGGCTCTCCGTGCAGGGGAGACAAATACAGGAGCATCTCGAAATTGTTAAAGATAACTGCCAATACACTTATGATCAAGTAATTCGCTACAACCAGTGTTAATGCGTAGACTACCCATTTCGTTTGCTGTCGCTCGACCGGGGTGGAAATACGCCGGTAACGGTACACTTGGCTGACCAGAAATGAACCATATAAAAATATCCCTAAAGGCGCAAACAACGCCGAAGGCCAGGTTGTTGGGTCGTAGGGAGATCCAACCATAAAATTCCAGGGGATACACAGCACAAACCAAACCAGTGCAGGAATGCGTGTCCAGATGGGTACGTAGCGTCCGCTGGGGAATAGGAATGGAAACTGGGTAAAGGTAGCCCAAGCGGCAAAACCAGCGCAGGCGAAAATAAATTTCCCAAAAGGATAATGAAGCAAAGCATAGATTGTAGGTGTGATCGTTTGATTGCCTACTCCAAATGCAACCAGCATCAGGGAAGTGAAAAGCGCCATGCGATCGTCAGAACGCCGAATAAAAATGATCAGTCCAACAATTAGAAATACCCCGGTGAACACCAACTCACTGATCATTGAATAAGCAGCATAAACCGCAACAGACCAGCCCAAGGTATGGAGGTGTCCCAATGTGGTTGAGGAAGGATGGATGAGCTCGATCCAACGGGCTGGCAGCGAAGCTAATACCAAAAGAACCGCAAGACAGAAGAACACCAACCAGCCTGCGCGCGCCAGGGTTAGCCACCGACCTTTCAGGCGTGTATTCGCAAGCGGCTGCGCGGTCGAGGCTGTGCTGTTCATTGATTGAGAACCATCCACAATCCACCCTTTGGCCGCAGGGTGACCAACGGCTCGGGCTCCACCTTCCAGCCCGGCGCCATCTCGAGGCGGCAGCGCTGCACGATCAACGCCAGGATCAACTGCGCCTCGATCAGGGCAAAATTGTTGCCGATGCACTGGCGCGGTCCGCCGCCAAAGGGAAAATAGGCATAGCGCGGTCGTCCTGCGCTGCGCTCGGCGCTGAAGCGCTGCGGGTCGAAAACTTCAGGATCGGTCCAGAAGTGCACATGTCGGTGAGTGGCGAAGGGGCTGACCACAACGGTTGTCCCAGCCGGGACAGAATAACCGCAAATTTCATCATCTGCCAGCGCTTTACGTTCGGTGATCCAGGCAGGCGGATACAGGCGCATGCTCTCGTCCAAGACCATGCGGGTATAGCTCAATGCGGGCAGATCGCCAAGGGTGGGAGGCCGTCCTCCCAAGGTTTCATCCAGTTCATCACGCAAACGCGCCTCGACTTGAGGGTGCTGCGAGAGCAGGTAAAGCGTCCAGCTTAATGACACCGCAGTCGTCTCATGCCCTGCCAAGAACAGGGTCATCACTTCGTCGCGCAATTGCGTGTCGCTCATCCCCTGCCCGCTGGCCGGATCCTGGGCAGCCATGAGCAGGTTGAGCAAATCGTGCTGCTCCGCCGCGGCGCTGCGCCGGCTGGCGATTAAAGAATAAATCACCCGATCCAGTTCTGCCCGAGCCTTCTTGAACCTGCGGTTTTGACCGGTCGGCGCCCACAGCGGTGGGTAAAACGGGTGATCAAACCGGAACGTAGAGTCGCCGAGCAGAATGCCGATATTCTTGCCAAGCGTTCCATCCGGATCGCCGACCTTGCTGCCAAATAGCGCCTGGGTGACGATCGCCAGGGTCAGGCGCATCATCTCGTGCTGGACGTTGATCGGTTTGCCAGGTTGGTTGGCTCTAGCCCAACGATCCAGCATCGCATCAGTTTCCGCGATCATCATCTCTGCAAAAGTGTTAATTTGCTGGCGATGAAAAGCCGGCTGCATCAGGCGCCGCTGGCGCAGCCAGAAATCGCCATCGCTTACCAGCAAGCCGTTACCAAGCAACGGTTTCAAGCCGGCAAAGGCCCGAGTTTGCTTTGTATAGTTGGCATGGTTATCCTGCAGCACGTGCTGCACCCCATCCGGATGGAACACCAGCACTGCACTGGTCGGGACCGAGGCGCAGGTGGACGATATCACCGTACGTTTTCGCCAGTTCAAGTAAGAATGAAAGCCGGTCTTGCTGGACATCTGGCAGGCTGCCGGTAAGAAAATGGCCCTTCGGGCCGGGGATCGTTCGCACAGATAGGTCTATGGCAGATTCTCCTAATCGTTTTAGTCTAAACATCTGGTCGCAGCCAAAGGGAGACCTGCTCCGGACGTAAGGTTTCTTCTACCACCGCTAACAGCTCAGCGGTAAGCTGCTCCAATTCGACTTCGCTGCGCGCTTTTGCAGCGAATTGGGCGAGCGCCTGCTCCGCATTGTATTTGTTGCGGTAAAAACGCCGGTCGATCAGGTTCTGGATGCGGATACGCAGAGGATTAAACAGCGCCGCAATCGCCAGGGTTGAGAGAACGATGCTGATCGCCGACTGCTGACCGCTAATCGCTTGAAACAAATTCTGCAGCAGCGCAACGCTGCTAAAAAACAGGATGCTCAGGATCAAAGTCAGCGTGCCATAAACCAAAGTGCGGTGAATAATCAGGTTGATATCGAACAATTGATAACGCCAGATGGCAATACCGATCGCCAGCGGAAACGGCAAAAGCAAAATTCCTACGGCATTCACCCCAGACCCCGGCAGCCCTAGAAACTCTGGTATGAGGTAAAAAATCATCGCCATGCTGCCGGAAAACAAGGCGCTGAATACCACCCATTGAATTTTTACTCTCTCCGGGCCGCTGCGGTGCAGGCGGTATTGGCGGATCAGAACAATCACTGAAGGGATGAAGAGCAGTATCGCCAGCAGCGTGTCACACTGGTTCCAATTGCCGATCCATGCTAACTCGTTTGGTGAGATCATCCGGTTGATCAACAGAAAAAAAATATAGATCGCATAAGAAATCGGATACAGCACCCATATCAGCATCGGACGGCGCACAAGCCGCGGCAGGGTGGACGGAAACGTTAACGCCAGGTGCAATCCCGCCGCCCAGCTTGAAACCCATAAAAAGGATGCCACGCTGACATAAAGCCAGAACCCATAGCCAGTTACAAAATCATATATTTGGTGGAAAGAAGACCAGACATAAAGATGGCTGGTCGTCATCCCCCAAACAAACAAGGCCTGGGCGGCAGGGTCGGCGGGTTTCTGAATGAGGATGAAAATGGCGATCAACTGAAATACCAGGGTGTAAAGTAGCACACTCCAATTTCTCAATAGTATTTCACGAATAGGCTGTCTAATAAGAGGAACCAGCACATCCACCTGCTCCCCCTTGCGGACCACCTGGTAAGGTATTGTATCTCCTAATTTCCAGGATGACCCCCAGTCGCCCTGGCGCCAAAGCCCCTTAGCCCAGGCAGACATCGGTTTACCCTGAACAGCGATCACCATATCGCCATCTCGCAGCAGGCTGTTCGCTGAGAATACATCGATATAAATGCCTTCTGAACTCGTCGCCCCTGGGAGCTTTGACATCCTCGCTCCATCAGACGGGCTGTATATCACATATACCCATACCAACCCTGCCAGTGCAATGCAAAACGCCCCAACTGCAAATACCAGTCGGAACGGCATAACCGTGGAATCAACTGTTTGGCGAACAGGTTCAGTCATTTCCTCCCCATCAGCCAGCCTAGCAGCAAGCCGTAGACGGCATGCGCAAAGCCGAAAAGCCAGCTTGGAATCGCGAGAAGGGCTGAATTAATGCCCGGTAGAATTACCCAAATCCCAAGGAGAAAGATCGCCATACTGTAAGCCAACCCCAGCAGCCAGACTGGTAACCTCCATGGCAAACGATCGCGCACGAGATACCAAATCCAACCAAAAACCATGCCGTAAATTGCAGATATCGAGATATGGATCAAACCGCCGAACAAGGGGGTCTGAGAGCGTTCTGGTACAAACCAGGAAAGCGTCTGAGAGGGGCTTACATCGCTAACTACGAATTCAGCGATCAGGATGAAGGCCAGCATGATTACACCACTGATCACTCCGGCAACCAAACCATCGATCACTGCATCGCTGGCTGTCGTTGACTTTGCTGATATGCTTTTGGTATCCATCATGGTTTATTTCCCTTTCAACCACCCGATAGAATTACTGGTGATTATACGATATATAAGATCGTATTTAATAAAATTATACATATTTCACCGTCCTTAAATCGTTACGAAATCCGCACATGTAGAAAGCTCTGGTAAAATTAATAATCCACTAAACTAAATTTAGGAGATTTGGATGCCGAAAATCCCACTTCACAAACATTTCAATTGGAAAATCCTGCTGTTACGCATCCTGACCAACGCTCTAGCGATCGCGGCGACTGCTATGCTCCTGCCGAAGATTTATTTCACTCAACCATCTTAACGCCGCACAAGGGACCCTGGAGATGATCGAGGCCAGCAATTAATCGCCAGATGATGCAAGCCGAAGCTATTGCCACTACCCTAGCGCCGGAAGGTGGTCTACTTGCAAACGGAGTGCAGATTATCCAGGAAGAGGCCACCATGGTGATTACTGCTGATCGGATTGTCGATGAGGCCAAGGAACAGCTGCTGATCGTCGGACGTGAGCTGGTCAAGAACCTTCCCGATCTTTCACTAGCAACGAACAAGTGGCTTAACCAGTATAAGAAAGGCCGCTTTGAGGTCACGCTGGATACCTCAGAACTTGCCAAGGAAGTGGATAAGCTGGGACGGTTTGGCCGCCAGGTAATCATTGCCATCATCCTGGTAGGCATGTTAATTGGAACAGCGATTTCAACAGCATCGATAGCTTTCGCTGGATTAACAGGTCAATTCTGGGACTTTATGATCAAGGTATCGTATATCGGCTTTATCCTGGCGATGATTATTGCCGCATTCATCCTGTTTCGCCTGGTGTGGCGCTGGATTCGCGGGAAAAATTATTATGAAGATTGAAAATAATTCGATCACCGGTTCATAAAATAAGGAGTAGAAATGACCACAGAATTAACCCCAACCGAACAAGAGGGTAAGAAAATAGTCATGAAGTACCATGGCGGTTCTTCGGATACTGTCTATGGATTGGGTCTAATTGGCGCTTGGGTCTACTATATCGGCCGCGCCTCCACATTCCAGCAGGGCCTTGTGGGTTTCTTCAAAGGTCTCTTCTGGCCAGCGTTTTTAGTTTACGAATTGTTTGTATTCTTGAATAAGGAATAATAGAGATCAGCTGAGGCAAGCTAAGTGCTAAACACTTGGGAAATTTTCAGCTTACCCTGCTTATCAGTTATAATCCTTCCTCGGAGGGGCTCAATTTTTATCCAGGAGCCAGACCTACCCTATTCTGAAAAAAGGAGCGTGTGCAATGGGCGACAAGAGTTCGAAGAACAAAGAGAAGAAAAAGAAGAAACAGGCACCTAAGCTGGACCCCAAGAAACCGAAGCCAAACACTTCTCCGACCGCAACCCGGGCCTGAGTCTCGTATTCACTAACCCGCTCGTGGAAGTTGCCAACTCAACTTCCGTGTCCAGTCGTGCGCGCCTTACCCAGGAAAAAGGCGACAGGTAAATCTGCGCGGCTGATCAGAATAACGCGCGCCACGGCAGCAAGCGAATACCCTTCAGTGTATATGGAACAAAAAAAACCGGTTACCCAATTTAGGGCAACCGGTTTGTTTATTTCTTTTTATTTGGCTCCTCGTCGAGGACTCGAACCTCGAACCTAGCGGTTAACAGCCGCCCGCTCTGCCAATTGAGCTAACGAGGAATTTTTGGCTTGCGAATTATATCCGCATGCCAGACGAATTGTCAAGGAGAATTCCTACCCTCAAACTGGCAGCCGCCTTGACAAGCCAGGTCGGATTCGTTATACTCGCTTCTAGATTTGAATAATTTACCTGCACGGGGAGCCCGATAATGTCGGGCTGAGAGGAAGGCCGCCAGCCTTCGACCCGCGAACCTGATCCGGATAATGCCGGCGGAGGGATGGCTAGAGTAGCATAACCCAACTCCCTCCTCCGCCAGCGAGGAGGGAGTTTTGCGTGCAATTATTTTCGCCAACGGCGGCTATACCCAGCCTTCGGTTCTGCAAGACGATGATTTAATCATCGCGGCCGATGGTGGGGCGCGTCACTGCCTGGCATTTGGATTGACCCCACATCTGGTAGTGGGCGATTTCGACTCGCTTGATGCTGAGCATCTCGACTTTCTTCAACAGACCGGCGCTGAGTTAATCCAGTACCCGACTCGCAAGGATTACACCGATTTAGAGCTCGCCTTACAACATGCCCGCCAACGCGGCGCCAGTGAGATCCTGGTGCTGGCAGCGTTAGGTGGGCGCTGGGATCAGACCCTGGCAAATGTATTGCTCCCCGCAGCCAAAGAGTATACCGGGCTAAACATCCGCCTGGTCGATGGCGATCAGGAGATATTCCTGCTGACCCCAGGCCAAACCCACCTGATCCACGGCCAAGCCGGCGATACCCTGTCGTTGATCCCACTCCAAGGCGACGTCTATGGCATCACTACACACGGCCTGGAATACCCCTTGCTATCTGAAACGTTGCTTTTTGGCAGCACACGCGGCGTCAGTAATCTCTTGCTTGCTACACAAGCGCAGGTAACCCTGAAAGATGGATTGCTGCTGTGTGTCCTGATCCACCAAAGGAGATCTTGAAATGCGAAAACGATTTTCCAAATCCTATCTATCTGGGTGGCTATGGGCTGCCATGGGTTGTCTTAGTTTGGGGCTCGGCGGCTGCAGCAAACTGCAGGCCACCCCGGTTTCAACCGAACCGCAGCAGCTTATCGTTATGACCCACGATTCGTTTGCTGTATCCGAACCGGTAATCCAGGCTTTTGAACAAAAATACAATGCCAAGGTAACCATTTTACCCAGCGGCGACGCCGGGACTGCGCTTAATAAAGCCATTTTGAGCAAGAGCAATCCCATTGCAGATGTGCTCTATGGGGTCGACAATACGTTTTTAAGTCGGGCGCTTACAGAGGATATTTTCGATGCTTATTCCTCGCCACTGCTGGCAGATATACCTGCAGCCTTCAAACTCGATCCAGATAATCGAGCCCTGCCCATAGATTATGGAGATGTTTGTTTAAATTATGACAAAGCCTATTTTGCAACTAATAAAGTTGCCCCTCCCGAGACTCTCGAAGACCTGCTCAAACCAGAATACAAGGGGCTGACGGTGGTGGAAAACCCGGCCACTTCATCCCCTGGACTGGCCTTTTTGCTAGCTACCATCGCTCATTTTGGTCCAGATCAATATCTGCAGTATTGGCAGGCGCTGCGCGAAAACGGTTTGTTGGTCGTGAATGATTGGAACAGCGCTTATTACACAGAATTCAGCCGGGCCGGCGGCGCCAAGCCGATAGTGCTGTCTTACAGTTCCAGCCCAGTGTTCGAGGTCATTTTTGCCGAGCCTCCCAAGGATGGCACGCCGGTTCCCGAACAGACCGAGCCGCCCACTGCAGCGATTACCAGCGCCGGGTCTTGTTTTCGCCAGATCGAGTTCGCCGGAATATTAAAAGGCAGCAAGAACCGCGCCCTGGCGGAAAAGTGGCTTGATTTCATGCTGTCGAAGCAATTTCAGGAAGACATGCCTCTGCAGATGTACGTCTTTCCAGTAAACCCGCAAGCCAGTTTGAACGAAATTTTCACCCGGTATTTGGTGAATCCTCAGACGCCTGCGGCAGTTTCTCCGCAAGATATTGCCGCGAACAGAGAAAAATGGATCCAGGACTGGATAGAGGCGGTCCTCCGCTGATGATCGGAAGACTCCGCGAAAAACCTGGCAAGATCGCAGCAAATGCCCGGGAGAGCGACCGCTTAGCAATTGCTCTATGGCTGGGTCCTTTGCTCTTCCTTGGGTTATTTTTCTTCTATCCGATGGCCAATATTTTAAAAACCAGCTTTGCCCGAAGCCAAACTGGCGTTCTGACCCCGTTCATTGAGGCAGTAAGCTCCCCTGCTACACTTAGCATCCTTAGTTTCACCTTCTGGCAAGCCGCCCTGTCAACCTTGCTGACCCTGATGATCGGTTTGCCGGGAGCCTACCTGATCGCCCGTTTCGATTTTCCTGGAAAATCCCTGCTGCGCGCCTTGACCGGCGTCCCTTTCGTCCTGCCAACCCTGGTCGTCGCCGCTTCCTTTACTGCCTTGCTCGGCCCACAAGGTTGGGTTAACCAGACCTTGATGCGCCTGTTCAACCTGCCTCAACCGCCAATCCAATTGATGTACACCCTGGCGGCGATCTTGTTGGCGCATATCTTCTATAACACCACAATAATCCTGCGCACCGTTGGCGATTTTTGGTCACACCTTGACCCTCGATTGGGGCAGGCCGCGGAGATGTTGGGGGCAACCCCGGCGCAGGCACTGCGCAAGATCAGCCTGCCCTTGCTCCTTCCAGCAGTGCTGTCCGCAGCTTTGTTGGTTTTCATCTTTGATTTCACATCCTTCGGGGTGATCCTGATCCTGGGTGGACCGCGCTTTGCTACCCTGGAAGTGGAAATATATAATCAGACGGTCAGCTTGTTTAACTTGCCCCTGGCGGCAGTTCTGGCGATTATCCAACTTGGAAGTATGCTGCTGTTGACCATTGTCTACACCCGACTGGCAGCGCGGTTGAGCCGTCCATTAGGCCTGAAACCACAACGCTATACCCTTCGCCGCCTGTCTTCACCCCGCCAGAGATTTTTTTCAGCGGCATATATCGGATTGATTTTACTACTATTGATAGCGCCTCTGGCAGCCTTGGCAGCCCGCTCGTTAAGCAGGGTGGATGCAGGGACGCGCCTCCCGCCTGCCCAAACCGAGGCAGCCAATGCCGCTCCGCCCGTTTCTGGATCGCGGTTGACCCTGGATTATTATCGCGAGCTGAACATAAACCGGCGCCAGTCCTACTTCTTTGCGCCTCCGGCCACCGCTGTAGGCGTCTCGCTGCTTTATGCAGCGGCAACTGTGCTTTTTTCGCTCCTGCTGGGCCTACCCGCCGCATGGGCATTAGCGCGCAGCCAGGATTCGTGGATTAGCCGGAGCCTCGATCCGTTGTTAATGCTTCCATTGGGAACCTCGGCGGTCACTCTCGGATTAGGCTTTATTATCACCTTCAACCGGCCCCCGCTGCAGTTAATCGGCTCCCCCTGGTTGGTCCCAATTGCACACACCCTGGTTGCATTCCCTTTCGTCGTGCGCAGCCTCACCCCGTCGCTGCGCAGCATCCGGCCTCGCCTGCACCAGGCCGCTGCCTTGCTCGGCGCCAGCCCATTGCAAGTCTTCCGAGCGATCGATCTCCCCATGGCTGGGCGAGCAGTCCTGGTGGCGGCATCCTTTGCCTTCACAATTTCATTGGGCGAATTCGGCGCTACGGCAGTGTTGGCCCGTCCAGAGTACCCAACTGTACCCGTTGTTATCTACCGGCTGCTTTCACAGCCTGGGGCTTTAAACTACGGTCAGGCTATGGCGCTCAGCACAATATTAATGAGCGTTGCTGTCATCAGCATGTTGGTCATTGAGCGTATGCGCTTCGCCGATGTTGGTGAGTTCTAACCCAGTTTGGTCAGCCGCAAAGGTCACTATGCTAACGATCTCAGATATTTCCAAATCCTTCGGAGAGAAACAGGCTCTATCAGGAGTATCGTTTGAGGTCCAGCCTGGCGAGGTGGTTGCAGTGGTCGGTCCGAGCGGCTGCGGAAAATCTACACTTTTGAATATCATCGCCGGTTTAGAAAGCCCTGACCATGGCCTGGTAGCCTGGGAAGGTCTCACATTAACCAGCATTCCACCCTACCGGCGGGGCTTTGGCCTGATGTTCCAGGACTTTGCCTTGTTTCCGCACAAGAATGTGTATGATAATGTCGCTTTTGGATTGCGCATGCAGCATATGTCGGAGGAACAGATCCATCGCCAGGTGGAGCAGGTTCTCGAGCTGGTTGGGCTGCCAGGATCCGGAAAGCGCGATGTAAATACGCTTTCCGGGGGTGAGCAGCAGCGGGTTGCTTTGGGGCGCGCCTTGGCGCCGCGCCCGCGTCTGCTGATGCTGGATGAGCCGCTCGGTTCCCTGGATCGCGGTCTGCGGGAACGCCTGGTCCTCGAGCTGCGCGATATCTTACACCTCAGCCGTCAAACGGCCATCTATGTCACCCACGATCAAGAAGAGGCTTTTAGCCTGGCAGACAGGTTGGTGATTATGAATGCCGGAAGGGTGGAACAAATTGGCGCCCCTGAACAGGTTTATCGCCAACCAGCCAGTGCCTTCGTTGCACGCTTCTTGGGATTGAATAACCTGATTCCGGGGAAAATCATCCTTACCGACCAAGATAAACTCCAGGTGCAGACGACAATTGGCCAGTTCGATATAACCACGTCCGGAGAATTTCCCCTTGGGGGTGATGTAACCGTCCTGATTCGCCCTGATATGCTCCAATTAGGCGAAGCTGGCAGTCTGCGCTTGGAGGGTATCTTGAAGGAAACTCTTTTCCGCGGCAATGCAATTCGAGCCTGGATCAAGGTTCAGGAGACACTCTTGACCATGGATCTGCCCAGCCGCAATTCGCTGCCGAATATTGGGCAGGCAATCTTGATAAGCTTCGAAGCTGGTTCGGCCATGCAGATCTTCAATAAATAATATTTGTGATATAATTATTAATAATTATTGTTTACCTGGTGAACGGGGACACCAGGCATGCTACATGAGTGGAGGATCACATGTCACAAGGCTATGCACACCCCGAATACCTGGTCGAAACGGAATGGGTGGCCGAGCATTTGAATGACCCAAATGTACGCCTGGTCGAATCAAACGAAGATTTCCTGCTATATGATACCGGCCATATCCCTGGGGCAATTAAGGTGGACTGGTTCACAACTCTTCAGGACCCACTGCGGCGAGATTTCCTAAGCAAAATCGATTTCGAAATCCTGGCATCCCAGGCGGGTATTTCCCCGGATACCACAGTTGTTTTCTATGGAGATAAGAGCAATTGGTTCGCCTGCTATGCCCTATGGGTGTTCCAATATTACGGCCACCAAGATGTTCGCGTTATGAATGGCGGCCGCTTGAAATGGGAAAAGGAAAATCGTCCACTAACAAGAGAAGTTCCGATCTATCATGCGACAAGTTACTCAGCGAAGAATGCGGATCAAAAGATTCGCGCTTACCGAGATGATGTTTTTGCCCAGATTCGCACAAGTCAACCGCTGGTGGATGTTCGCAGTCCCAAGGAATACAGCGGCGAACTGCTACATATGCCCAATTACCCGCAGGAAGGCGCCACGCGCGGCGGTCACATCCCCGGCGCAAAGAATATCCCTTGGGCAAGAACTACAAACGAAGCAGATAGCACTTTTCTACCCGTTGAGGCGCTGCAAGAGCTCTACCAAAGAGAAGGCCTAGATCCGACCCAAGAAATAATTGCTTACTGCCGGATTGGTGAGCGCAGCTCGCATACCTGGTTTGTGCTGACCTATTTGTTAGGTTATCCTGCGGTAAAAAATTATGATGGCTCGTGGACAGAATGGGGCAATCTGGTGAACGCTCCTATCGAGAAATAAATCCGGCCATGGAAATGACCGTGATTAAAAGGAATCCCCTGGGACAAGAAACCTGGCGCTACCACGGTCGGGTAGTAGCTCGCTCTGCAGACCAGGTGATCTTAGAAGCTTATTTTGATCGAGATGATCTAAACCTGCATGGTTTGGTTCTGGGGAGAGGGGATCGCTTTCTGGAAACCTGGTATACAAACCGCTGGTACAATATTTTTGAGATCCATGCTCGAGAGGATGATTCACTCCGCGGCTGGTACTGCAACATCGGCCGGCCGGCTGAGATTGAGCAGGCGATTATCTCCTACATCGATCTATGCCTGGATCTAGTGATCTTTCCTGACGGGCGGCAAGTGATTTTGGATGAGGCTGAATTCGACGCGCTTGATATTTCCCCCACTGAACGCCAGCAAGCCAGGCTAGCGCTGACCGAATTACAAACCCAATTCACCCAACTAGACCAGGGGAAGCCATAGAGCCTCCCCTGGCTTTATTGATCGGGACTAGTAGAAGCGAATTGTGCCGCCAAAGATACCATTCAAGATATCCAGGACAAACTGGTATACCCAACCGATCACATTCCCCAACACTCTCCAGAAAAGCATCATCGGTATGAAAAAGAGGATGCAGCAGCAGCACACCATTACCAGGACGATGATGGCGATGATCCAACCATTGTTATTTTTTGCCGGTGGCGAAGTGTAGGGAGTTTCCGAAAAAGGCGCTGAATCTACCGGTACAGTAACAGGCTCACCTACCTGGGAAGCCTGTACATCAATAACTTCTTCAGCGGCTGGTATTCCAGGTTCGGCTGGAGTCATGGGGGTCTCAGTGTTTTGGTCCATTGTTGCTCCTTAACAAAAAAGTGTCGAAATATAACCTAAAGTTGAT
The DNA here is from genome assembly GCA_963770655.1 of uncultured Chloroflexia bacterium. Lineage (GTDB taxonomy): Bacteria > Chloroflexota > Anaerolineae > Anaerolineales > UBA4823 > CAZAGA01. The sequence goes on along the minus strand of CAVYQO010000011.1, from coordinate 99,656 downwards.
CAATGAATAGCTGGCTGCGTCCGGTTCGACCGCCTCCACAACCACCAAATCAGTATTGTCAAAACTGTTAGGATTAGCAAGCCGATTAAGATCGGTATGACTATGGCAAGGATCGAGGTGACCGTAGAAATAATATCCTCAAGGATACTGACAGGTACATTACCGGCTCCCCCGGTCGTGACCGTAACTGCTGGTCGAATTGCGGCTGCTTTCACCGTGTGGACACTCCCGGCGACCAATAAACCAGCCGCCATGGCCAACACCGGATGAATATTCGAGACAACTCCTGCACTGGCCGCAAAAGCCACCGCCCCGGCCACCGGCCGAATGAAAGTCTGAATGATGTCGTTGATGTGATTGACTGCTGGTACCTTATCTGCAAATATTTCAACAAGCAGGAGCACACTCAGCAGACCTATGACCCACCAACTGGTCAATGTGTCCCACGGGGCGTTCAACTTGATCAAGTTTGTAAACTTGGCCATCAGCGCCAGGGTCAGCAGAGGGATATAGGCGTTTAACCCCGCGCTGGCAGATAATCCAAATGCTGAAAAAATTCCGGTCAAAACCTCCATTACAGCACTCCTTTCAATTAATGTGGAAACCTTCCCAGGTTCCAGTGACAAAAAAGCGTAGATAATCCAGGACGGCGATCTGCAACAGCGCAACCCCAAAGCCAAACAGCAGCGGCAGGGCAAGTTCGCGATACTGTCTGTATCGATTTTCCCGGCGAGTCAGCATCAACCCAAGCATACAATACACGATAGACAGTATGATCAGAACGCCCGCAGCGCTAATCAAGGCAAGCGGGTATAAAATCACCGGGATTTCGCTTAACACCGCCAGGCAGCCTACCCCTGCCGCCAGCGCCATCCCAAATAACATTTTCAAGGTTGGCAAGGCTGGTCGTGGTTCCCAGTCGGCCCACACCGTCTGGTTGAAAGCCGGGAACAAAAAAGCGGCAATCACCAAACCCATCCCTGCCCCGGTTAGCAAGCGAATCCAGTTTTGAGGCGTGTACAGCAGCGGCAGCCCCGGGAGCAAGCTTGCAAAGGAATTCAATCCATCAACAGCAAACGCCAGAACAAAAATACCGAGCACAATCAGGACTGGACGAGGGGGTAATCCTCCCCGCCGTCGAGATAGGATCCCTTGAAAAACCAGGCCGGTGACTGCTGCCAGGTACATCCCGGAACAGCGAGCGCATAACGGCAGTGGACGTTCTCCCAAGTGAAACGAGCGCAGATCGATGCGATGACAGACAGCATAACCAACTGCGTCCGCTTTTCCAAGCAGCCCGGCTGGAGTATTTAACAACCAACCCAGGAGTAGAATGCCGACAGCCAACGGCGCCGCGCCTTTCCACGGAATTGCTCGGAACCACCGCTTTAGCGACAATCGATTCATCTGCCTAAATTATAATCATCTTTACCTATATACGGAGTATCTTCAATTAGGTTGCATGACCTAAAATATTCAATAAATTTTCTAATGTTATAATATTTTCATTATCCATTGCGGAAGGTTAACAATGAAAGTAAAACCACTCATCCTAATCGTCGTTTTTACGGTTAGTCTGCTATCAATATGCGGGTTATTGTTTGTAATCAATGTCGCATCTCTGACCAGCCCTGCCCATGCAGCTTTTCCGGGTGTTAACGGAAAAATCGCTTACAACCGTACTGACATGAGCGGCGATAACATTTGGGTTATGGATGCGGATGGGTCAAATCAGACCTGGCTCACAAATTCGGGGCTGGCGAGCGACCCCACCTGGTCCGCAGATGGAGAAAAAGTAGCCTTCACCCGCAATGGTGAAATCTGGGTCATGAATGCGGATGGATCAGGTCAGCTCAATCTGACCAATACGCAATCGCCCGTCAACGAATCCAATCCATCCTGGTCGCCAGACGGCAGTAAAATCGTTTACGACCAAACCTTTGGTTCCTACACCTCCGATATTTATATGATGAACTCGGATGGCTCCAACCAGACTGCTATAACCCAAGATTTAGCCAACGACTTAAACCCATCTTGGTCCCCTGATGGCAGCAAAATCGCTTTTCAATCTGATCGAGATGGTAATTTTGAAATTTACAGCACGGATCTGGATGGAATGAACCCGCTCAATATCACCAACGACCTGGCGATGGACATCGAACCAGATTGGTCTCCCGATGGCAGCAAGCTCGTATTTACCAGTCGGGGGCGCGGCGCTCCCTTTAATAATCAACGAAGTGACTTGTTTATCATTAACGCAGATGGCTCTGGTCTCATCCGCCTGACCAACAACAGCAATCTTTACGAAAACAACCAACCTGCCTGGTCGCCGGATGGACTCAAAGTTGCCTTCAAGAGCAACCGGTTGGGAGGACAAAACTATGAGATCTTTGTCATCAATATCGACGGAGCAGACGAGCTGAACCTTACAAATTATCCTGGAGGCAACGACACCGATCCTTCCTGGCAACCTATCGAACCACCGACGCCAACGCCTTCGGCAACGCCGTCGAATACACCCACCGCGACCCCGACTGAAACCTTAACTCCTACTCCTACCGAAACTCCCACAGCGACTCCTACAGAAACGCCAACGACAACTCCGACTGAAACACCAACAGAAACTCCGACAATCACCCCAACCGAAACGCCTACTCAAACTCCTGACCGAAACACCTACTCAAACTCCTACCGAAACTCCTACTCAAACTCCCACAGAAACACCTACGCCTACACCTACTGCTACGTTAACCCAAACTCCAACAGCCACCCAAATTCCAGTGTATAAACACTACTTACCGCTCGTTCTAAACAGGTCTCGCTAACGCCAGACTCCATTACTTATTCAAATAGCAAACGTGCGGAGCGGATCTCTTAACGATTCGCGGGTTGATCCATGGGGAGGCATAGCCTAGAAAGCGCATCAGCTCGCCGCCCCATTTCCATTATTCTCAAAAACCGCATCCCCCTACCTACAGCAGCAATTGGCAAAGAGTTTCAAGTGCGGTATGATTAGAATCATGCAAAAATATGATCTACTATTGGGTTTAAATCGATGAGGAATCTCTTAGCCAGCCTGGTTTTGGTAAGTTTTCTGGTCAATGCTTGTGCCTCGACCAGCTCAAACCAGCCAGTCACTGCCAGCCAAATTGCAACGATCGAGCCCACAATCCAATTCACTGCCAGCGCCACTGCTCCTGCGCCCACGGCAATGCCTACTGCAACCCGTACGGGCACAGCTACGTCTACTCCCACCCTGACAGCCAGTCCTACCCCGTACATCATCGGACCCGATAACTTTCCAGAGACGGTCAACCCACTGACTGGGCTGCCCGTTGCAGATATTAACGCATTGAACCGCCGCCCGATGGCGGTCAAAGTACAGCTTTACCCACGCGGTCAGCGTCCGGTTTATGGGATATCCATGGCGGATATCGTTTATGACGCTTACCAAAACGATGGGCTGACGCGCTTGAATGCAATTTTCTACGGCGCCGATGCCAGCCAAATCGGGCCTGTACGCTCGGCGCGCCTTTTTGACGAAAACATTATCCAGATGTATAAAGCGCTGTTCGCCTTTGGCGGGGCCGCTAAATATGTGCTTAACCGCTTCTATAACGCGGATTATGCCAACCGGCTGGTGCTTGAAGGGAATAGAAACTGCCCGCCGTTGTGCAGGGCTGACCCAAATGGATACAATTTCCTTTTTACGAGTTCGCCTGAGTTAGCCCTATATGCTCTGCGCCAGGAAATTCCAAATACCCGCCAGGATCTGGATGGGATGAGGTTTACCGACCAGCCCCCGGCTGGGGGAGAACTTGGCGAACAAATCACTACCCGTTATTCGATTAGTGCTTATAACCGCTGGGATTACGACCCGGCGAGTAAGCAGTATTTACGCTTCCAGGATACTCAAGAAGATCAAAACGGGCAGGGCGAGGTCTTTGCGCCCTTAGTAGATGGCCTGACCAACCAGCAACTAACCAGCGACAACGTGGTCGTTTTATATCTTCCCCACCAACAAGCAGAAACTAGCAGCGATAAGCACTCTATTGATATCCGTTTTTCAGGAAGCGGTGAAGGCTATGCCTTTCGGGATGGGCAGGGGTATAAAATTCTCTGGAACCGACCTGACAAAGATTCAGTCGTCTCTCTTACTTTCGAAGATGGCCAGCTTTATTCTTTTAAACCTGGGAATACATGGTTCCAGGTCGTGGGAGTTTCTTCGACGCTGGAAAATCCAGGCGATGGAATCTGGCGGTTTATATTCTCGATTACCTTAAACCTGGCTTCGCGTAAGTCCGGATTAGTGTAAGTCTAGCATTATTTGTTTGATTAAACCCGGTCCGGAATACACCAGGCCGGTGTAGACCTGGACCAACGAGGCCCCGGCATCCAATTTTGCGCGAGCATCATCACTCCCCATCACCCCCCCAACGCCGATAATGGGCAATTTACCGCCGGTTAGCGCCGCGATCCTGCGAACCATTGCCGTGCTGCGCTCCTCCAGCGGGGCCCCGCTTAACCCACCTGCTTCAGATGCTTGATCTGAATGCAGACCATCTCGGCTGATTGTCGTATTGGCAGCGATCACCCCGTCCATACCTGTATCCAAAATCGCGGCCAGGGCGTCATCCAGCTCTAGCTCGCTTAAGTCGGGCGCCAGCTTGATCAGGATGGGAACTTGCTTATCCAGGAGAGCAACCTGGATAAGCCGTTCTGTTTGAAGCACGCTCAACAAATCTTCCAGGGCATTTCGCGCCTGGAGACGGCGCAGCCCGACGGTATTTGGAGAGCTGATATTAATTGCCAGGTAATCGGCCAGGGGGGCGAAGACCCGCAATAGAGCCAAATAATCTTCAGCAGCCTGCGTCAAGGGCGTCTCTTTGTTTTTACCCAGGTTCACTCCCAAGACCAAACCGGATGGACGAAGGGAAGTTGAAGGTTGAAAGTTAGCAGACCGACGGTTAGATAGCCAAGGTCGAAAGTCAGCGAGCTGTTGGATTACAAAATCAGCTCCTTTTCCAGGGAAGCCCATACGATTGATCAAAGCCCGGTCTGCAGGCAAGCGAAAAACGCGCGGCTTGGGGTTTCCAGGTTGCCCCCGGAGGGTAACCGTGCCAATTTCAATATGCCCAAAGCCAAGACAGCCCAGGCCACGCCAGGCCAATCCATCTTTGTCGTATCCAGCCGCTAGCCCGATCGGGTTGATAAAATTTAACCCAAATGCCTGCACTGGTTTCGATGGCGCAGCATAAATACGTCTGAAAAGCGCCCCAAGTGGAGGCAGCTTTTGGACAAGCTGCAACGCTCTTATTGTCCACGAATGGGCTTGTTCCGGGTCGAGGTGGAACAAGAATGGACGGAGCATTTCATACATAATTATCCCTGGGCACTGCTTAGGAATTGCCTGGTTTCAAGAATTTTATCCTGTGGGACATGGCCATTCTGCTCCCAATAATCCAACAATCCGGACAAGGTAAACACGGAATGGAGCGAATAGCCACGTGCACTCAGGGCTTCGGCTGCGCCTGATTGGCGATCGATCAGTACGATGACATCTTTAACCAGCAATCCCGCGGCAGAAAGGCGATCGATGGCTTCAAATTTGCTTTCCCCGGTGGTTGCCAAATCATCGATTACGACAACCTGCTCTCCTGATTCGAAATCTCCCTCTATTTCGGCCTTCGTGCCATACAATTTGATTTCTTTACGTGGGTAAACCAAGGGCAGCCCGCTCAACAGGCTGAGAGCCGTCCCGATCGGCAGAGCAGCATAAGGCAATGCAGCCAGGCGGTCACAGGATAATCCTCCCAGCAGCAGCAAGTATGCCTCAGCCGCCTGGTGCAGCAGCGCTGGGTGGCTGACTAATTTGCGCAAATCCAGGTAGATCGGTGAGACCAGGCCGGATTTGAGGGTGTACTGCCCAAATTTAACACAACCTGCCGCGAGCAGGGCATCGGCCAATGCGAGCTTTGAAGGTTGAAAGTTGAGGGTTCGGGATTGGGGATTAGTCATTGGGCGATTAGGCGCTGCGGCGCTAAAGAGGTCGGGTTGGTCGATGATCACGGATTGCTGACCGCTGATTGCGGTTTGCTGGTCGCTGATCACTGATTCCTGATTTCTGCGTCCCGTTCGCTTTTCGCTGATCGCTGAACGCCGAAAACTCTTCGCAGCCTGACGTGGATCAGCAGCTCGTGAAATGGCGCGTGAGACCGGGATCAGCATGCCTAAGCCATCGGCGCGCAGACCTGCACTCAAAGCGGCGCTTAAATCGCCACCCTGAGCGCCAACCCCGGGCGCCAATATCCATAAGTCAGGGGCAGCCAGGCGAGCGCGCCGCAGCGCCTCAGGATAAGTTGCTCCGACCACCAAGCCGAGATTGTCATTGCTATTCCATTTTTGAGCCAGCGCTGCCACCACCTCGTACAAGGGCTGAGCCGCTCCAGAACCATCACCAACAGTTATAAGATCTTGAAAGTCGCCTGCGCCAGGGTTAGAAGTCTTACACAGCAGAAAAGCGCCATGTTCAGGATCGCGAATAAATGGCTCCAACGAATCATAACCCAGGTAGGGACTAAGGGTGATGGCGTCCGCGCCAAGAACCGTAAAAGCCGCCTGGGCATAAGCCTCAGCGGTGGAGGCAATGTCGCCCCGTTTTGCATCCAGAATCACAGGAACACCCTCAGGTATGGCGGCAATCACTTCCTGGAGGACCTGTATCCCAATCGCACCAAAGGCTTCAAAGAAGGCGGCGTTGGGCTTGAAAGCCAGGGCTAGATCGGCAGTGGCGTCAATCAGGCGCAGACAAAAATCGCGGGCCGCTCCTGGGGTATGCTCTGCCAGGTCCTGGCTATGCGGGTCCAATCCCACGCACAACAAAGTATCCAACTCGCGGGCTCTTATTTCTAATTTTGCGAAGAATGACATTCAAGATCCTTTTGGGACGGGTGCGCCCCTACGCTTTCCCTAATACCATTGCCAGCAAGGCCATGCGCACATACAAACCGTATTCCATTTGGCGAAAATACGCTGCGCGGGGGTCATCATCCACTTCCATGCTGATTTCGCCAACGCGCGGCAGCGGGTGCATTACGATCATATGCTGCTTGGCTCGCTGCATGGTCTCGGCATTAATCACAAAAGCGCCTTTCACACTCTCGTATTCAGCCTGGTCTTCGAAGCGCTCTTTTTGGACGCGAGTAACATAGAGTACATCCGTCTCCGCCAGGACCACATCCAGATTATCGGTTTCAACTTGCGGAATCCCTTTCAAATTCATTTCAGCAATGATTTCTGGGGGCATGCGCAGGATCTCGGGAGAGACGTAATTCAAACGAACGTTGTACAAAGAAAGCAGGCGAGCCAAGGAATGCACTGTGCGTCCGTATTTCAGGTCGCCAAGCATTGTAATCGTCAGACCATCCACCTCTCCTAGCTCGCTAATCACTGTAAACAGATCCAGGAGCGCCTGAGTTGGGTGTTCGCCAACCCCATCGCCAGCGTTGATAACCGGTTTCTGTGCATATTGCGCCGCTAAAGCAGAAGCTCCCACTTCTGGGTGCCGTAAGACAATCACATCGGCATAGCATTCCAGAGTGCGGATGGTATCCGGAAGAGATTCGCCTTTGGAAACGGACGAATAACGCACCTCATTGATGGGTATGACACTGCCGCCTAAGCGTTCCATCGCTGAAGTGAAAGACGATGAAGTGCGGGTGGATGGTTCGTAAAAAATGCTGGCCAGGATCTTTCCTTTGAGCAAGTCAAAAGTGCCAACCCGCAGAACCATCTCGCGCATTTCACGCGCCACAGCGAAAATATAACCCAGGTCAGGCCGAGAGAATTGCTTGACGGAGAGGATATCCTTGCCATAAAATGGGGCGCTTTGATAATCGCCAAAAGGCAAATGTGGACTCTGTTCACGCTGAGGGGGGACATAAGTAGCCATCGGTATTTCTCCTTTTTATTGTTTCTGGGTGTTACAAATTTTTCAAATTTATACCAAAACCTGGCTGAGCCAAGACCTGGTCATCCTTATAAACCTCTTGGCCTCGCAAGACCACCCGCTTCAACCGCCCGCGCCCTTGCCGACCAGCGAACGGCGTCCAATTACACCGGCTGAAAAAGCCATCTGACGGAATTTTCCAGCTTTCATCCGGATCGATCTCAATCCAGTTATCAGGCTGCTCCGCTAAGCCGAAGATCCGCCGGGGATTGGTGACCATGCGCAAGATCAGGTCTTCCAGGGCTAAACGCCCATCATGAACTGCGGTCAGCAGTAGCGGCAAAGCAGTCTCCAAACCTGGGAAGCCAGGCGGCGGGTTTTCCCCATCCTTTTCAGCCAGGGTATGGGGCGCATGATCGGTGGCGAAACAATCGATCACTTCCATATTCTCCCAAAGGGCATCCCGATCGATCGAGGAGGCCAGGCGGGGTCGTACCTCGCTCCGCCCAGGACCCAGGCGGGGGACGTCTTCCTTGGTCAGGAAAAGGTGGTGGGGACACACCTCGCAGGTCACCTGGATGCCGCGCTCCTTTGCCGCGCGGATTAATACGATCTCCTCGCGCAAGGAGACATGGGCGATATGCACGGGTCGATCAAAAATGCTGGCAAGCAAGATCACCGCAGCCATGGTGCGGCTTTCGGCATGGGCGACAATAGGTTGATGGCACGGCCAGGCGGCGAAGTGATCCATCCAGAGAGTCATCTCATCCAGACGCAGTGGTCCATACGTCTGATCGAGGTACATCTTCAGTCCAGCAGATTGAGAAGCTAAAGCCGCCGCTTCTGCCTGGTTATCAGGACCAGCCCCGATATATTGAGCGTAATCGCAGCGCGCCTTCTTCTCAGCAGCCTGCAATGATAAGGCCAGGCTCTCGGCGTCCACGACTGGAGGGCGGGTATTCGGCATAGCCAGAATCGTCGTGAACCCCCCCGCCAGGGCAGCCGCCGTTGCGCTTTCCCAATCTTCCTTATGGGTTGCCCCAGGTTCGCGCACATGTACGTGTGGATCGATTAAACCAGGTAATTTGATCATAGTAGTCAATCAGGCAATGAGATATGGGACCAGGATATGCGCCCATCATTAGACAAAAAAATAGAGCCTGGTGGGCTCTATTTTTTTGTGACTATAAATAAATCGTCCAAGGGGGCAAAGCTCCTGGGCGATCCGTATTTTTTGGGTAACAACCTGTTGTGAACCATTCCGGACAATTCTACGCCGATTTCAGATTCTGTCAAGGGGATTTTTTACGTTTTCAATGGGTCTCGGTGACTTTTCGGATTGTCCGCGGATTATCCGGATCGTACCCCTTGGCGACGGTAAGATGATATGAAAACAATTGGGCTGGTGCAATATTAACCAAGGGAGTTAACCACTCGGGAATATCTTCGGGTATCGGCAGTTGGACATGGGCAAGCGCTAGCGCCTGCGGAGAATTCGAAATTACTACTAACTCAGCCAATAAATCATCGTGCAGGTGAGTCAGCAAATTCAACATTGATTCGAGGACTTTTCCCTGAGGGGCAACCGCTAACACCGGGTAACCCCTGGCAACCATTGCCACAGGGCCGTGCAGGAAATCTGCTGAGGAGTAGGGTTCCGCCTCAACGTAGGTCAATTCCTTAAGCTTCAACGCCCATTCAAAGGCGGTTGCATAGTTGAAACCGCGCCCTAATACAACACACTGCTGCATATAACGGTAACGCTGAGCTGCCTGGCTGATAAAACCATCCTGTTGCAATGCATTTTCAACCCAACCCGGAACTCGCCCCAGCTCCTCCCAACGGGCTTCTTCCCCGGAAAGGGCTGCGGACAGCATAGCAATTGCCATCAGCTCCGAGGTATAGGTTTTCGTAGCTGCGACAGCCAATTCCGCCCCGGCCAGGATGTCCAGGACATAATCCGCCGCCCTGGCTAAAGGTGAGTCTGGTGAATTCGTAATCGCCAGCGTCAGGTTTCCTTGGAGCCTGCCCTCTTCCAACACCGCAACAATATCAGGCGATTGTCCGGATTGAGAAATCCCGACGATCAAAGCGTTTTTTATCTTGGGCGGCTGTCGATAATATGTGAATAGCGAGGGGGTTGCCAATGCCAACGGCAAGCTATTCATTGCCCCCCAAAGATAATTCGCATATCGTCCGGCATTATCCGAGGTGCCCCTCGCCGCTAGAAAAGCAAATTGGACATCGCGGGCGCGGATTGCCTGGGCAATTTGTTCTACCACAAAGCGCTGAGATTGTAATAGATACTCTAGACGATGCGGCTGTTCGAATATTTCTGAATGCAAACCCATGCTGATCTTAAAAAAGCTTCAGGACCGCCTGTGAAGTCCAATTGAACAAAGGCGCTGCAAAGATACTCATGACCACAGTCACCACTGCGGTTGCCAGAGCACTGTAATAGACCCAACGCTCTCTTGAAACCTGAGGATCTCCGCTATGCATATACATTAACATTACCACTCGCAAATAGTAAAAAGCCGAGACTAAGGATGTGAGCACGCCAATTAGAGCCAGGCCAGTGTAACCACCAGAAATCACGGTGCTGAACAGATAAAATTTACCTACGAACCCCAGGGTTGGCGGCACGCCGATGAAGGAAAGCATTGCTACGACCATCGCAAAACCCAACAAGGGATACTTGCGTCCCAAACCTGCATAATCTTTCAGTTCTAAACCGCGTCCTTCGGATTGTTCGAGCATAATTACCACAGCCCAGGCGGTAAAGCTGGTGAAAGTGTACCCAGCCAGATAAAACAGGGCCGATGACACGCTGTCCGCTGCGACCTGCTTATTCCCATAAGGGACGAGCGCCATGAATATATATCCAGCCGAAGCGATACTGGAATAAGCTAACAGGCGTTTGATATTCGTTTGAGCAATCGCCACGAAGTTTCCAAAAATCATCGTGACCGCAGCCAACCCCCACATGACTGGCGCCAGGTCCGGCGACAAGGACGGAAAAGCGAGCACGAAAATTCGCAACAGCGCCGCAAAACCGGCTGCTTTTGCCCCAACAGCCATAAAAGCAGTAACCGATGTCGGCGCGCCTTGATAGACATCCGGAGTCCACATATGGAAAGGCACCACGGCCACTTTGAAACCAAGTCCGACCAGAGTCATTGCCGCACCTGCAAGCAAAAGATAGGGGAAGGTGGCGCCTTTATCAATTGCGGCAACGATCCCGGTGAGCGAGGTCGTTCCTGTGCCTCCATATATCAATGCAGTGCCATAAACGAAGATCCCTGTGGAAAATGCTCCTAACAAGAAATACTTCAATGAAGCTTCTTCGGAGGCGGGACGCGGAACTGCAAACCCTGCCAATACGTATAACGGGATCGAGAGTAATTCGAGAGCGAGGAAGACCACAATTAAGTCAGCGGCCATTGCCATCAACATCATCCCGCTTACCGAAAACATCAGCAGGATGTAATATTCGCCTCGCTCCAGGTCCATTCGCTTCAAATACCCATATGCCATGGTTATGGCTAACAAACCGCTAACCAGAAATAGGACCCCAAGAAAGTTGGCAAAGCCGTCAACCATCACCATGCCATTGAATGCCGAAGTGGTCTGGTCAAAACGCAGCAAGCTGATCACTAAAGCAACCCCTAAGCCAACGCCCGCCAAGACAGCAGTTAAAAATTTGCGCTGAGCAGGGATAAACAAATCCACCACGAGCAGAGATTGTCGCCCAACCGACGACAATTACCAGCGGTAGAATAGCACTGGTTGCAACAAAAAGATCATTCAAGCTCATCGGATGACCTCGCTTCTATGGCAAACCAGCCACAGCGGCTGCCTGGAGTCCATTCACCAGCTTTTCGACTGCTGGCCCCATCAAGTTAAAGAATGGCTGTGGGTACAAACCAATCCAGAAGATCAATATAAGTAATGGAACCAGGACAACAATCTCACGCCAATTGAGATCCTTAAGGCTTTTATTTTCTTCGTGCGTCACCGGACCCAGGAACATTTTCTGGAACATGAAGAGCATATAAACCGCAGCCAAGATCACCCCGATCGCTGATATCGCGGTAAACCAGACGCTGCCATAAGACCCGCCGGGCTGGCCGGCGCCCCAGCTTCCCAGCAAGATCGTGAACTCACCCACAAACCCATTCAAACCGGGTAAACCCATCGAAGAAAGCACCACAATCAGGGTTAAGACCCCGTATACGGGCATAATCTTCCACAAGCCGCCGAATTGATCCAGCTCACGCGTATGCCGCCGTTCATAGATCATCCCCACAATTATGAACAGGGCTCCAGTGCTAATCCCGTGGTTGATCATTTGGAGGATACCGCCCTGAATTCCTTGCAGGTTGAGGGCAAATAGACCAAGCATAACAAAACCCATATGGCTTACCGAGGAATAAGCCACCAACTTTTTAACGTCCTTTTGAGCATACGATACCATCGCCCCATAAATAATCCCGATCACTGCCAACGCGCCGATCCAGGGCGCCAGGGTGACTGCGGCCGATGGAAAGAAACCAAGATTAAAGCGCAGAAAACCATAGGTGCCCATCTTGAGCAAAACGCCGGCCAAGATCACTGAACCTGCGGTAGGCGCTTCAACATGAGCGTCAGGCAGCCAGGAGTGAAGCGGCCACATCGGCACTTTGATTGCAAAAGCAGCGGCAAATGCCAGGAATAACCATATTTGCACATTGGCCATGATTTGGGGCGCTTTGAGCATTAATTCCGGCACAAAAAACGTGCCCTGGTTGATTCCCAACCACAATATAGCGAGAAGCATCAAGATCGAACCGGCCATTGTGTACAAGAAGAACTTGACCGCTGCGTACATTCGCCGCCCCCCGCCCCAGATACCAATCAAGAAGTACATCGGCACCAGGGTGAACTCCCAAAAGATGTAAAACAAAAATAGATCTTGCGCCAGAAACACCCCAACCATGCCGACTTCCAAAAGCAGAAAGAAAATCATGAAATCGCGCACTCGATCTTCCACAGCCGTCCAGGTAGAAAAGATAGAGATCGGGGCAAGTAAGGTGGTCAGCAGCAGCAGCAAGATGCTCAACCCATCAATGCCCATTGAAAAAGTGATCTTCCAACTCGCCACCTCGATCCACGGGATGTTGATTACCATCTGCAAGTCTGGATTTTTTGGATTGAACTGTACCAGGATGGCCACTGAAATCCCGAACGTGATCAAGGCAGTGACCAGAGCGATCCACCGAGCGGCGGTCTTTTGTTCTGGTTTGAGGAACAACAAAATCAGAACGCCAACCAGTGGAAAGAAGGTTACCAGGGTGAGTGGATGAAGGAGAAAATTCATAGCATATCCTCGATTATCGATTAACGGAAGAAAAGAAAGCCCAAGATAATGACCATGCCCAAAAATACCGCCAGGGCATAATTGCGCACAAATCCAGTCTGAAGGCGGCGCATGACCCCGGCCAGGCGCTGGGTGGTCGCGCCGAGCCAGTTGGCGATCGCGTCGATGATGCCCAGGTCAACGCGCACAGAAAGCAGCCGAGTCAGCATGTTAAACCCGGCAACAAGGAATTTATCGTGAAACCAATCATGCCAAAAGCGCCAATCTACCACCTCTGCCAGCCATTTGGATACGGCCACGTATGGGTTTACTACCACCAACCAGTACAACTCATCTACCCACCATTTATTCTTCAGCGCGTTAAAGACAGGACCGATAAAACCCACCAGGGGATCTTCTGGCCTTTTGGCCACTGGCAGTTTTAGAAAATCTGGGTAACGGCGACCATATAAAATATAGCCAAGCCCGATACCGAGTAAAGCTGCAACAGAACCAGCAATAGCTACCCACAGATTAAACGAGGCAATGATGCTATTTTCTACGGTGTGCTCCAACCAATGTCCTAATATTTCCTGTAAGGGTCCAAGGAAAGCCCAGGTTGGCAAGTTAATTATTCCGCCGATAGCAGATAAAATTGCCAGGATGATCAAGGGGATCGTCATCACAGGCGGGCTTTCAACCGCATGCTCGGCGGCTGGGGTGCGTGATTCACCAAAAAAAACCATAAAAACCTGGCGGGTCATGTAAAAAGCAGTCAGAAAGGCAGCCAGGAGTAAAATTACAAAGAAAAAATTGCGATAGGCAAGCTCCCCTGCTAGAACTTCATCCTTAGACCAGAAACCAGCTAAGGGGAAAATGCCAGCCAGAGCAAGCGAGCCAATCAAATAAACCCAATAAGTGGTTTTCATGCGATGACGCAATCCGCCCATGTTGCGCATGTCCTGTGGATCGAAATGGTGCGCGTCAGCCTGATTGTGCGTTGCCTTGAGTGATTTTTTCAAATGAGGATCGTGCTCAACGTGGTGTAAACCACGCTCCACTCCCTGGATCACCGAGCCAGAACTGAGAAAGAGCAAACCTTTGAAGAATGCGTGGGTAATCAGGTGGAACATTGCGGCGTAATACGCGCCCATCCCAGCCGCAGCTACCATGAAACCTAGCTGACTGATCGTGGAGTAGGCCAGGACTTTCTTGATATCATATTGACCCACCGCAATCGTAGCAGCAAACAGCGCCGTCAGGGCTCCGACCAGGACGACCACAAACTGTGCATTTGGCACAAGGTTGTATAACTCGCTTGAACGTACGATCAAGTACACCCCTGCAGTAACCATCGTTGCGGCATGGATGAGTGCGGAAACCGGTGTCGGACCGGCCATGGCATCGGGAAGCCAGACGTAAAGTGGGATCTGTGCCGATTTGCCAGTGACACCGATCAGCATGAATAAGGTGATAAATAAAAGTAAAGTCGGAGAACTCACAGCAACTTCGGGAGCTTTTTCAAAAACTGCGCTGAAGTTAAATGATCCGAAAGCCCAGAACATGGTGAAAGCCGCCATGAGAAAGCCAAAATCGCCAATTCTGTTAACGACAAACGCTTTCTTCGCTGCCAGGGCATTGCCGATTCCATCTTTCCCTTTTTCGTACCAAAAACCAATCAATAAGAACGAACATAATCCTACCCCTTCCCAACCAACGAATAACATCATGTAGTTATCGCTGCCGACAAGGATCATCATCGCCGCTATGAATAAATTCAAATAAACGAAGAACCGTCGATAACGCTTTGGATCGCCGTTATGGCGAACATCTTCATGCATATAACCAATCGAATAAATGTGGATTAAACTCCCCACACCAGAAACCACCAACATCATCGTCACCGAGAGCGTATCCACCTGGAAAGCCCAACTTAAATCCAAGGCGCCAATCTTCATCCACTGCGCCAAGGGGACGATAACTGCTTCCTCGTGGCTGCCTGCCAATGCGACTGCCAACAGGACGGAAACCACAAAAGCTAACCCGGCAGCAATGCTGGCAATCGTGCCAACAACTTTTTCGGGCAACCTGCCGCCAAAAATGATATTGACCAGCATACCGGCCAAGGGTAGAAAAACGATTAATGGCGCAAGCTGAAATAATTGCGAGGTTTGGGAGGCTGTTTCAAAGAACATAGGGTTCTCTCATCACTCAGCCTTTGAGGCTGTTCATCTCATCGACATTGATACTTTGCTTTGAATGGAAGATAGCCACAATCAAAGCCAGGCCAACAGCAACTTCGGCAGCCGCAACCGCCATGACAAAAAATACAAAAATCTGGCCGCTCAAATAGCCATAAAAACGAGCAAAAGCTACAAATAACAGATTTGCAGAGTTTAACATCAACTCTACGGACATAAAAATAACGATGGCATTCCGCCGAATGAGCACACCCACAGCGCCAATTGAAAATAGCAGTGTTGAGAGGGCAATATAGTAAGTGATCGGAACCATCCGTACCTCCTGTATATTTAAAACGAATGACCTGCGCTGCTAAAGTTCGCGCGTCAAGCCAGAAATTTTACGGCGCCGCTTGCTCAGGATAATCGCCCCGATCATTGCCACCAAAAGCAAGACCGAAGTAACCTCGAATGGCAGCAAATACTGATGATAAAGCTCTAAGCCAATCGCAGTTGCCGAACCAAAATCCGCTGAGATCGTCGCATAGCCTGTTGTTTGGGTTGGCGTAGCCCGAAAGAAGATCACGTAGGCTGCTTCAAAAAGCAGGATTACCGCAGCAGAAAACGTGACGATTTCTTGCGCGGTGACTCGGCGCGCACCGCGCAATTGCTCAACGCCCAGCAGCATGATCACAAACAAGAAAAGCACCATAATCGCCCCGGCGTAGACAGTGACTTGAGTCAAAGCGATAAACGATGCTCCTAGGATCAAGTAGAAAATTGCCACCGTGCCAAAGTTTACAATCAGGTTGAGAGCCGCATAGATTGCATTTTTACTAAATATCATGCCCAATGCTGATACAACTGCCACCAAAGCCAATGGGATAAATAATAGGTAATCTGTGACCATAAATACCTCTTAATCCACAGGATCTTGCATTACCGGGATGGATCGAGTAAAAACCCCAGGATCCGTCTGCTGTGGGGTTGGCCGGCCGCTCTCGCCGATTGGTTCGATCAACATTTCTTTCGTATAAATTGCGCTGCGGCGATCATGAAAAGAAAGTTCATAATTGTCGCCCAAAACAATTGCCTCGGTTGGACAAGCGTCTTCGCAGTAGCCACAGAAAATACAGCGAAGCATGTTAATTTCATAAGTGCTGGCGAATTGTTCCCCTGGCGAGTACCGCTCTGCATCTGTATTCTCGGCTGACTCGACGAATATTGCATCTGCCGGGCAAGCGGCTGCGCACAAAGAACAACCAATACAACGCTCCAGTCCATTATCATACCGGCGTAAAATATGCCGGCCGCGAAAACGGCTGCTGACCGGACGTTTTTGCTCAGGATATTGAATCGTAATCGGCTTTTCGAAGGCGGATCGAAAAGTGGTCCACAGACCTTTTAACACATCTGTAAACATTGCCATTACCTCCTATACAATTTCCAGCCTACCCAAGAAATGCTACCAATCATAACCACCAGGCTGGCGATGGGAATTGACAACAGGCTCAAACCCAGCTCCGTGTACAAAACAATGCCTATTGCCACAATGAGCACGTTGGCTATCGCCAAAGGCAAGAGGATCTTCCATCCAAAAGCCATCAAGCGATCATAGCGTAAGCGAGGGAGCGTGGCGCGCACCCAGATCATGCCAAACAAAAGCACCAAGACTTTTAATTAATAAATATACTGGTCCTAAGAGTGGAAATTGGTTTACAAACGGGCCAAGGAAACCGCCGAAATAGATCGTTGCCGCAATCACGGCAACAGCGATCATCTTGATGTATTCAGCCATGAAGAACAATGCGAATTTCATCCCCGAGTACTCAGTGTGATAACCAGCCGTAAGCTCCTGTTCGGCCTCGGGCATATCGAAGGGAGCTCGATTCACTTCCGCTAGCGTGGCAATCAGGAAGATAAGAGCTCCTAATGGCTGGTAAAAGGCATACCAGGCAATCGGCGCCTGGTCTTGGACGATTTTATACATGTTCATCGTGCTAGACATCAGAATTGGGCCGATAAAAGCCAGTCCTAAAGCCAACTCATAGCTGATCATTTGCGCCGTAGAGCGGATCCCACCCAGCGTAGCGTATTTGTTATTGGAAGACCAACCCGCCAGGACGATGCCATAAACAGAGATTGACGCCACGGTGGTGATATAAAGAATTCCCAGGCTGTTATTTCCGGCCACAGAGAGCTCGATCGTGCGCCCAAACAGGTTCACCGGCGGTCCAAACGGAATAACAGCCATAATAATCAGCGCCGGTACAACAGTAATGATCGGCGCTAGAATGAAGATTCGTTTATCCGCTTCTGCAGGAATTAGTTCTTCCTTGAAGATCAGCTTGACTGCATCGGCGATCGGCTGCAGCAGTCCGAATGGTCCGGCCCGATTGGGTCCTATTCGCACCTGTAGACGAGCCAGCGCTTTCCGCTCATATAAGGTCAGATAAGCAAATCCGGTCAACCCAATTAAGAGCAGCACAACTGCTTTGATGACCCATTCAGTGATTAATCCAAGATCCATAATTCCATCCAGTTATTGTGCGACACGTTCGGCTAATAAAACCTCGATACCTATTGGCTCGACAATTGAGAGGCCAAAACTCCGTGGGGCCAAAAGAATACGTTCGGGGACGCTGGAATCAAGTTTTACGGTTACCACTGCCGGGCTGCCGCCCTGCGGGCTGATCCGCAATGCCGCTCCATCAGGAATGCGCATTCTGTCGGCATCGCTTGGATTCAAGACTACAAAAGCACCTGGAATTCGCTGCTTGAGCAGGTCAGAGGTAACCAGGGTGGTTCCATGATCGTAGAGCCGGGTAATGGGAACAGCCAAAAGACCTATCTTCGGGTAAGCGAGTTCGGGTATATTTGGCCAGCTTAATACCAGATTTTCCTGGGCCAGTTGCAAGGAACTTCCCAGGCCATGCCGGTTTTCATAAGTCGTGCCGCCATAATAAAGATCGCTGCGCCCGATGATCGGCCATTGCTCGCTTACTTCAGCCATCGTCTGATACGATAGGCCATTAAAAGTCGGCGTTTTCTCGCAAAGGCGTTCGAAAACCTTGATCGCAAAACGGTGTTCAAGTTTCAATCCCATACGTTCGGCAATCTGACCGGTGATCTTGAAATCGGCTAGCGCGGTAGGAAGTTCAGGGATCGCCGGGTAATAGCGTTGAACGCGCCGTTCAGAGGAGGTAAGAGTTCCCTCCCGTTCGGCCCAGGATAGCGCTGGTAAAACAACGTCAGCCAAACGTGCTGTTGCAGTCAAGAAAAGCTCTTGTACAACCAAAAATCCATCCGGGGTAAATCGCGCCGGATCATCTCCAGCCGGGTCAGCGGCTGCAATATATAAAGCAGGGGCGTGCTGCATCTCTGTTAACAAATCGGGATGTGTTTGCCAACCGATTTCCCAGGCGCCTTGATCGTTTGCGTGCCGCCAGACGCCTACCAGCCCATTATTCGCCCGCCCGATATGTCCGGTGGCTACCAGCAAATTCGTGCAGGCTTGCGCTAACGCACCGGTTCCCGCCAACCCAAGACCATCATTGCCAAAAAATATGATCAAGTTTTCAGCAGTCACCAGGGTTTTAGCAGCGGCCTGCAATTCCGGGCTACGCAAGAGATCTTGGACTGAATCGGGTAAATTGGGACGTTTGGCTGAGATTGCGTTTAATAGCGCCAATACTGCAGCAGTTTCACTCCCATAAGCATAATGGACGATGTGGGAGGCATGGCTTTCCAACTTTGTTGGTCGAGCATTCAGGACCACTAATTGGGCGCCGCGTTGGGCAGCCTGTTTCACCCTCAGCCACCACACTGGCGCTTCTTCTTCTAAATCACTGGCGACGACAACAATCACCGAATCCTGACCCAGCTCTCCCAAATTGCTCCCGGGAGCCAATCCAGCAGAAAGTGTCAGCTCGCCGCCGGCCATCTCGCTGTAGAGCGCCATCCTCGCCCCAACCCCTGTGCTGAACTCCTTTAGATTGAACAGATCTTCATTTGAGAGCCGGCCACCTGCTATCGTCAATAACTCCGTCCCTGCCTGTTTAAACCCTTCAGCGGCAGCCGCTAAGGCATCTTCCCAGGTCGCCGGGGTAAGCTCGCCGTTGATCCGCACCAAGGGTTGCGTAAGCCGGGCGCCATCCTGAGCATAGTGGTAGCCAAAACGACCTTTGTCGCAGATCCAAATTTCGTTGACTGCCTCGTTCTGCCTGGGCATTACCCGTCTGATTTTTACCTCACCGCCAGCGGCTGCTTCCCGCCGGATGTTCAACGTAGTATTGCAGCCAACGGGACACTGAGTGCACAAGGATGCCGCAGCCTTCAATTCCCATGGTCGCGCCTTGAAGCGAAAATCGGCTGTGGTCAACGCTCCGACCGGACAAATGTCCGTGGTGTTGCCTGACCAATAAGAATCAAACCCCGGCTCCGAGTAAGTAACAATCTCGATCCGCCGGCCGCGATTGAAGAAGCCAATCACCGCATCTTCGGCTATGGTTTCTTGAAAACGCACGCAGCGCCCACATTGAATGCACCTTTCCCGATCCAGATAAATCAATTCCCCCAACGGGACATGCTTAGCCAAATGCATTTTTTGGCTGTACTCAAAACGACTCTCCCCTGGTCCCCAGGCCAGGGTCAGGTTTTGCAATGGACATTCGCCCCCCTTGTCACACACCGGACAATCCAGAGGATGTGACGTAAGTAAGAACTCCACAATATCATTGCGAGCGGCGAGAACCTTTTCGCTCATTCCCTGAACAACCATGCCCTCGCTCACCGGAACCGTACAGGCGGTTTCTAGTTTTGGACCGAATTGGATCTTGGGGGAGTCACTTTCGTCTAGCATAGGTCGACCCGTAGCACGATCGATCACTGGTCTACCCACATCCACCAGGCACATCCGGCACATCCCTACCGGCTCCATTTTAGGGTGGTAGCAAAAGACCGGTATATCGATGCCCATCTTTTTTGCAGCATCCACAATCAGGGTGCCTTCTGGTACCGAGACTGCCTTACCATCGATTGTCAGGTTTACTGTTTTCGCCATATTCCAATTATCCTAAGGAGAGAGCAGACACACAAATCTGCCCGTAGAGCCATTAAAAATCTTCTGGGAAGCGCTCAATACCGCTTAATACCGCTTCAATCGAGAATTCACCCAGAGCACACAGACACTTACCTTTAATTTGACTGGCCACGTCACGCAAAAGAAGCACATCCTCCGCCGAATAATGATCGTGGGCTAATTTTTCGGTCAAATGGCTCATCCAAAAAGTACCTTCACGACATGGGGTGCATTTACCACAAGACTCGTGGCGAAAGAAATGAATGGTTTTATTTAATAACCAGGGAATGCTGACAGAATCGTCTACAATGATTACCGAAGCTGACCCAAGCTGAGCCCCGACCGATGGAACGCTTTCATAATCCATTGGTGTGTCCAGGGCAGTTTCCGTCGCAATAATCAAAGAAGAACTGGCCCCAGCAGGCATGATAGCTTTAATCTGGCGGTTGTTTAGGATTCCGCCCCCATAACCAAAAATCAATTCGCGAAACGTGGTCCCCAGCGGAAGCTCATAATTGCCTGGGTGAACAACACTACCGGAAAGAGAAAAGATCTTTGTGCCAGGGCTTTTTTCGGTGCCTAATTGGCGATACCAGGCGGCTCCGTTGGCAACAATCAACGGTATATTTGCCAGCGTTTCGACATTATTTACAATTGTGGGTTTACCGTAAAGGCCATAGGACGGTGGGAAGGGCGGACGCAAGCGGGGTTGGCCAAGCTTGCCCTCCAAAGACTCCAACATGGCAGTCTCTTCACCGCAAATATATGCCCCAGCCCCAAGGTGAGTATAGATATGAAGCGAGTACTCTTTTCCAAAAAGGTGATCACCTAATAAGCCTGCTTCTTCCATTTCAGCAATCTGGCGATCCAGCGTTGCAGCCACCGGCCAGAATTCACCCCGCAGGTAAATATAGGCAGCGTTGGCCTTGACAGCATAAGCGCACAAAGCCAATCCTTCCAGGAACTGGAAGGCGTTGAACTCAAGGATTTCTCGATCTTTAAATGTACCTGGCTCGGATTCGTCAGCGTTTGCCACAACGTAGTGTGGCCAGCTCTTTTGATCAATGAAAGACCACTTTAAACCGGTTGGGAAGCCTGCCCCGCCGCGGCCGCGCAATCCCGAGGCTTTAACGAGATCAACCAGTTCTTCGGGCATCATGCTTGTGACAGCCTTCTCGAATGCTTCAAAACCACCATGCTGGCGATATACCGCCATATCATTGATATCTGCGATCTCGCGATGGCGAAGGATGCGGTATGCGTTAGGTGTGGAAGGTTGAACTTTAAACTCCATACATTATCTCCGCTTTCCCGCAGCTTCGAGGCGCAGGGTTTCAACCAATGCCATGGCGCTTTCAATAGATTGATTTTCGTGATAGCTTAAGCCTGTTCCTGTTTGCAATTGGAACATAGGCGCTTTATCGCATGCAGCCAGGCACATTACCGGCTCGACGGTGAACAATCCGTCCGAAGTTGTCTCGCCCGGCTTGATATTTAAACGTTTACAGAGCTGCTCCAGAAATTCGTCTGCGCCGCGCAACGCACATGGTAGATCCGTGCAAACCTGGATACGGTAACGGCTGGAAGGTTGATCATAATAAAGGGTATAGAAACCCACAATGGAGGCAACCTCTGTGCTCTCTAGATCTAAAAGCGCAGCAATATCCTGCATAGCAGCTTCGCTCACAACCAGGCGCCCACTCTCCAGGACAGAATCGTGTTGGGCAAGGTACAACAGCGGCATAACCGCTGAACGTTTATTTTCAGCGGGATATTTTGCCAGGATTGCTTGAACTTCATTTGGATATTTCTGCAGAAACGTACTCATCGATCAACATCTCCCAGCACGATATCGGTAGTACCGATCAGAGCTACCAGATCGGCTACCAAATGTCCACGCGAAAGCATCGGTAAGATTTGAAGGTTATTAAAAGAGGGAGTTCGCCAATGCACCCGGTAAGGTTTGGGGGAACCATCGCTCACAAGATACACACCCAACTCGCCACGCGGCGATTCGACAGCCGAATAGACCTGCCCTACTGGCGGGGTAAAGCCTTCTGTCCAGAGTTTAAAATGATGAATGACCGCCTCCATGCTGACCCCAAGTTCAGAGCGCGGTGGCGGCACATATTTTCGATTGTTGCTGCGCACAGGCCCAAATGGAAGTTTATCCAGCGCTTGTTCAACAATTCTCAGGGATTGGCGCATTTCCTCCATACGAACCACGTAGCGAGCGTAAGTGTCCCCGTCGGTATGGATGGGAACATCAAAATCATACTGCTCATACCCACTGTATGGCCGGGCTTTGCGCAGGTCATAATCCACGCCGCTGGCGCGCAGCATTGGACCCGTTACCCCCCAACGGAGGGCTTCTTCCTTGGAAAGCACGCCGAGACCTTTGACCCGCTCTAGAAACAGCGGATTATCGGTCAGCAAGTCTTCGTACTGGGCAATACGGCCTGGAAAAATCTTGATGAAATCCCTAACAGCCTCTTCAAAACCAACCGGCACATCCCTCCACAGACCGCCCGGTCGAAAATAAGTGGTCATCATTCTTTGGCCGGAGCACATTTCCATCATATCTAGGATGAACTCACGTTCTCGAAAACAATACAAGAATACAGACATCGCCGCCAGGTCCAGCGCATGGGTGCCTAGCCAAACCAGGTGTGACGCGATCCGCTGAAGTTCAGCAAACAGGATGCGGATACCTTGAGCACGCGGTGGCACATCCAGGCCGGTCAGCTTCTCGATCGCCATCACATATGCCAGGTTATTCCCCATGGTATTGAGATAATCCAGACGGTCAGTCATCACTTCGGCCTTGATATACGTCTTGGCCTCCATGTTTTTCTCGATCCCAGTGTGCAGAAAACCGATATCTGGGATCACCGTAATAACTGTTTCACCGTCCAATTCCAGCAATAAGCGGAGTACCCCATGCGTACTCGGGTGCTGTGGGCCCATATTGAGCAATATTGTTTCACCCTCGAGCGCCCGTTCGGAAACCAGATGAGTCATTCCATCCAGATATGCTTCCGAAGTGGGTAAGGTCATTTCTTCCATAGCTACCACCTAAAGAGTTTCATCGTCTGACGGTTCGATATTTTGCCTGGCTTCATCGCAGAAGAAGCTGGCGGTTATTCTTTGGGATTCAGCTTGCGAGCCTGGATTTTGTCGTAATTAAAAGTGAACTGTGGCTCTTCGTATCCTAGGGGATAATCTTTGCGCAAGGGGTGGCCAGCCCAATCGTGCGGCATTAGTATGCGGCGCAAATCAGGATGACCAGCAAAATGAATACCGAATAGATCCCAGATCTCGCGTTCATACCAATCTGCATTAGGGTAGACTCCAGTTAGAGAAGGAGCGACGGGTTCGTTCCCATTAAGCGATACTTGCAGGCTGATGATCAGGTTGCGAGAAATCGAGCGAAGCTGGTAAACCAGGTGAAAACGCGGCGTTTCTTCCGGCCAAAAATCAACAGCAGTGAGATCGACCAGCATCTCAAACCCTTCAACATCGCACAGTTCCTGGCAGGCAGCGATAATTTGATCAACCCTGAATTGCAGGCTGTAGTCGCCGCTGAATTCTTCAACTTGCGCCTGATAGTGCTCCTGCATACGCTGGATTGTTTCCACGATGCTGCTTGGAGTCGCTGACGAGTTGGCGTCGGTTGGTATATTATTCATACAATTGAGCGCTCCTTAACCAATCAGTTTTACGCGTTCGCCTTTTACTTTCTCATGGAGAGTGATAATCCCATGAATCAGCGCCTCTGGTCGTGGGGGACAGCCTGCCACATAGACATCTACCGGCACTACTTCGTCCACTCCTTGGACAATCGCGTAGTTATTGAATACACCTCCACAGGAAGCGCAATCTCCCATAGCAATTACCCATTTTGGATCTGGCATCTGATCATACAAACGACGTAAGACGGGAGCCATTTTGCGAGAAACCCGTCCGGCCACAATCATCAGGTCGGATTGGCGCGGGCTGGCGCGCATGAGTTCCATCCCGAAACGGCTCATATCATAATTTGAAGCCTGGGCGCCCATCATCTCAATCGCGCAGCACGCCAGCCCAAACAGCATCGGCCACATTGAGTTGGTGCGAGCCCAATTGATCACGTCGTCCAGTTTTGTTGTCACGACCCCCATATTTCCAGTTTTTTGTTCTTCAACAGTAAGATCTGTGTTCATTCCCATTCTAAAGCACCCGCCTTCCAGGCATAGATATACCCAGCAATTAAAATACCGATAAAAATAGCCATTTCGACCAAGCCGAACAATCCTAGCTGGCGGAAGACAACTGCCCAGGGCAAGAAGAAAACAACTTCAATATCAAACAGGATGAACAGCACCGCAACGAGGTAAAAAGCGATTGGCATGCGCCGCGTCCCGGGGCCAAATGGGCGCATTCCCGATTCGTATGGAGCTGACTTACGCGCCGTTGGGCGGTGTGGGCCAAAGAAATGCCCAAGTCCCACTACCAGAATAGCCAAGCCAGTGGCTAGGACAATCAGGATGATGATCGGCATATATTCTAAGAGCATTCTTGCCTCTCCGCACAGCAAAAACTTTAGTCTTTAAGAAACAGAAACTCGACAAATTGTGTAGAGTTTTGGTGAATCAAAAGAAGTTTATCATAAGGAAGTTCAGGTGTCAAATTTCACAAAGTACACCGAATCCGTATTGCCTCCATAGGATCAATTTGTAAATGGATCAACCTAAATAATCACGGAGTTGTCGACTGCGGGTCGGATGACGCAGTTTACGCAGCGCTTTGGCTTCTATCTGACGGATACGTTCACGGGTGACGTTGAAATATTGCCCAACCTCTTCGAGAGTGTGGTCTTTTCCATCGATTAGCCCAAAACGCAGCTCAAGTACCTGGCGCTCTCGCTCCGATAGCACAGCCAGGGCGTTCTTGATCAACTCGCGCAACATTTCTCGGACAGCAGCATCCATAGGCTCAGGAGCATCTTCATCTTCGATGAAATCACCCAATTGGCTGTTCTCCTCATTACCAACCGGGCTTTCGAGCGACATCGGCTCCTCCATAGCACGTAAAATCCGATTGACTTTTGCGGCTGCCCGGTTCCAACGTTGTCGAACGTCTTCTTCCACGGGGATCGCTTCGGCTTGCGAGCGTAGGATTGCCTGGGCATCTTTTGGTTCTAGATAGCCTGCTTCCAAAGCAATATCTTCTGAAGTCGGCTCACGCCCAAGCGTCTGAATCAAGCGGCGTTGGACCCTTAACAAACGGTTAATCGACTCAAAAATATGCACAGGGATCCGAATCGTGCGGGCCTGATCAGCGATTGAGCGGCTGATGGATTGACGAATCCACCAGGTGGCATACGTGCTGAATTTGTAGCCACGCGTAGGGTCAAATTTGGTGACTGCCCGAAGCAAACCGATATTGCCCTCCTGGATAAGATCAAGGAATGAGCTGCCGCGACCAATATACCGTTTCGCCACGCTAACCACCAGGCGAAGATTGGCGCGAATAATCGCCTGGCGTGCATCGTTCGTCCGTAATTGAATCTGCTCAATTTCTGCAGTGAGGGCTTGATCATCCGGCAGGAAAGGATTAAAAACAGGCTCAGCCGGCAGGGCGCCATTTTTTTCGATAGCAATACTTAAGCGTTCCAGCGTTGAATCTGGAAGCATATAGAGATATAGGAAAACCGCAAAAGCATTCCGCGCCACCCCGTCCCACAAATGATCGTGCCCCCAAAGTCCATTATCAAGGTAAGCCCGCAAATAGGAAGGAGCGTCGTTCTGCCAGGAATAACGCAGCAGGCAAGCTTCGGCCAAGATAAGGTTGAGATCTGGGCAAGCATACCCCAAACGAGCAGTATCTTCTACAAGCCGCTGCCAGGAAGTGGTTAAATCCTCATAAATTGCCTGAAATATCAGGCGCTGTTCAGGGTGTGGAGGGCGGTTTTCGCGGTGAACACGCTCATCGGAAGTGGATCTGCCTTTGCGAATAAGCTGCTGGCTGAGAATTTCTATCCGTTTTGTTCCCTCCAGGCGAGTCGCCAGCCAGAACTCACGATCGGGATCGAGTAAATCGATACTACCGATTTCTTTTAAGTACAACCGCACAGGATCTTCGCCAATCTCAGATCCCAGGCGGGGATCATGTAAAAGGGCGGCTGGTTCATCGTGGATCAGTTCATCTACTTCCTCGTCTTGTATTGCCAAGGCTTCATCGTCCGGCTCGTCATCTTTTTCGGTTTCATCGCTCGTCTCGGGAAGATCTCCGGTATCTTGGATTAACTCATCCAGTTCATCTATATCCATGGCTGCCAGGATATCCTGCTCCGTTTGGCCAGCGCGGCTATGCTTCCCCGGGGAACCACTCGAAGATCCAGGACTGCCTAAAGATGATTCCATACCTATTTACCTCACTTGGTTGGTGGGCATTGAACGCCCTGAATATTTACCCAGAGCCCGTTCCAATCGCTGTATGACTTGAGTGTACTCCTGCATGTTCTTTCTATATTGGATGGCTTTCATATCGCCTGAATTTTGCGCCTCTTCAAATAAAAACCGTAGGTAATCAACATCCTGGTTAATATGCCGTTTACGCAGTATCAATAAGCTGCGCAGGAGGTCTTCCAGGACGCGGTCTTCATTTGGGTCAAGTTCCGTAGTGCGGGCCAGCATCCCATCTGCCAGTTCCATCATCGGTAATGAAAGGCTGTTCAGAACAAAATTGAGCGGTTCAGCAATATCCTGGTCGATAGATTCCTGCAGCAGACCGAAGATTGCCTGGTTATCGGCGTGTTGAAAATCTTCGATCGAAAGCCGTCCGAGCTTATTTTCCACTAGAGCGCGGTCAACAACATAAAGCAAATCCGGCCGGCGCAGCAGAACTCCCAAAGAATGGGCTTCGAGAGCATAATTACTGAGCTGCTGACCCGTAAGCACACTCACCGGCTGCGCTTCAACTGGATGCTTTGATTGTGAGGAGCGAGGGTCTCGGCCGAATTGTTTTCGCGGTGGGGTTGGCTGGGATTGCAGCAAAGCCCGTTCGTCCACTCGCAGCAATCGCGCCAGGCGCTGCCGGTAGGCGTCACGTTCGATTGGGTTAGCCACATCCTGAATTAAGGGGACAACCTGACCAGCAATCTCAGTCTTAATTTTTGGATCGTCCAGGTCCCTACCCGCAGCCAGCGTTTCCATAACGTGGATAACAATTGGCTTCGCCCGGATGACGATCGCGTCCCATTCGTGGGGATCGCGGTTGACTATTTCATCCGGATCCATGCCTTCGGGAAGCGTCGTCACCCGGATGTCAGCCTGCAGGCGGGCCTCGTAACCCATCAAACCGCGCGCATCGAAGACCAGCTCGTTTTCGTGATCCATAGCTTGCCTGGCAATTTGTAAACCGCGCAGGGTGGCCTGGTTGCCAGCCGCATCCGGATCTAAAGCAAGAACAATTCGCCGGCTGAACCTCTTGAGCAAGAACAGCTGGTGTTCGGTCAAGGCTGTTCCCATCGGAGAGACCACATTCGTGAAACCAGCCTGGTGGAGGGCAATGACATCCAGATATCCCTCGACAATGATCACCTGATCCAGGGAGCGGATTGTTTTTCGAGCGCGATCAAGCCCATATAGCAAATGGCCTTTATCGAATATTGCGGTTTGCGGGGAGTTGAGAAACTTGGGTAGGTCATCCGGATTAAGGATGCGTGCTCCAAACCCAGCCATCCGGCCGCGCTCGTCACGGATTGGGATCATCAACCGATTGCGGAAGCGGTCGTATACTCTGCGGTTCTGTGATTCCGACCCACCTTGATCACCCGCAGATTCTACTCCACCACTGCCATCCTGTTGGCGAGCTGTAACCACCCCCGCATCGAGTAGGTCTTGCTGTTTATAACCTTTCGATCTAAAAAAATTCAGCAGGCTGTCCCAGGATGCTGGCGCGTAACCGAGGCCAAAAGATTCAATCGTAGCGTCGTTCAGGTTGCGCTTCTGTTTCAAGTACTCCAGGGCTTGTTTTCCACCTGCGGTATTCAGGAGCTGATGGCGATAGAAGGTAACGGCGTCTTCCAGTAACACGCGTAAATGGTCATGTTCTTCGGCAGCTTGCTGCTCAGCAGCGGTTGGCGGTTTGAGCTCGACACCTGCCTTCTCAGCCAGAATACGAAGGGCTTCAGGAAAATCGCACCCTTCTTTTTTCATTACAAATCGAAAGATATCACCGCCCTCGTTGCATTGTCCAAAACAACGCCAGGTACCAGAATCTGGGAAGACCACGAATGCCGGCGTCCGGGTGTTCGAATGGAAAGGACAAAAACCGGTATAACTCTTCCCAGAGCGCCGCAACTGGACGGTCTCAGATACCAAATCGACAATATCAATGCGTGCTTTAATTTCGTCGATAGTAGACATATTAAAAATTATACTCGCGATAAAAGTTTAGCGCTCGTTTTGAGCTTTATCCATAAAATCAAGAATAACCGTTTTCGGATTAAAATAAAGGTCAAGACCAGCCTGGATTATCAACTCCAACATACTATTGAGGGATAAACATGACCACCCAAAATTACTTACGCCAACTGCTCAGCTTGCCATCTGTCGAGCGCGCCCTAATGTCTCCTGATCGAAAATGGGTAGCATTCCAATGGTATCGGATCCAGGAAAATATGGATATATTTGTTGTCCCAGCAGATGGTTCGCAACCTCCTGTCGCGCTGACCCACACCCCTGAATATACTGATCTCGTCTCCTGGTCAGCAGACTCACAGAGTGTACTCGTTTCCGAGGATCATGACCGTGACGAACGCACCCGTCTTTTTAAAGTAGACCTAAACCTCGACTCCAATGAAAAAATCAGTCCTGGAGCAATGCAGCCAATGACAGACGATCGACCGCCCTATTTTTTACGCGGCGGCGCTCTTTCGCCGGATGGTCAATCTCTTTACTATGGGGCAAATTATGATTTTGCCAACAGCGAGGTTCTCGAAACTACGTGGATATACAAGCACGATTTGCAAACCGGTCAAAGAGAAGCTATTGCCAGGCCGCAGCGTCCAGCTTTAACCTGGCCTGAGCTCAACCTCAGTGGTACACACCTGATCTATTATCGAAAAGATCGCCATCCGGCCGGGTATCAGGTGCATTTGATAGATGTACTTGGCGCACACGATAGTGAAATTCTTAATTTCGGCGACCAGACCAAGGTTTTCGCCGCCTGGCTGCCAGATAGCCTTCAGATCTTATTCTTGGCCGAGCTTACCGGAGCGGATGGAGTGAACTATCGGGCTGTGGGAATTTATCATTTACAAAATGGGCAGGTGCGCTGGTTAGTAAACGATCCACACAGGAATATCGAAAGTTGTTGGGCATCCCCGGATGGAAGCATCATTATCGATGAAATCATTAAGGCCGGCCACCAGGCTTCCATGATCGATTTGAAAACTGGTCAGGAATTATTTTTCCCGGTCATCCGTGGAAATCTACTGCCTGTAGGGCGGGCGGCCGGTGAGCATTGGATAGCCAGTTATTATTCTTCGATTTCTCCAACCGAGCTGGTATTTTTTGACTGGATTTCAACCAGCGCTGACCATCCTGAATTATATTCGCTAACCAGGGTGTGGGATCATACAACCCTACGACCTGAACAGTTGTACCAGGCGCAATCCGTCCAGTGGATTTCATATGATGGCCTGGAAATCCAAGGATGGCTCTACCGCTGCCTTCCAAACCCACACCGGGCCGTGATCATGATCCACGGCGGGCCAACTTACCACAGCGAGGACGAGCTTAAACCGGTCGTCCAATACTTGGTTCGCTGTGGTTTTAATGTATTGGATGTCAATTACCGGGGCAGCACCGGGTTTAGTCTTCGCTTTCAAGATTCTATTAAAGAAGATGGCTGGGGAGGGCGTGAGCAGCAGGATATAGCCGCCGGGGCCGAATCGCTTATCCGCGCTGGGCTGGCAGAACGAGGCAGGGTTGGCGTGTTCGGAACCTCCTATGGCGGTTATAGCTCCTGGTATTTAATTACCCACTTCCCACCTGAAATCATCGCCGCTGCCGCGCCTATCTGCGGTATGACCGATCTGGTGATCGATTATGAAACCACCCGGCCCGATCTACGTCCATATAGCGAAGAAATGATGGGCGGCAGCCCAACCCAGGCCCCCGAGCGTTATCACCGCCGCTCACCAATCCACTACGTACAGGATATTCGCGGAAAGCTCTTTATTATCCAAGGCGGCCAGGATCCAAATGTGACCCCTGCCAATGTTCACCAGGTCGTCAAATCGTTGGAAAATGCGGGGATTAAGTATGAGCTGCTTGTTTTTGAAGACGAAGGCCATGGAATTGTGCGACCAGACAACCAGAGAGTGCTTTATACTCGCCTGGCAGATTTTTTTATCGAAGCTCTGGGCTGATTATTTCGAAGTTTATCGGCCGGCTGCACCAATCGTGGGTCCTGAGCCAGCGCCAGGCAGAACGCCTATCCTAATCGTTCTTGTAAAACAGCCAGCAAGAGCGTCTCTTGTTCGGGCAAAACCGTCCGAGGATCCAGTATGATCTTGTTATCCTGTAGGCGAGCAATTACCGGCGGCGAGCTTTGCCGTAGACGAGCAAGCAGGCGATCCGGGCTGGAAATCTGGATCGCCAAAATATACGTGGGAATCGTCTCTCCTGGGAGGCTGCCGCCGCCAATGGTAGATTCACTGCTGAGCACTTCACCCCGCCCTAGCGTTTCCTTCCAGGCGCTAGCGCGTTGGCGCAGTTGTTCTGGCTGGGCAGCAATCATCCGCCAGAGAGGGATCTCCTGTTCGGCTTCATCCTTCAA
Organism: uncultured Chloroflexia bacterium; assembly: GCA_963770655.1. Lineage (GTDB taxonomy): Bacteria > Chloroflexota > Anaerolineae > Anaerolineales > UBA4823 > CAZAGA01. The sequence continues at coordinate 68,280 of CAVYQO010000011.1, read as the reverse complement.
ATAATGCAGCAGAGTGGCAGATAAAGCAGCCAGGCACAGCTTGTCCGCTCGGAGAGCGCGGGCCAGCGGGTGCTTTTTAAGCTTTGCGATGAGGTCCTCCCGTCCGATGATTACACCCGCCTGGGGACCGCCGAGCAATTTATCAGCGGAGAAAAAAACCAAATCAGCGCCTGCCGCCAATGATTCTTGAATCATTGGCTCATGCGCCAAACCAAATCTACTGGTATCGATAAGCGCACCCGACCCAAGGTCATCGACCAACGGCAGACCAGCCTGGTGAGCAACGCTAGCGATCTCAGCCAGGCTCGGTTCACTCGTAAACCCGACAATTTGGAAATTGGAACGATGAGCGCGCAGAAATAACGCCGGTTTAGATTCCAGGGCAGATTGATAATCGGATAGATGAACACGGTTGGTGGCGCCGATCTCCACCAATTGTGCTCCAGATTGCCTCATTACATCGGGTACCCGAAACCCGCCGCCAATTTCTACGAGCTGGGTACGCGAAATCACCACCCCCCGGCGCCTGGCCAGTGCAGATAGGACCAATAGGACTGCCGCAGCATTATTGTTAACCACCAAGGCGGCTTCTGCGCCCGTCAAACGGCGTAACATCGCCTCGGCATGCACCAGCCGAGAGCCGCGCTTTCCTTTCTCAAGATCATACTCAAGGTTGGAATAGCCAAGGGAGACTGTTTGAACCGCGTGCAGTGCGGCGCGGCTGAGCGGCGCACGCCCAAGGTTGGTATGCAAAACCACCCCGGTGGCGTTAATCACCCCAACCAGGCTTGGCGCTGTCCATTGCTGCAAAACCCGGGAAATTTGATCCAGCAGTTCAGCCTGCTCGGGAAGCTGCCCGCCCGGTGTGTAGGTAGTGCGAACTTGATCCAAGGTGTAGCGGATGGCCGCCAGGGATAAGGGTCGTCCATACTGGCTCAACCAGGTCGCGGCCGGCGATGTTTGCAGAAGCTGATCAACCGAAGGAAGTTTGCGAAGGGACATCTTAAGTATTGTATAACAAAACAGGTGGCCGGGCCACCTGTTTTTAGCAGATTTTTTCCAGTTTTATGGTTTCCACTGGCTGCGTTCGCGCAGACGCAGCAGCCATTCAATGATCACCAATCCGACTGCCAGTAACAACGCCAGGGCAGGATTCAGCACTCGGCCAATTTGCAGCCAGGCAATTGTGGCGATGAAAACGCCAAACCACAATGCCTGGCGAGTAACTACCAAATTGCTTACTGGCGGTTTAGACGGAAAGCGCTGATTCAAAAAGGCTGTCACGGGGATCATCACGCCAGTGATCGCAACGATTAACAAAAAGAAGAACAGCCAACGAGCGCCGCCATTCGGCTGTGTAAACTGGGTGAGCAGGTAAATTCCTCCCCAGCCAACCACAATCAGGATGATCGCGGTTGGCAAAAAGCTCACTACAGTCACGGGTTGGGGCTGGTCTTCCATACGCATGGTGATTATACGATATTTAATGCAAGAGAGATGCCACGATTTCTGGCATCTCTCGTTTTGAATAATTGGCCATTAGATTTCGTGGAATTGGCCTTCGATTACCTCACCCTCTTCATCTTTACCAGGAGTGTGGCCATTTCCGTTATGACCTGCTTGCGAGTTCTGATCAGCGCTGGCCTGCTGGCTCAACGCATGAAGCATATTTTGCAGTTCTGCACTTAGCTGATTAATCCGCTGAATGTCATCGCCCTGCAGTGATTGGCGTAATGCTGTGACCTTCTCATTTATTTGCGCAGCGTTCAAACTCAGGAAGACGACCGTTCAGTCCTCCAAGTGATTTTTCGGTCTGATAGATGATATTATCTGCTTGATTACGAATCTCTACCAATTCCTTGCGGTGCTTGTCGTCAACCTCGTGCTCGCGCGCTGCCTGGACCATCCGACCAATTTCCTCTTTTGTAAGATTTGTAGAAGCCGTGACGGTAATATTCTGTTCTTTTCCGGTTGCCTGGTCACGCGCCGAAACTTTTAGTATCCCGTTTGCATCGATGTCGAAGGTAACTTCAATCTGTGGTAAGCCCCGGGAGGATGGTGTAATACCCTCCAGGCGGAAACGTCCAAGGCTCATATTATCTGCAGCCATCGGTCTTTCACCTTGAAGGATATGGATATCGACTGCAGATTGGTTATCTTCTGCGGTTGAGAATACTTGAGATTTGCGTACCGGGATGGTAGTATTTCGTTCGATCAACGGCGTCATGACATCTCCAAGCGTCTCGACGCCCAGCGAAAGCGGGGTAACATCCAGAAGCAAGACATCATTCACTTCACCGCCAAGCACCCCCGCCTGGATCGCAGCGCCAATCGCCACGACTTCATCTGGATTGACGCTTTTGTTCGGCTCTTTGCCGGTCAAAGATCTCACCAAATTCTGAACCATAGGCATCCGCGTGGACCCTCCAACCAGGACGATCTCATCGATTTGGCTGGACTGGACACCGCCATCTTTTAATGCCGACTGGAAAGGACCACGCAATCGCTCGACTAGTTTTTCAGTAAGCTGTTCAAATTTCGCCCGGCTTAGCTGCAATTGGAGATGCTTTGGACCGTTTGCATCTGCTGAAATATATGGAAGATTGATCTCGGTTTGCAGCATGCTTGTAAGCTCAATCTTTGCTTTTTCAGCAGCCTCACGCAGACGTTGTAACGCCTGGCGATCATTTCTAAGGTCAATCGCGTGCTCTTTCTGGAATTCTTCAGCGATCCAATTAACCAAAGCCTGGTCCCAATCGTCACCGCCTAGATGCGTGTCGCCATTGGTAGATTTTACTTCGATCACACCTCCGCCAACCTCCAACAAGCTGACATCGAAGGTTCCACCGCCAAGATCGAAAACAAGAATGGTTTCATTGCTTTTCTTATCCAGGCCGTAGGCCAGAGCTGCTGCTGTAGGTTCATTGATAATTCGCAGAACTTCCAGGCCGGCAATTTTACCAGCATCCTTCGTCGCCTGTCGTTGGCTGTCATTGAAATAGGCCGGTACGGTAATCACCGCCTGGGAAACAGCCTCGCCCAGATATGCTTCTGCATCTGCCTTAAGTTTCGCCAGGATCATTGCTGAGATTTCTTGTGGGCTGTACTCGCGATTGGTGATGGGTACAAACACCCGAGCATCCCCGGCCCCTCCACGTTTGATATGGTAAGGGACAGACACACGCTCGCTTTCAACTTCATCGAAGCGACGACCCATGAAACGCTTAATCGAATAGACGGTGTTGTCAGGGTTAATCACCGTCTGGCGTTTCGCAACATGGCCGACCACCCGTTCGCCATTCTTATTAAATCCCACCACTGAAGGCAGCAAACGTGTTCCCTCCGTGGTTGTTATCACAGTTGGGTCGCCGCCTTCCATAACAGCAGCCACACTATTTGTCGTTCCTAAATCAATACCAATAATTTTTGCCATTTTTACTTTCTCCTTTTTCTGATGAGCGGATAAAATCATCAGGTTTACTATCAATCTGCACTGATTGTAATGAACAGATGCAAGAAATCTATAAACAACGTGTATGAGAAATATAAAAACAAATTGCTATCTTTGAAATGCAAAATCGTGTGTAACCATTAGTCAAAATTCGAATTCGTAGATAAATCAATTCTTTAACATTCCAACGGGATAGATATATCCAAAACCAGTAAAATCGGTCACAAAAAGGCATATATGGGGGTAGTGCTGTGATCTTCCCATACTACTGGTCGAGCAGTTGTTCTAATTATGCTGTGTGGATGTTAACAAAAACATATTTTTCTTTAACGTTTGCCAACCTTAAAGTATTACTTTCTTTTAGACTGGCGTAGGTTAAGCGACTTGCAATACGGGTAGGGTATCTGCTAGAATAGAGCAAGATCGTAAGAATGTCGATCAATCAGGGGGTGACAGCTATCCTGTAACGGGGTAGTTTTCTTGGCTAGTCACTAATCAATATTCGTTGTCTCCCGCGGTGAGCTGCAGCAGGGGAGATTAGTTAAATTGTATTAATGTAAATATTATTGCAGTTTGACTGCTTTTAAGGGGATGCATCGTTGCATCCTAACCCATCAAACAAAGGATGTATGCGATGAAAGCAGAACAGGCCTGGCGAGCTGCCCTTGGGCAATTACAAATGGAGATGCCGAAAGCTGCATTCGATACCTGGGTTCGGGATGCCGAATTGATTTCTTACGAAGATGGTAGCTTTATTATTGGCGTTCAGAACGCCTACGCACGCGATTGGCTTGACAGCCGTTTATCCAGCACCATTACACGATTACTGACCGGAATGATGAATCGCTCCGTTGAAATTCGTTTCATTGTGTGGCAGAACCCTGTTGTGGGAAACCCCAAATGTTCCTGAAGATGATTATTACCCGGCTGATGACGCCCAAGGTGAGACTGAGCAAAACCAGAATTTATCGTTTAGCAGCAAATATACTTTCAGTAATTTCGTTGTTGGTGCAAGCAATCGCCTGGCCCACGCGGCTTCGCTGGCTGTCGCAGAGAAACCAGCCCAGGCATACAATCCATTGTTCTTGTATGGCGGCGTGGGATTGGGTAAGACCCATTTGCTTCACGCAATTGGTAACCTATGCGCCATCCGTGGTTCGCAGGTGCTGTATGTCTCCTCTGAAGAATTCACCAATGATCTGATAAATGCCATTCGCTCGCATACCACCCAGGCTTTCCGAGAAAAATATCGCCGGATTGATGTCTTGCTGATCGATGATATTCAATTCATCGCTGGCAAAGAATCTACCCAGGAAGAATTTTTCCATACGTTCAATACCTTACACGGGCAGGATAAACAAATCGTCATCACCTCCGATCGCCCGCCAAAGGCCTTAATCACCTTAGAAGAACGACTCCGTTCGCGTGTTGAATGGGGGCTGACAGCAGATATCCAACCGCCAGACTTAGAGACGCGCCAGGCAATCCTCCGCGCCCGAGCCGAACGGTCTGGTTTGCGCATCTCGAATGAAATCATCGAATTGATCGCTCGCCGGGTCCAATCCAATATACGCGAATTGGAAGGGGCATTGACCAGAGTGTCGGCGTTTGCCGACTTGAGCGGGATCCCGCTAACCCCTCAATTGGTAGAAGTAGCTTTGTCGGATTTACTACCGCGGCGAAGCGAGCTGCAGCCCGATGATATCATCCGCCGCGTCGCAGAGACTTACGGGGTAACTGTAGACCGGATCATGGGTCGCGATCGATCAAAACAGGTAGCCTTGCCGCGTCAAATTGCTATGTACCTGTTACGCCAGGAAGCCAATTATTCACTGCCCCAGATTGGCGAAGTCTTAGGCGGACGAGACCATACGACAGTGATGTATGGGTGTGAAAAAATCGCTGAGTTGCTTGAGACCGATGATCGTTTAAGAAAACAGGTCGTCGAGATCAGAGAATGGATCTATCATCGACCTTAGCGATCCAAAAAACGGCGAGTGCGTACCCGAAGCCAGGCGCGGAATCGATGGATCACACGGTCATGAGGTAATTGCACTGGCATTTGCCGTTCAGGGGTTACCCATGGATCCAAATCCAGCATTTTGCGCAATGCATACCGGATTAGCAAAATGACCGTTGCCAATACTGGAGCGGCCAACACCAGTCCAATAATCCCTAACCATTGAAAAGCAATGATAGCGGCGACCAGGATCGCCGCTGGATGGATGCCGAGTGATTGTCCCATTAACCGAGGCTGGACATATTGATCGAAGAACTGATCAACCAGGACAGCCAGCCCAATCACCAAGAGTGCATAAGCCCACGGCTGCAAATTCAAATAATTAACTGGCTGGAAAAAAGCCAGAAGCGCGGCGGTTGACCATACAAGAAATGGTCCAAGATATGGTACCAGACGCGCCAGTCCGGCCAGTAAGGCAATTCCTAAGGTGAAACGCATCCCCAGGATGGTCATCAGCACGTAATACACTGCAATCACCATCAGGATAATTACCACCTGGCTGCGCAGGTAAGCATCCCAAATCCGGGTTAGTTCACGCGTCAACCGGCGAATATCGGTCCCATAGCCGGGAATATCGATGTAAAAGAGTTCTTCCCGCACCTGCCCACCTTGGACAAGTATGAAATAAGCCATCAACAGGATAAATACCGCATAGCCAAGAGTAGTGATTGTCCCCGTGGCAACAGTTCCCACCAACCCGCCCACCTGGCCAAGCACGCTTTGGGCAGACGACAATAATTGGTTCGTCACTGAGGTTAGATCGAACCGAGTTAAATCTACCGAGAAAGGACCAATCCAGATAACATCTCGAGATAGATCGGTGATAAGCTGTGGCACCTGGGCAATGAAGCGCTGTATTGTAGAAATCAGGCTTTGAATTTGCTGGACAATTGCAAATCCTGCCAGGGTGAAAACGCCCGCGAGCACGATGATCAGGGCAGCAAATACCAATAAAACAGCGATTCCCCAGGGGATATGCACGCGTTTATTGAGCAGTGTAGCGGAGGGATGAAGCAAAAACGCCAAGACAAAAGAAAGAAGTAAAGGGCCGACAATCACTCGAAATTGCTGCAGCAGGATTGCAACAATCGCTACCAAGGTAAGGCCTACAATTAGCTTGGCATTCGAGCTCCACTTCGGAGAACTGGGAGACGACTCGGGAGTTGTCATAATTCGTAATTCGATTCTAGCTTGAATGACGATAGATTGCAATTCCATTTACCAGGCAGATTGGTGATTTTCGATAAAAAAACCCTCTGCATCTGCAAAGGGTCTATTCAATAATAAAATCCACTGACTCACCGGGCAGACCAGCAAGTTTTGGTAAACGGTTAGTGTGCGTAAAGCGGCAAGATATAGGGCAGGATAAAATAAAGGATGATCATCGCCGCAAACATACTACCGGCCAGGATACCAACCCGTTTTAAATCGTCCTTGACGTAAGAAAAGTCCGGCGCAGCGGATTCAGCCGTTCGGCTGGTTAGTGAGGACCTTTGGCTGGGTTTTGAAGATACTCCGGCGCCACTACTTGAAGTTGTATCTCCCTTGGATACCTGACGTGAACTTTTCTTAGCCATATAAAAAACTCCTTAAATTTGGTTACTTACTAAGCTCAACAGGAACACCCGTTGGCGCAAGGCGATATTATACCTGATTTCGGGTTGGTAGAAAATACTAAATATGATTTCCTACCAATTGGAAGATCGTTTATCCGGCCGCAAAGCCTGGCAGCTCAAATTGATCAGCCCCAGCTTGAATCTGGTAGTAAGGCATCCAGGCAACACCAAAGAAATCCAAAAGCACATCCTTTTTCAAAGGCAGTATTTTTAACTCACTGCTTTGGCTGGCAATCTCACCCCAGCGCTTTTCAACCTCCGCAACCGCCTGTTCCTTTTCTTTTTCCAGAGCTTCAATCTGCTTTTTATAACCCGCAATCATCTTCTTGGATTCGTCAACATCAGCTTTGGCGGTAGAGGTCATTCGTCGTTTTGTTAGATTCTTGGAAACACTCCGTTTTCGCTTACCAAACAAGCTGAGCACTGTCTCAACCCCTGTACCAAGCTCATCCATTTTTCTCTGGGAGTAATCTGCTTCATCCTGATCGAGCTCGCTTTGCTCGCGATCCAGCTTATCCTGTATTACCGCGATCTTCTTAGCATACGCTTCTTCCAATTTGGTCGCTTCCAAGTCCAAAGCCTTTTTCGCCGCTTCCGAGCAAAGCCTTCGAAACTCTGCCTGAGTGACCTCTGGTCCAGCAAAAACGCCTAAATCTTCGTTGGCGGTGACGATGGCCATGGTATTTCGAAAAACCCAATCCAAAAAGTCCTTGCTTAGCGCCGTCATCAATTTAACATCTGTTAGTGGAGCATCTACAGCAGCAAAACGAACCTGCGACAGCGCAGCGCGATCTAATTGGCCTTCATCCAGTTCTAAGCGGGGATATTCTTCCCAACGCACCATTCCACGCCGATCCGGATCGACAACCAACACGGCCCGACTGTCTGTGGTATCCAGGTTGTACTTACGGTTTAAGAATCGCGTCGTGGTATGCGCGATCAGAGCCGGCCGGTACACAAGACCTTGATTTTGCGCCTCCGGGAGATAGGCGCGCCTGGCGGCTTGGAAGGCTTCTGAAAAACTCAAGTTGTTAGGCAAATAATATTCTGCTATTCCGCTGGGCAAGGGAGGCCGGGAGATCGAAAAGAGCGAAGTTTGAGCTGCCGAGGCCGACTTGGCCGGCGCAGGACGTGACGCGGCTGCAGCACCTACTACCGCCGCGGCTTGCACAGTGCTTGGTTTAGCTGAACTGACCACTGGCTCTTGTGCTACTTCTGGGGTTGACAGCTTATTCACCGCTGGTATTTGGGAGCGAGTGAGCGGACCTGCCAAATAATTAATCGCCCAACGCGTTTGCATTAATTGTGGACCTTTGGAATGGACATTATGCAGCAGAAATACCCGCTTGCCGAGTCCGGAGAGCATCCGATCATACGCGCTGCGATCCAGGCTGCCAGCCATCGCTCCCTCCAGCCCATCTAATAGGCGCTGTTTATCCTGATCGGTCTGTAATTTCCCAATCAACCAGGTGCCTGCATTAGAAAGAGCTTTATAGTCGACATCTACCGGGTTTTGGGTAACCAACACTTGGCCAACCCCAAAGGCACGGGCTTGTTTCAGCATCCGCAGCAATATCTGTTTGGAAGGTGGGTTTTGTATTGGGGGTAAATAACCAAAGATCTCATCAAAGTAAACGATGGCGCGCAAACTGGTCGTACCAGCCTGGGCACGCATCCAGGATTCCACTGCAGAATACAGCAAGGTAATAAAAAACATCCGCTCCTGCTCGTTCAAGTGGGCAATGTAGAATACACTATGGCGAGGCCGGCCGTCGGGTCCGTAGAGCATGTTCTGAATATCTAGGGGGTCACCCTCTATCCAAGACTGGAATGCCGGCGAAGCCAGGATATTATTAAGCATCATTGCTAATTCAAAACGATCTTTTTCAGGGAAGAAGCGATTGATGTCCAAGACTCCCAATTTTGCAAAGGGTGGTTCTTGGACCTGCAAGATCAATTCTCCCAAATCCAGGTCTTGCCCATTACTCCAGGCCGTTTCAAAAATATTAGAGATCAGGATATGTTCTCGGGACCGCACTGGATCGATATTGGTCAAGCCGACCAGGGTGAGCAAGGCAGTTACAGTACCAGAGATTTGCTCGCGCAGCATTTCGCGATTTTCTGCCCAGGAGATTTCTGGAGCCTGGAAAGAGGCAAGGATGTTTACAGGAACCCCAGCATCGGAACCAGGCGTATAGACTCGAAAATGGGCAGAATCCTTCAAGCGTTGAACGCGCTCTGGATCGATTTCCCAATCAGCCAAACCATTTTTCCATAAAGTTGCTGTCGCCTCAGCCGCTTGTTGGGTTGTTTGACCCGCGCGGCGGGCTTCGTCGGCGTTTATCCAGGGTTCAAAATCAGCCGGCAGCAACTCAGGGAAATGCAGTAAGACATTGGTAATATCCCCCTTGGGGTCAATCATCAACGCTGGAAGACCGCTCAAGGCAGCTTCCTCTAATAACCCGATGCACAGCCCGGTCTTCCCTGACCCAGTCATGCCAACGACTACCGCATGCGTGGTCAAATCCGCAGGATCATAAAGCAAAGCGTCCTTCGTTGCCTTTCCTTGCGCCGGGTCAAAGATGCGCCCAAGGTAGAACTTACCTTTAGTATCCATTGCTTACCTCTCCTGACCAATCATTGGAATGCAATAAATTATACCGCTGCGTTCGATTGATATAAGCGAAAAACCAGGATGTCAACTTTTTTACTGTTTTCAACAAGTTTATCTCTGCGCCGCTAAAAATATTTTGTGGAACTCTTCCTGGTAAAAACCGGTCACCTCGGGGTCATGAATGACCAACAGGTTTTCATCATTGAGGGTTCGGGCGTTATTTGTGAAGTTGTATGAGCCGGTCAGAGTAATCTTCCCATCGATGAGGATTACTTTATGATGCATATTGCGTGGATTGCTATCCTGGCGAACGTCCACGCCAGCGAGACGCAAGACTTCGTATTCGGTACCTCGATTGGATTGGGTTTGATCGGCCTCGAAAACTCCTGTCACTGTTACCCCTTCTTTCGCCCGTGCTAGCATGGCCGCCGCAACCTTATCCGAGGTAAATGAATAAGCCAAAAACTGAATGCTTTCCTGGGCAGACTGGATCAACGCCACAATGCGCTCTTCGACTTCATCTTCTGGAGAAAAATATACTTCTACCTGATGATTAGCAATATTGATCACTGGGTTTGGAGTATTGGCCGGCGATCCTGGGCCGAAACGATCGTCAGCGAACATTTCGTTGAACTCGACCAGGTAATCCTGGCTTAACTCAGGAGAATGGATTTGAATTAGATTGTCGTTATTGCGGTAAGCGCTGTTGACGGTGAGATTCATCGAACCGCTCCACACATCTCGACCATCGATGATTACAAACTTATTATGCATCAAGCCTTCACGGCGGTCCCCAATCACTGGAATCCCAGCCTCGATAAGATCCTGGATCTCGGCCTCTGCCAGGTTATCGCTATCGGAAACCATCTGGACGCGGACGCCACGCCGGTGGGCGTCAATCAGCGCATCACGAATACTCCACAAGTCCAGGTCGTATGCAGCCAGATTGACGCTCAGGCGCGCCTGGCGAATAGCCTCTGCCAGAGCCTGGTCTGGCCCTCCCCGAAACGAGGCTGACTCCGGATTGGTTGGGTCGCTAAAATAAACTTTAACCCAGTTTTCAGATGCTGGTTTACTCTCAGAAGGCGTCTCCGGGGAGAGGCTCGGTCTCACCTCCATCGCCGGCTGGCAGGCAGCTAAAAAGATAACCAGGATTACCCATATCTGGCTAAATGATAGCTTGGCTATTGCGGGGAATTCCATTTCAGGCTGGGAGGATCCACAAGACTGGCTTGGAGAGTTTTAGCTGAATATCAACCTTTTTGAGACGATCTGGACGGCCAGCCTCTATCGCAACCACAAGGAATTCTACTGCAGAGCTGACATCCTGGATATTCAGGACGACTGGCTGGAAGGGATTATTCGTGCCGGGTTGGAGAGTTGGTGGGTTGACCAAAAGCTCTTTTGCCTGGGAAAGCAGTTCTTCGAGGGTTGCTGCGTAAGCTGGGATAAAGAACCGCCGCGATTGGCTCCAGAATAACTGCGCCTCATTGTTTTTAGATGAGCCAAATGTCTCGCGCTGCAGGGTGATCTGCCCATCAGCCACCCAGTAAGGTCTACCGGGCGCTGTCGGCGAAAGGCCAGCTGAATATAAAATCTCCTGTTCCAGCAAGCCCTTTTCCTCATCAAGATACATACCCTGGTTGCACACCGGACATACCCAGGCCACCTGATCGGGCTCCGCCTGAATCGGGGTGCTGCATTTTATGCACAGCAGAGGCACTAAGACAACCGTCTGATCCACTCTTCAACATCCTTAGTATTGGTGACGCTATTCAATATTTCCAACGGATTATCCAGACCCGGAACAATCTGGCTTTTCTTGGCGCGAGATGTGCGTAGTTCGTATTGCTCACCATAGCGGAAACGGCGGTAACCGTTATACATCAACGCCAGGCCGGCCCCGAAGATTAATAAGGCCAACCAGATCGGCAAATCTTTACTATCGCTTAAGAAATAAACAGCCAAGGCAGTAACGTCAATCGCCACAAAAGCTCCGGCTGCCATACTTAAGACCAGAATCGCTGCCCGATAAATGGTATTACCTGGGGCTTTCCCATACAGAACCTTACCCGAATACCCGTCCAATACCACTTGAAACGAACGCCCACGGTACAGATAGCGCAGAACCCACAAGGGGTAATAGACGAGACCTAAACGGCGCCGAAATGCGCGCACAAACATTTGAGACAACCGATCCAGGCTTGCGCGGCGGTTCAGTTGCTCCTGAAACTCCCGCTCTGCGGCGTCACGCGCCTCGCTGAAGGAGCTGGCCGGTTCGAATACCATCCCGGAGTGATGTAGAGTTTCCGGATTAAACGGCTGAAGTTCCTGGTCAGTGAGTAAAAGTTCATTGACGCCAAATTCGCCCACATCACAGGCGGCTCCAGTCCAATTCATCTCCTGCACCAGGCGAATTTCCCTAGGCTCGTAACGGCGATTATTCCCACTGCCTACTTTTTTCTCGCCAAAAGCCCAGCCTGCCAGGCGCGACCAAATTGTCCAAAAAGGAAGGTAGACAAGAAAGGCTTCATTCACCTGCGCCTGTTTAGAGAGATCTCGGGCGATGGCCATGCTGCTCGAGAAGAACCCGCGCAAACCAGTGATCGCAATTTCTCGCGTGATTTTTGCTGGAACCTGGTAACGGCGCAGCCCACGCTCTCCCTTAACAAAAGAACGCTGATCACAAAATGGGCAGCGGACCACCACCTGCCCCTCCGGGATAGGGACCATACCACCGCAGTTTGGACAGGAAAGGCCCTGAACCGTTTCTTTTTCACTCATCCGCTTTAACCATTCCCATATAATCGCTCAAGACTCTACACCTTCGAAGCAATTGCTGCTGCGATCGCAAATAAAATGGGTATAAAAACGATCCCTAAGCCAAGGCAGATGAGTAAACCCATGCCGCTGCCTGCCCAACCTGAATTAATCGCCATTACCAATGGAATGATCGCCAGGCACAGAAAGATTACCGCAGTAACTCCACCGATCGTCCGGTAGGGCGTCTCGGCTTTCGCCGGGTAAATATTTGCAAAAATTCTTCCAGTTCCAGCTTCCACAACCGCTGTAAAAGAATTTCCACGATAGTTATATTTAAAGGTAAAAAGAGGAACATGGACGAGAAATTGCTCAGCAATTTCGTCTTTTGGAACGCTTGCCTCGCTGAGCCAGGTTATCGCAGCTTGGAGCGGGACTGTCGGCGTCCGCGCCTGAGCGTCGATGGACTGATCGTATTTACGCAGATCGCCGGCTGGCAGGGTCATCTTCTCGACTTCGGTCACCGAGGTCGCTGCACCTGGTAAAAGATGGATCGTTTCAATTCCATTCGCATCGCGCTGCTTGAAATACCAGATTGGGAAATATTCAAATGACATACTGGTTAGGGTAGCTTTTCGATCCAAATCTTTGACCGTTTGATTTCCAGCCATCCACCGCATCAAGTCGGCGCGAGCCCGTTCCTCATCCAGCGTTGGAGCAAGAAACCAGTGAAACACCACCCGCGCTTTATCGATAAATACCGTTGCCCCGCAGAAGGGACAGGTTACAAAGATCTGACCCTCATCGGGATGCAGTTCTCCGCCGCATTGCGAGCACGACAATGTTTGACTCGCTAAATCTGATTCCATAAATGGATTATAGCAGAATTGACCAGGCAAGCGCACAAATTTACAGGCAGACAATCATCATGAAATCGTGGTTTTGTTCTTGGCATGGTTGTGATAAACTTTAATTATCTAGCTTAATTCTCTGAGGGAATAAAAATGTCAAGTGATCGGGATACCTACCCAGTTGAAATCGCCGGTGTAAAACGCGCCTTACCTTTGTTTGAAATTGCCCCAGGAGTGCGCATCGCCGTCCTGAATATCCTCGGGGACACTGAATTAGTGGAAATCAGCGCAGCAGCCCTGGCTGATAAGCTTGCCAATATCGAATTCGATATTCTAGTTACTGCAGAAGCAAAAAGCATTCCGCTTGCCCATGCGCTCTCGGTTGCGAGTAAAAAACCTTATGTTGTCCTACGCAAAGTATACAAGCCCTATATGGGAGTCGCGCTCTCTGCAGAAACGCTCTCCATCACAACCGGCCAACCCCAAATGCTCTATCTGGATGAGAAAGACAGTGAAATGGTAAAGGGCAAGCAGATTGTTTTGCTAGATGATGTGATCAGCACTGGATCCACGCTGCAAGGAATGCGTCTGCTGATGGAAAAGGCGGGGTGTCAGGTGGTTGCTGAGGCTGGGATATTTACTGAAGGTGAACGCGCCCGTTGGCGGCATATTATTGCCTTGGGTCATCTTCCCGTCTTCACTGATCACGGTCAGGTCGAGTAATCTCATCATAAGCAATAATCACAATCGGCCGGCCGCGCAAGTGAGTAAGAAAGACCACCCGCTTTTCACTTCCAGAAAGACGTAGTTGCGTGATCAACTGCTCCGGTTGTAAGGGTGATCCACGTTTCTTAATCGTTACCTGGCCGACCTGGCGCTGACGCAGCGCTTCTCGCAAGCGTTTCAATTGAAATGGAAACCAGGCTTCTACAGTCCAGCAGCGGCCAAAGGGGGTGTGAATGCGCCGATTTGAGGTTAAGTATGCGATATCTGGGTCTAATTGAGCAGCGCCCAATTGCTGGCCTAAGTCCTGGACTAAGCCAGCGCGTAAAACTGCCGGATCAGGTTCAAAAATAAAATCCTGGGGCTCAACCAAAGGCAGACTCATTTCTGCCGGATTATCGAAATCTTCCTTAGATGCGAGCGTGTACGGGCCAGGCAGCAGGGTAGCCCGCCGCTCTGCACCTTTTAACGGCCCAAACCACAGGACGGCCTCTTTCAGCGCCCCGTGCAGTGAGATAAATTCGATTTCCGCCGAATAAGAACCCAGTTCGCCCAGGTCAACTCCAGGCGAAATTTTCACCCCAATAGCCGGGAAGCATTTAAGCCAGGCGGCGATTTGATCCAGCGACGGTCGGTATGCGTGCACCGAATAGGCCCGTTTGAAATCCGTCCGCCGTGCTGGATCGAAGAACAAGGCAAGGTCTGCGCTCGGGTTCAAAGGCAGGGGAAGCGTTAGATCGGCTTGCAAGAAAGAAACTCGTTGACCAAGGTCTAAAACCGCCGTGTTGGTCTGGGCCATGGCCAATCGCAGCGGATCAAGATCGACGCCAAGCGTAGGCGCAATCTTAGCCAGGGCCAGGGTATCTCCTCCGATAGAACAGCCAAGATCTACTAATGAGGTAAAGGACCGGTATCGATCGGCCCGGTAGCTGGCGATTGTAAATGAGGTCGCCTGCTCTAGCGCTTCACGGGTAAAGTACATATTACTGGCAGACGGGAATTTTTCAAAAGCCTTGATGCGTAGGATAGCTGTTTCGAGGGCGGCACGCGCCAGGTCAACCGGATAGCGCCGCTTCAGTTTGTCAAAAAGCGATAAAAAATCCGCTTCCGTGGGCTGCAGCGCAGCGGCTTCCTGCAAAGCGGTCTGGCCTTGAGGGGTAAGCAGACCATGAAAGGTATCTAGATCCATTGGCTCGAATTAACATGGACCAGGTAAACAACGAACCCAGCCGTCTTTATGACTGCTTCATCAGACGCGCCGCTCTTCGTCCAATTTCGACAGCGAAATTGGTGCCGCGGTCCCAAGGGTAAACCTGGCTCATGCTGGCAAAATATAGACCAGAAAGCGGCGTCTGGATCGAGGGGATATTCTGAGAATGATTGATCAACGGCACGGGCTGGGCATAAGCCGTGCGGAACAGCCAGGTTTTGCGGATCCAATCTGGCTTGAAATCTGGGTTGATCCGCGGCAGGCTGGGCAAAAATAGCTCAAGGATTTGTTCCTGGCTGAGTTGGAAGAACTCGTGGTGAGTTTCGAGGTAATCGCCGATATAAATAATGTGGTCCCCACCAAAGTGTTCGACCGGGACAAAATTCGTGTGTTCGACCAGGGCGAGGAAGGGAAAACCGGCGGATTTTGGAATGTTATACCAGTAATAGCCTTGAGGAGAAAGGCGCTGCTTGAGCGCCAGGACCATGACCACCGCGCCCATACTTTTTAAGGATAGCAAGCCGGCCAAATAGTCGTCGGGAAGGTCAGGCGCAAGACGAGCCAGCAATTCTGGCGAGGTGGTCGCCAAGACTTGTTCAAATCTTTGTGAACCAGCGCCAGTTTGGAGGATTAAGCCGCCCTCAGTTGCCTGTTCGATACGATGGACCGGGGTGCTGAATTGGATATTTACTCCCAACTGGCAAAGATGATCAGCAAAACGATCTGAAAACGCCTGAAAGCCACCCTGGAAAGTACCCAGGCGGGTGGTTCGAGACTTGATCCTCGCCCACATCCAGGCCATGTTCACCTGTTTGGCGTAAGTCTCCCCAAACTTACCATTGAGCAGCGGTTCCCACATCAGCTTATATACCAAATCGCCTGCCCACTTCTTCATCCACGCGTCTGCAGTGACCTGCTCAAGGGCGCGCCAGTTGTTGGTTAATTTCAGATACAAACCCACTAAACCAAAACGAATCTTATTTACCCCCCAACCTAAACCCGGAAATAACGCCATTTGCGGAATAGCGTCGAAGGGATAAAACCGATCCTTATAAAACATGACCGTATACGGGCGAGGAAATAAAACCTGGTCGCGCCAGCCAAGCTCGTCGAGCAAGCCCAACATATGTGTGTCGCTGGCAAACCAATGATGGTAAAACATTTCAACAGACCAATCCCAATGGGGTTCTTTGAAACCCGAAGCCAATCCACCTGCCTGGCCAGCCGTTTCAAAGATCGTTACCTGGTGACCCGCGCGGACCAGATCGTAGGCTGCCGCCATTCCACCAATTCCAGCTCCAATAATTGCGACTTGTTTCATCCCTCCGCCTTCATCTTTTCGAGACTTTCGACCGACCAGGAAATTCCCTCGCGCAGTAAGTAATACGCCCCAAGCGCAGTGATCGGCAGCCAAAGGGCCACGTGAAGCACCAGGGTATATCCAGCCGCCAGGGCTTTTGGCACACCGTAAGCGGTCAATACAGCGATGCCTGGAGCATCAAATGTGCCAATATAGCCCGGTGCAGACGGAATTGTGGTTGCTAAGTTAACGATTCCGTTCATTAGCATCAACGTGAAGAAGCTGACCGAGAACGGGAAGGCATGCATCACCAACCAATATTTGAGCGTTTCCAACAACCAAATCACTACGGAGGTAAAAAATATCATTAATATCGCTTGAGGCGAGCGTAAAGCTGCCAGTCCGCCCAAAAATAATCGGGAGACAGTAACTATTTTTTCGGCAAGCGTAGCAGGCAGGATTCTTTTGGTGACAACCTCGACGATGCGTAAAGAGCGATCCGGAAAGATTGCTGCCAATAAAAAGAAAACCAAGGCTGCCAGAAAAATGGCCGTACCCCAAATGGCAACCTGCTGGATGTTGCCCACAAATCCCGAACTCGAAGTAAGTTTAGCCAGTTCGGACAGGTTGACGAAAATGAATGCTAACATGGTTACGCCATCAAAAATACGCTCGACGATAATCGTTGCCAGCGAAGATGAAATTGCGACCTGCTCTTCTCTTTTGAGAACGACTGTCCGCAGCAGCTCCCCCGCTCGGGCTGGAAAGATATTATTCCCCAAATAACCAATGACTGTAGTCGGAAAAAGGCGGCGAGTAGGGATATCTTTGATTGGACGAAGCAAATAATGCCATCGCCAGGCGCGTACCCAAACCGCAACAAAGTAAACTGCGATTCCTGGAATAAGCCACCAATAATTCGCCTGGCCAAATACATCCAAAAGATCAGCCAGGCGCAAACCGCGCAAAGCAATATATAGAAAAAAAAGGCTGATCACAACACCCAGCCAAAATTTCCAACTCTTTAGGGCTTTCACGCGCTCATTCTACCACTCTTTATTAAACCCGTTGACTGGCAGAGAGCCCTGCGCCCCGGTTATAATAGGCCAATGCGCAAGTTTTGGATCTTGGTGGGGTTGCTGTTGGTATTGCTTCTAGCCGTCGCGGCTTTTCTCTGGTTCGGCGTCCCGCGCCTGGTGAACTTCTCGCCGCAGGATGGCGCTGTGGATGTGCCCGCAAATTCGTCGGTGAGTCTCACCTTCTCCAGACCAATGCAATCGGAAAGTGTAATCGCCCGCCTGAGCATTACGCCCACCGTACCTGGCAATTTTTCCTGGGAAGGCCAAACTTTGATTTTCGCGCCTGATGATCCCTGGTCAGCAGGGACGACGATTCAAGTCCATCTTGCCAAAGGAGCACAGGCAGAAAGTAGACTGGCGCTGCCGATGCAATCTGAAGCGGATTGGGCATATACGATACGCCAGCCGCGCCTCATATACTTATATCCGGCGGACGGTGCTGCTAATCTGTATCTATATGACCCGCTGACAGAGGAGAACCGCGCCCTGACGGAACTTCAGGGTGGGCTGCTGGAGTTTGACGCCACCCTGGATGGACGCGCGATTTATTACAGCGTTCAAAATGACCAGAACGGCAGCGACATTTACCGGCTGGAATTAAATCCGGACATGTCCGTGCTTCGCTCTAGCCAGGTCTTAGCCTGCCAGCAAGCGCAGTGCCGGGCTCCGAGCATCTCTCCTGGCGAAGAATTTCTCGCTTACGAACGAACTGCACCAGCCGGCAGCGATCAGCCTGAATATTCTCAGGTCTGGCTGGTCAAGTTGGCAAAGAACCCAGCAAAAACGGGAGGGCTTGAGGTAACCGCTGCTGACGATGAGAAGCTGGCCGGGGAGAAATTGCACCAAACGATCCAACCCGAATGGTCGCCAAATGGCGTCTTAAGCTTTTACGACAAAGACCAGCAAGCATTTATTGTCCTGGACCCGCGCAGTGGGGAGCATACCTCCCTGCCTAACCAAACTGGAGAAATGGGAAGTTGGGACCCAATTTCTAAATATTACGTTGCGCCGGAAATATTTTTCAACACTGTTGGGAATCCCCAAACCACCCCGGAACTCCAACCGATTGCCAGCAGCCATTTACTAAAATATAATCTTGAAGAGGGTTCCATCCAAGATTTAACCCTGGCAGAAAACCTGGAGGATACTTCTCCAGCGATTTCTCCCGATGGGACATTGCTGGCCTTTGCCCGAAAATATCTGGATATCACGCGCTGGACCCCAGGCCGGCAACTCTGGGTGATGAAGCCAGATGGAACCGATGCTCGTCAGTTGACCAAATCGCCAGAGAATAATCACTTTTCGCTAGCCTGGTCGCCTGCTGGTAACCAAATTGCCTTTGTGCGTTTTAATTTGGACGCGCCTACCGAACAGCCATCCATCTGGCTGTACAACCTGGACAAGAATTACGAGATTGAGTTAATCACTGGAGGGTACTCGCCGCACTGGATCCCGTGACACGATGTGTGACACCATGTGTGACACCATGTGCAACTCGTAAAGTAACAAAAAATAGGTTACAATGTTAATAACTGAACTCGCCTGATAAAAGAGGAATATTCAAAATCAGGTTCATACAGGAAAAACAATGAGTGATAAACAGGAAAACCCACAGAATGTGATCGACTCGTACCGAAAACGACAACAGGCCGCAAAACGTGCCCCCTTGGTTTTAGGGGCCGCCGCGCTGCTTCTGATTGTCGGCGCAGGGGCCTTGATCTTCTGGCTAATCGGACCTAACCGGCCTTCCTTCAATCTCAGCCTATTCGCCACCGATACACCCACCCCCACCAGCACGGCCACGGTCACGTTGACGCCAACTCCGACAAACACGGCGACAGTGACCCCCACCGTGACCGCCTCACCAACAATAACCGTGACCCCCACCGTGGCTGGGCCGTTTACTTATCAGGTATTGGAAGGCGATAGCTGCTTTGCGATTGCGGTTAAGTTCAAGGTTGATCTGCTGCTGCTGATAACCATTAACAACCTGGATCCTGCCTGCCCGATTAGAATCGGTGATAAACTGACCATCCCAGGCCCGGATACATCCTTGCCCACCCAAACGGAGCTGCCTTCTAACATCCGTCCAGGCACAAAAATCGAATATATCGTTCAAACGGGCGATACTGTCGGCTCCATCGCATTAAGGTTCAACAGCACTGTCGAATCGATAAAAGAAGAGAACAAGATTACAAACGAGAACGATATCCTGGTTGGCCAAAAACTGATCATCCTGGTAAACCTGGTGACCGCGGTGCCTACTGCTACTCCAGCGCCCAGTGCGACTCCCGGGCCAGCGGGGCAGGCTCCCGCTACTTCAACACTGGCTGCTACCGTCACTCCATAATTTTCAGAACCGATTAGGGTTTCTGGGAAATCTCCAGAAACCCTAAAAAATTAGTAGTATAATTGAAAATGAATTTCAATTTCAGTTTTTGGAGAAGTTTTTGAAACATCTTGAATTTAGCCTCACCGCACGTTCTCTGTTGACCATCATCGCTGCCCTTTTCATCCTGACGAGCTGCACCCAGACAAGTCCAACCGGCCAGGCGCCAAGCACCCTAAAAGACCTTGCAGCTGGTAAATTAAACGTCGTCGCCACTACCACGATTGTCGGCGATATCGTCCGCAACATTGCGGGCGAGCACATCAACCTGCAAATCCTTGTTCCAGCCGGTGTAGATGAACACAGTTTTCAATACACCCCCGAGGACGTCATGAAGGTTGCTGACACCCAGGTCGTATTCATGAATGGCGCAGGCCTGGAAACCTTCATGGAACCGCTGCTGAAAAATGTTGGCGAGCAAGTCAAAGTAGTATCAGTTTCAGACGGAATTGCCCTTCTCAAAGGGAACCCTGACGCACATCAAGACGAACAAGAAACACCAGCCGGCGACCCACATGTATGGACTGATCCTGAAAACATCAAGGTCTGGACCCAAAATATTGCCGCGGCGCTGGCTGAGCTTGACCCCCAACATTCAGCAGAATACCAGGCAAACGCCCAAAAATACCGGGCGAGTTTGGATGATCTAAATAACTGGATCTTGGAGCAGACCGCAATGATCCCACTGAAAGATCGCTTGCTGGTCAGCGATCATCAAGTATTTACATATTTTGCCAAACGATATGACTTTGAAATGGTCGGAGCCTTGATTCCATCCTACAGTACCCTGGCGGAACCTACTGCTCAGGAGCTGGCCGCTTTGGAAGACGCCATTCGCCAGTTGGGAGTAAAAGCCATCTTCGTCGGAAACAATCTGAACCCAAATCTGGCCGAACGCGTGGCCGCGGATACCCAAGTGAAGCTCGTCCAGGTGTATACCGGCTCGCTTACCGCTGGCCCTCCAGCAGGTAGTTATCTGGACTATATGCGTTTCAATGTAAGCAGTATGATTAATGCTCTGAAATGATTTACCTGTCTTTATCATTTCAGAGTGGCACGCGAGCTTAGGAGAATCAACCCAATGAGCCTGATTCATGACATTAAGAATTCCTCATTCCGAGGGCGAGAGGCGATTCACCATCACGAAAAACCCATCTTACAGGTCAACCATCTGACTGTCCGTTATGATGGGCGGCTGGTCTTAGATGATCTTACATTTCATCTACATACCGGGGAGCGGATTGCCTTGGTGGGGCCAAATGGCGCCGGTAAGAGCACCCTCTTCAAAGCGATTGCTGGAGTTCTGTCACCAAGCAGTGGGGATTTAGATATTTATGGAGAGGGACCGAGCGGGCATATCTGCATTGGATACGTCCCACAGCGCAGCCAGGTCGATTGGAATTTTCCGGTCACCGTGAAAGATGTTGTTATGATGGGCCGGGTGGGTAAGTTAGGCTTGTTCCGCTGGCCGCGCAGCCAGGATTGGAAAAAGGCTCAGCAGGCGCTGCAAGATGTCGACCTGGGAGATCTCGCAAACCGGCAGATTAACGAGCTTTCAGGCGGCCAGCAGCAGCGCATGTTTATTGCGCGTGCCCTGGCACAGGAAGCCGAGCTGCTTCTCATGGATGAACCCCTTACCGGCCTGGACCTGAACTCACAGCAAGCCATTTTCAATATCCTAGACAACCTGCGCCAACGGAGCGTAACCGTGATTGTAGCCACGCACGATCTAGACCAGGCCGCCGAGCACTTCGACCGAGTTATGCTGCTCAACCAGCGCCTGCTCGGTATTGGCCGGCCAAAGGATGTATTCACAGCCGAACGGCTTGTCGAAGCCTATGGCGGACATTTGCGCCTGGTTCAGCTTGAGAGCAACGTGGTTGCATTGGCGGATACCTGCTGCGACGAAGGAGAAAGTTGATGGCAGACCTGTTCGCACCACTGCAATATGCATTTATGGTACGAGGGATGATCGCAGTGCTCCTCGTCGGGATCGTTTGTGCTGCGGTTGGTACCTATGTGGTCTTACGTGGTATGGCATTCTTTGGCGATGCCCTTGCCCATGCAATCCTGCCAGGTATCGCGATTGGCTACCTGGTCGGAGGCGGTGCGCGCGAACCCTTGTTTTGGGGAGCGATGGCGGCCGCCCTGGTCAGCTCGGTCGGGATTGGTGCAATCACCAAGGCCACAAAAATCCGCGAAGATACTGCGATTGGGATTGTTTTCGCCGGGATGTTTGCCCTGGGAATTGCCTTGATCTCAACCGTGCGCAGCTACTCAGTGGATCTGGCCCATTTCTTATTTGGAGATGTATTAGGCGTCTCCAATGGAGACCTGCTGCGCATGGCTGTCCTCGGAGTTCTGGTGGTGGCGGTTATCTTCCTATTTTATAAAGAGTTCCTGGTATTATCTTTCGACCCCTTATTAGCCGCAACCTTACGCTTACCGGCGCGCTTGCTGGAAGTAGTGCTGCTCTTAATGATCGCTGTGACCATCGTTGTCGCTCTGCAAACGGTGGGCGTGGCATTGATGGTCGCCGTGCTAGTAACTCCAGCTGCAACAGCGTATTTACTTACCCGTCGTTTACCGGTGATGATGGTGTTGGCGGCGATCATCGCTGCCAGCTCCGGGGTAATTGGCCTATATGTTTCTTATTTTGCCAATGTCGCCTCTGGCGCGGCGATTGTGCTTACCTGCACCGGCTTTTTCATCTTGGTCTGGATCGGACGGGAAATCCAGAAGAAAATCTGGCAGCGGAGCCGCTCCAGATGACCGAACAAGACCCACTTCAAATAGCTGGTTGGCTCGATCGGCTGCAGCAGAATGGCTATCGGGTGACAGCCCCGCGCCAGGCGGTTGTTGAGGCGATTGCCTGCAGCCCCTATGTGCTCAATCCATTGGAGGTTTACGAAATTGCCCGGCAGCGTTATCCCAAGCTAGGATTGGTCACGGTGTACCGCACGATTGACAAACTTGAGGAAATTGGTCTGCTGCAGCGAGTCCACCAGCACAGCAGCTGCCAGGGCTTCGTGGCCGCTTCCCCAGGGCACCAACATCTGCTAATTTGTCAGGGATGTGGGCGAGTCCAAAAATTCAATGGCGATTTGGAACAAATCGATTTGTTGGAAACGGCTGTGGAACTCGACAGCGGTTATCGCATTCAGGACCACTGGCTGCAGTTGTTTGGTTTATGCGCTGAATGTCAGCAAACAGCGAGTAAATAAAATAAATCGCCGCAGCCCGCAGTATCCAAAATTCAGTTCTAGCGGTTCTCCCGCACTGCTCGGCTGGCGTCTTCAATGCGCGCCAGGATCTCATCCGCTTCCTTTTCATCCGCCACGTGAACCCGTCCATCCTGATCAATATGAATTGGGATGAGATCATACCCGGCAAATTGTTTCCCGATAAATTTGACTTGCAAGATGACCCCCTGTTGGTGATCGTTTAGATCCTGGTCAAACACAAAGTTGCCCAATCCGTAGAACACCTGGACTCCATCGATTTCTTGGATTGCCTGGACAACGTGCGTATGGTTGCCGACAACCAGGTCCGCGCCAGCTTCTACCAACTGACGGGCAAGCGCGCGTTGGATCCAGTTCGGTGTTGAGACATCTTCAGGCCCCCAATGCGGCATAGCAATCACAACATCGGCCACTTTGTGCGCCTCAGCCAACGCCTCTTTCAGGTTTTCTTCATTCAGAATAGCTATCCCAGGCTTGTCCTCCCCTGCAAATGCCATCGGTTCAATCTGACCAAGGGAAACAATCCCAAAACGTACCCCGTTCGCTGTAAGAACAATTGGCTGCATAGCTTCAGAATGGTTTTTTCCAGCGCCAATCGCCGCAATTCCCACCCTGTCTAAATTCTCCAAAGTGTCAAAAAAAGCGCGATCACCGCAGGTAGCCAAACCGCAATTCTTGATGTGGTTTGTGGCAACGCTCATCGCATCAAATCCAGCCCGATCCAATGCATCCGCGTTATTGGCACTGCCGACTAAAACATAAGTGGAAATACAACCCGTATGTGGCGGATAATCGCTTATCGTCGCATTAAGAGTGCCGATTGCCAGGTCCGCCGCGGAAATATGCGAGCTCACCTCTTCATAGGGATAATCCGGATTGCCATTCGCATCGATAGCTGCTTGAACACAGCGCGCAGGTACAATCACCCCCGTGAAAAGCAGAGTGGTGATCGGTACTTCCGTGGCAGTGGCGCTTGGTGCAGAGGTTGGGGTAGAAGCCAACTCCGCTGTGGACGTCGGCGATGCTGATATTGGGGGCGCTGGAGAGCTAAAAGCCGGCGTGGAAGATACCGGTGCAGTGTTTAAAACTACTTCTCTAGTAAGCGTTGGCCTGACCTGCTCAGGTGGATTGCCGGAATCTGCTGAGACAGGTCGATAAACCTGGCAGGCTGTTAAGCTGCATAGTATGAAAAACAAGGAAAATGATCGTTTTATCGTCATAAAAGTTCTAATCTAAAGGATATTGAACATATGTTCTATTTATGTTATACTTTCACTTATCACAGTCAACATAAGCAAACACCAGACGCCGATCCTGGTGAGGAGGTAAATCATGAAAGGTCCGCGGATCGTCCTAATTCGTATAATAGTTCTCTGTGTTCTTATGCTAATCCTGGCGGCATGTGGCTGGGATGATCCAAACGGCTCGATTAAATCCACCCCTCAACCAGGGGATCTTCAAGCCCAAAGTATCACTGCTACCTATGGGGCCAATGAATTCCACATCCAACTCACCGCGATCGCCAAGCAGCCCGCCGCTGGCAGCAGCCGGTTGATCGAAGGCAGTCGCTTTCCATAAAGTCAATTATCGTCCAGGGGCGGTGCTGCCTGGCCATAATCCAAAATTTCGCGTGCGCCGCTGCCTGGCTCAGGCGGTCCAACGATCCCCATTTCCTCCATCGTTTCAATCAGCCTGGCGGCGCGTGAATAACCGATCCGCAAACGGCGCTGGAGCATCGAAATCGAGGCGCGTCCCTGGCGACGAGCAAGATCGATTGCTTCCGCCAGAGCCGGATCTTGATCAGAATCTGGCGCTCCCGAATCCCAAAAGCTCATTTGTTTGAGTGGGATTCCAGCCGGCAGACTGCCGACCGACTCTTCCAGAGCGGTTGGAGCAGCTTGCAGCATTCCAGCAAAACCCTGCCAGTAAGCCACCAGGCGTATTATTTCCGAATCGGATACGTAAACGCCTTGCAAGCGGACCGCCGCCGGGGAATCCGGCGCCTGAAAGAGCATATCGCCCCGACCCAACAAGGTCTCTGCGCCTGGCTGATCAAGAATAACCCGGCTATCTACATTCGATGCCACGGCAAAAGCGACCCTGGCAGGGAAATTTGCTTTAATCAGGCCGGTTACGACATCAACAGACGGGCGCTGCGTGGCGATCACCAGATGTATTCCTGTGGCGCGCGCCAGTTGAGCCAGGCGAGTAATCGTTCGCTCGGTTTCATCCGGCGCCAGCATCATTAAATCAGCTAATTCATCGATAACCACGACCAGGAAAGGCAGTTTCTTTTCACCGCGCCCAGCCATTTTGAGGTTGTAATCCTGGATATTGCGCGACCCGGCTTCAGCAAGCTTGCGGTAGCGCATGTCCATCTCACGCGTCACCCATTGCAGCGCGGCGACAACTTTTTCCAATTCAACCACCACTGGCGCCAGGAGATGAGGGATGCCATTATATCCAGTTAGTTCAACCCGTTTTGGGTCGACCATGATCAGACGCAGCTCATCCGGGGTATTATTCGCCAGCAAACAGCAAATTAATGCATTCACACACACAGATTTACCAGAGCCAGTCTGGCCAGCAATCAACAAATGCGGCATAGCCGCCAGATCGGCTGCAACTGCCTGACCGGATACATTTTGACCTAGCGCAAACCTTAGCGGAGATTTCATCCGCCTAAAGGCATCGCTTTCGATGACATCGAGCAGGGCAACCGTACTAATTTTTTCATTTGGCACCTCGATGCCAATATATCCTTTCCCAGGCACCGGCGCTTCAACCCTAATAGAATGTGCAGAAAGCGCCAGGGACAGATCATTTGCCAAGGCGGTAATTTTGCTGACGCGCACCCGAGTTCGCCCTGCCCGCGTTTCGATAAAATCAGGTTCTACCCCAAATTGAGTAATTGCTGGACCGCGATTGATTTCCACCACCCGTACCGGCGCCCCAAAGGATGACAACGTTTCTTCGATTAGACGGGCACGCTGCACGTCAACGTCATCATTGTGCGTTACTTCCACACCTGTATCCAGGATCTGATCAAGCGGGGGAAGACTCCAGGTTAAGAGGGTTGTGCCTAGTGTATCCATTATCGGGTCAAAAGCCGGGCCGGGCGAGTTAGCCGGCATACCAGACTGCCCGGTTCTCACAGGTTGGTAATTCGCAGCGCCAGGTGCGTATCCGATTTGACCGTTTAGCTCCTTCGCTGGGCTCACCCGGGTGGTGCGCTTTCCCGCTGCCATCTTGTTCTGCAGCCGCTCAAACATTCCAGCAATCTTGGCAAACAAATCCAGGACGCTGATATCCAATGCCAGAATCAGTGCAACAAGCAGCCAGGCTAGCAGGGCAATGACACTGCCGCCGACTCCAAGGACACCTACCAGAATTGAATATAAAAAAGCGCCAACATATCCCCCACCCAGGCCAAGCTGGGCCAAATCAGACGGCGATAAAGGTGGTTCAGCCGCTGCGCTGGCGAATAATTGCAGCCACACCAACAGATTCAAATAAAGCAAAATTAAGCCGACTGCTCGCGGGAGTGAAAGCGAGGGAATTCGCTCGAAATTGCGTAGAATTAACCAAAGGCCACCCAGGAGAAGACCAAGGGGCAGTACGTATACACCCCATCCCAACAGCCGGCGCAAAAACGCCAGGACTCCACCCGTCACCGCACTATTACTAGATGAAATCAAACTCAAAAACAACACCAAGCCAAAAAAGACAGAGACAATCCCCCCAATATCTAATGACCGGTTCAGGGTAAACCATGCCGGGAGGCGCGGCGGCGCGGCTTTGCTTGCTGGTGTTCGCACAGCGCTGTTTGCCTTCGACGTGCTGGCTGTTTTTGGTGCAGTTTTGGGTTTCGTTTTTGCTGGGCTACTTTTTACCGAAGAGCTTTGTTTGGCTGCGGTTTTTTTTGTACTGGGTTTCTTGCTGGGCGCGCTGCTCTTACCTGAAGCCGATTTACTGCTGCTCGGTTTTCCCGTTGACTTTGCAGGTGGGGTAGATTTCTGTGCCATGATGATTTGGAGGATTATAGCACAAACAGGCTATCAATTTGGGCAGCCTAAACCCGGCCGAGTTCACGCTGCGAAAAAGAACCCTCTCATCAAGATGGGGTAAAATACTCGGAAACGTCGTTAGTATTTCCGGGAAGGAATATATTTTGTTCGAAATTGTATTTTTAGGCACATCAGCTTCAGCACCCTCCATACACAGGGGACTTTCTGCCCAAGTCGTTTTACATGACGAACATCGCTTCCTGATCGACTGCGGTGAGGGCACCCAGCGTCAAATTATGATTTCAGGATTGGGTTTTAAGCGTCTAAACCGGATCCTTATCACGCACGGTCATTTGGATCATATCCTGGGATTAGCCGGGCTGCTCTCCACTTTCACCCGCTGGGAGACGATCGATAACCTGGAAATCTATGCTGGGCGTTCTGCCCTGGAACGCATTCATGATTTGCTTTATGGCGTTGTTCTGCGCGGCGCTCGCCCGCCAATGAATATTCGCTTCCAGGAAGTAAAAGAAGGAAGAATTATCGAGGCTGAAGATTTTTGCATTTCGGCATTCCCGGTCTTTCACCGCGGATCAGATTCTTTTGGATATGTATTTGAAGAAAAGCCTCGCCGGCCCTTTCTTCCCGAGCTGGCCGAAGCGCTGCACATACCCCCCGGCCCATGGCGGCGCGATCTTGTAAATGGATTAGAGATCACCCTGCCCGATGGCCGCCAAATCGATCCTGACCAGGTTCTGGGTCCGCCGCGAATTGGAACCCGCCTGGTGCATATCGGCGACGTAGGACGAACGGAAGAATTGCTCCCGTTCTGTCAAGATGCAGACGCGTTAGTGATCGAGGCCACCTATCTTCAGGAAGAAGCCGCAATGGCCAAAGAATTTGCCCATCTGACTGCTTCCCAGGCTGGCCAATTGGCTGTGCAGGCAAACGTGAAGCATTTAATCCTAACCCACTTATCGCGCCGCTACCGTGAGCGCGATGTGCTGGCCGAAGCCCGAACTGTCTTTCCAGAGACGCTGGTCGCTCGCGATTTCGATGCATTTCAGGTTCGCCGGGATAACTTCGCCAAGGTCGATTTGAACCGTCAGGAAAATTGACTATTTTTTGAACAATCTTCCAAACGTGGCGCTGCTGGCTATCATGTGAAGCCCGAAGGCAAGCCCCATCCCCAGCCAGATCAACCTCAGCCAGGTCGCTGGAGCAGTAAAACCCCCGCTGATACAAACCAGGACCCCCGCCAGCTCAAATAAGCCGCGATAGCCAGTGCCATTTAATATCGTGCGCAACTTTTCGCCCTGGTGGGCTGCTTGCCAGCTTGCAAAACTCAACGCGCTTAAGCTCAATGCTGCGGCAATCAGCCACAAAGCATTCACAGATAGGCTAAGCCAGTCGATCATCAGGCGAAACGTTCTTCCTTCCAGATATCTGCTTCATTATGATAACCAGCCTGTTCCCAGAAGCCTAAGCGGTCATTAGTCAGGAACTCGAGGCCACGGATCCACTTGGCGCCTTTCCACAGGTATGGAGAAACTAAGTCGCTCCGGCCTGGAATTGCGCCGATCACCCCACGCAGTGGATAACCATGATCTGGAGGAATCGGTTCGCCGTTGAAATGGGTGGCCAACAGAAAATTGTCCTGGAGAACTACCCGCAATGGCAAGTTCACCGTGAAACCATATTCAGCATGCTGCAGGACGAAGCGCGCTGCCGGAGTAGGTTTAATTAAACCAGCCGTGATCAGGTCGCTGACCGCAACCCCCTCCCATTCCGTGTCAAATTTGCTCCAACGGGTCACACAGTGAATATCCATATTTATTTTACGCCGGGGAAGCTGCTGGAATTCATCCCAGCTCCACCTTACTGGCTGCTCCACCTCGCCCCACACCCGAAAGTCCCAGGAAGCCGGGGTAAAGCGTGGTATGGGCCCGTAGTGCAAAACCGGAAATTTTTGAGTCAATGACTGTCCGGGCGGCAGCCGGCCCTCCTCATTGAAACGTTCTTCATCTTCCTTGCGTCGAAAAATACTGTTAAACAATTCAACCTCCACGGTTTTTTACAACTGAAAAGTACCGCCTGGTGTAATTACGTGAGCTTGCGCGCCTGTTTCAGCCTGGACGCGTTGAGCCCAGGCATTCGCATCCTGAGCAATCAGTCCCCAAGTATTATAGTGAATCGGAATGACATGTTTGGGTTGGATTAATTTCACCGCCCTAAGGGCATCGTCCGGACCCATTGTGAAGTTATCGCCAATCGGCAGCATGGCAAGATCAATCCCTTCTTCGCCAATCAAGCGCATGTCGCCAAACAATCCGGTATCACAAGCAAAATATAGTTTCTGGCCTAAATTCGTGGTTAAGAGGAACCCAACAGGATTACCGCCATAAGAACAATCGGGCAGCATCGATCCATGTAAAGCCTGAGTTAGCTTTAGATAACCAAAGGGGTATTGGTGACCGCCGCCGATATGCTGTGCATGAGTTTGTACGTCCTGTTTTTCCAGCCAATTGGCAATCTCAAAATTACTGATCACGCCAATGCCGTTGCGCTTAGCAATTGCGGCGGCATCCCCAATATGATCACCATGCCCATGGGAAACCAGGATGAAATCGGGTTTGATTTGGCGTTGATCGACATTGACAGCCGGATTCCCCGAAAAATAAGGGTCGATCACCAGAAAATAACCATCCGTTTTCACACCGATGGTTGCATGTCCAAACCAGGTCACAATGGTAGTCATTAATTTCAATCCTTTCCGCATAACTGCCGCAGGAGTCAGATGATTTATGATCAGGTTCTTTTCGTTAAATAGATTTTCTTAAGTATACGCCCGTAGGCTGCCAAATGGATTAAGATGATAAGAGAAAATCGTCAGTGCTATAATTTTCTAAATGAATAGAATCACCCCAGCTACGTATTTCTGTCTTGCTGCCTTGCTATAATGCAAGTGCAACACTGGAAGAAGCCCTGACGAGCCTCTTTGCCCAGACTTTACAAGAATTTGAAATTATTGCGGTTGATGATGGCTCCACAGACGATACCAGCTCCATCTTACAGCGCCTGGCAGGCGCAAGACAAGCGCCTGCAGGTGGTTTTCCAAGATCACGCAGGAATCGTTAAGGCTTTAAACACTGGGCTGGCTATTTGCCGGGCACCTTATGTGGCGCGAATGGACAGCGATGATCGTTGTCTACCGCAGCGTCTAGAATTACAAGCGGCCTACCTGGATGCACACGCCGAGATTGGGATCGTTAGCTGCCGGGCAACCGGTTTTCCAATTGACCAGGTGCGCCAGGGATTTCAGATATATATGGACTGGCAGAATTCATTATTAAGCAATGCAGAGATACGCCGAGAAATATTTATCGAAAGCCCACTACCGCATCCATCCGTTGCATTTCGCCGCCAGGTGGTGCAAACGGCTGGTGGATACCAGGATAATGGCTGGCCTGAAGATTACGATCTATGGCTCCGGTTATATCTGGACGGGATACAGTTTGCGCGCATACCTGAGTTCCTACTCGAGTGGCGCGAGCATCCCCACCGGTTGACCCGCACAGATAAACGCTATTCGCTGGAGAATTTTTTACGCGTTAAAGCCTATTACCTGGCGCGTGGCCCACTGCTCGGTCGAGGAGCTGTCATCATCTGGGGCGCGGGCATGATGGGCCGGCGCCTGGCCAAGCAGCTCACTCGCCAGCAGGTCCCGCTCGTTGGGTTTGTCGATATCGACCAAAAGAAAATTGGGCATAACCGGCGCGGCTTGCCGATTCTTTCACCCCAAGAACTCCCGGCCTGGTGGGCCAGGCTGCCGGAGCCGGCTATTCTGGCTGCGGTCGGAGCGCGCGGCGCGCGTGGTTTGATCCGCCAAAAATTGGAATCGATGGGTTTTATAGAAGGGTTTGATTGGTGGAGTGCAGCATGATTGTATTATTCGACGGATGGGCATTTGTCCACCAGCCCAATTCGCCTGGCGCAGTCCATTTGTGGAGCTTGCTCGAAAATTTGTCTGCGAACTGCCAGGCGATTCTGGCGATCCCCGCGCCGCTCTCGAACAAACCTCCAGGGGACATTGAAACGAAGTTAATACATGCCCCGGATACCCCATCCAGTCGCCTGCGCTGGGAACAACGCCGGCTGCCCGCTCTGGCAAAACAACTCGGCGTGGATCTGATCCACCTTACGTCGAGCACAACACCGCTTTTTGGGAATATCCCAACCGTGCTCAGCCCGGCAGGGATAGACCTAAGCGATACCTTTCTTGGACAGTTCTCCAAGCCCAGATTGCCAACCAGGCCAGGCGGGATCGCTGCCAGGATCCGCCAGGCCCTCCTACCTGCCGGAATTCTTAGGACCCGCGGCATCATTTGGCCGGGAGATTTACCAAAACCTGATTTTGAAGCAGCCGCCTGCTATCTTAATCCAATTGTTCCGAGCGCATTCTCACACAGCAATTCTCCTGAATTGCTCGACGCCAAGATCCCCGAAGATTATGTACTGGTTCATGGACCTGGTAGTGAGAATGATTTTCGGCGCATTTTGGATGCCTGGAGTTGGGCAGCCCCTGCCATAGGTGAGTATTACCCGCTCCTGGTCGCTGGGTTCGATTCAACTGGGTATGACCAATATGCAAAACTTGTAGCAGAGTACCACCTCAATGAATATGTCAAGTTCCTTCCTGAGGTGTCGATTAATGAACTGGCGGTCGTCTACCACCGCTGCAGCGCCTTCCTTTATACCAGGCCAATATCTCCCTGGGGCGACCCATTATGCCTGGCAATGGCCTGCGCTAAGCCTATTGTTGCGCCTTATTCTAATCTGGCGGACGCCCGTCTGGGTCCTGCAGCCTACCTTGTCCAATCCGGCGAATTGCTCAAAGTGACCAGCCGGGCGATTGGTGCAGCATTGGTGAGTGTCGTGGTGGAGGAAAGTGTTGCCGTTGGCTTGTCCGACGAAGCAAAAAAACGCTCGGCTGCGTGGTTAACAGCCGAGCAATCTTTTCAAGACGCACTTGGTGAATTCTACGCTCAGCTGATTAACCCATAATCAGCCTGGTTACCTGCTTCTCAACATGCGCGCGGCAAAGATAGCCACGCCCACACCGACCAGAAGGAATAGCGCTCCGATAATCCCGAGCAGCGGCGATTTTTGACCTTCGGCTGGGAGCACGGGAGCCTCCGCCAGGGTCTGCGAGTTTGCTTGAGCGCCAAAATCAATGTAAGTCTGCTCGCCGGCGTTCAAAGCCACCCCATAAGAATTGTTGGTTGTCGGATTAAATCCCTGCGGCACAGCCACGCTGATCGTATAATCCCCTTCAGGTAAATCCTTAAAACATTTGTGTTCGAGGCCAGAATCGGTCTCTGCAGTGAGCGAAACCGAGCCGAGCCGGTTATTGATGCTAATTGCACCCCCGGGGATGGATGGTTCTTCTTCCTGGCGGAGCGAATCTCCATTTAAATCATCAAATAGGATGACGCACAAAGTCCCACTGCCAGGTTTGGGCGTAGGGGTAGGTAAAATCGGAGTCGGGGTAGGCGTAGGCCCAGCGGTAGGGGTCACAAGCGCCGGTCCGGCAAGGCCAATGATCAATTTCTGACCAACAATGATTGTGTCGCCAGTTAAGTTATTTAACTGGCGCAGGGTATCCACAGGAACACCGGTGATCAGCGACAGGCTCAGCAAGGTATCGTTCGACCTGACCACCCAGATTATTTTGCCATCCGGCCCAGGGGTGGGGGTAAAGATTGGTACTTGGGCTTGTGGAGCCGCTTGAACCTGGCGTTGATAAGGCAGCAGAAATAATCCTGCCAGCGCCAGGCTAAAAAGAATAAGCAACGCAATAGAATAGGAGTGTTTCTTTGATAACATAGTAAACGTGATTATACTGGATATTCAGGAATCATTTTTTTACGTGGGCTGTCGGCGCCGTGCCAGATCCTGGCGACCTGAAATGCTAAAAGCAAGGTCAAGAGAAGTAAACCGAAAAAGTAAAATTGAATGCGCCAGGCGTCTGAGCTTAGGATCGGAGATGGGGGGTGCATGACATTCTGCGTACTTCGCAAAACCCACCCCAAGGCCAAGGCAAAAGCGATGTTCGCTCCACATGCCCAGGCTGGGTTTTCCAGAAGCGTGACACCTATCTGGATAAGCAATCCAGCGATTGCAAAAATAACCGCAACTCTGAATCTGGGTTCAGCCAGGTACATACCATTCCAATTCGTCTGCATCGCCCACATCGATATAGGTAGGTAGCTAATCCAAAAAAACAACCCGGTGCGGCCTAAGGAACGCGACCAAAGCTGGTAAGCTGAACGGCGATTGATCAATCCCACCAAGCCGACAAGCGCCGCGGCCAGAAAACCTGCCAATGCGGTCCACACCCAGGCGCCATGCAGATAAACAACGCGCACATTGACCCCGAGGGTCTTCTCAGCCGGACCAATGGCAGCCAGGACAGCAATCCCCAGCAAATTGATCGCTACCCAGAACCAAGGCGATTTAAACATAAGGCCCAATTTTATCAGAATCTATTGTCATTTTAGCATTGGCATCTTTATGCCGTGCCGCTTGGCAGCTTCGATAGCAATTTCATAACCGGCATCCGCATGGCGAACAACCCCCATACCAGGATCGCTGGTCAAGACGCGCTCCAGACGGCGAGCCGCCTCCGGTGTGCCATCCGCAACGATCACCTGGCCAGCATGTTGGCTGTAGCCGATTCCGACCCCGCCGCCATGATGAAAGGAAACCCAGGTCGCTCCACCTACTGCATTGATCATCGCGTTCAGGATCGCCCAATCGCTAACCGCGTCTGTGCCATCGCGCATGGCTTCGGTCTCTCGATTCGGTGACGCCACCGACCCTGCATCCAGATGGTCTCGCCCAATCACGATTGGAGCCTTTACTATGCCTGTAGCAACCAATTCATTAAACTTCAAACCCGCCCGGGCACGTTCGCCATATCCTAACCAACAGATCCGAGCTGGCAGTCCCTGGAAGGGAATGCGCTCTTTTGCCATCCGCAGCCAGCGGTGGAGATGCTCATCCTGGGGAAAAAGTTCCATAATTGCTTCATCCGTTCGATAAATGTCTTCTGGGTCACCCGAAAGCGCTACCCAACGGAACGGTCCTTTGCCTTCGCAAAAAAGTGGGCGGATATATGCCGGTACAAAACCAGGAAAGTTAAATGCATCTTCGACGCCATGATCAAAAGCCCGCTGGCGAAGGTTATTCCCATAATCAAATACTTCAGCTCCCCGGCGCTGAAATTCCAACATCGCTTTCACATGTCGGGCCATGGAGTCCAGCGACCGCTGTGTATAAACCCCTGGGTCGCTGCGGCGCAGTTCATCAGCTTGTTCAACACTCAATCCAACCGGTACGTACATCGAGACGTCATGCGCAGGGGTCTGGTCAGTTACCACATCGGGGATTATCCCCCGCAGGGCAAGTTCGGAGTAGATCTCGGCAGCATTGCCGATCAGGCCAATCGATTTTGGCTCGCCAGACTGGACAGCCTCTTCTACCAGCGTCATGGCTTCTTCTAATTCATCCACCACAATATCAATATAGCCAATGTCACGCCGCCTTAAGGCTCGAGCTGGATCGACTTCGACAACGAGACCGACGCCTTCGTTCATCGTAATGGCTAGCGGCTGGGCGCCGCCCATGCCACCCAGCCCAGCAGTCAAGACAAACTTACCTTTTAAGGAAGCCCATCCGCGTTGATGCGCCAACGAGCCCAGGGTCTCATAAGTTCCCTGCAATATGCCCTGAGTGCCGATATAGATCCACGATCCAGCCGTCATTTGGCCATACATAATCAACCCTTTGGCAGCCAGGTCATCGAAATGTTCTTGGGTTGCCCAATGGGGAACCAGGTTCGAGTTCGCAATCAAAACCCGCGGCGCATCGGGGTGCGTTTTAAAGATCGCCACCGGCTTACCCGATTGCACTAACAGCGTTTCATCGTCTTCTAGCTGTTTCAGGCTTTCCAGGATAGCGTCAAAGGCTTCCCAGTTGCGCGCA
The DNA here is from genome assembly GCA_963770655.1 of uncultured Chloroflexia bacterium. GTDB lineage: Bacteria > Chloroflexota > Anaerolineae > Anaerolineales > UBA4823 > CAZAGA01. The sequence continues at coordinate 32,972 of CAVYQO010000011.1, read as the reverse complement.
GCCTGGCCGCGCCCACCATAAACGACCAAATCTTGCGGTCGTTCGGCGACGGCCGGATCCAGGTTATTTTGGATCATCCGGTAAGCAGCTTCACTGAGCCATGATTTGCAGGTAAGCTGAACACCCGTAGGGGCATGGATTGGTCGCGGTCCAGACATAGTTTCCTCCGAGGTATGTTAGATAGGCTTTAAAAGTATCATACCACTTAACGAATTTGCCAAGAAATTAAACATGAGATATCTTTCAACCGTTGTTGACGGTTGAAAGATATCTCATCCGAATTATCCCTAAATCAATTGATGGGGTTAGTTATTTGTAATGATCGTTCCATTCGTAAACTGATCGAAGGTTGTGTTGCGCAGGCGCTCCACCAATTCAGACTGGGCATCGCACCAAATGGGTTTCATTGGGCAATCATCGCCAAAATTGCAGGCGCCATTGCCAACACATTCATTCAACAATATCGGCCCATCGATCGCTTCGACAACTTCAAGAAGCGAAATCTGTTCTGGAGCGCGCGCCAGCGATACACCGCCGCGAGCCCCTCGTGATGTTTGCAGCAATCCGGCGACCGAAAGCTGCGAGACAATCTTGGCCAGGAATGAAGGCGGGATTTGCTGTTCCTGTGCAATCTGGCTGGTGGCCGCCCGTTGTTCTTCACCCAATTGGGCCAAATATAATACGGCTCGGACTGCGTAATCGGCTTGTCTAGTAATTTGCATGGCGTAGGCTCCCTATCATAAACGAACTGTTATTTATTATCTCTATTTTAGAGTGTTTTTGGCGAATTTACTAGTGACAGAAATCACACTATGAATATGACGGTTATCCATATTTGTGCATTTTAATATGACATTTGTCTATATTTTTAAACCAAACCTCTAAAATGCAAGAAATTAGATTATGGTAAGATTAGCGTTCGGAAGATGATTTTTTCAGGAGGCTTGAACTTATGAAACAGATATGTGTCGTTGGCGTCGGTTATGTGGGGCTGGTCACCGCGGCGTGCTTCTCCGACCTGGGAAATAGGGTGATCGCCCTCGATATTTCAGAAGAAAAAATCGAAGGGCTGAAGCGGGGCGAGATGCCAATTTATGAACCAGGCCTGGGTGAACTGGTCGAGCGCAATGTGCGTGCAGGGCGGCTTTCCTTTACGACCTCCTATCCAGAAGGCCTCCAAGGAACTGAGTTCGTATTTATTGCAGTCGGTACGCCTTCGGGCGTTGATGGGGAGGCGGATTTACGCTATGTAGCTACTGCTGCAGAAACGATCGCAAAAACCATGAACACCGCTTTGATTATTGTCAACAAATCCACGGTTCCAGTTGGAACCGGTGACTGGGTCGCAGACATTGTGCGCAAAGCACAAACCCGACCCGTTCCATTTTCAGTGGTATCCTGCCCGGAATTCTTGCGCGAAGGCTCTGCCATTGGCGATTTTTTGCAGCCCCACCGTACGGTTCTCGGTTCACTAGACAAGGATGCTGCCGAACGGGTGGCCCAACTTCACCTACCGCTGCGCGCCCCGATTGTAATTACCGATCTTCGTACTGCCGAGATGATTAAATATGCTTCTAATGCGTTCCTGGCTACCAAAATATCTTTCATTAACGAAATCGCTAACATCTGCGAAGCGCTAGGAGCCGATGTAAAAGAGGTGGCAGTCGGGATGGGTTACGATAAGCGCATCGGGCCGCTCTTTTTGGATGCAGGCCTGGGTTATGGTGGATCGTGCTTCCCGAAAGATGTAAAAGCGCTTGCCTACATGGCTGCTGAAAAAGGTCGCCATCCCCAACTTTTACACGCTGTTATGGAAATCAATAACGACCGCCGTCCGATGGTGATCTCACGATTAATCGAGGCGCTTGGCGACCTCCACAATAAAACGATTGGGCTGCTCGGGTTATCCTTCAAGCCCAATACCGATGATATGCGCGATGCGCCTTCAGTGGATATCGCCGAGAGTTTAATCGCCCTCGGCGCTCATGTGCGCGCCTACGACCCGGTAGCAATGGAAATTGCCTGCGCCATTCTTCCCGAAGTTGCTATGCAGCCTGACCCGTATGCTTTGGCCGAAGGCTGCGATGCACTGGTCATTGTTACCGAATGGAATGAATTCAAGCAACTTGATTTGCTGCGTCTCCGCGGGCTGGTGCGCCAACCGATTATTGTGGATGGGCGCAACATCTACGATCCAGAAAATTTAGCGCTCTTGGGCTTTCATTATCGCGGTTTTGGACGCGGGTATAACTCAGCCAAAACTGAAGCTGCGGAATCTGCCGAGAAAATCAGCATTTAAGAAGGCCGGCTCGTTCGCAGCCGCGCCTGACCAACATGGCTCGGATCGTCGATGAGAGTGATGCAACCTTACCATGAGCAGCGATCGACCTCCAGTTTGCAATTACGAAGGCTCTGATTACCAAACATCCTTCTGGGATGAGGGGGATCGTGCCTATGAAGATCAAGTTGAAGCCATTGCCCTGAACCGCTTGCTGCCGACCCATGGGCGCCTGCTTCTGGAAATCGGCGCCGGTGCAGGGCGGAATACGCCGCGCTATCAGGGCTTCGCTCAAGTTGTGCTGTTAGATTATTCCCGAACTCAGCTTGAACAAGCCCAGCAGCGGCTGGGGCGATCAGACCGGTACATTTTCGTGGCCGCCGACGCCTACCACCTGCCTTTTGTCCCTGGATCATTTGATGCAGCCACGATGATCCGTACCCTACACCATATGGTGGATGCCCCTCGTGCGATTCAACAGGTTCGCCAGGCGCTGCAAGATCAAGGTGTCTTTATCCTGGAATACGCCAGCAAACAAAACCTCAAGGCAATCCTGCGTTATCTGCTCCGCCGCCAGGATTGGAGCCCTTTCAGCCTGGATCCGGTTGAATTTGCCGCCTTAAACTTTGATTTTCACCCCAAGGCAGTGCGTAACTGGTTAACCCAGGCTGAATTTGAAGTCGAGCGACAGCTGACTGTCTCGCATTACCGGATCGGCTTTATAAAGCGCCATGTGCCCCTGCGCTGGCTGGTAAGCATGGACTCATTTGCCCAATTAAGTGGGGACATGTGGCAGCTCACCCCCAGCGTTTTTGTCCGAGCCCGCGCCATTGGCGCATTTCAGTCAGCTCTAACAAAACCACTCTTTCGCTGCCCAGAATGTGAGCATTTCCCTTTGACTGAGCAGCCGGAATTTTTAGGATGTCCAGCCTGCGGGCGACAATATGCTCTCCGTGATGGCATCTACGATTTTCGTCCCACAGACTGATATTCTCTAGATTTTTTCAACGACCCAGAAATGCGAAAGGCCGAGAACGCGTAAGGGTGAACCTTCCAGGGCTTGTAATATTGCCCGCAAACCGCGACCAAATGCGGGTCGACGGGCGATAATATTGTCATACGCGCCATAGATAATGATATGCTGTACTTTCCTGACCGGCAGTCCGGAAAATATACGCTGCAGATCGCTGGCCGAGTAAACCCGAACGTGTGGAGCTAAGCGGTTGCGCCAAGCGCGCGGTAGATAATTTACCAGGGGGATATTGCCAAAATGGTAAGCTCCGCGCCAGTAAATTCCATGCGTTTCAAAAGGATACCCCCGGTTAGGGCAAAAGATAATCGCCCTGCCTCCCGGACGCAGGACTCGCGCCATTTCCTGTGCTGCCAGGCGATCATCTTGAACATGCTCAAGCACTTCGTGGCTTAGGATCATATCAAAGGACTCATCCGGAAAGGGCAAGCTTTCCCCAGCCGCACAAACAATTTGCGCTGAACGCTGGTGGGCTTCCAAGCTGCGCTCAAAATCATATTCCAGGCCCACGATACTGCCCACGTACGGGGCCAAGTGCTGAATATACATTCCAACGCCGCAGCCATTCTCCAACACCCGGCCTTTAATCCGCTCTCCGGCCGCATCCAAAATCATCTCCAAACGGCGTTCCTGACCAGCTCGCCAGACATAGGATGGCTCCCCGCGTAATGCAGCTTTTTCTAGATCACGTTCGCTGGACTGGCGTTTCTCGGAAATGCTTGCTGTTTCGTCGTCCTTCACTTAATACCCCAATGGATGGCTATCGTCCCAAACATTAAGCGCACAAAGCCCACCTGACGAAAACCTGCGGTCACAAACCGGAAGGCTAAACGCTCTGCTTCCAGAAAGTTTTCCGTCGAATTCGGAAGATATTGATAAGCCTCAGCTCTGCCGGTGATTAACCGCCCTAGAGTTGGGATGATGGTGTGTAAATGTACCCGGATAAACGGCGCCAGGAGGTTATTAGCGGGTGGGGTCGTGTCTAAAGCCACCAATCGCCCACCTGGCTTCAGCACCCGGCGCTGTTCGAGCAAACTCTGCGGAAGATCGCTGACATTGCGTAGAAGGAACCCAGAGACCACTGCGTCAAAAGATTCGTTTGGAAAAGGCAGCAGGCAAGCGTCGGCGGCAGACCAATTCAGGTTGTCGGATGTATAACGCGTTTGTCCTGCCAGCATCATTTGCAAGGTGAAATCTGCTGCGACCACATGCGCTTGTGGGCACTGGCGTAAGGCTTCGCCAGATAGATCACCTGTTCCGCTGCCCAGGTCGAGCAAATGGTTCCCCGGTCTGAGCTGGGCTCTTCGAATAACCTGCTTACGCCAGACACCGTCCTGACCAACAGTCATCAAGCGGTTCATCAGGTCATAGCGAGGCGCGATCTGGGTAAACATTTCCTGGACATAGCGCGCTCGTTCACTTCCTTGCAGCTCGGTCAATGTCAGCTCCTTTAAGTTGGCGTAGTTTCTGGCGTCCCCAGCAATGCGGCATCCTCGGCGTTGGCTGCATCTCTACCTTCTTCGACATTTACCCGGGTGAGAAGCAGTCCTCCCAGGATAAAGAGCACAATCAGGCTTAGCACTGCCGGGCGACTGCTGCCGAATAAGACGCCAGCAGCTGCGAACATTAGTGGGCCGATAATGGCCGAAAACTTTTCCATCACCCCAAACAGGCCGAAGAATTCACCGCTCTTTGACGCCGGCGACATCGATGAATACAGGCTGCGGCTGAGAGCCTGGCTTCCGCCCTGAACCACCGCGATCATCCAGGCCAGGAACCAAAATTCGATGACAGAATTCAGGAAATACCCCCATATCGCCACAACCATGTAGATCAACAGCGCCAACAGGATCGTCCGTTTGGTATTCAATTTATTGGCGAGGCCCGAGAATAGCGGTTTACCAAGCAAGAAGGCGAACAGCAAACCGATCACTTCGACCAGGAGGATCAGGCCGATGATGTACAGAAGATTGCTCTGGCGTATCCCCGGCAAAACCTGAACAGAAGCCAGTGAGATTACACCCCCCGTACTGGCCGGATTTCGCTCCCCGCTGGAGACCAGGCTAAGGATATGCTCACCCACCGCCGTGGCTGTGAAGGTCCCACTGGCATCATAACGCATAGTGGGATTGTAAGCATCAATCGTTAATGGCTCACCACTGTCTGGATCCAACAGCGGCTGCTCATCAACCAGCACGATCCAAATGCCATGGTCAGGTCCCTGGCTGTAGTTAATTTTTATAACCTGGCCGTTAAAGGCAAAGTCGTAGCGAGCGACCGGGTCGTTGGAAAACGCATAAATCGCATCCTGCTTGCTGCCCAAGTCTTCAGCCGGAACTGCAATTTGCTGCCAGCTCCCCAGGTATTTCAAGCTGGGATTGTCAGCCTGGTAAATACCTTCACCCTGATTGGCAGCAGTGCTGATAAAAGGAGCCGGCGGCGCGCCAGTGATACTCGGCGGTAGAGTTCGTGTACCCCAAATGCCTACCACCGGCAAGGCAACCAGGTTAAACAGAATAAAAGCTAAGTATATCGCGCGGCGTTTCTCAGCGCTGCTTGGTAAACGCCCGAAAATCAGGCTGTAGGGGATGCCCACAAACTGCACCAACAGCAATGCCAGGACTAACTCTACACTGCCAAAACCTAACTCAGCCCCATAGATCGCGGCCACGCCGATGATTGTGCCAATGCCATCGTTATAGATCAAGAATGCCAGCAAGAATTTGAACAATTCCCGGTACTGATGAATGTCTCTTAGCGTTTCCCCCATCCGCTTAAAACTGGCGCTGACAATATTTTGCCCATGCTCCAGATGGGTCGGGGCGGATGGCGGCTCTGGAACCCGGCGCAGGAGCGGAATAGTAAAAATCGCCCACCAGATTGCGACGCTAACGAACGACAGCCGCGGCCCCCAGGTACCGGGCAGCAACTGGATCATAATGATGTTAATTGCCAGCAAGATACCGCCGCCCAGGTAGCCCATGGCGTAACCACGCGCAGAGACACGGTCCTGATCTTCGTCGCGGGCCACGTGCGGAAGGAGCGCGTCATAAAATGTATTCGCACCGCTGAAGCCGATTCGTCCTAAGATACCCAGGATCGAGGCCAAAATCCAATCTCCGGTTGTCACCAAAACCAGTAAAGCCGTGGCGATGATACCCAGCCCGGCGAAAATCGCCAGGAATTTTTTCTTACCACGCATCACATCCGAAATTGTGCCCAGGATAGGAGATAAAATGGCAATGATAAATAAAGAAAGACTCAGGCCAAAGCTCCAATAAGAAGTCGCGACCGTAGCACTAGGCAGGTTGGCGCCAGCCACCTGGCTGAAGTAAATGGGCAGCACTGCTGCCAGGATGGTTGTGGCAAAGGCAGAATTAGCCCAATCGTACCAAGTCCAGGCCCAAATTCTTCGGTTGTATTCTTGCTCGCTGATGCCTTGAAATTCATCGTATGTCGTCGCGCTCATCGTCGGCTCCTGAGGGGTCATACCGAATAGTATAGTAGGCGATTGACTTTCTCTCCTATTATAAGTTTATTATCTCAGTCGAGGGAGAATTAATTTTTCATAAATTATCCTTGGGTTTTTGTTATATAATTAATTAACAAAGTGTCATCCGTAATTTATCTAGAACGAATTAGCATTTATTCTATTATTTGTTTTTGCTTGCTCGAGTCCGATTCACCCGTCAGGCCTGATGCAATTATTACTGAAGCATTTATTTGTCTTTTACCTGATAACCTGGCGGACATCCGCATAATCGAATATAGCGGGTAAATCGACAATTGTTTTAGTTTCCTGATAGCGTAGGTGGGAAACTGGGCGAATTCCAAACTCGAATGAGCGCAACCCGGCTGCGGTAGATTCATGGCAGCGTATGCGCTTTTTTGTTTTTATTATGGAGTTATTCATGAAAAAAGTTGACCTTATTTTTCGTATTATCTTCTTATTCATCTTGGGCGGCGTGGGGGCATATTATGGCTATCAAATTGCGGCATTATTTAACCAATCCCAAATTCTAGGGGCAGCGATCTTCGGTGTCGTTGGCGGTCTGATAGGGTTTGTAATTGCTCCTTATCTGACAACGATCCCAGCCCATGGCTTACGTGTTCTGCTGACCAAGCTTTCGACCCAAACTTTAGTAGCCGCCTTAGTTGGTCTGGTAGCAGGGCTGCTTGTCGCCGCGCTGCTGGCGTTTCCGCTTTCATTTCTTCCATCCCCTTTTGGAGACATCTTGCCCTTCATTGGCGTGCTGGTGTTCGGATACGTCGGCGTGATGGTATTCGTCATGCGCCAGAACGATATCTTCGGCGGTCTTCGAACACGGTTTTCAAGCCACCCTCCTGAGCCTGTTGACAAGGCGGCAAAAACTGCAGAAGAACCTGGCCGGGTAATCCTACTCGATACAAGTGTGATTATCGACGGACGCATTGCCGATGTCGCGCGGACTGGCTTTTTGATGGGTACTTTGTTAATCCCACGCTTCGTTCTGAATGAGCTGCAATATATTGCCGACTCCCCAGACAGCTTGCGCCGGCAGCGCGGCCGGCGGGGGATGGAAGTTCTCGGCCAACTTCAAAAAGACGCCACGCTTCCGGTGAAAATCAGCGATATTGACGTCGAAGGCATGCGCGAAGTTGACGAAAAGTTAGTGGTGCTTGCCCGCCAGATGCTCGCCCCAATCTTGACCAATGATTACAATCTGAATCGGGTGGCAGAGCTGCAGGGCGTCAAGGTGTTGAATGTCAATGAATTGGCCAATGCGGTGAAATCGGTACTGCTGCCTGGCGAAACCCTGGTGGTCAGCATTATCCAGGAAGGCCGCGAGGTTGGCCAGGGAATTGCCTATTTAGACGATGGCACGATGGTAGTCGTAGAAGACGGCCGGGAGCGAATCAATAATCAGGTGGTCGTATTGGTCACAAAAATTTTGCAGACCAACGCTGGGCGGATGATCTTTGCCCGTCTTGATGAGAACGGTAAGTAGCTGACGGCATACTCACCGGCAGCTTTACTGCCTATAGAGAAATAAGGAGAGCAGCAAATGGCTTTACGCGTATATAACACCCTCACTCGCCAGAAGGAAACTTTTGAGACCATCGAACCAGGACAGGTGCGAATGTACGTCTGCGGTCCCACCGTCTACGATAATGCCCATATCGGCCATGCAATGTCGGCCCTGGTTTTTGATATTCTCCGTCGTTATTTGGAATATCGTGACTATCAAGTGCGCCACGTTATGAACTTTACTGACGTGGACGATAAAATCATCCGGCGAGCGAATGAACGTGGAGTTGACCCCCAGGATCTGGCTGAACACTATATCCGTGAATTCCGCCAAAATCTGGAGGATTTGCATGTACTGCCTGCCACTGCGAATCCACGCGCCACGCAAGAAATGGATCAAATCCTCAGCATGATTCAAGGTTTAATCGCCAAGGGTTTTGCATATGAGGCCGGTGGGGATGTCTATTTCCGCGTCCAGCGCGATCCTGATTATGGCAAGCTTTCGGGTAGACATTTGGAGGATATGCAAGCCGGGGCACGCATCGAAATTGGCGAGCTTAAAGAACACCCGATGGACTTTGCTCTTTGGAAAGCTGCAAAGCCAGGCGAGCCGGCCTGGGAGAGCCCTTGGGGTCCTGGACGGCCGGGTTGGCACATTGAATGCTCGGCAATGAATTTGAACCACCTGGGCGAGCAAATCGATATCCACGGCGGTGGGAACGACCTGGTCTTTCCTCACCACGAAAATGAAATTGCCCAAACCGAAAGCCTGACAGGAAAATTTTTCTCGCGGTATTGGATTCACAATGGAATGCTCCAGCTCTCAGGCGAAAAAATGTCAAAATCGGTTGGCAACCTGGTCACCATTAAAGATTTCCTCGAGTTGCATGAAGCGGACGTGCTTCGGTTTATGGTGCTGAACTCGAGTTATCGCGGCCCGTTGACCTACAATGATGAGGTTGTCGCCCAATCCGAACGCGCCCTGGAGCGGCTGCGCTCCGCAATACGCCCAGCGCTAGTCGAACCAGGATATTGCTTCGGCAGAGGCGCAGGACTCCCTCGTTCGCGCCCGCAGCACCGCCCAACAGGGATTCCAGGAAGCGATGGACGACGATTTCAATACCGCCGGCGCTCTAGGCATGCTCTTCGACCTGGTGCGGGCTATCAATCAGGCTCGCGACGCTGGTGTGGGATCCGAAAAACTTCAGGCAGCTCAGAATACACTGGTGGAGTTGACCGGAGTTTTCGGTCTGAATTTGGAAAAGCCGCAATCAACCGGCGGGGAAGCCGCACCTTTCATCGATTTATTGGTTGAAATGCGCCGCGAACTGCGCAGCCAGAAGCTCTGGGCTCTTTCTGACCTGGTCCGCAATCGCCTAAGCGAGCTTGGCGTTGCCATCGAGGATAGCAAGGATGGCAGCACCTGGAATTGGAAATGAGCAGCGGCATGTTTACCTTTCCTATGCCATGAAAGAATGGATTTATGGACGAAATGCGGTATACGAGACGCTGCGCGCCGGAAGACGGCAGGCGTTTCGTATGCTGCTGGCCCAAGGCGCACAGGAAAAAGGCAACCTGGCCCAGGCGCTGGAAATATGCAGCCGCCGTAAAGTGCCTGTGGAACGTGTGCCTCGCTCGCGTTTAGATGCCATCAGCGATGGCAGCCAGGGAGCGGCAATCGAATGCAGCGCTTATCCCTACGTCGCAATTCAGGATATTCAAGATCTAGCTCAACAGCGCAGTGAACCGCCGTTTATCTTAATTCTAGACACCTTGCAAGATCCGCAAAATCTTGGCGCCTTGCTGCGGACTGCTGAGACAGTTGGAATTCACGGCGTGCTCCTCCCCTTCAAGCACACTGCCACAGTTACGCCGGCGGTCGTCAATGCCTCTTCTGGCGCTAGCGAACACCTGTTTGTCGCCCAGGTTAACCTGGCCCAGGCCATTGCATCTCTAAAGGAAGCTGGGGTGTGGGTAGTGGGTCTGGAAAGCGGCTCACAGGCTCAGTCGCCGGATCAGGTACGCCTGGATGGTCCATTGGCGCTCGTCGTGGGCAGCGAAGGCCAGGGAATGCGTCCGCTGGTAAGGGATTCGTGCGATTTCCTGCTGCGCCTGCCAATGCGCGGGAAAATCGAATCCTTGAATGCCGCCGTAGCTGGATCGATTGTGCTCTACCTGGCCTGGCAAGCACGCGGCTTTTCGGAATAAACTGCTCGTCGACATTTTCTTGACGCGTTTACTGATTCCTGATAGACTCATTTGCCGCAGCAAGATTACCGGAGGAATTCAATATATTCGTCCTTGCTGTAAAAAAAGCCCTCTGGTATAATGCCATTCGCTTTAACGCTGGCACCTTATAAATTCACGCCGCTAGTATTGCGCCGACGTAGCTCAATCGGCAGAGCAACCGCCTTGTAAGTGGTAGGTTATGGGTTCGATTCCCATCGTCGGCTCCAGGCAAGGTTGATTGATGAATGTCGATTGCTGATTTTGACAGAATACCCAAAGTCAGCAATCTACAATTGGCAATCTTCATACATGGGCAGTTACCCAAGTGGCCAACGGGGTCTGACTGTAAATCAGATGGCAGAAGCCTTCGGAGGTTCGAATCCTTCACTGCCCACACGGAATCTACGGCTGACCGGAGCGCATCAAGCGCTCGTCAGCGCGTAGTTTTGTAAGCGAACGGTATGCCCTCATAGCTCAGTTGGTAGAGCACGTTCTTGGTAAGAACGGGGTCATGGGTTCAAATCCCATTGAGGGCTCTCGTTGCCAAAGTTGATATAACAAGTAACTGAAGGAGAAAACGAATGGCAAAGCAGAAATTTGACCGAAGCAAGCCGCACATGAATGTAGGGACGATGGGACACATCGACCATGGAAAAACGACATTGACAGCGGCGATCACGAAATTCAGCGCCCTGCAAGGGTTTGGGGAGTTCCGGGCATTCAACTCGATCGACAATGCGCCGGAAGAGAAAGCGCGCGGGATCACGATCAACATTGCGCACGTGGAATACCAGACGGCGAAGCGGCACTATGCGCACGTGGACATGCCAGGGCACCGGGATTACATCAAGAACATGATCACGGGAGCAGCGCAGGTAGACGGAGCGATCCTGGTAGTGGCAGCGCCGGATGGGCCGATGCCGCAGACCCGGGAGCACGTGCTGTTGGCTCGCCAGGTGGAAGTGCCGGCGATCGTGGTGTACTTGAACAAAGTCGACATGATGGACGATCCGGAGTTGTTGGAGTTGGTCGAGCTGGAACTGCGTGAGCTGTTGACCGAGTACGGTTTTCCTGGGGACGAGACCCCGATCGTGCGCGGCAGCGCCCTGGCGGCGTTGGAGAGCAAGAGCACCGACCCGAATGCGCCGGAATACGAAAGCATCAAAGAGTTGATGCGCGTGGTAGACGAGTACATTCCAGAGCCGGTGCGCGAAGTGGACAAACCGTTCATGATGCCGGTGGAAGATGTGTTCTCGATCAAGGGACGCGGCACTGTGGTAACCGGACGTATCGATCGCGGCTTGGTGAAAGTGGGCGATCCGGTCGAAATCGTTGGTCTGAGCGAGAAGAGCATGCCGTCGGTGGTGACCGGGGTGGAAATGTTCCACAAGTCGCTGGATCAGGGCATGGCTGGCGATAACGCTGGCTTGCTGCTGCGCGGCATCGAGCGCACCGACGTGGAGCGCGGCATGGTGGTGGCGAAACCGAAAAGCATCACCCCGCACCGCAGGTTCATGAGCGAAGTGTACGTGTTGAAGAAAGACGAAGGCGGGCGTCACAAAGCATTCTTCAGCGGCTACCGGCCGCAGTTCTACATCCGCACCATGGATGTGACCGGCAATATCAAGCTGCCAGAAGGCGTCGAGATGGTTATGCCGGGTGACAATGTCAACCTGGAAGTCGAGTTGATTGTCAATGTGGCTTTGGAGCAAGGCTCCAAGTTCGCCATCCGCGAAGGCGGCTTGACGGTCGGCGCTGGCGTCATCACCAAGATTATTGAGTAAAATTTCTGGATTGGGTAGGTACGTATGGCTTCAAAGAAAGATGTTCGCCCGGTCATTACCCTTGCTTGCAGTGAGTGTAAAGAACGGAATTATACAACCGAGAAAAACCGCCGCAATGACCCCGGGCGGATGGAATTGCAGAAGTACTGTGCACGCTGTCGCAAGCACACTCTGCACCGCGAGACCAAATAGGTTTTCAACAGCGTTTCTTTCGGTCAACCGAGCGTAAGAAACGCTGGAGGAAGATGGAATAGGCCAGTAGCTCAATTGGCAGAGCACCGCTCTCCAAAAGCGGGGGTTGTGGGTTCGATTCCTGCCTGGCCTGCCTGATCACGGGGCAAAACGCCGTCTCTATGGGCGGCGTTTTGCCCGTAGCAAATTTGAATTTCTGGAAATTCCAGAAGGAGAAAACGGTGGCGAAAGAAGTAAAACCAGTGGCAAAGGAAACAAAACCGGCGCCCAAACCAACAAAAGAAGAAAAAAACGTCACCCGCGCCAGCAAACCAAACGTCTTCCAGCGGGCGGTAGAGGGTGTCAAACGTTATGTCAACGAGACGGTCGGCGAACTTCGCAAAGTTAGCTGGCCAAGCCGGCGTGAAGCCTGGTCTTTGACTGTCGTTGTGCTGATCGTTACTGGCGTTATGTCAGCATTACTTGGCACGTTTGATTACATCTTCAGCAAGATCTTTGAATGGATCTTGACGCTGCCTCTATAAGTTTGAGGAGCAGTTTTATGGATCTTTTTGACCGCGAAGACTCTTTGAAAGACGCTCTACGAGCGTTCAACTCGATGAGCGAGCCTGTGCAAGAAGTTGATGCCCAGGAGGATTTCGGATTCTGCGGTTGAAGAAGCTTCATTCGATGCAGAACCGATTCAATCTGAAGATGGCCGCGCCTGGTACGTCGTGCACTGTTATTCGGGTTACGAGAACAAAGTTCGCCACAACCTGGAACAGCGCATTGAGACTATGGGCATGAAAGACAAAATTTTCGATGTCGTCGTGCCGACTGAGGAAGAAATTGAAGTCAAGGAAGGAAAGCGCCGGACAGTAGAGCGCCGTGTCTTCCCTGGTTATATCCTGGTCAACATGATTCTGAGTGAAGAATCCTGGTATGTCGTGCGCAATACCCCAGGGGTCACCGGTTTTGTTGGCATGGGCAATTCCCCTACCCCGCTCCGCCCTGAAGAAGTGGCCCAAATTATCAAACGAATGGAAGCTGAAGCGCCGCGGATTAAAGTCACCTTTAAACCAGGTGAACGAGTGCGGATTGTCGATGGCCCATTCAATGATTTCCGCGGCACTGTTTCCGAAATCGATATGGAACGCGCCAAGGTGCGCGTGATGGTCAATTTCTTCGGTCGTGAAACGCCGGTTGAGTTGGACTTTTTACAAGTAGAAAAAGCATAAGTAATTTTTAAACCGAGAGCAATTAGCCGCTGGCTAATGACTTGAAACAGTGGGAGGGTAATCCTCTGCCCGCAAACACCACAAAGGAGTTAAGATGGCAAAGAAGTTAAAAGCAATCGTACGTTTACAAATCACTGCTGGAAAAGCCAACCCGGCGCCCCCGATTGGCCCGGCGCTGGCTGGTCATGGTATCAACCTGATGGCCTTCTGCAAGGAATATAACGCCCGCACCTCCACCCGTATGGGTGAAATCATTCCTGCAGAAATCAGCATTTTCAGCGATGGTTCCTTCACTTTTATCCTGAAAACCTCACCGGCTTCGGTCCTGTTGAAGAAGGCAGCCGGAGTGGATAAGGGCTCAGCCCAGGCCCCGCGCGTCAAAGTAGGCAAGGTCACCCACGCTCAAGTCCGTGAGATCGCTGAGCTAAAGATGAAGGACCTCAACGCTATCGATTTGGAAGGCGCAATGCGCCAGATCGAAGGCACCGCCCTCAATATGGGGCTGGAAGTCGTCGACTAGAACCCGGTGGGAGGGCAGGTAACCTTTACCTGCTCGTTTGCACCACAAAGGAGAAAAAATGGCAAAACACGGTAAGAAGTACCTGGCCGCCGCGGCCAAAATCAATCAAGAAAAGTTATACACGCCTAAAGAAGCTGTCGCCCTGGCCCGCGAAACCTCGATTTCCAAATTTGACGCTACAGTTGAAGCGCATTTGCGTCTTGGGGTCGATCCCCGCCACGCCGATCAACAGGTGCGTGACGTTGTTGTCCTCCCGCATGGTTTGGGGAAGACCGTGCGAGTGCTGGTTTTTGCCCAGGGAGATGGCGTTACCCTGGCGCGCGAGGCCGGCGCAGATGTCATTGCTGATGACGAAATTATCACCAAAATTCAGGGTGGTTGGACTGATTTTGACGTAGCGATTGCCACGCCGGATATGATGGGCAAAGTAGGCCGCCTCGGGCGTGTCCTCGGCCCACGCGGCTTGATGCCCAACCCCAAAGCCGGCACTGTCGTCCCCGCCGAAGACTTACCACGGGTGATTAACGAGTCAAAAGCCGGCCGCGTTGAATTTCGTGTCGACAAGACCTCCAATTTGCATGTGCCGGTTGGCAAAGGTATCCTTCGACGAGACAAAACTTTACGAAAATATGGCTGCCTTGATGGAAGCTATCAAAAAAGCACGTCCTGCAGCTTCCAAAGGCACCTATATCAAGCGTGTGACGCTGACTACGACCATGGGCCCGGGGATCAAAGTTGATCCGGTCCAGGCTCAGTCGATGGAGATCAGCGAATAAGTTAGAAGATCCATCAATAAGGTGGCTTAGGCCACCATGCTTCGCCAAAGACAGCAGGCGCCGCAAGGCTTAATTTCCTGCCGAGGTGAGGATTACTCCTGAACTAATACCTGTCACAAGCAGGTTTCCCTCAATGGGAGCGGAGAGTCTTTGCCAGAAGCGAGGCAAAGACTTTTCTTTTGAAAGGAGGTGAAAAAACATTGGCTATCTCAAAGCAACGCAAGAATGAATTGGTAGGGTTCTACTCTACCCGGTTAAAGCGCAGCCAGGCGGTAATTGTGACTGAATATTCAGGTCTCAAGATGAAGCAGATCGATGATCTGCGCGGCAAGGTGCGTGAAGCTGGTGGTGAATTCCATATCGTCAAGAATACACTCGGACAAGTCGCGTTTGGAGCGGCAGGTTTGGCGCATTCCGAGCGATATTTGAAAGGCAGCACCGCGGTTGTGTTTGCCTACCAGGATGCTCCTGGAATGGCTAAGCTGATCACTGAGTTTGCCCGCACTTCAGAACATGTGCGCGTCAAAGGTGGTTATCTGGGCCAGAACCCGATGAGCGCAGAAGATGTTAAAGCGCTGGCCGATCTACCGCCGTTGCCTGTTATGCGCGCCCAATTATTGGGAGTGCTTTCAGCCCCGGCTGGTAAACTGGTACGCACGCTGGCTGAGCCTGCTCGCCAGGTGGCTGCTGTGCTCAAAGCTTATGCTGATAAAGACTGCCGCGCCGGCGGCTGCATGAGCAGATGATGCAAGATTTTAATTTAAAGTTCGCTAACAACTATCCATTCAGGATTATTAACTTTTAGAAGGAGTACGCAATGGCTGAATTAGAAAAACTCGTTGAGGAACTGAGCAAGCTCTCTGTCCTCGAAGCTGCTGAACTTGTCAAGATGTTGGAAGAAAAATGGGGCGTTTCTGCAGCCGCCCCGGTAGCGATGGCCGCAATGGCTGGCCCGGCTTCTGCCGCGCCCGCTGAACCGGTTGAGGAAAAGACTGAGTTCGATGTGATTATCAAAGACGCTGGTCCGAAGAAAATCGAGACCATCAAAGTCATCCGCCAGCTCACCAGCCTGGGCTTGAAAGAAGCCAAGGATCTGGCCGAGACTGCCGGTGGCAAAGTGTTGGAAGCTGTGAGCAAGGAAGTCGCTGCGGATGCGAAAGCCAAGCTCGAGGCTGCTGGCGCGGTCGTCGAAGTCATCTAGTTTCAATCGTCTGCGAGAAGGCCGCCTGCAAGGGCGGCCTTTTCTTTATTTTTATGACGATCCAGTGTAGAACGAAATACCCTGTACTTATTCTGACAGAAGTCTTTGTTCTTTCTTAATGCTGTGGTATATTAAAACAAACAGAATGAGGAGGACCTATGACCGCACGAATCTTAATTATTGAAGATGATGAAGCTATTTTGAAGTTCTTGCGCCGCGGTCTTGCTTATGAAGGATACCAGGTGGATACTGCCCTGGATGGTCAATCCGGCTTGACCCTGGCGCGCGATAACCCCCCTGACCTGGTTGTATTAGATCTGATGCTTCCAGGAATCGACGGTTTGGAAGTATGTCGCCGCCTGCGGGCTGGCGGCCCAGTGCCCATATTAATTCTCACCGCTAAGGATACGGTTAACGATCGAATCCAAGGGTTGGACATGGGCGCGGATGATTACATGGTCAAACCGTTCAACCTGGATGAGCTACTTGCGCGTATCCGCGCATTGCTGCGCCGGGCGCAGCCAAGCCGGCCTCAGATCCTGCGCTTCGCCGATCTCGTGTTAGACACCGGTACACGTCAGGCATCCCGTGGTGACAGGGTGATCTCTTTGACCGCAAAGGAATACGAGCTCCTGGATTTGTTCCTTCGCCATCCACGCCAGGTTTTAACTCGGGATATGATCTTCGATCGGGTGTGGGGATATGACTTCGGTGGGGAGAGTAATATCATCGAGGTCTATATTCGCTACCTGCGCCAAAAACTGGAAACCGAAGGTGAACCGCGCTTGATCCATACCGTCCGCGGCATGGGCTACGTCCTGCGAGAAGCTTCTTGACCGATCGAATTTCCTTAGACAGGCTTCTCCAGCGCTCGGGCTACACTTTATAGCAAGTTAAAATGTCCATTCGTGGCCGTTTAACGCTGCTAAATATGGGTATTGTAGGGGGGATCCTGCTTCTATTTAGCTTGATTTTGTACTTTTCCTTCAGCCTGGCTCAAGCTGGGAAAATATATAGTGACTTACAAACGGCGGGTGGAACCATCCGCCGTTCGTTACGTGTTGACCAGCGAGGGACGTTGCAGTTGGCTGCCGCCCCTGAGTTGGATCAGCTTCCGGATGTCTATTACCAGATTTGGGGCCGCGACGGTTTTCTTAAATATTCCTCGGCGAACCTGGGGGCGTATGCGCAACCCCTCGATCGAGGAAATTCAACATCGAGCAGGACGACCCTGCGTGATACCCAGGTATACGGCGCTCGGACTCGAGTTCTCTCCATACCTATCTCGGTCCAGAATAGTAATCGCCAGGTTGGGGTTGTGCAAGTTGGCATGAGTCTAAAAATGTTCTATGCCTCCTTACAAACCTTGCTAATATTTTTATTGGTTGGTTCAGCAATCGCTGTGGCGATTGCTGGGATTGCCAGTTGGTTTAGCGTCAGGCGAGCGTTGAAACCGCTAAATCTGGTAACTCAAACCGCTCTGCAGATTACCCGCGCCGATGACCTATCGTGGAGAATTCCATATCACGGCCCGCCTGAAGACGAGGTTGGACAACTAATTCTGGCCTTCAACCAGACTTTAGGTAGGCTTGAAGATTTATTCAACAGCCAAAAGCGTTTTCTGACAGATGTGGGTCATGAATTGCGCACTCCCCTGACTGTAATCAAAGGCAATGTCGATCTGATGCGCTATATGAACTGCACGGACGAAGAGAGTATGGATAGCATCGAAAATGAAGTCGATCGACTCACCCGCCTGGTCGGTGACTTATTGTTATTGGCTCAGGCAGAGTCAGGCCAGATTCCACTTGCCCATCGTACGGTGGAGTTGGATACAGTGGTTTTAGAGGTCATGCAGCAGATGAGAGTCCTTGCTCAAGATCGATTGAGCCTGCGACTTGCAGAGATCGATCAGGTTTTGGTTTGCGGCGACCAGGATCGATTGAAACAGGTTTTCTTGAACCTGATCAGCAACGCTATAAAATATACACCGAAAGGCGGGGAAGTTATTGTAGGTGTTGGCAAACAGACTGGTCGCGCCTGGGTAAGAGTAAGTGATAATGGACCAGGAATACCCGCTGAAGATCTCCCGTTTATTTTTGACCGGTTCTATCGGGGTGAAAAAAGCCGGACGCGTTCGAAAGATGGCAAGGGATTTGGCCTGGGGCTCTCGATAGCATATTGGATTGTCCACAATCATGGCGGAACAATTGATGTGAAATCCGATTCTCAGCAAGGGACAAGTTTCACGGTTTGGTTAACCCTGGCTCCTGAAAAATGCCCGGATGAAATAACTGCAAATTAAATAATGTTTGAAAATATACAATAAAAAACGGACCGCTTGGGGCAGTCCGTTTTTTATTGGAATGGCCTAGTTCCGTCGATTTGGGTTCGTCCTCGAATTGTAAGGATTTGAGGTTGGCTGGCTGCTCGCCCCAGGATTTGCGCTGCGGGCTGGGCTCGCAGATTGTACCGGGGTATAGGTGGGTTCCTGACGAGCGTATCCATTATCGTAGCTCGTTGGTTGGGGTGTTGCTGGACGAGCGGATCGGAACGAAGATGCGCTGGCACTGGCATTGTTCGCAGGCACGCCAAGGGAGCGGTTGTTAGGTTGGGAAATTTGTGAATTCTGGTAGGATCCACGATAGCTGCTCGAGCTGCGATATTCACGCTGTGAGAGCAAGCGATTGCCGGCCAAAGAATATGTACCGATAATCAGCACCCGGATTAACCAGACAAGGACGGCAACGAAGATCGGAACGACACGAAGAAGCGTTTCGCGTTCGATCACTGCATTTCCAAGCGCCTGGCGATTGACGATAGCAAGGGACACACCCCACCAGGTCAGAGTAGCATTCATAGTTGCAGCCAGCAGCCACGCGCCAAATAAATACCAGGTTTCGTTTGGTTGGCCATTGCTGGATTCGGGAGTGTGCAGTCGGGCTATTCCGGCAAAGTCAATACCGCAAAATGCTATAGCCAGGATTGTTGCCCAAGATACCCCCCAAAAACTAAGATTGCCCAACAAATCCTGTAAAGCGTATTCGGTTGTACTGTAGTTAAAAAGTTCGAAGGCTACCAATGCGGTTAAGATAATTACCCCAAAGGCTAGGCCCCGCTGAAGGCGGATTTGATTGAACTTTTGTCCGAAGGATTGTGCTGAATAATTATTGGCGCTCATATCTGCTCTCCTGATGACCTCTTTTACTAGTTCCTTATTGCTTGACAACTGGTAGATTATGTTTATAATAGAACTATTGTTCTAATTCTACCTTATTCATTTATAGATCAATTGTTCTATTTTGTCAAGTAGCAAATTCACTCGTAGTATGAGGAGATGACAATGGATGGCTTCGGAAAGTTTACACTTCTTGTAACAATTCTTGCCGGTTCATTATTAGGTGGATTTCTATATTTCTTAACTGGGAGCCTATCCTATCCAACCATTGTCCAGGCCGCAGGCAGCGAGTTGGACAATCAGGCTGAAAAATCTGTCGGAACAGAAAATGTAACGAGCAAGGTTGATAATCCAAAAAATCTGAAATCCTTAAAAAATTGCAATGTAAGCCAAAGTTTTTCTGATGACATCTTACAATGGTGCGAGCTGATCACTTTTTACGCAGACCAGAATGGAATAGAACCAGATTTACTGGCAGCATTGATCCTGCAAGAAAGCGGAGGGAATCCCCAAGCCTATTCACATAGCGGTGCTGTCGGATTAATGCAGGTGATGCCGCGCGATGGGCTGGCAGCCTCTTTCATGTGCAAAAACGGTCCTTGCTTTGTGAGTCGTCCAAAAATTGAGCAACTTCAAGATCCCGAATTCAATATTTCGTATGGCAGCAAAATGTTAGCCGGACTACGCCAGAAATACGGCAGCATGCGCGAGGCATTGAAGTATTATGGACCCATGGACGCAGGATATTCATATTCAGATAAGGTCTTAGGTTTATACAAGCGTTTCCGAAATGATTGATACCTACACTTCCAGGTTTATCTCATCGATTTTTGGATTCAGGTATCGATTCAGCAATCAAGTGAAAGTGGAGGTAGGGAAGATCCTGAAATTTGCCCCCATTCGTTATCAATCGCCACCCTATCTTATCTAAATCAAAGCGCCTGACCAACTCTTGGACGCTGCTGATCAGATCCGTCAAAAATCCTTGATCGAGTGCTGAAAACTCCATCAAATCGTGATACGGAGTTTTAGGCACAATTAATATATGATATTGATAACTCGGGGTTGGATGATTAAATGCCAACAACGTCCCTGTTTCGATCAGCCGCTGCTCAGGTGTGCATAAACTTATCATTCGAATAAGTAATCCTAATATTCTTATTCCGCCAGGAAATCGCACCAGACTGGCCCCACAAACCCGGCCAGCCTTATGGATAAAACGCAACATCATAATCCACAAACTTCCCATTGATATAAGTGAATTTTGCTGAGAAAAATCCAGTCTTATCCAGCCATTTCAGGAAGATCTTATCGCCATCCCATAGGTTCAAATCAACCAAAGCCGAATCATCGATCCATTCCAACGGACCTTCCGGCGAATCAATTAATACGCCCTCAAAATGATCTACAACAAATATAAAAGCATACCAGTCTTCTTCATTGGCAAATCCCGGAAATGTGATCATCCCCTTCAGGATTAGATTATTTACAGTTAATCCAGATTCTTCGAAAATTTCTCGAATGGCGCACTCCTCTGGCGATTCACCAGCTTCAAGCTTCCCACCCAGGCCATTCCACTTCCCATGATGCATATCATTCGCCTTCCTAATTCGATGAACCATAAGTGTCTTACCCCCTTGGCGAATATAGCAAAGCGTACCCAATTTTATTGACATCGGGCTAAGTTTACCACGGAAAAAATTGGCCTAACCCTCTGCCCAGTAATAACAAAAAAAAGAGAACCGAACAAATTCGGTTCTCTTTTTTTCTAGATCTTCATCTTTACTTGGTGAACTTGAAGTTTGCCCGTTGAGTAGTACCATCCACGAAGGTAACTACCAACTGCCGGCAAGATTTTGCCCAAGCCTTATCGGTCTTCCACACATAGTTATACTGCATGTTTCCCGCCGAGTAAGACAGGGTGCTGTTTCCAGCAGTCTCTGTTTCTTCAATCCCATCCAGGCTGACATTCGTGCTGCAAGCCATCACCTGAGACTTAGGATAACCCGAGGCAAAAATGTTCAAACCTTGATCGCCGCCGAGACTGAACTTAACCGGAATAGCTTGCCCAGCCTTGACAGTGTTTACCACTGGTAAATTGTCTACCGGCTGGAAGAAACCGGTGAAGTTGAAGATCACCGTATGCCCGATACTAGTCGTGCCGGTACTGCCGTCCTTATCGGTAACTGCAACGGTAATCTGGTAAGCTCCCCATGTGGTAAATGCATGACTGGGAGCGCTGCAAGTATTGCCACTGACCGTTCCCATCTGGACGCCGGAGCCATCACCAAAATTCACAGTGCAAGTGAATGGCGCGTCGTTCGGAGCTGGGTCAGTGAATGTCGCACTCACCGTGACCAAGCTGCCCTCCGTGGATGGTTCTGGCGAGACAGCCGGCGGATTAACAGTCGGAGCGACGTTGGTAACATCGACAGTGGCGGCGTCAACTGCGCTCAAGCCACCGGGATCCGTTACCCGACGTGGATCGTATAGCTATTAGGACCGTCCAGACCTGCAGCAGAGAATGTTGCACTCTGCCCAGCCGTCTCGAATGAACCGTTATTGTCCAGATCCCATTCATAGGTCAACGTATCGCCGTTCGGATCACTGCCGGTGGCGGTAACAGTTACTGAGCTGCCTTCATTGACGCTGTAAGGCCCACCCGCATCCACTGTGGGCGGGGCATTTGGAACCAGGCCGACAATCACTGGATCGTGATCAGAAGTACGATAGGCGTTCACTTCGTAAAGTGCATCCTGCGCAGCAGGCTTGAAACTTGTGTCGTAATCCAGAACATCCGGTTCATCCGAGTTGATATGCCAGTCTTCAGCGCCGGTCACCTGGGTAAGCAGGCTTGCACTTGCCAGGGCATGGTCAAGATAACCAGCCTGCCCGTCGAATGTGTACGAGTAGGCATAAGTACCTTGGAAGTTGGAGATCAAGTTGGTGAAATCGTCGCCTGTTCCAGCAATATCATCGGAACCGGCCTTAATCTCATCGATGGTATCTTCCTGAGCATAGGAGTTCAGATCGCCCATAATGATGAAGTCGGGGTCGCCGCTGCCTGTCGGGTCTGTGGCCAGCCAATCCACCAAGGCTTCCGCAGCAGCTCTGCGGGTCTGGCTGCAATTGCCCTGACCATCGCCAAGATCCGGGTCACCCACATCGATACAGTCCGAGCCTTTGGACTTGAGGTGATTGACTACCACCGTGAAGCGCGCACCAGTGGCGTTTACCTCAAAGGTCTGCGCCAATGACGGCCGGCTCTTGGTATCGATGAAGCGCGGGTCGACTGCCGAGGTGAGCAGCTTGAAGTCGCCCACTGGTGTGACGACGGCCGGACGGTAGATCATGCCCACTTTGATGGCATCCGTGCCAATGGTGCCGGTGGCAATATAGTCATAGCCCGGTAGGCCGGACACGATGCTGGCCAGCGGCTCGACGCCCGTCGAGTTCTCCAGTTCATTCAAGCCGATGATGTCGGCATTGAGGCCGGAAAGCGCCTGCAGGAGTTTATCGCGCTGGCGGGTGAATTCGGTCGCTTGGTCGCTATCCCAGCCGCGGCATTCCACATTGTTGAGTGGACCGCATTTGTTATCCAACACGCCCGAGGGATAATCGGCGGTGACAAAGAAGTTGAGCGTGTTCATCGCAGCGACACGCACGGTACCGCCCACCGGTTCAGGCGCAGCCGGTCGCGGATTTGCGGCAACGTAATCTGCCGGCCCGGTCGGAACGATTCGATACAGGCTGAAATCATAGCCAAGCACACCTACTGCATTTTGCACCGTATCGCCGCCGCGGAAGAGGTTGCTGAGCGAGAACGGGAGCCCATTCGGGTGGCGCAAAGTAGATGGGTTTTGTGCACTCTGCGCATCATCAAGCGTGATGCGGCTCAAGGCATTGGCGGCGGTGCGGGCATTTGCCGCTGCGCCAGGTTCGTCGATGGCTGTCCCAGTGTAGACCCGCGCTTCGCCGGCCAGCGGTTGGGCAAGCACAATCTCACCAAAGCGGTCATAGTTGAAATATTCCGCAATGACCAACGTCTGCGGGAAGCGTACCAGCATGCCTTCGTATTGTTCAAAATCGTCAAGATTGGTCACCGGCAAGGTCACATCGGTCGGTGTGACCGAGCCGGTCCCGCACTGCACGATATTCGCCGCCGGCACGGCAGCGCTGTTGCTGTTCGAGCCGTTGATCGTGGTCTGGTTGAAGCGCTCGCGGGCAAAGCCTGTCACCCGCACCACCTGTCCCACGCTGACCAGGTCGGAACTGCCGGTATAGACAAAGATGCCATCCGAGGTGGCTGGATCGCCATCGCCGGTCAGGTCTTGGATGTAGAAACCGGAAGCGGCGGCGGTTCCTTCGAAATCACCGACCACAACACCTTTCGTGGTGACATTGCCTGTAATCGCTGCGGTTATTCCCGGCCTTGGATCTGGTAGATAGGTGTAAACGATGTGGTGCACACATCATAAGGGGTGAAACCAACAGTGAAGTTCATCACCATGTTATCAGGTGGATCGTTTGCATCCTGATCGCTGACTTGATTCGCCAGTACTGTCAATGTGCAGGTTTCGCCACTTGTGAGCGCGATACCGGGGTCAAGGGTGAATGTCGATGGTCCACCGCTGAATGAGGTAGCAACCAGTCGCCACTCGTGGAGCAAACCAATGTAAACCATGCTGATGTCACATTGACCGGCTCACTAAATGTCACAGAAAGATTGGAGTTGATCGGAAAGTCGGTAGCTCCGTTAACCGGAAATGTTCCTGCTACCTCCGGCGCTGCATCCGGCGCTACACAGGGATTAAGTGGGGTTAATGTGTTTCGAGGAGTCGGTACACTGTTGGCGAAATCTAAGGCGTTGTTGTCAGTCTCCATACAGCCGTTAGCCAGACGCAGAACAGCTGTTGTGTTACTGAGGTTTGGAGTTGTCGGAGTGGTTTCGGAACAATTCGTACCTGGTCCATACCCAATGAAATCAACATTCCCCAGTTGGACATGTCCCTGTTAGGGTAGTTGTATTATTGACAAGAGCAACTTTTCCCGCACTAGCACTCATGGAAAGAGTGCCAGTCGCATCTGGCGTCGGTAAATTTGCTCCTTGACTGCCACCTGACTGTTGGATTAAGTAATATTGTCCAGGGTTAAGTGTATAAGCTGGGAGATTAGTTTTTGACCAAGAACTACCAGCGGTGGCAGCATATTGAACCGACCATCCGGATAGCGATACGGAAACACTACCACGGTTGAAAAGCTCGACGTAATCATTCTTGTAAGACGGACTTCCTGTAGTCGCGCCGCCACCGCCATACACCTGGCTGATGACGATATCGGCAGATAACGCCTGGGCTTGTCTCTACAGGCAACGCCATGAGCACAAGCGCCAGGATCATGATCAATGAAAAAACTTTCGGAAAGGTTTTATTCATGTTGTTCTCCTTTTAGCTGGTCTGAAATTGTTGTAGGTTTTGTCCGATGTTCATAACGCAAAAGACGAGCACATATCAGAGCTCGTCTTTTATGTTAACACATGTTAGCTTGCGAATCATACCTCCGTCTTATTCCACCGGCTCGGGCAGCATGTCTTCCAAAATCATTTCCAGGGCCATGGTGTGGCTGCAGCGGCCGCGGCTTTGAAAGAAATCGCAGTCGCACTGCCAGACGCCGCTGTTCATTCGCACCGTGTGGGGGTTATTTTCGCCATCGAAGGTTACCGTGAGTGTTTCAAAGCGGACGCGATCGCGTTCCTGGGCGTAGCGCTTGGCCTTTTCGATCTTACCGATCATGCCGTAGTCCATTAGTTTTACACTCCTTTGTAAGTGAGAAATTGAACAAAAAAGGCACGCGCGCACGCGTGCCTGGTTGTGTTACACACTATTCAATTCTTCGAACGATAAGTCTCGCAATGCAGGTTACTCCACTTGGGCGTAAGTATACGCCCTCTCGAGTTGAAAGTCAAATGAATTTTCGCTAGCTATCAGAACCAACCTATGGATTTTATCAGAATTTTATTTCCATCCAAATTAAAGTCTGCTGACGGCGGAAGCCAGCATTTTGGAGCGCTGTTTCCGATTGGCCGGCCGGATAATCCAGGCTCAGCGGGCGGTTGGATGGGATTCTTTGCCGGGCATACTCCAGCAAAGACTGCAGGGCGCGCTCATCCGCATCGGGAGGCGCCGCCAGCCACAGAATATTATGGCGGGCTTGTGCAGACTGCCAGGCTGCAACCGCGCATAACTTTCCACCGCGCTGCACCGACCATTGCGAAATCGAGGAGTCGCTGAATAGGCGCGTAAAACCGCCAAACAGCCCCGGGCGCAGGGCGTTCAACCTGAGCGGTAAGTTCCACAACAGTTCTTTGGGGTAATTCGCCTGCAGCCAGCCGCGCTGCGCCACCCAATGCTGCATCTGGCGCGGCGTGATTTTGAGCTCGCCAGCCAGTTCCTGGTCAGGCAGATCCCTCTGGCTGTGCCAGGTGGATCTGCGGGCGCGCTCCTGAAAACCCAACGACTGGTACAAGGCAATTGCTGTGCTGTTTTCGGCGCGCACCTGCAGCCAGGCGACCGGACAAGCCATGTGTCGGGCATGCTCGATCGCTTTGACGGTTAACGCTCTTCCGATGCCTTTCCGGCGGTGATCCGGGTGCACAACGACATTGGCGATCATATAACAGCGCCGCGCCCCGATGAGATACGGAATCAGGCTCAAGTTGCCAATCAGGCGGCCATTTTCTTCCCAAACAAAACCGGACATTGAATAGCTGGCCAGCCCGCCGGCGAGGCCAAACCACCCCAGGCTGTTGTAGCTATTGGCAGTCGCCCGCATCTGGCTCAGGTAGCGGCGCCCGTCATCATCTAAAGTATCCGCAAAACCAAGCTCGATCAGGTCAGCCACGGCCTTCAGATCGCGCCGGGCTTCAAAAGGGCGCAGGCCGGCGCCGGTTCGAGCAGTTTCGGAGGCGGTCATGGTTGTGATCATCTATTCCAATTCTACCTCCGAACCGGTTGAGCGGGAGGTAAAACAAGCACGAATTGCCCTTGCGCTGTCTGCAAGTAGGCTTTACAATCATTCAAACAATTGTTCTGGTATTGGGGAGCGCCATGTCATTGGATTTTCAGCAAGTCCGCATTCAAGTTCAGGAACTCGGCAAAAGCGCGCCAGCCCGAGAGCAAGCCCTGCGAATTCTGCGCCAAGAAAGCGCGCCAACATCTCCAGGATTACTCATGCAGCCATGGAATTCTCCGCGATAAAGTAAACCTGGTCACGCGCCAATATGATCCGAATTTACGCTGCGCCTTACCCGCCG
Organism: uncultured Chloroflexia bacterium; assembly: GCA_963770655.1. Taxonomy (GTDB): domain Bacteria; phylum Chloroflexota; class Anaerolineae; order Anaerolineales; family UBA4823; genus CAZAGA01. The sequence continues at coordinate 6,247 of CAVYQO010000011.1, read as the reverse complement.
ATGAAACCACCGGCAGGCAAGAGGCGCTGGACGGATCGTTCCCTCAGCCCGACCTGCCGCAGACGGCAACGATCCTGGCTGCTGATGGCTCGCAGATTACGCCTGATCGCCACGCCGAAATTATGTATGGGCTGATTAACGTCGGCGCAATCCAGATGCGTCTGGGGGTCGCAGAACCGCCCCAGACATTTGTGGAAAGCCGCCTGCTCTATGATAATACGCTGCGTTCTCCCTACGGCGGTGCGCTGAGCGAGGCCGCTCTGGCTTTGCAGCGAGACCTGCCGCGAGCGGCGCATGCTGATTGAGCTTGCCCAATCAGCTCCCGCCCCAGTGATTACCTTTACCGATGGACCCATGGAGCTTTGGGGCGCAAAGGACGCTGATGATGCGATTGATTTTCAAAAGAGCCTTGCCGAATATCTCGATGTGCTTGCCCAACTGCACGAATTGCAGGTGATCACCGCCGGATATGTCGACAGACCCTCAGCCAACCTGGTTGTGCGTTTGCTCGAGGTGGCAATCACCCCACAAAATGAGCTGGCGCATATCAAAGACAAACGTCCTCTGGATGGAGTCACCGACTTAGACCTGTATCATAGTTTGTTGAACCCAGGAGAGCGCTCGGCGGTATTTGCAATCCAGTCAAAATCTGCTGAAAATTATCAAGGTCCGCTTGCGCTGCATTTTTTCTATTTGAATGTAGGCCGCCCGGGTGCATCCCAGCTAGCTCGAGTTGAGCTGCCAGCCTGGGTGGCTGCTGATCCCAGCCGTCTGGACCAACTTCATGCCACCCTGATCAGCCAATGTCGCCTGATGGGCAGCCGTCCTTATCCCTATCTTCTCCATCGCGCCCACGAAACTGCGGTGGTCACCCTGGATGATAAAACTCAGGTCACCCAAATGATCTTGGCCGAGCTGCGCAGCCAGGGGATCGATGTCGGCGATGTATCGAATAAACAATATGCCAAAAAATCTGGGTGCCCGAACGAGGTATTCGCCATGACCATGATTGAAATAGGACGCCTGTTGCGCGCCGGTACGGCTGGTTTTGTGGTTGGCTGCCGGGTCAACCAGCTAAACGCTCCAGCTTTTGGCGCGCTGGTGAGCACGCCGCTGGATGGAAATTGCCAGGTCTACGGCTTGATTTACGACATGCACATCGACGACGACGGCCTGGTGCGCCAGTTGGTGACCGCCGAATCGTCTGGACCCCGCTTCCCTCGAAGCCGTTATCGCGGATAACCGCCTGAACCGTAATGTACCGATCGAGATGAGCGTTTTGGCTGTAGGATATAGCCAGGCTGGACGGATCCAACATTTGCTGCCGCCGCGCCCACCCCTAAGCCTGGACAAAATTTACCTTTGCGACGACGCAGAGCTGTGCCAGTTCACCTCTGCTGGCCGGTTTGGTTATTTCCGCCACATCCTGCGTTCGATTGATCTACCTGTTGGCGAGCTCCTGGCTGCCCATCTCCAGCAAGCCAGCCGCGCTCAGCGCCAGGTCGGCGACCCTGAGTGGAGCAGCCGCGCCACCCAGGAGCTGATCACCCTGCTGCGCGACGATTACGCAACGTTAATGAGTGTGCTTTCTGCGCTAAGCGATATTTCAGATTTATGATTCTTGAATCCCTTCTCCAAGCAGGGTATGAAATTTCGGCTTCGATGACCGCAACAGCTAGCAGCGCAAAAAATTTTACTTCCAGAAAGCGACGGTGTCTGTGTTAAGTCAACAATCAACAATCAGGGATCAAAAATCAGCAATCGCCAATCCACAATCAGCGATCGGCTATATTGTTGGCGGGGGTTTGAAGGAAAGTTTCCGCGTCCGCCTGACTGTGCCCGCCCAGCAAGTTCAAGAAGGCGCGTTCGTGGTCATCGAAAGCGGCAATTGGCAGTTCTACGGGTTGGTGACCGACCTGCAGTTGGGCTCAACCGACCCGCGCTTCGCCGACGAGCAATCCGAGGCGCGCCTGCCGGCTGGCTTGGCCGCCCTGCTGCACGGCCAGACATTGTTTACAAATCTGGAGGTCTTGCCTGCCTTAATGCTCGAACGCGGCCCGGAACTGGGTTCGTCTGCCTATGAGCACTGGATGGCCGAGATTGAAGCAGGCTTGCGCCATCAACCGCGCCCCCTGCCGGTGAAAACCGTTCCACCTCACCATGCCCTGGTGCGCATGGCCAACCAGGGCGACATCGCTGAGATCTTTGGCAAACCTGAAGAAAAAGGCAACTTCATCATCGGCTATACCCGTGAACAGGAGCATCCGGTGGCCTTGAACCTGGATAAATTTGTTCAACGCTCGTCGGGTGTATTCGGGGCTACCGGCACGGGCAAATCCTTCTTGACCCGCCTGGTTCTGGCCGGCCTGATCCAGTACAACAAAGCCTCGGTGCTCGTCCTGGACATGCACAATGAATATGCCTATGACGACACGTCCTCTGATACGAACCTGCGGGTGATCGGGCTGAAGAGCAAGTTCGCCGCGCGCGTGCGTGTGGTTGGCCTGGGCAGCGGCGCTATGATTCGCAATACTCCTCCCGACTTCAACCTGGAAATTGCGATGAGCGATATCATGCCCGAAGATATCGAACTGCTCACCCAGGAACTCAACCTGAAGGAAACCACCCCGACCACCCTGGATGCCTTGGTGAGCACGTTTGGGCGCGAGTATTGGTTCCAGGCCTTCATGAAGATGACCAATGAAATGATCGAAGACGATAAAGGCAAAAAAATCCCCGCGCCCGGAAGCATCGCCCACTGGGCAAACGAAAAAGGCGTCAATATTGCCGCCGCCGAAGGTCTACATTCCAAGCTCGGGCGGGTCTTTCGCTTGCCCTATGTGCTTGAAAAACCCGCCGTCGATACCGTCAGCGAAATGATCAAATCCTTGAAGCCGGCCAGCACGTAATCCTATCCTTTGGCGATCATGAGCACTGACCTGGATTACCTGCTGGTCAGCAACCTGCTCACCCGCCGGATCCGCCAGGCCTGGGAAGAGCGCACCAACCGCTTCCGCACTTCAGGAAAGGAAGAGCCGCGGCCATTGGTGATCGTGGTTGAAGAAGCCCATAAATTGCTAAACCGTTCAATGGCGGCCCAGACCACCTTCAGCACCATTGCCCGTGAACTGCGCAAATACTATGTCACGCTTTTAATCATCGACCAACGCCCGTCGCAGATTTACGATGAAGTCATGTCTCAACTCGGCACGCGGATCTCGGGCTGGCTTGGCGACGATGATGATATCCACGCCGTGCTATCCGGCCTGGCCGGACGGGAGTCATTGCGCGGGATGCTGGCCCGCTTGCAGCCTAAGGAGGAAGTGCTGTTGTTAGGTTGGGGAGTGCCCATGCCGCTGCCAGTTCGCTCGCGGCGCTATGATGACCGGTTCTGGGAAGAATTGCTGGGTAAGCCAGGCTCAGCGTCTAACCAGCGCAGCGAAAAAGACATCTTGACAGAGTTGGGTTTTTAGATGATTATTAGCAATATAATCTAGTATGTAACCCAAAGCGCCTTAGGGCATCTAACGATTTTCAAATAACCTAAATCTTGTTGAAAGGAATATGATAATGCTATCAGAAAAATTACTAACCCTGTTGAACGACCAGATCAATCACGAACACTATTCTTCCTACCTGTATCTCTCCATGGCTGCCTATTTCGAAGCCAAGAACCTGCCTGGTTTTGCAAACTGGATGAAGGTGCAAAGCGAAGAAGAATACGAGCATGGCATGAAGTTCTATGAGTACATTCACGATCGCGGCGGCGTAGTCACCCTGCAGGCCATTTCGGCGCCGATGGTGGAATGGGGCTCTCCAGCAGACGTGTTCGATCACGTCTTGCAGCATGAGCAGAAAGTCACCAGCCTGATTAATACCATCTACGCCCAGGCGATTAAAGAAAATGACTATCCCACTCAGGTGATGCTGCACTGGTTCATCAATGAACAGGTCGAAGAGGAAAAGAACGCTCAGCAGCTTGTCGATACCCTCGACATGATTGGCGATGCTCCTCAGAGGACTTATGATGTTGGACCGAGCTTTAGGCGCACGCGCCGCCGACTAATTCGTTTTCTGATAAAATTTCCAGCGCACGCATTTGCGCTGGAAATTTTATTTAACGACCCTTTCAAGGATAAATACCGATGAGCGATCTGGAACAGGCAGTTTTCGCGTTTTCACGGCTGACCGTGGGTCTAAATGATAACGATCTTGAGCTGCCCTGGGAATGGGGCGACTACACCGAAGGAGTGCGTTTTTCATTCTTTCGCACTCTGGAAGATCTAAATCTACTTTCAGCCCACCTTACAATTGAACGAAACAGGATTCAGCCTTTCAGCACTGCACAACGGCTGCTAGGGCAGTATCACAGCGCCTATCGCGATCTGCAGGCGATTCTTCTTGGGGTTATAGATCTGCAAGCGGAACAAGCGCCCGCGGAAGGGCAATGGCCGCTGTGCACCACACTGCTCCATATCGTCCAGGCAGAAGGGACATTTTTTGCGATCACTGCGTATGCCATCGAACGCGAACGCGCTAACGATGATCGCCCGCTGGAAATGTCCGATGAGGCCTTGGGAGTCTTTTTGGATCGGCGACACTTTTCGCCAACTTAAAGAGGCGGGCAGCTTTTCGGAAATACTGGCTTATTACGATCTTCTTCACCTGCGCATCTTGTCCACTCTCGATGGGATTAACGAGGCGGAATTGGATGCCCAGGTAGTCTTTTGGGAGAGCCAACCGATGCCAGTTCGTTTTCGTCTGGGACGTTTTACCTCCCATCTACGCCAGCACACCATCCAAATGGAAAAATCACTCCCCCTTTTGGATCTAACGCCCACCGAAGCCAGGCGTTTACTGAGACTGATCTACCAGGCGCTGGCAGACGTCGAAAGCTGCACCTTTGGCGCCCCCGAATTGGCGACCGCCTGTTCGAATCTCGCTGAAGCGCTTGCAGGCGCGCACCGCTGAAATTGCCCTCGCCCTGGCAGGACGGATTACAACAGAAACCAGGAGAGCCGCAGCATGAAAATCCGCCCACTCGAACCTACCGATTATGACGAATGGTCACGAATGCGGCTTGCACTGTGGCCTGACCAAGAACCTGCGGATCTTCGCCATGAAATGGAAGAAATCCTGGCCGACCCGCGCCAGCCTGTGTTCGTGGCTGAACGACCCGATGGCCGGCTGGGCGGTTTCTTGGAGGCCTCGATCCATATCGATACCTATGGCTGTGATACGAAACCGGTTGGATATATCGAAGGCTGGTATGTCGATGCAGATCTTCGCCGCACGGGTGTGGGCGGGGAGCTGATGGCCGCTGCTGAAACTTGGGCCGCTGCACAAGGCTATCAAGAAATGGCTTCCGATTGTGAAATCGATAACCTGATCAGCCTGCAAGCCCACCAGGCGCTGGGTTATGAAGAAGTAGAGAGGTTGATCCATTTTCGAAAGTGGATTCGTTGAGCGCCAAAGAGGAGTTGCGGATGAACAACATCCCAGAAAAGAAAAATCCTGAAGAGTACTGCTCGATTCTTTCTATCCGGGCCGGCGAACCGTTATACGGCTCCGCTGCCCGAACGGAAAATTATATTCTGCTGGAATACAATTATGCCTGGGAAGATAAAGCGCTGCCGAAAAGCAGCCTTCCCGAGGAGGTTAAACAGCGCCTAAACGAGCTATCAAAAAGCTTGTCCAATACAAAAACTTTGCTGATCAAGCGCAGCTCCAACCCTACTACTGGGTCGCTCCACTGTTTTCTTTGTGCAGCGAGTGAAAATCACCCCCGCTTGTATCTTTTTCAATTAAATTCCTACTTGGAACTCCTCGATCTGGATATCCCTGCAATTTTGCATGGCGAAACCGACTACTCAGCGCATCTCGTGACGGATCCCTTATACCTGGTTTGCACCAACGGACGGCGCGACCTGTGCTGTTCTCGGTTTGGATATCCAATCTTCGACGCACTCAATAAACTTGTCGGCGAGGCGGTCTGGGAGTGCACACATATTGGCGGGCACCGTTTTGCAGCCAACCTGCTGCACTTGCCGGAAGCGATCTTATATGGTCGAGTCCAGCCGAAGGATGTAACGATCCTGGTTGACACGATCCAATCCGGGAGAATATATCTCGAAAATCTCCGCGGGCGCGCTGTCTATCCTGAAGCAGCACAAGCAGGCGAGTATTTCCTACGCCAGCAAACCGGAGAGCTAAGCCTAAATGCTTACCGCCTGGTTGAGGCAATCGA